>NZ_JAAMPT010000206.1 GCF_012911605.1 Flavobacterium solisilvae | reverse complement strand
ATTTACTCGCTTTGCTCGTTTCTTTTTGAACCATGTAGAGAGTTAAGAGTAGTTAAGTTTGTGATGTTGACACAAATTTTACGAATTGGCACGAAATGGTTTGGTTGATTTCATGGATGTACTCGCTTTGCTCGTTGTTTTTTGCCACGGATTGTACAGATTTTACGGATTTACTCGCTTTGCTCGTTTCTTTTTGAACCATGTAGAGAGTTAGGAGTAGTTAAGTTTGTGATTTTGACACAAATTTCACGAATTGGCACGAAATGGTTTGGTTGATTTCATGGATGTACTCGCTTTGCTCGTTGGTTTTTGCCACGGATTGTACAGATTTTACGGATTTACTCGCTTTGCTCGTTTCTTTTTGTACCATGTAGAGAGTTAAGAGTAGTTAAGTTTGTGGTGTTGATACAAATTTTACGAATTGGCACGAAATGGTTTGGTTGATTTCATGGATGTATTCGCTTTGCTCGTGGTTTTTTTGCCACGGATTATACAGATTTTACGGATTTACTCGCTTTGCTCGTTTCTTTTTGAACCATATAGAGAGTTAAGGAAATTAAGGTTATTTTTTGCTGCGGATTGAGTGGATTTATGCATTTTTTCTTTAATGAAATTGCTTTTGATTTTTTGTGATGTTGCTTTCATCGATTTTTTTGAAAAATTATTGGTACTATCAATTTAAAGAGTACCTTTGTTACTCGCTTAATCGTTTTCCCGATGCTAGAGAACATCATTACTTCTAAAACAAGGTTGCGTTTGTTGGTAAAGTTTTTTATAAACGTTGCTAATGAGGGTTATCTTAGAGGTTTGGCATCCGAAATGCGTGAGTCTACTAATGCTATCCGAAAGGAGTTGAATAACCTTACGGATGCTGGTTATTTGATTAGAACTGAAGCCCATCAGAAGATTACCTATAAGGCGAATCAACACAATCCCTTTTTTATTTTATTGCAAAAAATAGTTCGAAAATATATCGGGCTTGATACTATTGTTGAAATGGTATTGGAAAAAATGGGAACGGTTAGTCGTGTTTTTCTTATCGGTGATTATGTTAATGGTATTGATAGCGGTAAGATTGAAGTAGTTTTGGAAGGGAACGATTTAAATGAACAGTACATTTCACATTTGTCTGATAGATTGCAACAGGAAATCCAGCGCGAAGTTGTGTTTTACCTGACGAATCAGCACGATGAAAGTGGATTGTTAGTTTTTGAACAAGACCAAAAGTAATTTTTTAGAGCTTGTTTTTTTGTTTTGTTGGTTGCACTACTGTGACTGACCAAGCGAAGCCGTGGAAAAAAAAGACCTTTTTTTTATCAATGAAAGAAATAAAATTTTTAGATCTCCAAAAAATCAACGCACAGTATGCTGATGAACTGAAACATGTTATGGCAAATGTCATTGATTCTGGTTGGTATTTAAAAGGCGAAAAGACCGCAACTTTTGAGTGCAACTTAGCGCATTATATCCAATGCAAGCATGTGGTTGGAGTTGCTAACGGTTTAGACGCTTTACGATTAATTTTTAAAGCTTATATCAATATGAATGTTATGGCAGTTGGAGACGAAGTTATTGTTCCTGCCAATACTTATATTGCTTCGGTTTTAGCGGTTACTGATAATCATTTGAAACCTATTTTGGTTGAGCCAACAATTGATAGCTTCAATTTGGATATTGATAAAATAGAACAAGCCATTACTGAAAAAACAAAAGCGATACTCGTTGTTCATCTTTATGGACAAGTTTGTTGGAGTGAAAAATTGGTTTCTCTTGCCCAAAAATACAATCTAAAAATTATTGAAGATAATGCACAAGCTATTGGTGCTGAATGGAAAGGCGTTAAAACAGGGAATCTTGGCGATGCTGCGGGTTTTAGTTTTTATCCAACCAAGAATTTAGGTGCCATGGGCGATGCTGGAGCTGTTACTACTAATGATGATGAATTAGCAGAGCAAGTTCGAGTTTTGGGAAATTATGGCAGTAAAACAAAATATGTTAATGAATATCAAGGGTTAAATAGTCGATTAGATGAAATTCAAGCCACAATTTTGGATGTGAAATTGAAATATCTTGATGCTGAAAACGAGTATCGCAGAACTATCGCAGAACGTTATTTAGCTGAAATTAAAAACCCAAATATTCTTTTACCACTTCCAGTTTCTAAAGAATTAACGGTTTTAAAAAATAAAGAACATGTTTGGCATTTGTTTGTGGTTCGTTGCAAAAAGCGTGATGTATTACAAAATTATTTAACCGAAAAAAGAATAGAAACCTTAATTCATTATCCAATTCCACCGAATAAACAATTGGCTTATGCCGAAATGAATTACCTTGATTTTCCAATTACCAATGTTATTCACGAAGAAGTCTTGAGTTTGCCTATTAGTTCAGTAATGACTAATAAAGAAGTATTACGAGTGATTGAAATGGTGAATTTGTTTAAATCAGTTCAATAGCAAAACTTGTGCTATCAGGGTTCGCAACTCGATAATTTATATGTAAAAAAATACTTGGTTTAATAAAAAAAGAGCTTATGAAAGTTTAAAAAAAACGAGATAAAGGAATGTTTGGAGGAAAAACAGATAGTAAGAATAATTTTTAAGACAAGTATATATTTATAGAATAATGCAGCTGAAAAAAGAAGCTTTTTCGGGAATGGTTTGGGTATTCATCGATTACTTTTTAGTAAAAGATGTTTCTTTTGTAGGCTCAATTATTTTAGATCACTTATTAATGCCAAGTGATTTTGGAATTATGTATGAACAAAGGCTATCGCAAAAAATAAAAAATGTTTCTAAAAAAATAAAATGATAAAAACAAAACATTTAATCATTTTCGGAACAAGACCTGAAGCAATAAAAATGGCTCCATTGGTGAAGGAATTTAAAAAATATAAAGAATTTCAAACCAAAGTTTGTGTAACAGCACAACACCGTGAAATGCTTGACCAAGTATTGGAGTTTTTTGATATTAAACCAGACTTTGATTTGAATTTAATGAAACCTAATCAGAGTCTTTACACGCTCACAGCGGATATTATAGTTGAAATGAAATCTGTTTTGGAAGAATTTCATCCTGATTATGTATATGTTCACGGAGATACAACGACTACGATGGCAGCAAGTATTGCAGCATTTTATTCTGGAGCTAAAGTGTGTCATGTGGAAGCAGGTTTAAGAACGAATAATAAGCACTCTCCATTTCCAGAAGAGATAAACCGTCAGGTAGCAGGACGTATTGCAGACTATCATTTTACACCTACTATTCAGTCAAAAGAAAATTTATTGAAAGAAAATGTAGATGCAAATACTATTCTAGTTACAGGTAATACCGTTATTGACGCATTGTTAGATAGTACAGAGAGAGTAAAACATCTAAAAAGCATAGAAATTCAGCAGTTGAAAGAGATTGTGGATTCTGATAAGAAACTTATTCTTGTTACAGGACATAGAAGAGAAAATCACGGTCAAGGGTTTATTAATATTTGTGAAGCATTGAAAGAGATTGCACTTTCTCATTCTGATGTACAAATTATTTATCCTGTTCATCTCAATCCTAATGTGCAGAAGCCAGTACGTGAGATTCTTTCAGGAATAGGAAATATTAATCTAATCGCACCATTGGCTTATCCTGCGTTCGTGTGGTTGATGAATGAATCTTATATAATCATTACAGATTCAGGAGGAGTTCAGGAAGAAGCACCAAGTTTAGGTAAACCCGTTTTGGTTATGAGAGATACAACGGAAAGACCTGAAGCAGTAGAGGCAGGAACTGTTATTTTGGTAAGCACGGACAAAGAAAAAATTGTTTCAGAAGCTAATAGTTTATTAGTAGATACTGACAAATATCAATTAATGAGTGAATTACACAATCCCTATGGAGATGGGAAAGCTTGTGATAGGATTTTGAAATTTATACTAAAATTAAATGAGTAAATTGATAGATAAATTTAAAAATATATCCGATATCAATAAAAATATTATAAATTCTGGTTTTTGGATTTTATTAGGTTCTTTTTTATCAAATATTCTATTATTGATAGCAACAGTTTTAATTACTGACTTTGTACCTAAACAGGTTTATGGTGAATTTGGAATTATAAAATCAACCATCAATATGTTTTCAGTTTTTGCAGGATTGGGATTGGGACTGACTGCAACAAAATATATAGCACAATATAAAAATGAAGATAAACAAAAAACATCAAGAATTATAGGTCTTTCTAATGTTTTTTCTGTTTTAATAAGTGTTTTTGTTTTGATTATCTTTTTAGTTTTTTCAAAATCATTGTCATATCAAATAAATGCACCACATTTGGATTATGAACTTAAAATAGCAGGTATATTACTTTTTTTTACAGCCCTTAATGGTGTACAGAAAGGTATTTTATCAGGCTTTGAAAAATTTAAGATTATAGCAATAAATAGTATTATAGCATCAGTTATTTCTTTATTTTGCCAAATTATTGGAGCGAAGATTTATGGTTTAGATGGTATAATTATAGGGTTTGGAGTTAATTTTTTTATTTTATATATTTTAAATTACTTTTCAATTAACAAAATTACCAATAAAGAGTATCAATTTCGTATTTTTAGTAAACAAAATTTTAAAGAAATAAATATTATATGGAAGTTTAGTATTCCTGCGGTTCTTTCAGGATTGATGGTTAGTCCTGTTACTTGGTTGACTAATAAATTTCTAGTTAGTTTGCCCAAAGGTTATGAACAAATGGCAATATTTGATATTGCAATGCAGTGGAGAACTACGGTATTATTTATACCTGTTGCACTATGCCAAATAGCCTTACCTATGTTAGCTACTGCGAAAAATGAAAATTATTTTCAAATTTTAAAGAAAAACATTTTACTTAATTTTGTTGTAGCATTTATAATCGTAATGATAGTTATTGCTTTTATCCCCTTTATATTAAGTTTTTATGGAGATGAATATAGGAATGCAGTTTTGCCAATGACTATAATGCTTGTGACAACTATTTTAATTGCTATTAATAATGTTGTAGGACAAGCAATAGCAAGTTTAGACAAAATGTGGTTGGGGTTTATATTTAATATGTTATGGGGTGTAATAATTCTATTGTTATCTTATTATTATCTTATTTTGCGTAAGGAAGGGGTTATTGGACTATGTTACTCATATTTAATTTCATATATATCTCATACAATTATCCAATATAGTTATCTTGTATGGATTATGAAATTCAAAAAAAATAAACTTAATTTATTAACTTAAATCTACCATATAATGAAAAAAAACATTCTGATAATTTCATATTCGTACCCTCCTTTAAATGTCCCTGCTGCTCAAAGACCTTATGCTCTTGCAAAATATTTAGATAAATCAAAGTATAATATAACTGTTATTACCTGTAAGAATCCTATGTCGTATCTTGGATTTAATAAATGTTTTAATCCAACTTTGGATAATGTTTCTGTAATCAAAATTAATAGCTATATCGGAAGTAGTAAAAAAAATGTAAGTAATAATAGTGTTAATATCAAAAAAGGAAGCTTTATGGCTAGTATCAAAAAAAGTATTTTTGATTTTGCTCAAAAGCTAGTGTTTCCTGATAGAGGGATGTTTTGGTATCCAAAAGTAAAAGGCTACTTAAAAAAGAATAAAGAATTACTTAAGCACACTGATGTAGTACTCTCTCTTTCTCCAATGATTAATAATCATCGTATAGCACGCTATGTTAAAAGACGTAGTGATAGGATTAAATGGATTGCTGATTTTAGTGATTTTTATTATGTTGATGGATGGGTAAATAAAACAGGGATAAAAGCATTTTTACATAAGCGACTTGAATATTCGATTATTAAGGAAGCTACAAGTATAAGTTTTGTAACTAAAACTATGCAAAAAGCATATCAGAAATTCTATCCACAACACTGGGATAAGATGCATTGTAGTTATAATGGTTTTGACAGGTCTGATTTCATTGACAGTCCCAAGTATTCAGATAATGATAAATTGACTTTTTTTTATGCGGGAACTTTTTATAACGGATTACGGTCGCCTTTGCCCTTAATGCAACTTTTGGATAAAGCATTTGAGGATAATCTACTTACTAAAGACGAAGTGCAGATACAAATTGCAGGAAATATTGATGAAGAACAAAAACAGGTAATGAGGGATTATAAATCGTATTGTTGTGTTGATTTTTTAGGAAATCTCCCAAGAACGGAAGTATTGCAGTATATGTGTAAAACCACTTTTTTATGGCTGATTGTTGCTAATATTAAATCGCATTATCAGACCATTCCTATCAAATTATTTGAGTATATTGCAGCAAAACGACCAATCGTTAATTTTGCCCCAATAATTTCGGAATCATCGCAGATTATTCAGGAAAAGAATTTAGGATATAATTTTAATACCTTGGATTTTAACGTAGAAGAAAGTTATGCTATTTTTAAAGATTTACTTTTGAAATATAAACAAAGGGGTTTTAATCAACTTATGCCTAATGAAAATTTAGAATCCTTTACTTGGGAGTACCAAATTAGGTTGTTGGAAGAAATAATATAAAAGAATGAATAAAAAAATCGCAGGATCTGGATTTCCTCTTTTTTTTCTCTTGCCAATAGCAGGATTTTTAACTTCGTTATTTGATATTAAATCAAAAACGAGTGCTTTTGTATATGTTGCTTTTGCGACGTTGTTTGGCTATGCGATTTCATTTTCTGACTCTTCGGCAGATTCGTATCGTTATGCAGAGGCTTTTGCCCGATTCGACAATACGTTGGATTATGATACAATTGTAAAGATGTATCGAAATGGAGAATTGAGAGACACATACCAATTACTACTTTTTTATTTTACATCTATTTTTTCTGACAATCCGAAAGTAATGTATGCTTTTGCAGGACTGGTCTATGGTGTTTTCAGTTATCTCAACTTACGTATTTTTGTAAAAGAACAGGGAAACAAATGGGATAAATATACTTTTGTGTTAGCATTGGTTTTCTTTACATATATTTCTTTAGCAAATATCAATGGTTTTCGCTTTTGGACAGGAGCATTAGTCTTGTTTTATGCTGTTTACAACTGTATAATTCTAAAGAAAACAAGGTGGATTATAGGGATAATGGTTGCTCCTTTGTTTCATTATGGTTTTATGCTTATTATGCCAGTTTTGATATTATATAGATTTGTACACCCTATGTTATATAATAGTAAAAGAGTGAATCCGATATTACTATATATGTTTATTATAGCATTTGGATTTTCTTGGGTTTTAAAAACTAATTCTATTAATTTAACTTTTCTGACATCTTATATGTTATCAGGAGAAGTAGTCGAAAGAATCGATTATGTTAACAGTGAAGAAATAGCTAATTTAGTAGAAGGTAGAAAAGAAACTTCTTTATTTTTGAATGTACAGCAGTATTTTGACTATGGAATCAAAATCTATGTTTTTGTGGCTGTTTTGTTTTTGAATAGATTGATTAAAAGAATGAAAGGAGACAAAACAATATATACCAATCTTTTTGCTTTTGTATTATTTTTTTATGCTTTTGCGTTTTTAGCATCATCAGTTCCTTCAGGAAGTCGTTTCTTTGATATAGCCCATTTGTTTTTATTTGTGCTTTTGGTGAAATTTTATGCAATTTATAAAACAAAAAGTTATCAAAACTTAATCTTATGGTCATTACCTGTATTTGCTTTTAATATTGCTTTTATTAATGGTATGTTGCCTTTAATGATTTTAACCCCCACTTTTTGGTATGGAAATGTATTCTGGATTATTATAGAGGGAATTGATTTTTATGTGTAATTTATTTAGTATTAGGTTATGAAAATACTTATAGCGGGAGATTATTGTCCTATTGGCAGAACGGATAAATATTTGCAAGAAGAGAAATATGATGAACTTTTTAATGGGTTTGAAAAAGTAATTCAAAAATGTGATTTTTCAATTATTAATTTTGAGTGTCCAATAACAAAATCTGAAATAAAGATTGATAAAACCGGACCTTGTATAAAAACTGAAAACCTAAATTCATTAAAAGCATTACAGTTTGCAGGATTTAATTTATTGACACTTGCGAATAACCACATTCAGGACTATTCAGGACAGGGTGTTGTGGATACGATTGAGGTTGCTAAAAAAAATGGATTTGATGTAGTAGGTGCAGGTAAAAATAGTGTTGAGGCATCTAAACCTTTTGTAACAGAAATTCAAGGAATAAAAATTGGTTTTATCAATATTGCTGAAAATGAATTTTGTGCAGCTACAGATACTATGCCAGGAGCAAATACGTTTGATTTTATAGAGAATACTAGAGTTATAAAGGAACTAAAGAGTAAAGTAAATAAAATTATACTAATATATCACGGAGGTAGAGAACATTACCAATTACCCACTCCGGAACAAAGAAAACGATTCCGATATTTTATAGACAGCGGTGTTGATGCTATTGTTGCTCATCATACACATTGTGTTAGTGGTTTTGAATATCATAATAAAAAACCGATTATTTATAGTTTGGGGAATTTTATTTTTGATTATAAAAAGAAATATCAAAAGGGAATATGGACAGAAGGAATGAGTGTAATATTATCTTTAAATAATAAAGATGATAATTTTACCATAGAATTAATTCCTCATTTACAAGGTCGTGAAAATAACAGTGCATTTGTTTTATTAGAAAATAAAGAAAAAGAAGATTTTTTAGAAAAAGTTAATAATTTAAGTGATAAAATAGTAAATGATAAAGTTTTTTTTGAGGAGTGGAAAAAATATATTAAAACCCAAGAAAGATTTTATTTGCCGAGTTTGTATATTAAAAATTTCCTGTTGAGAGCTTTATTTATGAAAGGAATATTACCTGTTTATTTGCTTAAAAGTAAGCATAATATATTAGCCCTTAATCTTACAAGATGCGAAGCACATAGTGAAATTCTAAAAAAGATATTAGAGAAATGAGAATAGCAATTCTGTTTGATAAAAATGAAAAGTTACATTCAACCAATTGGAGTTTAGCTTGGGTAGAATATTGCAAAGAAAATAATTTCAGCTATGAAATAATAAATCCTTATAGAATAGAAGTTATTAAGGAATTGTTAGATTTTGATATTATTTTGTGGCATTATAGTAACTATTCTTTTAAGGATATGCTGATGGCAAAAAATATTTTGTTTACGCTGGAAGAACAAGGCAAAAAAGTCTTTCCTTCTTTCAAAGATGCCTGGCATTTTGATGATAAATTGGCAGAAACTTATCTTTTGGAAAGTATAAAAGCACCAATTCCTAAATCATTTTACTATTATGATATGTTAAGTTTAGAAACGGACATTAAAACTAATAATTTATCTTTTCCAATCATTGCAAAATTGAGAAATGGTTCGGGTTCTCATAATGTAAAAATGATAAAATCAAAAGAGGAGCTTTTATCGTATGCCAAGAAAATGTTTACATCGGGAATTAGCAGTGCACCAAGTTTATTATATAAAGCCTCCTCTAATATTAAATCTTCCAAAAGTTTAAAAACATTAATAAATCGTGCAAAAAGAATTCCTGAATTTTTAAGGTCATTATCAAATGCAAAGAAATTCAATATTGAGAGAGGTTATGTCTATTTACAGGAATTTATACCGAATGAAGGATATGATTTAAAAGTTGTTGTTGTGGGAGATAAATTATCATTCATAGGGAGAAATATTCGTGAAGGAGAATTCAGAGCATCTGGAGGAGGAGATTTGTTTTATGATAGAAATAAAGTAACTAAAGATATAATTGATTCAGCATTTAAAACTTCTGATGATTTAGGTTTTTTATGTATGGGATATGATTATGTGGTGAACTTAAAAACGGAAAAAAGTATAATTATTGAGATAAGTTATGGTTTTTCTCATCAAGCACTTTTAGATGCTAATGGATATTTTGACAGAAATGGTAAATGGTATGATGAACCGATGAATGTTCCTTATGAGATACTAAAAAGTATGTTGGATGAATCCTATTAAACCAAAACTCATTCGTATTACAACCGTTCCAATGTCGCTTAAGATTTTACTAAAGGGACAGCATCGTTTTATGTCTGAAAATGGTTTTGAAGTTATTGGTGTTTCTTCGAGTGGACAGGAACTGCAAGATGTTGAACAAGAAGAAAATATCCGAACTATATCAGTCGAAATGACAAGAACTATTTCTCTTGTTAAAGATTTAATTACACTTTGGAATTTTTATAATTTATGTAAAAGAGAAAAGCCATTAATTGTGCATTCACATACCCCTAAAGCTGGAATTATTGGAATGTTAGGAGCTAAATTAGCTAAAGTACCCATTCGTTTGCATACGGTAGCGGGTTTGCCTTTGATGGAAGCAAAAGGGATTAAACGAGTAATATTAGATTTTGTAGAAAAAAAAACATATAGTTATGCTACTAAAGTTTATCCAAACTCTAAAGGATTATTCGATTTTATTATAGAGAATAGATATACATCAGAAGAGAAATTGAAAATTATTGGAAATGGATCTTCCAACGGAATAAATACTAATTACTTTTCTCTTTCTAAAATTACTGATGAGCAAAAAAAACAATTACGAATAGACTTAAATATAGCCGAAATTGATTTTGTTTTTGTTTTTGTTGGAAGATTAGTAAGAGATAAAGGTATCAACGAATTAGTTTCAGCATTTTCTATACTTCAAACTCTAAATAATAAGTTATTGCTAGTAGGTTCTCAAGAATCTGATTTAGATCCGTTATTGCCAAATACATTGGAGGAAATAAAATCCAATGCAAATATTATTTCTGTTGGTTTTCAAAACGATGTTCGTCCTTATTTAGCAATTAGTAATTGTTTGGTTTTTCCTAGTTATAGAGAAGGTTTTCCTAACGTAGTCATGCAAGCTGGGGCTATGGAGTTGCCAAGTATTGTTTCAGATATTAATGGATGTAATGAGATTATTGTTCAAAACGAAAATGGGATCATAATTCCAGTTAAGGATGAAGATAGTTTAAAATTGGCTATGATTAAGCTAAAAGAAGATGAAGTTTTGTATGAAAAACTGAAACAAAATTCTCGATCAATGATTGTTAGTCGCTATGAGCAATCAGTTGTTTGGAATGCTTTGTTAAATGAATACAATACATTGTTAAAAGAGAAAGGATATAATGTATAAATCCATTATCAAACCTATACTAGATTTCGTTCTAGCATTAATCGGCTTTTTAATTGTAAGTCCGATATTCCTTATCATAACCATTTGCTTATTTTTTGCCAATCAAGGAAAACCATTTTTTATTCAAAAACGACCAGGTAAAAATGGCAAAATATTTAGTATTGTTAAGTTTAAAACGATGAATGATAAAAAGGACGACAATGGACAGTTGTTACCTGATGCAGAACGATTAACTGCCGTAGGAAGTTTTGTTAGAAAAACTTCTTTGGACGAAATTCCACAACTTCTGAATGTTATTAAAGGCGATATGTCGCTCATTGGACCACGACCATTATTGACACATTATTTGCATTTGTATAATGATTTTCAAAATCGTCGCCACGAAGTAAAACCAGGCATTACGGGTTGGGCACAGGTTAATGGCAGAAATGCTATTTCATGGGATAAAAAATTTGAATATGATGTTTGGTATGTGGATAATATTAGTTTTGGGCTTGATTGTAAAATTTTACTAAAAACCATTCAAAAAGTAGTGAAAAGTGAAGGAATAAATGCAGCAAATGCAGCAACAATTGAACCGTTTAATGGAGAATAAATTAGGATTATGAAGAAAAACATTGTAATTATTGGAGCGGGAGGCTTTGGTCGTGAAGTGAAAACTATTATAGATGCAATAAATAGAGAAAAAGAGACGTATGTTTTTTTAGGTTATTATGATGATGGAATTGAAAAGGGTACGAAGATTAACAATTTTTCTGTTTTAGGTAACTTGTCGGATTTGAATGCTATTAATGAAAAAGTTTCAGTGCTTATAGGGATTGGCGATCCTATTACAAAAAGTAAAATTATTAGTTTTTTGTCAAATGATAACTTAGATTTTCCAACTCTTATTCATCCTTCAGTTCAAATTTCAGATGATGATGTAACAATTTCAAATGGATGTATAATTTGTGCTGGTACAATTATTACTTGTAATATAAGAATAGGAAGTTTTGTTACTTTGAACTTAATGTGTACTGTTGGTCATGATACAATAATTGATGATTTTTCTTCATTTATGCCTTCGGTAAATATTTCTGGCGAAGTCCATATTTATGAAAAAGTTTATGTTGGTACAGGTGCAAAAATCATTAATCAATTAACCATTGGAACTTCAACAATTGTAGGGGCTGGAGCAGTAGTTTCTAAAAGTTTACCAGAATATTGTACAGCAGTCGGTATTCCTGCAAAACCAATTAAATTTCACAATTAATGACTAAACCAAAAATATGGCTTTCCTCACCACATATGGGTGGAAACGAACAACAGTTTGTTAACGAAGCGTTTGATACCAATTGGGTTGCGCCACTTGGTCCCAACGTTACTGGATTTGAAAACGATTTAGAAACTTTTTTAGGGAATACTTCTCATGTAGCTGCTTTGAGTTCGGGAACGGCAGCCATTCATTTGGGATTGGTTTTGTTGGATATTAAACCCAACGATGTAGTTATTTGCCAGAGTTTTACTTTTTCGGCTTCAGCAAATCCTATTCGCTATGTAGGTGCGATTCCTGTTTTTGTAGATAGCGAACCTGAAACTTGGAATATTTGTCCGATTGCTTTGGAAGAAGCTATTCTAGGGCAACTAAAAAAAGGCACTAAACCGAAAGCTATTATTGCGGTACATTTATATGGCATGCCTTTTAAAGTAAATGAAATCAGGACAATTGCCAATAAATATCAAATCCCAATTCTAGAAGATAGTGCGGAAGCTTTGGGAAGTACGTATAATGGTCAAAAATGTGGTACGTTTGGTGATATCGGTATTTTATCGTTCAATGGAAATAAAATAATAACCACTTCTGGTGGTGGCGCTTTGGTAACCAATTCTAAAGAAATAAAAGAAAAAACCGTTTTTTTAGCCACACAAGCTAGAGATAATGCACCTCATTATCAGCATTCTGAAATAGGTTATAATTACCGATTGAGTAATATTTCTGCAGGCATTGGTCGTGGGCAAATGCAGGTTTTAGAACAGCATATTGGTTATAGAAGAGCAATGCACCAATTTTATTTGGATTATTTTGAAACAATTGAAGGTGTTAGCGTTTTTCATGAACCAAATGATAGTGTCTATTCTAACCATTGGTTGTCTTGTATTGTTTTGGATGCTACTGTCTTAGGTAAAACAGCAGAAGATTTGCGATTGGCATTGGAAGCAGAGAACATTGAGTCTCGACCGCTATGGAAACCCATGCATTTGCAACCTGTGTTTGAAAAATATGACTACTATGGCGGAACAGTTTCTGAGCATCTTTTTAAAAATGGACTATGTTTGCCATCAGGTTCTAACTTAGTAAATTCTGACAGAGAGCGAATTTTAGCCGTTTTTAATCGATTTTTTGGTTAATAATACTTTTGGTGTTAAAAATATCTTAATTTTGAACCTCATAAAAATAGTATATGAGTAAGAATACTACCCCAAAACTTAGAGCCACTTTTTTTAACAATAAATTCCAAAATATAGGCTATTTACCTCGTTGGATTATTTTTACTATTGATGTAACTCTAGTAGCTATTTCGGTGGCGGTGACTTATTTTATTGTTAATAATTTATCGCACAATGCTTTTTTTGAAAAGCCAATCAGTGCGTTGCTGATTTTGTTTATTCATGGATTGAGTTTTATCTTTTTTAGAACCTATGCCGGAATTATTAGACATTCTACTTTTATTGACGGCGTAAAATTATTGATAGCAACGACTTGTTCTTATGCCACTTTATTTTTAGCCAATTATTTTTTTGCTTTTGTATTTGAAACGAAACTTTTGTTTTTATCCACAGGATTGTTTATCAATTACATCATTTCTTTTGTATCCCTATTTTTGTTTCGAATATTAGTAAAAAATTTATTTGAAATTTACATCCAAAAAAGTGATAGCAGTAAGTTAATAAAAGCGGTAATTTATGGTGCCGATGCTAATGCTATTTCGGTTGCTAATGCATTGAAAACCGAAAAACCATCCCGATTCAAACTGGTAGCTTTCTTGGATAAATTCAATCGCGTTAAAGCTTCCAAAAGTATACTCGATTTACCTATAGTGAATCAAACTAAAAGCGTTCATGTTCTTTTGCGAAGCCTTGGAGCAGAAGCCTTGATTATAGCCGAAAAAAGTTTGACTAAAGAAGAAACTGTTGCTCTAGTTGAAGAATGTATCGAATATAATTTTAAAGTTTATACTGTTCCACTAATTACCGACTGGGAAGATCAAAAGCAAATATCCAATCAATTAAAGAATTTTGATATTGAAGATTTATTGGAACGAAAGCCAATTGTTTTAGATACCAAGACGATTTCCTATCAAATAAAAAATAAGACCGTTTTAATTACAGGCGGTGCAGGTTCTATAGGTAGTGAAATAGTTAGACAAATTATTAATTATGAACCGAGTCAGTTGGTGATTTTGGATCAAGCCGAAACACCTTTGCATAGTTTGAATTTGGAAATAGCGGCTATTTCAACAAATATTGATATTAAAACCGTTATCGCTGATATTAAGGATTATGCGGTTCTTGAAAAGGTTTTTCAAACCTTTCAACCTCATTTTGTGTATCATGCGGCAGCCTACAAACACGTTCCTTTGATGGAGGAAAATCCTGCGCAAGCTATATTTACCAATGTTGCTGGAACTAAAAATTTAGCCGATTTATCCAGTCAATATGGTGTAGAAAAATTTGTAATGGTTTCTACTGATAAAGCGGTAAATCCAAGTAGTGTAATGGGTGCCAGTAAACGAATTGCTGAAAAGTATGTGCAATCGTATATGCAACAAACGACCAATAAGACTAAGTTTATAACGACACGTTTTGGTAACGTTTTGGGTTCTAATGGTTCAATCGTTCCGTTGTTTACCAAGCAAATTCAAGAAGGTGGACCAATCACAATTACACATCCAGAGATTATCCGTTATTTTATGACTATTCCAGAAGCTTGTCAACTAGTTTTGGAAGCTGGTGCTATGGGTAATGGAGGTGAAATCTATATTTTTGATATGGGAAAACCAGTTAAAATTGTTGATTTAGCTAATAAAATGATCCGATTAGCAGGCTTTATACCTGATGTAGATATTAAGATTAAAATCATTGGTCTTCGTCCGGGCGAAAAGTTATATGAAGAATTATTAAATGATACAGGTAAAACCTTGCCAACTCATAATGAAAAAATCACGATTGGGCATGAACGAATTGGTAGTTTTGATACCATCAGTGCATTTGTGGAAGAATTATTGATTATTTCTAAATCGGCTAGTAATGAAGAGATTGTTGGTATGATGAAAAAAATTGTACCCGAATTTAAAAGTATGAATTCTGAGTTTGAAATTTTAGACACTCAAAGAATTCTTTAACCTTTGCAAATATACTCTATCTTTGCTCCAACTAAATTAAAATAAAGAATGCGTTATTCCTCAATTTTCAAAATAATACTCCTTTTTTCAATACTTATTATGCAATCTTGTGCATCCAGAAAATCGGTTGCTTATCTTCAAGATATTAATAGCAATACGAATTCTAGTACAACAGCTAGTTATGAACCTGTATTGAAAAATGATGATTTGTTGAGTATTATTGTTTCTGCCGATGATCCAGAGCTGACTTATATGTTTAATGTACCTAAAGTTCAGGGAAATTATAAGGTTACTGAAAACCAAGAAGGCACCAAAACCTATCTCATTGATAGTAACGGAGAAATTACATATCCCGTATTAGGAAAAATTAAATTAGCTGGATTAACCCGTACACAGGCAGTAGCTTTGCTTACCGATAAAGTGCGACCTTATATTGAGAAAAATCCAACGGTAAATTTGAGAATACTTAATTTTAAGTTTTCGGTTTTAGGAGAAGTTAAAAATCCAGGAAGTCATACTATTCCTAGTGAGCGAGTAACTTTATTGGAAGCTCTTGCTAATGCTGGCGATTTAACTATATATGGAAAGCGAGATAATATTTTAGTAATACGCGAAAAAGACGGAAACAAAATTTATAATAGAATAGATATAACGAAATCGGATTTTATTAATTCGGAATTTTACTATTTAACGCAAAACGATGTTGTAGTGGTTGAACCTAATAAAACCAGAGTAAATGCATCGGCTTTTGGACCAAATGTAACCGCAATAATATCAGCAACTTCGGTTATTATTTCATTAATCGTATTATTGACAAGATAAAATGCAAGAACAACATTCTTTTCAGCATCAATTGCAGGACGAAAGTATCCATTTAAGAGAACAGCTTGAAAAATACTTGAAGTATTGGAGATGGTTTGCGCTTTCGGTATTCATTGCATTACTCGTTGCGTTTATTTATTTGAGATATGCACAACCACAATATAGAGCAACGGCTACGATATTGGTAAAAGACGACAGAAAAGGTAGTTTATCGTCAGAAATGAGTGCTTTCAACGATTTAGGATTAATGAATGTTAAAAGCAATGTTGATAACGAAATAGAAGTAATAAAATCAAGAAGTATTGTAGAAGCTGCGGTTAGAAAACTGAATTTTAACGTTGCTTTTTATACAGAAGCACGAGTTAAAACAATAGAATTGTATGATAGCAAGCCTTTTGATATTTCATTTTTTGAAGTAAATAAAAATTTCTACGAAAAAAACAAAACCTATTTAATAGATAACAAAAAGGGAAACACTTTTGAACTCAAAACTTTTGATAATAAAAATATTGGAGTTTATAAATATGGTGAAACAATCCAATTGGCTGATGCCAAAATGGTTATTACCAAACGACCACAATTGCCCGAAAATAAATTTGACAACTATCCTGTTACGCTACAAATAAGAAGTGTAGAACAAGTTGCACAAAGCTATAAATCGAGAATATCTGTTGAACCAATAAGCAAGACTACAAGTGTTGTTACCTTAACTTTAACAGATGAAATTCCGCAAAAAGCTGCTGATTTTTTGAATGCTATGGTCGAAATATACAATCAAGATGCCATTGATGATAAAAACTTTATTTCTAAAAACACTCAGGAATTCATTGATGAACGATTAAAATATATTACCAAAGAATTGGGTGATGTTGAAAAAGCAGGAGAAAGTTTCCTGAAAGAGAATCGATTGACCAATATTGAAACCGATGCTCAAACGTTAGTTCAAAATTCAGTATCTTTTGAAAAAGAATTAATTCAAGCTGAGACACAAGTAAAAGTTGTAAATTCATTAATTGATTATTTGAATGATTCGCCCAAAGACGGTATTATTCCTAATAATATAGTACCAGCAATGGATAACCAAAACTCCAATGCTACAGCTACTTTAATTAATGAGTACAATAGTTTGATTAATCAAAGAAATAGAAATCTAAATAACGGAGGAACAGATAAAAATTTAACTATTATCAATTTGAATAACAAAATTGATGATATGCGAATTAGCATAAAGGAAAGTCTTAATCGCTTATTGGAATCCTTGAAAATTAAGAGAAATGATTTAAGAATTCAGGATAATTTAATTAACAGCAAAATTTCTAGTATTCCAAGCCAAGGAAGAGAATTCAAGATAATTGACAGACAACAAAAAATAAAAGAAGCCTTATATCTTTATTTGTTACAAAAGAGAGAAGAAGTTGGGATTACATTAGCAGTAACGGCACCAAATGCAAAGATTATAGATGCAGCAAGCGCATCAAAATTTCCAGTTTCTCCAAAAAGAAGCATAATATGGATTGCTGCTTTAATGGCAGGATTACTTATTCCGTTTTTAATCATCTTTATTCGTGATTTACTCGATACAAAAATTAAGAATAGAAAAGATGTAGAAGAAGTGGTGACTATTCCGTTTTTGGGTGATATTCCTGCTTCCGAAAGTAGTGATCAAATTATAGAAGTAGCAAGTAGATCGAGTTCTGCGGAAGCCGTTAGAATGATTCGAACGAATCTTGATTTTATACTAGGTAATGTGGCTGAAAATCAATGCAAAACTATTTTTGTAACATCTTCTATTCCAAAAGAAGGGAAAACTTTTATATCTATTAATTTGGCTGCAACTATTGCACTTACCGCTAAAAAAGTATTGATAATAGGGATGGATATTAGAAATCCAAAGTTGAATAATTATATTACTATACCAACTAACGGATTAACTAATTATTTAGCCAAAAATGATCAAGATATACATGATTACATCGTTAAAGTAGATAAATTTGATAATTTATATGCTTTACCATCGGGAGTTATTCCTCCGAATCCTGTTGAATTATTAAGTAGTAATAAAATCAATGAACTTTTCACCGCTTTGAAAAAAGAATACGATTATATTATTGTAGATACACCACCGGTTAGTTTAGTTACTGATACATTGCTTGTTGCGAAACATGCTGATGCCTTTGTATATGTCATTAGAGCGAACTATCTTGATAAACGAATGCTTGGTTTTATTGAGGATTTATACCAACAAAAGAAATTACCTAATTTATCGTTGATATTAAACGACACCGATTTGAAAAAATCATATGGTTACGCGTATGGTTATGGCTATGGCTATGGCGTGGAACCTGAGGTAAAAACGTTGAAAGAGAAACTATTCCGAAAAAAATAGATTTTTTTGAATAACACTTTCAAGTTGGGTTACATTTTTAACGTTAACTTTTCGAGAAAAAGCTTTAACATGATTTTGATGATGAATATCACTTCCAACAAAGTCATAGAAATCATTTTGTAAAAGTTTGTCGCTAATTAGGGCTGTTTTTTCTCCATAATAACCAACCGTTGCTAATAAGTTTAATTGAAATAAGCATCCCGAATTTTTTATCTTTTCGTACTCTTTAAAATCGTTGTGATAAAACAAATAACGTTCAGGATGTGCTAAAATAGGTTGGTAACCTGCTAATTGAATTTCAAATAAAATATCATATAATTGAATAGGCGGACTGAGATAGGACATTTCAATCAGAATATAATTGTCTTTAATAGTTAGTAATTTTTCGGAAGCAAGACGTTTTAAAAAAAACGAATCAATCATGTATTCAGCGGCAGCTTTAAAGTTAGTAGCTACAATCGTTTCTGAAACTAAATTTGATGTTTCAATATGTTTATCTCGAATAGAAGTTTCAGTATTGTTCCAAATATTTGTAATGATATGCGGCGTTGTAATAACGGTTTCAAAGCCCATTTCTTTCATTTGGGAAAGTAATGAAATCGTGTCATCAATCGTTTTTGCGCCATCATCAATTCCTGGTAGTACATGCGAATGAATATCAACAAATTGGTTTGGGATTAATTCTTTTAAAACGGGTTTCTGTTTAAATAACGATAGCATTTCATTAAAATAAGTAGTACAAAAGTAGATTTTTTACAGCGATATTTTGTTTTTACTTGCTAGAAAACATTTACAAAAGTTTCCAAATAAATAAATTTGCCACTTTAGTAAAATGAATTACTTTTGAAATCGTAGTAAAATCAAGGAAAAATATGAATAATAAACAGTTCGAAAAAAACGAATGGTTGTATGAGATAACTTCAAAAAGGAGTTTATTTTCTTTGAATTTAAGAGAAATTTGGCAATATCGCGATTTGTTATTTCTATTTGTAAAAAGAGATGTCGTAACTGTTTATAAACAAACTGTTTTAGGACCATTGTGGTATTTTATTCAGCCGCTTTTTACGGCTATTACTTTTACTATTATCTTCAACAAAGTAGCCGGAATTCAAACAGGTGGAATTCCTCCGTTTTTATTTAATTTGGCTGGAATTATCACTTGGAATTATTTTACAGCTTGTTTAAATGAAACTTCGGATACTTTTAAGAAAAATGCATCCATTTTTGGCAAAGTTTATTTTCCTAGGGCAATTATGCCTATTTCTACCGTTATTACTAATTTGATAAAATTAGGTATTCAGTTACTAATCTTTTTTAGTGTGTATGTTTATTTTTTATTAAACGGAATGAATAATGTGCTGGATTGGAAAGTTTTGTTGTTTCCTTTTTTAGTCATTATCATGGGTATTTTAGGTTTAGGATTAGGAATGATAATATCTTCTATGGTAACTAAATATAGGGATTTATCATTTTTAGTAACTTTTGGAGTTCAATTATTGATGTATGTATCAGCAGTAATGTATCCTATGGAATTAATGAGAGAAAAACTACCACAATTGGGTTGGTTAATAGACTACAATCCATTGGCTTATGTTATAGAAGCCTCACGCTATTTATTATTAGATAAAGGTTCAGTTTCAGGGTTTGGAATAGTTTATACAGCCTTAATTACGGTTGTTGTTTTTCTAATAGGATTGGTAATCTTTAATCGAACGGAGAAAAGTTTTATCGATACCGTATAATTTATAATTTTTGAGAAAGTGTCTGATAAGAATATCATATTAAAAGCCGAAAATATTTCTAAGCAATATCGTTTAGGAGTAGTTGGAACAGGAACTATTAGCCATGATCTCAATAGATGGTGGCATAAAGTTAGAGGTAAAGAAGATCCATATTTAAAACTAGGAGAAGTAAACGACCGAACAAAAAAAGCCGATAGTGATTATGTTTGGGCAATTAAAGACATTAATTTTGAAGTAGAACGCGGAGAAGTTCTGGGTATTATCGGTAAAAACGGTGCAGGAAAATCTACCTTACTAAAGATTTTGTCCAAAGTAACTTCGCCAACCACTGGAGTTATCAAATCGCGTGGTAGAATTGCGTCTTTGCTCGAAGTAGGTACTGGATTTAATCCAGAACTTACCGGTAGAGAAAACATCTATTTGAATGGTGCCATTTTGGGAATGACCAAAAAAGAAATTACGTCAAAACTAGATGAAATTATCGAATTTAGTGGATGCGAACGCTATATTGATACGCCAACCAAACGCTACAGCAGCGGAATGACTGTTCGATTAGGATTTGCTGTTGCTGCATTTCTTGAACCCGAAATTTTAGTAGTAGATGAAGTACTAGCTGTAGGTGATGCCGAGTTTCAAAAGAAAGCCATTGGTAAAATGCAGAGTATTTCAAAAAATGAAGGGCGAACCGTTTTGTTTGTTAGTCACAATATGGCTGCGGTGAAGAGTTTGTGCACAAAGGGGATTGTTTTGGAGCATGGAAAAGTAGTATTTAGCAGTGATGCCGAAAGTGCGGTAAATTATTATTTAGAAAAAGAATCTTTTGAAAAAGTAATATATAAAAAAGAAGAATTAGACCAATTGTATAGTTCGGATAAAATAGTGATTAACCAACTAGAGTTATGTTCAGACAATTTTTTTTCCATTGAGAATAAAACATTTGTTAAGATAAATTATGATGTTTTGTCTGATTTGAGTGCCTTTAATTTTAGTCTTGTGTTGAAAGATTTTAATGATATTTTTATATTAAACTCAATATCTGATGTTGAAAATATTAAAGTAGGAAATTATGATGCATTGTTTGAAATTCCTGAAAATTTTTTAAACGATTTGAAGTATAAATTAAGATTAATTTTTGTTAATCAATCTAAAATACTAATAGATCTTGATGATGTTTTTTCATGGAGCGCAGTTGAAACTGAAGAAAGAAAAATGAATTGGTTTGGTAAAATTGGAGGTGTAGTTAGACCAGAATTAAAATGGATGATTAATAAATTAAGATGAGAAATATCGATAGATTAACAATAGAAAATATGGATATTTATTATCCATTAACCCAAAAGAAAGAATTGATTAAAAGAATTTCAAAAAATGTATTTAAAAATGGAAATCTTCTCGATTTGGGTTGTGGAACAATGCCTTATAAAAAATTAATATTAGAAAACTCAGGTGTTACAAGTTATGTTGGTGTTGATATTGAAAATCCAATATATCAAAAAACACTAAAGCCCGATTTTTTTTGGGATGGTTTTGAAGTTCCACTTGAAAGTTCGACATTTGATAATGCAATATTAATTGAGGTTTTGGAACACATGACCAAACCTGAAAATACGATAAAAGAATTAAGTAGATTGTTAAAAAAGGATGCAAATTTGTTAATTACAGTTCCCTTTTTATGGACTTTACACGATATACCAAATGATGAGTACCGATATACACCATTTTCTTTAAAGAGAATGTTAGAGGATAATAATTTTGAAATTATTAATTTAGAAAGTTTCAATAATTGGCATGGTAGTATGGCATCCATGTTAGCATTGTATGCAAGAAGAGGTTGTCCATCTAAACATAGAAAATTACTTTCCACTTTGCTGCTCCCTTTAGTTAAATATTTAATGAAGAAAGATTTAGCAACTACAAAATCTAATTTTAGCGAAGGTCAAATGATAACAGGTATTTGGTGTTTAGCAAGAAGAAAATAAAACTATGATCAACGTAACAAAAACTTTTTTTCCATCCATAGAAGAGTATCAAGCTCAATTGCAACGCATTTGGTCCAACCAGTGGTTAACAAATCGTGGAGAATTGATATTGGAGTTGGAAGATAAGTTAAAAGCATATCTATCCGTTGAGCATATTCTAATCACAAATAATGGTACAGTACCTATTCAAATAGCATTAAAATTATTAGGAATTGGAGGCGAAATTATAACTACTCCATTCAGTTATGTAGCAACAACAGCTGCGATAGTTTGGGAAAACTGTACACCAATTTTTGTAGATATCCATCCAGACTATTTAACAATTGATGAAACAAAAATTGAAGCCGCTATCACTGAAAAAACTACATGTATTTTAGCAACACATGTTTATGGAAACCCTTGTCATGTAGAAGCTATTGAAGCTATTGCTAAAAAATACAATTTAAAAGTAATTTATGATGCCGCTCATGCTTTTGGTGTAACCTACAATAATCAATCTATTTTTAATTATGGAGATGTGAGTACCTGTAGTTTTCACGCAACAAAGTTGTTTCACACTGCTGAAGGAGGCGCATTGTTTACAAAAGATACAACTTTACAGCATGAATTATTTTATAGCCATAATTTTGGACATAATGGACCGTTAGCATTTCATGGATTAGGAATTAATGGTAAAATATCTGAATTACAAGCGGCAATGGGATTAGCTGTTTTGTCTCATATGGTAATTATTTTAAGAGAGCGAAAGCGAGTGGTTGATTATTATAATGAAAATTTAGACTTAACACAAATTCAAACATTAAAAATAAGAGAAAATACGCAATGGAATTATAGTTATTATCCCGTTATTTTTAAAGATGAAACTACATTACTACGTGTTCAAAAAGCGTTGAATGAAGTTCAGATTTTTCCAAGACGTTATTTTTATCCGTCTCTGAATACCTTGCCATATATTGATAATACGATTATGCCAGTTTCCGAAAGTATAGCTTCAAGGATACTTTGTTTGCCTTTATTTGTTGAGCTAGATCAAAATAATTTACAACAGATAGTTTCCATATTAAATGCTAATTTATGATTCTAGTAGGTGCTAAAGGATTTGCAAAAGAAGTATTAGAGGTTTTACATCAATTGAACCAACTGGATCATTTGGTATTTTATGATGATGTGAATGAAGATACTCCTCATTTATTATACGAACAATTTCCAGTTTTGAAAACTAAGGAAGCTGCTGCTCATTATTTTAAAACAGTTGATAATCGATTTACAATAGGTGTTGGTAATCCTGTTCTAAGAAAAAAGTTGGTTGTAAAATTTGAAGCCATAGGAGGTGTTTTTACAAGTACTATAAGTCCTAATGCACACATTGGTCATTTTGGAAACTGTATTGATGATGGCTGTAATATTATGACAAATGCTTTAATCTCTAATAATGTTAAAATTGGTAAGGGAGCATTAATATATTTTAATACTATTATAACGCATGATACAATTATTAAAGATTTTGTTGAAATATCACCCGGAGCAACATTGTTAGGTAATTGCAATATTGGTAATTATTCACAAATAGGTTCAAATGCCACAATTTTACCAAAAGTAAGCATTGGAGAAAATGTGATCGTTGGAGCGGGTTCAGTTGTAACTAAGGATGTGCCTGATAATTGTTTGGTTGTAGGTATTCCAGCTAAAATAATCAAAGAATTAGAACCTTTAAATTAATTATTTTTAATGCCAACTTCAATTATTCATATTTTTAACGATGATAAGTTTATTGATCCAAGTATTAAATTGTTTGAGGAAGTTATTCCAAATCAATCTGTTTACTTCATAATCAAAAGAAGTGATGTCTCATTACATTATGTTAAATCTACAAATGTCAAAAAAATAGATTTATCATTACATCAAGAAAAAAAGGAATTGTTAGATTTTATAAATTCCAAATTAAATCATGTTGTGTTTTTTCATGCTTTAGATAAAGACAAACAAAATTTAGTTATTGAAATTTTACCCATTATAAAAAAAGTATGGTTTATATGGGGATATGATTTGTATAGTAATTGGTCTCTTTTAAAAAAAGATATTTACCAATCTAAAACTAAATCGTTTCTAAAAATTAAATCAAATTTTAAATACAAAATACTGAATAGCTGGTTCGCGTTTTTGTTATTTCAAAATTCAAAATTAATTAGAAAAGTAAATTTAAAAAGTTACAAAATACTTGATAATACTTTTAATACAAAATTTTATCAATCGGTTCAATTAATTGATTTTGTCGTACCAGTTGTACCAACGGAATTTTCATTAGTAAAAAAAATCAATTCAAAAGTTAAGTATGCTCCATTTACTTATGGCTGTCTTGAAGATTTGTTAGACGATAAATTAGATAAGAATGTTAAAAATCAACCTAATATTTTAGTAGGCAATTCAGCTGATCCATCCAACAACCATGTTGAAGTTTTTTTAAAATTGTCCAAATTAGATTTGAAAGATAGAATCGTTTATGTTCCTTTAAGTTATGGGGGAAATGAAAATTACAAAAATCATGTTTTGAATGCAGGACGTGAATTACTTGGTGTTAATTTTCATCCATTGATAGATTTTATGCCTCTTGAAAAATACAATCAAATTTTGTTAAGTTGTGGAACTTTGATTTTTAATCATATCAGACAACAAGGAGTTGGAAATATAATTATTTCAGGTTATTTAGGAGCGACTCTTTTTCTTAACAAAAAAAGTCCAGTATATAAATATTATAAATCTATAGGTATTGAAGTTTTTTCTACAAGCCAGGTTTCCAAAAAAAGTTTTAACCCTTTAAACGAAAGATTTGCAACTCAAAATAGAGATATTTTATATAGTTTATATTCAAGAAAAGCAGTGCATGAAAAAATTAAAACGTTGATCCAAATTATTGATAAGTAAAAGAGAATTTTACACCATAATAAAAATTTAATGCACGATAAAGTATTTCACAATTCTTATATTTGAAACAAATTAAACACAAAGAAAGTTATTCTTTTTAAAGAATAAAAATTCAATGAATACTCCATTAGTTTCCATAATCATCCCAACCTTTAATCGCACTCATTTAATAGGAGAAACACTTGATAGTGTTTTGGCTCAAACCTACACCAATTGGGAGTGTATCATTGTAGATGATGGCAGTAGTGATCATACCGACGAGGTAGTAGAAGCATACGTGAAAAAAGACAAACGTTTTCAATACCATCATCGTCCCGAAACCCACAAACCCGGAGGAAACGGCGCAAGAAATTACGGTTTTGAGTTAAGTAAAGGAGAATATGTCAATTGGTTTGATAGTGATGATTTGATGTTGGAGGATTTTATAAAAGCAAAGATTGAGGCTTTTACAGATGAATTATATTTTGTTATATGTTCGGGATCTTATTGGAATTCTAATGATAACTCAAAAGAGAATATTGAATTAAAAGTAAATTCTTGTTTATTTCAGGATTATGTTATGTGGAAGACACATATACTAACTCCTTCTGTACTAATAAAAAAACATTTTTTATCAGATAAAGAGCTTTTTTCCGATAAGATTACCAGAGGACAGGAAACAGAACTGTTTTCCCGATTGTTTTTTGAACTTCCTGAAGATAAATACAAAATCATCAACATTCCTTTATTTTTATATAGGCAGCACGAACAGACAAAAACGCATAGTAATAATAAATATATTAAATCGTATAAAGAATCACAGACATTTATTGCTGTTGAAAATCTAAAAAAGAGCATAAAAATAGAAAACAAACTTTTAATAAATTATTACTATAAAGGATTATTAGATTTATTTTTCAGAGCTGTCGAAAATAACCATAAACAGAATGCAGAGTATATTTTAGATAATTTGCCAGACTTAATAAAAAAATTGAACAAAAAACTTTCTTTTCAAATTTATTGTTTTGGGAAATTATCTGTTTTTTTAAACAGGGGTAGTTATCGTATAGAAAAACATCTTAAATCATATTCATTTTAAATGAACACTCCACTCGTTTCCATAATCATTCCAACCTACAACCGTGCGCACCTCATTGGCGAAACGCTTAATAGCGTTTTGGCACAAACCTACACCCATTGGGAATGTATCATTGTAGATGACGGCAGTACCGATAATACGGATGAAGTGGTAGGAGAATATGTAAAAAAAGACAGTCGTTTTCAATATCATAAAAGAGATTTTAATAAAAGAAAAGGAGCAAGTAGTTGTAGGAATATTGGGTTGGAGTTGGCTAATGGAGAATATATCCAGTTTTTGGATTCTGATGATTTAATGGATGATAATAAGATTGAAGTGCAGATTGATAAATTGATTAGAATAGAAGGTCTTTGTATTGCTTTTTGTAAATGGGGGAATTTTAGCAATATAAATGTAAAAAAATGCTATGATAACTTTAAGGTATATAACGAATTTGATGATGGTTATATGTTTTTTGATGCAATGAAAGACTCTAGAGGATTTTTACCAATTCATTCATATTTAATTAAACAAGAAATAATTGGCAAAGCGGGATGTTGGAATGAATTTTTAACTAATAATGATGATGCAGAATTTATGGTAAGGATAATTTCACATATTGAAAAAATTATTTATTGTGAAGAATCAAGTGTTTGGTATAGATTAAACGGAGAAGATAATTTAAGCTTATTAAAAGATAAGAGTAGAGTTGAAAGTAGTATATATAGTTGGCAGTTAATTTATGGATATTTGAAGGTAAGATATCAAGTTAATGAAATTCCTTTCGTTGAATCATCTATTCAGAGGGTTTATAAAATGGTAAAAAAAAATTACCCCGAACTAGTGAAAGATTACAAACATTTTTTTTATAAACAGATAAAAGCTAATGATAAAAGTAGATTTTCGATTAAAAAGCTTTTAAAAAACATTCTATTATTTCAATGAAAAAACTATGCTTTACAACATTTATTTTTGGATCATATCAGAAATACATACCATATTACATATACTCAATTGGGAGGACTTATCCAGAAGCTTATGTTAAAGTTTTTATTGATAAATCATTAAACAATAAAGTTTTAAAATGTCTTGATACCATAAAGACCAATGGTTTTGTGAACTTTGAGATAATTCCGGTTAATTTTCAAAATTTAGACTACTTCAATGATTATAAAATCAGGGGAGGAGGGACGAAAACTTTATTTCGTTGGCTATTTGATTACAAGTATTTTATTGATTTTGATTATTTATACTATGGAGATGTTGACATATTAATTTTGCCCGAAAAAGAACCATTGTTAGAATTACATGTTAGAAAAATTAAGGATTTTAAAGTCCCATTTTCAAATATGGTCAGGAAGAATGATAAAGGGGTAATTTTAAATCGGCTATCAGGACTTCATTTTGTAGAAACAAAGCAATATTTTGAAAAGATAAATCCAATTATTTGTCAAATACTCAACAATCAAGTCTATAGAGATGAAATAATGAAAGATGTTGTAAGAGATGAACAATTGTTATATGAAATGAATAAAATCGCTTTTGATTTTGACGAATCGTTATTAGCAAGTTTTCAAAGACCTATACATGGTATTCATTTGGGGTTTTTAAGAACAATTAAAAATATTCAATCTATAAAAGATCATTTAAATTATCACCAAATATCAGTTAGTCAAGAAGAGTTGATAGAATCTTTAAAGATTATATATAAAGATCCTATTTTTCAGAAAATTAGTAAATTATGTTTTTTAAATGAGTTTTATATTTTAAATAAATACTTAAAAATAAATAACCCGATAAGTTGGAAAGTATCGGTATTGAAAAATAGTATTAATAAAATTTTTAAAAGAATTATTTTAAAATTTCGTAAAGTTTAAAAGATGAAACCTCTCGTTTCCATAATCATTCCAACCTATAACCGTGCTCACCTGATAGGCGAAACGCTCGATAGCGTTTTGGCACAAACCTACACAAATTGGGAATGCATCATTGTAGATGATGGAAGTACTGATAATACTGATGAAGTAGTAGAAGCATATGTTGAAAAAGACAGTCGTTTTCGATATTACCATAGACCACATTTTTTCAATAAAGGAGTTGGTTCGTGTAGGAATTACGGATTAGAACTAAGCAAGGGAGATTATATCAATTGGTTTGATAGTGATGATGTTATGGATGAAAATTTCATTTTTGAAAAAATGAATATTATTACAAAACAACCTGATGCAGATATTGTATTTTGTGGTTATGGTTACTTTGATGTAAATGGTATTCAAAACCGTGTATCAAACATATCATTTTCCGGTAATATCATTAATGATTTGATTGATAATAAAATAAACTTTTCACCTCTACCATTTTTAATAAAAAAAAGTTGTCTCAAACAACTGCGTTTTTCTGAAGGATTAAGCAGGAATGAAGATTTGGATTTTTTCTTTAATTTTTTTATTCAAAGAAAAAATATAAAAATTTGTCATACTGAAAAAAAAATTTTGTTTTATGTAAGGAAACATCAGTTATCTGTAAGTTCTCATACTGATATTGATGGGAGACAATTAATATCCTCATATTTGGTTCACGAAAAAATAATGAATTATTTTAGGGAAGAGAAAAACAAATTAGGATACATGAAGTATGTAAAGCTTCTTTTAACAGATTTAAAATCTATTTTAGAAAATAAAAAGTACTTATTTGTAATTAAACATGTATATGAGGCTAATTATTTGACCTCTATAAATAAAGTTAGACTATTTTTTTACACAATCTTTTTTTTCTTCTTAAAGAAGAGTTCATATAGATTTAAATTGATTACGGTTAAAGAATTATGAAAATCCTCTACATATATGATAATTATCCGCAAACGTACCAAAAGTATCTATTGGTATTGTTAAAGAAATTGCGTGAAAAGCAATCTGTTTCCTCTCTTACTTATTCCAAAAGTCCAGAAACGGATTACAATGTGGTTTCGTATGGATTTAAAGACAAAATACAACGCTTAAAATATAAATTAGGAGTATCAAAATTTCCTTCTTTAGATAGTAAGATAATGTCAAAATTTGATATTGTTCACATTCAACACAGCTATTTATGGAGGAAACTTTTAGTTTTTGAAAAATTACCAAATAAACCAAAAATTATAATTACACTAAGAGGCGGAGATACTTATATAAAACCTTGGATAAGCAAATCTTGGAGAGAATTTTATAATAAAAAATCACATTTGGTAGATGTTTTTGTGGTGATGAGTCAAAATCAAAAAGAATATCTTACCAAATGGGGTATTTCTGAAGAAAAAATAGTTGTTATTCCTATTTCATTTGGAAACCCATCTGATACAAAACCAAAATACCCAAACGGCGACAAACTAAAACTTGTTTCTGCTTTCAGAATGACATGGGAAAAAAACATTGAAGGAACTTTACAGTTTGCAAAAGCTCTTCAAGAAAAAAATATTGATTTTGAGTTTGATATATATGGAGATGGAAATGATTTAGGAGAATTATATTATTTAATAGATTGTTTAGGTTTAAATAATTGCGTATTTCCTAAAGGAAAAGTTGCAAATGAAGATTTGTTGCGAAAACTTTCTGAATATGATTTTATGATTCAACTCAGTCTTTCAGATGCTTTTCCTACAACAATTTTAGAAGCACAATCTAGAGGAATTCCATGTATTGTGTCTGATTCAGGAGGCTTGCCAGAAGCAGGGATTAAAAGCGAAACTATAATTGTAAACAATTACAATCAAATTGATTATTTTGCTGATGAAACCATAAAACTTTGGAAAGACAAAGAACGATACTATTCTTTTTCAAAAAAAGCTATTGATTTTGTTAATGATAATTTTTCTACAGAAAAAGAGATAGAACGACTAATAGATTTATATAAAAAAATGGTTTAAATTTTGCCTAAAAAAGTGAATTCTTTTTACAAATCAATAAATGATTTATGAAACTCTCAATCGTACTTCCCATCTACAACGGCGAAAGCACTTTGCCTCAAACGTTGGATAGTTTGGTCAACCAGACTTTTCAGGATTTTGAGTTGGTGGTGTGTATTGATGGGACAAAAGATAATTCGCTAAACATACTAAATCAGTATCGGGATAAGTTTAAAAAGATGGTTATTCTCGAAAATCCCGTTAATATGGGATTGGGAGCTACAATGAACAAGCTTGTAAGCTGCAGTTCGGGAGAATATATAGCAGTAGCAGAGCAAGACGATTTCTATTATCCCGAAAGATTAAAACTACAAACAGAAATTTTAGACAATAATCCGAGTATTGGTTTAGTTTCGGGTATTGCAGATTTTTGGAATGGAGACAAAATTACTTCTCGATTTCCCGGACTTTTAGTAAATAAAAAACAGTATCCTCAAAACAAAGAACTTTTTTTGTGGATGTACAGAGAGCAAAGTAAAATTGCTAATAGTTGTATGATGTTCCGTAAATCAGTTCATACAGATAATGGTTTGTATTTTTCAAAGCACTATCCGAGTATTTCTGTAGATTGGTCTTACTTTTTACGTTTTTCGTTAGTTTCAGAGGTTTACGGAATTCCAGAATCCTTAGTCCGTTTAGACAGAAGAGTAGATAGAAATTCCGTTACTACACACAAAGAAAAGCAACACAAAGCAGCAAGAGAACTGATACGTTCTTTCAGATACGAATACCCGAATCTCATCACAAAAAAAGATTACAAATTTGCAATGACAACCCAACATCTGATGGAACTTTCAGGAAAAAGCATAAAGAATTTTATATTTCCTTTTTTATGTGCTTTTTTCCAAAATCCTACAGATAAAAGATGGAAAAACTACCTGAAAAACAGAGTTAAACGTTTTGTGAAAAAATAAATTTTATATGAACTTATATGTCTTAAATGGTTAAATAAGCAAATGAAAAAACTAAAAATCCTTTATACCATTCCTAATTTTGATACTGCCGGAAGTGGTAAGGTTTTGTATGATTTGGCGGCAAATTTAGATAAGAAAAAATTTGAAGTTCACATTGCTTGTTCTCACAGCAGAGGAACTTTTTTTCAGGAAGTTGAAAAATTAGGATTTCCGATACATCTTATCGAAACAACTTGCAAACCAAAACCTTATTTAACCATTTTAAAGAGAATAAAACCTTATAGAGATTTTATTAAAAAATATCAGTTTGATGTAGTTCATTCGTGGCATTGGAGCAGTGACTGGACAGAAGTTTTGGGAGCAAAATTGGGAGGAGCAAAATTTGTTTATACAAAAAAAGCGATGACTTGGGGAAATATCCATTGGAAAATCAGAAGTTATCTTTCAGATTTTATAATTACGATAAATGAAGAAATGAAAAATTATTTTCCAAATAAAAAACAGCAAAAACTAATTCCTTTGGGTTTGGATACCGAATATTACAGCCCTGAACATTTTTCTAAAAAAACAAATTCGGAAAAATTAAACATAATAACGGTTGCTAATTTAGTTCCGGTAAAAGGTGTTGAATTACTGATAGATGCAGTTTTAAAACTAAATAATTCTAATATAAATCTTACTGTTTTAGGTGATGACAGAAGCGATTATGCAACTGAACTAAAACAAAAAGTAAAAGAACTGAACAAAGAAAATCAAATCCGTTTTTTAGGAAAACACAATGATGTTCGTCCGTTTTTAGCAAAATCCGATTTGTATGTAATTCCAACTTTAAACGAAGGTAGAAAAGAAGGAATGCCTATGGCTTTGGTTGAGGCAATGAGTATGGGAGTTCCGGTTTTGGGTTCAAATATTACAGGGATAAATTTTGTTTTAAAAGATTTTAAAGAATTATTATTTGAAGCAAAAAACAGTTCCGAATTAGCTCAAAAAATCGATTTATTTTATAAAAAAACAACAGACGAAAAAACGGAAATAAGCCAAAAATTACGCAGTTATGTCATTGAAAATTTTTCAATGGGAAAATTTATTTCAGAACACGAAAAATTATATTTGTCATTAGTCAAAAAATAAATGAGAGAAATTAAAACCAACATAATTCCGTCAAAAGTAATTTTTACAGGAGAGCAAAAAACACTTGACCTGAAAGCCATTTGTGTTTTTTCGGCTTTGGGTTTTTTTTTGGATGACGACTCTTATTTTGTAGAACAAAAAGCACTAAAACCGGCTACGGAATATAAAATCGAAAACGATAAAATCATTTCAGAAAAAGAATATTTCAAATGGTTTTACAATCCAAAAGAACGTTCTTTAAAACAAATTACAGAAGAATTCGCATTTCTTTTTGAACAAATTCTAAAAGAACAATCCGAAAACAAAAAAGTAATTCTCGCTCTGTCAGGAGGTTTGGATAGTCGAACGCAAGCGTGTGGACTCCATCATATCAAGGCAGATGTAAATTCGTATAGTTACAGTTTTTCAGGTGGACACGATGAAACCAAATATTCTGAAAGAATAGCAAAAGTTTGCGGTTTTCCGTTTCATAATTGGAAAATTCCGAATGGCTATTTATGGGATAAAATTGAAGATTTAGCCAAAATTAACGGCTGTTATTCCGATTTTACACATCCAAGGCAAATGGCTTTTATCGAAAAATATGCGGCAATGGGTGATGTTTTTTCGTTAGGACATTGGGGCGATGTACTTTTTGATGACATGGGAATTCCAGATGATTTATCGGTAGAAAATCAAGTTGAAATTTTACTCAAAAAAGTACTCAAAAAAGGAGGTTTAGCATTGGCTACTTCGCTTTGGAAAGCATGGAATATTGAAGGAGATTTTAAAGATTATCTATACGAAAGGCTAAAGGATTTATTAGTAAAAATCAATATTCCCGAAAGTGCCAATGCACAAATTCGAGCTTTCAAAAGTTTGTATTGGGCACCAAGATGGACAAGTACAAATTTGTCTATTTTTGAAAGTCAGCGCCCAATTTCACTTCCGTATTATGATAACCGAATGTGTGAATTTATTTGTACTGTTCCCGAAAAATATTTAGCCAAAAGGCAAATTCAGATTGAATATCTGAAAATGAGAAACTCGAAATTAGCAGAGATAACATGGCAAAGTCAAAAGCCTTTTAATTTGTACAATTATCATTTAAATAAAACGCCTTATAATTTACCTTATAGAATTTTTGATAAAGTAAAAAGAACTATTAATCCTCAAAAGTTTATTCAAAGAAATTGGGAACTACAGTTTTTAGGAGCCGAAAATGAAAAGCAATTGCAAAATTGGCTATTCAATAATCCTAAAATGAATGATATTTTAGATTCAACAATTACTAAAGATTTTTATCAAAAATTTAAAACAATTGATGATGTTTATTATTCGCATTCGGTTAGCATGCTGTTAACACTTTCATTGTTTTTCAAAAATAAAGAATGAGTAAAAAAGTTAAAATAGCAATTTATTCGGGTGAAATACCAAGTACTGTTTTTATTGAAAGACTTATTTTAGGTATGTCAAAAAACGATTACTTAGTTTATTTGTTTGGTTATCAAAAAAGAAAAGTAAACTATCAAAGTAAATCAATTTTTGTAAAAAGTTACTCGGATAATCGATTTTTTAAATTTTTACTATTGATAAAATATAGCGTGCTTTTGTTTTTGTTTAATAGAAAAGATAAAAAGACACTTGATATATTTATAAATCAAAACACAAAAAACAAAACGTTGTCCAAAATAAAGTATTATCCAGTTCTTTGGTATAAACCTGATGTTTTTCATATTCAATGGGCAAAAAGTATTTCCGATTGGTATTGGGTGCAACAATTTGGTATTAAGTTGGTTGTAAGTTTTCGAGGCGTTCATATAAATTATTCTCCAATTTTTGATCCAAAATTAGCTGAAATCTATCGAAAGTATTTTCCACAAGTTGATGGTTTTCATGCCGTTTCCAAAGCAATTTCATTAGAAGCTCAAAAATATGGCGCAGTTGCTGAAAAAATAAAAGTGGTTTACAGTGGACTTTCTGAAATTAAAAATGATAATCCAAGAGAAGAAAATGAAGGAGGTGAATTTAAAATCATTTCAGTAGGAAGAAACCATTGGGTAAAAGGCTATACTTATTCTATTGATGCTGTAAAAATATTGGTCAGTCATGGAGTTAATGTAAAATACACTATTATTGGTGGACAAAATTCAGAAGAATTATTGTTTAAAATAAAGAATTATCAGCTTGAGAATAATGTTGTTTTATTAGGAAATATTCCTTTTTCAGAAGTTCAAAAAATGATGAACAATTCGGATTTATTACTATTGCCAAGCGTTGAAGAAGGAATTGCAAATGTAGTTTTAGAAGCAATGCAGTTAGGAACTTTAGTTTTATCAACTGATTGTGGTGGAATGAATGAAGTGATCCAGCACAAGAAAAATGGATTTATTGTTCCTGTTAGAAATTCTCAAAAAATAGCCGATGCAGTACTCGAAATAATGAAGCTTACAGAAAATGAAAAAAACAACATAATTTCGAATGCAAAGGAAACCATCAATAAAAATCATACCGAAGATAAAATGATTAACGATATGATTTCGTTGTATAAAACCGTTTTAAACCAATGAAGATAGGACTTGTTTTGCCTAATATTCCTTCTTATTCTGAAACTTTTTTTAAGAATAAGATAGTTGGTTTACAACAAAATGGACATACGGTTATTTTATTTGTAAACAATTCTGAAGCCGAAAGTAAGTATCATAATTGTACTGTTGTTAAAGCTCCAAAATTAAATGGAAACAAAATTATAGTTCTTTGGAATTTACTTTTGGAACTTTTAAAGATGATTTTTATAAATCCCAAGAGAAGTTACAGGTTGTATAAATTCAATAAAAAAGATAATGTTTCTTTTATAAAAAACTTCAAAAGTATAGTATCAAATCAATTTTTATTAACTCAAAAATTAGATTGGTTGCATTTTGGTTTTGGAACTATGGCTATAGAAAGAGAAAATATTGCTCAAGCCATAGTAGCAAAAATGGCAGTGAGTTTTAGAGGTTATGACCATTATGTTTATCCGCAAAAAAATAAGAATTGTTATGAAATATTATCTTCTAAAAGTGTAAAGTATCATGTTTTGTCTGATGGAATGAAAAAAAGTTTGGAGGAAAAGGGTATTTCAGAAGCAAATATTTCAAAAATTACTCCTGCAATTGATATAAATCTTTTTGAAGCATTGATAATAAAAAAATCTACTGGAATTCTTCAAATCAAGACCATCGCTAGATTACATTGGATAAAAGGTTTAGAATATACACTTGAAGCCTTAGCTTTGTTGAAAACTGATGGAATTCAATTTCATTATACTATGATTGGTGATGGAATAGAAAAAGAACGCTTGGTTTTTGCGGTGCATCAATTGGGATTGTCTGAAAATGTAACATTTACAGGAAAACTATCACCGCAAGAAATTAAAGAAGAGTTGTCAAAAACCGATATTTATTTACAATACAGTATTCAGGAAGGTTTTTGTAATGCGGTACTTGAAGCCCAAGCCATGGGATTGGTATGTATAGTTTCTGATGCTGAAGGTTTGAGCGAAAATGTGTTACATAATCAAACCGGTTTTGTAGTGGCTAAACAAAATTCAAAATTGCTTTTTGAAAAAATAAAGCAAGTCATACAATTACCAGAAGCCGAAAAAAAAAATATTCAAGAACAAGCTATTTTGAGAGTTCAAAATGAGTTTAGTTTGGAGAAACAAAAAGAAAGATTTATAGAATTTTATCAATAATTAGAATTATGTATTATAAAAATATTTTTACCCGATTTATTTTCAGAAAAAATTTCTTTAGGAGAGTTAAAATGAGGTTGCTTAGAGAGAAAAGAAAAATTACTAAAAATGAGTATGATGATTTAGTATTTTTATATGAAAAATTAAAGCACCAACCCAACGTAATATTTGACTGTGGAGCAAATATAGGTTATGTCACTTATCAACTTAGTTCACGTTTTAAATCTTCAAAAATTTATTCATTTGAACCTAATCCTTCTGTTTTCAATAAATTAAAAAAAAGTGTTGAAACTAATAAAAACATTTCGGTTAATAATGTTGGAATTGGAGATGAAAAAAATAATTTAGAATTTTATAAAAACAACAATACAGGAACATCTTCATTTCTAGAGCCAAATGATTTTCATAAATCGAATTTAGCAAGAAAGTACCAAAAATTAAATGTGCCAATTATTTCTATTGGTGATTTTTGTTTAGAAAACAATATTGATAAAATTGATATTCTTAAACTAGATATCGAAGGATATGAGTTAAAAGCATTAAAAGGATGCAAGCAAATGTTAGAAAATAATAAAATTGATTTTATTTTTTCCGAAGTTAATTTAATCCCAACCTATGAGGGGCAATGTTTAATGGAAGAAATCATTTCTTTTTTGAGAAGTTTCAATTATATTCCTTATAATTTTTATGGAATCAACGAGAACAAACTTCGAGAAGCAATAATTACCAACATATTGTTTATCTCTAATGATGTGGCTAAAAAATTAGTTAAAGAGAATGGAGAAAATTCTGTTTATGTTAAAAATTAAAAATGCTAATTTTTATTCCAAATATCGATTTTGAAAAGATAAACAAAAAGACTTTGTTTGTAATAACTCGACCTTTTTGGTCAAGCAAAGGTTGGACAAATCAATCTGAAGAGAAATCTAATTGGAATATAAGTAATGATTATCAATACACTAATGAAATTTCTAACGCAGCAGTGTATTTGATACCAAAACCGATAAATACGTATACAAAATCACAGCTAGTTGAAATAAATTCAATTTGTCAAGCACAAAACATAAAAGCGGTTGGATATGTTTCAGGCGATTTTGGTTCGGATTTTGGACATTTTAAAAACATTATTTTTTTTAGAATGGGCGGTTTTAAGTCAAAATTATCATCTAATAATAAAGGTTTTCCCGTTTCTCTTTCTGATCATTTTGAACGAATTTATAATAAAAAAGAAATTGATGTTCGAACCAAAAGCGAATTACCAGTTATTGGTTTTTGTGGTCACGCCGATATTTCTTTTGTCAAAAAAAATAAAGAATATTTAAAGTTTTTAAAAGAAAATATAAAACGATTTTTTAAAAAACCATTCCGAAAAGATTATGAACCATTGTTTGCTTCGGCATTTGAGCGGGCAAAATTGTTGCACTCTTTTGAGCAATCTAATCAAGTTAAAACCAATTTTATTTATCGTAAAAATTACAGAGCTGGAGCCAATACAGAACAAGAACGCACTAAAACTACATTAGAATATTATGATAATATTAAAAATTCCGATTATGTAGTATGTGTTCGTGGAGCCGGAAATTTTTCAGTACGTTTGTACGAAACACTAATGATGGGAAGAATTCCTGTTTTTGTTAATACGGATTGTCTTCTTCCATTTGATAATTTTATTGATTGGAAAAAACACGTAGTCTGGGTTGAATGGGAAGAAAGAAAAAAAATTGCAGACGTTGTGGCAAAGTTTCATCAGAATATTGAGGATAAAGATTTTGTCAAAATGCAAATTGAAAACAGAAAATTATGGAAAGAAACCCTTTCTGTAAAAAATATACTTGAGTTTATAAAAAATGATATTTAGTTTTTTAAAATATATAAAGCCAATATGGTATTTTAATTTAAAATCGACCAAGAATTTTTCTTATTTCCCCACTGAAGAAACACTTCACAAGCATGAAATTTTATTAGAAAAAGATATAAGTTATAAAAGTCAAGAAGCACAAGAAAGAGATTTGGCTTGGAGAGCTTTTCAATTAGGATTTATTTCAGATGAAGAACAAAAAGGTATAGATGTTTGGGAAAAATGTAAATTGCCTGTGCAGGATGAATATCGTTTTGTTCGGAAAAACTATCATAAAGCTTGGGTTTTTTACATATTGTTTTTTAGATTAATTTCTCTAAAAAATCCTTTTAAAGAAATTTCGGGTTTCTTGAATTCTCAAAAAGCAAAGCGAAATAATTTTTCAAAAAACTTTATTCAATATCAAGATTACAGTAGTTTTGAAAGCACTTTAGTTAAAGAAAATCCGCTGATTTCTGTAGTAATTCCAACGTTAAACCGATATGAATATTTAAAAGATGTTTTTAGGGATTTGGAAAATCAAACCTATAAAAATTTTGAAGTGATAGTAGTTGATCAAACCGATAATTTCAAAGAAGAATTTTATAAAGGTTGGAAACTTGACTTAAAATATTGGTATCAAGAAGAAAAAGCACTTTGGAAAGCACGAAACGAAGCTATAAAATCAGCAAAAGGAGAATATATTTTACTTTATGATGACGATTCTCTAGTAGAAAATGATTGGATAGAACAACATCTTAAAACATTAGATTTTTTTAATGCCGATTTGTCTAGTGGAGTATCCATCAGTACAATAGGAGCAGAAGTTCCTGTTCATTATAGTTTTTTTAGATGGAGTGATCAATTGGATACAGGAAATGTTTTACTTAAAAAAGATATTTTTAGAAAAATTGGTTTATTTGATTTACAATTTGAAAAACAAAGAATGGGCGATGGAGAATTTGGTCTTCGTGCTTACTTAAATGGATATAAAAACATTTCAAATCCAAAAGCCAAACGAATACATTTAAAAGTTAGTCAAGGCGGATTAAGACAGATGGGAAGTTGGGATGGTTGGCGACCAAAAAAACTTTTTGGACCACGACCAGTACCAAGTGTTTTATATCTTTCTAGAAAATATTTTGGAAATAGAAATAGCGTTTTCATGATTTTGGTAAATGTTTTCCCTTCCTTTATACCTTATAAGTTTAAAAAAAGTAAATTATTAAAACTGTTATCATTTCTTGTTTTACCATTGTTGTTGCCTTTAATTTTGTTTCAAGTTGGTAAATCATGGAGTTTGGCGAGTGAAAAATTAAAAGTAGGAGCAAAAGTTGATAGATTATAAAAAAAGAATACTGGTATTATCTTCTGAATTTCCTCCACTTCCTGGTGGAATTGGTAATCATGCTTACTTTTTGTCAAAATATTTAAAAAAGAAAGGTTTTGAAGTTACAGTAGTAACCGACCATCGTTCCGAAATTGAAGATATAGAATTTGATGAAAAACAATCCTTTAAAATTTTTAGAATTAAACGAAATAAATGGACTTATTTTAATAGAATTAAAAAGGCATTTTATTTAGCAAAGAGAAATCAAATAATACTTTGTTCCGGGAAATTTTCGTTGTGGTTAGGCGCATTTTTGCGCTCTTTTTTTTCAAGTAAAAGATGTGTTGCAGTACTTCATGGTTCAGAACTTAAGTCTGGAGGTTTTTTTTCACAGCAGTTTACAAAATGGAGTTTGCAGCGATTTGATTCGTTAATTGCAGTTTCAGAATTTACAAAGAAAAATGCTTTGGAAATAAATCCAAAACTGCAAATACAAGTGATTAACAACGGAATTGAAGTCAGTCATTTCTCAAACATTAAAGTGAATAAACAAGAGAGTTTGAATTTGATAACAGTAGGGAATCTTACGTTTAGAAAAGGACAACAAAACATGATTAATGCGTTATCTTTTTTAAAAGAAACATATCCAAATATTCATTACCATTGTGTTGGAATTCCAACAGAGAAAGAAAAATTTACAGCACTAGCAAAGTCTTTAGAAGTTTTGGAAAATATTACATTTTATGGTGCTTTATCAGATGTTGAAAAAAATGAGATGTTAGCTAAGAGTTCTATTTTTGTAATGTTGAGTGAGCATATTAAAAATGATTTTGAAGGTTTTGGAATAGCACTTCTTGAAGCCAATATATTAGGAATTCCAGCTATAGGTTCAAAAGATTCAGGGATTTCAGATGCAATTAAAAATGGATATTCTGGATTTTTAGTGAATCAACATAATCCTGAAGAAATAGAAAAAGCAATTTCTGAAATTATGGCTAATTATTCTGTTTTTTCTGAGCAAGCAAAAAAATGGAGCGAAAAATTTGATTGGAATATCATCGTTGAAAAGTATATCAAAATAATAGAAAATGAGGCGTAAAAAACTTCTTATTATTTCTCATACACAGCATTATAAAGATAAAAACAATCAAGTTGTGGGTTGGGGTGCAACCATTAATGAAGTTAATTTTTTGGCGGATTACTGGGAAGAAGTAGTTCATATAGGTTGTTTGTATCATTCTGAAGCACCAAAAAGTTCTTTACCTTATATTAAAACAAACATTCGCTTTGTTCCGATTCCTCCTTATGGAGGAATAACGGTTTGGAGTAAAATAGGTGTTTTATTTAAAATTCCAATTATCATAAATAGAGTTGTAACCAATGTTAAAGATGCAACAGAAATACAACTCAGACTTCCTACAAGTATGGGATTATTTTTGCTTCCCTTGTTTAGTTTCTTTCTCCCAAGAAAATATACTTTTTGGGTTAAATATGCTGGAAATTGGCAACAACAAAATCCGCCTTTGTCTTATCGCATTCAAAGATGGTGGCTCAAAAAAAATATAGCAAAGTGTAAAGTAACTATAAATGGATTTTGGGACAATCAACCTAAAAATTGTTTGTCATTTGAAAATCCATGTTTGTCAGAACAGGATATTTCAAGAGGAAAAGAAATCGCTAATACTAAATCATTTCATTTACCTTTTACTTTTTGTTTTGTGGGAAGATTGAATGAAGCAAAAGGAGTTCCAGAAATAATAGAAGCTTTGAAACATATTCCATTAAGTAAAATTAATAAAGTTCATTTTGTTGGTGATGGCAAAAATTTGGAAAAATATAAGCAATTGAGTTCTTTTCTTGGTGATAAAGTTAATTTTCATGGCTTTCTTGAATCGGGTAGAGTTCATCAACTTTTAGCTGATTCTCACTTTTTTTTACTTCCATCAAAATCGGAAGGTTTTCCAAAAGTAATAGCAGAAGCTTGTTGTTATGGAACAATTCCAATAGTTTCTAATGTTGGAAGTATTTCTCATTATATAAACAATCAAAATGGATATTTAGTTGAAACAGATTTATTTTCAAATGTTTTATGTAGTGTAGTAACCGAAAATGAAACTCTTTTAAAGAATATATCTAGTAAAGGAACTAATGTAGCGGAATTGTTTACTTTTGAAAATTACAAATCCAAACTTGAAAATACCGTTTTTTAAGAACCAATGAAAGAAGAAAAATCACTTTACATTCCATTTATCCTTTTTCATATTATTTTGGGAATAGTAATTTTTTATGTTCCTTTTCTTTCTAAAATATATGGTGTTGTAGCATTTCTTTTTGGCGTTATACATATTGCTAGAAGTAATAATAAGAATAATGAAGTATTGTTTTTTTCAGCATATATTGTGGGCTTGGAGGTTTTTTTGCGGATGACCAAAGGTGTTTTTCTACATGAGTTTGGAAAATATTCCGTTATTATTTATATGATACTAGGAATTTTTTACAGTGGTACAAATAAAAAAGCTTTCGTTTATGTTGTCTTTTTATTGCTTTTAGTTCCTGCTATATTTATTTCTACAGAAACACTCAATTATGATACCGATTTTAGAAAAGCAATAGCATTTAATTTATTGGGTGAAGTAACTTTGTTTTTTTCAGCATTGTATTGTTATAAAAGAGTTATAAGTTTTGATCAAATAAAAAATATAATTACTATCCTTGGATTTCCTATAATTAGCTTAATAACCTATTTGTTTTTATATACACCAGATAACCTTAAAGATACAATTACAAACACCAGTTCAAATTTTGCTACTTCAGGAGGTTTTGGTCCTAATCAAGTTTCTACAATTTTAGGATTGGGTATGTTTGTGTTTTTTGTTCAAATTCTTTTAAATTCTTCTACAAAAAAAATATTGATTATAAACGTTATCCTTTTTGCTATTTGTTCTAATAGAGGAATAATTACTTTTTCAAGAGGTGGCGTTTATGTTGGATTATTAATGATATTGATACTTGTGTTTTTCTTGTATAGTAGAATTAATGAAAACGGAAAACAAAAAATAAACATAGCATTAGTAGCTTCATTGTTTTTAGGAATTGCTGTTTGGGGTTATAGTTCTATTCAAACAGGCGGAATGATCAATAAGCGTTATGCTAATCAAGACGCAATTGGACAAGAAAAGGCAAGTGTATTATCGGGACGAGAACAGTTGATGGAAACTGAAATCCAAATGTTTGTAGATAATCCAATTTTTGGTGTTGGTGTTGGAAAAAATAAAGAAGAGCGATTTGAAACTACTGGTATCAAAGCCGCTTCCCATAATGAGGTTACAAGACTTTTAGCAGAACATGGTTCATTTGGAATAATGGCTTTGTTAATATTGCTTTTTACTCCAGCTATTTTATACCTCAATAATAAGCAGAATATATTTTTATTTAGCTTTTTAATTTTTTGGTTGTTAACCATCAATCATGCTGCGATGCGAATTGCTGCGCCAGCTTTCATTTACTCGTTGTCACTATTAAAAGTTTATTTTAATGAAGAAGATATTATACATAGGCAATAAATTATCTTCCCATGGATTAACAGTAACTTCCATTGAAACATTGGGAACTTTGTTAGAAAAAGAAGGTTTTAAGCTATATTTTGCTTCTTCAAAAAAAAACAAAGCAGCCAGAATGTTGGATATGTTTTACAAGACAATTTTGCATTCCAAAAAAGTAGATTATGTTTTAATTGATACTTACAGCACATCCAATTTTTGGTATGCTGTGATTGTTTCACAAATCTGCCGATTGTTGAATGTAAATTATATTCCAAATTTGCACGGAGGTGATTTGCCTAATCGATTGAAAAATAATCACTATTTGTCCAAGTTAATTTTTAGAAATGCGTTTGTAAATATTGCGCCTTCACGTTATTTATTTGAAACGTTTCAAAAAGCAGGATATACCAATGTAAAATACATTCCAAACACCATTGAAATAGATAATTATCCATTCCAATCAAGAGAATATGATTATCCAAGACTGCTTTGGGTTCGTTCTTTTGCTAAGATTTATAATCCAATTTTGGCAGTAAAGGTTTTAATCGAAGTCAAAAAAAAATATCCTAATGCTATTCTAACTATGGTTGGACCAAAAAAGGATGAAAGCTTCGAAGAAACCGTTCAATTTGCCAAAGAAAGCAACGTTGAGGTTACTTTCACCGGAAGATTGTCAAAAAAAGAATGGATTACTCTTTCAACCGATTTCAATGTTTTTATAAATACTACTCATTTTGATAATACGCCAGTTAGCGTTATTGAAGCCATGGCATTGGGTTTACCCGTTATTTCAACCAATGTTGGCGGAATTCCTTATTTGTTAACTCATAATCAAACTGCTTTATTAGTTGCTGATGATGATTTAAAAGATATGGTTCATCAAATTGACAGACTTTTTGAGGAGAAAGAATTAGCCAATAGCTTGAGTCTAGGTGCCAAAAAAATGGTTGATAATTTTGATTGGGAAATTGTTAAAAAGGAGTGGAAATCTTTGTTGAAATAACCCAAGATAAATGGTTATTTTTGTGCAATAATTGATTTTAAAACAACGTGGAAAAGTATAAAAACATACATTTTGAAGTTTCAGAAAGAAAAGTTCTTCTTAGAATTTTTGATGTTTTTTTCGTGTTTTTAGCTCTTTATGTTGTTGGAGTAGTTTTTAAATTTGATTATTTCAATATTTCGACAACCAATTACTATTGGACTATTGTACTTTGTTTATATCTATTGTTCTTTGGTTCTGTATTCGAAATGTACAATCTCCAAGTAGCGAGTAATCAATTTCAGGTAATAAAAAGTATTATATTGACGTCATCAACAACAGTATTATTGTATTTGTTAACGCCAATTTACACACCTGTTTTGCCTAATAATCGTCTTCAAATTTTAATTTTTTTCTTTGCTATTTTTGGAGCGCTTTTCTTCTGGAGAATGATTTATCTTCAGTTTTTTGCATCCAATAGGTTTCTGAAAAAAGTAATTCTAGTTTGTGACCAAGACCAAGCCGAAGAGTTAATAAACGGCTTAGTTACGGTTGATCCACATTATCGTGTTTTAGGTTTTGTGAATTCTGATAGTAGTGCAAAACCACTTCAAAATATTTCGGTGAGCGTTATCCCAATTAACGAATTAGATATTTTTGTCAAAGAAAATGCCATTTCTGAAATTGTAGTTGCTTCTCAAAAAACAGATGGAATTACCGTTGATTTATACAATGAATTAATCTATTTGTTAGAAAATGGTTTTATTATTAGAGAATATACTCAAGTCTATGAATCGATAACGCACAGAATTCCTGTACAGTATGTTTCTAGAGATTTTTATCGTTTTTTCCCCTTTAGCAGAAGTAATCAAAACCATTTATACTTACTTGCAGTTCGGTTTTTAGAAATATTAACTTCATTAGTAGGAATTGCATTTGGAATTGCAATTTTGCCCATAATTATCATAGGAAACCTAATTGGTAATAGAGGAAGTTTGTTTTATGTTCAAGAACGTGTTGGGAAAAATGGAGAGGTTTTTAAAATCGTAAAATTTAGAACGATGATAAAAAATGCTGAGAAAAATGGAGCAGTTTTTGCAACGACTAACGATACAAGAATTACTCCATTTGGAAAGTTTTTACGAAAATCACGATTGGATGAATTTCCACAGTTTATCAATATACTAAAAGGTGATATGGCAGTGATTGGTCCACGACCAGAACGACCAGTTTTTGTTAAAGAAATTGCCGAAGTCATGCCTTTCTATGAAACTCGTCACGTTGTAAAACCAGGATTAACTGGTTGGGCACAAGTTAATTATTCTTATGGAGCAACGATTGATGACAGTTTGATAAAACTTCAATACGACTTGTATTACATCAAACATCGAAGTCTTTTTCTCGATTTCAACATCATCTTTAAAACGCTTAGTACCGTTTTATTCTACAGAGGTCAATAATTTCTCTTGACTTTTTTTCTTCAATTTTAGCAGAATATATAGGTTTGTTACTACAAAAGGTATCATTAAAACCAAATAAGGTTTTGTGATGATGACAACTATATAAATCAACAAAAGAAATAGGTTTAACATTACTATTTTCTTCAAAAAACGACCTTTTATAAAAGGTAAAAGCACAAATAATGGACTGAATAATAACGCATTATAATTACAGAGAACTTCTTGATGCTGCGAATACAATCCTACCAAGCAAAGAAAAATTCCCAAAATTCCACAAACAAAAAGATAACTTAGAAACATAAATCGTTTATTGATTAAAACGATAAATAAAAGTACCGAAATAACTACAAAAATACTATTGAAAAAAGAAAACGAAACCGATTTTTTGCTACCTTTTACAACTACTTTTTTCTCAGAAACTAATGATTTTCCATCCACTTTTGCTTGGTCTAAACTATTTAAAAGTTCAACTGGCAAGAATAATTTTTCCGCTTTAGCATCGGTTTTTGCACCAAAAATGATGTTAATTCCCAGTTTGTACCAAAAATAATCATCAAAATAAGGATATAACAACTCGCGATACGTAATCGATTTATCATCTACTTTTTCAATCAATTTTTTTTCAAATACTCCATTGATTTTATCGGCAACCATTGTGGTACAATTTTTATCGATAAATTTATAGGTATAATATTTTTCGGTTGAAAATAAATTGGCATTCAAGTTATCAAAAAGCTGTTGTTTTTTTTCTAACGGAAGATTTAATTTTTGCTCAATAACTTCTCTTTCGTCCATTTGATATTCCATGATAAAATCGTCTACCGAAGTTGCTGTCATGAAATATTGCAAATCGCCTTTCACAAATTTTAGATAAAAATTCTCTGTTCTAAAATCAAATGTGCCATAATTGTAAACAACATCCAGTTGATTTTCAGTGTCTTTTATTCGTAAAGCCGTATGTCCAAACGTAGAATACAATTGATCGCCACGTCCACAGGTAAAAATACTTACTTCGGTTGTAGGCGAAAGTTTTGGGTTTTGTGAAAACGAAATACTACTGAATAGTAAAAGGATAAAGAGTATTTTTTTGGTCATATTGTTTTATCTGAAAATGCTTAAATCCACTTTTACCGAAAATATATTGGAATACAAAGCAGCACTTTGATCGCCCAAATCGGTTAAGGCATAATCCACTTGAATGCCTTTGTACTTAAATCCTAAACCAATATTAGGTTGAAAATTTACTTTTTTTGAACCGTCAATTTGTTCTACATTTTGAAAATTTCCAACGCCAGCACGAAGAAAAACCAAATCAGTATAACCAAATTCAAACCCAATGGCTGGATCAATACTTACCGCATCAGAAGCCAAAATATCGTTGGTTCTAGCAAATTGCATGTTTAAATTTACAGCAGCTAATAAGGTATAATCGTAATGAAATTCAAATTTTTTGGCAATTCCAAGTTGCGCTTTGGGTAAAGTAATTTCGGTATCTTCGGGTAATTCTTGATTTTGACCTACAACAGCATCTTTAATTTCGTTGAATTTATCTTCGTCAATTGCCCAAACATTGTAGGTTGTAGAAATATCGCGAACCATAACACCAAACTGCCAATCGTCTTTTTGATATTGTAAACCAGCATCAATTCCAAAACCCCAAGAATTGGCAAATTCACCAATAATTCTCCGGATAACTTTGGCATTTACGCCATAGGTAATTTCTTTTAGTTGCGATTTTCGAGCATAGGAAAACGTCAAGGCATAATCGGCAGTAGAAAAAAGACTAATTCTATTATAATCAATATTTCCTTGATTATCAATTAATTGGGTGGTGTTTAAAATGTCGTCAACTCCAAAACGAATTAATGAAATTCCCCAAGCACTTCGGTCGTCAATTTTTTTGGCGTAAGCCGCATAATCATATTGGGCAATATTAGCAAAATAACTGGCATGCATTAACGCTGCTTCGCTATCTTCAATTCGAAATAAACCTGCCGGATTCCAATAACCCGAATTTACATCGCCAGTTGAAGCCGTAACTGCATTCGACATTCCTAATGCAGCAGCATCAACACCAATGTTCATAAACTCATTAGAATATTTCCTAACTGATTGAGCATGAGTGAAAATGCTAAATAAAATTAGCGGTAAAAGCAGTGTTTTTTTCAAGGCAATTTTTCTTTTTACAAATATCATATAAAAATCTCTAATATAAAACGTAGAATGCTCTAACATATTGTATTAAATTTGTAAAAATTTAAAAATAAATACAAGTAACCAATGAATATCAAAGCCCTAATTCCCAATTTCTTTACGATGCTTAATTTGTTTTGTGGTTGCGTGGCTTTAGTTTTTGTCTCCAATGCTGAATTTGAATTAGCTTTTTTATTTGTTAGTTTGGGTATATTTTTTGATTTTTTTGATGGATTTTTTGCTAGAAAATTCAATGTTGCTGGTCCGCTTGGTGTTCAATTGGATTCATTAGCCGATATGGTAACTAGTGGAGTTGTTCCAGGTTATGTGATGTATCAAATGTTGTTGAATTCAAGAGTTTTTTTGGTTTTAGAATGGCATAATATTGTTTTACCTTTTTTAGGATTTATCATCACACTTGGTGCTTGTTATCGTTTAGCAAAATTTAATATTGATACAAGACAATCCGATAGTTTTATTGGATTGCCAACACCTGCAAATGCGTTGTTTTTTACTAGTTTGCCATTAGTAGCCGATTATTTTCATAATGAAATTGATTTAGGTTTTTCTTATAGTAAATGGTTTTTGATAGCACTAACTTTTTTAAGTGCTTATGTCATGAACGCTGAAATTCCGTTGTTTTCTTTAAAGATTAAGAATTTTAGTTTTGCTAAATATAAATTGCAGATTTTCTTTTTAGCCATTTCAGTTTTGATGCTGATTTTTCTTCAAATTGTGGCTGTTCCACTGATAATCTTGATTTATGTTTTACTTTCAGTAATCAATAATATAGTAAACAAAAAAGCTTCCGTTTAAGGAAGCTTTTTTTATTCATCGTCGTTTTCTTTTTTATAACCTTCATAGTAATAGGATTGTTCTATTCCTTTAAAGATAATTTCTCTGTTGTCAATTTCGTCTGTTAGATTAGCAATGAGTAATGTTCTTAATTCTAAATCGTTAATTGGACTTCTTTCCATCGCTTGAAGATAAAGTTCTTTACCAACAAATTGCCAATTTATAACTTTTTTTAATCTTGATTTTAGAATTAAATCTAGCCAAATTCTCATTGTCCTTCCGTTGCCTTCCATAAATGGATGAGCGATATTCATCTCAACATATTTTGAAATGATTTCTTCAAAATTTCTTTCGGGCATTTGTTCAATTTTCTCTAAAATTTCTTTCAGATAAAGTGAATTTGCAAATCGGAAACCGCCTTTTGAAATATTCAATGTTCTAATTTGACCGGCAAAATCATATAAACCATCAAATAAATGGTGATGAATTTGTTGTAAACCTTTGGTTGTTCCAATTTCAAGACTATCTATTTTGCCTGTTTCAAATAGATTGTAGGCTTTTTCTAAACTTATTTTGTCAATGTTTTTCATTTCAAATGTAAAGTTTAAAGTAATTTTTATTTTTTAGCCATTGTAATCATAATAATAACAAATCCAAAAAAGCACAACATTCCAATCAAAAATAAATAGGCTTTTTTATGGGCAAAGTTTAATGTTGTCCCATAATTAGGATTAGGTTTGTCAACAATCAGTCGTTTGTCTTCTTTGTTGTAATAGAACAAACCTTTACATTTCCAATACTTTGGATTTTTTTGCCATTCTTCTAATGATTCTTTAGATGGATTTTGCATATTGAAATAATCTCTAAAAATCTATTCTCTTGAAATTAAAACTCCAATTTCTTTTTACGAAGTTCGAAATTCTGACCTAAATATACTTTTCGAACCATTTCGTCTTCTACCAATTCTTCTGGGATTCCGGCTTTTAGAATTCCGCCTTCAAACATTAAGTAGGTTTTATCGGTAATTGCTAAAGTTTCTTGAACGTTGTGATCGGTAATTAAAATCCCGATGTTTTTATTTTTTAATTGCGCTACAATTCGCTGAATGTCTTCTACGGCAACAGGATCAACGCCTGCAAATGGCTCGTCCAAAAGAATAAACTTAGGATCGGTTGCCAAGGCACGAGCAATTTCGGTTCTACGACGTTCACCACCCGAAAGTAAATCACCACGATTGGTTCTGATATGTTGTAAACTAAATTCGTCAATCAAACTTTCCATTTTTGCTTCTTGTTCGGCTTTAGAAAGGTTGGTTAACTGCAAAACACTCAGGATGTTATCTTCAATGCTTAGTTTTCTAAAAACCGAAGCTTCTTGAGCTAAATAACCAATTCCATGTTGCGCACGTTTGTACATTGGAAAATCGGTAATGTTCTTATCGTCAAGATAAATATTTCCCGAATTTGGTTTTACTAAACCTACAATCATGTAGAACGAAGTGGTTTTTCCGGCACCGTTTGGACCAAGCAACCCAACGATTTCTCCTTGATTTACTTCCACCGAAATTCCTTTTACAACCGTTCGTTTTTTATAGGTTTTGATTAAATTTTCAGCTCTTAATTTCATATCTTGATGTTCCGATTTTTAGAAAGTTAGATTTTAGGCAAAGTAACAAATAAACTAATCACCAAATCAACCCTTTAACAATTATTTATTTTCTTCCAATGCTTCCCAAAACTCATAAGCTCGACGTAAATGAGGAATGACAATCGTTCCGCCAACTAAGGTAGCAATTCCCATACTTTCCATCATTTCTTCTTTGGTTACGCCATGTTTATAGCTGGTTTCCAAATGATATTTGATGCAATCATCACATCGTAAAACTGCAGAAGCTACTAATCCGAGAAGTTCTTTAGTTTTTACATCCAATGCGCCTTCGGCATAAGCATTAGTATCTAAATTGAAAATTCTTTTGATAACTAAATTGTTATCTGCCAATAATTTTTCGTTCATTTTTGAACGATAATCGTTAAATTCTTGTACTAAATCAGCCATTTTTTAATCTCTTTTTTTCTACAAATACCGATAAAAATATACTTAACTCATAAATAATAAGCATTGGAATAGCAACTGTAATTTGGCTTACCACATCTGGTGGTGTAACGATTGCTGCAACAATTAGCACAATTACAATGGCATATTTTCTATATTTTCTAAGGAAATTTGGGGTTACTAATCCTAATTTGGTTAAAAAGTAAATGATAATAGGTAACTCAAAAAACAATCCTGCTGCAATAACCGATGTTTTTATCATACCTATATAGGAATCTAAATTGAATTCGTTTTTTACCACGCTACTTACTGAAAATGTTGCGACAAAGTTGATGGAAAGCGGCACGATGACAAAATACCCAAAAAGCACACCAAGAAAAAACAACACAGATGACATTACTATAAAACCGATGGCACCTTTTTTCTCTTTTTCATACAATGCTGGACTGATGAATTTCCATAATTCATACAATATATAAGGAAACGCGAGAATAAATCCTGCAGTTATACACGTCCAAATGAAAACATTAATTTGTCCTTCCATGGAAGTGTTTTGGATGGTAAAAGGTAAATCATTTACACAAATATCTCCAGTAACTCCAAGTGATTGAGCTAAATCGCAAAAAAAGCGATAGGTAATAAAATCAGTATGCGTTGGTCCAAAAATGATATCATCAAAAATAAAATCGCTAAAAGCATAAGTTACAATTGCCATAATTACAATTACAGCCGAACTTCTAACTAATAGCCATCTTAAATCTTCCAGATGATCCAAAAAGGACATTTCGTTTTTATTCTTTTTTGCCATTATACGATACCTTCTTTTAAAATATCATGCAAATGAAGCACGCCTTTATATTCATTTCCATCAACAACAACCAATTGTGTAATCGAAAAGTCTTCTAGAATATTTAGAGCATCGCTAACCAAATCGGTAGATTTTATGGTTTTTGGGTTAACCGTCATGATTTCTTTGGCGGTTAATCCTGCAATAGTTTCGGTTTTGTTTAGCATTCTTCGGATGTCGCCATCGGTAATAATTCCGATAACTTTTTCGTCTTCAACTACTGCGGTTACACCAAGTCTTTTTTCAGATATTTCTACAATTACCGTTTTGATACTTGAATTTGGAGCAACAACAGGTTTGTGAGTGGTGTCGAGCATTTCGCCAACACGAAGTAATAATTTTTTACCCAAAGCTCCGCCAGGATGATATTTGGCAAAATCTTCGGCAGAAAAATTTCGCATTTCCATCAAGCAAACGGCAATCGCATCGCCAATAACCAACTGAGCTGTAGTACTATTGGTTGGCGCTAAATTGTTTGGACAAGCTTCTTTTTCTACATAAGTATTTAAAGTGTAATCAGCTTCTTTGCCTAAAAATGAAGTAATGTTTCCAGTGATAGCGATTAATTTATTATTGAAACGTTTTAATAGCGGAACCAAAACTTTAATTTCAGGACTATTCCCACTTTTTGAAATGCAAATAACCACATCATCAGGTTGTACCATTCCAAGATCGCCATGAATAGCTTCTGACGCATGAAGGAATAGAGAAGGTGTTCCGGTTGAGTTTAAAGTAGCTACAATTTTTTGTGCAATAATGGCGCTTTTACCAATTCCAGTAACGACTAAACGACCTTTTGAAGAAAAAATAGTTTCAACTGATTTTACAAAATTGTCATCAAGGTAATTGACTAAATTACTAATTGCTTCGCTTTCAGCTAGAACTGTTTTTTTTGCTGATGCTAAAATATTTTCTGTAGTGATCAAAATAGAAATTGTATAAAATTTGTGTGTTTAAAAGAAAGTTGTATCTTTATGTTGTGCAAATTTATGTAAAAATACCATTAACTAAGAATGAATTCAAACGAAATTGACATACATAAAGAATTAAAAAAGTATTTTGGTTTCTCCCAATTTAAAGGGTTACAAGAAAACGTTATTAAAAGTATCATCAGTAATGAGAATACTTTTGTAATAATGCCAACAGGCGGAGGAAAATCACTTTGTTACCAATTACCAGCATTAATCAAAGAAGGAACAGCCATTGTTGTTTCGCCTTTAATAGCTTTGATGAAAAACCAAGTTGATGCTATTAGAAGTTTATCTTCAGAAAATGGAATTGCTCACGTTTTAAATTCTTCGTTGACTAAAACCGAAATCAATCAGGTTAAGAAAGATATTGTATCAGGAATAACGAAACTTCTTTATGTTGCTCCTGAATCGTTAACAAAAGAAGAATATGTAGAATTTCTTAAAAGCGTTCCCGTTTCTTTTGTTGCTATTGATGAAGCACACTGTATCTCAGAATGGGGACACGATTTTAGACCAGAATATCGAAATCTTCGCTACATCATTAAACAATTAGGTTCCAATATTCCGGTTATTGGATTGACTGCTACGGCTACGCCAAAAGTACAAGAAGATATTTTGAAAAATTTAGACATGTCGGATGCTAAAACGTTTAAAGCATCGTTCAACCGTCCGAATTTGTTTTATGAAATACGTACAAAAACAAAAAATATAGAATCGGATATTATTCGATTTATCAAACAAAACAAAGGAAAATCGGGAATTATCTATTGTTTAAGTAGAAAAAAAGTAGAAGAAATTGCCGAAGTACTTCAAGTTAACGGAATTTCTGCCGTTCCTTATCATGCGGGATTGGATGCTAAAACCCGTGCGAAGCATCAAGATATGTTCTTGATGGAAGATGTAGAAGTTGTTGTAGCAACTATCGCTTTTGGAATGGGAATTGACAAACCCGATGTTCGTTTTGTAATTCATCATGATATTCCAAAATCATTAGAAAGTTACTATCAAGAAACAGGTCGTGCTGGTCGCGATGGAGGCGAAGGACATTGTTTAGCTTACTATTCATATAAAGATGTAGAAAAGTTAGAAAAGTTTATGTCAGGGAAACCTGTTGCCGAGCAAGAAATTGGATACGCCTTGCTTCAAGAAGTAGTAGCTTATGCTGAAACTTCAATGTCGAGACGTAAATTCTTATTACACTATTTTGGTGAAGAATTTGATAGCGAAACGGGCGAAGGTGCAGACATGGACGATAACGTTCGTAATCCAAAAGTCAAAGTCGAAGCTCAAGATAACGTTAAAAAATTATTGGAAGTTGTTCGCGATACCAAACATTTATACAAGTCAAAGGAAATTATCTATACTTTAATTGGTAGAGTAAATGCAACTATAAAAGCACATAGAACCGATACTCAAAGTTTCTTTGGCTGCGGAAAAGATAAAGAAGAGAAATACTGGATGGCTTTAATCCGTCAAGTATTGGTGGATGGACTTTTAACAAAAGACATCGAAACTTACGGAATTCTGAAAGTATCTGATAAAGGTCATGATTTTATTAAAAATCCAACGTCTTTTATGATGTCGGAAGATCATGAGTATAATGAAGCCGAAGACGATGCTATTGTTACAGCTGCAAAATCATCGGGAACTGCTGATGAGGCTTTGATGGTAATGTTGCGTGATTTACGTAAAAAAGTAGCGAAGAAACTTGGTGTTCCGCCGTTTGTAGTGTTTCAAGATCCATCTTTAGAAGATATGGCTTTGAAATACCCAATTACTATCGATGAGCTAAGTAATGTTCATGGCGTTGGTGAAGGAAAAGCCAAGAAATATGGAAAAGAGTTTGTAGAACTTATTGCGCGATATGTTGAAGATAATGATATTATCCGACCAGATGATTTAGTAGTTAAATCTACTGGAGCAAACTCGGCTAATAAATTATACATCATTCAAAATATTGATAGAAAGCTTTCTTTAGAAGACATTGCAAAAGCTAAAGGAATGACGATGGATGCTTTGTTGAAAGAAATGGAGCAAATAGTGTATTCAGGAACAAAGTTGAATATCAAATATTGGATAAACGAAATCCTTGATGAAGACCAACAAGAAGAAATTCACGAATACTTCATGGAATCGGAAACCGATAAAATAGAAGATGCTTTAAAAGAATTTGATGGCGATTATGACATTGAAGAACTTCGATTAATGCGTATAAAATTCATTAGCGAAGTGGCGAATTAAAAATAAAGTGCATTTGTAAAATAATAAACGGTTGCTCACTTGTGAGTAGCCGTTTTTTTATGAAGTTTTTTTCGTTGCTAAACCTGTCAGGTTTAAAATATCTTGAAACTTTGGGATAAAAGAGGTTTTTTTATATGGAGGTTTTGCAACAGTTACGGATGTTAGTGGTAGTACTTAATAATCTTTATTAAACATTTGTAAATTGCTTTCTATTAAATTTCTGTCCAAATTATATTTAATTATAAATTTTTGAAGAGTTAAGTCGCTTTTCTTCAAATTACAATCACTACAAACGTAAATCATATTTCTTTCCGTAGAAAGTCCGCCTTTTGATATAGGATAAATGTGGTCGGCGTGGTAAAAACCAACAATCAGGTTATTGCAATATGGGCAAATATCATTTTTAATTAGTTTATTTTTTATTAAATCTCCTAACTTTCTTGAATCATTTGTAACTTTTGCTGCGATAGCTTTTGCTTGTTCAATTTTGCTATTCTTTTCTAACTTTTTATTTAGGAATTCAGTGTAGCGATTAATTTGATTTTCATAATATTTAATAAGATATGTATTGAAATGTTCTTTTTCTTCTTTAATGTCTCCAAGCTCAAATCTAATATTCTTTTCAATAATTTCTATTTCTCCTTTTAGCGATTGAATTTTTAAGTTACTTTCCTCAGTTATTTTTTTAGTTTTTATAATTCCAAAAAAAATTCTCTTGTAACTTTTTGAGCTTTCATATATAATTTTGATTTCATCTTCAAGAGGCTTTATTTTTAACTTAAAGTGTTTTAAATATTGTATTTTGTAATTATCATAAATTGGCTTGTTGATTTTCCAATTTTCATAACTGATTAATTCAAGCTTTAATTTTTCTTTCAATAATCCAATATCTTTTACCAAAGTTCGGATAGTGATTTTTCTGAGGTTCTGATCAGACCTTTCACCAAGTTTTGTTTTTTTAAATCTATTCTTGCGCATTTTTGGTGGTATTGTAACTAACTAATATACAGTCACTATCAATAGTGTATTTATATCCAAATATACCAAATAATTTATAGATTATTAATCAGTTTAGCAATCAAATAGTAAAGAGTGATTTTGTTTCAAAATAAAAAACGGCTGCTTTTTAAGGCAGCCGTTTTTTGGTTCATAGTTGTGGTTATGGTTAGTTTTATTGTTTAACAACTCGTAGTGTTTTTGAATGGTTTTCTTGAGTAACAATTACATTGTAAACTCCAGTTGGGTAACCATTACCAAAAGTTGTTGTTTTTAAATTATCAAAATTCACTTCTTTGTTTTCAATCAGTCTTCCAAGCATATCATATACTTTTACACTAATATCAGAAGAATTGTTTGAAGCAATATCCAAATTGAAACCATTAGCGTAAGGATTTGGATAAGCAATTACTTTAGTTAAATTATCAGAAATTGAAGGATTTGATAAATCACAATCTGTTGTTTCTACAGTAGCAACTACAGCAACTCTAGCCGATGAACATACTTCAGTAATATTCCAATCATAGAAATAGTTATAATAGTAAGTGTCGATAGCATCATCTTGATAACCACCTAATATTGACACTGCACCAGTTGTAATTGGATATGGATTTGGAAATAAACTTGAAGTTGCTAATGCATTGCTATATGTTATACCATCAGTAACTAAAAGAGTATAGTTGTCTCCTGCAGCCAATTGGTAGTTAAGTGTTACAATGGTTTGGTCTGTAACCGTTGGTGAACCCCAACTTGAAAAAGTAGCAGGTGTGAAAACTACTTCACTAGTTCCAGGAACTTGTACTCCATTTTGGAATATTTTAATTGTAATTGGTGCTGCAGCATTACCAGGAGTTTGTACAGGATGAACTTTAACAGAATTTAAAATAATAGAATTATTCAAATTAAATGCCAATCCTCTGTTTGTACTTCCTCCGCCAGAACCACTTCCAGCATATACTATACCAGCAGTACCGTTTGATGTAGTTTCAGTACCAGCATAGAAAGTTGTAGTTTCTGTTAAAGCTGGAGTTGTAAATGGACTTCCAGTTCCTAAAGTAGTTCCGTTGACTTGTGCCGAATACCATTTAACATCACCAGATGAAGCCGTTGCTTCTAAAGTTGCCGTATCAGTATTTAGTAAACAAATTGTTGCAGGAACAGTAGCTGTTATTGTGTTGTTTAACTCAATTAAAATTGGAGTTGAAGCAACCGTTGACGAGCTGAAAGAACAGGTTACATTACAACGATAATGTGTGTTTTCTAATGGCATAACACTTGTAGTTGTTGCAGTTTCACCATCAATATCAGTAAAATCTGTACCATTTAATGAGCTTTGCCATTGGTATGTAATTCCTTCACCAATAACAACATTTTGTAAGCTTAAAGTTACAGATTTTCCGTTACAAGTTGTTGTCACAGAAGCAACTGTATTTCCTGGTGTAACAACAGAACAATCAGCTTGTCTTGCCGTAGAGAAGAAACCTTTAAAATCTGCAAAATCGATTGGTTCAGTATCCGATTGTAGTGTGTTTGGTGTTCCAGTTTCAAATGTAGCAGTTATACCAAAATCGGTATTATAAACTCCAGTTGCTGAAGCTGCTTGAACGATAATTCCACCTTCAAGTGCGTTTGGATCAGCTACTCTGATGTTGAAATTTGTAGCAGTTCCAGCTGTTTTTGAAACTTCCCATCTGTTTTGACTTAAGTTAGAAATAGTTGCAGAAGCCGTTCCAGGATTGGTTTCAAAAGCTTCAACGTTTAAGTTCGTTCCAGGTGTTCCAAATCCTCCGGATGGAGTTGTTACACCAACCCAAATAGGTGTGTAGCTTGATTTTCCAACAGGAAAGAAGAAAGGAGTGTCAAAACCAGAACCATTAGTAATATTATCGGCGTTTTGACTTCCTCCAATATCTTTAGACATTGGACCATCAATATAACAGTTGTCACCAAAGTTACCCATGATAGAACCAGTATATTGCATAGACGGAACACCAATTTTTAATCTGCTTGTAGATGAAGTGTGAATAATTCCATCTTCCATAGTTAAACTACTAGCAACGTTAAACGGAACCATGAAAGTAACTCCTTCTGCACTAGAATTATTAACTCTAAGTTGCGAAACCGAAGCAGTATTTGAAGGTGTGTTTAGAGATGTTTCTACTTGCGCATTAAAAGTTCCTGTACCAGAAATAGTTTGAGGATTTGAAGTTGCAACAAGACTTCCTGCACTATAGTTTCCAAAATGTGTAGTGTTGTTTAGGTTTAATTCGCCATTGTTTACAACATTTCCACCATAATAGGTGTTAACGCCAGAACCTTTTACTTTTCCTTGCGTAATTGTAAAATCATTTTGAATGTGTAATACAACTTGGTTGGAGTTTTCATTATTGCTATCTAAAGTTACAAAACGATTGGTAGTATCAAGTGCGTTTACTATAAAATTGTTTAAAGATAAAACACCTTCTGCAGCTCTTAAGTTTAAGTTGAAACCAGTTGTGGTTAGAATACTTTTTTGAGTTGAAATACCATCACCAATTTGTAGTGTGTGGCTTCCGCTTGCTGCTACATCGGTAGTTCCATTATAAACAAATGAAGATACTGCTGAACCAGAAATGCTATAAAAAGATACGTTTAATGGTAATGTTAATCCAGTTTCAGGTAAACTTGGATTTGTATTGATAGAATTATCAAATGAATTTACATTTACAACAGTCGTTCCAGCAGGAATTCCACTTCCAACGATAATTTGTCCAACAGAAATATTTTCTACTGAATCTAATATGATGTTCGTTGGATACCAACAAAACCATCCAACACAAGGAACGATACTTGTAATGTTATGACTAGTTACTAAGTTTGCGTTTACAACTCCTGGATCAACAATTGTTATTTTTCCACCAGTTAAATTTAACGAAGAAGTAGAAATTCTAAAATGAGTTTGATCAATACTTGTAGCAGCATCACCATTATTATTTCCATCTACAATAATATCACCACCAGACTGATTGAATGTACTTCCCGCTGAATGAACTACATTACCGTTTACTGCTAAAGTTCCAGCACTAATAGTATAAGTTCCTTTGTTAGAAAATGTAGCGTTGTTATTTGTACAACCAACGGTTAAAGTTGAAGATGTATGAAGTAAACTTGCTCCAGAAGAAATATTCACTCCAGCAACTGAACCTGTTGTGTTAACTGTAATAGTATGTCCTGATAGAATAGTAACGGTATCGGCACATGATGGAATAGCGTTATTACTCCAAGTGGTTGCATCATTCCAGTTTCCTGTTTGTACCGAAGTTATAGGCGAGTCTAAAGAAGCGTTAAATCCTACCTGAAAAGTATTGTTTAAATCAGCAGTAGATAATCCAGTTCTTGCTGCAAATGGTGTTGTGGTTCCAGTTTGATGATTACCAGCAGTAGTTTCATCAACTTTAAAAATTCTTGAGTTTCCATTTTTAATTAAATAGGCGTTTTCGATAGCAAAAGCTATTGTATGGTTTTCTAGCGGAAAAGCATAAGTATTGTCTTTAGCGATTGACCATGCACCTTCAAAAACATCGGTTACGGTATAGCTTCCGTCTGCTATGGCAAGACCTGTTGTAATTCCTGTTCCATCAAAATAGGTTACGGATAGTTCTCCAGCAGTGGCAGTATTGTTAGTATCGTTTGGTCTAGTGATAAAGGCTGATCGGTTTTCTCCATTGCTATTGATGAATGGAAACAACGTACTTGTATTGTAGTAATCAACACCTGGATTAATCTGGGCATATGTATCATAAACGCCATACCATTTTCCAATAGTTCCATTAAGAAAACCATTTCCTGCAGAACAATTAGTTGTAGCCGTACTATAATTTCCAATGGTCATTTTGTTTGTGCCTAAATCAACTCGGGCATTAGTAAGCGTTAATACACCTTTGATTTTAATATTGTTGAAACTCCAAATAACGTTTGGTGTTGCTGTACTAGAGTTGTCAATTTCTAATTGGTTAATAACCGCACCGGTATTAGTATTATCCGTTAAGTATAAAGTTCCACCAAATGTTCCTAAACCGCTAACGGTTTGAACCGTTGAACCATTAAGTTTTAAAACACCTTCAGGAATATAGGTTGCTCCAATGGATAAATCTATTCTTCCATTGTTTATAATATTACCTGCAACCGCAAGTTGAATTCCTTTATCATAACCACCCCAAGACGTTTCAAAATAGAAGTGTCCTTTGAATAATCCACCTGAATTTACAGTTAAATTTCCTTCTACAGTAAATTCAGAGGCAGCTTCAATACAATTTAAAGTTCCACTAATTGTAACATTTTGTGCTGTTAGTATATCATCAAGAGTTACAGTGTTTCCTGAGCTAATGACAACATGATCGTCAGAAGTTGGCGCAGTTGTTGTTCCCCAAGTTGTTGGATCGGAATAATTACCTGATTGTACCGAAGTAAAAGTAGTTTGTGACTGCATTTCGGTTACCAAAAACAAAGATGCGATTACGAGATAGCACTTTGTTCTTTGAATAACTTCAATTAAATAACTTTGTTTCGAAAAATTCCTGAAAATGTAATTTGAAATCATAAGGTGTTGGGTTTGATTAATATTCTCAAATGTAAATTATTATATGCATTATAAAGTAACCAACTCTTTCAAAATTACAGAATTTAAAAAGCTAAAAAAATTTTGTAAACCCTTTGTTTTCAAGGGTTAAACGAAAATATTTAATTTTTATTTTAAGGAACAAAAAGTTCACCTCTGTGTGGCTTTAAAGCATCACGAACTTGTATCATATTGTCATCGGTAACAACCATAAAAGCAATCGCATGCATTTCGTTTTTGATTTCAAAACCAGTTATTGTTACAGGTAATTTTTCCATAGCAATATATTCTTTCAAATGAATTTCATGATGTTCGGCAGTCTTGGCAGCCACTTCGCCTCTAAAATCCCAAATCAGTTTTATTTGTCGTGACATATAATAAAAATGTAGTTCAGCAAAGGTAACTTTTTGTTACATTTGAAAAAAGCTTAGCTATGAAATACTTCTACCTATTTGTTTTATTCATTTCTTTTAAAAATTTCGCTCAAGAATTAACTTTGCAGCAAGCTAATCATTTAGCTACTTTGCCATTAAAATGTCTTCAACAAGAATATCCAAACAAATTGGGACAAATGCTTATTGACAGCACCGAAATTCAATCACCCAAAAAACTCCATCCAACATTTTATGGCTGTTTCGACTGGCATTCTTCCGTTCACGGACATTGGAGTTTGGTTTATTTGCTCAAGCGATATCCTAATTTGGCTAACAAAGAACAGATTATACAAAAGCTGAAAACCAACCTTTCCAAAGAAAACATTCAGGTAGAAATAGATTACCTCAATAAGAAACACGAAAAATCATTCGAACGAACTTACGGCTGGAATTGGTTACTCAAACTACAACTCGAACTCGAAACCAGCAAAGAACCTTTTGCTAAAGAACTCGCTCAAAACCTAAAACCACTTTCCAATATCATCATCGAACGATACATTGAGTTTTTGCCAAAACTATTATATCCGGTTCGCGTTGGAACGCATTCCAATACCGCTTTCGGATTGACAAATGCTTGGGATTATGCCGTGTTTTCTAAAAATGAAGTACTCCAAAAAAGCATCAAAGAAAACGCTATTCGTTTATTCCAAAAAGACGAAAACTGTCCATTCAATTGGGAACCAAGTGGAACCGATTTCCTGTCGCCGTGTATGGAAGAAATGGCGTTAATGCAACGAATTTTGCCCAAAAATGAGTTTTTAACTTGGCTCAAAAAGTTTGCACCAAACCTTTTCAAAAAAGACTACAAATGGGAAGTTGCCCGCGTTTCCGATAGAACCGACGGACATCTAGTGCATCTCGACGGACTAAATTTCAGCCGCGCTTGGAACATGTATCATTTGTTAAATCAATATCCAAACGAGTTCAAACACCTGAAAAACCTAGCCGATTACCATCTAAACTTCTCGCTTCCGTCCGTGGTCGATGGCAACTATGAAGGCGAACATTGGCTGGCTTCCTTCGCTTTGCGCGCTTTCGAGGAGAAAAAGTAAAAACAAATAATTACTTTTGCATCTGCATCGATAATATAATGTTACACTAGTTTATACTGAGCGAAGTCGAAGTAAAGTCGAGGTTCAATATTTAATATCTAATATCATAAATCTAATATCTAAATGCCACAAGAACTATTACTCCAAGTTTCTCCCGAAATAGCAGCCAATGAAAGTTTGCTCTATGAGTATGTGGCAAAAACAGTTCGTGTTTCAACAAAGTTGGTTCAAAAAGTAGTAGTTTTAAAACGCTCCATCGACGCGAGACAAAAAGCCATAAAGATTAATCTTAAAGTCTCTGTTTATTTAATCGATGAAGAGTTTATTCCTCAAAAAATAGCACTTCCCGATTATCCGAATGTTTCCAATCAACAAGAAGTTATAGTTGTCGGCGCTGGTCCAGCCGGACTTTTTGCCGCTTTACAATTAATCGAATTAGGTTTAAAACCAATTGTAATTGAAAGAGGAAAAGACGTTCGCGGTCGCCGTCGCGATTTAAAAGCCATCAATCGTGATCATATTGTCAACGAAGACAGTAATTATTGTTTCGGCGAAGGCGGAGCAGGAACTTATTCTGACGGAAAACTATACACACGTTCCAAAAAACGTGGTGATGTAGATAGAATTCTCCGATTATTAGTTGCTTTCGGAGCTTCAGATGATATTTTGGTTGAAGCACATCCACATATTGGAACCAATAAATTGCCACAAATTATCCAAGACATTCGAGGAAAAATTATCGAATGCGGCGGACAAGTTTTATTCGACACTCGCGTCACCGATTTTATTATAAAAAACAATGAAGTTCAAGGAGTTGTTATTCAAAATGGTGATGTCATTTCTGCCAATAAAGTAATTCTTGCCACAGGACATTCAGCGCGTGATATTTTTGAACTATTAGACAGAAAAAAAATATTTATCGAAGCAAAACCTTTTGCATTAGGCGTTCGTGCAGAACATCCGCAGGAATTAATTGATAGAATTCAGTATTCGTGTGATTTCCGAGGAGAATTCTTACCGCCATCGCCATATTCCATTGTAAAACAAGTCAACGGTCGAGGTATGTATTCGTTTTGTATGTGTCCAGGTGGCGTAATTGCACCGTGTGCGACAAGTCCAGGCGAAGTGGTAACCAATGGTTGGTCACCATCAAAACGTGATCAAGCTACAGCCAATTCTGGAATTGTAGTTGAACTAAAATTGGAAGATTTTAAACCCTTTGCCAAATTTGGAGCTTTAGCCGGAATGGAATTTCAAAAAGCCATCGAACAAAAAGCGTGGCATTTAGCAGGTCAAACTCAAAAAGTTCCAGCACAACGAATGATAGATTTTACTCAAAATAAAGTATCGGCAGATATTCCAAAAACATCATATGTTCCCGGAACAACTTCGGTTGAAATGGGACAAGTTTTCCCTGGTTTTTTATCCCAAATCATGCGAGAAGGTTTCAAAGAATTTGGAAAAACGATGAAAGGTTATTTAACTAACGAAGCCATATTGCACGCACCAGAAAGCAGAACTTCATCACCTGTTAGAATTCCGAGAGATAACGAAACTTTGGAACATCTTCAAATAAAAGGATTGTATCCGTGTGGCGAAGGCGCAGGTTATGCCGGCGGAATTATCTCAGCTGCCATTGATGGCGAAAAATGTGCGTTGAAAATTGCTGAGGTTTTACAGTAATTTTAGTTGTTGTAAAAAGGATTTCCACCTATTAGTACAAGTTCACTTGAAGAGTTTACAGGATTATTAAAAATCCCACTAAATGCTTTTGTAATTATTCTTCCGTCATCATAGTTTAGAATAAGCGTAAAATTATTGATTTCATAAGTGCCAATCCCCGGAGCTCTATCAGGATATTGATAAGGTATCGTGAAATTAATTACAAAAGCTCCAAAATCTAGAAAAGAACCATCAGAAAAAAATTCTATCATGGGTTGAAAATCATTTGGAGCATAAGGATAGTTGGGAATTGTTGACCAATTTGGAATAGTATTGTATTTGCCGGAAAGAATTAATCCATTCACAGAAGAAAGTTTGTAGATATGATTTGTATAGCCCACAATTTCCATTTCGGTATTGCTAATTCTATTTACATTAAGTGTTTCGTATTGATTGGTAAAAGTTCCTGAGTTGCCATTCATAGTAAAATTTCCCCACGTTCCACCTGTTTGGTTTTCAGAAAAGTTTATAAATCCTTCCGTAGGAAGTTGATTAAAGTATTTACCGTTAGGGAGAACAATCATCCAACGTAAATTAGAAAAATTACCCGTAGATCCTGTTTGTTGTCCCATCCAAATAGTAAAAGGAGAATTGTTTGAGTTTTCTTCGTTAGTATCACTGTTACTGCAAGAAATTATTATTGTTAAAGCAATAATTATTGTAAAAAGTTTTTTCATAACTAAAATTATTTAATGTTATATTTTAATCATTTTATAAATTGAATTTTTTTGACTTGAATTAATTTTGAAAATATATATTCCGGGAATTAAATTGCTGGTATCTATTTTGTTATCAAGTTCACAGAGTTGTTCTTTAACAATTATTCTACCATTAAAGTCTATAATTTGTAAAGTTGATTTAGTATTATCCTTAACTTTAATATTGACACTACTAGTAAATGGGTTGGGATAAATAATAAATGTATGATTATCAATATCTGGTGCTGATAAATTTTGTGATGTAATTTTACGAATACTGTGATTGTAATTGTCGGTAATATAAAGATTTCCATTTTGATCAATAGTAATTCCTTTTGGAAAACGAAAGGTAGCAGCATCTATTGCACCATTATTAAATCCCTGTGAACCAGTTCCTGCAAAAGTTGAAACGTTTCCATTGGTATCAATTTTTCTAATTACATTATTGTTAGTATCGGTTATAAAAAGATTGTTAGAATTATCAATAGCAATACCACTTGGGTAATTAAAGTTTGCAGAACTTCCTATTCCATTATTATTTCCTATTGTTCCGTTACCTGCAATAGTAGTAACATCAGCTGTTGGAGTGATTTTTCTAATTTTTTGACCAAAACTCTCTACAACATACAGGTTGTCATTACCGTCAATTGTAATGCTGGCAGGTCGATTAAAACTTGCAGCAATTCCATTTCCATCTGTTGAACCTGATGATCCGGTTCCTGCAAATGTTGTTACAAAACCATTTGACTCAACTTTACGAATTTTATGATTGCCATAATCTGCAATAAATAAGTTTCCATTACTGTCTAACACAATTCCTTGAGGGCTACTAAATCTTGCAACACTTGCATCACCATCTATATTTCCGCTTCCCACTCCTGAAAAAGTAGTTACTTCTCCGGAAGGCGAAATTTTTCTTATCTTATTATTGAACGTATCTGCAACATATAGGTAGCCATTAGGAGCGACAGTAATACCTATTGGTAAATAAAAAGCAGCAGCACTTCCTTGACCATTCCACCAACCTGTAACTCCGGCTGTTCCTGCGATAGTAGTTACTATTCCATCTGCTGTAATTTTTCTAATAATATTGTTTGTTGTATCTGCAACATAAATATTTCCAGTCGCATCTATACAAATTCCTTGTGGAAAAGTAAAACTTGCTAAAGTTGCATTTCCATCTGTGCTACCTTGTAAACCTGTTCCCGCATAAGTAGAAACAGTTTGTGCTTTTATTATTTGGAAAAATAATAATAGAAAAAATAAATTAATTGTTTTCATTTGAAAGTAAGTTTAATTTAGTAGTAATAGAATACTTTACTCTAATTTATAAGCAATTATGCTGTTTTCATTCAAGTTACCGCCTATTTTGAGTAAAGTATCAGTTGTGTTTATAATATGTACATTTCCAGCTACATAGTAGTATGTTTTTGGTAGTGCTGATGTATTGTTAATAATAATTGTTCCGCTTAAAAGAGAGAATAAACTTGAACCAGGTAAATTGCCGCTAATAAGTCTACCTCCAATAATATCTGTTGATGAAACTGGGTTTATTCCAGAACTATCCGAAAATGTTGAGCGCAACCAAAAAGAAGAATTATTAGGAGTTGGTGTTCCAGTTGTATTTGTTAAAAGCATAGTGACATTTATTGCAAATTTTCCCGTTGGTAACGTAATAGAAACTCCGGTTTGTAAAAAGTTTGCAGTTGTATAGGGAACACTTATTCCTGGGTTAGTAAGCGAAACATTAATGTTATTTATACCCACTTTTTGCCATGTTCCAACTCCGTTAGCATCAGAAGTTAAAACTTTTCCTGTTGCTTGATTACCATCTACAATTTTAACTCTGCCAACTATGTCGAGCATTTCAGTTGGGTTGTTCAAGCCAATGCCAACTCTATCGGTTAAAGTTGTTGGGAATAAATAGCCATTACTTGAATCTCTACTCCATTTTTCATCATTATTAATTAGTAGTTTTACCCATAGTGTACCATTCCAATAATAGTAACCAACACCATTTCCTCCAGTAGTTGATACATTAGTATTATAAACTAATAAACTAACTGCCGGAGAATTTATTGGTGTAGTTCCATTTGAAACATCGGATAAACTAACTCTTGGAATTAACAACCCTGAATTGTTTGAATTAATATCAAGAATTGAAGAACCATCAGGACTTGTAGTGCCAATTCCTACTTGTGAAAAAGTAGAAATTGAAAATGTGACTGCAACTAACAAAAAGATTGTTCTCATAATTTTATTCTTTAAAATTAATTTTGAGCATATAAAATATTGGCACCATTCATCCAAGCTGAAGTAGAATGGTTGTAACATCCATACCAATCGTTTGCTGCTGGAGAAGTTGCATTGCCATCGCCATTTGTATCTCCTCCCCAAAAATCATCTTTTATAGAAGTTAAAACAGCCGATGGATTAATTGATGGATTAGAAATGTTTAATCCAAATGTATTTCCTGTTGGAAATTTCATAACAACTCCCGGACCAAGTGTAAATGAGCCGGTATTTTTTTGCAAATATCCATCCATTACAAAAGGAACTTCGGTTTCGGTAAGGTTTACATTTACATTAGAACCACCATTTGGGTACATCCAAATACAGTTTCTAGCATTTGTTTCAAATGGATTGTCAGGATTACTATAACTATTGTTAGGATTAATAGAATAGGTTGCATTCAAATAAATTGGGTAATAATTATCATAAAACACATTATTTACAAATTCTGAAATTGCTGGATCTCTCATATTGTTTGCTCCATAAAAGGCAAATTGACCAGTAAAGTTTGTTCCATTTGCCGTATGCGCAAAAACACAACCATCAAAAACAAAATTAGAACCCGAACCAGATACTACAACTGCACAGCGATAACCACCATCATTTCCTCCAGCATACAAAAAATCACAATTTATAAATTGACTTGCACCACCATTTAAATAAACATTAATCCAATCGCCTTTTTGCGGTGATGTAGCATTTCCATCTCCATTAGTATCACCACAATAACTATCATCTGCCAAAGAAGTGAAAGTAATTCGGTTAGTTTCTGTTCCATATGCAAATAGATTTCCACCAGTATTTACCCGTATTCTACCATTTTGTCCTAGTTTAACGATTACTCCTTGATGTATTGTTAAAACTGATGTAATAGTTATTTCGCTATTTATCACATATACATTTCCTGTCTCCCAAATAGTTGGTGTTGTAATATTGTTAGTAACTTGGATTGTAGGACAACTTAAAGTGGTAAACGATTTAATTTCTCCATAAACAATTCCGTTGGCATTTATTGCATAAGCTCTAAAATAGATATTTGTACTTGATGGTAATGCTGATATATCGTATGTTTCGCTGAAAGCACCAGTTCCACTACCTAAAATATCAGTATAAACATCGGGTAAATCTTTTTCCGGATTTGGGTTTTCACCCATACAAATTCCACGTTCTGTTACAGCACTTCCGCCATCAGTAACAACTTCTCCACCAAGAGTAACAGTGGTTGCAGTTAAATTTATTGCATCTGTTGTGTTTACAGTTAATACACTAGTTGTTTCATTATCATTAGAGCATGATGCAAAAAATAATACACTGAAACAAATAAAGAGCAGGTTTAAATTTTTCATAATCGCTATTTTTAAATTAATACTATTTTGAATAAAAATTTGATGTTATAAAATTAATTTGCATAAAAAAATAGGTTATCCTCTTTACTAATGATTTTAAATATCCTACTTTTATAGGATAACGAAATGATATTGTTTGGGTTACTTTGTTATTGTTATAAAAAAATAAAAATGAAGAAAGCATTAGTTATTATAATAGTATTTTTTTCGGTTGTTTTGGGGTTTTCACAGCAAAGTGAATTGGATAGTATAAAACAACTTATAACTACTATTGGAAAACAAAAGACAGACACAACTCAAGTTAGATTACTTAGTCATTTGGGATATGATATTATTGAGATTGACAGCACTCTTTCTAAAAAACTCCTTGATGGAGCATTAGCAAAAAGTATTAAGTTAAAAAACAACTTTGCCATTTCAAATAGCTATCGGTTTCTAGGACTTTGGTATAGTAATTTTAATGATAAATCAAAAGCATTTGAGTGTCAGAATAAAGCTTTAGTTGCAGCAAAAAATGGAAATCATATTTATTTGATGGCTGGAGCAAATTTTAATTTAGGAAGTATAAAATATGAAACCGGTGAATACGAACAATGCATTGATTATTTTTTAGAAGCTCAAAAAATATTTGATAATCCTCAGATTTTAGAAGATAAAAAGCTTACCGTAAGAATTTTAGATAAGAAAAAATCGGATTTATATTTTAATATGAGCGTTGTTTTTAGTACGCTAAAAAATTTACCAAAAGCTAACGAATATATTGATAAAGCATTAGCGATAGCAAATAAATATAAAAATCAAACCATTATTGCATTTTATACACAGCAAAAAGCAGATAACTATGCAGAAAACGGAAAGATTGAAAAAGCACTTACTATTAGATTAAAGCATTTACCTCAATTAGAAAATAGTAAAATAGAAAGATCATATATATATGGTTATTATCACAATATTGCTCAAGAATATTTATTGTTAGATAAACTAGATAGTTGTAAAATATTTGCTCAAAAAAGTTTAAACACGGCAAAAGAAATAAATAGTTCAAGCGGAATTGCAATTTCTAGTTTGCTTTTGGCTAATATAGCTTTACAAGAAAAAAAATATTCAGAAGCAGAAAATTTTCTCAACCAATCGGAAGCATACTATTTACAAACTGAAAACCCAACCGAAAAAAGAGATTATTACAAAGTTTTACATCAATATTTATATGAAACAAAACAATATAAAGAAGCATACAAGTATTTTAAGCAATATGCAGCTGTTAATGATGAGATAATTACAGGCGAACAAGCAGAACAATTCTCCGAACGCGAAGCTAGGTATCAATCGGAAAAAAAAGATAAAGACATTTTACTTTTAGAGAAAAAACAACTTCAAAACAAAATTTTTATTTATTCATTAACTGGAATTTCAATTGGATTATTACTCTTTAGTTTCTTGTTATATAGAAATTATAAAACCAGAAAAAAATTAGCGGAACAAAAAATAAAACAACTACTGCAAGAAAAACAAATTGATGCTGCGCAAAATATAATACAAGGAGAAGAAGCAGAACGAACCCGATTAGCAAGAGATTTACACGATGGTTTGGGCGGAATGTTATCAGGTGTAAAATTTCAGCTAAATAGTGTAAAAGGAAATGTAATTTTATCGGAAGAAAATGCCAATGCGTTTACCAAAAGCATTTCTCAATTGGATAGCGCTATTACCGAAATGCGACGTGTGGCACACAATATGATGCCCGAAGCTTTGATAAAATTTGGTTTAGATGATACCTTGCAAAATTATTGCAATTCAGTTTTAGAAAATTCGGGATTGCAGATTGTTTACCAAAGTTTTGGGTTGGAAGAAAGATTAAATCAAACGGTAGAAATTGTTTTATACCGAATTGTGCAAGAATTATTGAATAACACTATTAAGCACGCCAATGCCACTCAAATACACGTGCAACTTTCTAAAAATAATAAAACTATTTCGCTAACAGTGGAAGATAATGGTAAAGGATTTGATGTAAATTCAGTTAAAAAGGATGGAATTGGTATAACAAATATTCAACATCGTGTAGATTATTTAAAAGGAAAATTAGACATTACTTCTGATAAAAACGGAACATCAACTCATATTGAATTTGAAATAGAATAATATGAAACACAAAATTTTTATAGTAGATGATCATCCAATGGTGATAGAAGGTTTTAAAACACTTTTATCGCAAAACGAAAGTATAGTTGTTGTAGGAACGGCTATAAATGCTTTTGAAGCCATTTCTTTTATTGCAAAAAATGAAGTAGATATTGCTTTTATCGATATAAATCTTCCTGATATTAGCGGAATTGAATTATGCAAAAAAATTAAAACCGAGTTTCCGTCAATTATATGTTTAGCATTGAGCACTTTTAATGACAGAGGTTATGTTTCTAAAATGATTGAAAACGGGGCAAGCGGTTATTTGTTAAAAAATTCTAGCAGGGAAGAAATCTATAAAGCCATCAGTGAGGTTTTAATTGGAAATATGTATTTTAATGTAGGTTATCAAAAACAAAATACATCAAAATATGATGAAATACCAATAATAACCCGTAGAGAAAAAGAGGTGTTAATTCAAATTGCCGAAGGATTAACCAATCAGCAAATTGCCAATAAACTTTTTATAAGCATTACTACTGTGAGTTCTCATCGACAAAATTTAATGCTAAAATTAGAAGCCAATAACACCGCTTCATTAATAAAAAATGCTTTAAAGTTCGATTTGATTTAAACTATTTCTTTAATCTATCCTTAAAAACCTTTTCAAACTTTTCAATTTTTGGTTGAATTACCATTTGACAATAAGGTTTGTTCTTGTTGTTTTCATAATATCCTTGATGGTATTCTTCCGCTTTGTAGAATTTTTTCAAAGGTTCAAGCGTAGTCACAATTTTATTGTCAAAAACTTCCTTGTTCAAATCTTTAATTAAATCCTGAGCGGCTTTTTTCTCGTTTTCGTTTTTATAAAAAATCACTGAGCGATATTGCGTACCAACATCAGCACCTTGACGATTTAAAGTAGTTGGATCGTGAACAGTGAAAAACACTTTGAAAATTTCGTCCAAATTCGTTTTGGTTTTATCATAAGTAATCTCAATCACTTCTGCTGCGCCAGTTCTTCCGGTACAAACTTCTTCATAGCTTGGATTTTCAACACTTCCGCCAGCATATCCCGAAACAACTTTGGTTACTCCATCAAGATTTTCATAAACCGCTTCCACACACCAAAAACAACCACCGCCAAGAACAATTGTTTCACTATTTCCTGAATTTGTTGCAATTGCATCAGGCACAAAATCTAGTGAAATCGCGTTCATACAATATCTTTTTCCAGTCGGTTCTGGACCATCATCAAACAAATGTCCTAAATGACTGTCGCATCTTCCGCATAGTGCTTCGGTGCGTTGCATTCCATAGGAATTATCAGGTTTGAACCAAATACTGTTTTTGTTTTCTTGTTCAAAAAAACTTGGCCAACCACAACTACTCACAAATTTTTGGTCTGATTTAAACAGTTTATTTCCACACGTTGCACAATAATAGGTTCCTTTGGTTTCGCTTTTCCACATCGTTCCCGTGAAAGCTCTTTCGGTGTCAGCTTCTCTAGCTACAGCATACAAATCGGGTGATAAAATTTTCTGCCATTCGGCATTCGAAACATTTAATTTTTTAGTATCAGTATTGGAATAATAAGGATTTCCAGGTTTGTTAATTACATTTTCCATAGTATTAGTTTCTTTTTTTGAAGTTTTTTTGTTTGATTGTCCACAAGCCGTTAGGGTAAGCAAGGGAATCAGAAACAAAAATGTGATTATTTTTCTCATAACAATTAAATTAATTGATGTACAAATTTACAATAGAAGTACGTTGCAAAATGTCTTACAGATTACAAATAGAGATGATTTAAGGAAAGTTTAACGGTTGTTCGACAAGCATAATTATTGAGGCTTGTTTTTTTTCGTATTTTTGACCATCACAAAAACTCTATGAAAGAAGAACAAGTAATATTAGTCAATGAAAAAGACGAACCCATTGGCTTGATGAATAAGCTAGAAGCTCATGAAAAAGCAGTTTTGCATCGAGCCTTTTCAGTTTTTGTTTTAAATGATAAAAACGAAGTGATGTTGCAACAACGAGCACATCATAAATATCATTCGCCTCTATTATGGACCAATACTTGTTGCAGTCATCAACGAGCCGGAGAAACTAATATAGAAGCAGGAAAACGTCGTTTGTATGAAGAAATGGGTTTCAAAACAGAACTAAAAGAGTTGTTTCATTTTATTTACAAAGCACCTTTTGACAATGGTTTGACTGAACACGAACTCGATCATGTAATGATTGGTTACTCAAATGAAGAACCAAATATCAATGCAGATGAAGTTGAAAGTTGGAAATGGATGAAAATTGAAGACATCAAAGATGATATGGTAGAAAATCCAGATTGTTACACCGTTTGGTTCAAAATTATTTTCGACGAGTTTTATCATTATTTAGAAGAACACAAGATTTGAAATTATGGAATTCACACTAATTCAAAAATCGTTAATCAATAATCAGAAATCTAATGAAAGTAACCGTTTCTAGAAAAGCACATTTCAATGCTGCCCATCGATTGTATCGAAAAGACTGGTCGATGGAACAAAACGATTTGGTTTTTGGTAAATGCAATAATCCTAATTTTCATGGTCATAACTATGAACTAATTGTTTCTGTTACCGGAGAAATAGACCAAGAAACAGGTTTTGTGATTGATGTAAAAATTCTTTCTGATTTGATAAAAGAACACATTGAAAATGCTTTTGATCATAAAAATCTAAACCTCGATGTTCCTGATTTTGAGAATTTAAACCCAACAGCCGAAAACATTGCAGTTGTCATCTGGAATAAACTTCGAAAATATATTGATGCAAATAAAGAGTTAGAAGTAGTTCTTTATGAAACGCCACGCAATTTTGTATCATACAAAGGCAACTGAAATGAGTTTGAAAATAGGTGATAAGCTACCCAAATTTACAGCAATCAATAGCAACGGAAATGCTTTTGATAGCCAAAGTTTTATTGGAAAATCATTAGTAATTTACTTTTATCCTAAAGATGAAACCCGAGTTTGCACCGAGCAAGCTTGTAGTTTTCGAGATAATTACGAAGAATTTAAAGAACTTGGAGCAGAAGTTATTGGTATCAGTAGTGACTCGAATAAATCCCATCAAAAGTTTGCCTCAAAACACCAATTGCCTTTCATTTTATTGTCGGATAACGATAAAAAACTCCGGAAATTATTTGGTGTACCCAATGATTTATTCGGTTTAATCCCAGGAAGAGTAACTTACGTAGTCAATAAAAACGGTATAATTGAAATGGTTTTCAATAGCATGTCCGGAAAAATCCACATTGAAAAAGCATTAGAAATACTTAGAAATCAAAGCCACACTGCAAAATAATATATTTTTTTGGTTTTATATTATTAATTCCAAAACAAAAAAAGACAGATATTTGCGCTTTAAATTCAACTTATGAAACTATATCCTTTACAGTTTGAACCCATCTTAAAAGAAAGAATTTGGGGTGGAACAAAATTGAAAACCCATCTCAATAAACCAATAGCTTCAGAAATTACAGGAGAAAGTTGGGAAATTTCAACTGTAGAAAACGATGTAAGTACAATTGCAAATGGAGTTTTCAAAGGAAAATCATTAAACGAGTTGATAAATGATTTTCCAGAACAAGTTTTAGGAACTAAAGTTTTTGAACAATTCGGGAAACAATTTCCGTTGCTTTTTAAATATCTTGATGCACGTGAAGATTTATCTATTCAAGTTCATCCCAACGATGAATTGGCTGCTAAACGACACAATTCTTTTGGTAAAACGGAAATGTGGTATGTGATGCAAGCCGATGATGAGGCAAGATTAATTGTGGGTTTCAAAGAAAAATCTTCTTCAGAAGAATATATAAAGCATTTAGAAAACAAAACATTACTAAGCATTCTTGATACCAAAAAAGTAAAAAAAGGCGATGTGTTTTTTCTAGAAACAGGAACAGTTCACGCCATTGGTGCAGGAACCGTAATTGCAGAAATCCAACAAACATCTGATATTACATATAGATTATATGATTTCGATAGAGTAGATGCTAACGGAAATACGCGTGAACTTCATGTTGATTTAGCTCTTGAAGCGATAAATTATGACAAAGTCGAAGCGCAAAAAGAGTATTTAAAAATAGAGAATACATCAAATGAAGTGGTTGATTGTAGTTATTTTACAACCAATTTTATCCCGTTGAATGGAAACCTGAACGTCAACAAAAATCAAAATTCGTTTACCGTTTACATGTGTGTTGATGGCGATTTTGAGTTAATTTTAAATGAAGAAAAGTACAGCTATAAAAAAGGTGATACAGTTTTAATTCCAGCATCGTTAACTGATTTTCAGTTAAGTGGAAAAGGTTCGTTGTTAGAAATATACATTTCTTAACTTATATTCAAAAGTTTATATGTAATTTTGCACCAAATTTTAAAAATAAAAGAAAATGCCAAGCGTTAAAAATTTAAAAAAAGACATCAACTTTGTTATTGGTGATATTATTGAAATCGTTTATTTTCATGAGTTAAGTAAAGCAGGAAAATCTACTGAAGCATCACAAGCAATTATTGATGAGGCAATTGCATCATTTGATACTTTAATTACTAAAGTAAACGCTAAAAATGTAGAAAACAAAAAAGCTCATTTTAAGCAAATAAATGCTGAATTAGAACAAACTGCTAATCAGTTGATTGGAAAAATCAACGCACTTTAATAGAAAAAAACTATAAAAAAGTGCAAAAAAATTTTGGAGAATTAAAATTCAAATTTATATTTGCACTCGAATTGAGATGCCGGTGTAGCTCAGCTGGCTAGAGCAGCTGATTTGTAATCAGCAGGTCGTGGGTTCGAGTCCCTCTATCGGCTCAATCGGAAAGGAAAGCGAAAGCTTTCCTTTTTTTATGCAATAAAGTTAGAAAATTATATGGAGAAGAAAATGGTTGGAAATAATGTATTGAAAGGAGTATTCTTGGTTGGACTAGGTGCAGCCAGTTACGGAATGTTGGCCACGTTTGTGAAATTGGCTTATAAAGATACTAGTTCGCAAGGTTTAAATTATACGCCAGCAGAAGTTATCGTCGCTCAATTTTTGATTGGAATTCTAATCGTTTTAGGGATTAATGCTTTTCAAAAGCAAAGAAAAGGAAACAATGTTGTTAAAGCGTCTTCATCTGATATAAAAAAATTAATGCTGGTTGGAACTTCTACAGGATTAACTAGTATATTTTATTATTTGGCGGTAAAATACATTCCAGTATCAATTGGAATTGTTTTATTGATGCAAACGGTTTGGATGGGTGTTGTTTTGGAAATGTTTCTAGAAAAAAAATTACCTTCAAAAATCAAAGTTTTTGCCGTTTTGATTGTGCTCTTTGGAACAGCATTGGCAACTAATTTGTTTAGTAAAAGCATCGATTTAGATTGGCGGGGTGTTGTTCTTGGACTTTTAGCTGCGGCTTCATTTACTACAACGATGTTTGCGGCAAATAAAGTTGCGTTATCGATTTCTTCTGCACAGCGAAGTTTATACATGCTTTTGGGCGGAATTATTATTGTTTTTATTTTCGCATTTCTTACTCAAAAGACACCATTCAACTATGATATTTTCTACAAATGGGGAATACTAATCGCTCTGTTTGGAACAGTAATTCCGCCACTTCTTTTAAATGCAGGATTTCCTTTAACAGGAATAGGGTTAGGAAGTATCGTTTCGGCATTAGAATTACCAGTTTCAGTGATGATGGCTTTTATGATTTTGAATGAAAAAGTAGTTTTTACTCAATGGATAGGAATTACATTAATCATCTTGGCAATTGTATTAATGAATGTAAAATTCCGTAATAAATAAAATGCTATTAAAATAAATTCGTACATTTGATTTATAACCAATTAAAAATCAAAACGTATGAGAAAATTATTTGCAGAATTTTTTGGAACCTATTGGCTTGTTTTTGGCGGCTGTGGTAGTGCACTTTTTGCAGCAGGATTTCCTGAACTTGGGATTGGATTTGCTGGAGTTTCTTTGGCATTTGGATTAACAGTTTTAACAATGGCCTATGCTGTTGGACATATTTCTGGCGGACATTTTAATCCGGCTGTTTCTTTTGGACTTTGGGCAAGCGGACGTTTTTCTGCCAAAGATTTATTACCTTATATTGTTGCCCAATGTTTAGGCGGAATTGTCGCTGCGGGAACATTACTTTTTATTCTTTCGGGAAAAGAAGGTTTTGCAATTGATAATACTAAAGCTGGAGCTTTTGCAACCAACGGTTTTGGAGCTTTTTCTCCCGATGGATATTCGATGACAGCAGCTTTCACAGCGGAATTTGTGTTAACAATGTTTTTCTTAATCGTAATTCTTGGCGCAACCGATAAAGCGGCAAACGGAAAATTTGCTGGCGTAGCTATTGGATTAGCATTGACTCTAATTCACTTGATTAGCATTCCAATTACAAATACTTCGGTAAATCCGGCGCGTTCAACTTCTCAAGCTATTTTTACACAAGGTGAATCGTTGTCACAATTGTGGTTGTTTTGGGTGGCACCAATCGCTGGAGCTTTAGTTGGTGGTTTTATTTATAAAATTTTGTTAGACAAAAAGGATACTTTATAATTTTACTACACTAATTATGGGATAAAGAGAAAAGAGTGAAATTTTTCATTTTTTTCTCTTTATTTTTGTTGTATGAATTCACTTTTTCCTACCGAAGCCATTCATTTTGAACTTCCTGACTCAGAGATAACTTATTATCCTGATTTTTTTGGAAAAGAAAAAGCCGATCAGTTTTTTGAAAAATTAAAAACCGAAATTCCTTGGCAACAAGATGAAATTACCGTTTTTGGAAAAACCTATCCGCAACCGCGATTAACAGCGCTTTTTGGCAATGAAGGAAAACCATACAGCTATTCTAACATTGTAATGCAACCTCATGCTTGGAATTCGTTATTACTTTTTATCAAAAATGAAATTGAAGAAGTTTGCAATGAAAATTTTACTACTGTTTTGCTGAACTATTATCGCGATGGAAAAGACAGCAACGGTTGGCATGCCGATGATGAGAAAGAACTCGGCAGAAATCCAGTCATTGCTTCGGTAAGTTTTGGCGTAGAACGAAGTTTTCATTTACAGCATAATTCCATCAAAGAACAAAAGCTAAAAATCAATCTTGAACACGGAAGTTTGTTGATTATGAAAGGAACAACGCAGCATTTTTGGAAACATCAAATTCCAAAAACAGCAAAACCTATTGGTTCCAGAATAAATTTAACCTTCCGAATTATCAAATAGCTACTTTTAGTATATTTGTTATTATGCAAGAAATAATTAATTACTTTTCGACTATTCCGTCTTCACACAGAGCTTTGATTTTAGCTGGTGGAATTGCTTTATTTTGGATAATTGAAAGCGCAATTCCATTTGTGAAATTTCAATATAACAAATGGCAACATGCCGGAATTAATATCTTTTTTACACTAACAACGATTATTGTTAACTTTTGCTTGGCTTTTATTTTGCTAAAAACAGCACAATGGACAGTCGATAATCAATTTGGAATTTTGAATTGGTTGCCAGATATGAATGAATGGTTATTTGCGATAATCGGATTATTGCTTTTGGATTTAATCGGAGCGTATTTAGCGCATTTGGTTGAACATAAAGTGAAGTTTTTGTGGCGTTTTCATCTCATTCATCATACCGATACTTGGATAGATACAACATCTGGCAACAGACATCATCCAGGAGAAAGTGTTATTCGTTTTGCTTTTACAACATTTGGAGTTTTAGCAGTTGGTAGTCCAATGTGGATGGTTTTTTTATACCAAACATTATCGGTTGTAGCGACACAATTTACGCATGCTAATATCGTTTTGCCTAAAAAAGTGGATAAATTGATGAGTTATTTTCTCGTTTCGCCCGATATGCACAAAGTTCATCATCACTACGTTTTGCCTTATACGGATAGTAATTATGGTAATATTTTCTCTATTTGGGATCGATTATTTGGAACTTTTAAGACATTAGATAGAGAAAAATTAATATTTGGCGTTGATACACACATGAAACCCGAAGAACATAATAATTTAAAGAACTTATTATCAATTCCTTTTCAAAAACTACGTTCGCCAGAAAATTAATTTTTCAAAAAAATTAAACTACTCATATAAACTAATTATTTTTTTTACTAATATTGAATTACTAATTCATCAGTTGATATCTATTTTTTTAATAATGCTTTTACAGAAATGAAAAAAAGTAAGCGAGTAGAACTTGACAACGAACAAATTGAACGAGTTGTCAGTATGGCTCAAGAGGAAAGAAAACCTTTTGAAGTAATTAAGGAAGAATTTGGACTTACAGAAAATGAAGTAACCGAATTAATGCGAAAACGTCTGTCCAAAGACAACTTTGAACTTTGGAAGAAAAAAGCGGTTGGAAGTAAACCCAAACCAAAGCCAATCATTGACGACTTTGACGATGATTTAGAAGGAAAATACTATATCAAAAATAAATTTGACTAAAAATCTAACTCTTGTTCCGCAAGAGTTTTTTTATTTCATAAAATTATCTTTGTTAATCATTTGCCAAAATTCAATTGTTTTGTAACGAATGGTTATTTTTGTTGACCAATTTGTTAAAATATATATCAAATGAAAAAAACAGTTTTATCTATTCTTTTTATAACAGCTTTTTCTACTGGCGTATTTGCTCAGAAAAAAGCAATAAATGAAGAAGTAAAAGCAACTATTGATTTAATCAATGTAAAAGAAGACAAAGTTTTGGTTACCGTTCTTGCACCAGAATTTGGTAAAAGCGAAGTCATCTATCAAATCCCAAAAACTGTTCCTGGAACCTATTCTACCGATGATTATGGAAAATATATTGAAGGTTTTAAAGCATTTGATAAAAAGGGAAAAGAATTACCGGTTGTAAAATCAGATGATAATACTTGGAAAATTTCTAATGCAAAATCATTAGCAAAAATCACTTATTTAGTTAACGATACTTATGATATTGAAACTGGAAGAGGTTTTGGTAAAGAAGAAGTGTTTTCGCCTGCTGGAACTAATATTTTAGCTGGAAAAAACTTCATGTTGAATAATCACGGATTTGTGGGTTATTTTAATGGAAAAACCGATGTAAAATATACCTTAAACGTTTCACATCCTGAAAATTTAGTAGGAACAACTTCATTGCTTGATACTGATAAAAGTGCTACAAATGATGTGTTTACCGTTTCAAGATATTTTGAATTGACCGATAATCCAATAATGTATTCAAAACCTGATTTTGAAACATTTACCGTTGATGGAATGGAGATTTTGTTCAGCGTTTATTCTCCAAATGGCGTTCATTCGGCTAAAAGTCTTTTGCCTGATTTAGAAAAAATGATGCGTGCACAAAAAGCATTTTTAGGAAAAGTAAACAGTAACAAGCAATATACCGTTTTATTGTATTTGTCAGATATGGAAAAAAATGATGCCAAAGGTTTTGGAGCATTGGAACATCATACTTCTACAACGGTTGTTTTTCCAGAAGCGATGCCAGCAAACATGCTTGGACAACAATTAATTGATGTGGTTTCTCACGAGTTTTTTCATATTTTAACGCCTTTGTGTGTTCATTCTAAAGAGATTCATTACTTTGATTATAACAATCCAAAAATGTCAAAACACCTTTGGATGTATGAAGGTGTAACGGAATATTTTGCGAATTTGTTCCAAATAAATCAAGGTTTAATCGACGAAGATGAGTTTTATCAGCGAATGGTTGGAAAAATTGGAAATGCTGCTAAAATGAATGATACCATGTCGTTTACCGTGATGAGTGCCAATGTTTTAGAAAAACCATACAAAGATCAATACTTAAATGTATATGAAAAAGGCGCGCTAATCGGAATGTGTATCGACATTATTATCCGTGAAAAAAGCAATGGCGAAAGAGGAATTTTGGATATGATGCAAAAACTTTCGGCAGAATATGGTGCAGAAAAACCATTCAATGACGAAGAGCTTTTTGACAAAATTATATCGATTACTTATCCAGAAGTTGGAGCATTTATCAAAACGCATATCGAAGGCACAACACCGATAAATTATGATGAGTTTTTTGCAAAAGTTGGCGTTGGTAAAGGAAAAATTCAAGTACCAATGAACCCATTTTTGAAAAATGAAACTACACCATTGGTTACCATAAATTCTGCGACTAAAGAAATAATTGTTCGTTCTGATTTGGAAATAAACGAATTAATGAAGTCATTAGGAATGAAAGGTGGCGACATAATTCTAGCGGTAAACGATGTAAATTATAACCTTGATAACATCTATGAAATGATTATGTCAAGCCAAGATTGGAAAGAAGGCGATGCTGTTTCTATTAAAATAAAAAGAGATGGAAAAGAGCAAACCGTTGCTGGAAAAGTAAAACTAACAATGGCTGAAGTTGAAGGTTATCAGCAAATTGATGCTTCAAAAACCAAACTAAAAGAAGCTTGGTTAAAAGGATAACTTAGCAAAAAAACAATAATCAAATCCTCATTTGGCTAGCCATTTGAGGATTTTTTTGTAACATTGCGCCAAAAATTTTATTATGCGTAAATCGATAGTTTTAGTGTTAAGCACATTGTTTTTGTTTTCTTGTGCCGAAAAAAAATCGGATAAAAACTTTGTTTTAACTGGAAATATAAAAGGACTGAAAGAAGGTAAACTTTATATTCAGCGAATGAAAGATACTACTTTGGTTGTTATTGATAGTATTATAATTAGTGGCGATTCTAATTTTAAGAGCGAATTTGACATTCAATCACCTGAAATGTTGTATTTGTTTTTAGATCGTGGTGTATCGAATTCATTGGATAATAATATTCCATTTTTTGCTGAACAAGGAAAAATGAATATTCAAACATCGTTGGATTTTTTTACTGCCGATGCTAAAATTACAGGTTCTAAAAATCACGAATTATATGAAGAATATAAAAAAGTGATGTCAAAATTCATTGATAAAGACCTTGAATTAATTCAGAAAAAAGTAATGGCTTATAAAGAAAATAAGACCGACGAAATCGCAAAAATAGAAGAAGAACAAAACGGAATTCTGAAAAGAAAATACCTTTATTCAACTAATTTTGCTGTAAACAACGGCGATTATGAAGTTTCTCCTTATGTAGCTTTGGCCGAAATTTATGACATCAACTTGAAATATTTAGATACTATTCACAAAACGATGACGCCAAAAGTTGCCAAATCGCTTTATGGAAAAAAGCTAACCGAATATTACAACGAAAGAAAGAAATCGGAGAAATAAAAAGTGCGAAAGCACTTTTTTTTATTGTTATTTTTGCAAAAAATTAGCCCTTGAAAAACATCCTTCTCATAACGCCACCATTTACACAGCTGAATACACCATATCCAGCAACAGCTTATTTGAAAGGATTTTTGAATACTAAAGACATTTCTTCCTTTCAAATGGATTTGGGAATAGAAGTGATTTTGGAACTTTTTTCAAAAAATGGGTTAGAAAATTTGTTTCAAGTTTCAAGTTTCAATTTTGAAAAGTTTGGTGAAAACGCTCAACGAATTTTTTCTTTACAGCAAGATTACATTAAAACCATTAACAACGTAATTGCTTTTTTGCAAGGAAAGAATCCAACGTTGGCAAGGCAAATTTGCAGTGGAAATTTTTTACCCGAAGCTTCTCGATTTGATGCTTACAATAATGATCCCGATGCTTCGGGATGGGCTTTTGGTTCAATGGGAATGCAAGATAAAGCCAAGCATATAGCAACATTGTATCTTGAAGATTTATCCGATTTTATTGTGGAATGTGTCGATGAAAACTTTGGTTTCAGTCGTTATGCAGAACGTTTGGGCAGAAGCGCCAATTCATTTGACGAAATGTATACTCATTTGCAAAACGATTTGACTTATATTGATAAAATCACACTTCAAATTTTAGAAGAAAAAATAAAATCGATTCACCCAAAATTGGTTTGTATTTCGGTTCCGTTTCCAGGGAATTTATACAGTGCTTTTCGTTGTGCGCAATTCATAAAAAAGCATTTCTCAGAGATTAAGGTCTCAATGGGCGGAGGTTTTCCTAATACCGAACTCCGAGAAGTAAAAGACAAAAGCGTTTTTGAATTTTTTGATTTCATCACTTTAGATGATGGCGAACTTCCGGTTGAATTGCTTTATAATTCCATTTGTCACACCGAGCGCAGTCGAGGTGCTTTTAATGAAGAAATGAGTGAGTTTAAACGAACATTTCTTCTAGAAAATAAAGAGGTTGTCTATAAAAACAACACCATTCGCCACGATTATAAGCAAGCCGAAGTCGGAACGCCTGATTATTCCGATTTGTTGTTAGACAAATACATTTCGGTTATAGAAATTGCTAATCCAATGCATTCGCTTTGGAGCGATGGTCGATGGAACAAACTCACGATGGCACATGGTTGCTATTGGGGAAAATGCACGTTTTGTGATATTTCTCTAGATTATATAAAGGTTTACGAACCTATTGCAGCCAAAATTTTGGTTGACAGAATGGAAGAACTGATTGCTCAAACGGGTGAAAATGGTTTTCATTTTGTAGATGAAGCTGCGCCACCAGCTTTGATGCGAGAAGTAGCTTTGGAAATTTTGAAACGAAATCTTACCGTTACTTGGTGGACAAATATTCGGTTTGAAAAAAGTTTTACTTCCGATTTGTGTGTTTTACTAAAAGCTTCGGGTTGCATTGCGGTTTCTGGCGGATTAGAAGTAGCTTCAGATAGATTATTAGAATTGATAAAAAAAGGCGTAACGGTTGAGCAAGTTGCCAAAGTTACCCGAAATTTCACCGAAAGCGGTATTATGGTTCATGCCTATTTGATGTATGGTTATCCAACGCAAACAGTTCAGGAAACGGTTGATAGTTTAGAAATGGTTCGTCAAATGTTCGAAATAGGAATTCTTCAAAGTGGATTTTGGCATCAATTTGCAATGACGGCACATTCGCCAGTTGGCATGTTTCCAGAGGAATTTGGTGTTGTTCCCGAAATGAATGAGATTACTTTTGCCAATAACGATATTCAGTTTAAAGACAAAACCGGAATTAATCACGATAAATTCAGTTTTGGGCTAAAAAAATCATTGTTCAATTATATGCACGGAATTTGTTTTGACTACGATTTGCAGGATTGGTTCGATTTTAAAATTCCAAAAACGAAGATTAGCCCAGATTTTATTGAGAATAGTTTGTTAGAAGACAATCTATTTGCCGTAAAACCTTCGGCTAAAATAGTTTGGATAGGAGGAAAGCCTCAGGTTGAAGCCTTTGTTAAATCTAAAAAGGGAAGTTCTTGGGAAATGATAAAGCTAACTTTTCACGACAAAAGACAAACCTTTGATATTTCGCTAGAAAAAGAAAAAGCGTTATGGCTCGTTGAATATCTTGAAAAAGCTACGGTTCAAAATGATAGAAAATTGACTTTTAGTCAAATGAAAGAAAGTTTTGAACAGCAATTTGAAGATTTTGAATTGTTTTGGTTTTCAAAACCAATAGAAATTTTAAAAGAAAACGGATTATTATCGCTTTAATTTTCTTCCAGAATTAACTCGTCTTTTTCTTCTTTTTTATCTTTCTTGCTTTTTTTCTTTTTATCACCAGATTTTTTATCTTTCAATTTTTCCAAAAGAACTTTTTGATTTTCATTCAAAATGGTGTTCATCTGAGCGTGCATTTTATCATTTGAAACAGTAAGTTTTTCGATTTTATCAGCATCAGAAATATCCAAACCTAAAATGAATTCTCTTTCTTTCATGTTTTCTTCGATGAAAGTTTTGGTTGCTGCTTCTTGAAAGGTATCTAAATTTAGCTCTTTTTTCAAATAATTTAAGGCAGCTTCTTTTGGATCAACTTTTTTTTGTGAATTGCTATTAGGAATTTGAGGTGTTCTTCCCATGCCTCTGTTCATTTGACCAAGTGATATTGATGTAATGAAAACAAAAAGAATACAGTATAAATTTTTCATAACCAATTAATTTTCAGGTTCGCCGTATAAATCAAATTCAGTAGCATCAATAATTTTTACATTAACAAATTCACCTGTTTTTACATAAAATTTTGAAGCATCAATTAATACTTCGTTGTCAACATCTGGACTATCAAATTCGGTTCTTCCAATGAAATATTGACCTTCTTTTCTGTCGATAATACATTTGAAGGTTTGCCCTATTTTTTCTTGGTTTAAATCCCATGAAATTTGCGATTGTAAATCCATTATTTCGGCAGCACGAGCTTGTTTTACTTCTTCGGGAACATCATCTTCTAAAGAAAAAGCATGTGTGTTTTCTTCGTGAGAATAGGCAAAACAACCTAATCTTTCAAATTTCATTTCCTGAACCCAATCTCTCATTATTTCAAAATCTTCCTGCGTTTCGCCAGGATAACCAACGATTAAAGTTGTTCTGATTGTCATTCCAGGAACAGCTTCGCGGAAATCTTTTAAAAGTTTTGTGGTTTTTTCTTTGGTAGTTCCGCGACGCATTGATTTCAAGATATTATCTGAAATATGTTGCAACGGAATATCGATATAATTACAAATCTTTGGTTCACGCTTCATTAAATCCAAAACATCCATTGGGAAACCAGTTGGAAACGCATAATGAAGACGTATCCATTCAATGCCTTCTACTTTTACTAAATTTTCAAGTAATTCTGCCAGATTACGTTTTTTATATAAATCTAAACCATAATAAGTCAAATCTTGCGCAATTAAGATAAGTTCTTTTACACCATTTTTAGCTAAAACTTCGGCTTCTTTAACCAATTTTTCTATAGGTTGCGAAACGTGTTTGCCACGCATTAATGGAATGGCACAAAAACTACAAGGTCTGTCGCAACCTTCAGCAATTTTTAAATAAGCATAATTTTTTGGCGTTGTAGTTAAACGTTCTCCAAGAAGTTCATGTTTATAATCGGCACCAAGTGCTTTTAGTAACAAAGGCAGTTCGGTTGTTCCAAAATATTGGTCGACATTTGGAATTTCTTTTTCTAAATCTGGTCGGTATCTTTCAGAAAGACATCCGGTTACAAAAACTTTGTCAACAATTCCTCTTTCTTTTTTATCGGCATATTCAAGAATAGTGTTTACCGATTCGGCTTTGGCGTTATCAATAAATCCACAGGTGTTTATCACGACGATATTTCCTTCTTGTTCATGCACAACATCTTTTCCACTAGCTTTTAATTGTCCCATCAAGACTTCGCTATCGTAGGTGTTTTTAGAACATCCAAGCGTAATTACGTTGATTTTATTTTTCTTTAAAGTCTTTGTTCTCATATTTTTTTCAGAATGAAAAATTGGAGTGCAAAATTACGGTTTTTATTTGGAAGTTGTGCCAAAAATAAAACCATTCCTTTTTGGAATGGTTTTTATATACCGTGTTATGCTACGTTATTTATCCTTAACAAGAATTAAAATCTTACAATCCTTTACATCATATTTTGATATTATAGTTGAATCTTTAATAATGTCTATATTCTGTTTTTCATTAAAGCCAACATTTTCTTTAAATTTCTCGAAATCAAATACCTTCTTATTATGTAAAACTTTGATTGATTTAAGATTTTTTTGATTTCCTAAATAGTTTAGATAAGTATTAAAATCCTGTGTATTTGAAGTGTTAGAAAAATTATCAGGATTTGATATACCAACATTCTTGATTTCTTGGCTTTTGCAACTACAAAAAATTGATGCAAATAAAATAAATAGTATAATTTTGTTCATATTAATGTCTTTATGCAAAAGCTTCATTCCAATCTGGACAGACATCGTCAAAGCCAATGCAATTAATGTTGCAAGCAACAAAAATTGTCACACAATTATTGCCGGTATAAAAATGTCCATATTCAAAACATCTGCCTGTGAAACCATATCCACTCTTAATACTAAAATCACATCCGCCTGATTTTTGTTGAACATTATTTTTATTTTGAGATGATTGCCACTGTTCATATTCAGTCTTTAAAACATACGCATAAGTTGTTTCATTGTTTTCAGAATTCACAACGGGTATTTCCACTAATTCGTTAGATGTCAATTTAGGTAAACCATCAACGAATTCTATCTCAGTTTCAATTTCAGTTATTGAACTTTGTTTAGCATTGTTTTTAGAGTTTAAAGTTGCTGTTTCAAACTTTAAATTTACAGTTTGATTTTTCAAGTCTTGATTGTCGTTTTGTTCGCAAGAAAATATAATTAGCGATAAAACTACTAAGAAAAGGGATTTATTTAAATGTTTCATTTTTGTTTTTTAAATTAAAGTTCTACTCTTTTCGATTTTCAAACAAAATGCTCATAACATACTCGAATTTACTATTTTTTTGATGTCGTTTCAAAATTATTTCGACTTTGGGTGGTCAGCCTTTTTTAACCGTTATGTTGGTTCTAATGTGGTATAATCTAAAAATTAATCGAATAACTCAAAGTTACATTATTGTTGTATCTACTAATTCTCGCTGGATCATTCATTCCCGAAGATATTAAAGCTTGATTCATGTTTCTGTGTTCGTAGGTATAAGCCAAATCAATTCGGTTTTCACCAAAAGTATAGCCTAATCCACCAGAATATCCAGTTAAATCACCAAATGCTTGATCAACTTTGTATGGACTTTGGTCAAAACGATAACCAGCACGAAGCGAAACTTGTTTGATTTTGTATTCACCACCAAGTCTAACTTCAAATGCTTCATCCAAAACATTACTCATATATGAATTCAATCCAATATATTCATTTTTAGGTTTGATTCGTGTGTTTGAATAATCTTTTCTAGAGACATCAAGACTTAACAGTCCTTTTTTCTGATAAATGAACGCCAAACTTCCTGTCCATTTATCTGGTGTTTGAATTTTATATGGTTCATAAACAATTGTTGGTTGATAAGAAGCAAAAGTAGATTCTACATTGTTGTTAATAACTCTAGTACTAACGCCTTGTGTTGCATCATCAGTTAAACGATACCATGTTGGTGACTCATATGAAAGCCCAACTCTAAGATAATCGGTTGGTTTTACAATTGCTCCAATGTTAAATGAAAAACCATTTCCAAGTGTATTTATGTTGTTGTCAAAACGCAATCTTGAAACAGTTGGACGACCTTCATTTAAAGGGTTGTTGTTGCTTTCAAAGACAGAAAACGATCTTCTAATGTCGACAAAATGGAAGTTTAAGTTCACACCAAGCATCAAAATGTCTTTATAAGCCGTAGCAAAATTGGTTGTCAATTTTCCGCTGTAACCAGATGTTACTGAACTGTTTTCTTGGTAATAATTTCCACCCGTTGGAATGTTGGATTGATAAGATGTATTCGAAGGATTAGTTGATAAAGGAGCAAGAATATTGGTTTGAAGACCTAGGTATGATTGTTGTTCATCAAAAAATAATTCTTCATAGTAATATTTTGTAAAATTCTCGTATGGGATGCCTTGTGCTAGATTTTCAAAATAATTTCCAATAGAATTGTATGGATTTGTACCAGCAATGAAAGTGCTGTTGTCAAAATTACTAGTATTTTCATAGTTGATTGCCAGTGAAATTTTCTTCCAATCACTAGCTCCGCTTGCATCTTTAAAAATAAAAACAGCACCAATTTGGTTTAAGTCTAATGAACTGTCATTGTCTCTTGTTGTTGTTCCAAAATAGCGAGCAATATTTTTGGAGTTATAGTTGGAAGCTGTAATTGTTCCAAAATTATTATTAAAAAATACCGAACCTGCAGGGTTTTGAGTAATGGCAGATAAATCGCCACCAAGTGCGCCAAAAGCTCCGCTCATAGCTCTAAATCTTGCTGTTCCTGTAATGTTATCCACAGACAAGCGAAGCGGTTCTTCTATGGTTATTTGTTGCGCATAAAAGTTAGGTATCGATAATCCTAAGAGAATGATTGAAATGTATTTTTTCATAGTAACAATTATTTTTTAAAAGAAACCCATGAGACATTTTTTGTTTCATGGGATTAGAATTTATTAACGTCTTCCGCCTCCGCCAGATCTTCCGCCTCCGCCACCATAGCTTCCTCCGCCAAATCCACCAGAAGAACTTCTTCCGCCACCTACATTTGAATTAGATCGTGTTCCTGAATTTGAATTACTTCTTGGAGTTTCAGAATAGTTTCTAGATGGAGTAGATGTAGAACGAACTGTATTATTTCTTGTTTGTGTAGTTGTTGCGTTTGGATTTCTTGTTCCTGTATTTTCTCTTGTAGTATTTATTGGTCTTGACACAGTATTGTTTCTTGTAGTTCCAAAAGTTGTATTTCTTGTTCCAACACTTGTTCCTCTTCTTCCCGATGTAGCAAAGTTAGAGTTACTTCTGTTGGAATAGCGACTACCCATAGAGTAGTTATAATTTGTTCCTCTTCTGCCATTACCATAGTACCAATTGTTGTGATATCCGTTGTTCCAACCCCAGCCCCAATTTGGACCGTACCAGTTATTCCAACCCCAACCCCAATTTGGTCCATACCAGCTATTCCAAGCCCAATTGTTCCATCCCCAACCAACATTCCATCCCCAGCCTGGACCATACCAACTGTTCCATGCCCAGCTGTTCCAACCCCAATAATTTCCATACCAGTAATTGTTCCAATGAGCCATTCCCCAACTGTTGTCATAAACATTAATCGTAACATTTTGAGGATTGTTTCCCCAACTTGAATAGGATTTTGAATTTTCCGTTTGGGTATCGTTTTGTTCTGGTTGAACAGATGAATAATTTTCTACATCAGTAAAAATTTCTTCAGCTTCTTGATTTAAAGAGCTAAAGTATTCTTTATATTGATTACTATTTGAGCTTTTTTGAGCAGGTTGAGTATTTCTGTTTTCTTGTTCGGCATAAATACCATCGTTGTCATAATATGACGAATTTTGGTAAGAACCACACGAATAAAACAAAGTTGATAAGCATCCAACTACAAAAAGGAAGGATGTTTTTTTGTGGAAAAAAGTATTAGTTTTCATAACATTAGCATTTTTATTGTTGGACTATACAAAAATAGTTAGTTTTGCTGAATAAAATAGTTAAAAAAAGATTAACAATATTTGTGCCAAAATTTCATCATGAGCAAAAACTTAACAAAAAGAGAAGAAGATTATTCAAAATGGTATAACGAACTGGTTGTGAAAGCTGATTTAGCTGAAAATTCAGGAGTTCGAGGTTGTATGGTTATCAAACCATATGGTTATGCTATTTGGGAAAAAATGCAAGCCCAATTGGATAAAATGTTTAAAGAAACAGGGCATTCTAATGCTTATTTTCCTCTTTTTGTGCCCAAAAGTATGTTTGAAGCCGAGGAGAAAAACGCCGAAGGCTTTGCTAAAGAGTGTGCGATTGTAACACATTATCGATTAAAAAACGATGAAACTCGTCCTGGTAAATTAATGGTTGATCCAAATGCTAAATTGGAAGAAGAATTAATCGTTCGTCCTACTAGTGAAGCAATCATTTGGAGTACCTATAAAAATTGGGTTCAGTCGTATCGCGATTTACCGCTTTTAATAAATCAATGGGCAAATGTTGTTCGTTGGGAAATGAGAACTCGTTTGTTTTTAAGAACAGCAGAGTTTTTATGGCAAGAAGGACATACTGCACACGCAACACGTCAAGAAGCGATCGAAGAAACAGAGCGAATGATGAATGTTTATGCTGATTTTGTTGAAGGTTTTATGGCAATTCCGGTTGTAAAAGGAATAAAAACGGCTAATGAACGTTTTGCTGGTGCAGATGAGACTTATTGTATCGAAGCTTTGATGCAGGACGGAAAAGCTTTGCAAGCAGGAACATCCCACTTTTTAGGCCAAAATTTTGCCAAAGCATTTGATGTGAAATTTGCTAATCAAGAAGGAAAGCAAGAACATGTTTGGGGAACATCATGGGGAGTTTCAACTCGATTAATGGGTGCATTAGTAATGACGCATTCTGATGATAACGGATTGGTTTTACCACCAAATTTAGCTCCAATACAAGTCGTTATTGTTCCAATTCATAGAACAGATGAACAATTAGATGTTATCAATAGGGTTGTTGATGAATTAGTTTCTAAATTTAGAAAACTAAATATTTCTGTGAAATACGATAACAGAACAACACAAAAACCAGGTTTTAAATTTGCAGAATATGAATTAAAAGGAGTTCCAGTTAGAATAGCTGTTGGTCCAAATGATATAGAAAATGGAACATTTGAAGTAGCGAGACGTGATAATTTGTCTAAAGAAATTGTTTCAAAAGATGGTATTGTAGAATACGTTCAATCATTATTAGAGCAAATACAAGGGAATTTGTTTAATAAAGCCTTGTCTTATAGAAATTCTCATATCACTGAAGTAAATTCTTTTGAGGAGTTTAAAGAGGTGTTAGATAACAAAGCTGGATTTGTTTCTGCTCATTGGGATGGAACACCAGAAACCGAAGAAAAAATCAAAGAATTGACTAAAGCAACCATCCGTTGTATTCCTTTGGATAGAAAAAAAGAAGAAGGGATTTGTATTTTTTCTGGAGGCAAATCTGCTGGTAGAGTGTTGTTTGCAAAAGCATACTAATAAAAAAATATAAAAATTTGTTTTTACTCTTGCGGGATTGAAAAATAGTTGTATTTTTGCCACCGCAATTTTAAGTAAAAAATGGCCCGTTCGTCTATCGGTTAGGACGCCAGGTTTTCATCCTGGTAAGAGGGGTTCGATTCCCCTACGGGCTACAAGTTCTATAAACGTATTGTTTATTTCGAAAAGGTTATAAAAATGGCCCGTTCGTCTATCGGTTAGGACGCCAGGTTTTCATCCTGGTAAGAGGGGTTCGATTCCCCTACGGGCTACAAATTAGTTGTAAAATAGTTTTATAAAACAATCGTCCAGTGTCTCGGATTTTGTTTTATTAGTTAAAACCAAAGTGTTCGCTTAGGCTAATGTGGGAGGTTTTTCTTTTTTAACTAATAGTTTATACAATTATTACAATTAAATTAAAAGAAAATGGCAAATCATAAGTCAGCTCTAAAAAGAATTAGAAGCAACGAAAAGAAAAGAGTGTTGAACAGATATCAACACAAAACTACTCGTAATGCAATTAAAGCATTAAGATTAGCTACTGATAAAACTGAAGCAGCTGCTAAATTATCTTCTGTAATCTCTATGATTGATAAATTAGCTAAGAAAAATATAATTCATGATAACAAAGCTTCTAACTTAAAATCTAAATTAACTAAGCACGTTGCTAAGTTATAATCGATAAAGTTTATACAAAAAGTAAAGCACTCAGGGATGAGTGCTTTTTTTTATTCTTATTTTTTTAGAATTTTTAAAGTTTTGATTTTAATTCCTGCAAGATTTCTTTGCTGATTGGTTTAGAAAGAAAATTGACAACCATTGGGTAGAATTTTGATTTTTCTATGTCTTTTGGATCTATAGTTGAAGATAGAACGATGATGCTGGTTTTAGTAAATATTTTGTGATAACCACGGTTTAAATAGATATCTAAAAATTCCCAACCGCTCATTAAAGGCATATTTAAGTCAAGGAAAATTAGATTAGGAATATCATTGTTTTCGGGAGAATTGCTATTGGTTTCAAAAAAAGAAATAGCTTCCTCGCCGCTTTGAAGCGTTATTATTTCATGAGCGAAATCTACTCTTTGCATTGCTTTTTTACAAAGCATCAGTGTTATTGGATCGTCATCTATGCAAAAAACTTTATCTAACATTTTATTGTTTTTTAAAATTCAGGGTAAATGTAGTGCCTTTGCCAACTTTACTATCAACAGTTATTGTTCCGCCCATGCTTTCTACTTGTGATTTTACTAAATAAAGTCCTAATCCTTTGCTGTCTGGATGGTTGTGGAAGCGTTGGTATAATCCGAAAATTTTATCTTTATTTTTTTCCAAATCGATACCAATTCCGTTGTCTTTAAAACTAATAATCAGCTCGTCATTTTCGATTTTTGAAGAAATCGTAATTTTGAGTTGAGTAGTTGTGGAGCGATATTTAATTGAATTTGTCATTAAATTCAAGAAAATACTTTCTAGGTAAGATTTATTGATATTAGAAATATATTCTTCTTCTAGTTCTATTTTTAAGATAGGTTTGTGAAGACTAATCATAAAGTTCAGCTGATTGAATACATTTTCAAAAACTTCTTTTATGGGAACTTTTTCCTTTTTAATAGAAGGATTGTCTTTAATAACAATTGCTTTAACTAAATCATTGATAGTATCGTTCAATAAATGAGTTGAAGTGCTAAATCCGTCAATTAATTCTTTTAATTCCGGATTTTCAATAGGAATATCATCAATTAAATTCAAAAGTCCAGTTAAATTTGAAAGAGGTGCTCTTAAATTATGGGAAGTGATATATGAAAACTGTTTTAAATCGTTATTGTTTTTGGTTAATTCCCTGATGAGTTGTTCTCTTTCTTTTTCTTTTTCTTTTACCTCGGTAACATCCCTTTGAATTGAAATCCAGTGAGAATGTTCGCCGTCTTTATTGGTAACAGGAATCATGGAAAAGTTTATCCAAAATACAGAACCATTTTTTTTGTAACAAATAGTTTCTACTTCACAAACTTGATATTCTCTAATGCATTTTTTAAGCTCTTCGGTATGTTGATTGTCTGATTTTTCTCCAAACAATATATCCAGCGACATTCCTATTGATTCTTCGGTTTTATATCCAGTCATGTTTTCAAATGCTGAGTTTACGAAGAGAATGTTTGGCATTGAGTTTTCGTTCAGTTGAGTGCTACAAATCATTACCGAATCGTTTGTTTGTGTAATAACCGTTTCTAGTAAACGAAGTCGTTGTTCTTCTTCTTTTTGCTTGGTTACATCTTGAATAGAACCAATCATTCTAACTATTTTTCCGTCTTTGTTTTTGACCAAAAAGCCTTTATCGATGACATATTTATAACTACCATCGGCACATTGAAAACGGTATTCGTCTTGCCATTTGTCAGTTTTATAATCAAGGAAAGAATATAAACGAACCGACATTTTTAAACTGTCTTCGGGGTGAATTCTCTCAAACCACCAATTTGAGCCTTTGCCAACTTCTTCTTTTTTATAACCAAAAACGCTTTGAATTCCTTTATTCCAAATAAAAGCATCGTTATCAATCTTCCAATCCCAAATGGTATCACTCGTTGCTTTGGCAACAATGTCATATCGTTCCTTGGATTCTATAATATCTTGGTTACTTTTTTTGAGTTTATTTAAAACTATTTCGTTGTGTTTTTCGTTTACATATAGAAAATATCGAAACAAAACGATTGATAAAACAATGATTACAATCTCTTTGGTAGTAATAATCGAATTGGTTTCAGAGGAAAAAGAATAACTAGTAAATATTTTTTGCGTCAAAAATACCACTGTTATCAAGATAACAAAATAAATGAGGGTTATTTTATTAGAGTTGTTTTTCATTACTCCAAATATATAAAATTTAAGTAAGTTTAAAAATTTCAAACTAACATATCGATGAAAATATAAAATAATTTTATCATGCTAATTTATTTTAAAGAACAGTTTTATCAAAAAATAAAATGTACCTTTGCACCCTGAAAAAAAACTTAGATGGAATCGATTAGAAACATTGCTATTATTGCTCACGTTGACCACGGTAAAACGACTTTGGTTGATAAAATTATGTATCATTGCCAGTTATTTCGTGAAAACGAAAACACAGGCGATTTAATATTAGACAACAACGATTTAGAACGTGAAAGAGGAATTACTATTACTTCTAAAAATGTTTCTGTTGTTTACAAAGGAACAAAAATTAATATTATAGATACTCCAGGTCACGCCGATTTTGGTGGTGAAGTAGAACGTGTACTCAACATGGCAGACGGAGTTTGTCTTTTAGTTGATGCATTTGAAGGTCCAATGCCACAAACTCGTTTCGTGTTGCAAAAAGCAATCGATTTAGGATTAAAACCATGTGTAGTAATCAATAAAGTTGATAAAGAAAACTGTACTCCAGAAGAAGTTCACGAAAAAGTTTTCGACTTAATGTTCGAATTGGGTGCAGAAGAATGGCAATTAGATTTCCCAACCGTTTATGGTTCGGCAAAAAATAACTGGATGTCTGACCATTGGGAAAACCAAACAGAAAACATCGAACCATTATTAGATATGGTTGTAGAACACGTTCCAGCTCCAAAAGTATCAGAAGGAACTCCACAGATGTTGATTACATCGTTAGATTTTTCTTCATTTACAGGTCGTATCGCTATTGGTCGTCTTGAAAGAGGTGTTTTAAAAGAAGGAATGCCAATTTCTTTAGTAAAAAGAGATGGAAAAGTTATAAAATCAAGAATTAAAGAACTACACACTTTTGAAGGTCTTGGACGTAAAAAAGTAACCGAAGTAGTTGCTGGAGATATTTGTGCAATCGTTGGAGTAGAAGGTTTTGAAATTGGAGACACAATCGCAGATTTCGAAAATCCAGAAGCATTGCAAACCATTGCAATCGACGAGCCAACAATGAGTATGTTATTTACAATTAACGATTCTCCTTTCTTCGGAAAAGAAGGAAAGTTTGTAACATCGCGTCACATCAAAGATCGTTTAGCAAAAGAATTAGAAAAAAACCTTGCACTTCGCGTAGCCGATACAGATTCAGCCGATAAATTTATGGTTTTCGGTCGTGGTGTACTTCACTTATCGGTTTTAATCGAAACCATGAGAAGAGAAGGTTATGAGTTGCAAATTGGTCAACCACAAGTAATTATCAAAGAAATTGATGGTGTAAAATGTGAACCAATCGAAGAATTAACCATCGATTTACCAGAACACGTTTCAGGAAGAGCAGTTGAATTCGTTTCAGTACGTAAAGGAGAAATGCTTTCTATGGAAGGAAAAGGCGAGCGAATGATTATCAAATTCAACATTCCATCACGTGGAATCATCGGATTGAGAAATCAATTGTTGACAGCAACTGCTGGAGAAGCAATCATGGCGCATCGTTTCATTGGTTACGAACCATTCAAAGGAGAAATTGCAGGTCGTATCAACGGTTCGTTAATCTCTATGGAAAACGGAAAAGCCATTCCTTACTCAATCAATAAACTACAAGATAGAGGTAAATTCTTTGTTGATCCAAACGAAGATATCTACGAAGGACAAGTAGTTGGAGAAAACTCTCGTGGCGATGATATGACCATTAATATCACTAAAACCAAGCAGTTAACCAACTTCCGTTCCGCTGGTGCCGACGATAAAAACAAAATCGTTCCAGCAATCAAATTCTCATTAGAAGAAGCTTTAGAATACATTCAAAAGGACGAATATGTAGAAGTAACACCAAAATCGTTGCGTTTACGTAAAATCTATTTGAACGAAAACGACAGAAAACGTTTCAAACTATAAGCAATAAAATTCCAAAATCTAAATCCCAAATTCCAATAAAGGAGTTTGGGATTTTTTTTGGAGCGAATCGTTCGGGAATTTTTGTAAACCATTTTCCTGCTTTACGCAATATCTTTTTATCGGTTTAATAAAAAGGCAACTCAACTTTTGTCACCCTGAGCGCAGTCGAAGGGCTTTTTTTCTCAGTAACAAATAAAAAGGATATTTGCTTCAATCAGGGCTAATAATGAAACCATTTTTACTTCAGGAAAAATCAGTTTAATCCGTTAAATCTGTTGCTAAAAAAGTGAAACGTTTAATTATCTCAACAACGAAAAATGACCTTTTGCCGTTCTTCCATCGCCTAATTCAATAACATACCAATAATCATCAGCAAACATTTGTTGACCATTATACGTTCCATCCCAACCATTGGCAAAAGCAGGAAACTGAATTAACAACTTACCATATCGATCAAAAATAGAAACAATAGAACGAGCATTTGGCGTCAACGGACGAATACCTTTTATAAACCAAATATCATTTATTCCATCACCATTTGGCGTAAAAAACTTCGGAATTTGAACTAAATAAAAATCTTTCTGCACAATACCACAACCATTTTTTACAAAAGCAGTATAAACCAAACCAGTCAAATTAGTAAAAACAGGACTACTTTGATAATTAACACCATCAATAGAAAATTCATAAATTCCGTTACCCGAAACCACAATTTCAGCCGAAGTATTTACATCAAAACCAGTAATTACAATATTTTCAATAGTAGCAATTTCAGAATTGGTAACAGTAAAAGTTTTCGTTTTCGTACAACCGTTTGCATTTTCTATTAAAACAGTATAAACACCAGCATCAGTAACTTGTATAGATGAAGTAGTTTCGCCTGTATTCCAAGTATACGATTGAAAACCGCTATCAGCCGTTAAAGTAGTTGAAATATTGTTGCAAATAGCAGCCGTTTCGTCATTAATAATTGCGTTAAAAGTATTGATATTCAACGTTACAGCAATAGGATTGTAACAAGAACTATTGCTTATTTTAGCATAAATCGTTTGCTGAAAAGGAGTTGTAAGTAAAAATGAATTTGACAAAGCAACGGTACTTGTTGTACTACTATAAAAATTCACTTGAAGATTAGCAGGTAAATTCAAGAACAAGGTTGGAATAATATCGCTAAGAGTGACAGTTGTAATTCCATCTTGAACCGCATCAGTATCACAAAAAGTATATGAAGTTTGGTCAACTGTAAGTGCTGTTGCAAAATCCAAATCAATTTCAGAAGTTGATATACAAGTTGGTGAAAAAGTCAACTCAACAGAATACGTTCCGTTTTGGTTAACATTATATGGCGGATTTAAAGTCAAAGTACTATTCGTTTCACCAGGAATTGGATTGTCGTTAAAAAACCATTGATAGTTTAGAACTCCAGTTGTAGTAGCGTTTAGCGTGATGCTTTCAGTAGTACAAACCGGATTTTGATTGGCAAAGGTTCTGTCATCACCTAAATCTATTCCAGTAGAAAAACTGCTTCCTTTCAAGAAAATAGCCGAATCGTATCGATAATTTCCTTCATCGGCAATGACTAATTTTATGTGATACGTTTGTCCCGGAATAACATCAGCTTTTGCAGTTAAAACTTTGGTTTGTCCGTTGAAATTGGTAGGATGTTCAATACCGTTGAAAGCATCAAAATAAGTTGCATTTGCAGCTGGACAAATCGTTCCTGTTCCGCGAACCGTATTTACTTTTACTGGAATAGTTGTATTTGGGATTACAGCTAAATTTTGATAACTTGAACTACTGACTTCTTTTAGTAAAAAAACAAAACCATCGGTAAAACTACATTGATTAGGACTTGGATTGGTTAAATATTGCTCGGAAGAAAAGATATAATCAAAGCTAATTTGGTTTCCAATAGGGATAAAATCAAATTCTAGAATTGTAGCATTAAATGTATTGTTTAATCCCAGCGCTTCATTCAAATCGTTGTCACCAACCCAACCCATTCCGCCGCCATCATCAGAAATATAACCGTTTGGTCCTTGTGCATTTATAATTTTTCCAGTACTTAAAATAATACCTTCTTCAAAAGGAAAACTCGTTCCAGCAGCATTAAAATAACCCCAACTTTTTTCTCCCGAAGTAAAATTTCCTCCAGAAACGGATACATTTGAAACATTTGCACAACCCGAATTTATCAATACATTTTCTATCAATTCAACCGCTGTTTGTGTTTCATCGGTAGTGATATATTGAGCAGAAGCTGAACTAAAAATTAATCCAAAAAGCAGATAAAATTTCTTAAAAAACATAATTTATGGGTAATCAAAACTCAAATTATCTCTTTAAAGCAAAATGTCCTTTTGCACTTCGACCATCTTCAAATTGAATAGAATACCAATAATCATCGGATGGCATTTGACGACCATTGAAAGTTCCGTCCCAACCATTACTAATTGGTTTTATTTGAGCCAATAACTTTCCGTAGCGATCAAAAATGTAAATAATCGAGCGAGAATTTGACTGCAAAGATACTCCTTTTATATTCCAAGTGTCGTGAAAACCATCGCCATTTGGTGTAAAATATTTTGGAATTCCTAAAACAGCAGCTTGAATTGGTCCAATAGTTGCACAACCAGCAACATCTCGAATATAAATTTGATGTAATCCAAATGGAACTTGGTAGAAAAGGTTTGAACTTTGATATGGACCAGCAATATCGTCAAGCGCAAATTCATAATCTCCAGAACCATTTACATTTACTAAAATCGTATTGATATCGGTTAAATCTTGGATAACTATGCTGTCAAAAGTTGGCACTTCAGAAATTACAACTTCAATTTTTCTTGACATGACACAATTAGTACTGTTAGTAACGGTTACGTTGTAAATTCCTGGCGTTAGAACTGTTATGGCATAACTCGTTTTTCCAACTAATAAATTTCCGTTCAAATACCATTGATAAGTATAACTTGAAATTGGCGTTCCGTCAAGAATATGAGCGTCAATAGTCGTTTGTGTATCTGGATAGCAAATTAAAACTCGCTCATTTAAATCAATAATTGGAGTTGGGTTTACAATAAACGGAAGTATAACTTCGGCAGTACAATCTGTATTGGTTCTATTTTCAACTACCACACGAACATTCTGCGTTCCGCTTCTAAAAGGATTTGGCAACGGACTTGGCAATGGATTGTTGTTTTCATCAAAATAATAAACATTCATATTGGTTTGTCCGCCCAAAATAGTGGTTTCAAAATCAGTTGTGTCAAAATCTACAATTCCGTCTTGATACAAAGGATCAGCTTCGTTATCGCAATACGTTGTTGCTGAAACTGGAACCGCAAAAGCTTGTGGCAAATCGTCAACAATAAACTCTAATTGCACTTCGTCAAAACATTCTTCAGTTTGGCTCGGAGTAACATTATTGATTACTCTTACAGTTATTGTTTCACTTTGGTTTACCAATAACGGATTTGGTAATGTAGTGGTTTGCGTTCCATTTGCTCTAATATATCGCAGATTAACATTGGTTTGTCCGTTTAAAACGGTAGCTTCAATTCCAGTTGTGTCAAATCCATAAATTCCATCTTGGTCATCATCACAATGGCGAATTTGGTTGGTTGCATTTACATTATTTGCAATAGGCAATGCTTCTACAATAATTTCAAATGTTTTAAATCCATAACAAGAATTATCAATGGTACTATCGGCTCGAACCCAAATTGTTTGTGAATTTGGATACCCAATATTTCTGTAATTTGCAATGTCTGTTATGGCTAATGAATTACCATCAGCATCAGTTTCAGCAAGAAAATCGGCTTCATTTCTGTAAAAACTGATAGTGACTGTTGGCGGAAGAATGGATTGCAAACTGTTTTTTATGCTTGTAAAATTAAATGGTCCAGATATTCCATCACGATCATCATTAGTTGCATCAAGATAATCATCACATTTGTGTATGTCTTGAATTACAAAACTCGGCGGAATTTGGCTGACAGAAACTACCAAATTAATTTGTGCAACACTATAACAACCGTTTGAATTTTCTACACGAGCAAAAACGGTTGAAGTACCAGTATTGTAAACAATTGGATTGGTAATTTCTTGAGTTGTGATTTCTTGTTCGGCTGCGGTTTGCGAAGTGAAATAAGCGAAAGTTTCGTTTGCGGCATTTGCAGAAATTAAATCATTAATTTGTGTCAAATTGAAATCAGAAATTCCATCTGAATCGCTATCACATTGTTTTAATGTAATAGGTGTTGTTACAACTGGCAAAGCATAAGTTGTCAATGTAGCAGCATTGGAATACAATCCGCAAGAATTTCCAATTCTGTTTAAGAAAACACGATATTTATAACCAACCATTGTAGGCGAAACATTGGAAACCGTTAAACTAACAGTTGTTACGCCAGAATAGGTTGCATTATTAGTTAAGTTGCTCCAAGTTGTTTCATTATCGGTAGAAAGTTGCCATTGATAACTGTCAACAGCTGGAGAATCAACGGTGAAAATGGCAGTTTGTAATTCACAAACCGTAACATTGGCTGGATGTGTTGTGATGGAAATTGGCGCACCAATAGTATAATTTTGGTTAGGAATTCCATAACCGCTAGCTGAAATAACAAGTCCATCAACAATATTGGTTGGAACATCACTTCCAAGAATTCCGTCGTTGTTATTGTCTTCAAATCCAGCTTCTATGGTGTCAAAACAACCATCATCATCGCTATCCAATTCGATAAAATTCCAAATACCATCATTATCGCTATCGGCAATGGTGTAGTTTATAATGCCACTATTTGGAGAAGTTTCTAAACTATTGTGTAGACCATTTGTGCCAAAATTGCCAATCATAATTCCGTTAGTATTATTTTGATTTCCTGGACTTCCAGATTCTATGATGTCAAAAATTCCATCATTGTCTGAGTCTAAATCAAGATAATCTGGAACGCTATCACCATCAGTATCAACTGGAATAATTCCAGTTCCAAATGCATCGTCAATACCATCATTATTAGCATCGATATTGCTTCTTACAACAAAATTTGCTCCTTGACTTTCATAATAATCAGGAATAGAATCGTTGTCACTGTCATAATCGTTTTGATCAGGACTTCCATCTCCATCACTATCTTTTGGAACACAAGTAGCAACAAGTTTTAGTGAAACTCGACTAGTGTTTGAATCAGTTAGATTGGTATTAGAAATAGAAATAGTACTTATCAGATTGGCTTTTATAGAAAAAGTGCTGTTTTCTGGAGTTAATGATATACCTGTATTTAGTCTGAAACGAATTTCAAAAGAAGAAAATTGTGTTACGCCACTTTCAAAAACGCCATCATAATTGGTGTCAATTAGCAGTTGATTGTCAGGATTTAAAAGGGTAATTGTTTTGTCAACAGGACAAGATATTCTAATTTCAGTGTCTTGGCTTAATGCATTACTTGGATTAGTTAAAATCGACGCATATTCGATAGCGAGACTAATTGGATTGTTGAAATTGACTGTATAAGTTACAGAATTTCCTTTTCCAGTTGCTGCTTCGGTAACAAAATTTCCGCTTGCTTCGGCAACAAAAGGTGTTGCCGATGGTGTTACACTTCCAGCAGTGGTAACTGTTTCCAGATAAGTATTGATATAATCGCCAATTTGTATTGAACCGATAGGTGAATTGGTAAAATTAAAATTCACATCGCCATATGATTCTTGACAATTGGTTAAACCATCATTGTCATTGTCTAAATCAATATTATTATTTACGCCATCATTATCAGTATCAAGCGAACAAGAACTTACAGGAATATTGTTGGATTCAACAGGCAATCCACAACCCGAAATAGTTGCAGAAACTTTATAATATCCAGGTTGTGTTGGTATTAAAAAGTTTTCGGTTGCAGATGGAATTAAAACATCATTAAAATACCATTGAAAAGCGTCAAAAGGACTCAATGTATTTACGGATAATCTAGTATTTGGAATACAAGAATCTTGAGTTAAATCAAGTTTTGTAAAAGAAATTTCGGGCTCAAATGTAAATCCTGAATAATATCCTCCAAAAGTTGCCGCTTGTTCCGAACCATAAGCTGCGAGATAAATTTCGCTGGTTGAAAATACAGAGACATTACCTGTTAAACCTGTAATTACATAGGTTTCATAATTTGGATTTCCAGTAACAGGATTTGGACCAGTAATACTAAATGGAAGTGTATTTACAGTATAATTGTTTTCGTTTACTGTAAAATTAAGTGTTGAACCTGTTTTGGTTACTATCGTTACTCGACCGTTAAATTGTCTGTTTCCAACAAAGTTTATTTGAGGAATGTTGTCGATAATTCTAGGTGTTTGACAACTTAAAGGTGGAACAAAAAATAATTCTTGGTTTCTTTGATCTTGCGCACCATTATCACCAACACTTTGATAGGCAAAAACTCTTTTATTGGAATTAACGTATAAATTTCCGTTAGCATCAAAACTATTTCCATTTAACGGTAAATATTGACCTGCGTTCAATGTAAATACAGGCGTTGCATTTCCGTTTATAGTGATTTCGGTTCCATCTTCATCAGCAACAAGAAGTACTTTTTCTACATTGTCAATTCCAGTACTTTTTATAAAAATATATTCATTAGTATTGATTCTTTCCGCTGGAACAATTTGGTCAAAACCTAAGTCTAAATTAGCAACAGCATTACTTCCTCCAAAAGAACCACAGTTTAAAGCAATAGGTTTATCTGAAGTTACTAAGGAACCAATTAATCCATCACGATTGGCATTATTTGGTCCTTGAGCGACAATTGCATAAGTTTCTCCACTGTTCAAAACTATGCTAAACGGATTTGAACCATTTGGATTGTTATTGATTGTTACTCCGGGCTTAATATTGCTAAAATTTACGGTTGTATTATTTTCGGTAGCTAAAACAGACACAAACGTTGAGTGAATATCGATGTAGTTTGTTACATCAAGATTGGTTATTGCTCCAACTCTAAAACGATTACCCAAAGAAGCTCTTCCTTTTGAAACTAATAAACCAGCATGATTTCCTGTAGAATCAATTACTCGTAAGGTAACATAAATCATATCTTCTGCTTCAACAATATAACCTTTGTTATTGTAAACATTGGATGATGTATTGGCATCTATATAAACCTGAGAATTAGCACCAAAACCAATATCATATATAAATGGAGAACTTTTTGAAACAGTTCCTGTAATAATATTTCCTCCAAGTTCAATGATTTTAAAATTCACTGGTGTTGTTGTTGGAGTAGAAATATAGAGATATTGTTGTCCAGGAATTACCGTGGATGAACCTGCTAATGGCGGAATGTAGTGTGTTTTACTAAATTGAGAATACCCGTTTATTGAAAATAAAACAAGTACAAGCAAATAAAATAATTTCTTTTTCATTCGCTAAAATTAACAAATAAATAAGAAAACATAAAACGATTGCCTCGCTTTATGCTTTCTTTAAGATTTTATTGATTGTTAATGGATTATAAATCACGTTTTTTAATTATAATGTAAGAAGAATAAACAAAAATTGCTATCCAAATCAATACAATTAGAATAGAAGATAGATGGACATCATAATCCTTAAGTGAGTTTTCGCCAACTGCTTCTTGTAGATTTTTAACAGAATTCAGTCTTGTAAATGGTTCAATGAGTAAATTACTCATGGATTCTAATGGCATAAAAGCATATACATCATCTACTTTTGGGTTTTTGTTGTAAATGTTGAATTTTAAAATTCCATAAGAAATTTTTTCAAAAATAAACCAAATAAATAGCGAACCCAATGCAAAAGCGGATCGTTTTATTAAAACTCCAAGAAATAAACAGAACGAGAAAAAACCTAATAGTTTAACAAAATAGGCAAGAAGATATTCTAAATCTGAGAAAACAATTCCAATTTCGGTGTAGGACGAAAATCCATATCCCAAAAATAACGACATTACAAATACAAAAAGCGTAGAGATTCCAGCAAAAAGAACTATAGTTAAGAATTTTGACAAAATCAATTCTTTTTTGCTCATTCCATCAATGAGATTTTGTTTTAAAGTTCCATAACTGTACTCGTTTGCCATCATAGAAACGATAATAACGGCTAAAAATATTTTTAAAAAGGAAGCAATGTAAGTATTGAAATGCCAAATATATGGGAAATTGAAAATCCCCATTTCGGCTAAATGAAATTTAAAAATTCCAATGTCAAATTTTATAGAAGCTATTAAAGCAATAAAAGAAAGAATAACAAAATATCCAATGGTTAATACTTTGCTGGCACGATTTTTCCAGATTTTTTGAAGTTCTATGGCTAATAAACGTTTCATGATTGAGTTTCGGTTGAATTGGTTAATGTAAGGAATTGTTCTTCCAAGCTTTGCTTTCTTTTTACCAAATGGTTTAAAGAAATTCCTTTTTCAAAGAAAAATCCATTTAGTTCAGCAGAATCAACTTGGGTTTTAAAATGAGCAATGATTTTTTCCTCATTATTTTCATAATTGTCCAATTCAGGATGATTTTTTAATGCTTCAATAAGTTTTTGATTGTTATTGCTTTGTAATTCAAAATAGGCATTATGACTAACCATTTCATCTACTTTGCCGTTGTATAAGATTTTACCAAAGCGCAAAACCAAAACATGGCTACATACTTTTTCTACTTCATCAAGAAGATGAGAAGCCAATAAAATAGTTGTTCCTTGAGAAGCAATAAGACGAATGATATCGCGAACTTGATGAATTCCTTGTGGATCTAAACCATTAGTTGGTTCGTCGAGAATTAGAATTTCGGGATCGTTTAATAAAGCCGAAGCTATGGCTAAACGCTGTTTCATTCCCAAAGAAAAAGTTTTGAATTTACTGTTTTTTCGGTCGATTAGTCCAACAATTTCCAGCTTTTCATCTACTTTTTTATAGTCAACACCTTTAATTTTGCAAACCAATTCTAGGTTTTCTTTTGCAGACATGTAAGGATAAAAGTTGGGACGTTCAATGATAGCGCCAACTTTTTTTAACGCATCATGAGTTTCTAGTTTTCCACCAAACCAGCTGTATTCGCCTGAAGTTTTGTTTACAACATTAAGAACTATTCCTAATGTTGTGGATTTTCCACTACCGTTTGGACCTAAAATTCCATAGACATTGCCTTTGTAAATGTCGAGTGACACATCATTTACAGCATGAACTTTGCCATATTTTTTGTGTAGATTTTTGATTGAAAGGATTGAATTCTCCAAGATTTTTTTGATTAAGGATTTAATGTAAGACGATTATATCCTTAATTTGTTACTATTCTTTTTTTGAGTAATAAAATCTTTTTACAAATTCTTTTTTTAAATTCAGATACGATAAAGTTTCATTGATTTCTTTCAATTCATTGGTCAAAGCAGTTTTTTTTCCAATTTTATCGTTAGTAACTTGTAATTTGCAATAGGAACATTCAAATTCGCTAAAGTGAATATTTACTTTTTTGGTTTCAATAAACTGATGTCCAAAAATTATACACACAATTTTTTTGCCTAATAAATTTTTAGAATACCTTTTAATTTTCATGTTTTCTATTTTTTTCGGCATTTAAAAATAGTTTAAAATACGATAAAAGTTATAAAATAATCGATGAAATGCGTTTTTTAATAAAAAATATAAGTTTTAACTTATTTAAAATTAATAAAAATTATTTATATGAAACAATGCTAGGTTGACCAATTTCATAGTCGGGAAGAGACAAATCATTGTTCTTATAACTATTAGTATTGAAAACATTTGTTCCTTCAAAAGGTATTTTTGGATAAAAAGACAATGAAATTTGGAAACTGTTAAAAACCAAATAATCATTATTAATCAACACGCCAATACTAAATTTTGATAACAAACTATTGTTTAAAAATTTGTCGGTTTCATTGCCAAGCATTCCAAGTGTCATATTATAAAAAGGACTAAAACGAAATCCGTGCCAACTTCCAGGAACGTAGGTTTGGGTTTGTAAAGTAATTGTTGCTTTTCTAATTCCGCTAATTAACGGATTGTTAAAACCTTGAATACCATCTTCATCACCAAGTGTTACTCTGTCTTTTAAAATTGAAACGCGATGGTTTCCAATAACTAAATTGGATTTTATAAACTGTCTAATTTTCCAATCGCCCATAGATAGTAAATTGGTAAAATAATTTGCTTCGATTTTAAATGTAGTTTCTTTAGAATCTCTTCCATGAAAAAAACTTCCCCATTCTGAATTAATTCCAAGATAACCAAAATCAAAATAGTTTCCATAGGCAAATCGTCCGCCAAAATAAGCTCGTTTTTGATTGTTTTTATTCTGAAATCCACCCGTTATGGAATAGACTTGACCATAAGGAATGTCTTCAATAATGCCAAAATTGAAAAGATACTTGTCCTCAGCAAATTTTCGTGTATTGATACCAATACTTGTCAAATACAATTCTTCATTTGCAAAAAATTGATTAGGATCAAGTTCAGTTGATGGTGTTTTTATATAATTTACATTTTTGTAGCCAATGGTTGTAACCAAATTAGTTGTTCTGTAATCTTCGGTTTTTCCACCAAAAATTTTAAAAGCATGTCCAAACCAAAAGTCACGCGTTTCATTTTTAAAACTAACAATTTCAAACTCGTTTGTTGGGTTTGGTAGCGAGTCCGAAAAAGCTCTGTTTTCCAGAAAAATGCCGCCAGCAAAACGAGTTAATGGCGAGAAAAATAATCGTTCCACTCGAATGCTTTTTGAAATGTTTTTTTCTAACGATTCGTTGTAGTTTAAAGTAACATTAGTAAACGAATTTTTAATATTTCTAATTAAATAACGAGAATTATGAGCGTTGCTTTTATCGGAAAAACGCTGTGTGAAATCGTGCGATAGTTCATGACCAAGACCAAAAACGTTTCGTTCAGCTATTTCAAAATTTGCTCTTGAACCCGAAATTGCGCCTGTTGGAATTAAACTCCAAGAATCAAGAACTCTAATAGAAATATCTACAGAATCCTTGCTGTTTCCAATAGCAACTGGTTTAATAACAACACTTCTTACAAACCTTTGACGTCTAATTAAACGTTCAGATTCTTTAGCGGTTATAGAATCTAGAGGTTCATTTTTTTTAAATAATAAAAGATTTCTAATAGTGAACTTTTTAGATTTAGCATGAAAAGCATTTCCAAATTTCTCAATTCCTTTATCGGGTTGATCTTTAGTATTATCAACTGAATATCCAAACGGATCAAGCGTTTCGATGTTTATGTTTCTAATGATTTTGCCTTCGTGTTTATCAAACGCTTTTTTTAGATAATATCTTTGAGTTGACGCTTTTTTGGAAGGTTTTGATTTTCTAGTTGATTTGAATAATAATCGATGAACAAATTTTCCGAACTTTGATTTTCTTGAAAATTTTTCAATGTCTTTGTAAACTTTTGCTGAGTCTTTTGCAACTGTTTGTTGTGCTGTCATATTTTGACAACAAAAGAAAAGTAGAAGTAAAACCAAAAGTTTCTTTATCATTATTTTGGCGAAATAACACGAAAGATATAAATAAACATTAGAAATAAAAAAATCCTCAATCGTTTTTAACAATTGAGGATTTTTCTTAAAATTGATTAACTGCTTAACTTTTTTGTTCTTTGTTGAAATAAACTAAGTAGTAATACATTTGTTTTTCTTCGTCCCAACCTTTTTCTACAAATTTTTCAGCACTTTCTGGATTGATAAAATCCAGTTTTATTTGAATATTGGTGTCTAAATTGATTACGTTTTTTATCGATTTTCGAGCATCACTAACCGCAGCATTTGCTATTGGAAAAGTAGTGATGTCTTCAATACTGAATTTTTCACCTTTATCTACTTTGTAGTTTTTAAATTCTGGAATTAAATCAGGATTATCCAATACTTCGTTTAGGAATTTTGTTTCTTCAAATTCATCGTTTTTAGCAAAATGATTCACAGCACGGTTCATGAACATTACTTCTTCTTTCTTGTCTTCGGCAGGAAGAACAACGTCTTTGGCAAAGCTTTGACAGAATTTCAAGTACTTTTTAGTATAGAAATTTTCGTCTTGAAAAGCATCAACCGAAAGAAAATGTTCCAACCAATATCTTGCATCATAACGATTACTATCAACTGTGAGGATTTTATAACCTTCTTCTTTTTTGTGATTAAAAATCAAACAACCTTTATCAAGTTTGTTAAGGTTAATTCCTTGTTGTAAAATCATTTCCAGATTTTTATCTTTCTCTTCAAATTGAAGAAAATCCGTTTTGATTTCACTTTTAAAAACACCAATGGCATCTACAACATTGTTGTCAATCGATACATTGGTTAAATAAGTAATATAAACTTCTCCGTTTTTAATATGCGGATGATTGGATTGTTCAAAAAGATGTTTGGTTATTTTTTTTGAAACTTCATGAAAATCACTTGGATTTGTAAAAATTTCAGATGCTAAATTGAACATATCGTTGTATTCCAAATCTACATCATGAGCAAACTGAAAATAGTTTTCTTCTTTTTCACGAAACGATTTAAAGAAAAATTCCTTCAATAATGGCATGATTTCGTCATTCAGTTGATACGGTTCATCTGAAAGAAAAATAGCTTCGTTGCGGCTTTTATTTCCCACTCTATGAATGGAAAGCGTTTCTACATGGGTATTAAACAGGTTTATCATTTATCGGTTATTCTAATTTTTAATTCCAATTTTCTTCAAATCCATAGTCTTCAAAGCTATCATCGCCACCAAACATATCTAAATCGTCTTCATCTAAATCGTCTTCAAATTCTGAGTATAAATCATCATCATTGTCAGCTTCAAATTTTTTCTCAACCGCTTCGGCTGGCAATTCTCCGTGAGAGAACAAAAGACTTGGATAGGTTACGCCAGTTTCTGCTTCTTCAATCGCAGCCAATTCAACCAAAAATGTCCACATATTGATAAAATCATAAACGTAGATAATTTTTGTTTGGTCTTCGCTTAATAAGTCATTGAGTTGATAATCACTCATTGTTTTTTGTTCACCAGGAACATCACCAGAGTCAAACATTGGAATTTCGTCTTCTTGATTCCAAGTATCGTCACAGGTGTAGAAGGAAGCAACTTCCATTCCGTCAAAACCAAAAGCATTAACGATGGCGTTGTGTAAATCTTCTAAAGTATCCTCTTCGTTTATTGCAATATCTCTGAATACATCTTCTTCAGCATCAAGTATTGCTCTGAATTTATAAATCATAATCCTTTTTTTTTGAGCCAACAAAGGTAAAATATAATTTTAGGAAATCGGTTTATGATTTGTGATTTGTTGATAACAAATTATGCTAAAAAAATGTTGAATAGATTATTTCTTTTGACAGCACAAATCCGACATTTTTATAAACGTATGATGAATTGATTTTAAGGTTTCAAAAATCTCGTTGTTTGAAGCTTTGTTCTCTACTAATTCTTTGATGCTTTTGCTTTCTCTTTTTAGTTTTACTAATGCTTCAATAGTTTTAGGTTGTCTAAAATTTTGGGGCATGTTTTCAATACAAAGTTTTTCGGCATCTTTAGAAAGAGTTGTTGCGTAATTTTTGATAGGATTAAAATCTCCTTTTTTTGCTGATTTGTATGACTTTGTCATCAGCTCGTGGTAGTTTTTAATTTCGGGCCACATTTGAATGATTACTTGTGCATTGCCCGAATTCATTGAGAATATCGCAGCAAACGTAAGTAGCGATTTGATAATTTTCATTTGGTAGGTTAGTTTTTTGAAGTTGCAATGCTAATGAAAATTATTTAATAATACTGTTAAGATTAGATTTTTGTTTTGGCAATTTTTTGATGTAATTCGTCAACTTGTTGAAGAACAGCACAACAATTGTTTTAAAATAAAATTCGTCCTGAAAACAATCAATTTTCAGGACGAATGAAATTTTTAGTCCCAAGTATTTTGAGAAGAAATAGCATGTTTTCCTGCGCCTGTAAAAAATAAAGCTACAGCACCAAGAAGGTATAACATTAATAATTCGTTGGCATATCCGCCGTGTTCTGAAAGTGAAAAAAGTTCGTTGCTGTGAGCAACTCCAACGGCTACAATACAATTGATAGCTAAGATTACAGCGGCAATTCGTGTTCGCCAGCCAATTAAAATAGCCAAAGGAGCCAAAACTTCTCCAATATAAACGGCATAGCCAAATGTTCCCATCGATTGAACAAGAAATTCAATGCCATGCATCAATTTTGCAACGCCGTGAAAAAGCATTAATCCGCCAACGCTAATTCGAAGGAATAATAATCCGAGGTCAGTGTTTTTACCCATTTTTTATTTTGTTTTTTGGTTTGAAAAATAAAGATACAAAAAGAAGTGATAAAAGTTATAGACCGAATATTTTTCTTTAAAAATAAAACAACAACACTTCATCCACTAATTTCTACAGTTCGGTAAATAAATATTTTATAGTTTTTGTTCTTCATGCAATTTTGTCCTATCAAAATACAACCACTATGAAAACTTTTTACACCTTTATCTTATTCTTTTTAAGCTTTACTGTTTTAGCTCAAAACGAAATTTCTGGAACTGTTCTTGACGAAAAAAACAAACCTATTGCTGGTGCCAATATTTATATTGATGGTACTTATGATGGCGCAACATCCGATGAAAATGGGAAGTTTAGCTTTTCAACGACAACAACTGGTAATCAAACTTTGGTCATTAGTTTTGTGACTTATGAAACACTTTCAATAGCTATAGATGTAGCAAATTATAAAAACAAAACGGTAAAACTTAGAGAAAGTGTAAATTCTCTTGATGCGGTAATTGTTACTGCAGGAACATTTGATGCAGGCGAAAAAGCACGAATTTCAGTTTTAAAACCACTAGATATTGTAACAACTGCTGGTGCAATGGGCGATATTGTTTCGGCGTTGCAAACCTTGCCAGGAACAAATACTGTTGGCGAAGATGGACGACTTTTTGTTCGTGGTGGCGAAGCCGATGAAACTCAAACCTTTGTTGACGGAATTCGAGTGGCGCAACCTTATGGTGCAACAACGGCAAATGTGCCAACTCGTGGACGATTTTCGCCATTTCTTTTTAGTGGAATGTCGTTTTCAACTGGTGGTTATTCTGCAGAATATGGCGAAGCGCTTTCAAGTGTTTTGTTGTTAAATACTCAAGATGAAATGGTGGAAGAAAAAACAGATATTTCCTTGATGACGGTTGGTTTAGGATTGGCAAATACTCAAAAATGGGGAAAAAACTCCATCTCTTTCAACACAGCTTACATCAATTTAGAACCGTATCAAAGATTAATTCCACAAAACGCTGATTGGAACAAACCGTTTCAATCACTTTCGGGCGAAGCGGTTTATCGGCATGATTTTGAAAATGGTTTATTCAAATTATACGCAGCTTTTGACGCTTCGCAGTTTGATATCAATCAAGAAAGCATCAATTCTACAACAAAAACCAGAGTAGATTTAAACAACAATAATTTTTATTTGAATGCTTCCTATAAAGCAAATCTTAGTAATCATTGGCAATTATTTTCTGGATTGAGCTATGGTTATGGGCAAAATAAAATTGGTCTCGATGTAAACGATGTCGAAAATAACGAACATTCATCACACCTAAAAATGCGATTGAAAAAATCGTTTTCCGATAGAGTAAAGTTGACTTTTGGTGCGGATTATTTCATTACTAAGTTTGATGAAAGCTTTAATTCAAATGAAGATTTTACATTCAAAAGTGGATACAATGCTAATATTGCTGCAACTTATGCCGAAACCGATATTTTCTTCTCTAAAAAGTTTGCCGGAAAACTAGGTGTTCGTTTATCTAACAATGATTTACTAGAAGAAACAGTTGTGTCGCCAAGAGCTTCATTAGCTTACAAAGTTTCTAAAAGTGGACAGTTTTCATTGGCTTATGGAAGTTTTACGCAAGCACCAAGACAAGATTATTTAAAATATGCCGATTATTTAAGCAGCGAAAAAGCAGACCATTATATTTTAAACTTTTTGTATAATAAAAACCGCAAATTGTTTAGAGCTGAAGCTTACTATAAAAAATACAGCGATTTAGTAAAATTTGACACCAATGTTTCTCAGTTTGATAGTCAGTTTACCAATGCAGGTTCGGGTTACGCAAAAGGTTTTGAAATGCTTTGGAGAGACAACAGCACGATTAAAAATTTAGAATATTGGGTTTCTTATTCATATATCGATACGCAAAGAGATTATAAAAATTATCCAACAACTGTTACACCAAATTTTGTTGCAAATCATAGTTTGAGTGTAGTTTCTAAATGGTGGATAAATAAATTAAAATCGCAATTAAGTATTACCAATAGTTTTTCTTCTGGAAGACCATACAACAATCCAAATGAAGCTAATTTCATGGCATCAAAAACAAAAAGTTACAACAATTTAAGTTTGGGTTGGGCATATTTACTTTCGCAACAAAAGATTTTGTATGTATCAGTTTCTAATGTTTTAGCAACGCAAAATGTTTTTGGTTATGAATATGCAAATACTGTAAATACGAATGGCATTTACGAAAGAAGAGAAATTCGTCCAACGGCAGATCAGTTTTTCTTTGTAGGTTTCTTTTGGACCATCAGCGATAACAAAAAAGATAATCAGTTGAATAATTTGTAATAGTAAAAAGTAGTACAGCTAATTACTATTCACTAAAAAAAAACAATTCATCCATCAAAATCAACAGTTCGGTAAGAATAAGTTTTATAGGAATACAATCCGAGATACTTTTGAAGTGTAATTAAAAACAAAGTTTCAATTCATCAATAATTAAAAATTAAAAATCATGAAAACAATTATCACCATTACCGCATTTTTTGTTTGCTCAATGTTAGCAGCACAAACCCAATATGAAACAGGAATGCAAAAAGCATTATCACTTTGGGGCGAAGGGAAACCAGCAGAAGCAACCGCTTTATTTGAAAGAATTGCATCGGCAGAAAAAACAAATTGGTTGCCAAGTTACTACATCGGGATGATTAATGCTATCGAAGCATTTAATCCAAAAAACAGAGAAAAAGCAACCGCTTTAATCGAAAAAGCTCAAAATGCTGTTGACAACGCAACGTTGATTTCGCCTAACAATGCCGAAATTATGGTATTACAAGCAATGGTTTATACAGCAGTTTTAGTCCAGGATCCAATGACAAACGGGATGAAATATTCAGGATTAGCAATGGAACAATATTATAAAGCATTAGCCATTGCGCCAAACAATCCAAGAGTAGTTTTTAGCAAAGCCGAATTTGAAATTGGCGGAGCAAAATGGTCTGGAGCTGACACAAAACCAATGTGCGAACAAATAGCAAAATCAATCGAATTATTTGCTACTTTTAAACCTGAGACAGCTTTTCATCCAAATTGGGGTTTAGACAGAGCAAACGAAGCTTTGAAAAACTGTAAATAATTAGGAGATATTATTTTATAAAAGTCTCATTTTAAAAAAATTAGTCATGATACAAAGATTAATCAGAGAGTTCATCAAAGCAGTAGTTATCGCTTTTGTAATTTTTATGGTACTATTGGGAATTCGATTTGTAGTTGGTAGCAGTATCGCTTTCGATTATACAATGCTGACTAACTTTGGTTATACAATGATGTATGGAGTGGTTTTGTATCTTATCAATGCCGCAGTTTTTATGCGATTAGATAAAATTTTTAAAGCCGATAGATTTACACCAAAAAGAATAATAGTCGGTTTTATTTCTTCATTCGTTGTAACGATAGTCGCCATTTTTTTACTGAGAGTTTTTGAAGATGTAATCATAGAAGGAAGCACTTTTGCAGCGTTTTTCAAAAAAGAAACCATGGCAAACTATTTGGTCGCTTCGGTTATAACTTTAATTGTAACGCTTGCAATTCACGCTTTCTATTTCTACAAAGCGTATAACGAAAATCGAGTAAAAGAACAAAAAGTTATCGCCGGAACAGCATCGGCTAAATTTGAGAGTTTAAAAAATCAAATCGATCCTCATTTTTTGTTCAACAGCTTGAATGTGCTGAGTTCTTTGATAGAAGAAAATCCAGATAATGCACAACGATTTACAACTTCGTTATCTAAAATCTACCGCTATGTTTTGGAACAAAAAGACAAAGAATTGGTTTCGGTAGAAGAAGAATTACAGTTTGCTAAAACGTATATGAATTTGTTGAAAATGCGTTTTGAAAACAGCATTAGCTACGAAATTCCAACCGATTTTGAGAATGCAGAAGCCAAAGTTGTTCCGTTGTCATTACAACTTTTATTGGAAAATACCATTAAACACAATGTAGTTAGCGAGCAAAAACCGCTTCACATTAAAATTTATATTGAAAACAATTATTTAATCATTGAGAATAATTTACAAAAGAAAGAAGTGCTGCAAGATAGAAAAGGCGTTGGACTGCAGAACATCGTCAATCGCTATGCATTAATTTCGGAAAGAAAAGTTTTGGTGGAAGAAACATCAGAAGTTTTTAAAGTAAAAATTCCAATTTTAACTAAACAAATCGTCATCATGGAAACACAAAATATTTATAACGAAAATATGGCTTATGCCAAAGCAAAAGACAGAGTAGATCAATTAAAAGGATTTTATGGCAACTTGATTTCTTACTGTTTTGTAATCCCAATTTTGATTTTTATCAATTTAAGTACCACAAAATTTCAATGGTTTTGGTTCCCAATGTTAGGTTGGGGAATGGGCGTAACGTTTCACGCACTCGAAGTTTTTGGTTACGGAAAAAACTGGGAAGAACGAAAAATTAGAGAAATTCTAGAAAAAGACAACAATCAAAATAACAAATGGAAATAGTCATGGAAATAAAAGAAACTGAATACGAACGATACCAAAAAGCCAAAAAGCGAGTGCAAGAAATCAAAGGTTTTTATTCACATTTGGCTTCCTATATACTGGTAATGATTGTGTTAATTTTTATCAATTTAAGATATTCACCACAGTATTTATGGTTCGTTTGGACATTATTAGGTTGGGGAATTGGACTATTAGTTCATGCAATAATGGTTTTTAATATTTTTACTTTCATAGGTAAAGATTGGGAAGAAAAAAAGATTAAAGAATTTATGGACGAAGAAAAATCAAGAGACAAATACTACGAATAATCATGGAAAACAGAGACGAAATTAGATATCAAGAAGCTGCAAAACGTGTTAAAAAAATCAAAGGATTTTATTCACATCTTGGCGTTTATATTGTGGTGAACATTATGATTTTTATACTAAATGCTCAAAGTGTAAATGAAGGCGAAAGTTATTTTCAATGGAAAACATTAACAACACCATTCTTTTGGGGAATTGGATTAGTAGCTCACGGACTTTCAGTTTTTCTTCCATCGATGATTTTGGGTGAAAACTGGGAAGAAAAGAAAATCAAAGAATTAATGGAAAAAGAAAAGAACAATAAATGGGAGTAATTCCAGTTGTCAGTTCTCAGTTTTAAGTTCACAGTTGTCACTTCAAGCGCATTCGAGAAACCAAATAACCAAATCCACAAATAACCAAAACATGAACATCATCATCATAGAAGACGAAAAGCCAGCCGCACGACTACTGCAACGAAAGATCGAAAAATTAGGATTAGACGTAAAAACAATGTTACATTCAGTAGAAGAAGCCGTTACTTGGTTTAATTCCAATCAACATCCCGATTTAATTTTTCTGGATATTCAACTTTCCGATGGATTGTCGTTTGAAATATTTGAGCAAATCGACATTAAAAGTGCCGTGATTTTTACCACGGCTTATGATGAATATGCGTTGCGAGCATTTAAACTGAACAGTATTGATTATTTACTGAAACCGATTGACGAAGACGATTTGGAAATTGCAATTAACAAATTCAAAAATCAATTTCAAAAAAGTTTGGTTACCAGTTTGGATTTTGAAGCGATCAAGCGAATGTTGATCAACCCAATTGACAGAGAATACAAAAAACGCTTCACGATAAAAATGGGACAACAACTGAAAATGATTGCCATTGAAGAAGTTGAGTGTTTCTATAGCGAAAACAAAGGAACGTATTTGCATACGTTAGACAATCGCGATTATTTGTTAGACAACACTTTGGAACAACTCGAAACCGAACTCGATCCAAAAGACTTTTACCGTGTTTCAAGAAAATTCATTATCCCGATGAAAGCGATTAAGGAAATTCAGTTGCACAGTAATTCCCGACTGAAAGTGATTTTACCAACCTACAAAGACGATGAGGTAATTGTTGCTCGCGAACGCGTGAATGATTTTAAGGAATGGCTGGGGTAATGTTTACCTTCTCCAAGTTTATGGTTTAATTTTTTGATGAATAATAAAAAAAATAGAATAAATTATTGAGTGAATACTTTTAATATTCGTTATCTTGATTTGAAAGATATTCATCTTTTTCTAATAAATAATTTTCTATAATTTCTTCTTCGGTAATTAATTCATATTGATAACTAAAAATTATTGAAGCAGTTTTTTGGTTACTTAAATTATATTTTTTTGAAATAGTGTCAATTACTTTTTCATAATAATCTGAATTGTTATTATAAACAAAAGCTAAAGATGTTTTATCATAATAATCTTTTAAAACAGAATTGACTTGCTTAAGAGGAATGTTTTTACTTATAGATAATAAAGTGATTTTTTCTACATCATCCATAAAGAGGTTTTCTTCACTATGATTTTTTGAAGTTTTAACTTGTTTTTTTTCCGTTATTGAAGTCTCTTTATTATGTTTTTCACAAGAGGTAATTATTAAGTAAACAATAATTATTAATATTTTACTAGTTTCTTTTCTCATTGATATTTTAATATGCTTTTTAAATTTCGGTGTGTAAAAGTTTCCATTTCTATTTTTTGTCTAGCCATTACTTCATAAAGGGCAAAAACAAATCCACTAAATGATAAAAGTGTACAGTAAAAAAAGAAAACTTATCTATCATATTATTCTTTTTTGAGTTTCAATTAATGTTTTTAATGCAAAAGGATGATTTGGTTCTAGGGATAATACAATTTTGCAATCTTCTATTACGGCTAAATTATTTTCTAATTTTAAATTTATCAAAATTCTTGAAATAAAATTGTCTGCTTTTGGTTTGTTTATTTCAATATGTTTAGAATAATCGTAAAGTTGTCCATGCAAATCATTTAGCATTCCTTTACAAATTCCTCTTCTAAAATAAGCACATTCAAAGAGAGGATTTAATTCAATGACTTTAGAATAATATATAATTGCAAGGTTGTAATCTTTTACATTTAGTCGAAGATTTTGCGCATAACCATTCAACGCTTCTGTGAATTCTGAATCTAAAGAAATTGCTTTTAAATAATAATTACTAGCTTCAGCAAAATTCTTGATTTTGTATTGGAATTCATTTGCTTTATTACAATAATCTTTTGCTTTTTCTTGCATATACTTTTACAAATATTTATATATCTTACAATTGTAAAAATATAAATTTTTACTCAATCCCAACCAACGGTTCCAACTTTCCTTTTCGTTTTACGATGTTTTTATAATCCCATTGTATTTTGGCAGATTTTTCAACCCAACGCTTTACATCATCAGTATTTACTTGGTCTAAAGATGTATAAGTTATTGAAGCATCTTTAAATTTTCCAGAGCCAATTTTCAGTTGATTTTCATCAAAATTGGCGCCACTCCAAAACATTAACCGCAAACCGTTTTTTAATTTGTCAAAGCCAACAATCGGGTTTCCGTCTATAAACCAAACCGGATGACGATGCCAAATTTTATTTTCGGTTGAAACCAAATTCGCTTCAATCGTTTCAAATAATCGATTAGCAATTTCCTGATAATTTTCATCCAAAAGCGAAATATAAGTAGCAATTTCTTCTTTCATAATTTGTAAAAATAAATTACTAAAGTAAGGATTTTTACATCAACTTTGTCATTTCGAGGAACGAGGAATCTCATCAACTTATTTTCGTCATGAGATTCTTCACTTCGCTAACGCTATGTTCAGAATGACAAAGTTTGCTTGTAACAATTGCAAAACAGTAATAAAATTTTGTTAACACCAAACAGCTTCTTGTTATAACTCAGTAACTTCGTGCATTATGACAAAAAAATCCATTCATTATTTATTCGTTTTGCTTTTCGTTGCTTTTTCGGTTCAAGCGCAGGAAAAAGTTACGGTTTATGACACGTATGATGAATTTGCCAAAAACGTTTTGATTGAAGACGAAAACGTATATGTTATCAATTTTTGGGCAACTTGGTGTGCGCCGTGTATCAAAGAGTTACCTTATTTTGAAAAACTAAACTCCGAAAATAAAAACGTAAAAGTCATTTTGGTAAGTTTGGATAGCAAAAAAGATTTAGACAAAAAACTCATTCCGTTTATCGAAAAAAGAAAACTGAAATCCAAAGTTTTGCTTTTGGCAGACAAAGATTATAACACGTGGCTTTCCAAAGTTGATACCGACTGGTCGGGCGCAATTCCGGCAACGTTACTTCTCAATGGAAAGAAAAAACAATTTGCCGAACGCGATTTTGAAAATTTTGAAGAACTCAACGAATATATAAACTCATTTATCAATCTAAAATAATAATTTATGAAAGCAATTCCAATAATTTTAATTTTCATGTCGTCCTTATTGGTAGGAAACAGTTTGTCTACGGGTTATCAACCTGGCGACACAGCAACCGATTTCAAATTAAAATCAGTTGACGGTAAATTCTACAGCATGGCTGATTATAAAGATGCCAAAGGTTTTATTTTAGTTTTTACTTGTAATACGTGTCCGTTTGCCGTAAAATATGAAGACAGAATTAACGATTTGGCAAAAAAATATAAATCAAAGGGTTATATCTTATTGGCAATCAACCCAAATGATCCAATCGCGCAACCAGACGATACTTTTGAATTCATGCAAAAGAAAGCCAAAGACAAAAAATTTGCTTTTCCATATTTAGTGGATGAAGGTCAAAAAATTTATCCACAATATGGTGCGACAAAAACGCCTCATGTGTTTCTTTTAGATAAAAATCATGTTGTAAAATATATTGGTGCAATCGATGATAATTCGGATGATGCTTCGGCAGTAAAAGAAAAATACCTAGAAAATGCCATTGCAGCTTTAGAAAATGGACAAGCACCAATGCCAGAAACAACCAAAGCCATTGGATGTTCTATCAAAGTGAAGAAAAAAGCATAACCTATTGATTTACATAAAAAAAAAGGGCTTCAAATTTTGAAGTCCTTTTTTTATTTGCATTCGAATTAATAATATATCAACTTAAAACCTTAACCTTTATATCCACAAATTTAAACAAAGCGAAATCGATTTAGTCTTAAAATTTTATTAAATTTTTAGTGCCAATTTCAATAAAAAATATGACAATTTGGCAAAAAAAGAGAAATGGCAGTACTTTTGCATACAAATCAACAATATGAAAATTAAAGATATTTTTAAAAATAAAACATCAATGAATACTGAAAATAGAGATAAAGATCCAATTGAAAATGAGACTGAAAATGTTGTAAACGAAGTTGAAACTGCCGAAGAACTTAGTGTTGAAGAGCAATTGCAGGAAGAATTAGCAAAAGAGAAAGATAAATTTCTTCGTCTTTTTGCTGAATTTGAAAACTTCAAAAAAAGAACGACAAAAGAACGTATTGATTTATTCAAAACTGCCAATCAAGAAGTTTTACAAGCCATGTTGCCAGTTTTAGACGATTTTGACAGAGCAATGACGCAAATTTCAAAAAGTGGTGATGAAACTTTGGCAAAAGGAGTTGAATTAATTCATGAAAAATTAAAATCAACATTGGTTTCCAAAGGATTGGAGCAAATTGAGGTTAAAGCTGGTGACAGTTTTGATGGTGATTTTGCTGAAGCAATTTCTCAAATTCCTGCGCCAAGCGATGATTTGAAAGGAAAAATTGTTGATGTAGTTGAAAAAGGATATAAATTGGGCGATAAAATTATTCGTTTTCCAAAAGTTGTAATCGGAAATTAATTAATTTCCAATTACAACTTTTTGAATAGAAACGTGATTTATCACGTTTAATAAAATTAATAAATATGAGCAAAAAAGATTTTTACGAAATATTAGGCATTTCCAAAAGTGCTTCGGCTGATGAAATAAAAAAGGCATATCGAAAAAAAGCGATAGAATTTCATCCTGATAAAAATCCAGGAAATCCAACTGCTGAGGAGAATTTTAAATTAGCTGCCGAAGCTTATGAAGTATTAAGCGATCCAAATAAAAAAGCAAAATACGATCAATATGGTCATCAAGCATTTGATGGCGCTGGTGGTTTTGGTGGTCATGGACACATGAACATGGATGATATTTTCAGTCAGTTTGGAGATATTTTTGGCGGTGCATTTGGAGGAAGTGGTTTTGGTGGCTTTGGCGGAAATTCGAGTGGACAACGCCGTGTTAAAGGAAGCAATCTTCGTATCAAAGTAAAATTGACTTTGGAAGAAATTGCCAATGGTGTTGAGAAAAAAGTAAAAGTTAAAAGAAAAATTCAAGCGCCAGGCGTAAAATATAAAACCTGTTCAACTTGTAATGGTCAAGGTCAAGTTTTAAAAGTGACCAATACTATTTTAGGTAGAATGCAAACAGCTACAACGTGCCATGTTTGTGGCGGTTCTGGACAAACGATTGAAAGTAAACCTAATAATGCCGATGCTTACGGAATGATTTTAGAAGACGAAACCGTTTCTATCAAAATTCCAGCAGGTGTTGTTGACGGAATGCAATTAAAAGTTTCAGGCAAAGGAAATGATGCACCAGGAAACGGAATTGCAGGCGATTTAATTGTGGCTATTGAAGAGCAAGAACATGAGTATTTAAAACGTGAAGGCGAAAATTTACACTACGATTTATACATCAGTTTTGCTGAAGCCGCACTTGGAGTTTCAAAAGATATTGAAGCTGTAAACGGAAAAGTGAGAATTAAATTAGAAGAAGGAATTCAGTCGGGTAAAATTTTAAGACTAAAAGGCAAGGGAATTCCTAGTTTAAACAGTTATGGCAATGGTGATTTACTAGTTCATATAAACGTTTGGACACCAAAGACTTTGAATAAAGAACAGCGTCAATTCTTTGAAAAAGCAATGACTGACGAGAACTTTGTTCCGCATCCTGAAAAAAGTGATAAATCTTTTTTTGAAAAAGTGAAAGATATGTTTTCATAATTAAAAAAATAATTTTATATTTGAATGTGTTACTTGGAAACAAGTAATTTCTTTTTCATAGCAATTTTTCCCATCCTGTAATTCATTTTATTGGGTGGGTTTTTTTTTGAAATGCAATTTTTCAATTACTTTTACCGAATGCAATAGCAAAAAACAACTTCAAAAGTCAATAGCAAAAAGCAATAGCAAAAATCAACTTCAAAAAACAATTTGAATTTGTAATTGAAATTGATTTTTGAAGTTGAAATTGATTTTTGAAGTTGAAATTGATTTTTGAAACAAAAAAATATGAGTAATATACTTGAAGTAAAAAATGTAGTCAAACAATATGGCGATTATACTGCGCTTAACGAAGTTTCTTTAACCGTTCCAAAAGGTAGTATTTATGGACTTCTTGGTCCAAATGGTGCCGGAAAAACATCTTTAATTAGAATAATTAACCAAATAACAATGCCAGATAGTGGCGAAATTATTCTCGATGGAGAAAAATTAAACCCAAATCATGTTAGTACAATTGGTTATATGCCAGAAGAACGCGGTTTGTATAAAACGATGAAAGTAGGCGAGCAATGTTTGTATTTGGCTCAGTTAAAAGGACTTTCAAAAGCCGAAGCCAAACGCGAATTAGACTATTGGTTCGACCGATTGGAAATTCAAGGTTGGTGGAACAAAAAAATGCAGGAATTGTCAAAAGGAATGGCGCAAAAAGTTCAGTTTGTGGTAACCGTTTTGCATAAACCTAAATTATTGATACTTGACGAACCATTTTCTGGTTTTGATCCAGTAAATGCTAATTTGATTAAAGACGAAATCATCGAGTTGAATAGAAAAGGAACTTCGGTTATTTTTTCAACCCATCGAATGGAAAGCGTGGAAGAAATGTGTGATCATATTGCTTTAATTCATAAATCGAATAAACTTATCGAAGGAAAACTTTCGGATGTAAAGAAACAATTCAGAACTAATGAGTATGAAGTTGGAATTTTGACCGATAATGTTGAAGGATTGATGTATGATTTGTCGCAAAAATTCACGCTTTCACAAACCGATTTCAAATCACTGCACGACGAATTGAAATTACAAATCAACATTGGAACATCAACACCAAACGAACTTTTAAACCTGTTAATTCAACGCGGACAAGTAACTCATTTTATGGAGAAAATCCCGAGTGTGAACGATATTTTTATTAAAACTGTAAGCGATAAATAATGAGCAAATTAAGTCTAATCATCAAAAGAGAATTTGTTGCCAAAGTTCGTAACAAATCATTCATCGTCATGACTTTTTTAAGTCCATTATTGTTTGTTGGAATTGCTGTTTTTGTTGGCTATTTAAGTACGATGAAAGCCGATTTAAAAACGATTGCAGTTCATGACCAATCGGGTAAATTTTTCAGTGAATTTAAAAGCGATGAAGAATATAAATACGTCGATTTTTCTACCATAAATCTTCAAGTTTTAAAAGATAGTATCGTTTCTGAAGCTTATGAAGGACTTTTAGTTATTCCAAATGTTTCCTCTAATGATTCGCTTCAAAAATCAATTCAGTATATTTCAAATGATAGTCCAAGTGTGATGTTTATTAGTGATATCGAAGAGGTTATCAATCATAAATTAACACAAGAAAATTTCCAAAAAGCAGGTTTAGATACTTTAGCAATCAAAAAAGCAAAATCCGATGTATCCATTCATTTGACTAAAGCAACTGGAGAAGAAGCACTCAAAGGATTGAACGAAATCAAGATTGGAATTGGCGGAGCATTTGGTTATTTGATTATGATGTTTATTGTTATTTATGGTAACATGGTCATGCGAAGCGTTATTGAAGAAAAAGTTTCGAGAATTATTGAAGTTATTATTTCATCGGTAAAACCATTTCAATTGATGATGGGAAAAATTATAGGAACTTCATTAGCAGGAATTTTACAGTTTTTAATTTGGGCGTTTCTTGGACTAGTAGCGATGTTTGTTCTTTCCACATTTTTCAATGTACAAATGGGCGCAACTTCAGGAATGGAAGATCAAGCAATACAAATGGCTAAGCAAGAAATGGGTGGAACAATGCAACTCTATATTAAGGAATTGTGGAATTTACCAATTGCTACAATTCTAATTTCGTTTATTTTCTACTTCATCGGAGGTTATTTCTTGTACAGTTCATTCTATGCATCCATTGGCGCAGCAGTTGATAACGAAACCGATTCGCAACAATTTTTATTGCCAATCATTATGCCTTTAATTTTAGGAGTTTATATTGGATTTTTTACCGTAATCAATGATCCACACGGAACCGTTGCTACTGTTTTCTCTATGATACCATTAACATCACCAATCGTAATGATGATGCGAATTCCGTTTGGAGTTCCGCTTTGGCAAATAGCACTTTCACTGATTATATTATTTGCAACCTTCTTTTTAGTAGTTTGGTTTGCGTCCAAAATTTACCGTGTTGGAATTTTGATGTATGGCAAAAAACCAACATGGAAAGAATTGTACAGATGGTTAAAATACTAAAAACATGAAACGATATTTCCTGATTTTGATTTTATTACTTGGTTTTGTTTCCAATGCACAAAAGGAAGCAGTTCAAAAAACAATTGAAACTTTTTTTGAAGGATTTCATGCAAAAGATACCATCAAAATCAAGTCAGTTTGTAGCGATAAATTAAAATTACAATCACTATCAGAAGGTATAAAAGGAAATAAAATATCCGAAGAAATGCCCAAAGAATTCTATCATTCAATGGCAACCATTCCTTCGGATATAAAATTTGAAGAACGAATTTTGAGTTATTCTATCCAAATTGATGGAACAATGGCACATGTTTGGACACCTTATGAATTCTACATCAATGGAAAGCTAAGCCATAAAGGTGTAAATGCTTTTACTCTTTTCAAAGAAAATGAAGCTTTGGGCTGGAAAATCATTCATTTGGTTGATACAAGAAGGAAATAATAAATCTTTATAAAATCTTTATATTTTCTATTCTTTAAAATATATTTTACTTACAACTATCGCCGTAACTTTGTCAAAAATTAATAACAGTGGACAAGTTATTCTTTAAAAGTGCTAAAAATCAATATGCTGTAAGTTTTTCATCAGTAGCATTAGTAACAATTTTGTGTTTGTTGGTTAGAGATATTATCGATTATAGAATAGTTGGTTATCTTCTTTTAGTAGTCGTTTCGTTATTAGCTATTTTTCTTGAAATTAAACCAGTTTTATTAGGTGCAGTTTTAAGTGCGTTGGCTTTAAACTTTGTGTTTATCAAACCCTATTTTACACTTCATATTGATAAACCTGAAGATATTTTATTGCTTTTTATGTATTTCATTATTGCATTGATAAATGCGGTTTTGACGAATAATTTCAAGCGAATGCAACGCGCAATCCATATCAAAGAAACGCGAGCAAGCACATTAAAATTATACAATACATTGCTCGATTCGTTATCGCATGAATTGCGAACACCAATTGCTGCAATTGTTGGTTCCATTGATACATTACAACAAAAAAATGTAAATCTTACTCAAGAAACCCAACAAAAATTACATAGCGAAATTGAAAAAGCTTCAATGAAACTCAATTATCAGGTCGAAAATCTGTTGAATATGTCACGTTTAGAATCGGGATATATTCAGCCAAAATTGGATTGGTGCGATGTAAAAGAGATTGTGTATAATGTTTGCAATCGTCTTTCGGAAGAAACTAAAAATCATAAAATAGTAATCAATATCGATGAAAATTTGCCTCTTTTTAAATTGGATTACGGTTTAATGGAGCAAATAATTTATAATCTTGTTTACAATTCGTCGCAGCATACGCCAAAAGGAGCAACGGTTTCGATACAAGTTAAGTATGAAGTTGATGCCGATTATGACCTTCATATTGATTTAATTAAAAAATGTGTCATCACGATTTCTGATGATGGATATGGTTTTCCACCAGAAGAAATAGACAAAGCTTTTGATAAATTTTATCGATTTAAAACTTCAAAAACAGGCGGAACAGGACTTGGTTTGTCAATTGTTAAAGGTTTTACAGAAGCTCAAAACGGAACGATTACTTTGCAAAATGCCGAAGATGGCGGAGCAATTTTCGAATTGACTTTTGTTGTAGATTGTTTACCTGTAAATTCGTTGCCCAATGAATAACGGTTTTTCCATATTAGTTATTGATGATGAAGCGCAAATTAGAAAGTTGCTCGAAATTGCTTTGGAAGCTAATGAATACCGAGTGCTTTTTGCAACCAACGGAAAAGAAGGAATAACCATGGCAGCAAGTCATCAACCCGATTTGATTTTGCTAGATTTAGGTTTGCCCGATGAAGATGGACAATCTATTTTGAAAAAACTCCGCGAATGGTTCATTAATCCTATCATTATTTTATCGGTTAAAAGTACCGAAGAAGAAATAGTGAAAGCACTTGATAATGGTGCAAATGATTACATGACAAAACCATTTCGAACCCAAGAACTTTTGGCGCGAATTAGAACTGCTTTGCGAAGCAAAACTAGTAGCAGCAATGAAACTATACAAGTTTTTGGCAGTTGTAGTATCGATTTTGCTTCAAGAATTGTGAAAAATAGAGAAGAAATTGTAAAACTTACCGCTACTGAATATAACTTATTAGCTTTATTAATAAAAAACGACGGAAGAGTTTTAACACATCAATACATTCTAAAAGAAATTTGGGGACAAAGTTATTCGGAGCAAACACAATATTTGCGTGTTTTTGTGGCGCAACTCAGAAAAAAAATCGAAGAAGATGCCAATCATCCAAAATTCATCATCACCGAATCAGGCGTTGGTTATCGTTTCAATTCTAGTTAAAATCAATTAAATTTTAAGAGTTTAAAATTAAAAATTGCATGTGAAAACATAGCGATACAGGTTTTTTTTGTCCTAATCTAATCGTATTCATTCTAAAATTCAAATAAATAAAAATATGAATTCATCTACAAAACAAAAAGTTACAGCAGCTTCGTTATTGGTTGCTTTAGGTATCATTTATGGCGATATTGGAACCAGTCCGTTATATGTAATGAAAGCCATTATTGGCGATAGACCAATTACAGAAATGTTAGTTTATGGTGGAATTTCCTGTGTTTTTTGGACATTGACTTTTCAAACTACGTTTAAATATATTTTGCTGACACTTTCAGCCGATAATCATGGCGAAGGTGGTGTTTTTTCGCTTTATGCTTTGGTAAAACGCTTTGGAAAAGGCAAATTAGTTATTCCAACAATTCTTGGCGCAACTTGTCTTTTAGCCGACGGAATTATCACGCCACCAATTTCGGTAGCTTCGGCTGTTGAAGGATTGGAAACGGTTGTTCCTCATTTACCAACTATTCCTATTGTAATTGCAATTTTATCAGGATTATTTATTTTTCAACGTTTTGGAACTCAAAAAGTAGGAACTATTTTTGGTCCGGCAATGGTTGTTTGGTTTACAATGTTGTTGGTTCTTGGATTGTCACAAATCATCCATCATCCTGATATTTTCAAAGCACTAAATCCGGTTTATGCTTATCGATTATTGGTGGAATATCCTAATGGATTTTGGCTTCTTGGAGCAATTTTCCTTTGTACAACTGGAGCTGAAGCTTTGTATTCTGATTTAGGTCATTGTGGAAAAGAAAATATTCGCATCACTTGGATGTTTGTAAAATTGGCTTTATTGATAAATTATCTTGGTCAAGGTGCTTGGTTAATGCACCAAGGCAACGAGTTTTTAAATGGTCAAAATCCGTTTTATGAAATTATGCCACAGTGGTTTTTACTCATCGGAATTGGAATAGCAACATTAGCAGCCATAATTGCTTCACAAGCTTTGATTAGTGGTTCATTTACATTAATCAATGAAGCAATTTCACTAAACTTTTGGCCAAGAGTTGCTTTGAAACATCCAACCAATTTAAAAGGGCAGATCTACATTCCATCAGTAAATACAATCCTTTGGATAGGTTGCGTTTTAATGATTTTGTACTTCAAAAATTCCGCTCACATGGAAGCAGCTTATGGTTTCTCGATTACTGTTGCTATGTTGATGACTACATTTTTATTATCATATTATTTAGTGTTTATCAAAAAAATTAAATTGTCTTGGGTTGTTTTGATGCTATTGCTTTTTTCAATTATTGAAGTATCGTTTTTTATTGCCAATGTGGTAAAAATTAAAGAACGTTGGATGTTTTTGTTCTTCGAATTATTCATTTTTATGGTGATGTATGTTTGGTATTATTCCCGAAAAATTAATAATCGATTTTTAAAATTTACCAATTTGGTTGAGCAAACTCCGTTGTTGAAAGAATTAAGCGAAGATGATGTAATTCCAAAATATGCCACACATTTAATTTATTTGTCAAAAGCCGATAAAACCTATGAAATTGAAGAAAAAATAATCAATTCTATTTTTTCGAAAAAGCCTAAAAGAGCTGATGTTTATTGGTTTTTGCATATCAATAGAACCAACGAACCTTTTACTTTAAACTATGAAATCATAGAATTGTTGGACGACAAAGTGATTAAAGTGATACTTAATGTTGGTTTTAGAGTACAACCAAAAGTCGAGTTGTATTTCAAAAAAATTGTTCAGGATTTAGTGAGTAGAAAACAACTAAACTTGCATATTCGACCTGATGGTTCAACAAAATACAACACTGAGCCCGATTTTAAATTTGTAATCATAGAAAAATTTATTTCGGTTGAAAACGAATTTACGTTCAAAGAAGGTTGGTTGTTAACCTCTTATTTTTGGCTGAAAAAATTATCAATTTCTGATGAAAAAGCTTTTGGATTAGATAAAAGTGATGTTCAAATAGAAGAATATCCAATGGTTTATTCGCCTGTAACCAATATTCCTTTGAAACATAAATGTTATACTAATGAAGAATAGTTTTTCATTTTTTCTACTGATTTCGACATTCGTTTCAGCACAAGATGAAGTTCCAAAAGTTTCGTTTTCGGGTTATGTTGATATGTATTATTCGTATGATTTTAATCAACCAAAACCGGAACAAAAGTTGCCTTTTATGTATAATTACAATCGGCAAAATGAGTTTAATTTAAACATAGGATTGTTACGAGCAAAGGTTGAATATAGTAATATTTATGGCGTTTTATCTTTACAATCGGGAACGTATGTTGAAGATAATTATGCTAATGAAAAGATAAAATATATAAACGAAGCTTATGTTGGTTTGTTTTTAGATAAACAAATGAAGCATTCAATTGAAGTAGGAATTTTGCCTAGCTATATTGGATTTGAAACGGCAACTTCTAATTCTAATTTAACTTTAACCCGTTCGTTATTAGCTGAAAATTCACCTTATTTTATGACTAGAATAAAATACAACTACAAACCATCTGATAAATGGAGTTTTTCAGGATTTGTAACCAATGGTTGGCAACGAATTAATAAACCACAAAAGGATATTCCGCCAGCTTTTGGAACACAAATAAGTTACAAACCAAGCTCTAATTCGGTTATCAATTGGAGTACATTTATTGGGAAAGAGTTCAACGGAATGGATTATTCTATGCGATATTTTAATAATTTGTATTGGGATAAAACGTGGAATTCCAGATGGCGAACGATTGCAGGATTTGATTATGTTTATCAAAATAAAACTTGGTTTAGTCCTGTTTTTATAGCACAATATTCTATTTATCCAAAATGGCAAACGGCTTTTAGAACGGAATATTATCAGGATAAAGAAAACGTAATTATAGCCACCAATGATAAATTTAAAACGCTTGGTTTTTCTATAAACTTAGATTATCTGCCCAATTCAAAAGTAAAATTTAGAACCGAAGCACGCTATTTTAAAAGTGAAAATGATGTTTTTGAGAAAAATTCAGATTTAGTAAATTCAAATTTATTTTTAACGACTAACTTAAGTTTTGAATTTTAGCAATCTGCCATATTCACAGCAACAGCCAATCCACCTTCCGAAGTTTCTTTGTATTTAGAATTCATGTCTTTGGCAGTTTCCCACATCGTATTGATGACTTTATCCAAAGGAACTTTGGCATTTTTGGCATCAGTTTCCATAGCTAATTCAGCAGCGTTTATAGCTTTAATTGCACCCATTGTATTTCTTTCAATACACGGAATTTGAACCAATCCACCAATCGGATCACAAGTTAAACCCAAATGATGTTCCATAGCGATTTCAGCTGCCATTAGAACTTGGTCTGGTGTTCCGCCCATAACTTCACACAAAGCGCCAGCTGCCATTGCAGAGGAAACGCCAATTTCAGCTTGACATCCACCCATTGCTGCTGAAATAGTTGAACCTTTTTTGAAAATACTTCCAATTTCTCCAGCAACCATCAGGAATTGTTTGATTTGTTTTTCGTCTGCTTGATGATTTTCAATAACCATATAATACATTAAAACCGCCGGAATAACGCCTGAACTACCATTAGTTGGTGCTGTAACAACTCGACCTAAAGCCGCATTAACTTCATTAACAGCTAAGGCAAAACATGAAACCCATTTTAAAATTTGACGAAATTTTACTTCGGTTTTTCTAATGGTTTCTAACCATTCTTGTGGTGAATTATAATTGGATAAACCTATTAAGTTTTGGTGCATGTCAAAAGCTCTTCGGCGAACGTTTAATCCACCAGGAAGAATGCCTTCACTATGACAACCAATGTACATACATTCGAGCATTGTGTTCCAAACTCGCATCAATTCGCTATGAACTTCAGCTTCTGGACGCATCGAAATTTCATTGGCATATACAATTTCAGAAATCGATTTATTTTCCTTGATAGTATATTGCAATAACTCTTCCGCATTTTGAATAGGAAAAGGAAAAGCACATTTTATTTGATGTTTTTTCTTGGCATTTTCGCGTTCTTCTTTTACGACAAATCCGCCACCAATAGAGTAGAAGGTTGATGTGTATTGGCTTTCATCATTTAAAAAAGCAGTAAACGACAATCCATTAGCATGAAACGGAAGAAAGTTTTTGTTGAAAATAATATCTTGCAAAAAGTAAAACGGAATTACTTTTTCGTTACCTAAATTGATTTCGTTTTTATCTTCAATTTCTTTAATTATTGAAGCGATATTTTCTACTGGAATATATTCAGGATCTTGACCAGATAAACCTAACATGACCGCCAAATCCGTAGCATGACCTTTTCCTGTTAAAGATAAAGAACCATATAAATCTACTTTAATTTGAGTTATATTTTGCAATAGGTTTTCTGCTCTCAATTCTACTAAAAATCGTTCAGCAGCACGCCAAGGTCCAAGCGTATGTGAACTTGATGGACCAACACCAATTTTAAGCATATCAAAGACTGAAATACATTCTTCCATTTACGATAACGATTTAGTTGAGCAAAGATATTGAAATTAACCTTCGGTTGCGATGTTAAAATTTCAATTACTGAAGTTTATTTTATCGTGTAATGGTTTGCTTTCTATCTGGTCCAACGGAAACTATTTTTATAGGAACTTCAACAGCATTTTCTATAAATTCGATGTATGCTTTTAGTTCTTTTGGTAAACTATCAAATGTTGTTAAACCAGTTAAATCAGCTTTCCATCCTTTGAATTCAGTGTAAATAGGAGTTACGTTTTCTTCTTCGATGTTATAAGGCAAATGATTGATAATTTCGCCTTTGTAATTGTATGCTGTACATACTTTTAAGGTTTCAAAACCTGATAATACATCGGCTTTCATCATCATTAATTGGGTTACACCATTAACTTGAATAGCATATTTCAATGCGACTAAATCTAGCCAACCACAACGACGTTTTCTTCCAGTTACAGAACCAAATTCGTTACCAACTTTTGCCATTACATCGCCATCATTTCCAAAATCTTCGGTAGGAAATGGTCCAGAACCAACACGAGTTGTATAGGCTTTGAAAATTCCATAAACTTCTTTGATTTTATTTGGTGCAATTCCTAAACCAGTACAAGCTCCAGCAGCAGTAGTGTTTGAAGAGGTTACAAATGGATACGTTCCAAAGTCAACATCTAACAACGAACCTTGCGCACCTTCGCAAAGAATTGATTTTCCAGATTTTTGAGCTTGTGCCAAATATTCTTCGCTATCGATAAAATCTAATTTCTTTAAATCTTCAATGGCTTCAAAGAATTCTTTTTCAAGCTCAGGTAAGTTATATTGAATGGCAACATCGTAGAATTTTATCATTTCTTCGTGTTTGTTTGCCAAATTTCTGTAGCGTTCTTCAAAATCAGCTAGTTCAATATCGCCAACACGAATTCCGTTTCTTCCGGTTTTGTCCATATAAGTTGGTCCAATTCCTTTTAAAGTAGAACCAATTTTTGCTTTTCCTTTTGATGCTTCACTTGCTGCATCTAGTAAACGATGCGTTGGTAAAATTAAGTGTGCTTTTCTTGAAATGATTAGTTTTGATTTTAAATCAAGATTGAATTTTGCTAATCCGTCAATTTCTTGTTTGAAAACTACAGGATCAATTACGACACCGTTTCCGATGATATTGATGTTATTGCTGTGAAAAATTCCAGAAGGAATGGTTCTTAAAACGTGTTTTATTCCGTCAAATTCAAGTGTGTGTCCAGCATTTGGTCCGCCTTGAAAACGAGCAATAATGTCGTATTTTGAAGTTAGTACATCGACGATTTTTCCTTTTCCTTCGTCACCCCATTGTAATCCGAGTAGTAAATCTACAGTCATTTTATTTGTGTGTTGTGTTGTTGTTTTATTGTAATTTTTTATTTCTTTTTATTAAAATCAATCTTTAGAAAATGATTTAAAACGGCTAGCGTTAACGATGTCATGAATACTACAGCCAATGTTTTTATTAGAAATTCAGATGTAAAAGTCTCAATTCCTTCGAATAATTGAAAAACAATTTTATAAACTGTAAAAAACACAAAAACGAATATGAATGTTTTCTTGAAATAGTTGGTTTTTTGCATTGTTTTATTTTTATGGTTTGTTTTTTAGCCCCGATTGTAGTGGAAATCCTTTTTATTGTTTTGAAGAAAATTACACTTCGACAAGCTCAGTGTGACAAAAACAATAAAAAGATTGCAACGAAAAGCGGGAAAATGGTTTGCTGAAAATGCCTAAACCTTTCGCTCCTAATTCTTTTTTTTGTTGGCGTAAAAATACAGTGAATGGTTGTGTATTTCTATGCCGAATAGTTCTTCGATAGTTTGTTTTATGGTTTGTATTCTTGGATCACAAAATTCAATTACTTCGCCAGTATCGGTCATAATCACGTGGTCGTGTTGCTTGTCGAAATAGGATTTTTCATAATGTGCTTGATTTTGTCCAAACTGATGTTTTCGAACTAATCCACAGTCTAACAACAACTCGATAGTGTTGTATAACGTGGCACGAGAAACGCGATAGTTCTTGTTTTTCATCTTGATGTATAGATTTTCTATGTCAAAATGTTCTTCGCTATCGTATATTTCCTGAAGTATAGCGTAACGTTCGGGTGTTTTTCGATGACTGTTGTTTTCAAGATAATGTGTAAAAACGTTTTTTACAATCTCTTGATTTTTTGTATTATCTGAAGCAATTTGTGTCATGTGACAAAGGTAATTTTTTTGTTTAAGGTTTCAAAGTATCTTTGTTGCAAAGTTTGTTTTATCAAATCTCAAATCAATTTGTGTAAACTCTTGTTACTTTATCTATTCCATCAATTTTTTTGATGTTTTCTATCAATTTTTTCAAAATGTTGTTGTTTTGAACAATCACGGCAACTTGTCCGTTGAAAATTCCCGCTTCGCCACTCAAAGAAATACTTTGAATGTTTACGTGCATTTGGTTAGAAATAACTTTGGTTAATTCGTTGGTTAAACCAAGTGTGTCCATTCCGGTAATTTTAAGTGTTGCTTTAAATTCTTGTTGTGATGAATCAATCCATTTGGCTTGCATAATTCTATAGGCATAGTTGGATTGCAGTGTGATAGCGTTTGGACAATCTTTTTTGTGTACTTTAATTCCTTCGTTGATAGTAATAAATCCAAAAACTTCGTCACCTGGAATTGGGTTACAACAAGAGGAAAGTTTGTAGTCGAGTTTGTCGTTTTCACTTCCAAAAACAAGCATATCATAGTTACTGCTTAATTCTGGACGATTTATTTCTTCTTGATTTGTACTCGGCTGTCGTTTGATTTTGGTTTTGAAGAAATTAATAAATGTATTGCTTTTTTGAGCTGCAAAGTCTTTTAATTGCTGATTTTCGATTGAACCAATTCCAACTCTGTAAAACAAATCCAAACTGGTTTTCAATTTGAAAAAGTTTACTAATTCGTTTACCACGCTTTCATTCAACGTGATTTTTAAATGTTTTAGTTTTCGGGTTAGTAATTCTTTTCCTTCTTCGGCAATTTTCTTAGTATTTTCGTTGAGAACGTTTCTAATTTTATTTTTGGCTCTCGAAGTCGTTACATAATCTAGCCAGTTAATCGTTGGTTTTTGATGAACAGAGGTAATTACTTCTATTTGGTCTCCGCTTTTTAATTCGTGATTTAGCGGAACTAATTTTCCGTTTACGCGAGTTCCGCGAGTTTTTACACCAATTTCAGAATGAATACTGAAAGCAAAATCGAGCGAAGTTGCGCCTTTTGGTAACGATTTAATTTCTCCTTTGGGTGTGAAGACAAAAATTTCTTTGGCATACAAATTCATTTTGAAGTCTTCTACAAAATCAACCGCATTGGTTTCGGAATTTTCCAAAGCTTCTTTTAACAAGTTGAGCCAAGTGTCTAAACCCGTTTCTTCGGTCGCACCGTTTTTATATTTATAATGTGCTGCATAACCTTTTTCGGCAATTTCGTCCATACGTTCGCTTCGAACTTGAATTTCAACCCATCGACCTTTTGGTCCCATAACCGTGATGTGCAATGCTTCATAACCAGTTGATTTAGGTGAAGAAATCCAATCGCGCAAACGACTTGGACTTGGACGATAATGATCGGTTACAACAGAATATATTTTCCAAGCTAGAAATTTTTCATCATGAAGGTTTGATTTATAAATAATTCGAAGTGCGAATTTGTCATAAACTTCATCAAAAGTTACGTTTTGAGCCGCCATTTTTCTTCGAATAGAATAAATGGATTTTGGTCTTCCTTTCAGTGTGTATTCAACACCTTCTTCATTGAGCGATTTTTTTAACACATCCGAAACCAATTTGATATAAGCATCTTGTTCTTCTTTGGTTTCTTTTATTTTACTGACAATTTCGTTGTAAACTTCGGGTTCGGTATATTTTAAACCTAAATCTTCCAGTTGCGTTTTGATATTGTATAAGCCTAATCGATGGGCTAACGGCGCATAAATATAAAGTGTTTCAGAAGCAATTTTTACCTGTTTATAATCAGGCATGGAATCCATGGTTTGCATGTTGTGCAAACGGTCAGCGATTTTAATCAAAATTACCCGAACATCATCATTAAGCGTCAACAACATTTTACGGAAGTTTTCGGCTTGCATCGAAATGTTCATGTCTTTTTTGACCTGAGAAATTTTGGTCAAACCTTCAACCAAATGCGCAATTTTTGGATTGAACATTCGTTCGATATCTTCAACAGTAATATCAGTATCTTCTACAACATCGTGCATCAAAGCCGCAGCAATACTCGTAGCGCCAAGTCCAATTTCGGACGCAACAATTTTCGCCACACCGATTGGATGGAAAATATAAGCTTCACCTGATTTTCTTCGTTGGTCTTTGTGAGCATCAACGGCAACATCAAATGCTTTGCGAATCAGTTTTTTATCTTCATCGGTAAGCGTTTGATAACTTATGCGGAGTAATTCTTTGTATTCTCTGGCAATCGCTTTTTTCTCTTCTTCTAAATCTATCTCAGTCATAGCACTAAATTCAATTCACTAAAAGTAAGAAAAAATATATTCAATTTGAAATCTTCCTCTATAATTTTTAACCAATAAAAATTGACTTAAAATTGATTTTAATTTTGAGTTCGGGTGAAATCTAAATCGTGAAAATCATAACTAAAATCGGTTAACGGCGATATGGCTTTCATGGTGAAATGATTTGCTTTTCCAGTTGAATCGATATCGAAGAAAATATGTGAATCGGCATGAAAACTGCGAATGTTCCATTTTACTACAAAATTTTGGTCTTTGTAGAAAAATAGTTCACCCGTTAATCGAGGCGAACGTTTAGATGTGAAATACAATTTCCCTTTCTTTTCATAAATCGAAACTTCGCCAAACCAATTGTCTTTATACATTCCGATGTATTTTTTGGTATCAATTTTCGTTTTCGCTTTTATATTTTTATCAACTTGCGCCCAAACTTCGTCCGTGATTTTATCAGCATTGTCTTCGGCTTGTTTTCTGTCTTGGGTTAAATTGGCCAAATGGTCAAACTTTTGCAAACCTAAATAACTGTCTTTTATGGTATTGGAAATTACGGTAAATGCCGCACCACTTTGCTGATTAGTCAAAACAATAATTCCTAATTTTTCGTTTGGAAACATAATGGTTTGTGTCACAATTCCGTCTAAACCGCCAGTATGCGAAACTTGTAAATGACCATTGATATCCGTCAATTGCCAACCCAAACCATAACTTCTGAAGTTCGTTGTATAAGGATGACTTTTTCGGTTAGGCAAAATAGTTTGCGACGACCAAGTTTCTAGGATTTGTTTCTCGCTGATGAGTTGTTTTCCGTCAAAATTTCCTTTGTTCATTTGGAAATTAAGCCATTGACTAATATCGTTTACCGAAGCATATAAACCTGCTGCAGCATCAAAAATTGGATTGGTATAACGCTTGATAACTTCTAGTTTTCCGTTGGTTGGAACGTGTGGCACAATTACGTTTGTCGTATCTTTTAATCGGTTCCAAGAAGCCGCGCTGTTTTTCATTCCGATAGGTTTCATAATTCGTTCTTCCACAAAATCACACCATGATTTACCCGAAACTTTTTCAATCACTTCGCCAGCAATAACATACAATAAATTGTCGTAATCATATTTGGTTCTAAATCCTGAAACTGGTTTTAGGTATTGGATGTTTTTTACAATATCTTTTGGCGTAAAATCATGTCCGTCTGGCCAAATCATCAAATCGCCAGCGCCAAGTCCAAGTCCACTTTTATGCGTCAGTAAATCTCGGATTGTAAATTCATTGGTTACATAATCGTTATACATTTTAAAATCAGGAAGGTATTTAATGACTTTATCATCCCAATTGATTTTTCCTTCATCAACCAAAATGGCTAATGCATTTGCTGTAAAAGCTTTACTATTTGAAGCAATTCCGAATAACGTATTGGCATCTACTTTTTGATTAGTATTGATGTTTGAAACGCCATATCCTTTGGCTAAAACCAGTTTCCCATCTTTGATAATTCCAACGGCAATTCCGGGAACGTTAAACGCTCTCATGGTGTTTTCTACCAAAACATCTACTTCTTTTTCGGTGATTTGTGCAATACTGCTAAAAGTTGAAAGTAGTAATGCAAGTAAAATTGAGTATTTCATTATTCTTGTTGTTATTTTTTTAATGTATGAGATTCCTACGAAATGACAAACTGTGCTTAGAAGTTGCTTTTTATTTCTAAATACTAATTCTAGTTTTCATATTCATAATTAACCGCAAACTTGTCATTCCGTAGGAATCTAAAAATTTGTGTAATGTTTTAAAATTTAATTATTCAAAGTTAGTGAGTTCCTTTGAAATGTTTTCATATAATTCATTTTCCCAAGAAATAGCTTCGATTTTTGGAAATGTTTTGTTAGTTCTAAAATCGTGTGGCGCAATGATAATCGGGAAATGCTTGTTTTTAGTTTTGGTTGCTAAAATAAAAATTTCTTCAATGTTTTTGTCGCCAACAGGAATGCAACCAATGGTTACACTTTTTCCATGTATCATAATGTCGCCACCTAAATCGGTTCGTCTATCTAGTTTTGCTTTTTCTTCATCAAATGCGTTTGGATAATTTACTTTAATCGAAAGATGATATTTGCTGTTTGGGTTCAAATATTCCATTTGATAAATACCTTCGGGAACTTGCTTGTCGCCATTTTTTAGTTTCGGACCAATTTTTCCGCTGAATGCTGTAAAAGGATACATTTTCAGTAATTTCCAGTTTTCGGTTTCATTTTTTCGAACTACAACCTCCAAAATTTGTTCTTTTTTGAAAGCAAGAATTGCCATTTCGAAATCAGTACTATCAATATTGGTTTTCTCAAAAGCATTTTTTAGCGAATTTTCAACTTTTGAATTGTATTTTTTAGCGATACTTTCTACAGATTGCTTTTCTTTTGATGAAAAAAATAAACTAATGATTTGGCTTTTCATTAGATAAAGAACCAAAAATAAAATGGCGGTAAGTAGAATGTAAATCAGTTTCAATTTCATTTTATATAATTAATTTTAGTTGTTTGAGATTCCTACGGAATGACAAATTGTGCTTTGAATTAGCTTCTTGTTTCAAAATAATATCTTTTACATCTTCAATATTAATCGCAAACTTGTCATTCCGTAGGAATCTCAAATCAAGGTTGATTTTAATTATTTAAAATCTCGTTGTCTTTTGGCTTCAAAAAGTAAAATCGCTGCTGCAACAGAAACGTTCATACTGTCGATTTCGCCTTGCATTGGAATAATGATATTTTGTGTGGCTTTTTCACGCCAAGGTTCAGTTAGTCCAGTTGCTTCTGTGCCAACGACTAAAGCTGTTGGTTTGGTGAAATTCTGAGTATGATATGGCGTTGAATTTTGCAACGTTGCGCTGTAAAAATTGATGTTATTTTGTTGTAAAAAAGCAATGGTTTCTTCAGTAGAAGCTGTTGCAATTTGAGTGGTGAACAAACAACCAACGCTGGAACGAATCATATTTGGATTATACAAATCGGTTTTTGGATTGGCGATAATCACAGCATCAACTTTTGCGGCATCACAGGTTCGAAGCATTGCGCCAATATTTCCAGGTTTTTCGATACTTTCCATCACTAAAATCAACGGATTTTCGGGAAGTTGTAAGTCAAGAAGTTGATGTGATTTGGTTTTTGCAACGGCAATAATTCCTTCGGTTGTATCGCGATAAGCGAGTTTTTGATATACTTCTTTGGAGATTTCAATGGTGTTTAAAGATTGAAAGATGGAAGGATTGAAAGATTTGTCAATGACTTCAAAACAAATTAAAATAGTCTCAATTTCATAATTTCCTTTGATTGCCAATTCAATTTCACGAATTCCTTCAATTAAAAATGTTCCCGATTGCTTTCGAGCTTTGGCTTTTTCTTGTAGTAAAACCAATGATTTTATGAAAGGATTTTGTGCTGAAGTGATTTGTTTCATAAAACAAACATTAGTTATGCATTTGTAGTTCCTTTTATAATATGTTTTGTTTGTAATTCAAGTGATTTTATAATTATCACATCAGTCTGAAAGTCAAAAAGTCTGCTAACTCCTGTTTCTTTAGTTTGAATTACAATTTTTGTATTGTAGTTTTTACCCATTGAAGCTTTCTCTAATTTTTCAATTGCACTTTCAATGGTTTCATATTCTCCTTGAATTTTGACAGGCACAGGTATTCCGTCACAATGTTCCTTTAAAAACCCATCAATTCCAGAATTACGTTGAACAGGAAAAGCATTTATATTTTGTAAAATTGCAAGTTCTTTTTCTGTTTTTTCAAAATATTCATTAGTTCCTTTATTTAGTAAATTAGATTCTGAAATAATCATTTCTTCTAATCGTGAATTTGCTAGTTCAATCGCATCTATAGAAATATCAATACCAATAAAATTTCTTTTTAATGATTTTGCAGATACACAAGTTGTTCCGCTTCCACAGAATGGATCAAGTACTAAATCTCCTTCATCTGTTGCAATATTCAGAATTTGATTTAGAAGTAGCACAGGTTTTTGAGTAGGATAACCAGTTCTTTCTTTTGCTTTAGGGTTTAAGTATGGAATTTCCCATACATCAGAAAGTGGTACACCTTTTTTTTCTTTACCTAAAATTGGATTTCCATTTCCGTCTCTTTTATACACGGATTTCCCGTTTTCGTTTCTTTCTCTATCTTGTAAAATCTGATCAAGATTTGTTGTAGCAGAATATTCCGTATAAATTGTGTTGAACTTGAAGTCTTGAGTTTTTGAGTAAAATAAAATTACTTGATGAGAATTTAAAAGCCCTTTTTTTGAGTTTGACCATCTTTTGTATGACCAAATAATTTCACTTTGGAAGTTTTCACGCCCAAAAACTTTATCTAAAACAACTCTAATATTATGAGAAGCAGTTTTATCACAATGCAAAAAAACACTACCTGAATTTTTTAAAATTCTTTTTGATTGTTCTAAGACATTTTCTATTAGTGATAAATAATCATCAATGGAGTTATACTTATCATCAAATTCATAAGTTTTAGAACTATCTTTATTTGTAAGCGAATGCTTTTTTTGAGTAAAAAATGGTGGATCAAAGTAAATTAAGTCAATTTTATTGTCTTCAATTTCTTTGAGTTTTTCAACACAATTTCCATGAATAATTTTGTTAGTTTCCATTTTCGGGTGTTCTTTCGTTAGCAATTTCTGTTAAAATAGCTTTTAAGTCAACTCCAGAATATTTTTTTAAATATTCCCAAGCTTCATCACCGCCGTAATATTCACCTTTAATTCCTGCATAAAGGGTTTTAAGGGTTTCTTGAATTTTGATTGCTTGTTCTCTTTGAGGATAATAAAACATTATTCGAATTGGTTTTAATCCGTGTTCTCGGATTACTTTAACTCTGGTGTGTTCTTTTGTGATGTGGTCGCCATCAGTTGTTGCATCTCTCCATTTAACCTCAATTGCATCTTTAGAATTTAAAAAGTCAATTTCAAATGTTTTTGGACGTTGTCCAAGAGTGTTTTCGATTTTAGTTTTTATTCCATCAGGGAATTTGTGATTTAAACATAAAGTTGCGGCTTCTTCAAGAAATGAACCTGCATATTTATATAAGAATCGACCAGTATTTTGATATGAATCGATAAGTTGTCCTTGTTCAAAAGTAATCCCTAAAACACGATAAATAAGGTAATGAGAATTATCGTCAGCTTTCATTTCTTCTGTCCTTGCCTCAATTTTTCCTTTTAAATTAGCTGAATATACTTCTGCTAAATTTTTTATACTTTGAATTAATTCTTCCATTAGTAATATGTGTATAGGTTTATTTGCAATCTACAAATTTACTTTTTTATACTTTTATGAGTAGATAAAAACTCATAAAATTCCTCTCGCTTTAATCTCTAAATATTTATTAATTGTATCCAAAGTTAAGTTTTCGGGTTGCGTTAATACCGAATGAATACCATATTTTTTGAGTTCGGTAACGATGAGTTTTTTCTCGAAAATGAATTTTTCGGCTATGACTTTATCGTAAACTTCCTGAATAGTTTCGGTTTTTTTATTGGTGATTTGATACAATTCGGTATTTTGAAAAAAGACAACTACTACTAAATGGCTTTTGGCAATTCCTTTTAAATATGGCATTTGACGATGTAATCCATCCAAAGTTTCAAAATTGGTGTAGAGAATAATTAAACTTCGTTGGTTGATGTTTTTCTTGATATCAGCATACAATCGAGAATAATCGCTTTCAAAAAAATCAGTTTTTACGTTGTACAGATTTTCTAGAATTTTTTGCATTTGCGAAGTTCGTTTTTCGGCTACGACACGATTATCCACTTTTTTTGAAAACGAAAACATTCCGGCTTTGTCTTGTTTTTTCAAAATTACATTCGACATTACCAGCGTTGCATTGATAGCGTAATCAAGCAAACTCATTCCGTTAAAAGGCATTTTCATCGTTCTGCCTTTGTCGATAACCATATAAATATTTTGCGATTTTTCGTCTTGAAATTGATTAACCATCAAGCTGTTTTTCTTAGCTGTAGCTTTCCAATTCAAGGTTCTGATGTCATCGCCAGGAACGTATTCTTTGATTTGTTCAAATTCCATAGTGTGACCAATTCGGCGAATTTTTTTCACACCATATTGGAATAAATTATTTGAAAACGCAATCAAATCGTATTTTCTCAATTGAATGTACGATGGATAGGTTGGCACCATTACATCCGAACAAAATTTATAACGTTTAGAAATCAATTTCAAAGGAGAAGAAACATATACATTCAAACTTCCAAAACGATATTCGCCACGTTGCGTTGGTCTTAAATAGTATTGAAACTCATCTTGCGAAGCGGTTTTTATTTTGCGTTTCAGTTCAAAATTTCGCTCTTGAAACTGTTCTGGAATTTCGTCAATAATTTTTACGTTAATCGGGAAAGTATAAAAGTTTTTTAGTGTTAAAACGATTGGATTTTCATCGCCATTCGACAATTTTTCGGGCATTGTTCTATCGGCATCAACTCCGTTTTTGGAACTAAAAAGAATGATAACATCCAAAACAAAAAACACCATTATTCCAAGCAAAATATACCATGTTGCGTTGTAAAGCGATGGAAACATAAACGCCAAACAAAACAAAGCTACAATGCCAATTAGCAAGTAGAAAAAGAAATTGTTGATATATAATTGTTTGAAAAATTTCATTTTTTTATTTCTGTTTTGCCCTTCGACTGTACTTCGACTTCGCTCTGTATAAACTATGGTGACAATGTGTTGGCTTTTTACTATTCACTATTTACTAATCACTATTTTACCTCGGAATTTCAATACTCTCTATAATTTGTTTTATGATTTCAACGCTGGTTAAACCTTCCATTTCGCGTTCTGGAGTTACGATAACTCTATGTTGCAAAACTGGAATTGCCGCTTCTTTTATGTCTTCTGGCGTAACAAAGTCACGACCACGAATGGCAGCAAAACCTTTGGCAGCATTCAAAATAGCAATCGAAGCTCTAGGCGATGCACCAAGGTATAAAAACGCATTTTCACGAGTGTTTACAACCAATTTGGCGATGTATTCCAGCAAGTTTGGTTCTACAATAATTTGTTTTACCAATGATTGATAATTCATAATATCTGAAGCAGAAAGCACGGCTTTGATGTGTTCTAATTTTCCAGTATTTTGAAGCGTATGTTCACGTTGAATGATGCTGATTTCTTCGTCTAACTTTGGATAATCAATGTTGATTTTGAAAATAAAACGATCTAATTGTGCTTCTGGTAAACGATATGTTCCTTCTTGTTCGATTGGATTTTGAGTAGCCAAAACGATAAATGGTTTGTCCAATTGAAATGAATGTCCGTCGATAGTAATTTGACGTTCTTCCATTACCTCAAACAATGCTGCTTGTGTTTTTGCTGGCGCACGATTGATTTCGTCAATTAGAATTAAATTGGAAAAAATTGGACCTTTTTTGAATTCAAATTCTGATTTTTTTAAGTCGAAAACCGAAGTTCCCAAAATATCCGACGGCATCAAATCGGGCGTAAACTGAATTCGGCTGAAACCAACCGAAAGTGTTTTGGCAATAATCTTTGAAGTCATGGTTTTTGCAACGCCAGGAACGCCTTCAATTAAAACGTGTCCATTGGCTAAAATTGCCACTAACAATTGGTCAATCATTTTGTGTTGACCAACGATTACGGTCTCCATTTCGGCTTTTATTTTATCAATACTTTCACGAAGCGGTTCCAAATTTATTCTCGATTGAAAATTTAGATTTTCGTTGCTTTCGATATTTTCGAAGTTTTCACTATTTTCCATTAGTTGATAATTTTTTCTATTGCGTTATTGATTTCGATTAGATCACTTTCGATACTTTGATGGTAGCTTCGTCGCTGATAATTTATCAAATATACCAAGTGTTCAATATCTTTTAGGTCTTTACCGGTTTTTAATTGTAATTTTTTAATGAAATTTTCATCGAGATTTGACGTATCCATTAAATATTCGTTTCGAACTCTTTCGAGGAAATAAATTATTTTTTTGTCAATTATATTTTGATGATTTCCTTCTTGATAATATAAATTTCCGATGGTTTTTGTAAAATCTACGGTTGTATTGGGCAATGGTTTTATAATTGGAATAACGCGTTGTCTTCTTTTGGCGTTGAAAATCATGAAAATTACAATTCCAATTAAGAAAATATACCAAGCCCATTTTAATGCTGGTTGGCTTAAAATATAACGCATTGGCGAATAGGATTGTACCAAACTTGATTGGTCTTTGACTAACCAGTAAACATCATCTTTAGGCAAGTAAGACAACACTTTTTCGGCATATTCAGCATTGTTATCTTTTAGTAAATGATAATTGGTGAACGCAACCGGTTGCAAATGAATGAAGAAAAATCCGTTGCCATAAGGTATTTTGATAAAGTTGATTTTTTTCTCTTTTTCAGTTCCTTGATAACCTAAAACGGTAGTTTTAAGTGTGTCGATTTTTGAGAATGCCAAAGGATTATCACCTTTATTTAAAGTGTATTTTTTGCTACCCAAAGTTGAATTTGATAACCAAACTTGTGTTTCTTTTGAGAAATTAGGGTTTGCACCCAATTCTAATTTTAAGGTATCAATCAATGTTTTTGGCAAACGTTCAACACTTAAAAACGCATTGTTTCCTTCGGCGACATAGTACAAAATCTCTTGAGTTGATTGGTCATCGATTACATATTCGTCGCAAATATTAAGAATTGTTCCTCTTTTGGTGTAAACATTTAAGGTATCGTCATCATAATAATTAGGTTCAAAAGCTTCATAAAACGTTTGGCTAACTTTTTCGACGTTTTGATTTTTCAACAACGCTTTGTGTTCTTCGTTAAAAACATACAATCCAAACGGAATTTTATCTTTCAACAAATAACTTGGTGACCAATCGACTGGTTTTGGTCGAACAGCATCAATATAGATTACGCCAACAATCAGTATCAGCAAAAAGAAAACATATATTTTTAATGTTCTACTCATTTTTTTAGCGATTGAAGGGTTTTTTCAAATGCATTTTTAGCTTGTAAAAAGCTTTCTTCGGTCATTTCAAATTCGCCATACCAAATGTAGTTGTACAAATAAGAAAGGTATTGAAAATCAGTTTTTAAATCGGCTGATTTTATTTCGTATAAATAATCGGTATTGGTTTTTTCGGCATTCCAATCGATGATTTCTTTTTCGGAAAGACGTTTTAAAACAAACAAATAATAGTAACGAATTGCCAAACGATGATTTCCGTCTTGTAAAGTTTGCTTGATTAATTTTTCAAAATCAATACGCGTTAGATTTTTTTCGATTTCCTCATCGGTGTAAATCTTTTTGGTGGTTGATTTCCCAAAAATCCATTGACCTTCTTTGTTTAAAATTAGTTTGGTTATCATATAAATAACATAGCAAACAATTAAAACTGCCAATGTTTTCAGCGTATATTCAACATATTTTTGAGAAACATTCATGTTCGAAAGTCCAAAAAACTTTTTGAACCAATAGGCTAACCATTCTTTGAATTTATCCCAAAGTGATTTTTCGGTGATTTTTGCTTCGTATTGAAATTCAGAAGATTTATATTTTTCTTTGAAATTGGTTTCAAATTTGGGTTGTGAAACTTCAGAATTGGTATCAACAAGAATGTCTTTTTCGGTAAAAACCACAGAATCTTTTTTGGCAACAGCCAAAGAATCCTGCGACCAAACGGAAACAGAAAATAACAACCAAAAAAGAAGCAAGAATTTATTCACGTCCAATTAAATCTATTGAGTCTTGAGCCATAATATTTTCGTCGTTTTCTCTTCGGCTATAATGCGCTAAACCTTGATTAATAAGCATCAAATTATTCAAAATGTAACTCATTAAAATCGTGATCACCATTACAATCGACATCATAATTCCAAATGTTGCCAATCCATCTGTACTTCCAGGATTTTGTTCCAAAGAAGTAAACATAGAAATCATGCCAATTGCATAAGGAATCATTGTAAAAACAGTCATTGTAACTTGAATGATGATGTAAATTAGCATCAACGAACCAACAATTGGGAAATATTGCGATTTCATTTTGGAAAATCCATCCGAAAGTGCTTCGAAATAACCTTTGTCAAAGTTGATGTATTCGTAGTAACTTAAAGCTATCCAGCTAAATGCTGTTGGTATTGCAAATAAAAGTAGTGGAATTCCAATAATAATGAAGACTAATAAAAATAATAATACAAAAACGATGATTAGAATAGGAGTAATGACAAAAAGTGATGCGATGAAGAAAATTAGCATTTTGCCAAAGTTGGATTTTAAGACAGAAACTACTTCGCCAACACTGAAATTATTTCCTTTTTTTTTGTCGTATAAATCGAGGTAAATTACAGGAACAGTGTAGTTTAACATTGACATAAAAATCAAAAACAGAAAAAAGAAAATGGCAAGAACTACAATGAACGGAAAACTGTCAGACATTGAGTTTTCAAAACCGCTACTATCTTGTCCGCTCATGCCAGTTTTAAGAATGTCAAAATAGACTTTAAACAGAAAATACGACAATACCATCATAATCATCAATGGAATACCATTAATGGTGAAATAGATTTTCATAAAATGTTTTCCAGTTTGCCTGAAAAAGCCAAAAGTGTCACTAATGTAATCGCCGAAATCTCTATTTTTAAATAATTGAAACATAGTTATTTATTGAGTTTTTTATGAACAATAGTTGGGTAAATTAAAAAGTAAAACGATATTAAAGATAATGTGCTTAAAATGATGAAAACATTTAACCAGTTAGGCATTTCAAGTGAATAACGAGTTACAAAACCTTCCAGAATTCCGGCTGCAATGGTAAACGGAACTGTTCCGAGAAATATTTTTAAACTGTCTTTAAAACCAATTTTAAATGAATTTAATCGTGAGAAAGTTCTAGGAAATAGGATAGAAGCACCGAGAATAAATCCGCAAGCCGACTCGATAACGATGGCAAAAATTTCCATTGAGCCGTGAATCCAAATACCTTGAACACTTTCCCAAAAAACGCCTTGTTGGTAGAAGAAATATTGGAACGAACCTAGCATAATGCAGTTTTGAATTAATACGACAAATGTTCCAATTCCGCCAAAAATTCCATAGATATAGCATTTTAAACCAACGAAAAGATTGTTTAGTGTTATTCCGATAAAGCTTCCCCAATTACTTCCTGATTTATATACAGCAACAGGATTTCCATCTTTAATATTGTCCAAAGTCATGTTGACATAATAATCGCCTAGAATTAATCGAACGAAATTATCATCATATTTTGCAGAAATAACACCAATTCCAACACAAGTAAAAAACAAAACAAAAGCATACAATAAATATCTTTTGTATTGATAAACCAGCAATGGAACTTCTGTTTTATAGAAATAAACGAAGCGATTTTTTTCTTCTCGTTTGGTTTTATAAATTTTTTGATAAATCTGTGAAGCTAAATAGTTTAGGTAAACTACAGTTTTGCTTTTTGGATAATAGGTTTGCGCATAAGACAAATCATTTACCAAATGAATGTACAAACTTGCCATTTCATCAGGATTTTTTATAGATTTACCAAAAATTGCTTGCTCAAAGTCAAGCCATTTTTCTTTATTTTGTTTTATGAATGCAACTTCTCTCATGGATTGCTAATATAAAAATTATGTCACAACTAGCAATAAATACAACACAAAATGTTACGATAAGTTTTACAGCTGCATCGGTTGGTGAACGAATTGGCGCGTATCTTATTGATATGCTGATTAAAATCGCTTATTTCATCTTTGTTTTTTATATTTTTTTCTATCTGTTGAATTTGAATAAATTAATATATCAGATGGATAACTGGTCACAAATGGCGATTTATATGTTGTTTTATCTTCCAGTTGCTTTGTATTCTTTGGTTTTGGAATTACTATTTGAAGGACAAACTTTTGGAAAAAAGTTAGTTAAAATTCGAGTGGTAAAATTAGATGGTTATCAAGCTTCGTTTGGTGATTATTTAATTCGATGGTTGTTTCGAGTGATTGATATTTCTATCAGTAGCGGAATTGTTGGATTGATTGCTATGGTTGTCAATAAAAATACGCAACGTTTAGGCGATATTTCGGCTGGAACAGCTGTGATTACTTTGAAGAGTAAAATTTCCATAAACAGTACTATTTTAGAAGAAATTGAAGACGTTTATCAACCAAGATTTCCATTGGTTATAAAACTTTCGGACAACGATGTTCGAATTATAAAAGAAACCTACAATGCTGCAGCAAAAACTGCTGATTTTGTGGTTTTAAATAAATTAACGGCTAAAATTGAGGAAGTTACCGGTATTAAAAACGAAATGGGAAATACTAGGGAATTTATTCAAACGATTTTGAAAGATTATAATTATTATACGCAGAATATGTAGTTATTGATTAATATACAAAAATCCTTTAAGCGGTTCAGGATAATCAATATCGTTTAGAAAAATTAAGTAAAAATAAGTTCCATCTGGAGCTTTTTTTATGCTAAAACCATCTTTAATGTAACCATCCCAATTTTCAGTGTTTTGATTTCCTGTCCAAACTAATTTTCCCCAACGGTTGTAAATTTCGATTTTAAAATCCAAGAAAATATCTCGCAAACCATCAATAAAAAAGAAATCGTTTCGAGTGTCGTTATTTGCCGAAATATAATTGTAAACGGTTGGAGGACAATTTTTTGTCTTCAAAAAAAAGGAAGTTGTAGTGAAGCAAAAATCGTCATTTATTCTAACAAAAATTTCTTTTGGAGTTATAGTTGCGATATAATTATTGGTGTTCCAAACTTCGTTAGTTTGAAGCATTGCGTCTTCTTGAGTTTCATAGAATTGAACAGTAAAATCAGGATTGGTTTTTACAATTTCTTCATAACTTGAAAAATCAAAAGTGCCACGAGCTAAACCTTCGTTGCAAACTACTAAATCGTCTAACGGGTTGAATGCTATTGGTAAAAAAAAATCGAAAGTTGTGGTAAAACTATTGTTGGTTTCTATCAATTCGGTTACAATTCCAACGCCAGTTCCAAGATCATCAACTACAAATTTTAGTTCAAAAGTATCTGGAAAATCATCAGGAATAACTAATGTAATTTGTTCAGAAAACTGCTCGTCAATTGCAATTGGAAGTGTAGTTTCGGTATATTCAAAAAATTCGTTATTAATGTAAATGGCGATTGGCGTTCCTGATGGTAAAAAATTGGTAGAATTCAAATTATAAACAGTGTAATCAACAACGATAACTCTTGAATTGCATTCTTTTTGAATATTATCAATGCTAACAGTTGCATCGGGTAATTGATTGTTAAGTTTGGTAACAACAGTATTAATCATTACAAAATCTTGAGTTGAACTGAGCGAGATTTCAGCTGTAGTGTCGCCAATTTGAATATTATTTTGAATATCATAAATATCCAAATCCATATTGTAAAAAGTGGTACTTCCAGTTATAGAATTGCTTCCGTTGAAGACATTGTTTATTGGATTTTGAGCATTGGTCAATGTATTACTATTAAAAGTAAAGGTTTCGGTTGGAAGTAAAGCATCGCCTTCCCAAGCCAGAAAACCAATTTTAGAATTAAGGTTGTCTAGTACATTTAAACTACTTAATGTAATGGATAAATCGTCTGGAACGCCTTGTAAACCATCATAAACGTTGATTTGATTTAGTGGTAAATTGTCATTTTTTAGAATAATTAAAATTGCCCATCCTGCAAAATTTGTTCTTCTGCTCAAATGCCATTCTTCAAAAGCGGAAATATCTAAATTTGAAAGTGTATAATTTCCGTTTCCGGTGTTTTGAATTTGAGTTGTAACGTCTTTAAAAGCACTAAAATAGGTGAAAATATTGCCATCAAAATTTCGGGAAAGACTAAACGTTCTATCAGGTGTAATGTTTTCATCGTTTAGATTTACTTCAAAATCGCCATCGCCACATCCAGCCCAATATAGATAGGCTTTTTCTATAATTACATCAGCAGGTAAATTCAAATTTGCAGAAGAAGAAGTAACGGTAACTGGAGCATAAATCGAATTGTTTTCGGCTAGGTTCATGGTGTTGCCAATAAACGTAAAATCAAACCGACCATTAAATTGTTGAAAAAGCGTAATGTCTTGACCATAAGTTTTACAAAAGAAACTTATGAAAGCAATGAAAATCAAAAAAATACGTTTTATTTTCACATTTAAAATTAATTCTGTTTAAAATTAATCATTTATTTTAGAATTGCGAATTTTTAACAACTTATGATGATTTATAAAATAAATGAGTATTTTTCGGGAGTTTATTAGAATAGCGTGAAAAACTATACGGTTAAATTATACGAGAAAAACGATTTTCAAGTTTGGAATGCCTTTATTGGTAGTGCCAAAAACGCTACTTTTTTATTCCACCGTGATTTTATGGAATATCATTCTGATCGATTTCAAGATTATTCGATGATGGTTTTTGAAGAAGGAAAATTGGTTTCAGTTATTCCAGCTAATAAAGTTGAGAATACCGTTTTTTCGCACCAAGGATTGACGTATGGCGGATTTGTTTTTGGTGAAAAAATAAAATTGGGCGAAGTAATTACAATAACAAAATCGGTTCTGGCATTTTTACATCAAAACGAGATTTCTACATTGCAATTGAAACTAATTCCGTCAATTTACAACCATTTTTTTTCAGAAGAAATTGAATATTGTTTGTTTTTAACCGAAGCAAGACTAATTAGACGAGATTGTCTTTCGGTGATTGATTTGGAAAAACCTTTTTTAATTACAAAAACTAGAAAGGAAAGTATTCGACGTGGCGAAAAAAACAATTTAGTAATAAAAGAAGAACTGAATTTTGAATTGTTTTGGAATGAAATTTTAATTCCAAATTTGAGTAAAAAACATAATGCAAAACCAGTTCATTCGCTAGAAGAAATTATCAATTTGCAAAAGAAATTCCCAGAAAACATTCGTCATTTTAATGTATATTTCAATGGTGAAATCATGGCTGGAACAACTGTTTTTGTAACTGATAATGTAGCACATCCACAATATATTTCGGGAAATGAAAAGAAAAACGAATTAGGAAGCATTGATTATCTTTATAACCATTTAATCAAAGAAGTTTTTCCAGAGAAGTGTTTTTTTGATTTTGGTCCTTCGCATGAAGAAAACGGAAAAAAAATAAATCAGGGAATATTGTTTTGGAAAGAAAGTTTTGGTGCAAAAACAACGGTTCAAGATTATTATGTTTTAGAGACTAAAAATTTTGTATTATTGAATGATATTTTAATTTAAAAATAGTAAAAATTGAATTTAAAATCCAGAATAAACTTTTTTTTGTTTGTTAAATTAAGAATTTGGAAGTATCAATTTCTTTCAAGTTGTAATAGAGTTGTAGGAAAACCAATCTTATATCAACCATTACAATTAAAAGGTAACGGAAGAATTAGTTTTGGAAAAAATATTCAAATAGGAGTGATAAATTCTCCGGGATATTATTCAAATTATTGTTACATCGAAGCAAGAACAGAAGATAGTGAAATTATTATTGAAGATAATGTAGCTTTAAACAATGGTTTTTCGGCTGTAGCTTTGACAAAAATTACAATTAAAAAAAATGTATTGATAGGTGTAAATTGTTCTATTATTGATAATGATGGACATAATTTACATGCAAATCATAGGATTGTTGGAAAACCAAAATCAGTAGAAGTTTTCATAGACGAAAATGTGTTTTTAGGAAATAATGTTACTGTTTTAAAAGGAGTAATGATTGGCAAAAACTCAGTAATTGGTAATGGAAGTGTTGTTACAAAAAATATTCCTGAAAATGTTATAGCAGCAGGAAATCCAGCCAAAATAATTAGAAATCTTTGATTTACTTTTTTTAAATTAGAATATGGACATACTAATAAAATCATTTAATAGACCTTATTATCTTGACAGATGTTTATACTCAATAGAAAAGTTTGTAAAAGGAGCTGATAAAATTGTGATATTAGATGATGGAACTCCACAAATTTATTTAGATAAAATAGTATCTAAGTACCAAAATGTAGTTATAAAAAAATCCCAGTTTTATGAAAGTAAGCAGCAATTTACTATAAATGGAGTAAGTCCAAAAGAATATTCAATTCCAATAAATTTTTGGCTTGAAGCAGCTAAGAATGCTTCGGAGAATTTTATCATTATTGAAGATGATTTTTGGTTTATCGATTTTATTGATTTAAAACAAGTTAATAATGAAATTATAAAAGAAAATGTTATTTTTTTAAAATTAATTTGGATTGGAAGTCCAATGGTAATTCAAAGTAAAGAAACTATTCAGAAGAATAATTTTATTGTTTTAAAACCAAAATTATTTACAACAATTCCTTTTCTGTACTACTTCATATTTTACAAATTTGATAGATTTAAAATTAGAAAAACACTCCGTTTTTTAAAAATCAATACACAAAAAAAGCATTTGGCATATTATACAATTTACTCGGTTGCAGGTATGGTTTTTAATCGAGATTATTTTGTTAGTTTATGGAATAATCACAAAAACAATATCGATGAAGGACTTCAAATTTATAATGCGTTGAAATTTTTACGTAAGAATAAAAATAAGTTTGCTCGATTTAATAATCAAGTTTTGCGAACTGGATTTATGTCTTCGGCAACAAGTCAGTACAAAGAACGGTTTGGTGAAAATGTAGATATGTTTGTTTTTAATAAAATAATGAACGAAGCTTGGCTAATGGATAAAATGGATGTCACAAGTTCATTGCCTAAAGATATTGATCAAGAAGTTATAGTTTCTATTCTAGATAATGATTTAGAAAAAAGAATTCTATCAAAAAACTGGATTATTTGGATGAATAATTTTAAAAAACAATACGAATCAATAGGTTGTAAAATTGATTGGTAAAAGTAACAAAAAAAATGAGCCAGCAAAACAATACATCATATCGTTCTATTCTAAAAGCAACTGGAGTTTTTGGAATGATGCAAGTTTTCAGGATATTGATAAGCGTTGTCAGCTCTAAATTTGTTGCGCTATATTTAGGACCAATTGGTTTAGGATTAGTATCACTTTTAAACAATGCAACCAGTATCATAACTGCAATAACTAATTTTGAATTTCTTACTGTTGCCACACGTGAAGTTGCTTTGATTAAAGGTTCTGAAGACAATTCTGCATTATCAAAAACAATAGCAACCTTACAAAAAATGGCAGTTTTCATTGGTTTGTTTGGAGCAATAGTATCATTGTTTTTTAGCAAAACATTAAGCTATTTTACATTTGGTACACAAGAAAAACAGCACTGGTTTATTTTGTTATCCGTCTATTTTATTATTACTAGTTTTTCCAATGCAAGAATGGCAATTCTACAAGGGATGAATAATATTAAAAGATTAGCAATATGTAATATAATTGCAGCATTTTTAACTGCATCAGGAACAATTATAATTTATTATTTTTATAGAATAGAAGGCATAATTTGGGTAATCTTGTACTCAAGTGTTGTTTTGTTTTTGATTACAATGTACTTTACTAGAAATTATTCATTAAAATTTACACCTTTTAATCTAACTGAATTTTACAAACAATCGTCACCAATATTTAAGTTGGGATTTTTTATGTCAATCAATTTAATTCTTGGTCAAATCAGTAAATTTATTATAAAATTATATATCAATGATGGAGGCGATTCATTACAAATTATAGGATATTATGAAGTAAGTATAGTTATTCTAGTTAACTATTTAGGGTTAATTTTTAATGCAATGGCTTTAGATTTTTATCCAAAGTTATCTACGATAAGTACTGACAATGAAAAAGTAAAACAGTTAGTTAATAATCAAATTGAGATAGCCTTAATTTTGGTTACACCAGCAATTGTTCTCATGTATATTATTGCTCCATTTTTAATCAAATTATTTTATACAGCAGAATTTTCATCATCATTTTTGATATTAAAAATGGCATTGTTTTCAGTAATATTAAAAGCTGTCGTATTTCCTATAGGTTATATTGTTTTAGTAAAAGGAAATAAAAAGTTGTTCTTCAAGCAAGCGTTATTCGGTGATATAGTAAATTTAATTTTATCAATCGTTTTGTATCACTTTTTTGGATTATTTGGGTTAGGTTTAGCGGCAGTTTTAAATGGCGTTTTCTTTGGGATTTATATTTATCTTATGGTAAATAAACACTATAATTTTAATTTCTTCTCCGAAGGAAAAAGATTGGTTCTAATTAACTTGTTTATAGGATTAGTAGCTATTGCTATTGTCTATAGTTTCGAGCAATTTTATATGTACATATTTATTTCAATACTTTTTATAATTTCCGCACTTTATTCTTTGAAAGAGTTAAACAAAAGAATAAATTTAAAGCACTTTATAAGCGAAAAAATTAATAGAAGAAAGTAGCTTTTAGGTTTTAAAAATTATAAGTGTTTTATTTTTCCCAAATTGACAAATACCTTTTAGCTATTTTTACATAATCATGCTCTTTTTCAATAAAAGCTCTTGCATTTTTACTTATTTGAATGATTTTTTCGGGATTTTCAATTAGCATAGAAAGTTTTTCTACTAAATAATCAACATTAGGTTTTGCATTAATGGCAACTTCATCTTCTTGCAAATTGTAGTTTAGCAAAAATTCTTTTTCTGCACCAGTAAAAACTACTTTTCCTTTTGCCATAGCTTCCAAAGCGTTGTAACCTTGATCATAAGCAAAACATTGGTCGAGTAAAATATGAGCTTTGTTGTAAATATTAATATATTCGTTATACGGAATATTTTTAGTAATTATTATTTCGACATTGTCATGATATTTCTTTTTGATTATTTCAAGTGCTTTTTCAAAATAAAAAATCCCTTTTTGAATAGCATTCCATTGATTTATACCCAAGAAAATGATGATTTTAGAATGTATATGTACTTGCTGATGTTCTAAAACAGAACTATTTATCGGATTTGGAATTAGCCCTAAAAACTTAGTATCATCTTTCATAGGCAAATAATAATCCATATCCGAAGCTATAATTCCAACACAATTTTGGTATACGAAATTATGAATTTTGAAATGACTTTTTTTAGTATATTCAAATACATATTTATAGTCATTTTTTAAACTGTTATCTTCAAAATAAGGATTTAAAATAGACTTTTCCAATTTTCTTTCAAGCATCGATTTTACAATCAGATAATCATTACCACAGCATAGAAAGAAAACTTTTTTATTGTTTTTGAATATCTTTTTAAGAAGAAACAATTCTAAAGAAGATGTCGTTTTAATTGGTCGTTCGTTAATTAATTGAACAATATCAAATCCTTTCAGTTTACTCAGTAAAAAATAAAAACGAATGCCTTGTTCCAATTTTGCAATATCAAATCGGAAGATTTTATAGATAATTTGTCTAAAAAAATTGACCAATTTACCACTTGACCATTTTGCTCTTATGGAATAATCAGCAGGATAATTTTTAAAACCATCACCATTACTAACGATAATTACCTCATGACCAAGCGCAATCAATCCTTCCTTTAAAGAATTATGCAATCTACTGTATTCGCCAAGAAGTAAAATCTTCATAAATGGTTATATTTGTTACGAAAATAGGTAATCAATAATGATAATACAAAGTAAAGCATACAAAATTGCTATCATCGGCGATAGTTTGTCTGTTGGCGGAGCCGAAAGAGTTCATGCTCGTTTGTCCGAATATTTTGTAGCCAATAATCATCAGGTTTTCAATTGTATCTTTTTAGATTCAGTAACCTATAAAAATTCGGGTGAATTATTCAATTTGGGAAAAATTCATAAAAATTCCAATCCAATAACTAGAAAAATCAGTCGATTTATAAAACTAAAACAGTTTGTCGAAAAAAATCAATTTGATGTAATTATCGACTTCAGAATGAGAAATGTTTTTGTTCAGGAATTTTTAATCTCCAATTTGATTTATAAAAAGAAAGCCATTTTTTCAGTTAGAAGTGGAGTTTTGAATTATTATTTTCCAAAATCATCTTTTCTGTCTAAACTAATTTATAAAAACAAAAAAATTGTTGCAGTTTCTAGTGCTGTAAAAGATAAGATTATTCAAGAAAAATTTGCCCAAAATGTAACATATATCTACAATCCGATTGATTTTGAAGAGATTATAAAATTAAAAGAAGAATTCATTCCCGAAACTCAAAATTACATTCTTGCAGCTGGCAGAATGAACAATGATATCAAGCAATTTGACCAACTGATTATTGCTTATTCAAAATCAAATTTACCTCAAAAAGCAATTGATTTAGTCTTTCTTGGCGAAGGAAAAAATCAAGAAAAGTATATTCAATTAGCCAAAAATCTTGGATTGGAAAACCGAGTTAAATTTTTAGGATATCAAGAAAATCCTTTTCCGTATTATAAAAACGCAATTTTTACCGTTTTGTCGAGTAAAAATGAAGGTTTTCCAAATGTTTTGATAGAATCTCTTGCTGTTGAAACGCCAGTTGTTTCATTTGATTGTTTCAGCGGTCCAAACGAAATTATACAACATGGAGAAAATGGAATTTTAGTTGACAATCAGGATTTTGAAAAGTTATCACAAGCCATGAATACTTTTATTGAAGATACTAAACTGTATAAAAATTGTAAAAGCAATGCAAAATTAAGTATCAAGCATTTGGAAACAGAAACAATTGGACAGCTTTGGCTTGATTTGTTTAAAAAGTAGTAAGTTAGCAATATGAATATAGAAATTTTACAGATACCAAAAATTGAAGATTACAGAGGAAATATTGCTGTTATTGAAAATGATATCATTCCGTTTTTAATAAAAAGAGTTTATTATTTATTTGACGTTCCAAGCTCTGCAAGACGTGGCGGACATGCTCATAAAGAACAATTTGAATTGCTAATTCCTCTTTCGGGAAGTTTTGATGTGGTGGTAAATGATGGAAAAAATCAAAAAATAATTTCATTAAATAAACCCGATAAAGGTCTTTTGATAAAATCTAATATTTGGCGCGAACTAGAAAATTTTTCGTCGGGAGCAGTTTGTCTAGTTTTATCTTCTGGCGAATATTTGGAAGAAGATTATATCAGGAATTTTGATGATTTTTTAGCTTATGTTAATCATAAGTAGAAACCATAAATCCTTTTTTTAAGAACAAACTTTTAGTTTTAAAAATTAGATTGACAATTGAATTTGGTAAGCGTAATAATAGCTTTTGTTTGTAATTAAGGTTTTTGAAGTTTATTTCAGAAGTTACTTTTTGAAAACGCTCCAAGTCATTTTGCGCCTTAAATTTTCTAGCAAAAATGTAACGGTTAAAGTCTAAATATTTTTTTAATGAAAACTTATTTTCAGTATAAATCTCATATTGGTTTAAATCTGGGAAAACTTTATTTTTTACACTACTGTTTGTAATTTGATTTTCAGAAAACATTGTATAAGTAACTAGAGCTTTTGTGCTGTAAGCTAATTTGAATTTTAAATTGGTTCTAATATTAAAATCAATATCTTCACTGTAGGTAATTTTTTCGTCAAAGTAACCAATTTCATCAAAAACTGTTTTTTTTACACATAAACTTCCAGGAAAATAAATAGGTTTGCCTAAATTCAATTCAAAAAAATCGTCAACCAAAAAATCATTCCCAAGTTTAGAAAGTTTTTGATTATGAATAACTTTTATGCCATCAGCATACAATTCTTCATAGTTTGTAGCAAATAATTGAGCTTCGGGAAAAGTTGAAATTAAGGATTTTATTGTGGCTAAAAAATCAGGTTTCCATTCATCATCTGCATCAAGAAAAGCGATAAAATTTCCAGTTGCATTTTTTATGCCTGTATTTCTTGAAGCCGAAAGTCCTTTGTTTTCAAGATGTTCAATGGTTTTAATTTGTTCAGAAATGATTTTTGAGACTTCTTTTCTACTATTATCCGTTGAACAATCGTTTACAATTATAAGTTCAAAATCTGTAAAAGTTTGGTTCAAAACACTTTTTACAGCCGCTTGAGCATACTTTTCTTTATTGTAAACGGGTATTATTACTGAAAAAAAAGGCATAAAATAAATTTAATTTCAAATATAATTAAAACTGCGGTTTCTTCTTTTTAAAATGTTATTTTTGTCAATACCAATGCAAACAAAATCTATTCACATCATCAGTTTTGACAATCCATTTCCGCCAGATTTTGGTGGTGTAATTGATGTTTTTTACAAAATAAAAGCGTTGCATTCCATCGGGTTTAAAATCTATTTACATTGTTTTTATCAAGATAGAAGTGTGGTTTCGGATGAGTTAAAAGCTATAACTGAGCGCGTTTTTTTGTATAAAAAAAATAGAAACCCTTTTTTTCTTTTTTCTAAAATTCCGTTGCCAGTTATTTCTCGATTTCATCATGATTTAGCTAAAAATATTGCTAAAACCGATGCACCTATTTTTTTTGAAGGATTGCAAACCACAATGATACTTCAAAAAGTACATTTACCAAATCAAAAATTTTTACGACTTCATAACATTGAATCTGATTTCTATACCGGAATGAGCAAAAATGAGACTAATTATTTTTGGAAAATTATGTATCATTTTGTGGCTCAAAAATTCATGAGTTATCAAAAAATAATTTCAAATTTTAATCATGTTTTTACACTTTCGTGTTATGAAAATGAAGTTGTAAAAAGCATGACCAATCAATCGGATTATGTTCCTGTTTTTCACGGAAATCAACATCAATTTCTTTCAAAAAAAGGAAAGTTTGCCTTATATCATGGTGATTTACGTTTGGCGGATAATAAAAAAGCAGCAAAATTCCTGATAGAAGTTTTCAAAGAAATTCCCGATTATCAATTGATTATTGCTTCATCTAATGGAAAAAAAATGGTCGAAACCAAAGCAAAAAATCTTTCCAATGTAGCTTTTGTTGAATTAAACGCCAGCAATCAATTGACAGATTTATTTTCAGAAGCTCATATTAACGTAATGCTTTCTTTTCAACGTTCGGGAACTAAATTAAAAGTAGTTAATTCACTTTTCAATGGACGTTTTTGTTTGGTCAATAAAAACATGATTGATGATGTTACTGTTCTGAATTTATGTGAATTAGCAGAGACAAAGCAAGAGTTTGTTGCCAAGATAAATGAGTTAAAAAACAAAGAATATCAGGAAAATGAAAAGCGAAACCAAGTGCTTTCAACTGTTCTAAATGATATTGAAAATGCTAAAAAAATAGAAAAACTACTTTTCTCTTAAACCGATTTCTGAACGACTTCAAAAATAGTATTTTCTTCACATTTTAATGTTTTTGATGGGAATTTCATGATTAAAGCATAATCGTGAGTTGCCATGATGATGGTTCGTCCGCTTTCGTTTATTTTTTTCAAAACATTCATCACTTCAACACTCGTTTGCGGATCAAGATTTCCAGTTGGTTCATCGGCAAGAATAATTTCGGGATCGTTTAACAAAGCTCTTGCAATAGCAACACGTTGTTGTTCTCCACCCGAAAGTTGATGCGGCATTTTGTTAGAAAAACCAAGCATTCCAACGCTTTCAAGAACGCTGTCAATTTTTGTTTTCATTTCTGATGCATCTTTCCAACCCGTTGCTTTTAAAACAAAATGCATGTTTTCAAAAACACTTCGGTCTGGAAGCAATTGAAAATCCTGAAAAACAATACCAATTTTTCGTCTTAAAAACGGAATTTCATTATCAGTTAATTTTTTTAAATCAAAGCCAACAATGCTTCCTTCGCCTTGCGTTAGAGGTAAATCGCCATAAAGCGTTTTCATAAAACTACTTTTTCCAGTACCAGTTTTACCAATAATATATAGAAATTCTCCAGGAGTAACATCTAGATTTATTTGCGACAAAACAACTTTGTTGCTTTGATAAATAGTAACATTTTTTAAGGATAAAACAGTTTCTGACATCGCGTTTAGTTTATTGGGTAAAAGTAAGAAGTTAAAATTGCTATTCAAAATAATTTGTTTCAGAAAATATTTTTGGCTAAAAATTGCAGCAAGTTCAAATGCTAAAAAGATGTTAAATGTCAATTGTTCAAAAGAATGTTCATAATAAAAGCAAAGGTTTTTACGTTAACCATTAAAGAGTAATATTTTTGAAAAAAGTAAAATAGGAAGAAATGCGAAAATTATCATTGTTATTTTATGTATTACCGCTTGCAACTGTTGGAACGATTTCTGCTCAACAGTCTGAAATTTATGTACATAAGTTGTCAGAACTAGACAAAGCGATAGTACTGTTTAAAGACAAACAATACCAGTCAGCTCAAATTCTTTTTGAAAGAGTAAAGCAAGAAGCAAAAGAAATCGATGTCAAAGCCGATTGCGCTTACTATATTGCAACTTGCGCTATTCGATTAAATCAGTCAAATGCTGATGAATTGATGGAAAAATTCGTTTCGGATTATCCAACAAGTTCTAAGCAAAATCAGGCATACAAAGAAGTGGCGCAATACTATTTTGAGCAAGGAAAATATCCTCAAGCGATGGAATATTTTGATAAGGTTGACGAATCTTCGTTGACGTATGAAGAACAAGAAAAATTCAATTTCCAAAAAGGATATGCTTATTTTACGTCAAAAAATAAGAAAGAAGCAACCAATTACTTCAACAAAGTGGTTAATTCTAAAGAATATGGTTCGCAAGCCAAGTATTATTTAGGTTTTATGAACTATGAAACCGATAATTATCAAGAAGCTAATAAATATTTTGACCAAGTTTCGGGCGATGAAAAATACAAAGAAAAGCTAACGTATTTTCAAGCTGATATGAATTTTAAATTGGGTAATTTCCAAAAAGCAATCGACGAAGGAATTAAAGCAATGCCAAAATCTTCGGCTGCCGAAAAATCAGAATTGAATAAAATTATTGGTGAAAGTTATTTCAATCTTCAACAATATGACAAAGCATTGCCTTATTTGAAAGAATATAAAGGTAAAAAAGGAAAATGGTCAAACACCGATTTTTACCAATTAGGTTATACGTATTACAAGCAAAATGATTTTGAAAATGCTATTTCTCAGTTCAATAAAATCATCGATGGAAAAGATCATGTGGCGCAAAATGGTTATTATCATTTAGGAGAAAGTTACTTAAAAACGGATAAAAAACAACAAGCGTTAAATGCGTTTAAAAATGCTTCCGAAATGGATTTTGATAAAAAAATTCAGGAAGATGCTCATTTGAATTATGCCAAATTAAGTTACGAAATTGGAAATTCATACCAATCAGTTCCAGATGTTTTATCATCGTTTTTAGCTAAATATCCAAACACTTCAAGCAAAGCCGAAATCGAAACGTTGTTGATTAATTCTTATATCACGTCTAAAAATTATAAAGATGCTTTGGTTTTATTAGAAAAAAATAATTCAGCCGAAAACAAACCAGCATATCAAAAAGTAACATTTTACCGCGGATTAGAATTATACACTGACGGAAATTACAAAGAAGCATTGGCAATGTTCAAAAAATCGATTGCCACGCCAAGAGACGCAAAATTTACAGCTAGAGCAACCTTTTGGAAAGGCGAAAGCGAGTATGTTTTGAGTAATTTTAGTGAAGCATTATTGAGCTTGAAACAGTTCGAAAATGCAGCTGAAGCCAAATCAACTCCAGAATACAAAAACATTAATTACAACATTGCGTATTCTCATTTCAAGCTGAAAGAATACGATCAAGCGGGTGATTTTTTCCAAAAACAAATCGATGCTGTTAAAGACGATAAAGTTCGTTTAAACGATTCGTATCTTCGTTTAGGCGACAGCCGTTTTGTAACTTCAAAATATTGGCCAGCAATGGATGCGTATAATAAAGCGATTGAGTTAAAAGGCATCGATGCCGATTATGCTGCGTTTCAAAAAGCTTTGAGTTATGGTTTTGTTTCCAGAAACCAAAGTAAAATAGACGATTTCAATAAGTTTTTACAAAATTTCAAAACGTCACAATACCGTGATGATGCATTATTTGAACTGGCAAATACGTATGTAAACGAAGGGAAAACTGATTTGGCAATTAAAACGTACGACCAATTATTATCCGAATTTAAAACGGGTTCATTTGCTGCCAAATCAATTTTGCGCCAAGGTTTAGTGTACTATAATAGTCAAAAAGACGAATTAGCGTTAACGAAATTTAAAAAAGTAGTTGCCGATTTTCCACGAACTCCAGAAGCTGTTGAAGCTGTTTCTACCGCAAGATTAATTTATATGGATAACGGAAAAGTAGATGAATATGCCACTTGGGTTAGAACATTGGATTTTGTGGAAGTTTCTGATGCCGATTTGGATAACGATACTTATGAAGCTGCCGAAAAACAATATTTACAAAATAATACCAAACAAGCTATTTCAAGTTTGACGGGTTATGTTTCGAAATTCCCTAACGGAATTCATTCGCTGAAAGCAAATTTCTATTTAGCACAAGCCTATTTTTCTGATGGTTTGCCTAATAATGCCGTTTCAAGTTATGAATTTGTAGTAAGCAAACCTCGAAGTGAATTTACGGAACAATCGTTGGCTCGTTTGTGTGAAATTCATTTGAAAAATAATGATTATACAAAGGCAATTTCAGTTTTAAAACGATTAGAAACCGAAGCCGATTTTCCTCAAAATGTAACGTTTGCACAAGCCAATTTGATGCGTGCCTATTTTGAGCAAAAAGACTATTCAAATGCGGTAGTTTATGCCGATAAAGTTTTGGCTAATCCAAAAACCGATGACAAAGTAAAAAGTGATGCGCAGATTATCGTTGCTCGTTCTGCAATAAAAGCCAATGACGAAAGTAAAGCACGTTCAGCTTATGCAAAATTGTTGACTATTGCCAAAGGTGAATTAGCCGCAGAAGCTTTGTATTATGATGCCTATTTCAAAAACAAAGATGGCAAGTTTGAAGACTCAAATAAAGCAGTTCAAAAATTAGCCAAAGAGTATTCGGGTTATAAATATTTTGGAGCCAAAGGATTGATTGTTATGGCAAAAAACTATTATCAATTGAAAGATGATTTTAGTGCTACATCAATTTTAGAAAGTGTAATTAAAAATTTCTCAACTTATACTGATGTTGTTACCGAAGCGCAAACAGAATTAAATATCATCAAAGGAGAAATTTCTAAAACCAATTCATCAATTACAAACTAAATTTTGTCACACTGAGCGCAGTCGAAGTGCTTAAAAAACTTAAATATGAAAAATTTAAAATATATATTGGCAATTGCTGTTTTTTCTCAAGTGGTTTCAGCTCAAAAGAAAGACGAAAACATTGGAACCGAAGTAGTGAATGTGGTTAAACCTTATTCGCCAACCATTTCGGATGCATTTAAAGTAAAAGAAACGCCATCTTTTGACGATGATGAAACGTCAAAAAAAGAGAATATTAAATACAATATTTTCTCTTTTCCGGTAGCATCAACCTTTACACCAAATAAAGGAAAAGCTGCCAACGTAGAAAAATCGGCACAAGAAAAACTATACAACAACTATATTACGCTTGGTGCTGGAAATTATGGAACTGCTAACGTAGAATTATTTGTAACCGAAAACGTTAGCAATACCGATTATTTTGGCGGAATGCTTCGTCATCTTTCTTCGCAAGGCGGAATTAAAAATGTTACTTTGGATGATAAATTTTCAAACACTTCGTTGGATTTAACTTATGGTAGCCGAACTCGCGCTTTGTCTTGGAATGCCGATGCAGGTTATCAACATCAAATTTATAATTGGTATGGAATCTTACCAAATTATTTTGACCAAGCGGTAATTGATGTCATTGACGAACAACAAACGTATCATAATTTATATGTAGCAGGAAGATTAAATCTTGGTGATAGTTTTTTAAAGGAAAGTACCATTAAATTCAATAGATTTTGGGATGCATTTGGTTCGGCTGAAAACCGTTTTATTGCAAAACCTTCAATGGAATTTGATATTGTAGAAGAAAAAATCAAAACCGATTTTATTGTAGATTACATCAGCGGTTCATTTGAAAAAGATTTTTTTGGCGGAAGCGAAATAAAATATGGTTATACTAATCTTGGTTTTCAACCAAGCATTCGTTTACAAAAAGATGATTTGAGCGTAAATGCTGGAGTTGGATTTTTCTACAGCGCCGCACAAGAATCAGGAGAAAGTAAGTTTTTCATTTATCCACAAGTAACAGGTTCGTATAAAGTTGTTGGTGATTTAATGATTGCTTATGCTGGAATTGAAGGTTCGTTAAAACAAAATTCATACAGAGAATTTGTAGAACAAAATTTCTTTGTTTCTCCAACTTTGGGAATAGCACCAACCGATCAAAAATATGATGTTTATGTAGGTTTAAAAGGTAAACTTGCCAATTCAGTAAGCTATAATGTTCGCGGTTCATATAAAAACGAAGACAACAAAGCGTTATTTACAAGTAATGGATTTCAAAGTTCAAATGCAAATACGGATGGTTACATCTTCGGAAATTCATTTGGTGTAGTATATGACCAAGTGAAAACGATTAGTTTCTTTGGTGAATTAAAAGCCGATTTTTCTAAAAATGTTTCTTTTGGTGTAAACGGAACTTTCAATAGTTTTTCAACCGATGCAGTTGCCGAAGCTTGGAATTTACCACAGCTTGAAGTTGGTGCCAATCTTGACGTAACCATTACACCAAAATGGTATGCTGGAACAAGCGTTTTCTTTGTAGGCGAAAGAAAAGATCAATTTGCTCAGGATTTTTTACCCTTAACAACAGTAAATTTAGACAGCTATTTTGATTTGAATGCTCATGTTGGTTACAAACATAACGAGCGATTAACATTTTTCTTAAAAGGAAATAATCTGGCAAACCAAGATTACCAACGTTGGTTAAATTATCCAGTTCAAGGAATTCAAGTTCTTGGTGGAGCAAGTTATAAGTTTGATTTTTAATTTATTTAACCGCAAAGATCACTAAGTTTTTTCACAAAGCTCGCTATATTTCGTTGTGTTCTTAGTGCTTACTTTGTGAACTTTGTGGTTAAAAAAGAATATGATGACAAAACTTCAAATCCTCACCTACTATAAACAACTAGTTCAAGACCGAATCGATGTTTTTCAAGACATGATTTCGGGTTTAACCGATGATGCACAGAATGATGCCAAAGGCTCGGCTGGCGACAAGCATGAAACAGCATTGTCAATGATGCATTTGGAACAAGAAAAACTCAACCATAAACTTAGAGAAGTTTTAGACCAAAAAAATATTCTCGACCGAATTGATGATTCTGTAATCCATCAAAAAGTAACTTTGGGAAGTTTGGTGCAAACCAACGGAATGTTACTTTTTATTTCTACGGCTTTGCCAAAAATTACTATCGACAACAAAACCGTTTTCGCGCTTTCGCCACAATCTCCATTAGGAAGTCAATTAATGGGAAATTCCATTGGTTTTTCTGCAGAAGTGAATGGGAAACAGTATAAAATTGAAAGCTTGGAGTAACATTTTCTAACTAAAATTTACTTTTTCAGATTGTTTTAGTTTAAATATTTCTGTAAAAACATATTTTTAATTACAAATTGTAATTAATTAATGTTTTTTGTTTTTCATTTTAAATCGAAAGCTTCAAATTTGCTTCCAGAAACGAATTAAAAAGAAAAGATTATGTGCGGAATTGTGTGCGCTTTTGAATTAAAACAAAAATCAGAAACAATAAGACCTCAAGTATTGGAAATGGCAAAAATCATCCGTCATCGCGGACCGGATTGGAGCGGAATTTTCAGTAACGAAAAAGCTATTTTAGCCCATGAAAGATTAGCAATTGTTGATCCGGCTTCGGGAAAACAACCTTTGTTTAGCCAAGACAAACAATTGGTTTTAGCAGCTAATGGCGAAATATACAATCACAGAGAATTAAGAAAACAATTTGAAGGAAAATATCAGTTTCAAACCGAAAGCGATTGCGAAGTGATTTTGGCTTTATACAAAGAAAAAGGTGTACATTTTATTGACGAAATGAACGGAATTTTCGGCTTTGCAATTTACGATGTAGAAAAAGACGAATATTTCGTGGCTCGCGATCACATGGGAATTATTCCATTATATATTGGTTGGGATCAACACGGAACGTTTTATGTAGCTTCCGAATTGAAAGCGTTGGAAGGTTACTGTACCAAAATTGAATTGTTTCCTCCAGGACATTATTTGTCAAGTAAAGATGGTGAATTTGTGCAATGGTACAAAAGAGAATGGACAGAATATGATGCTGTAAAAGATAATCAAACCAGCATTGATGAATTGAAAAAAGCGTTGGAAGCTGCGGTTCATCGTCAGTTAATGAGTGATGTTCCTTATGGTGTTTTGCTTTCCGGAGGATTGGATTCGTCAATTACTTCTGCAGTGGCGAAAAAATTTGCTCAAAAACGTATTGAATCAGGTGATACACAAGAAGCTTGGTATCCACAATTGCATTCGTTTGCGGTTGGTTTAGAAGGTTCGCCAGATTTGGCTGCTGCCAAAAAAGTAGCTGAGCATATTGGAACCATTCATCATGAAATTAAATTTACCATTCAAGAAGGTTTAGACGCTATTCGAGATGTGATTTATAACTTGGAAACTTATGATGTAACAACAGTTCGCGCCTCAACGCCAATGTATTTGATGGCAAGAGTTATCAAATCAATGGGAATTAAAATGGTGCTTTCCGGTGAAGGTTCCGATGAGTTGTTTGGAGGTTATTTGTATTTTCATAAAGCGCCAAATGCCAAAGAATTTCATGAAGAAACAGTTCGTAAATTGAGTAAACTTCACATGTATGATTGCTTGCGTGCCAATAAAAGTTTGGCAGCTTGGGGAATTGAAGGTCGCGTTCCGTTTTTAGACAAAGAATTTATGGATGTTGCTATGCGTGTAAATCCGCAAGATAAGATGATTAACGGCGAGCGAATGGAAAAATGGTTGCTTCGTAAAGCTTTTGAAGAAATGTTACCAGAAAGCGTTGTTTGGCGTCAAAAAGAGCAATTCAGTGATGGTGTTGGTTATAGTTGGATTGATACTTTGAAAGAAATGGTAGCAAAGGAAATTTCGGATGAACAATTAGCGAATGCTAAATACAAATTTCCGTTGCAAACGCCAACATCCAAAGAAGAATATTATTATCGTTCTATTTTTACAGAACATTTCCCTAGTGATGCAGCAGCGCTTTGCGTTCCACAAGAAGCTAGCGTTGCTTGTAGTACCAAAATCGCTCTCGAATGGGATGAAGCTTTTAAAAATATGAATGATCCATCGGGTAGAGCTGTGGCTAATGTTCACGATGATGCCTATGTAAAAGATACTGCTATTGAAGTAGAATAGCATAAAAAGTAAACCAAGAGTTGAAACTTGGTTTTGATTGAAGTTTAGTTTGTTTGTTAAAAACGCTTGTCATTTTTTGGCAGGCGTTTTTTGTTGAAATCTGGCTCAAAATGTTAATAACTTAACACTTTTATAGGTAAATTTTAATAGTAAATCCTATGTGTTTTCATATATTTGCGTGTTAGACAAAAAATAGATTTTTTTACGATAAAATAATATGAGCGACGAGATTAAAAAGAACAATTATTCAGCCGATAGTATTCAGGCGTTAGAAGGAATGGAGCACGTAAGAATGCGTCCTTCGATGTATATTGGTGATACAGGAGTTAGAGGTTTACATCACTTGGTTTATGAAGTGGTTGATAACTCTATCGATGAGGCGTTGGCTGGACATTGTGATACAATTAGTGTTATTATAAACGAAGATAATTCCATTACAGTAGAAGACAACGGTCGTGGTATTCCGGTTGATATGCACAAAAAAGAAGGTGTATCAGCTTTGGAAGTTGTAATGACTAAAATTGGTGCCGGAGGAAAATTTGATAAAGATTCTTATAAAGTTTCCGGAGGTTTACACGGAGTTGGTGTTTCGTGTGTGAATGCACTTTCGGATCATTTACGTGCAACCGTTCATAGAGAAGGAAAAGTCTATGAGCAAGAGTATGAAAGAGGAAAAGCAATGTATCCGGTTAAGCAAATCGGAGAAACAGAAAAAAGAGGAACAGTTGTAACATTCAAACCGGATGGTACAATTTTTACACAAACTCTGGAGTATTCCTATGATACTTTAGCTGCGCGTATGCGTGAATTGTCTTTCTTGAACAAAGGAATTACAATTACACTTACCGACAGAAGACATACTAAAGAAAACGGCGAATTTGAAGGAGAAACGTTCCATTCAAAAGAAGGTTTGAAAGAATTCGTTAAATTCCTCGATGGAAACCGTGTGCCAATTATTGGTCACGTGATTTCGATGGAAAACGAGAAAGGTGAAATTCCTGTTGAAGTAGCGTTGATTTATAACGAAAGTTATTCTGAAAATATCTTCTCTTATGTAAATAATATCAATACTCACGAAGGTGGAACGCATTTACAAGGTTTCCGTATGGGATTAACTCGTACGTTAAAAAAATATGCTGATGCTTCGGGATTATTAGAAAAATTAAAGTTTGAAATTTCGGGAGATGACTTTCGTGAAGGTTTAACAGCGATTATTTCGGTAAAAGTTGCTGAACCTCAATTTGAAGGACAAACCAAAACCAAATTAGGAAATAGAGAAGTAGTTTCTCCAGTTTCGCAAGCCGTTGCTGAAATGTTGGAAAACTATTTGGAAGAAAATCCAAATGATGCTAAAATTATTGTTCAAAAAGTAATTTTAGCTGCACAAGCACGTCACGCAGCGAAGAAAGCACGTGAAATGGTACAACGTAAAACCGTTCTTGGCGGTGGTGGTTTACCTGGGAAATTATCTGATTGTTCGGAACAAGATCCAGCAAGATGTGAAATTTTCTTCGTCGAGGGAGATTCGGCGGGTGGAACGGCAAAACAAGGTCGTGACCGTAATTTTCAAGCGATTATGCCTTTGCGTGGAAAGATTTTAAACGTAGAAAAAGCAATGCATCATAAAGTTTTTGAAAACGAGGAAATCCGAAATATTTTTACAGCATTGGGTGTAACTATTGGAACAGAAGAAGATAGCAAAGCATTGAATATTGAGAAATTAAGATACCACAAAGTAGTTATCATGTGCGATGCCGACGTTGATGGTAGTCATATTGCTACGTTGATTTTAACTTTCTTTTTCCGATTTATGAAAGAGTTGATTGAAAACGGACACGTTTATATTGCGACGCCGCCATTGTATTTGGTGAAAAAAGGAAACAAAAAAGAATATGCGTGGAATGATGACCAACGTGATTTAGCTAACGAAAAAATGGGTGGAAGCGCAACTATTCAACGTTATAAAGGTTTGGGAGAAATGAACGCAGAACAGTTATGGGAAACAACCATGAATCCTGAATTTAGAACGCTGCGTCAGGTAACGATTGATAGTTTGGCTGAAGCCGATAGAATTTTCTCGATGTTGATGGGCGATGAGGTTCCGCCACGTAGAGAGTTTATTGAGAAGAACGCCGTTTATGCTAAAATCGACGCCTAAGCAGCCACGATAGAAGCGGCATCCTTTTTTAAAATTGCTTTTTTTGCAATTTTAAAAAAGATATAGCGGATAGCGTGAATTGCTGCCCAAAAAGAAAAGAAACAACAACAAATTAATATACAAAAATGAAAGTTACGATTGTAGGAGCAGGAAACGTTGGCGCAACATGTGCTGATGCTATTGCTTACAGAAGAATTGCCAGCGAAATTGTGTTGGTTGATATTAGAGAAGGTTTTGCAGAAGGAAAAGCGTTAGATATTACGCAAACGCAAACGACTTTAGGTTTTAATACTAAAGTAGTTGGTAGTACAAATGATTACGCAAAAACTGCTGGAAGTGATGTAGTGGTAATTACATCGGGAGTTCCAAGAAAACCAGGAATGACTCGTGAAGAATTGATTGGTATCAACGCCGGAATTGTAAAAGGTGTGGCTGAAAATTTATTAAAACATTCACCAAACGCTATTTTTGTGATTGTATCTAACCCAATGGATACGATGACTTATTTAGCATTCAAATCATTAGGTTTACCTAAAAACCGTATTATCGGAATGGGTGGAACGCTTGATAGTTCTCGTTTTAAAACCTATTTATCATTGGCATTGGATAAACCGGCTAACGATATTCAAGGAATGGTAATTGGTGGTCATGGTGATACAACAATGATTCCTTTAACTAGATTGGCTTCTTATAATGGTGTTCCGGTTTCTCAATTTTTATCAGAAGAAGAATTAGCAAAAGTTGCTGCTGATACTATGGTTGGCGGTGCAACTTTAACAGGTTTATTAGGAACTTCGGCTTGGTATGCACCAGGTGCAAGTGTTTCTTATTTGGTTGATGCTATTTTGAATGACCAAAAGAAAATGATTCCTTGTTCAGTTTATTTAGAAGGTGAATATGGTCAAAGCGATATTTGTATCGGTGTTCCATGTATCATCGGTAAAAACGGTGTGGAAAAAATCGTTGACATCAACTTAAATGATGCTGAAAAAGCATTGTTTGCAAAAAGTGCTGATGCCGTTAGAAACATGAATAATGATTTGAAATCGCATTTGTAATACTTTATATTAAGGTAATTGATAAAAGACTGCAAATTTTGCAGTCTTTTTTTTTGATATTAATTAACAAAATATTGGTTAATCACACTTAGAATTATATATTTGCACGTTTCAAAAAAAGGGAACAATTGTAATTTTATTTCTTTGATTTGTAAAGATTTGAATGTCAATGGTTTGTTTCTTTTGAAGCTCAAAACAATAACCAAGAGAATAATTAATTTTTAGTAATAATGCAGAATAAAGGACTAGTTAAATTTTTCGCAATTCTATTTGCATTGGTGAGTATCTACCAACTTTCTTTCACTTTTGTGGCAAACAAAGTAAAAAATGATGCAAAAGCTTTCGCAGGTGGAAATCCTGACAAGGAAATCAAATATCTTGATTCAATTGGGAAAGAAGAAGTATTCAATTTAGGGTTTACTAATTTTACTTACAATGAAGTAAAAGATAAACAAATTAATAAAGGTCTTGACCTTGAAGGAGGAATTAACGTAATTCTTCAAATTTCGGTTAAAGATGTATTGAAAGGTTTGTCTAATAATTCTAAAAACCCAGCTTTCAATAAAGCGTTAGAAGATGCAACAGCTAACCAAAGAGGTAATCAAAGTTATTTAGATGCTTTCTTTGAAGCATTTGATGCCAATAAAGGAACTGCAAAATTAGCTTCTCCAGATATTTTTGCTAACAAAAACTTATCAGATGAGATTAACTTCAATATGTCTGACGACCAAGTAAAAAAGGTTCTTAGAAGAAAAGTTGACGAATCGGTAGAATCTGCTTTTGGAGTTTTAAGAAGTCGTATCGATAAATTTGGTGTAACACAACCTAATATTGCTAAACTTGGTCAAACCGGTAGAATTTTAATCGAGTTGCCGGGTGCAAAAGATGTAGATCGTATTAAAAAATTAGTTTCTAGCAAAGCTGAATTAGAGTTTTGGGAAACCTATAAAGCAGAAGAATTTGGTCAATTTCTTGGTGGTGCAAACGAAGCTTTGAAAGCTACTGTAAAATCAGAAGTTAAAGAAGTTGCAAAACCACAAGACTCATTAACAAAGTTATTGACAGATAAAGATGCTGATACTGCTGCAACAAAAACAGGAAATAATCCATTGTTTGACAAATTAGTTGGTCAAGGTGGCGGACCAGTTTTAGCGGTTTTCAATGTAAAAGATACTGCGGCAATCAACGGTTATTTCAAAAGACCAGAAATTCGTGCTTTAATTCCGGCAGACAAAAAGAATGTAAAATTTGTTTGGGGAAAACCAGTTTCAATTGTTGATGCTAAAACAAAAAAATCTACAGAAACGGTTGATTTATATGCATTAAAAGGTAACAGAGATGATGTTGCACCACTAAGTGGTGGCGTTATAGTTGATGCTAAAGATAGTTTTGATCAAATGGGTAAACCATCAGTTTCTATGCAAATGAACGGTCAAGGTGGAAGAGTTTGGGAAGAATTAACAGGTAGAGCTTTTACTCAAAAAAGTTTCATCGCTATTGCACTTGATGATGTGGTTTATTCTGCTCCAGGTGTTTCTTCTGGACCAATTGCTGGTGGACGTTCTGAAATTTCAGGAAACTTTACAGTAGCTGAATCTAAAGATTTAGCTAACGTTTTAAGAGCTGGTAAATTACCTGCTGCAGCAGAAATTGTTCAATCGGAAGTTGTTGGTCCATCATTAGGACAAAAAGCAATTGACGCAGGTATGATTTCATCGGTTGCTGGTTTTCTATTAGTATGTTTATGGATGGTGTTCTATTATGGTAGAGCAGGTTGGTATGCTAATGCTGCGTTATTAGTAAACTTACTTTTCTTATTTGGAATTTTAGCAAGTTTAGGTGCTGTATTAACTTTACCTGGTATTGCTGGTATCGTGTTAACATTAGGTACTGCGGTTGATGCTAACATTATTATATATGAAAGAGCAAAAGAAGAACTTCGCGAAGGTAAGTCTTTATCAGAAGCTGTAGAAGCTGCTTATGGATGGAAAGGAGCAATGCGTGCCATTATTGATGCTAACGTTACTCACGTATTAACAGGAGCAATTTTATTTATCTTTGGAACTGGACCAATTCAAGGTTTTGCTACAACGTTATTAATTGGTATTTTCACTTCGTTATTTACTTCAATCTTTATTGCTAGAATATTTATCGATAGAGATATTGCTGCTAATAGAAGTTTGATGTTTGCTACACCAACAACTAAAAATTGGTTTACTAACTTCCACTACGATTTCATCGGTATAAAAAAATGGTCTTATGGTATTTCAGCAGTAGTTGTAATTGTAAGTTGTGTTTCATTCTTTGTTAACGGATTAGACGAAGGTGTTGATTTCGTAGGAGGAAGAACTTTCCAAGTAAAATTTGAAAAACCAGTAGAGCCAACTCAAGTTTCAGAAGAATTATCTGCGGTTTTTGGTGTAGCGGTTGAAGCAAAAGTATTTGGTGAAGATGATCAGTTAAAAATCACTACTAAATATAAAATTAAAGAAGAAGGTGTTGAGGTAGATAAAGAAGTAAATGAAAAGCTTTATTCATCTTTGAAAAAATATTTTTCAGATAATTTAACTTATGAAAATTTTATAAATACGTATGACGGTAAAACAACAGGTATTTTACAATCGTCAAAAGTTGGTGCAGCTATTTCTGCGGATATTAAAACTAACTCGTTCTGGGCAGTTATTGGAGCAATGGCAGTTGTAGGTTTATATCTTGCATTCTCGTTCCGTAAATGGCAATATGCATTAGGTGCAACAGCAGCTATTTTGCACGACGTTATTTTTGTATTAGGAATTTATTCATTGTTATACAAATACATGCCTTTCCACATGGAAATGGATCAACACTTCATTGCGGCAATCTTAACCGTTATTGGTTACTCGATGAATGATACCGTAATTGTATTTGACCGTGTTCGTGAATTCCTTGCTGGTAACTTGAAAGGAAGTTTCAAAGATGTGGTAAACGCTTCGATTAATACAACATTGTCAAGAACAATCAATACATCATTAACGATGATTTTAGTATTGTTAATCATGTTTATCTTTGGTGGAGAATCAATTAGAGGATTTATCTTTGCTATGTTGATTGGTATTTTCGTTGGTACCTATTCATCATTGTTTATTGCAACGCCAATCTTAGTAGATTCAGTTAGCAAAAAGGATATCGAAGAAATCGAAAAAAGACACGCAGGAGAACAAGCATAAGTCTTTTAAAATCATACAAAAAAAGGTTGCCAATTTTGGCAACCTTTTTTTATATCTAATAATGAAAATTTAATCTTAATCTATTTTGAAAATAAAGTGAATGAATTATTCTTTAATAATGTTTCTTAAAACAGCTTTCTTTTCGTAGTTGATAACTTCTAACGTTATATCTTCATTTTTCTTATTCTTTCCATAAATGATATACAACTTTCCGCCATCGGTTTTGATATTACTTTTATCAAAATCTACATCACCGTGAGTTAGCGTGTTTTTAACATCTGTAGAATCAACCCAATCTTCTGAAAGTCGTCTTGATGCTTCAATGTCATAGTGAAAAGGTTTGTTTCTAAGGTCATTTAAAACTCGGGCATTTGGAAAATAATTACAACGTGTATCTTTTCCGCTCCAAATAATAGCAACGACAAACATACCCATAAAAAAGCCTACCAAATAATAACCAAAACGATATCTTAATCTCATACAATTATTTTTTTTGCAAAAGTATAAGTAAAAATCGAAATCGGAGTGAAAAGAAATGAATTATTAGAAAACAATCAAATTAATATCGTTATCTGGCAAATTGAACCAATCGCCAATGGCTTTGTTAGTCAAAATTCCGTGATAAAGATAAACGCCATTTTTCAAACCTTTGTTGCAACGAATAGCACTTTCTAATCCGCCATCTTCGGCAATTTGTAATAAATATGGCGTAATGATATTGCTTATAGAAAGCGAAGCTGTTTTAGAATATCTTGAAGGAATGTTTGGAACGCAATAATGAATTACGTTATTTTTTATAAACGTTGGCGATTCATGAGTAGTAACTTCCGAAGTTTCAAAACATCCACCAGTATCGATACTAACATCAACAATTACAGCACCTTTTTTCATGTGTTCCACCATCGTTTCAGTAACTACAACTGGACAACGATCTTTGCCGCGCATCGCACCAATAGCAACATCACATCTTCGTAAAGCTTTGAGAAGTGACTTTGGTTGAATGGTTGAAGTGAAAATACGTTGGTTCAAATTATTTTGTAGTCGTCTTAATTTGGTAATCGAATTATCAAAAACTTTAACATGTGCGCCAAGTCCAAGCGCGGTTTTAGCAGCAAATTCGCCAACCGTTCCAGCGCCAAGAATAACAACATCAGTAGGTGGAACGCCAGTAATATTTCCTAATAGCAATCCTTTTCCAAATTCGTTATTAATCATCAATTCAGCAGCAATTAAAATAGAAGCTGTTCCGGCAATTTCGCTCAACGATTTTACCGCAGGATATGAACCATCTTCGTCTTTGATGTATTCAAATGCCAAAGCGGTAACTTTTTTCTTGGATAATAATTCGAAGTATTCTTTTTTACGAGTTTTTAATTGAATAGCCGAAATTACAATGGCATTTTGAGCAACCATTTCAATTTCTGCAATGGTTAATGGTTCAACTTTTAGAATAATTGGGCAACTAAAAACTTTCTTGGTATCATTAGTAATTGCTGCACCAGCATCGCTATATTCTTTATCAGTATAACTAGAACTTAATCCTGCACCAGCTTCAATCATTACTTTATGACCATGAGAAACCAAAGAATTTACAGCATCTGGAGTCAAGCAAATTCTTCTTTCTTGATAGGAAGTTTCTTTTGGAATTCCTATAAATAGCTCACTTTTATGACGATAGATTTCTAGTTTTTCTTCCTGTGGAAGTAATTGTTCTTTGGTAAAAGGTGTTTTTGCCATTGTTGTTGTAATCAATTATGGCACAAATTACGAAAAAAACAATTTCAATTTCAATTTCAATGTCAAAATCAAAAATCAACCGCAATCTTACTATTGAAAAATCAAGTGTCGATTGCCGTTATCGGATATTTTTATGGTGATTTCAGAATAATCATCAGGTAATAAGTTCGGAATTTTTTCTGACCATTCAATAAAACACCAATTTCCAGAATATAAATATTCGTCAATGCCAAAATCCAAAGCTTCGCTTTCACTTTTTAAACGATACACATCAAAATGATATAACAAATCGCCATTAGCGGTTTTGTATTCATTGACTAAAGAAAAAGTTGGACTACTTGTTGCATCGGTAACGCCAAGTTCTTTTGCTAAAGCTTTGATTAAAGTAGTTTTTCCTGCGCCCATTTGTCCGTGAAAAAGAATAACTTTTTGCGGATTTTCAGCAATTATTTTTTGCGCAACTTGTTGTATTTCGTCTAATGAAAATGTTATTTCCATATTTTAAGTAATTAGTAAATAGTGAAGAGTGAAGAGTGAAAAGTAAATAGTGAAAAGTAAAAACTTTTTTTTGCTATATACTATTTACTTTTCACTCTTCACTAATCACTTTTTATTTCGGATTAAAAACTAAAAACGGTACTATCATTTCTTCCAATGAAATTCCGCCGTGTTGATACGTATTTCGATAGTAACTTACATAATGGTTATAGTTGTTGACATAAGCCAAAAACAAGTCATTTTTTGCAAAAATATAAGAACTACTCATGTTTATTGCTGGTAAACCGATTTTTTTTGGATCTTTTACTGCATAAACATCTTTGTCTTCATAAGTCAAACTTCTTCCAGTTTTGTAGCGTAAATTTAAGCTGGTGTTTTTGTCTCCAATTACTTTTGATGGATTTTTAACGTTAATTGTTCCGTGATCGGTTGTTATAATTAGTTTGAAACCCAATTTTTGCGCTTGTTGAATAATTTCCAAAAGCGGAGAATTTTTAAACCAACTTAAAGTCAAAGAACGATATGCTTTATCATCTGAAGCTAATTCTTTTACAACATCCATTTCAGTTTTAGCATGAGAAAGCATATCAACAAAATTGTAAACTACTGTAACTAAATTGTTGTCTTTTAGCCCTTTGAAGTTTTCGGCTAATTTTTTTCCGCTGGATAGATTAGTAATTTTAAAGTAATCTTGCTTAATGTTTAAGCCCAAACGTTTTAAATGAGCTGTTAAAAATTCGGCTTCATAAAGATTTTTTCCGCCTTCTTCCACGTCATTTTTCCAATATTGCGGGAATTGTTTTTCCATATCGGCAGGTAATAATCCCGAAAAAATGGCGTTTCGTGCATATTGTGTTGCAGTTGGCAAAATAGCAAAATAGGGAACTTCTTTTTCCAGTTTATAATGATTGGCAACAACACTTTCCATGGCTTTCCATTGGTCGTAACGGAGATTGTCGATGACTACAAAGAGTACCGGTTTGTCTTTTTTAACCAATTCAGGAACAACTAATTCTCTAAATAAAGTATGTGATTGTATTGGTTTCTCTGCTTTTGCATTGAACCAATCTTCGTAGTTTCGTTCGATGAATTTTCCAAATTGAAAATTGGCTTCTACTTTTTGGCTTTCCAAAATTTCAAACATGCTTTGATCGTTGATGTTTTCGAGTTCCAATTCCCAAAAAAGTAATTTTTTGTACAATTCAACCCAATCTTCATAGGTTCGAACCATCGTCATATCCATTGCAATTTTTCGGAATTCTTTTTGGTAATCCAAGGTTGTTTTTTCTGAAACTAATCTCGAATGGTCTAAGTTTTTCTTTAGACTCAACAAAATTTGGTTCGGATTTACTGGTTTGATAAGATAATCGGCAATTTTAGAACCAATGGCTTCTTCCATGATATATTCTTCCTCACTTTTGGTAATCATAATCACCGGCGTGGACGATTTTTTCTCTTTCATTTCAGATAAAGTTTCTAAACCACTCATTCCAGGCATGTTTTCGTCAAGAAAAACGATGTCAAAATTATTTTCGGCAAAAATATCAATAGCATCACGACCGTTGTTGCAAGTTGTAACTTCATAGTTTTTTTTCTCCAAAAAAAGTATGTGTGGTTTTAACAAATCAATTTCATCATCAACCCAAAGTATTTTTATATTATCCATAGTTTCTAATATCTATTTAGCGTGCAATTTACTACAATATAAACGTTGCGAATATTAAAATTATTATAAAAAGTTGAAAATATATTTTCTTTTTAAGCAATCAATAATCATTCTTTGTACTTTTTTACAGAAATTTACATTTCGAAAATTTTTTTAGATGAAAGAACTGCTTCAACAAACTTACGGATACATTTTTGAGGAAAAATTAATTGATGATATCGTCAGAGTTTCATTGCTGAAAGATTTCAAAGAACACGATGTTTTGATTGATTTTGGTGATTATATAAAGAAAATGCCTTTGCTGATTTCTGGTGCGATAAAAATTTTGAGAGAGGATTTTGATGAAGGCGAGTTGTTGTTGTATTTTATAGAAAAAGGCGATACTTGTGCTATGACAATGGCGTGTTGCCTTGGAAATACTAAAAGTGAAATTCGAGCTGTTGCCGAAACCAACGGACAAGTGATTATGATTCCGGTGGAAAACATGGAAGAATGGCTTGGAAAATACAAATCGTGGCGAAATTATGTTTTCAATAGTTATAACAACCGATTGAAAGAAATGCTTTCGGCAATAGATAATTTGGCATTTATGAATATGGATGAACGATTGCTGAATTATCTTGTAGAAAAAGCTAAAATCAATAATACCAAAGAAATCAATGCAACGCATCAGGAAATTGCTTATGATTTACATACTTCGCGAGTAGTAATTTCAAGATTGCTAAAAGCTGCCGAAAATGAAGGAAAAATTAAACTTCACCGTGCAACGATTGAATTGATAAATACAAAATACTAATGGAAATCAATCAAATCATTGGATACATTTTAGCGGTTTTTGTTGGAATTACTTTAGGTTTAATTGGAAGCGGTGGTTCTATTTTGTCCGTTCCGATATTGGTTTATGTAATGAAAATCGAACCTATTTTGGCAACTGCTTATTCTTTATTTGTGGTTGGAACATCTGCTTTGTTTGGTGGAATTCAAAAAGCAAAAGAAAAATTAGTTGATTTTAAAAAGGTGGTTTTATTTGGTGTTCCAACGGTTTTAGCAGTTTTTATTACCCGAAAATTTATCGTGCCAAATATTCCTGAAATCATTTTTTCGACTTCTTTTTTTACGCTGAAAAAATCGGTTTTAATTATGGTGGTTTTTGCTATTGTAATGATGTTCGCATCCATAAGAATGATAAAACCAGTAAAAGAAAAAATCACTACTGACGATGATAAATTAAACTATCTTGGAATATTTCTTCAAGGACTTTTTATTGGGTTAGTTGCCGGATTTGTTGGTGCTGGTGGCGGATTTTTAATTATTCCGGCATTACTTTTTATGGCAAAAACACCAATGAAAATAGCAGTTGGAACGTCGCTTTTTATTGTAGCTATTCAATCGTTATTAGGTTTTTTAGGTGATATTGGAACACAAAAATTAGATTGGAAACTCATTTTGATATTCACAGCTTGTTCAATTATTGGAGTTTTGATTGGCGGATTTCTTTCCAAAAAAGTTTCCGGAGAAAAATTGAAAACTTCTTTTGGTTGGTTTGTGCTATTGATGGGAATTTACATTATCTCTAAAGAATTATTTTTTTCCTAAAAAAATACTAAAAGTAACATTTGTCACATTTTGACAATTCAAATTGAGTTAACTTTGTTTTATAAATTAAGATAATTATGAAAATCGAACAAATATATACCGGTTGTTTAGCGCAAGGTGCTTATTATATTGAAAGCAATGGCGAAGTGGCAATCATCGATCCGCTGCGTGAAGTACAACAATATGTGGATAAAGCAACGGCAAACAACAGCAAAATCAAATACATTTTTGAAACCCATTTTCACGCCGATTTTGTTTCGGGACATGTGACATTAGCGGAAAAAACTGGTGCAACAATTATTTATGGTCCAAATGCTAATCCGTCATTTGAAGCATATATTGCAAAAGATGGCGAAGTTTTTCAATTGGGAGAAATTACCATCACTTGTCTTCATACACCTGGACATACCATGGAAAGTTCTTGCTATTTGTTAAAAGATAAAGAAGGAAAAGATTTCGCTTTGTTTAGTGGTGATACGTTGTTTTTAGGCGATGTTGGTCGTCCAGATTTGGCTCAAAAAGCGGCCGACATGACTCAAGAACAATTGGCTGGAATTCTGTTTGACAGCTTGCGTTCCAAAGTAATGACTTTGGCAGATGATGTTATCGTTTATCCAGCGCATGGTGCAGGAAGTGCTTGTGGAAAAAATCTAAGCAAAGAAACCGTTGGAAGTATTGGCGACCAAAAAGCAACCAATTATGCTTTGCGAGCTGATATGACACGAGAAGAATTCATCAAAGAAGTTACCGATGGATTATTGCCACCGCCAGCTTATTTTCCGATGAATGTGAAGTTGAATAAAGAAGGTTATCAAAATGTAGAAGATATTATTTCGGAAGCCAAAGCATTTGATGCCAAAACTTTCGAAGCCGTTGCCAATGAAACCGATGCTTTAATTTTAGATGTTCGTCATCAAGATGATTTTTCAAAAGGACATATCCCGAAATCTATTTTTATTGGCATTGACGGACAATTTGCACCTTGGGTTGGTGCTTTGATTTTAGATTATAAACAACCTATTCTTTTAGTAACTCCCGAAGGTCGCGAAGAAGAAACAATAACTCGTTTATCGCGGGTTGGATATGACAATACCCTAGGATTTTTGGCTGGCGGATTTGACGCTTGGAAAAATTCTGGTTTGGAATATGATACTTTAAATAGTGTAACAGCTTCAGAATTAGAAGAGAAAATGAAAAACGAAGCTTTGGTTTTTGATGTGAGAAAACCAGGTGAATATGAAGCCGAACACATTGAAAATGTTCCTTCAACGCCTTTGGATTTTATCAATGAACATTTAGCGGAATTCCCAAAAGAAGATGATTTTTATATCCATTGTGCTGGAGGTTATCGTTCTGTAATTGCAGCATCAATCTTGAAATCAAGAGGTTATCATAATGTAATTGATGTAAAAGGCGGTTATGCAGCGATTAAAAATACAGGAATTAAAAGAACCAATTTTGTTTGTCCTTCAACATTAAAATCATAAATTAAGCAGAAATTAATGTTAAATAATAACAATCATTCAAAATAAAATATAAATTTGATTTACTAAAAAATTGATTATTAATACTAAAAATTATAAAAGATGAAAAAAATCGTTTCAATGTTTGCTATTGCGGCATTCTTGTTTTCAGTAAATGCTAATGCATCTGAGCCAACAAAAGACAAAAAGAAAAAAGCAAAAACCGAAAAATCAACTACTACAGAAGATAAAAAAGAATGTAGCAAAGAGAAAAAAGCAGGTTGTTGCGCTTCTAAAAAAGCTGAAGAGAAAAAAGCATAATTGATTTCTTCTTAAAATTATAAACGTCTCGAATTTTTCGGGACGTTTTTTTTGCTCAAAAATCTCTCTGTAACATTTGTAACTGTACAGCACTTTTTACGTTTCTACTTTTGCTTCATAATTCAGAATAAACAGTTATGAAGAGAATAAGTAGTATCATTTTTTCAGGAGTATTTTTGTTTTCGCTTTTTGGTTTCAGTCAAGATACTTTGTCAATTTCCAAAAGTGATTTGATGCAAAGAATTTCCGAAAAGAATTTGCAGATCAAAATTGCCGAGAAAGCATATCAATCGGCAAAGGCAGATTACAATCAATCTAATGCCTTATTTCTACCCAATATCAATGTGTCGCATACCGGAATTTCTACAACTAATCCGTTAATGGCTTTTGGTTCCAAATTGAATCAGGAAATTTTAACCCAAGCTGATTTTAATCCGACCTTATTAAATGACCCAAAAGCAATTCAAAATTTTGCCACAAAAGTTGAAATACAGCAGCCTTTGATAAACGTTGACGGTTGGTATGGAAGACAAGCAGCCAAAGCAAAAATGGAAGCTTTTCAATTGCAAACCGAACGTACCAAAGAATATTTGGAATTAGAATTTTTTAAGGCTTATATGCAACTTCAATTGGCTTATAAAGCAGTAAAGGTTTTAGAAAATGCCAATACAACAGGAAATGCCAATTTGAAATTAGTTGAGAATTATTTTACACAAGGCATGTTGCAAAAAACCGATTTGTTGAACGTTCAAGTTCGTGTAAACGAAATCGAAAATCAATTGCAGTATGCTAAAAGTAATGTGCAAAATGCTTCCGATTATTTAGCTTTTCTATTGAATGAAGATACTAATGGTAAAATCTACAAACCTACTGAAGAATTGGAAAATGTAATTTCGGTTGAAGAAATGAAAGTTGCCTTGTCAGATAACCGAAAAGACATTCAAGCTATGAAAAAATCTACTGATGCTTATGCTAAAATGATGCAATCTTCTAAAATGACTTTTTTACCACGATTAAATGCATTTGGAAGTTATGAGTTATATGATAAAAATTTCTTAGGAACTTCTGCCAAAGGATATTTAGTTGGTGCACAATTTTCATGGAATGTTTTTGATGGATATAAATCGATTGGAAAATTTCAAAAAGCCAAAGCCGATTATCAAAAATCTGAAGTGGAAACAGAACAATATAAAAAACAAAGCCAGTTAGAATTAAATAAAGCTAATCGTCAGCTAAAAGATGCTGAAAATAAAGTCAATCTTTCACAATTAGCTTTTGAACAATCACAGGAAGCTTATAGAATTCGACAAAATCGTTTCGTACAGGGATTAGAAAAAACAATCGATTTACTACAATCTGAAACCCAAATGTTCCAAAAAGAATTGGAGCATTTACAATCAGTTTTCGAATATAATTTCACTAAGCAGTATTTGCAATTTTTAACTAAATAATTAAAGCAACACAGATTAGGGAAATCAGAGAAATTTTTAAAATTATTATAATTTCTTCAATCTGTGTTCCAAATAAAAAAAACATAAAAATGAAAAAAACAATAGCAATCTTAATCCTTTCAACTATCTTATTCCTTTCATGTGGAAAAGACAAGAAAGAAGCAACCAATAACGAACCAGCCATTGCAGTTCAAGTAAGCGGAATTTCAGCCGATTCAAATGCGCCATTTATAACCGCAAGCGGAAAAATTGAAGCTGAAAACAGTGCCAATGTGTCGACTAGAATGATGGGTTATGTTACTAAAGTTCACGTAAAAGTGGGACAAAAAGTAGGAGCAGGACAACTTTTAGTAAGTGTAAACAACACCGACTTAAAAGCCAAAAAAGCACAAGTTGATGCTTTAATTCTACAAGCAACTGCAGCTTTCAATAATGCTAAAAAAGATTACGAAAGATTTACAGCTTTATTCAATCAGCAAAGTGCTTCTCAAAAAGAATTAGACGATATGATTTCGCGATATGAAATGGCTAAAGCTGGTTTAGAAGGCGCCAAACAAATGAAAAACGAAGTAATGGCACAGTTTTCTTATTCTAATATTACCGCTCCATTTTCAGGAGAAGTTACCAATACGTTTGTTAAAGAAGGCGATATGGCCAATCCAGGAATGCCTTTAGTTAGCGTGGAAGGTGTTTCAAGAATGCAAGTAACCGCTATGGTTTCTGAAAGTGATATTGCTCAAATTACTAACGGAATGCCAGTTAAAGTTTTAGTAAAATCAATCAACAAAGAACTAGCAGGAAAAGTTTCTGAAGTAAGTGGTTCAGCTAAAAATACAGGCGGACAATATTTGGTAAAAATAACATTGAATACAACCGATAAAGCCATTTTATCAGGAATGTTTGTTAATGTTCAATTTCCAATTGCCAACAAACCTAAAACAGAAACAACAATAAAATCAGATAAAGTTATGGTACCAGAAAGTGCTTTGGTAAAACAAGGACAACTAACAGGAATTTACACCATAGCTGGCGAAAAAACAGCCATTTTAAGATGGATAAGAACCGGAAAATCATTCGGAAATCAAGTAGAAGTATTATCAGGATTATCGGCTAACGAGCAATACATCGTTTCAGCAGAAGGGAAATTGTATAACGGAGCTTTGGTAAGTATTCAGTAATCGGTCGCAGTTTTTAAGTTTAGATAGAAAACAACTTTAAACTTTTAAACCTTAAACTTTAAACAAAAAAAAATGCAAGAAGGTATATCAGGAAAAATAGCCCACTTTTTCATCAACTCTAAATTAACCATTTTATTGATGGTAGGTTTGATGATAATTGGCGTATATAGTTCGTTCTTAATTCCTCGCGAAGAAGAACCTCAAATCAATGTTCCCATGGCCGATGTTATGATTGGTTATCCAGGAGCAAGTCCAGCAGAAGTGGAAAGTAGAGTGATTAAACCACTCGAAAAAGTACTATCAAACATCAAAGGAGTGGAACATTTGCATAGTATGGCGATGAATGGTCAAGCCATGATTATTGTGCAGTTTTATGTAGACGAAGATTCCGAACGCTCGTATGTAAAATTATACGACGAGTTAATGAAAAACGAAAACATGTTCCCAAAAGGCGTTTACAAACCTATGGTGAAAACACGTTCTATTGATGATGTTCCAATGTTGGGATTGACACTTTGGAGCGAAACATTAAACGATTTTGAAATTCGTCAAATTGCGGAAGAAGTTACGTCTGAAATAGAAAAAGTAAAAGATGTTGCCATTACCAAAGAAATTGGTGGAAGAACGCGTGAGCTAAAAGTAGTTTTAGACAAAGATAAAATGGCCGAAAATGGTGTGGATGCTTTGGTTGTTATGCAAATGATTCAAGCCAATAATGGTAGTTCACAATCGGGAAGTTTTGTTTCAAATGATAAAGAATATTTGCTTACAACAGGACAATTTCTTTCCACTTCAGAAGATGTCGAGAATTTGGTAGTTGGTGTAAATGCCAATATGCCTGTCTATTTAAAACAAGTTGCTAAAATTCAAGATGGACCAGCAACTCCAAGAAGTTATGTGTCTTTTGGATACGGAAAAGCCAATGAAAAATATTCCCAAAACAAATCAGAATATCCAGCCGTTACGATTTCAGTAGGAAAAGTAAAAGGAGCAGACGCGATGAAAATTGCAGACAAAATCCTTGAAAAAATTGAAGGTTTAAAGAAAACGTTAATCACAAATGATGTGCATGTTGAGGTTTCCAGAAATTACGGAGAAACAGCTTCACATAAAGTTGGTGAATTACTAATGCATTTGGGAGTTGCTATTGTTGCCGTAACCCTTTTAGTAATGCTAGCTATGGGTTGGCGTGGTGGATTAGTAGTGTTCTTTTCTGTGCCTTTAACGTTTGCCTTGACACTATTTGCTTACTACATGTTAGGATATACATTGAACAGAATCACCCTTTTTGCCTTAGTTTTCGTGGTTGGAATTGTGGTAGATGACAGTATCATCATAGCCGAAAATATGCACCGCCATTTCAAAATGAAACGATTGCCTTTCAAACAAGCTGCTATTTTTGCGATAAATGAAGTAGGAAATCCAACGATTTTAGCAACGTTTACAGTAATTGCAGCGATTCTTCCAATGGCTTTTGTGTCAGGAATGATGGGACCTTATATGAGTCCGATGCCTATTGGTGCTTCTATTGCGATGTTACTTTCGTTGTTTGTAGCTTTAACGGTTACGCCTTATTTGGGGTATCATTTATTACACGAAAAAGAAGATCAAGAACACAAAGCCGAACAAGGATTAGAAACCTCTTGGATTTATAGAGTTTACAACAAATTCGAACGTCCGTTTTTAGAAAACTCTACCAAACGTAGAGTGATGTTGGGAATTACGGTTGTTTTGTTAGCAGGTTCAGTTTTGATGTTTTTTACCAAATCCGTTTTGGTAAAAATGCTACCTTTTGATAACAAAAACGAATTCCAAGTGGTAGTTGATATGCCCGAAGGAACTACATTAGAAAGAACGGCAGCAGTTACGCAAGAAATTGCTCAATATCTTACCACAATTCCAGAAGTTGTGGATTATCAGAATTACATCGGAACTTCTGCACCTATCACATTCAATGGTTTGGTTCGTCATTACGATTTGCGTGGCGGAAGCAATATGGCGGATATTCAAGTAAATTTATTGCACAAAGAAGACCGTGATTTACAAAGTCATGATATTGCTAAAATTGTTCGTCCAGAAGTGCAAAAGATTGCAAAAAAATATGGTGCGAATGTCAAAATTATCGAAGTTCCACCAGGACCACCAGTATTATCAACATTGGTTGCTGAGATTTATGGTCCAAATTATAAAGATCAAATTGCAGTTGCCAATCAAGTAAAAGGTATTTTAGAAAAAACCTCAGATATTGTTGATGTCGATTGGATGACCGAAGACAATCAAATCGAATATCGATTGGAAGTCGACAAAGAAAAAGCAATGCTTAACGGAATTGCTCCGCAACAAGTTGTTGGAAACTTGACTTATTTATTGAAAGAATATCCGGTTTCTAATTTGTATGACGAAAATTCTAATAATAGCGTTGGAATAGTATTGTCTCTTGACGACAAAGACAAAACATCGTTGCAAGATATTCAGAATTTAAAAATTAAAGGAAGTCAAGGCAATGTTGTTCCAGTTTCTGATTTGGTTAAAGTGGTTGCTGATACTTTGCAGAAAACAATTTACAGAAAAGACCAAAAACGCGTAGTTTATGTAACAGCTGATATGGCAGGAACATTAGAAAGTCCGGTATATGCTATTTTGGGAATGAACGAAGAATTGCAAAAGATGAAATTGCCAAAAGGCTACAAAGTCAACGAATTATACATGGAACAACCATCCGACGAAAGTGATTTCACCGTGAAATGGGATGGAGAATGGCAAATTACATTAGAAGTTTTCCGTGATTTAGGTTTAGCATTTGCAGTGGTAATTGTGATTATTTATATGTTGATTGTGGGTTGGTTTCAAAACTTTAAGACACCAATAGTTATGATGACAGCCATCCCATTATCTTTAGTCGGAATTGTATTCGGACATTGGTTGTTAGGTGCTTATTTTACCGCAACATCTTTTATTGGAATGATTGCTTTAGCAGGAGTAATGGTTCGAAACTCCGTCTTACTCATCGACTTTATCGAAATCCGACTGAATGACGGAATTCTATTAAAACAAGCTATTATTGAAGCTGGAGCAGTTAGAACTACACCAATTTTGTTAACAACCGGAGCTGTTGTAATTGGTGCTGTAATCATTTTATTCGATCCGATTTTCCAAGGATTAGCAATTTCGTTAGTATTTGGAGCCATCGTTTCAACAATACTTACTTTAATTGTTGTACCAATCATTTATTACATTACGGAAAGAAAAAAATGGGAGAATAAAACGAATGTATAAGATTTTTGATTTAAAAATAGGAATAATATGATAAACAGATTAATTAGAGCAATAGCCGGAACGTTTATAATCATAAGCGTTTTACTAGCAATGTATGTAAATCAAAATTGGTTGTGGTTTACTCTTTTTGTTGGTGTCAATTTACTTCAATCATCCATAACCAAGTGGTGTTTGATGGAAGATATTTTACGTAAAGTTTTTAAAGTAAAAGACTAAATAAAAATCCACTGAAAAGTGGATTTTTTGTTTCATTAAATAGTTATCATTTTGTTAACAAATTTTGTTCCAACAGTAACATTATCATTACTTTTACTACTAATTTTCAAAATAAATTACTTAACCCAATCATCAATCAAAATGAAAAAGACTAAAATGCTGGTTTTCGGGCTTGTTTCTGCGTTAACCATTTTAAGTTGCAATCAAAAAGAAACGGATTTTGTCGATCCGTTAATCACCAATCGTGATACTACAGTTAATCCTTCAGACGACTTTTTTATGTATGCCAATGGCGGATGGTTCAAACGAAATCCAATTCCGGCGAGCGAAAGAAGCAATGGAATTTTCAGAACTATAGGTGATACAATCAATTCTCAAATTAAACAAATTTGCGAAAAATCGGCAGCGATGACCAATGCCAAAAAAGGAAGTAACGAACAAAAAATCGGCGATTTCTATGCTTCAGGAATGGATACTTTATCCATCGAAAAATTAGGTTTGTCGCCACTGAAATCGGATATTCAAAAAATTAAAAACATTTCAGATGTTCCATCTTTATTGAACACAATTGCTTATTTGCATACCATTGGCGGAAATCCTGCTTTTTCTGCTTATGTAGGTCAAGACGATAAAAACAGTTCAAAATATGCTGTTTTCCTTGGTCAAGGCGGACTTGGAATGGGAAATCGTGATTATTATTTCAATACCGATAAAGAAACGGTTCACATCCGAAATGAATATGTAAAACACTTGGAAGCTATTGCTGAATTGATTGGATATTCTAAAGAAGTTGCAAAGAAAAATGCACAAACCATCATGAAAATGGAAACCGAATTGGCGCAAAATTCCAGAAAATTAGAAGCACTTCGTGATCCAATCAAAAATTACAATAAAATGAGTATTTCGGAGTTGAATAAAACAACGCCAAATATGGATTGGAAAGCGGTAACTTCGGCTATTGGATTAAAAAATGTTGATACGCTTATTGTTGGTCAACCAGAGTTTTATGTGGCATTAAACAAAATGATAAAAAGTTATTCGATTGAGGATTGGAAAGCTTATTTGGAATGGGATTTAGTAGATTCGTATGCTTCTTATTTGAATAAGTCTATCGAAAAACAAAATTTTTATTTTTTCTCAACGGTAATGAGTGGTGTAAAAGAGCAAAAACCACGCTGGAAAAGAATTGTAGAACAAACCGATGGTGCTTTGGGCGAATTAATCGGTCAGATTTATGTAAAAGAATATTTGCCAAAAGGTTCCAAAGAAAAATTACTTGAAATTGGAAACAACATTAGCACAGTTTATGCCGAAAGAATTAAAAATTTGGATTGGATGAGCGAAGCCACCAAGAAAAAAGCGCTTAATAAGTTGAGCAAAATCGTCATGAAAGTAGGTTATCCTGATAAATGGAAAGATATGAGTAGTGTGGAAATTAATCGAGATACTTATTTGGCAAATGTTATGGCGACTAACAAATGGGCAATAAACGATATGATTTCAAAATACGGAAAACCGGTTGATAGAACCGAATGGGGAATGTATCCTCAAACGTATAACGCTTATTATAATCCGAGTAATAACGAAATTTGTGTTCCGGCATGTAATATTTTGGTTCCAGGATTTGAAGGAAGAATGCCAGATGATGCTGTTTTGTATGGAATTATTGGAGGTTCAACTTTTGGTCACGAAATCACTCACGGATTTGACGATCAAGGAAGTCAATATGACGAAAAAGGAAATTTGAACAATTGGTGGACTGCGGAAGATTTGAAAAAGTTTCAGGCAAAAACGAAGCTTATTGTTGAACAATATAGTAAATACGAAGCGTTACCGGGTAAGTTTGTTAATGGCGATGCTACTCAAGGAGAAAATATTGCCGATTTAGGCGGTGTTGTTATGGGATTTGAAGCTTTCAAAAAGACAGCTCAGTATAAAAACAAAGAAAAAATCAGCGGATTAACTCCAGAGCAACGTTTCTTCTTAGGTTATGCTTATGCTTGGATGGTGAATATAAAACCAGAATCATTGGCAAATCAATTATTAACCGATGTTCATGCGCCAGCAAAATATAGAATAAACGGAGTAGTGGAAAACATGCCCGAATTTCATAAAGCTTTCAATATAAAACCGGGAAGCAAAATGAGAAGAACTGATAAGGAATTGGTTTCTATTTGGTAGAAACAAAACTCCAAAAAATTCAAATAATAAAATCCCAAATTTCAATTCAGTTTTAATCTAATTGGAATTTGGGATTTTAATTTTGGAATTTGAAAAAACTATTTCTTTTGTTTTATGGCTTCTTCATAGCGTTCACCAACTTTTTTCCAGTTGATGATATTAAAAAAGTTTTGAATGTATTTTTTACGCTTGTATTGATAATCGAGATAATAAGCATGTTCCCAAACGTCTAAACATAAAATTGGCGTTCCAGCAATCGTTTGTTTTGGCATTAAAGGATTGTCTTGATTTGGAGTACTTGTTACTTGTAATTTTCCTGATTTATCAACGATTAACCAAGCCCAACCTGAGCCAAATTGTTTTTCAGCAGCTTCTGTAAATTGAGTTTTAAACAAGTCAAATCCTCCAAAATCTTTTGTAATAGCTGCTGCCAAAGTGTCTTTGGGTTGACCACCAGCTTTTGGCGCTAGACTTTCAAAAAACAATCCATGATTATAAAAACCACCAGCATTATTGCGTAAATCAGCATTGTTTAGATCTAGTTTTTTCAAAATGTCTTCGATAGCTAAATCAGTCAAAGTAGCATCGGCAGCAACCAATCGATTTAGGTTATTGGTATAAGTCAAATAATGTTTTGAATAATGCATTTCCATTGTTAACGTAGAAATATCAGGCGATAATTCATTGTACTCATATGGTAATTTCAATAAACTAAACTGACCATTATCAGCAGTTACATCATCTGGATGACCAATCGTAATTTTTTCTTCGGCAGATGGAAGCGGAACTTCAACAACTTCGGTTAGTTTTTTTCTTTTACATGATGGAAGTGTGCAACAAAGCGAAATTGTCATTACAATTACTAAAAACTTTTTCATGGTAAAGGAATTTTATTTATGATTTTTTGTTTGCCAAAGCTAGTATCGATTCGATGTATAATTCCTTAGCTTCATCAATACTAAGATGACTAATTTGCATCCAAGCATTAGTTTTAAAAGCATTTCTTAAATCGAAATTTGATGAGTTTGGACGTTCTATAGTTCCAATTGTTGCTTGTTTATAATAAGCATACAAACGCAATTGCACATCTTGTGGCAAAGACGCTTGTGTCATTTTTGAAGCTACTTCTACAGCTTCCTGAAATCGAGTATCTAAATCTTTTTCAGACATAAGTTTTTAGGTTCTGCTTTTCAAACATTTTTTAGTTAAAGAAATATCCTAGAGATATACTTATACAAGAATTTTTATAATCTCTATTTTCAAATAGTTTAGTGAAACCGTAACCATATCTTCCTTGAATAAAAATTCCCTTTTCAAATTCATATGATAAACCAGCGTTTAAATTCATATCAAATGAAGATACATCATCAATATCAAAAGTTTCACCATTTAGTTTTGCTTTTTTGCTTATCAAAAAACCAAATTCTGGTCCGATTTCAAAGTTAAATTTTTGTGTTATATGAGTTTTTAGTAAAACTGGTACATTAATATAAGTAAGTCTTATTTCAGGATTATTTGAAGTTAATGGTAAACGATAAATTCCGCCTTTTGAGTTTAAGTTTAATTCACCTTGTATGCCAAATGTTTTATTCAAATCCATTTTAGCAACACCACCAAGATTGAATCCAACTAAATCGGAATTTGTTCCACCATCTGTGTGAAATCCAGTTAAATTTACTCCAGCTTTTACTCCATAAGTTATGTTATTTTGTGATGATACTGAATATGAAATAAATAAAAATGTGACTAGGAGATAAATCTTTTTCATTTTTATGGTGTTAAATAGTTGCCGTTAAATTGTCCAGAAATAATTTGACCGTTAGCTTTTGTAAATGAAAAGCTGAAGTTTACAGTAGTTGAAGTTATACTATTAATGGTAATGTTTATGTTAGTTGCTTGTAAATCTGTATTATTATCTGATAAAATTTCAGTTCCACCAACAATATTTCCACTAGTTCTATTTGAGTTAATTTTTGCATTATAATCTAAAATATTAGTATAAGTTGTCTCTTCAACATTAACATCATTAAAATCAAAATATAATGAAGAAATGTTACTCAAATCATTTTCGCTGCTTATTTCTGAAATCGTTTTGTTAACTAAATTAAAACTAATATCACTAGGATTATTATCAGCGGTATTTTCATCATTAATAAAAACTGTTTTTACTTCGTAAAATGTTCCATTATAGGTAAAACCATTTAGATTTGAATCACCAGAATTATCGTCTGAACTACAAGATAACATTAAAATTGAAAATAATAAAATCCCTATTTTTTTCATGGAATTAAGTTTAAATTATTCTTTACTCTTTTATTGCAATGATGGTTTTTCCACCAACCGCTTTTTCGTTCAGTTTTACATTTACTTTGGTACCAAGCGGTAAATATAAATCTACTCTAGAACCAAATTTTATAAATCCAGCATCTTCACCTTGAATAACTTGCATTCCTTCTTGGGCATAGTTTACAATTCGTTTAGCCAAAGCACCAGCAATTTGACGGTAAAGAATTTCGCCGAAAGTATTATTTTCAATCACAACAGTTGTTCTCTCGTTTTCTGTACTTGCTTTTGGATGCCAAGCTACCAAGTATTTTCCTGGATGGTATTTACTAAAATTAATTTTTCCACTCATTGCATAACGAGTTACATGCACATTGATTGGCGACATAAAAATAGACACCTGAAGACGTTTGTCTTTAAAATATTCTGCTTCAAAAACTTCTTCAATTACAACTACTTTTCCGTCAACTGGAGCAATAATGTGGCTTTCGTTTAGAGCAACAGTTCTTTTTGGGTTTCTAAAAAATTGTAAAATCATTACAAAAAAGAAAAGAACAACAAGCATTAATGTCATTCGTAACCAAGGAATTGATGCTGTAAATTCGTCAATTAAAATAATAGCGGCAACGAAACTAACTAATGAAATGAAAATGATTTTATAACCTTCTTTATGAAACATAATAAATAATTTGGTAAAACAAAAATACTATTGGTGCTACAAATATAATACTATCTAGTCTATCTAGTACACCGCCATGACCAGGCATTATAGTTCCGCTGTCTTTTACATTGGCAATTCGCTTGAATTTAGATTCTACTAAATCGCCTAATGTTCCAAAAACAGAAGCCAAAACAGCAATAAAAATCCAATGAATGTAGGATTGTAGCATTAAAAACTGAGCCAAAATAATTCCGGCAACGATAGAAAAAATAAATCCGCCAACAAATCCTTCGATGGTTTTTTTGGGTGAAACTTTTTCAAAAAGTTTGTGTTTTCCAAAAGTTTTTCCAACCAAAAAAGCAAAAGTGTCATTTACCCAAATTAGAATGAAAATACTCAAAATGATATTTGGGTTATAACTATTTTCTACAAACGGAATTTTGGTAATAAGAACAAATGGCAAAATGATGTAACCTATCAGATATGCATATTTTGATAATGAATCTACAGGTTTGTTTTTTTTGTCAAAAAGGAAAAAGAGAGCTTTAATACTAACCAATAATGTGGCTAAAAGAATTAGAATATCATTGGTTTTTATTGTGTATGATAAATTGCAAAGAATAAAAAGTCCAACAGCAATAAGCATTGGAACTATATTTTTTAGGTTTACTAATTTGCAAAATTCCGAAACAGCAATAAGTAATAGGATACCAAAAAACAGTAAAAAACTATTCGAAGAATAAAACGTTGCCGATATCAACAGTACAATATATACTGCTCCCGAAATAGCTCTTGTGAGAGTAGAATTCATTTTACAAATCTTCTAAAAGCAATAAGTATAAATTTTTTGGACTGCTTCCATATTGAAGAAAATCCTCTTCTTTTGCTTTTTCGAAATATTTTATTGTGGTAATATTTGTTGGGTATTCTTTGTCATATTTTTTCTTGATAACGCGAAGACCATCGCTTTTACTTTCAAGAATTTGACTTGTAGTTGCTAGAATAATGATGTTATTTGGCAAATCATTTGGTTTGTGTTGCTTAATTTGATTGGAAGAAAAAAGTACTGAACCTTCATCAGCAATTAGGTTTTCACAACTAGCAAATAAAAATCTTGGTTCAGTTGGGTTGGTATATGAAAGTTTATTTTCGTCAAGCATTGAAAATAATTTACTCTCAAAACATAAAGCTTCACATTCAAACCAATCGTTTTCTTCAAGAATGTTTAGAAATTGTTCTTTAACTTCATTTAGATTTTCGCAATAAATAAATTTACCGCCATTTTTCTTAAAAGTATAAGTGAATTTTTCATCCACAGGAAGTAATGAAAAACTTGATGGAGCGTTGTTAAACTCACTTTTGCTCTCTTCATCAGAGTTATCATTACTGTTGCCAAATATTTTTCTAAATAAACTCATTGGTGTTTTTTGTATTCTAGGCTATTCTTAGGAATTCATCAAAGATAAAAAAATCTTAATTCAAAAGCATTTTTTGAATTAAGATTTTAATAAAATGTTAAATTTTTTATTTACTGTTCTGAAACAATTTCTTCTTCGTCATTTTCAAAAGGTCTTTTTCCAAAAATGGTTTCTAAATCATCTTTAAAAATAACTTCTTTTTCTATCAGAATATCAGCAAGTTGTATTAATTTGTCTTTGTTTTCTTCTAGGATTTTAATGGCTCGTTGATATTCGTTTTCAATTAAACCATTAATTTCTTTATCGATTACTTGAGCCGTTTCTTCGGAATATGGTTTTGAAAAATTGTACTCACTTTGCCCAGATGAATCATAATAAGTGATATTTCCAAGTTTTTCATTCAAACCATATATTGTAACCATAGCGCGAGCTTGTTTAGTTACTTTCTCTAAATCGCTCAAAGCACCCGTTGAAATTTTGTCAAAAACTACTTTCTCAGCAGCTCTTCCGCCCATTGTGGCACACATTTCGTCTTTCATTTGCTCAGGTCGAACAATTAATCGTTCTTCTGGTAAATACCATGCAGCACCAAGACTTTGACCTCTTGGAACGATGGTAACTTTTACTAACGGTGCAGCGTGTTCAAGCATCCAACTTACCGTTGCGTGTCCAGCTTCGTGAACAGCAATAGCACGTTTTTCGGCTGGTGTAACGATTTTGTTTTTCTTTTCTAAACCACCAACAATTCTGTCAACAGCGTCTAAGAAATCTTGTTTATCAACTGCGGTTTTGTTATTTCTTGCCGCAATTAATGCTGCTTCGTTACAAACGTTAGCAATATCAGCACCAGAAAAACCTGGAGTTTGTTTTGCTAAAAAGTCAATGTCTAAACCATCTACTTTTTTCAACGGTTTTAAATGAACTTCAAATATTTCTTTTCGCTCTCTAATGTCTGGTAAATCCACATAAATTTGACGGTCAAAACGTCCAGCACGCATTAAAGCTTTGTCTAAAACATCGGCTCTATTGGTTGCTGCTAATACGATTACGTGAGTATTTGTTCCAAAACCATCCATTTCGGTTAGTAATTGGTTTAAGGTATTTTCACGTTCGTCATTGGAACCTGAAAAGTTGTTTTTTCCTCTGGCACGACCAACAGCGTCAATTTCGTCAATAAAAATAATTGCTGGTGATTTGTCTTTGGCTTGTTTGAATAAATCACGAACACGTGAAGCTCCAACACCAACGAACATTTCCACAAAATCAGAACCTGATAATGAGAAAAAAGGAACTTTTGCTTCGCCAGCAACCGCTTTTGCTAACAATGTTTTTCCTGTTCCTGGCGGACCAACAAGAAGTGCGCCTTTTGGAATTTTTCCTCCAAGAGTGGTGTATTTTTCTGGATTTTTCAGAAATTCTACAATTTCTTGTACTTCTTCTTTTGCACCTTCTAAACCAGCAACATCTTTAAATGTGATTTTAACATCTGTTTTTTCGTCAAAAAGTTTTGCTTTCGATTTTCCAATGTTAAAAATTTGACCTCCGCCACCGCCAGCTCCGCCACCAGACATTCTTCTCATGATGAATATCCATAGACCAACGATGATGATGATAGGTAATAAACTGAAGAAAATTTCTTCCCAGTTGCTTCGTTGACTAAAGTTATAATCAACCAGTTTTTTCTCTTTTTTGGCTTCTTCTAATCTTTTTTCAAAGTTTTGAGTATCACCAATGTCAAAACTATAATGCGGACCTTTATTTTCTCGGTTTAAAATATCTTTTGAAATATTTTTGTGTGCTTTATCTTTTAAAGCAGCAGGAGTAAGATAAACTTCGGCTTCTGTTTTATTGAAAATAATAACTTTTTCAACTTGACCTTTCTCTAGGTATTCGTTGAATTTAGAAGTGGTTAATTTGCCTACTTCTTGAAAACTTGAACCGCCAAAAACATTCAGCAGTATAAAAATCAGGATTAAAATTCCATAAATCCACATTGGACCTATTTTGAAATTACTTGGTTTCTTTTCGCTAGCCATTTTTTTGCTTTCGTTTTTTTAATAATTGGTTTGAACGGATGTTATTTTGGCATCACCCCAAAGTCCTTCGATGTTGTAAAACTCACGAATTTGTTTTTGAAAAACATGAACCACTATGTTCACATAATCCATTAAAACCCATTCGCCATTATCAGTTCCTTCAACATGCCAAGGTTTATCTTTTAATTCTTTTGAAACTAATTTTTGGATGGAGTTAACTATGGCGTTAACCTGTGTATTTGAATTTCCGTTGCAGATGATAAAATAATCACAAACTGCTGTATCTATTTCTCTTAAGTCTAAGATATCAATATCGTTTCCTTTAACTTCTTCTATTCCTTTGATGATGTTTGCAAGTAAAACATCGGTTTGAGCTTCTTTCTTCGCCATGTATAAAATTTCTATGATTTGCAAAGGTATTATATTTTGTACTTATTTTTGCCTAACCAAATACTAAAATTATACTAATTTATACCTTAATTACCTTGCAAATAATCAAACTCAGTGCCATAGATTCTACAAACGACTATTTGAAGCAATTATCAAGAGAAAAAAAGCTAGATAATTTTACTATTGTTGTTGCTAATGAGCAAACAAAAGGTCGCGGACAAATGGGTTCTAAATGGGTTAGTGAAGTTGGTAAAAACTTGACTTTTAGTGTTTTGGTAAAAAACGTAATGATTGCTAATGAAAAGCTATTCGATTGGAATATTGTCGTAGCGTTAGCGGTTTTAGAAGTTTTAGAAAGGCATGAAATTCAAAAGGTTTCCATCAAATGGCCAAACGACATTATGGCAGATTCTAAGAAAGTTGGTGGCATATTGATTGAAAATGTTTTAAAAAGCGGCGAAAGCTTCGATTCGGTTGTTGGAATTGGGTTAAATCTAAACCAAACTAATTTTGAACATTTGCCCAAAGCCACTTCATTAAAAAGTTTGACTAATAAAGACTACGATATTTTTGAAACAGCAGAAGAAATTACCAAAAAAATTCAGGAAAAATATCAGCAGTTGGATGAATTAATGCAAGTTTTTTGGGATAAATACCACGAAAAACTTTTCAAGAAAGATAAACCTCTAGCATTTGAAGATGTTCACAACAACCGTTTTATGGGAATTATTCAAGGCGTTACTCATGATGGAAAGTTACAAGTAATGCTCGAAGACGATTCGGTTACTTTTTTTAACATCAAAGAAATTCAAATGTTATACTAATGACTTGTTTACTTTGAAAGTTTAATATCCAATTACGAAAACGATTTAATTCAAAAAAATGTATCTTTGAGCACTATATTTTTTTACTATGTTAGCTACTGCAAACAAAACAACACTAGAACTTTATTTTGAGCAATTCAGAAAAAATATCATCGGAATTAATCAAGAATTTCAATCACCTTTTGGAAACCAAAAGATAATCTACACCGATTGGACAGCTAGCGGAAGATTATACCGTCCAATTGAGGAAAAAATGATGAACGTTTTTGGACCATTTGTTGCCAACACTCATACGGAAACTACTATTTCTGGAACTGCAATGACGATGGCGTATCATGAAGCGAGAAAAATTATCAAGCGACATGTAAATGCCAACGATGATGATGTTTTAATTACCGACGGTACCGGAATGACAGGAGTTGTTAATAAACTACAACGTATTCTTGGTTTACGTGTTACCGAAAATCTAAAAGAGTTTACTAAGATACCTAAAGAATTAAAACCGATTGTTCTAATTTCTCACATGGAACATCATTCTAATCAAACGTCTTGGCTAGAAACAATTGCCGATGTAGAAGTAATTCCATGTGATGAAGAAGGATTATTTTGTTTGGAGAAATTCAAAACTACGTTAGAAAAATATAAAGACAGAAGTTTTAAAATTGCTTCCATCACTTCGTGTTCCAATGTAACTGGAATTCAAACACCTTATCACGAAGTGGCAAAAATAATGCACGAGAACAACGGTGTTTGTTTTGTGGACTTTGCTTGTTCTGGACCTTATGTTGCTATTGATATGCATCCTGATGATGAACGATATTTGGACGCTATTTTCTTTTCGCCACACAAATTTCTTGGCGGACCAGGAACAACTGGTGTTTTACTTTTTAATAAAAATTTATACAAAAATAATGTTCCCGATTGTCCTGGCGGCGGAACAGTAAGTTGGACAAATCCTTGGGGCGAACACAAATATATTGATAATATCGAAGACAGAGAAGATGGTGGAACGCCAGGTTTTCTTCAAGTGATTAAAACCGCTTTGGCTATTCAGTTGAAAGAAGAAATGGGCGTGGAAAATATTCAAAATCGCGAACACGAAATCGTTGACTATGTTTTCTCTAGATTGGAAAATATTCCGAATATCAAGATTTTAGCCAATCAACATAAAGATAGGTTAGGAGTAATCTCTTTTTACATTGATGATTTGCATTATAATCTTGGAGTAAAGATGTTGAACGACCGTTTTGGAATTCAAACTCGTGGCGGATGCAGTTGTGCTGGAACCTATGGGCATTTTCTTTTGCATGTTGACCAAGAAACATCTCATGATTTAGTGTGTCAAATTACTTCGGGCGATTTAATAAAAAAACCAGGATGGATTAGAATGTCCATTCATCCAACGACTACTAATGAAGAGATTGAATACGTTTGCAATAACATTATTGCTTTAGCAGAAAATCATAAAGAATGGGCTTCGGAGTATAATTATGATGCAAAAACCAATAATTTCCATCATAAAAACGATGCCTTACCCGAAAAAGAAATGGTTAAATCTTGGTTCAAATAATTTATGGAAAATACTATAATGCTTTTTATAATCATTGTTAATGCAGTGGTTAGTTTCAAAGGTTTTAATGATGAAATGTTCTTCAGGAAATACCAATTTCATGTAGGTAGCATTCGTGCTGGCGAACAATTCAGAATGTTAACTTCAGGTTTTCTCCATGCTGATATACCTCACTTGGCGTTTAACATGATTACGCTTTATTTCTTTGCGCCAATTGTAATTCAAACATTAGGTAGTTTTTCATTTATACTTATCTACCTCGGAAGTTTAGTATTTGGAAGTTTGTTGACTATGGTTTTTCATGGAAATGAATATAGCTATCGAGCGGTTGGTGCTTCTGGAGCTGTAACAGGAGTTTTATATTCCGCTATTTTGATGTATCCTGATATGACTATTGGTATATTTGGGATTATTCCAATGCCAGCTTATATTTTTGGAATTCTATATCTTCTATATTCCATTTACGGAATGAAATCCAGAACCGATAACATTGGACATACGGCTCATTTTGGTGGTGCTATTGGTGGATATGTTATTACTTTGTTAAAAATGCCTTCGTTGCTGCAAGATAATTTGTTGATGGTTATTCTATTAGCCATTCCTATTGTCATTTTGTTTGTAATGGCAAAAGCAGGAAAACTATAATTGGCACAACTTTTGAAATATTCTTTACAAACCAATAAATAACATATCATGAAAAAGATAGTATTAATTTTAGCAGTAGTATTTTCGACTATGACACAAGCGCAAGAGCATAAACCTCAAGTTCCTCAAATTTCGGTAACGGGAGAAGGAAAAATTAAAGTTGTTCCAGACAGAGCCATTATTTCGGTTGGGGTTTTGAATACCGGTAAAGACTCTAAAGAAGTAAAAACTCTCAACGACGAAACTGTAGATAAAGTAATTAAGTTTTTAAAGAAAAGTGGCATTGCGGCTACCGATTATAAAACCGATAACGTAAGCCTTCATAAAAACTACGACTACGAAAAGAAGAAATACAACTTCCAAGCGAGCCAAAACATCAGCATTACATTGAAAGATTTATCAAAATATGATGAAATCATGATGGGATTAAACGATGTTGGGGTAAATTCAATTCAAGGTGTGGAGTTTAAATCTTCTAAAATGGAAGAGCACGAAAGAGAAGCGCGCAAAAAAGCCATGTTGAATGCCAAACAAAAAGCAGAAGATTATGTTTCCGTTTTAGGACAAAAAGTAGGCAAAGCACTTTTGATTACGGATAACTCACAAGTGTATTATCCTCAACCGATGTATAAAGGCGCAATGATGGCAATGGCTGCAGATGCAGAAAGTGCTCCAAGACAAACATTAGCCATTGGCGAAATTGAAATCAATGCTACAGTAAATGTTAGTTTTGTATTAGACTAGCAATGGTTATTATCACCAAAATGAAAAAGTCTCCATTTGGAGACTTTTTTTATGCTTATAATTTTATTATTTCGGTAATGGTGAACCAACTGGAGTTCCACAAACGTGTCCAGGTTGTCCGTGTGGTGGATTCATTCCTGGAGCAGTAGCTGTTGCTGCAGTATCAGGATTTAATATCGCAGGAGTTGCGGAACCGCTTTCTGCTGGCGGAGTAATAGAAACCTGTTGTGTTGTTGCCGAGCCTACTTTTGGTGTAGCTGGAACTTGGCTAGGTTTTGAATTTAATGGTGCGCCAACCGGAATTCCACATTGATGTCCTGGTTGTCCGTGTGGTGGATTCATTCCAGGTTTCGTCGCTACAACTTTATTGTTTGCAGCTGCATTTTGCTGTTGCATTTGTTGCATCTGCATTTGTTGCAACTGTTCTGGCGTAATGGTTTGCTGTTGCTGAACTTGCTGTGGCTGCTGTACCGAAGTTGTTCCACTAGGAATTGGCGCAACTCTTGGGATGATAATTTGTTTATTAGGATCAACAGTAGTTACGGCTTCTTCTTCCTTTTTACAAGATACCAAGCTTAAGCATGCTAACAGCAATGTGCCATATAATGAGTTCATTTTCATAAGTTCAATTTTTTTAAAAGAAGTCAAATATAATTAAAAAAATATTTCTATAATTCCTTTTTAATCATTTAACATCTTCTAGCCAAGTTTCTTCTTCAAAAAATCTATTCAATATACTTGAATACTGAAAACTATTTATTCAAAGAATAACTAACACTTACAGTTGCTTTTAATAATTTAGAAACTGGACAGTTTTGTTCAGCATCTTTAACTAATTCAGCAAATTTTTCTTCAGTAATATCAGGAACATTTGCTGTTAATTGTAAGTTGGATTGCGTAATTGTTCCATCTTCCAAAACAATAACACAGTTGGTTTTTAATTCTTCTGCCGTAAAACCTGCAGCTTGTAGATTAAAAGCTAATTTCATAGAAAAACAACCCGCATGTGCAGCAGCAATTAATTCTTCGGGATTAGTACCAATTCCGTCTTCAAATCTTGAACCAAAAGAATATTGAGTTTGGTTCAAAACAGTACTTTGTGTAGTTAAATGTCCTTTGCCTTCTTTACCTGTACCGTTCCAAACGGCTGTTGCGTTTCTTTTCATAATTATGTTTTTTAATGGATTTTAAATGTACAAAAACAAAATGGTTTGTAATAATCGAATTGTTTATTTTATTGTTAACCTATAAATTAATAAAAAGTTTCAGACGAAAGCGTTTGTCGCGGTTAAGCATATTCTACTATATTTGTTTCTTCTAAAATTATATACTGTGAAACGATTTTTCGAGTTACTCAAACAGTCTTTAAAAGGTGGCGAGCATGATTATACTGAAGGTAGTGTAAAATCGGCTATTGTATTACTATCAATCCCGATGATACTAGAGTTGAGTTTGGAAAGTGTTTTTGCTGTAGTCGATATTTATTTTGTTGGACATTTGCCTAATGCCGATGTAGCTGTAGCAACCGTTGGTTTAACTGAAGCAGTAATTTCATTGGTTTACACCCTTGGAATTGGACTTAGTGTTGGAGCAACAGCAGTGGTTTCAAGACGTGTAGGCGAAAAGAATTTTGTGGCAGCTTCAGAATCAGGAGCGCAAGCCATTTGGATTTCTTTTGCGATATCGTTGGTTGTTGCTTTTTTGGGTTATTTTTTTGCTTCAGATATTTTACGATTGATGGGCGCACAACCCGAAGTGATACAACAAGGAACATCATTTACCCAAATTATTTTTGCCAGTAGTCCAGCAATTATTTTATTGTTTCTTATCAATGGAGTTTTTCGTGGTGCTGGCGATGCAGCCATGGCAATGCGAAGTCTTTGGTTAGCCAGTATTCTGAATATTATTTTATGCCCATTATTAATTTATGGCTATGGACCATTTCCAGCACTCGGATTAACTGGTGCAGCAGTGGCAACAGCAATTGGAAGATGTTCGGGAGTTTTGTACCAATGTTATCATTTGTTTTGGAAAAACAGAACAATTAAAATCGTAAAAAGTTATTTCAAACCAAAATGGGAAATCGTCAAATCGTTGTTAGGTATTTCATTACCAGCTATGTTTCAGTTTTTTATTCAAAGCGGAAGTTGGATTGTACTAACTTACATCGTTTCAAAAACTGGAAGTACCGAAGCCAGTGCTGGTTATCAGATAGCTATTCGAAATGTGGTGTTCTTTATACTTCCAGCTTGGGGTTTAAGTAATGCAGCAGCAACTTTGGTTGGACAAAATTTAGGAGCAAAACAGCCCGAACGAGCAGAGCAAAGTGTATTGCTTACAACCAAATATAACGTTGCTTTTATGAGTTTGGTAACCTTATTATTTGTGTTTTTTTCAAAAACCATTATCGGATTTTTTACAGAAGAACCAATTATTTTAGCTTATGGAAGTCAGGCCTTGCAAATAATTGGTTTGGGTTATATTTTTTATGGTATTGGAATGGTAATGATACAAGCACTAAATGGTGCTGGTGATACCAAAACACCAACCTATATCAATATTTTTTGCTTTTGGGTATTGCAAATTCCAATAGCTTTAACGTTGTCATTTTACTTTGAACTTGGACCGCTTGGCGCTTTTATCGCTATTCCAACGGCAGAAACCGTATTGGCTTTATTGGCTTACTATTATTTCAAAAAAGGAAAATGGAAAAAAGTTGAGGTTTGATTTTTGGTCAAATTAAAATTTTTAACGAATTCTTGGCACAACCAAAACCAATAAATTTCCTAAATTCGTAGCATTATAAAAGCATCATGAAAATAGCCATTGTATGTTATCCTACTTTTGGAGGAAGCGGTGTTGTAGCCACAGAGTTAGGTCTTGAACTAGCTCATCGCGGTCACGAAATTCATTTCATAACCTATAGACAACCTGTGCGTTTAGCATTGCTTAGCCCAAATGTTCATTATCACGAAGTAAACGTTCCTGAATATCCTTTGTTTCATTATCAACCTTATGAATTGGCACTTTCGAGCAAATTGGTTGATATGGTAAAATTGTATAAAATCGACTTACTTCATGTGCATTACGCCATTCCACATGCTTATGCAGGTTATATGGCAAAGCAAATGCTTAAAGATGAAGGAATTATTATTCCGATGGTAACAACACTTCACGGAACTGATATCACTTTGGTTGGAAATCATCCCTTTTATAAACCAGCGGTTAGTTTTAGTATCAATAAATCGGATGTTGTGACTTCGGTATCACAAAGCTTGAAAGATGATACGTATAAACTTTTTAATATCAAGAAGGAAATTCACGTTATTCCTAACTTTATTGAATTGAATAAACATCGAAATGAAAGTGCTATTTCTTGTCAACGTTCAGTTATGGCAAAGAAAGAAGAACGAATTGTTACGCATATCAGTAATTTTAGGAAAGTAAAACGAATTCCCGATATTATCAAGATTTTCTATAAAATTCAGCAACAAATTCCAGCAAAATTAATGATGGTTGGCGATGGACCAGAAAAGGTAAAAGCCGAAAATTTATGTGCAGAACTTGGAATTGAAGACAAAGTAATTTTCTTTGGAAATAGTAACGAAATTGATCAAATCTTATCGTATTCTGATTTGTTTTTATTACCATCAGAAACTGAAAGTTTTGGACTAGCTGCGCTTGAAGCCATGGCTTGGAGTGTTCCGGTTATATCGAGTAATTCTGGAGGTTTGCCCGAAGTAAATTTTGACGGAGTTTCGGGTTATTTAAGCGATGTAGGTAACATTGATGAAATGGCCGAAAATGCGATTAAGATTTTAGAAAATGAAACTACTTTGGCAACATTTAAAGCCAATGCACTTGATGTGGCAAAACAATTCGACATAAAAAATATTTTACCATTGTATGAAAAATTATACCAAGAAGCCATAGAAAAAACTCATCAGCCATTATAAAAATATGAAAGCAAAAATTGGATTATTCTTTGTCGTTACTCTTTTTTTAAACAGTTGTTCCACAAGTAAAACGGTAGAAAAAGCACCACTTTATGAAGTACTTGTTGTTAATAATGATGGCGGAGCAAACATCAAGTTTTATGAAATATTGACCGAAGCCAATGAGATTGTGATGTTAATGGGCGATGAAACACTAAAAAAGAAAGTAAAAAAAGACGACGTTCAAAAAAGTAACTTTATTATTCTAAATGCTGGACCAACGAAGGAAACCTTTAATAGAGCAACGGTTCAAAAAGTGTTAGAAAAAGAAGATGCCATTGAAGTATATATAAAAGATATGCAAAAAAATGTGGAAGCCGATTTGTCTAATGAAAACGTGTTTTATCCTTATAGTATTGTGAAAATCAATTCGAAAAAACCAATCGTTATCAAATAAAAAAAGTCCCGAAATAATTTATTTCGGGACTTTTTATTTATAAGCAGTTTTTTGATTACCATCGGTAACGGATACCTAAAGCGATATCTGGACCAATATCATCTCTGTAGTCATCATTAAAATATAATTCGGGACGGATATCAAGTGATAATTGCAATGGAATGTCAAAGTTATATTCAATACCTATATCACCTGCAGCAAAAAAGAAACTTCCGCTATCTTTATTTCCTCCATGATCATAACTCCAGCTTCCAAGTCCACCACCAACACCAGCGTACCAATTAAAACCACCATCAATGTTCCAAACCCATTGGTATAAACCAGCTAATTTGAACGCATCAACATCATTACTGTTTCTCCAACCTAAATCTAATTCCAAACGGTTGTTGTCTCCTAATCCTCTTTGGTATGAAATCTCACCACCAAATCCGTCGTTGTCACCTAAACGCAATCCTAATGCATTCTTTGAAATGTCTTGAGCCTGTGCGCTAAATGCTAATCCTAATAGCATAAAAGCAGATAAAACGATTTTTTTCATAAGTTAAATTTAACGTTAAATGTTATCGCTAATTTAAAACAATTATCGTAACAAAGTCCATTTTTGTAGTTAAAATATTCCTAAATTTATTTTTTTACAATGATGGAAGCAACTAATTGATGCTGAATAAAATCTTCCATTTCAAATAAATCTTCGTCTATTTCTTTTTCGGTATGATCTTCGTAGCGATACATTTTCCAACGTTTTTTATTGTATTCCAATGAAGTTAAGTTTTCAACCCAATCGCCTGAATTCAAATACATAGTATTACCATTTTTAGTTTCTTTTCTAATCATTTTTGGTTCATGAATGTGTCCGCAAATAACATAGTCATATCCTTTTTCAATGGCAAGTTCGGTAGCCGTATTTTCAAAATCGGAAATGTGTTTCACCGCTTTTTTTACACTTGCTTTTATTTTTTTAGAAAACGAATACGGTTCTTTTCCAAGTTTTTTTAAGCACCAATTTACAAATCGGTTAGTTAATATTAAATAGTCATAACCAATGCCACCCAATTTTGCAATCCATTTCGAATGTTGAACCGATGCATCAAAAACATCTCCATGAAAAATCCATGCCTTTTTATAATCCAATTCCAAAACAAGTTTATCTACCACCGAAAAATTCCCGATAGAAGTATCACTGAATTTTCTCAAAAACTCATCATGATTTCCGGTTACATAATAGACTTTTGTTCCTTTGGAAGCCAAATCGATAATTTTTTTGATGACTCTCAAATGTGATTTTGGGAAATACGATTTTCGAAATTGCCAAATATCAATAATATCGCCATTTAAAACCAATGTTTTTGGTTTGATAGAATTTAGATAATGAAAAAGTTCTGTAGCGTGTGAACCATAAGTGCCAAGGTGCACATCTGAAATAACAACCAGTTCTAATTTTCTCTTTTTCAAGTGGTTTCTATTTTAAAGTTTTACAAATTAGCAAAGCAAATGTTAATTGGACTTTATGCTAAGATTAAGTTTTAAATCAATAAAGTTTCAATAACAATTCACATTGTTTATATTTGTTCAAAACAAAATAATTATGGCTGGAAATAGCTATGGAACACTTTTTAGATTAACTACTTTTGGCGAGTCGCATGGCGAAGCACTTGGCGGAATTATTGATGGTTGTCCTGCAGGAATTGAACTCAATTTTGAAGCAATTCAACACGAAATGCAACGTAGAAAACCAGGTCAATCCATAATAGTTACCCAACGAAAAGAAGAAGACGAAGTGCAATTTCTTTCTGGAATTTTTGAAGGAAAAACAACCGGAACACCAATAGGTTTTATCATTCCAAATACCAATCAAAAGTCAGACGACTATTCACATATAAAAGATACTTATCGCCCAAGTCATGCCGATTATGTCTATGAAAAAAAATATGGAATTCGCGATTATCGCGGTGGCGGAAGAAGCTCGGCTCGCGAGACCGCTTCTCGTGTTGTTGCCGGAGCAATTGCAAAACAAATTATCCCTGATTTTAAAATAAATGCCTTCGTTTCATCGGTAGGCGATATTTTCATTGATAAACCTTATCAAGATTTAGACTTTTCATTAACCGAAAGCAATGCCGTTCGTTGTCCTGATTTGGCTTCGGCAGAAAAAATGGAAGCTTATATCAAGGAAATCAAAAAACAAGGCGATACCGTTGGCGGAACGATAACTTGTGTCATTCAAAACGTTCCCATCGGATTGGGCGAACCAGTTTTTGATAAACTCCATGCCGAATTGGGCAAAGCCATGTTGTCCATCAATGCAGTTCACGGTTTTGAATACGGTAGCGGATTTTGTGGCGCGCGCATGAAAGGCAGTGAACACAACGATTTATACAACGAAGACGGAACAACAAAAACCAATCTTTCTGGCGGAATTCAAGGCGGAATTTCCAACGGAATGGATATTTATTTCAGAGTTGCCTTCAAGCCAGTCGCTACTTTAATTCAAAAACAAGAAGTTTTAACCAATCAAAATACTATTGTGGAACAACAAGGAAAAGGTCGTCATGATCCATGCGTTGTGCCGCGAGCAGTGCCAATCGTTGAAGCCATGGCAGCAATTGTTTTGGCAGATTTTTATTTAATAAACAAAACCAATAAACCAAATTATTAGAAGCAATTCCAGCTATTCGTTACAAGTTTAGCTTTACACTTCACACGAACGAAGTGAACTGGCGAAGCAATCTGGGCTAACACAAAACAATCGATATGAACACAACCGAAAGTCTTCACGAACCAAAAAAATCATTCCTCAGCAATTTAACCATCCAAATTATAATTGCCATGTTACTTGGAGCAATCCTGGGAATTTATATTCATAATAATCACACACCCGAGTTTGCCAAAGAATTTAGTGATAAAATAAAAATGTTGGCAACCATTTTCATCAGGTTAGTTCAAATGATAATTGCACCATTAGTAATTACAACATTAGTAGTAGGAATTGCAAAACTTGGCGATATAAAATCCGTTGGACGAATAGGAGGAAAGGCAATGGGTTGGTTTTTTACAGCATCATTCGTGTCTTTATTGATTGGCTTATTTTGGGTAAATATTTTGCAACCCGGAGTTGGATTAAATCTAACCGATGTAGATGTGGCAACCGCTTCAGAAGTTACCGATAAGACTAAAGTTTTTTCGGCTCAAAATTTTGTTGAACATATTATTCCAAAAAGTGTTTTTGAGGCATTGGCAACCAACGAAATTCTTCAAATTGTAATTTTTTCAATCTTTTTTGGTTTAGCAGCAGCATCCATTGGCGATTATGCAAAACCTGTGGTGAAAGCATTAGATGTTTCATCACACATCATTTTAAAAATGGTAAATTATGTAATGAAGTTTGCTCCGCTTGGAGTTTTTGGAGCTATTGCAGGAGTTTTTGCCATTAGAGATTTGCAAGAATTATTAATCACGTATGCTAAATTTTTTGGTTCATTCTTAGTCGGAATTTCATCACTTTGGATAGTCTTATTATTAGTAGGTTATTTGTTTTTAAAAGGCCACATGACTACTTTGTTGAAACGCATTTTTGGTCCATTAGTTATCGCCTTTGGAACGACCAGTAGTGAAGCTGTTTTTCCAAAATTAACTGAAGAACTAGAACGACTTGGAGTAAAAGACAAAATAGTTTCTTTCATGTTACCATTAGGATATTCGTTTAACTTAGACGGAAGCATGATGTATATGACTTTTGCCAGTATTTTTATTGCTCAAGCTTATGGCGTTCATTTAGATTTACCAACACAAATGACAATGCTATTGGTTTTGATGCTCACCAGTAAAGGAATTGCTGGCGTTCCAAGAGCAAGTTTAGTTGTTGTAGCAGCAACTTGTGGCATGTTTGATATTCCAATAGAAGGCATTGCGTTAATCCTTCCAATTGATCATTTTTGTGATATGTTTAGAAGCGCAACCAATGTTTTAGGTAACGCTTTAGCAACCAGTGTGGTTGGTAAATGGGAAAAAGAAAGTTAAAATTTAAAAAAGTAAGTTAAATAATTATTATTTCTGAATTACTTTAATATATTTGTGTTTCAATTAAAAAACTATTTTATGAAAAAACTTTTACTTTTATTTGGTTTGACTTTGATGTCAAATTTCAGTACTAACGCACAAGTTGTACTTAATTTACCAGCCACAGGTTTTACAGCTACTGGAGCTCAATTCTCTACAGTTGCTGAAGGTACTATAGATGTTACAGGAAGTCTTACAAGTATCACATTTAACACAGCATTGACGGCATCAGTAAATGAAACGTTTGCAAATGATTTAACTGTTATTGTAACTTCTACCAATGCGATTAATAGTACTTTGTTACTTCAAGTTGGTGGATTCTCTAATTTTGGAGCAACTGAACGAGGTCAGATAGCTGATGGAGATAGTGAAGTAATAGGTACAACATGTTCTGAGACATATACTTTGACGACACCTTTAAGTTTTTCATCACCATCTACCCTAACTATTTGGATTGGAAATGGCTGGGCAGGTTCAGTTGCAAATCCATCGTCAGGAACTTGGACTGGTTCTGTAACTCTTAATGGGATTAATGAAGTTTTAAGCACTAAAGAATTTTCTGCAACTAAATTATTAGTTTATCCTAACCCATCAACAGATATTATCAACATTTCAAATACTTTGAATGCTGTTGTAAATACAGTTGAGATTACTGATTTAAACGGAAGAACAGTTAAAACTCAAAATGTAAACAATACAGAGGCACAAATTTCAATTAGTGACTTATCTGCTGGTGTTTACATGCTTAAAGTTTCTACTGATCAAGGTACAGCTACCAAAAAAATCGTAAAACAATAATTTTACTTTTTTAGATATTAAAAAACGACTAAGATTTCTTAGTCGTTTTTTTTGTTTTTACTATTCATCATAAAGTAAATAGCGGCAAGCAAACCAATAATTACCAAGGCAAAAACACCAACCATAATAAATGCGCCGTTATCCCAAGAATACAAAGGAAGAAATAAGTTTTTCATAGTTTATAAATTTGATGCTGTAAAACTAATTTCTTTAACTCGAAATTTAGCTGATATTTATCATGCTATAAAAATTTACTCAAAACTTCTTTTGATGGTAACATACAACTTTCTTTTTTGCCATACCATTTGTATCTGTTTTTGGCAACATAATCGTAGATAGAATTACCAATCATTCCTGTTGGAATTAACGGATAAAGAAAACTTTTCCAAGTAGAAAGTTCCTTTAAAATTAACTTTGCAGCTTCGGCTTTGTAGTAATAAGCTTTATTGGGTTCATAAAGAATAATGCTATCAATTCCTCGATTTTCTAATCCTAAATGTTTGATTATTTTTTGACCAATTTCCGATTGAAGTGAAGCAAATCGAAATACGTCATTTTTATCATGCTGAATTATAAATTGAACTGACGTTTCACAAAGATTGCAAACGCCATCAAAGAGAACAATTTTTTTATCGGATGGTAAATCAGTTATTTCCATTTTTGTTATGTTGAATTTATTTCTGTGCTGCTTGAACAAATTCTAATTCTTCCAAACTCACTTTTGAAGTAAAAATGCCATAGTTAACCACTGCTTTACTTTTCTCAATTTTATCAATTGTTCCAACCGATTTTCCGTCGAGCATTCTAACTCTATCGCCAACTTTCAAAATAACTCTTGGTTTTTCGGCTTCTTGTTTTTGAGCTTTTATTTTTTTCTCCTTTTTTTCTTTTCTGATTTCTTCTACTTTAACTTGGACTTCTTCAATAACTTTTTTCTCGATAACTTCTTTGGCTTTTTTCTCTTTTACAGTGACTTTTTTGCGTTTTGAGTTTTCGATTTCAACCATTTTTAAAAACTCACCAATAAGTACTTTTTTGTCTTTGTTATTAAAGTATTTCTCCGAAATATCATCAATCTTTTGACCTAAGTAAATCAATCTTTGGTTGGCATCATACAACTCTTGATAGCGTTCTAATTTCTCCTGAATTTTAGCATTGATGTTTTCCATCTTTTTGCTTTCTTCACGAGCTTTACTTTCTTCTTCTTTTAAGGTTAAAGATGTTTTTTCAAGTTTAGAACGTTCTTTTTGTAAGGTTGCAATGGTTTTGTCGAAGCGAACTTTTCCACCTTCAATTTTCTTTTTTGCACGATTTATTAAGCCAAACGGAATACCATTTTTTTGGGCAACTTCAAAGGTAAAAGAACTTCCGGCTTGTCCTAAAATCAACTTGTACATTGGTTCCAACGATTTTTCGTCAAAAAGCATATTGGCATTCGAAGCAAAAGGCAGTTCATTTGCTAAAATTTTCAGATTAGAATAATGGGTTGTAATTATTCCAAATGCTTCCCGATGATAAAATTCTTCCAAGAAAGTTTCGGCTAATGCACCGCCAAGTTCAGGATCAGAACCAGTTCCAAATTCATCGATTAAAAATAATGTTTTTGAGTTACATTTTTTTAAAAAGTAATTCATGTTTTTTAATCGATAACTATACGTACTTAAATGATTTTCAATAGATTGATTGTCGCCAATATCCGTTAGAATTCGGTCAAAAAGAAAGGTTTCGCTTCGTTCATGAACCGGAATTAAAATGCCACATTGCAACATCAGTTGAAGTAACCCAACTGTTTTTAACGAAATGGTTTTTCCACCAGCATTTGGACCAGAAATCACGATAATTCGGCTTTCATTTTTGAGTTCAATGGTTTGTGGAAACGTTTTTTCTTTTTTCTCCAGATTGTTTAAAAACAAAATCGGATGAAATGCATCTCTAAAAAATAATCGTTTTTCTTCAATAATATTGGGTAAAATAGCATTGATTTTTCGAGCATATTTCGCTTTGGCAGCAATGACATCAATGTCGCTTAAAAACTCCTGATATTGTTTTAAAAGTTCAACATAAGGACGAATTTCATTGGATAATTTCTTTAAAATCTTAGTGATTTCTTCTCGTTCTTCATATTCAAGATTATTCAATTCTCTGGAATAACGCAACGTAGCTTCGGGTTCGATATAAGCAATGCTTCCGGTTTTGGAATTACCCAGAATTGAACCTTTGACTTTCCTGCGATACATAGCTAAAACCGCTAAAACTCTACGGTTTTCAACAATACTTTCTTTAATTTCATCTAAATAACCTAACGAATTGTATTGGCTTAAAGCTTGACCAAAACTTTGGTTGACTTTGCCTCGAACCACATTCATGTCTCTACGAATATTGATTAAATCCGGTGAAGCGTTGTCTTTAATTTCACCATATTTATCGACTACTTCATCAATTTTTTGGATGATGAATTTGGTATATTCGATCTGGGTTGCTTTTTCGTTTAATTTCGGATAGTAATCATGAAATTTTTTCAAAAAAAGTAACATCGTATTTACGGTATCCGAAAGCGTTGCTATTTTTCTAAAACTACCAACTTCTAAGAAACTATCTTCAATACTCAGGAATTTAATATCGTTAGTTACATTTTCAAATCCGTGATTTGGAATAGCGTTATTATTCGTGAAAGAGGAAAGATATTCTGAGGTTTGTAGTAAATTATTCATTAGTATTTCCTTTTCTTTGAAAGGAACGATTTCTAATGCTTTTTGTTTTCCAATATCAGTATTGCAACGCTCGGAAATGGTTTGCAAAACAGTATTGAATTCTAAGTCTTTAAGTGTTTTATCGGTAATCGAGATCATTAAATCATTGTCTTTGGTTCAAAGTTACAAAGGATAAAATCCATATTGCAACAGAAAATAGTATTTTTGGTAAAATTTTATGAGATGTTTGTTAAAATCCATTCTTCTTGGCAAAATATTCTTTCGGATGAATTTGAAAAACCCTATTTCAATTTGCTGATGAAAGCAGTTGAAGATGAATATCAAAATTATGTTTGCTTTCCACCAAAAGAGTTGATTTTTAGTGCTTTTAATCAATTTGATTTCAACGATTTAAAAGTAGTTATCATCGGCCAAGATCCATATCATGGCGAAGGCGAAGCGAATGGATTGTGTTTTTCGGTTAATGATAATGTAAAAATTCCACCATCGCTATTAAACATTTTTAAAGAAATAAATCTTGATTTTGACACCGTTTTTTTACCAACTTCGGGCAATTTAGAACGATGGGCAAAGCAAGGAATTCTTCTGTTGAATGCAAGTTTAACGGTTAGAAAAGATTTACCCAATAGTCATAAACATTTGAAATGGAATGTGTTTACTGATGCTGTGATTAAGAAAATTTCAGATGAAAATTCGAATATTGTTTTCTTACTTTGGGGAAATTTTGCCATTCAAAAAGAAAAACTAATTGACCAATCAAAGCACAAAATTCTAAAATCGGGACATCCATCGCCAATGAGTGCTAATCAAGGAAAATGGTTTGAAAACAAACATTTTAGTCAAACGAATGACTATCTAAAAAGCATTGGAAAACCAGAAATTCAGTGGTAAATTAGTTTACGTTAAAATAAAAATAACCACTATTATCAAGGTTGGCAACAGCGCTGTTTAAATTTAGCTTTATGTCTTTTGGTTTGTTTAACGAACGTAATTCTACATTTTTAGTAGAATTGCTATTATAACCAAAACTTAAACGATAATTTCCAGTTGAAAGTAACGGAAAACCAACGTTGTATTCATAAGTTTCATCTGCTGAATTATATTCGCATAAACCATAAACATAAGCTCCGTTTGAAGCATCGCCTTTGTTTATTTGAAGTTGAGAATCATCAACAAAAATAGTTTCCCATTCAGTAGCACTGATTTGCTTTTCTATCACATAAGAAAAGGCAAAAATTTCAGCATTTCCTGTAGTTCTATAGATGTCCAAAAGTCCAGTTTGTCCAACTTCGGTTTGATAACGTGAAAAATCGGCATCTACAAAAAGATAATCGCCTACGTTGTAATTTGTTGTATTAGTAAAAGTTACCAATCCTGGATTGACATCTATGATTTTATTATTGTAAAATCCATCATCATTTGTATCACAACTAATGAAAAACAGAGTTGAGAATAATAGGGCTAAATATGTTATTTTTTTCATGATAATTGTCTTAAAATCTGTAACCTAAATTAATTCCAACTCTCGAAATTTTGTCGGGACTTTTGTCGGTATTTAAAAAATTATAGCCAAATCCAACTAAAAGTTCCACAGCTATACTTTCGTTAAAATACATTTTATAGCCTAAACTTCCACCAGCAGCAATATCGGTATAATTTGAAATTTTGGTAGTATAAATAGCTGTTCCGCCATTTTCTTCTCTTGCAATTTCTTTGTAATCTCCGCCGTTATATGAAGCAAAAACTTCGGCAAAATAGTAGCTTGTTTTCCCTTTGGATAAAGCATATCTCACATAAGGATTGATTTCATATTTGCCTAAATTATTGGTGTTTCCTTCCTCAAAATCTTCGGTTAGTTTTTTACTGTCAGAATAATTTACGTTTAAACCAACTGAAAAATCATTTGTAAAGAATCTTTCATAACTAACACTAATTTTTGATGATAGGATAGCTGAAAGTACATCAACTCTAAATTCATTTTTTTTATCTGAAATGGTACTTTCATTCTGAGCGTTTACTATTCCATAAAATAGCAATAAAGCGACTAGTATTTTTTTCATTAAAAATTTGTTTTACGAATAAGCGAATATAGTTAAAAATTTAATAAATGAATTTATAAAACTAATCAATTATTGCAATGTTAACGCTCCAAGAATTTCTTCAGACATAAATGGTCCACCAGGAAATTTAGCGGTATAATCAAGGTTTAGCCAAATATCGCCGCGTTCATCTATGTGATAATGAAGTGTTTTGTCTTTACTTTCTTTGGGGAAAAGCACTTTTTTTATCAAATAGTTTATCGCTTCTAAATCACTTTTTTTACCAATATAAATTTCGGGATAAATATGACCTTTGGTATGAATTAATCTCGGAGTTCCTCCAATAGAGCGAATGCAAGCTGCCATTAAAATAGAATGATCATCACAATCGCCAGAAAGATATTCCAACGATTCTGTTGCCGTTGCAATGTAGTCACTTCCTTTTGGATCGCTAACATAATTCCATTGACTATTAATTTCTTTAAAAACAGCAAAACACTGAATTAGTGTAAAATATTCGTTTTTATATTCTTTTACATCTCTAAAATGCTTGTTGGTTGCCATTAAAGAAAAACTTCTAACTTTTGGATTTTTATATTCAATGGCATTTAAAATCTTATATTTATTAGGAAAAGGCAATAGTTTTGAAATGATTAAATCTTGTGGATTTGGGTTTTCTGACATAGCATACATCATCGAACGATAGTCTTCAAAAACACTATTGAAACCATATCCGCCAAAAACTGTTCCGCCAATTAAGAACAAAATATAAACAATAATACTAATTAAAGTTATTCGTCTTATTGCTTTTAATATCAGGAAAATAGCGATAATGATTAATGTGAAAAGTAAAATTCTATCCAATTGAAATGGCCAATTGAAATCGATTAAATTTTGATGACCAATTAGAAAAATAGGAATAGTGAACAGTACGCTAAGGATAAAAATAATGACTTTATCCCAAGGACTATTGATTTTAAATTTATCGCGAAGTTGTTGATAATTTAATTTCCCAAATTGTATCATACTGATAAAACAGCAAAAATGCTAAACGGCTTTTACTATTTCAGCAAATGTACTTTTTTTATCAATAATTTTAAGGTCAAATAATTGATTTTGAATTTTGTTTAACACTTTTTCTGATAAAGGTTTCTGCGACCATTTTGTAAGCGATAACCATTCGTTGATATCTTCAATTTTTTGATCAAATTTGGATGCCAATGTTCGATTGATGCTTGGAATATCTTTAAATTCAGATGTTGTAGCGTTGATGATTTCCAAAATTCTGCTGATGGTTTGTGGATGTTTTTCTAAAATTTCATTTCTAACCGCAATAACAAAACACGGCCAAGGTGTTGGACAATCCGCTATTCTACGGAAAATGCCTTTATCAACTAATGGTTTTGTCATAAATCGTTCCCACATAAAATAATCGGCTTTGCCAGAAGTTAAGGCTTCAACGGCACCATCAATTGTGTTTACAATTTCAAATTCAAGTTTTTCGGTGTTCCAATTGTTGTTTTGTGCATTCACAAAAGCCATCAAATGTGAACCCGAACCCAAACGAGAAATGGCTGCTTTGGTATTTTCTAAATCGGAAAGGTTCTCAAATTTTGAATTTGCCGCTACGTGAATTCCCCAAATCAAAGGACTTTCTACATAAACTTGAACAATAGAACTTTGATTTCCACTAACGATGTCTTTTACAATTCCTTCCGAAAGAATGACAGCAATATCCGTTTCGCCATCGCGAAGCATTTGACACATTTTTCCTGTTCCTTCTGGGATATCGGTCCATTGCAAATCGATACCTTCGCTTTCAAATTCGCCATTTTCGATGCAAAGTTGCCATGGTAGATTGAAATGTTCTGGAACGCCAGCTATTTTTATTGTTTTCATTTATTAGTATTAAGTTTGGAGTATTAAGATTGTTCGGAGAGTTTTTGAACGCATTTTTCTCTAATCTTCAAAATTTCTTCAAAAGTAAAAGGAATTTGGTTTTCTATAATCCAATTTTTAGAAATTTTTGATGGTAATCAATTTTAAAATCGGCTACTTGATTGGGTTCAATACTAATTTCTTTTAAAATATCATTTCTTAATTTTTCAAAATCAGAGTTTGAATTAGTGATATCGGTTTCTTTTCCGTTTATTTTTAAATAACAATGCGCTTCGGGCAGATAATCCAAATTGTTTTCTTTTAAAATGGAACCAATTTTGGTATTTGCTTCGTTCATTTTATAAATTCCAATGATTAAATCTACATTTGGAATATTATTGTTATTAGCAAAATCTTTCAAAAAAGCATGTTTAGAACTGCAAGTTCCTTTGTTTTCTGAAATGACTAATGAAAAATCAGTACGGTTTGAATTTCTACCGTAAGGAATGTTTTTTACTTTTCAATTAACGCTTCAAAGTCCATTTAAATGTTCTAAATTCTGATTTCTAAATTCTATTTTTTCAGTTGCCACCATTTCCAAGTTACGCCACTTTCATCTGGATAATTTTCCATAAGCGTCATTCCCACTTTTTCTAAAACACGATTGGACGCAGCGTTTTCAGCATGCGTGTAAGCGTTCATTTCTTGGATATTCATTTGGTTGAAACCATAATCAATCCAAGCGATTGAAGCTTCGGTGGCGTAACCTTTTCCCCAGAATTTTGGATTTAATCGATAACCATAATCATAGAAATTGGTGTTTCCGTTTTCAACATGGTCGTTTACAAACTTTATTCCTGTCCAACCAATGAATTCGTTGTTATCTTTTAAAATGGTTGCAAATCGACCAATTCCGTTTTCTTGATATTGTTTTTGAACCATTTCAATTATTTTGATGGTTTCTTCAACGGTTTGTGTTGGATTTTGCCAAAGATATTTGTGTACTTCAGTTTGATTATCCATAGCAAACATTTCGTTGGCATCAGAAAGTTCCAACGGACGAAGTAGCAATCGTTCTGTTTCGAGAATTAGGTTCATGGTTTACGGTTTTTAGCCCCGATAGAGCCGATATCCTCGCGTAGTTTACGGAGCGAGATAAAGGCGAAAGCGGGAAATAGCTCCTGAAAAAATTACTCAGAAAGTTTTTGTAAAGTATAAGCAATTAGTTCATCTACAGCTTTGTATGGATCGGTGCTAAATGTTCCATTGGCGCGATTGGCGATAATAGCATTCAACGACAAACAATTGTGTCCAAGCAGTTTTCCTAGTCCATAAATGGCTGCGGTTTCCATTTCGAGATTGGTCATTTTTGTGCCTTCAAATTCGAATGCGTCCATTTTGCTATTGAGTTCGCTGTCCTGAATTTCAAGTCGTAAAACGCGACCTTGTGGTCCGTAAAATCCGCCAGCAGTTCCGGTGAAACCTTTGTGGAAACGAACGCTTTCGATTTTTTGTTCCAAAGTTTCTGAGCACGAAATTACATAAGGTTGTCCTTTACGTAAATCCCAATTGGTTTGGGCAATGAATGCTTCTTCGAGATTTTTTTCTGAAATTTCGTCAATTAAATAGGAGCGAAGCATGTTGTCTAATCCAACGGCGTATTTGCTCATTACGAAACTATCTACTGGAATATCAGCTTGCAACGAACCAGATGTTCCAATTCGGATGATGTTTAGCGAAGTTAAATTTTCTTTTGGCTGACGTGTTTCTAGGTCAATATTAACTAAGGCATCGAGTTCGTTCATTACGATGTCTATATTGTCAGGTCCAATTCCGGTTGACATTACAGTCATTCTTTTTCCTTTGTAAAATCCGGTTTGGGTTTTAAATTCACGTTTTTGGGTTGAAAATTCTATTTTTTCAAAAAATTGCGTGATTTTTTCCACTCGGTTTTGGTCGCCTACGAAAATAATATCGTTTGCAATATGTTCGGGTTTTAGATTTAAGTGGTAAACACTTCCGTCTGGGTTTAATATTAATTCGGATGATTGTATCATTTTAATTTTTAATTATTAATTCTTAATTTTTAATTGAATCAGCCGCCAACACGTTTTGTTTTAAAGCCTTTATCTTGTAATAATTTCATGATTTTGTCACGATAATCACCTTGAAGGATTATTTCTCCATCTTTGAAACTTCCGCCAACGGCAAGTTTACTTTTGATTTCTTTGGCTAAAAGTTTAAAATCTTCGTCTTCACCTTCATAGCCTGAGATTATGGTAGTTGGTTTTCCTTTTCGCTTTTCGTATTTGCAAAGTATTGGTTCTTTTTGAACAAATAATTCGTGTGGAGTTTCTTCAATACTTTCGGGTTCATTAGAAACTTCGTGGTCGGGAAATAGTTTTTTTAGTTGGTCTTGTAAATCCATTTTTTTAATATTTTTTGAACACAGATTTAAGAAATTTGAAAAATCTATAAAAATTTTATCTATGTTTTTTTAAATCATTTGTGAATATTTTTCTAGTGAACTGAGGATCTTTTCCAAAATTTAAAACTATTCCAACCTCACAATCAGTCGCTTTTAAATAGTTTAGTATCTGATTTTCATGAATGTCAAGTAAGTATTCTACAGTTTTTAGTTCTAGAATTACTTTGTTGTTTACTATTATGTCAGGTATATATTCACCAACAATTTCCTTTTTGTAAAAAACATTAATCTTTTTTTGATTTTCAATTTCAAAACCTCTTTTTTTCAGTTCTATAATCATAGCGTTATGATACACTTTTTCTAGAAAGCCATAACCTAACTCATTGTAAACATCATAATAAATTCCAATTATAGATTTTGTTAATTCTTGATGAGGAAAAATTTTCATTTTTTTTTCTGTTTGGCGTTTATTATTAATTTTTTTAAATAACAGATTTAAGAAATTATGGAAATTTTTATAATTTCTTAAATCTGTGTTCTGAAAATCTATACTGTATAAATCTAAAAAAAACCAAACCCCAAAATTATTGGAATTTGGAATTTTAAAATGAATAGTCTAAACTTTATTTTTTCTTTAATCCTAATTCCACTAGACGTTCGTCAAGGAATTCTCCCGCTGTGATATCGTCATAAAGTTTTGGATTGTCTGCATCAATACATTGCTCCAAACAATTTAATTTCATATCACTTACCGGATGCATGAAGAACGGAATTGAAAAACGCGATGTTCCCCAAAGTTCTCTTGGCGGATTTACTACTTGATGAATAGTAGATTTTAATTTATTGTTTGTATGTCTTGACAACATATCGCCAACATTTATCATCAATTCATCTGGTTCAGCCATGGCATCAATCCATTGTCCGTCGTGGTTTTGAACTTGTAAACCTTTACCTTGCGCACCCATTAGCAGTGTAATCAAGTTGATGTCGCCATGTGCTGCAGCACGAACAGCTCCATCTTTTGGTTCATCTGTGATTGGTGGATAATGAATTGGTCTTAGAATAGAATTTCCGTCTTTGATGTAATTGTCAAAGTAAAACTCGTCTAAACCTATGTGAATAGCCAAAGCTCTTAATACATAAATACCTGTTTTTTCAAGCATTTGATAGGCTTCTTTTCCAACAGTATTAAAATTTGGTAATTCAGAAACGGTAACGTTGTCTGGATATTCACCAGCATATTTTGAACCTTCAGAAACGTATTGCCCAAAATGCCAAAATTCTTTTAAATCACCAGCCGAACGACCTTTTGCATGTTCTTTTCCAAAAGAAACATAGCCACGTTGTCCACCAATTCCTGGAATTTCATATTTTGCTTTGGTTTCCAATGGAAGAGAAAAGAAGTTACGAACTTCTCCGTATAAATCTTCCACCAATTTGTCATCAAGAAAATGACCTTTTAATGCTACGAAGCCTATTTCTTCGTACGCTTTTCCGATTTCATTTACAAATTTTTGTTTACGTGCCGGATCATCCGACAGGAAATCACGTAAGTCAACACTTGGAATTTGTTGCATACTAAAACATTTTTGTTAATAACTTGAAACGCGTTAAAATCAATGCGTAACTACAAATGTATAGAAATTAATTGTTGTTTGCACTCAAAGTTATTAACATTCCTAAAATCATTTTTTTACTTTAGGTAATTGTTTTGCTCTGTTGTCAATAGGTTTTTCAATCTCCTTAAATTCAGGTCTGATTTCAGTGCTTTCTGCGTAGCAAACAGGAGAACTATTTTGTCTGACTTTTGTCTGTGATTTGTTTTTCATTGAAGTGATAAATGAATTGTAAAGATAATCAATGTTTTGCAGAATAGTGAAAATTAGTTTTTGTTATTGACTAAAACGTTTTCTTTAATTTATTACTTTTGAGCCACAAATTAAGACAAACAATGAACTTCGATAGAAAAGACCTTTCCAACATACGCTTATTAGACTTGTACAAGCGACTTTTAATGCCAAGAATGATTGAAGAAAAAATGCTAATTCTTCTTCGTCAAGGCAAAGTTTCCAAATGGTTTTCAGGGATTGGTCAAGAGGCAATTTCGGTTGGAATTACAAATGCTCTTGACAAAGACGAATATATTTTGCCAATGCACAGAAATCTTGGAGTTTTTACCTCAAGAGATATTCCATTACACCGATTGTTTTCGCAATGGCAAGGTAAAAAATCTGGCTTTACAAAAGGTCGCGACAGAAGTTTTCATTTTGGAACGCAAGAATTCAATATCATTGGAATGATTTCTCATCTTGGACCACAAATGGGTATTGCCGATGGAATTGCGTTAGCCAATAAATTACAAAAAAATGGCAAAGTAACAGCCGTTTTCACTGGCGAAGGTGCCACAAGTGAAGGCGATTTTCATGAAGCGTTAAACATTGCTGCGGTTTGGGATTTACCTGTTCTATTTGTGATAGAAAATAACGGTTATGGACTTTCCACACCAACAAACGAGCAATATCGTTGTGAAAATCTTGCCGATAAAGGAATTGGCTACGGAATGGAAAGCCACATTATTGACGGAAATAATATTCTAGAAGTTTATAATAAAATAGTAGAATTAAAAGCATCGCTTGCTGAAAATCCAAGACCAGTTTTACTAGAATTCAAAACCTTTAGAATGCGTGGTCACGAGGAAGCAAGCGGAACAAAATATGTTCCTCAAGAACTGATGGATGAATGGGCAAAAAAAGATCCGGTTTCTAATTTTAAAGAATATCTAATTAATGTTGGAGTGCTTTCTGAGGAATTAGATGCCGAATTAAAATCGGTTATCAAGAAAGAGATTGATAAAAATTGGGCAATTACACAAGACGAACCAGATTTTGAAGCAAATCTTGAAGAAGAATTGAATGATGTTTATGAACCGTATGAATTTGAAGCAATAAATCCATCATCAGAAACTGAAAACATTCGTGTAATCGATGCCATTTCATCAGCATTAAAACAATCGATGGAACGCCATGAAAAACTGGTAATCATGGGACAAGACATTGCCGAATATGGCGGTGCTTTTAAAATTACCGAAGGTTTTGTGGAGCAATTTGGCAAAGAACGAGTTCGAAACACGCCAATTTGTGAAAGTGCTGTGGTTTCTGCGGCAAATGGTTTGTCTATAAACGGATATAAAGCAATAGTTGAAATGCAATTTGCCGATTTCGTTTCGACAGGTTTTAACCCAATTGTGAATTTGTTGGCAAAACAACATTATCGTTGGGGAGAAAAAGCAGATGTTGTAGTAAGAATGCCTTGTGGCGGCGGAACGCAAGCTGGACCGTTTCATTCGCAAACCAATGAAGCTTGGTTTACTAAAACACCAGGTTTAAAGGTAGTTTATCCAGCTTTTCCTTATGATGCTAAAGGTTTATTGAATACAGCAATTAACGATCCAAATCCAGTGATGTTTTTTGAGCATAAACAATTGTACAGAAGTGTTTATCAAGATGTTCCAAAAGATTATTATACTATTCCGTTTGGAAAAGCGGTTGTTCTAAAAGAAGGTTCAGAGGTAACGATTATTTCTTTTGGTGCTGGAGTTCATTGGGTTTTAGATACTTTATCTAAAAATCCTGAAATCAAAGCAGATGTAATTGATTTAAGAACATTGCAACCGCTAGATACTGAAACAATTTTTGCTTCGGTAAAGAAAACTTCAAAATGTATTATTCTTCAAGAAGATACTTTGTTTGGCGGAATTTCAAGTGATATTTCAGCATTGATTATGGAAAATTGTTTCGAATATCTTGACGCTCCAGTTCGCCGAGTAGGAAGTTTAGAAAGCGCTATTCCGTTTGTAAAAACATTGGAAGATCAATATTTACCAAAACAACGATTTGAAAAGGAATTATTAGAATTGTTGAAATATTAGAAAATAAAAAGGAGTTCAATTTGAACTCCTTTTTATTTCAATAATTTGATCACCAGAATACAAATAATTATCAGTATTGGAACACACATAACAAAATACTATCCAAAAAGATTTAGCATAAAAAGTCCTCCAAAAGCAAATAGACCAAAAGCAATCCTATTTTGAATTCTTTTATTCATTAATATTTCCCACTCAATAATTCACCACCAATAGCTGATTTTGCTTCAATTCCTAACTTTTTCATCATTTCATAAGTGGTACAAACTGCAGCTGATGTTACCGGAATTCCACATTCAGCCTGAATTAAATCAACAGCTTCCAAAGACGGCATTTGTACACAAGCTGAAACTACTAAAACATCAACATCGGTCAAGTCTAATTGTTTATAGATTTCCAACAAATTCATCGGGTTTTGTGCCGCTACTTCTAGATTATCTGGAATTTCAAGAGCAATACTTTCTTTCACTTTTATGCCTTGATGTTCAATATAATCAACAACCATGTCGGTTAATGGTCGCATATAAGGTGTAATAATCGAAATTTGTTTTGCACCCAAAACTTTCAAACCATTAATCAAAGCTCCAGCCGAAGTTACAATTGGAGTAGGAAAGTCGTTTGCCACAGTTTCCTGATGTAAATTAACTTCCGAAACGCAATGATAACCTCTTCCCATGCTCATAATGGCAACCAAACACGCATAACCCATAACATCAACATGTGCATCAGAAAGTTCTTGAGCACATTTCAAACTCATGGCATCCATAGCTTCGAGTTCTTCTTTGGTTACTTTTTTCATTCGCATTCTGCTGGAATGGAATGTAAAACGTTCTGGTAAAATGGTTTCGCGCGAACGAAAAATGGCTGGTATTTCGGTTTCCATCGTTACGTTGCTTGATGGAACTATTTGTCCTATTCTGTATTTCATTTTTATATTTTTATGAAACCACAGATTTGAGAAATTTTTAAAATTATTATAATTTCTTAAATCTGTGTTCTTTTTAAATTAAATCTCTTTTACCGTATTCACAATCGTTCCAATTCCTTCAACAGTTGCTTCTACAATATCGCCATCATACAACCATTCTTGAGGATTTCTTCCTGCGCCAACGCCAGCTGGTGTTCCGGTTGCAATGATATCGCCTGGTTCTAAAGTGAAAACAATACTTAAATCTTCAATTAAATCGTTGATATTGAACAACAAGAATTTTGTGTTTGAGTTTTGTTTTTCAACGCCGTTTACTTTTAGCGATAAATTCAAATTGTGTGGATTTTCGATTTCATCTTTGGTGACTAAAATTGGTCCCATTGGCGCAAACGTATCTTGTCCTTTGGATACAATCCATTGACCTTCACGACGGCAATCACGTGCCGAAATATCGTTAATAACTGTGTAGCCAAAAACGTAATCCAACGCATCTTCTTTAGCAACGTATTTTCCTTTTTTACTAATAACTACGGCCAATTCCACTTCCCAATCCAATTGTTCGGTTAGTTTGGTGTTTTTAATAATTTCGGTATTAGTTGCCGTAACGGTTGTTGGCGGTTTTGAAAATATGATTGGTTTTTGAGGTAATTTTCCAGTTGTGTCTAATGTTCGTGCACTTTCGGCAACGTGTTCGGTATAGTTCAAACCAATTCCAATGATGTTTTTTCGAGGTTTTTCGATTGGTGCGAGAATGGTTACTTCGTTCATTTCATAACAGATTTCCTCGAAGAAATTTTCTGGCGTTTCAGAAATCATTTCAGTAATTTCGGCTATGATTTCAAATCCCATATCAATTAAATCAAGCATATCGTTTGGCAATGGAAAATTAGATATATCTCCAAAATCTTCCATATCAATCACTTGATTGTTGTGGATAAATCCTAATCGAGGTTCGGTGTCTTGTGTTTTGTAGGTAAGTAGCTTCATTAGTTATTTTTAATTTTAAACCATTAAGAAATTAAGGTTCATTAAGTTTTTTGAAATTGATTTTTGTGATTGTTATTGCAATTGATGTCCGTTATTTTCTTCAAATTCTCTTGATTGATACAATCCCAAGCCTTCAATTACGGGTAAATCATTGAAATTAAACAAGCAAGCAACTTCAGTTTCGGATAAATTGTGATGTTCGTGCCAAGCCCAACTTGGAACACAGAAAATATCTCGCTCTTTCCAATCAATGCGTTTTCCGTTGATGATGGAATATCCTTTTCCTTTAGCACATTGATACACAAATGAACCTGTGTGTTTGTGCGCTTTGCCTTTAAAACCTGCTGGTAATAATTGGATTGCCGCACCCATAGTTTGCATTACATGTCCACCAGTTAGCGGATTGGAATATCTCATAAAAATTCCATCAAACGGATTGGGTTCATTTACTTTTTGAGCTTCCAATAATGCAGGATATACTTTTTTCCACGAGTATTTGAACAATGGCGAATAGGGTTTATCCCAAACAAAATCTGCCGGAACTAAACCATTTCCGTCAAAAGTTTGTGGCAACTGATTTAAAGGTGCAACCAAAGGTTGTTTTCCGTCAAAAACTGCATAATCATTGGCTTCCAATGCATTGACTAACGGAATATCCAAACCATCTTGCCAAATACATGTTTTTCCGCCTTCTTCAACGCCATGTTCGTGCCAAGTGGAATTAGGAGTAATGACAAAATCATTCACTTCCAGCATTATTTTATTACCGTCAACAACAGTGTAGCCTTTTTCGCCTTCCATAATAAAACGCAATGCTGAAGCTTTATGTCGATGTGCCGAAGTACTTTCGCCTGGACGCGTGACTTGAATTCCGGTGTACAACCAACCAACAGCTGCAGAAACGTCTTTACGTTTATCATTTACCAAATATACAACACGTCTTCCTGCTTGTTCTGGTGTTACGAGTTCGGAAGATTTTAAAACCAATTCCCGTAAATCATCATATTTCCAAAGCATTGGAACCGATGAACTTTTTGGTTCCCATGGTTCAATATCGTTGGCAACTGTCCACAAAGCACCAGCACCTAGAGCTTCAAGTTCTTTATAATAGGCTTCAAGTTCTGGCGTGTCTTGAACTCGCGCGCGACCAATTTGATCGTCTGAAAATTTATCTTCCATAAATTTATTTTATTAACCATTTAAGGAATTTAAGAAAATGTAAGTTGATAATCTTAAATGAACTTATATGCCTTATATGGTGAGTTATCATTTATTAAATTCTTCATGATTATCAATAAAAGTAATCTTTCTTGTTGGAGCAGTATTTACCCGTAAATCAAAAATATCAAATCTATTGTAATGTCCGAGAATGTCGTGCATTTGTTTTGGCTGAATACATTTTTCTAAATCAATTTCAGCATAAACTATTCCTTCGTCATCAATTAATGGTGTACCAATTACGGCACCATTTGGACCAATAAATCCTGAAAAAGCAGAATTTTTTCGGTCTAACAATTCGTCAACATTTGGAACATCATCACGCAAAGCGTCTTTAATTTCTTGAGAAATAGTAGAACATGAAACGATTGTAAATAATTTTCCTTCGAATGAATGTGCAGCAGCACGAATTTTAATGGCTTCAGCCATATTATAATCTGGTGGTGCAACCGGAAGCGAAATGTAGTTAGCAATATGAATTAATTCGCCTTGAGAAAGTAAGGTGAAACGTGCCAACGTATTAGTGTTTTCGCCACAAGCCAACGTTCCGATAGGACCAATTTCGGTATCATAAACTTTTAATGATGAACCGTCACCAGAAGTCCAAGTTAGTTTTTCTGCCCAAGTTGGAACTAATTTTCTATGTTTTCCAATTACATTTCCGTTGTTGTCAATGATTAAATTGGTGTTGTAAATTTCGCCATAACTGTCGCCACGTTCGTTAATTCCAATAACGATATGGATGTTATTGTCTTTTGCTGCTTGAAACAAAGTTTGCATTGCTTCATCGGTAGTTTTTACGGAACATTTGTATAGTTTTTCATACCATTTGCTTCCTTGAACTGGCGTCATAATCCAATTCCAATACGGATAACCAGCGATAAAAACTTCGGGAAAAGCGATTAATTGTGCTCCGTTTTGACTAGCTTCTTTAACAAAAGTAATTGCTTTTTCAACTGTTTTTTCTACATTCAGAAAAACTGGCGACGTTTGAACGGTTGCGGCTTTGAATTTTTTGAAGTCCATATTTTTAGGTTCGTCAGTTCGATTTCTATGATATTACAAAATCTTTTTGATAAATAGTTTCATTATTTATTAAGGCAAAAATTCTATGAATAATTTTATTTCTGATAGCATTTAAAATACTCATTTTATT
>NZ_JAAMPT010000205.1 GCF_012911605.1 Flavobacterium solisilvae | reverse complement strand
ATCCTTAATTATCCCTCTTATTTCCAAAACCTCAACAAAAACAAAAAGATTGTAGTAAACAGCGGGAATATGACTTGCAAATAATCAACAAAGAATCACTCCAAAATTTTATACTTATATAATAGTATGTGTTTTTGTTATTGATGTATTATTTTATATTTGCCAGAATTAAGCTCGAAAATGAAAAATTATTTTATTGTTCTATTTCTATTCTCCTATTATATTGTTTTTGGACAAAATCAAAATATCATAGATAATATTGAAGTTTCGTATTTAAAAGGGAATGCTTTGCCGCATACTGAAGACATGTATCACTTGATTAATGGTCATCCGAATGGTGTGATGATTAATTTTTTGAAGAAAACTGATGGTTCTAAAGAATGGCACAAGGCGTATAATTATCCAGATTTTGGTGGGTACTTTTTATACCAGGATTTTAAGAGTAATGCTCTTGGCGAAAATTATTCGGTTGGTGCTTTGTATAACTTTTATTTTTTGAATAGACATTTGCAATTTAAACTTTCGCAAGGTGTTGCTTTGACAACTAATCCTTATGACAAAGTTGAGAATAGTAAAAACAAAGCTTTTGGGAGTAAAATTATTGCTAATACAAACATTGGCTTGAGTTATGACAATCAAAACTTATTTAAAAACATTGGTTTTCATGCTGGAATTCTGTTCACGCATTATTCTAACGGAAGAGTAAAATCACCAAACAGCGGAATAAACACTTATTTATTGAATGTTGGTTTGAATTATAATCTCGACGAAAACTTTGTTCGCAAAGTTGACACGACAACTGTTGTAAAAGATTATAAATCGCCTATTCGATATAATTTTGTTCTGAGAACTGGAATTAACGAAAACCCAATTATTGGCAGTGGTCAATTTCCATTTTACCACATAGGTTTTTATGCCGACAAACGTATAAATCGAAAATCATCTCTTCAACTTGGTACCGAATTATTTTTGACCAAATCCATCGAAGAATACATCAAATACTATTCTGTTGCTTATCCCGAAGAAAACATTTCTAAAAACACCGATTACAAACGTGTTGGAGTTTTCGTTGGTCACGAATTATTAATCAACCGAATTTCGCTCGAAGCCCAAATTGGCTATTACGTATATCAACCTTTCAAAAAAGACATACCTATTTATGATCGTGTTGGGATGAAATATTATTTCAGCGACAACTTCTTTGGCGGTTTTACCATCAAAACCCATTTGTTTTTGGCCGAAGCTTTAGAATTTGGAATTGGATACAGAATTTAAAACCTAAACTATGAAAAAATTACACCTATATATAATAGCACTTTTCTACGTTATTATTGCTTGCGAAAAACCGAGCGATTGTATCGAAAGCAGCGGAAAAACGATAACCAAAGAAATTCCAGTTCAAGCGTTCAAAAAAATCAAAGTTTACAAAGGCATTGAAGTAATCATTACCGATGGCGATATATATAAGGTAGAAATTGTTGCGGGCGAAAATTTTATTGACAATATCGAAGTAAAACAAAACGGTGACCAACTTATCTTTAAAGACCAAACTAGTTGCAATTGGGTTCGACAATATGGCGAAACCAAAATCCTCATAACCACACCAACACTCGAAGAAGTTTACTCAAAAACCGACCGAAATATCAGTTCCAATGGTATTTTAACCTTTGAAAACCTAAGTTTCATTTCCTTCGACAAAGATGCCGATGGCGAAACCGGCGCAGGAACGGGTGATTTCATCCTCAACATAGACAACACCAACCTACAAATTCACAACAACAACGTTTCTCGATTTTTCATCACAGGAAAAACCGAAAATGCCAGTTTCAACTTCTATTTTGGCGACGGACGAATTGAAGCCGCAAATTTCGATGCTCAATTTATGCAAATCTATCACAGAGGTTCAAACGATATGATTGTAAAACCAATCCAAAAAGTCACAGGAATACTAAACAGTACAGGAAATGTTATCCTAAAAAATGTTCCACCAATAGTCGAAATAGAAGAATTATACCAAGGAAAAGTGATTTATCTTTAAATTATAAAGGATTAATCTGCTCCTGAAATTTCTTTAACAGATATTTCCTTTCCATCAAATTTTAAAATCCACCAAAACGAATGTTCACAAATCTCACTAGAATTTTCAGGTATATCTTCTTCAGAAAGGTTTTCGTTTATATATTCTCTGTTTGAATTCATATTCATTTTTAACATCACATTGTTTATTTCAAGTACTTCTATTTGGTAAGAATAAAAACAAGGTTTATCTTTAAAATATGCTTCATATTCCAGAGAATCTTTGTTCAACAAATCTTCAAGATTAATATTCTGAAAAAGTTCATTCAATTGATTAACCCAAATACTTTCACGAATCTCTTCATAATGTTGTAAAAACATTTCTTTCGTTACTTCATCTTGATTTGATTTCAATTGCTTATAGTACGCTTCATCATCTACAAAAATACTAAACGATGAGTTAGAAAGAGGAAAATCGAATATATCCCCAATTTTTTCTTTGTCATTTGACGCTATAATTTGTTGAAACTTTTTTAATTCTTCAATTAAAACTTGTCTTTCAAATTTATTAGATTTCTCTGTTGAATGAGTATTTCCTTGTGTTTTGTCCGAATTATGGCAAGAAGTCAAAAGCATTATAACAACAAAAACTATAAAAACATTCTTCATGCTAATCACTTTTCACTAATTACTAATCACTACTTTTTAGTTTTCTCTCTAAAAATTTCCTCAAGATTTTTACTTTTCAAACTAATTTGAAGCGTTTTCAAACCATTATCATGAGCAAAATCAAACAATGCCGAACGCATATCAACTTCCGTTTCAAAAGTCAATTCCCAAACATTACCTTGAGTATTTCTGTAGTTTATTAAATCAGAAAGTTTAGCAAACAATTCTTCATTAACTGCTTTGTCAAATTCCACTTCAATCACTTGCGTAGTAACTTCCGAAACTAATTTGTCCAGCTTTTTATCCGTAACAATCTTTCCGTTATTAATGATAATCACTCGGTCACAAATCGCTTCAACTTCCTGCATAATATGTGTAGAAAGAAAAACCGTTTTGTCTTTCCCTACATTTTTAATCACATTTCTAATTTCCACCAACTGATTTGGATCCAATCCAGTTGTAGGTTCGTCCAAAATCAAAACATCAGGATTGTGCAACAAAGCCGTTGCTAAACCAACACGCTGACGATAACCTTTTGAAAGTTGTCCTATTTTTTTATGACTTTCAGGCAATAAACCCGTCAATTCAATCACTTCTTCAATTCTAGATTTAGAAACTTTATAAACATCAGCATTAAATTCCAAATATTCACGAACATACAAATCCAAATACAACGGATTATGCTCTGGTAAATAACCAACCGATTGCTGCACCATTTTTTGATTACCCGAAACATCGTTGCCGTTTACTTCAGCTTTTCCTTCATCAGCCGTAATATAAGTCGTTAAAATTTTCATCAACGTAGATTTTCCTGCACCATTTGGACCAAGAAAACCAACAATTTCACCTTTTTTTACCGAAAATGAAACGTTATCAAGCGCTTTTTGAGCACCATAATTTTTTGAAATATTTTGAACTTCTATTGACATACCTGAATTATTTTGAGCAAATGTAATAATTAATAGAAGTATAACGAAAAAATCCCGTTTTTATGATACAACGAAAACGTTTCCTTAATTTTTTTTCACTCTGAATGTAAAATGTAAACTTTATTTTTCTACATTAGCAAAACAAAATACAACAATGACACAGTTCAACACATTTTATAACTATTTCTTTTATTTCTTCTTCGGACAGAAAAAGGGATTAGTATTGTGTTATGTGAAAAAATAAAAACAACAAAAAACAATAATATGAATCCCAACGAAAGTTGGGATTTTTTTTTGACTAAAAATTAAAATACATCTCACAGAGATTAATAAAAACAAAGCTTCGCAATGCTTAATTAAACTTAATCTCTTAATAGTTAAAAAAACATGGAATCAAAAATTGCAATACAAGGAATAAAAGGTTCGTTTCATCATCAAGTGGCACAAGAATTTTTTCAGCAGGAACATGAGTTGGATGAATGCATGTCGTTTGACGAATTAGTAAAAAATCTAATCGACAACAAAGCTCAAAAAGGCGTTATGGCTTTAGAAAACTCAATTGCGGGTTCAATAATTCCAAACTACGCTTTGATTGACCGAAATAATTTACACATCATTGGCGAACATTACCTTAATATTCACATGAATTTGATGGTGCTAAAAGGACAAACCATTCAAGATATTAAGGAAGTTCATTCGCATCCGATTGCGTTGTTGCAATGCGCCGTTTTCTTTAGTCAATTTCCTCATATTAAACTTGTTGAAAGTGGCGATACTGCTGAAACTGCCCGAAGAATTCAAGAACAAAAACTAACCGGAATTGGTGCTGTTGCTGCTCCAATTGCAGCAAAACTGTATGATTTAGAAATTCTAGCTTCGGGAATTCACACCGTTCAAAGCAACAAAACTCGATTTGTAATTGTAAAAACAACCAACAAAGAATTACCCAAAGAAGAAATCAACAAAGCTTCGATAAAATTTGAACTCGACGATACGCCTGGAAGTTTAGCAACAGTTCTAAACGTAATGAATAATTGCAAACTGAATTTAACCAAAATCCAATCGATGCCAATTATCGAACAACCATTTCAATATTCATTTTTTGTAGATGTCATTTTTGAAAAATACAAACACTACGAAAAAGCCAAAAATATTCTAGCACTAATGACAACCCATTTTAAAGTTTTGGGCGAATACAAAAAAGGAAAACAATAACAAGGTCAAAAGTCAACTTCAACTTCAAAAAGCGATAGCAACCTCAAAAAGCAACTTCAACTTCAAAAAAAACTTTAATATTAAAATTGAAATTGAATTTTGAACTTGACTTTTGAAATTGATATTGAAATTTAAAAAATATGATACAAACTGCCAACAGATTAAACAGCGTTCAGGAATACTACTTTTCAAGAAAGCTAAAAGAAGTACGCCAATTAATTTCCGAAGGAAAACCAGTTATCAATATGGGAATTGGAAGTCCAGATTTGTCACCCGATAAATCGGTTATCGAAGCCATTCAAAAAGCTATGTTCGACGACAAAGCACATGAATATCAAAGCTATCAAGGTTTACCCGAACTTCGAAAAGGTTTTGCCGATTTCTATTCCAATAAATTTGGAGTAAACATCGATTACAATTTGGAAATCCTTCCATTGATGGGTTCAAAAGAAGGAATTATGCATATCTCTTTGGCTTTTTTAAACGAAGGCGACGAAGTTTTAATCCCAAATCCGGGTTATCCAACCTATGCATCAGTTACCGAATTGGTTCAGGCAAAACCTATATATTATGATTTAACCGAAGAAAACGATTGGCAACCTAATTTTGAACATTTGGAACAAACCGATTTATCAAAAGTAAAAATCATGTGGGTTTCTTATCCGCATATGCCAACAGGTGCAAATGCAACTTTGGAACTGTTTGAAAAACTAATCGCTTTTGGTAAAAAACATCAAATTTTAATTATAAATGACAATCCGTATAGCTTTGTTTTAAACGAAAAACCTTTATCTATTTTACAAATTGACGGTGCAAAAGACATTACTTTGGAATTAAATTCTTTATCAAAAACCTATAACATGGCAGGTTGGCGCGTTGGAATGGTTTTAGGAAATGCCAAACTAATCGATGCCATTCTAAAAGTAAAAAGCAATATGGATTCAGGAATGTTCTATGGCATTCAAAAAGGCGCAATCGAAGCGTTAAAACTAGACAACAATTGGTTCAATCATCAAAACGAGATTTATACAAAACGCAGAAATTTGATATTTCAATTGGCAGAAAAACTAAATTGCACGTATAGTAAAGAAGCCGTTGGAATGTTCGTTTGGGCAAAATTACCCGAAGGTATTTCGGCCGAAGAATTCATTGACAACATTTTAATCAAAAAACATATTTTCATTACTCCAGGAACAATTTTTGGCAGTAATGGCAACGGTTACATTCGATTTTCGCTTTGCGTATCCGAAGAAAAAATTGAAGAAGCCATCAAAAGATTTAACCATTAAAATATAAAGAATTTACTAATTTTACATCCAATAAAAAATCATGAATATAACTACCGAAAATAAAAAATGGCTCGATGATTTTAATCTAAATCATCCATTGGTAATCGCTGGACCATGCAGTGCTGAAACCGAAGAACAAGTCTTAAAAATTGCTCACGAATTAAAAAACTCCGATGTTTCGATTTTTCGTGCCGGAATTTGGAAACCAAGAACACGTCCTGGCGGATTTGAAGGCGTTGGCGCTATTGGTTTAAAATGGCTACAAAAAGCCAAAGCCGAAACTGGTTTATTGATGGCAATTGAAGTAGCCAATGCAACTCATGTTCAACTAGCTTTGGAACACGATATTGATGTACTTTGGATTGGTGCGCGAACTACAGTAAATCCGTTTGCCGTTCAAGAAATTGCTGATGCTTTAAAAAATACCGACAAAATTGTTTTGGTAAAAAATCCTGTAAATCCTGATTTGGCTCTTTGGATTGGTGGCGTTGAACGCTTGTATAACGCAGGAATTAAAAATCTTGGCGTAATTCACAGAGGTTTTTCTACGTATGAAAAAACCAAATACAGAAACATTCCCGAATGGCAATTAGCCATCGAACTTCAAAATCGTTTTCCTGATTTGCCTTTAATTTGTGATCCATCGCATATTACAGGAAAAAGAGACATGATACAAGAAGTATCCCAACAAGCTTTGGATTTAAACTACGACGGATTAATTATTGAAACACATATTGATCCTGATAATGCTTGGAGCGATGCAGCCCAACAAGTTACACCAACTGTTTTAAAACAAATTTTCAAAGATTTACGCATTCGAAAAGAAACCGACAATGCAGATGATTACAACAATCGTTTAGCAAAATACCGAATTGACATTGACGAATATGACACCAAATTATTGGAAATTTTAGGCAAACGAATGAAAGTTGCGGATAAAATTGGTGCTTTGAAAAAAGAAAAAAACGTTGCCGTTCTTCAAAATAAACGTTGGAATGAAATCCTTGGAAAAATGATTTTAGATGGCGAAGAAAAAGGATTAAGCGAAGAATTTATTCTAAAAATATTCAAAGCCATTCACCAAGAAAGCATTAGTCATCAGGAAAAAATTATAAACGGATAATTTTAACATAAAAACAATTACTAATAACATATTTTTTGTATAATTGCGCAACAATAAAAACAATCGTAATAAAATTTAAAAAAAATGAAAAAAATTATTTTCATGTTAATGCTTGTGCTTGGCGTTAACACAATCAATGCTCAAGTTGATGAAATTACTAAACACAACGGAGAAGTTGTAAAAGGAAAAGTAATTAAACTTGAAGAATTTACTATCATTTTTAAATATGATGGTGAAGATGCAGAAAATACTATTAGTAAATATGCAGTAGAAAAAATCGTTTATGGAAAAAGCGGTCGTGTTGAACAAGTTACTGACAAAATTGTAGTTAATGGTGAAGCAGACTGGGAAAAAGTGGTTATCCTTGAAGACAAAGCTTATATCGCTGGTCTAAAAAAAGGTGAAGAAGTTAGAGGAAAAACAGGCTTAATTAACTATCATACAGGAAATACTGGTGACAAAAAAGCTGAGAAAAAGTTAAAAATGGCAGCAGCAGCAATGGGTTGTCCTTTTATTCTTCAAACTGCAGATAAATCAACTGTTGGAGCAACATCAAATGGATTAGGTGGTTCGCAAGCAATTAAAAAAGGAGTTGCTTACAAATACTAAAATTATTTTTTAAAAAGTTACTTAAAACCGTCTCGTTGAATTAATGAGACGGTTTTTTTTATTCAAACTAAAAAGATAAACATAAAGACTTCTTGTCTCTTTTTGCTATTTTTGTAACTGATATCTTTATAAGATATAAATAGAAATCCACTTCTAACTTTTTTCATGACAGGAACAGTTTATAAATCTACCGGAAGTTTTTATTCTGTAAAAACAGAAAATAACGAGTTTTTTGAATGTCGTATCAAAGGAAAATTCCGTATGAAAGGCATCAAAAGTACTAACCCAATTGCTGTTGGTGATGTGGTAGATTTTGAACTTGACGAAACTACCGACGAAACCGTTGGACAAATTCATAACATTCACGACAGAAAAAATTACATCGTTAGAAAATCAGTCAATCTTTCCAAACAAACTCATATTATTGCATCGAATATTGACGTAGTTTTTCTTTTGATAACGATTAACAATCCACCAACAACAACTAGTTTCATTGATAGATTTCTTGTTACTGCCGAAGCTTATGGCATTGAAGCCATTTTGGTTTTTAACAAAATTGACACTTTTGATGAAGCTATGCTCGACGAACAATTGTATCTGCAACATATCTATTCTGAAATTGGATACAAATGCCTGCGAATTTCTTCTACTGAAAAGAAAGGCATCGAGCAATTAAAAGAAATGATGATTGGAAAAACCAGTATGTTTTCTGGACATTCAGGTGTTGGGAAATCGACTTTGGTAAATGCATTGGAACCCAATTTGAATTTAAAAACCAAACATATTTCCGAACAAAGCAAACAAGGGCAACACACTACAACTTTTGCCGAAATGTATGATTTATCATTTGACGCCAAAATTATTGACACACCAGGAATTAAAGGTTTTGGAATTGTTGATATGGAATCAGCAGAAATCAGCGATTATTTTCCAGAGTTTTTTAAACTAAAAGATCAATGCAAATTCAACAATTGTTTGCATAAAGAAGAACCTCATTGCGCTGTAAAAGAAGCATTAGAAAACGATAAAATTGCGTGGTCACGTTACAACAGTTATCTAAAAATTCTTGAAGGCGATGAAGAACATTACCGCCAAGATGTTTACAACGATGACAGAATTGCAAGCGATGAAACTAGGAAAAGTTAGTTTACAGTTTTAGTTAATTATTAGTCTAGTTTGTCATTCCGTAGGAATCTCAAAACAATAAAAGTAAAAGCCAAAACAATCATGAAAGCCGTTATCCAAAGAGTAACTCACTCATCAGTAACCATTAATAACAAAATCGTTGCCGAAATCAGCAGCGGATTATTGGTTTTACTCGGAATTGAAGAAGCTGATAATCAGGAAGACATCGATTGGTTAACTTCCAAAATTGTAAATCTCAGAATTTTTGGCGATGAAAATCAGGTGATGAATTTATCGCTAAAAGACATTGATGGCGAAATGATTATCGTTAGCCAATTTACGCTTCATGCCTTAACCAAAAAAGGAAATCGTCCGTCGTATATCAAAGCCGCAAAACCCGAAATTGCCATTCCATTGTATGAAAAATTCATTGCAAAAATGGAAACCGAATTAGGCAAAAAAGTACAAACAGGACAATTTGGTGCCGATATGAAAATTGCCCTTCTAAACGATGGTCCAGTTACTATAATTATTGATAGTAAAAACAAGGAATAAAAAAAGGCAAACCCAAATTTTAAGCTTACCTTTTTCAACAAAAAAACAAGTATTCTTAGCCTTTTTTAACCTGTTTACTATCATCAACTATAAAACCATAATCGCCCAAAACTTTTGGATTTTTAGCATATACACTTTTTAATAACTGTGCACTGTTTTGAATTATTGCTTTTATAGCTGGTAAATCATTATCTCTATCTTTATAATATCTTTCGGCTAATCGAGCGGCTTCTTCAGCATTATAATGATTTTCTTTACACGGAACAATTTTTGGTCCTTCAATTGACCAATCATAGTCTTGCTGAGCATTTAGAGGCGATGCTGCTCCATCGGAGCGGTGTTTTTCATAAATTTTATCAGCTAAATCTAATAATTCTGATACGTTTGTTGGAAGTTTTATTCTTCCTGGTGTGCGTGTTGCCATGATAAAAAAATTAAAATTAATAACTACTTGATTTATACCCTATCAAAAATAATTAACTTTTGTTTTATTATTACAAAAATGTTAAAAAATTATAAATACTTTAACAAATAATTTTAAAATTTGTTATTATCATAACAAAAACAACTTTTAACTATTAAAAATACTATTTAAAATAGAAAAAATATTGCTTATATTATTAAAATCATTGTTTACAATATTAAAAAAACCGTTTTTAAAATTAAAAAAGTAGTTTACAACATTAAAAACACCGTTTATAACTTTAAAAACATAAAAATTAACTTTATAAACACCGTTTTAAATATTTAAAACAGGGTATTTATCATTAAAAACATCATCTATACAATTATTTGAAATAATTTAAACTAAATCAATATCAATACTTACTTCTAAAAATACAATTATTTATATTTGTTGAAATCAAAACAGCCACAATGAAATATAAAAACATTCGCGAAGAAGAACTAAAGAATAAAGTAGGTGCCGATTGGTTCAAACAATTTGACACTACCGAAATTCTGGGCAATATTGATTTTACTGTTTTTCCGCAACAAGATAATTTATTTGGGCGCACACCGTTGCTTTGGGCTGAAGCCAAAACGGGTAATTTTGATGTAGCTACTATGTTTGTGCAGTTAATTTTAACCATTGGCAAAGCACGAACCTTTGATAAAACCATGCCTCCAGCTTTTTTGGGTGCTTTTGATTTTAAAAAAATAGCGTTTGTACCCTATATTAACATACAAGACATTTTTTACCTGAACGATTTCAATTGGAACGTTACACCTAGTAATCACGAAACCAAAGAATTTCAGTTGATTAAACAACGTATTGAAGCTACACTAAAGCAAAATACCTATGTGTATGATTATGAAAAAGACGAAAAAGAACTCCAGGCATTTATAAAAAACAATATAGCCAAAGCCACTACAACCAATAAATTAAAGATTGATAAAAACAACTTTATCCCTATTTATTTACGTTGGTTAGAAATTATAAAACCCATCATCGATGTCAATTGGGACGACTTAAAAAAAGCCAATATACTTGACAGCGATTTCTATTTAGCCGATTTATTTGTAGATGATAATAATACCCAAAACATTGACGACGATTTATCCATTCGCGACAGCTTGTTTGTTGTTTTTCAAAACCAAGGATACAAAATAGCCAAGGAAAACCTCAAGCAAATGTTTGATGCCACCATTACGCTAAAAAACAAAGATACCTATTTGCATTTTTGGAAACGCTACAAACGACCACCACTCAAAGAATTTCAAGATTACATAATAGAACGCCGAGATTTACTCGTGCCACAAGACATCAGAGAGCGCAAAGGAGCATTTTTTACACCACGTATTTGGGTAGAATTATCACAAAAATATTTGACTGATTATTTAGGCGAAAACTGGCAAGACGATTATTATATATGGGATTGCGCCGCAGGAACAGGAAACCTTTTAGCTGGACTGACCAACAAATACAACATTTACGCCAGCACACTAGACCAAGCCGATGTAAACGTAATGCACGAACGTATTGACCACGGTGCCAACTTGCTAAAAAATAATGTATTTCAATTTGATTTTTTGAATGATGATTTCAGCAAATTGCCACAAAGTTTGCAAGACATTATTAATGATGAAGAAAAGCGTAAAAAGTTAGTGGTATATATTAATCCGCCTTATGCTGAGGCAGGCAATACGAAACAAAGAACTGGAACTGGAGAAAATAAAGCAAATACTTCCATTAACAATAAAACTTATGATAAGTATAAAGGTATAATTGGAAAAGCTAGTAATGAACTTTTCACCCTATTTCTTACCCGAATATACGCCGAAATCCCTAACAGCAAGATTGCAAATTTTTCAACTTTGAAAAATTTGCAATCTTCCAACTTCAAGGATTTCCGAGGGTTCTTTCGAGCGAAGCTCGAAAAAATTTTTTTGACACCAGCCGATACATTTGATAATGTTAAGGGACAGTTTCCAATTGGTTTTTTCATTTGGGATACTTATAAAAAAGAAATTTTTAAAGGAAGTTTAGCAGATGTTTATGATAAATTCGGAACATTTAAAAGAGAAAAAAACATTATTAATTATGATTTTGAAAAAGGATTAATTGGTAAATGGTTATCTTCATTTAAAATTAATAAAAATGAAATTTTGATAGGAATGATGAATACAGGAAGAAATGATTTTCAAAATCAAAATCTTGTACACATTCAACAAGAAACTGCTGACAAAGGTCATTCTATCTATATTACCAAAGAAAATATTTTGCCGTCAGCAATATTTTTTTCAGTTAGACATTGTATTGAAGCAAATTGGCTCAATGATAGAGATCAATTTATATATCCAAATGATAATTGGCGAAGTGATTTTGAATTTCAAAATGATTGTCTAACTTTTACTTTGTTCGATAATAGTAACAATGTTCAATTAAAATATGGCGCCAACCATTGGATACCATTTACAGAATATGAAGTCAATGCCCAAGCCAAGTTTGAAAGTAATTTCATGACCGATTTTATAAAAGGCAAAATAAAGCAAGAAGTTACCAACGATACACTTTTTGAACAAGCTACAACGAAAGAAAGTAAACCATTAGTTTTCTCAGAAGAAGCCACAGCTGTTTTTGATGCTGGTAGAGAACTATGGAAATACTACCATGCCCAAAAAGACGTAAATGTTAACGCTTCTTTATATGACATCAGAGAATATTTTCAGGGAAGAAACGACAAAGGCAGAATGAATTCAAAAAGTGATGATGCAACTTATACACAACTACTAGCTGAGTTAAGAAGCAAACTCGCCATTTTAGCCGATAAAATAAAACCCAAAGTATATGAATATGGGTTTCTAAAGGAGTAAATAGTAAAATCACAATTCACAACTCAAAATTCACAATTCAAAATTATGGATATAAAAAACTCCCAACTCGAAGTAGATAAATGGATTAAAAACCACGGCGTTCGTTATTTTAACGAGCTGACCAACATGGCACAACTTACAGAAGAAGTTGGCGAAGTTGCCCGCATCATTGCACGTCGTTATGGCGAACAATCCGAAAAAGAAAGCGATAAAAACAAAGACCTTGGCGAAGAACTTGCCGATGTAGTTTTTGTAGTGTTGTGTCTTGCCAATCAAACCGGCGTAGATTTACAAGCGGCTTTTGACAAAAAAATGGATTTAAAAACCAAACGCGACCACGACAGACATCATAATAATGATAAATTAAAGTAACCGATTTTGTCATTTCGACGAAGGAGAAATCTCATAACGTGAGCAACTAGTGTGATTTCTCCTTCGTCGAAATGACAAGATAACAAAGAAAAAAATACAACAATAAATTACACAAAAAATTGAACTGGATTTTACTAATAATAGCAGGATTATTTGAAGTCGCGTTTGCAACTTGTCTCGGCAAAGCTAAAGAAACGACTGGAACAACCATGTGGTTTTGGTACGCCGGATTTTTAATTTGTCTAACCATCAGTATGGTTTTGTTAGTAAAAGTAACCAAAGAATTACCCATCGGAACAGCTTATGCTGTTTGGACTGGAATTGGTGCCGTGGGAAGTGTACTTGTCGGCATATTGGTTTTCAAAGAACCAGCCACTTTCTGGAGAGTATTTTTTATTAGTACGTTAATCATTTCCATCATCGGACTAAAAGTTGTTTCCAAATAATGAATTTACATCTTCAAAAATCAAAAGTCAAAAGTCAAAAGTCAAAAGTCAAAATCACTGGTTCAAAATCTGAAACCAATAGATTGTTGTTGTTACAGGCTTTAAATCCAAACATTTCATTAGAGAATGTATCCAATTCTGATGATAGCGAAGTTATGGAAAACATTATTCATAACTCACAACTTCCAACTGTCACACTGAGCGCAGTCGAAGTGCCTCAACTTTTCAACGTTCACCATGCTGGAACTGCCATGCGTTTTCTCACGGCATATTTTGCTATTCAGGAAGGAAAAGAAGTGATACTAACAGGTTCTTCCCGAATGAAAGAACGACCAATTAAAATTTTAGTCGAAGCTTTACAACAACTCAAAACTGAAATTTATTATGAAGAAAATGAAGGTTTTCCACCCATAAAAATCATCGGAAAAAAATTGACAAATAACAAAGTTTCACTTCCGGCAAATGTAAGCAGTCAATACATTTCCGCACTTTTATTAATTGCTCCAAAACTAGAAAATGGATTAGAATTAACACTCGAAGGCGAAATTACTTCTATTCCATACATCAATATGACATTAGCTTTGTTAAAAGAAATTGGAGTAAAAACTTCTTTTATTGAAAATAAAATCACCGTTAAACCACTCCTTACTATAAACTCCAAACTCCTTACAATAGAATCAGATTGGTCATCCGCTTCTTATTGGTATTCTATCGTTGCCCTATCTGAAATCGGCACTCAAATCACACTTTCAAGTTATAAACAAAACAGTTTACAAGGCGATGCCGCTTTGGTTGAAATCTATAAAAACTTTGGGGTTGAAACTGTTTTCAATAATGATAATTCAAATTCAATTTCAATTTCAAAAATCAATAATTCACCATTCACAACTCATAATTTACAATTAAATAATTCGCCTGACATCGCTCAAACCATTGCCGTAACGTGTTTCGGATTGGGAATTGGTTGCCATTTAACCGGATTACATACTTTGAAAATCAAAGAAACCGATCGATTGGAAGCCTTGAAAAACGAACTAACAAAACTCGGCGCTAACGTTTCTGTTACCAATGACAGCCTGACTTTGGAACCATCAGAAAAAATCAATGAAAACATAAGCATCAAAACCTATCAGGATCATAGAATGGCAATGGCTTTTGCTCCATTGGCTTTAAAAGTTCCGATCATTATTGAAGAAGCTGAAGTGGTTTCAAAATCGTATCCTACTTTTTGGGAAGATTTGAAAAGTGTTGGTTTTACTATTACATCTCACTTGTAATCCAACAATGTGATAATCTTTTCAAAATAAACCGCTTTTTACTTGACAACGCCTATTTCACAATAGTATATTTGCATCCAGAAAATTAGAAGATTTTGAAATCTATTTACTAATTACTATTCACTAATAACTTTATATGAAATTATCTCATTTTAATTTTAATCTCCCAACGGAATTACTTGCCGAATATCCAGCAGAAAATCGTGACGAATCTCGTTTAATGATTGTACACAGAAAAACAGGACAAATCGAACACAAATTATTCAAAGACATCATCGACTATTTTGACGATGGCGATGTAATGATTTTAAACAATACCAAAGTTTTCCCTGCGCGTATGTATGGAAACAAAGAAAAAACTGGAGCAAGAATTGAAGTTTTCTTATTAAGAGAATTAAATGCAGAACAACGTCTTTGGGATGTTTTAGTTGATCCAGCACGTAAAATCCGTATCGGGAACAAATTATATTTTGGCGACGACGATTCATTAGTAGCTGAAGTAATTGACAATACAACATCACGTGGAAGAACATTGCGCTTTCTTTACGATGGTTCGTATGAAGATTTCAGAATAAAATTATTAGAATTGGGAGAAACACCAATCCCAAAATACATCAACCGTGAAGTAACCGATGAAGATGCAGAACGTTACCAAACGATTTATGCCAAAGAAGAAGGAGCTGTTGCCGCGCCAACTGCTGGTTTACACTTCTCTAAACACTTATTAAAACGATTAGAAATCAAAGGAATAGACTTTGCCGAAGTAACACTTCACGTTGGACTTGGAACATTCAATCCAGTAGAAGTAGAAGATTTGTCAAAACACAAAATGGACTCTGAAGAGCTAAAAATTACACAAGAAGCTTGCGATATTGTAAACAAAGCAAAAGCCAACAAAAAACGTATTTGCTGTATCGGAACCACATCAATGCGTGCCATCGAAAGCTCGGTTTCCTCAGCAAAAACACTAAATCCATACGACGGTTGGACAAACAAATTCATCTTTCCACCTTATGATTTCAGCATTGCAGATTGCATGGTAACCAATTTCCATACACCAAAATCAACATTATTAATGATGATTTCAGCATTCTGCGGACACGATTTAATGCGCAAAGCCTACGACGAAGCCATCAAAGAAGGATACAAATTCTATTCCTACGGCGACGCCATGTTGATACTATAATGTCATTGCGAGGCACGAAGCAATCTCATCCCAATCTAACATAAAAATAGATTGGGATTTTTAATTTCACAACTTTGTCATTCCGTAGGAATCTCTTTTGAAGCCAATCAATCGGCATTTTATAAACCCTATTCCTGCTATCCGTTACAATCTTTTTTGAATTGCTTTTTCAATTCAAAAAAGGATTTCCACTGCTATCAGGGCTAAAAGAAAAACGTCTTACCCAAAACTAACTTTTCTTTTCTCTATTTTCTTTTCTCTATTTTCTTTTCTCTATTTTCTTTTCTTTATTTTTACCATCCAAACAACAAACAACAATGAAATTTCAAAATACCCGCGAATTCGCCCAACAATTAGATGCTCAAGACGAACTGAAACACTACAGAAACGAATTCATTTTTCCGCAACACGAAGGAAAAGATGTAATTTATTTCACTGGAAATTCACTCGGTTTACAACCAAAATCTGCCAAAAAATACGTTGATGATGTCATGAACGATTGGGCAAATCTTGCCGTCGAAGGACATTTCTATGCCGAAAAACCTTGGTGGGATTATCAAGAACGCTTTGCCGAACCGCTAAGTAAAATCGTTGGCGCAAAACCATCCGAAATTACCGTAATGAATACCTTGACGGTAAATCTTCACCTATTAATGGTTTCCTTCTATCGACCAACCAAAACCAGATACAAAATCATCTGCGAAGAAAAAGCATTTCCGTCAGACCAATATATGTTTCAATCACAGGTAACACATCACGGATATGATCCAAAAGATGCAATTGTAGAAGTAAAACGTCGCGAAGGCGAACACAACATTCGTTTAGAAGATATTTTAGCAAAAATTGAAGAAGTTGGCGATGAATTAGCATTGGTGCTTTTTGGCGGCGTAAACTATTATACCGGACAAGTTTTCGACATGAAAACCATCACCGAAGCTGGACATAAAGTTGGCGCAAACGTAGGTTTTGATTTGGCTCACGCAGCCGGAAATATAAACTTAGAACTCCACGATTGGAATGTAGATTTTGCTGCTTGGTGTTCGTATAAATACATGAATTCCGGACCAGGAAATGCTTCTGGCTGTTTCGTTCATGAAAAACACCATCATGCTGATTTGCCACGATTTGCCGGTTGGTGGGGAAATAAAAAAGAAAATCGTTTCAAAATGGAACCAACTTTCAACCCAACCATTGGAGCCGATGGTTGGCAAGTTTCCAATTTACCGGTTTTATCATTAGCGCCATATTTGGCTTCAGCCGAAATGTTTGCCGAAGTTGGAATGAAAAAACTAATCAAAAAACGCAATCAAATCACCGCTTATTTAGAATTCATTCTTCACGAAATTGATAATGAAATAGATGGAACTGAATTTGAAATCATCACACCTTCCAACCAAGAAGAAAGAGCTTGTCAATTATCGGTTTTTCTTCACGGTCAAGGAAGAAGCTTATTCGATTACTTGATGAAAAACGGCGTAATTACTGATTGGCGCGAACCAAACGTAATTCGTCTTGCACCAGTTCCGTTATATACTTCCTATGAAGATATGTATGAATTTGGACAAAGATTAAAACAAGGAATACAATCATTACATAAATAATTAAACCAAAGAACGATGCGATTGCTTCGTTCCTCGCAATGACATGACAAAAGAACAAATTATACAAAACTTCGATCCTTCACAACCAGGATTAGCCGATGCAACCGTTTTCGGATTGCCATTTTCAGCAGAACAATCAGAAATCATAGTAATTCCTGTGCCATGGGAAGTTACCGTAAGTTATGGTGCTGGAGCTTCAGAAGGTCCAAATGCCATTTTAGATGCATCATTTCAAGTCGATTTAAACCATCAAGATTTTCCTGAACTATGGAAACTCGGGATTTATCTTGACGAAGCACCATCACATTGGAAAACCAATTCTGATAAATACAAAGAATTGGCACAGCCTATTATCGAAATGCTCGAAAGTGGCGAAGCCATCGAAACTTATCCTGCATTACAAGCCGATTTAGACAAAATCAACAAAGTATGTCGCGAATTGCACACCGAAGTAAAAGAAAAAGTATTGCATTGGATGAAGCAAGGCAAAAAAGTGGTGCTTCTTGGTGGCGATCATTCAACGCCGCTTGGTTACTACGAAGCTTTGGCAAGCATTCACGATAATTTTGGAATTTTACATCTCGATGCGCACATGGATTTGCGTATTGCTTATGAAGGTTTTACCTATTCTCACGCTTCGATAATGTATAATGCGCTGCAACTTCCACAAATTTCTAAACTAGTCCAAGTTGGAATTCGTGATTTCTGCGAACAAGAAGTAGATGTCGTAAAACAATCCAACGGAAGAGTTTTGGTCAACACCGATGCCGATTTGAAAAAAGAAACTTTTGAAGGTAAAACTTGGGCAGAACAATGCGATGCAATCATAGCTTCGTTGCCACAAAAAGTGTGTATTTCTTTCGACATCGACGGAATGTATCCTTGGTATTGTCCAAATACTGGAACTCCAGTTCCGGGCGGATTTTCATTTGAACAAGCCTCTTACCTATTCAATAAATTAGCCGAAAGCGGCAAAGAAATCATTGGTTTCGATTTAGTAGAAGTTGCGCCAGGCGAAACCGACGATTGGGACGGAAATGTTGGTGCTCGAATGTTATTTCACATGTGTGGCATTTTGGCAAAAAATAACGGGTTAAATACCGGAAGAAGAATTGAATTTCTTGTAAAATAAATTAATTATATAATTTTTTTTAAAAATTATGTAATCCATTTGAGTTTCCAATTCAATTACTTTGTATTGTTAATTTAAATACTAAAAATTATGAAAAATTTATTTTTATTAGTTTCAATTTCGTTCATGTCATTTTTTACTTCTTGTAAAAATACAGACTCAATTGGGATTGCTCAAGAAACGAAACAAGCTACAATAGACTCAATGAAAATAGTTGCTGAAAAACAAAGGATAATTGACTCTATGAAAATAGAAGCTGCGAAAATTCAAAAGCAAAAAGAAGTTGTTGTAGTTAACAATACTACTGGAACAACAACTACAACCAAGAAAAAAGGTTGGAGTGGCGCAGCAAAAGGGGCAGTTATTGGCGCTGGTGTTGGAGCAGCAACTGGAGCAATCGTTAGCAAGAAAAAAGGTGAAGGAGCAATTATTGGTGGTTTAGTTGGTGCTGGAGTTGGCGCTGGAACTGGAGCTATAATTGATGATAAGAAGAAAAAATAATATTTTTTTGGATAAAACTTTTAAATCCGCAACAGAAATTGTTGCGGATTTTTTATTTAAATTTGATTTTTAGTCAATTTATGAAAAAAATCAAAAAAGCACTTCTCGTTTTATTTTCGTTACTATTAATTATTGCTTTAGGCATTTACTTCTATCTTCTTTCGACCAAACCACAATATGAAGGCGAAGTTACCCTAAAAAACATTTCCGCCGCTACCGAAGTTTATTTTGACGATTATGGTATTCCGCATATTTATGCCAATTCCGAGAAAGATGCCATGACCGTTTTAGGTTATGTTCATGCACAAGACAGATTGTGGCAAATGGAATTACTCCGTCGAATTGCTCCCGGAAGATTGGCCGAACTTTTTGGCAATAAAGTTTCCAAAACCGATATGTTTTTTGCCGGACTTGGCATCGATGAAAACTCCGAAAAAACAATCGCACAAATTGATAAAAACTCCGAAACCTACAAACTGACATTGGCTTATCTCGACGGAATCAATCAGTATCTGGAAAATGGAAAAACTCCGGTTGAATTCACTTTATTAGGATTAGAAAAGAAACCATTCACGTTGAAAGACGTTTACAATATTTTCGGATTTATGTCTTTTAGCTTTGCTATGGCGCAAAAAACCGATCCGTTGATGACTGATATTCGGAATAATTTGGGTTCAGAATACTTGAAAGATTTTGGATTGGATGGTTCTTTTGGAACAGTTCAATTAAAAAGTTATGATGGAAAAGCTAGCGATTATGCCGAAATTTCACGAACAGTAAATGCATTACTTAGCAACTCGCCTGTTCAGCCATTCATTGGAAGTAACAGTTGGATTATTGGTTCACAAAAAACCAAAAATGGTAAAGTAATTTTTGCCAATGATCCGCATATTAGTTTTGCCCAACCTTGTACTTGGTTTGAAGCTCATATTGCCACACCAAACTACGAAATCTATGGTTATTATCTTGCCGGAACGCCATTTCCACTTTTAGGTCATAATCGCGATTATGCTTATGGTTTAACCATGTTTGAAAACGATGATATTGATTTATTTTTGGAAGAAAATAATCCCGAAAATCCAAATCAGTATAAGTATAAAAACGAATTCAAAAATTATACGGTTCGTAAAAAAACGATTAAAGTTAAAGACAGTTCGGATATTGTCTTGAATATTAAAGAAAGTATTCACGGACCAATTATGAATGATGTAATGAATACTATTTCTTCTGAAAAACCAATTGCGATGTCTTGGATTTATACGCAAGAAAAAAATCAAATTCTCGATGCGGTGTATCATCTTTCGCATTCCAAAAACGTCGAAGATTTCAGAAAAAGTATCAAACTCGTTCATGCTCCAGGTTTGAATATTATGTATGGCGATGCCAAAAACAATATTTCATGGACAGCTTCGGGGAAATTATATAAGTTAGACAAATCCATCAATCCAAATTTCATACTAAATGGTTCTAATGGAATTGACGATCAAAAAGAGTTTTTGCCTTTTGATAAAAATCCTTCTGCTTTAAATCCAAGTTGGAATTATTTGTATTCTGCCAACAATCAAACCGAAGCTATTGACGATTATTTGTATCCAGGATATTATCTGCCAAAAGACAGAGCCGAACGAATTGACAAATTGCTTTTACCGAAAAATAATTGGACAAAAAACGATGTCGAAAAAATGATTATTGACAATACTTCTTCACGAAGTTCGTTTGTCGTTTCGACTATTTTGCCAAATATTGAACTAAAAAATAAGAGCAAAAACTTTGAAACAGCTTACGGCATTTTATCCAAATGGGATGGTTCCAATAATGAAAATGACATTGCACCAACGATTTACAATAAATTTATTTATCATTATTTGAAAAACACTTTTGAAGATGAATTAGGTAAAAAAGACTTCGAAGCTTTGCTCGCTACACACATTGTGAAACAAATTATCGAACCACAAATAGCTAACGAAAATTCCATTTGGTGGGATGATATTTCGACCAAAGACAAAAAAGAAAATCGCGCATCAATTTTGACAAAATCATTAGTAGAAGCAATTGTTTCGCTTGAAAATCAATTAGGAAAAGATGTAAATTCATGGACTTGGAACAAAGTTCATAAACTAGAACATGTTCATCCAATTGGTCAAGTAAAATTATTACGTTCCTTTTTTAATGTTGGAAAATTTGACATCGCCGGAAGCAATGAAGTCATTAATAATTTAGCATTCATTTATACCGACAACCAAGAGCATTTGGTAAAAGCTGGACCATCAACCCGAAGAATTATTGATTTTTCTGATGTTGAAAATTCAGTATCCATTTTGCCGACAGGAAATTCGGGAAATCCGATGAGTAAACATTATAATGACCAAGCCGAAATGTACAATAAAGGTCAGTTTAGAAAGATGAAAATAAATAAGAAAGAGATTTTAGAAACTTCGACTAAGTTAATTTTTATTCTGAAAAAGTAACTTTATTAAAAATCATAATTTATGATTGAAAAACTTTAACTTTGTATTTAAATTTAACTTTTCTTAAAACTGTTTTACAATGAAACATTTCTTTGTTAAAAATCTATATATACATCATTTAAGACATTTAGACAGATTGATAATCCCAATCAATTCTGAAAAAATGCAACATTTAATTTTAACCGGAAAGAACGGAAGCGGTAAGACATCTGTGTTGAATGAAATTAAAAAATTTGTAAATTTATTTTTGAAGAATGAGTTTCCTGACGAAGTAAGTAATAGTTTAGATAGTATAATAAATAACATAGAAAAGATTGAAAGTGAAAATATTTATATAACTTCTGAAAAGATTAAGGTAGAATTACAAGATGAAGACAAAACATTCTTTAGAGATAAAATTGATGAATTATTTGTTGTCTTAGGAAGAACTTCAAATTTAATGCTCTCTACTAATACAACATTTAAATCATTTAAGAATGAATTTGAAAACGGAAATTATATCTTTACTTCTTTTTCTGCAAAAAGAAATTTTAAAACCAACGAGGTTAAATCGCCGCAAAAAATTGATTTACCTGATATTTTTGAAACAGATCAGCATGGTAATGAGTTATTTCTTCAATATCTAGTTAACCAGCAAGTACAATTGCTTTATGCAAAAGCTGATAAAGACGCTAAAACTGTAAAAGAAATTGAAGATTGGTTTAAAAAGATAAGATCAATATTTAGAGATATTTTTGAAGATGAAACTCTTGATTTGATTTATGATAGAGATAATTATGTATTCAAATTTAAAACTTTAAATAGAGAAGAGTTTGAATTCAATACTTTATCAGATGGTTTTTCTTCAATACTTGGAATTATCGCAGAAATCATTATGCGAATGGAACGTAAATCATCAAAAATATACAAACTCAATGGTTTAATACTAATTGATGAATTAGAAACACATTTACATATTAGTTTACAGAGAAAAGTATTAAGAATATTAACTACTTTATTTCCAAATTTGCAATTCATCGTAACAACACATTCTCCATTTATATTAAATTCAATAGAAAATGCTGTGGTTTATGATATGGAATATCAAGAAACAATCCATGATGTTAGCAAATATTCTACAGAAGCATTAGTTGAGAATTATTTTGAAAGTAATAAATATTCCGAAGCTCTTTTAGAAAAAATAAATCATTACGAAAAATTACTAAAAAAGAGATCAAATTCAGATGAAGAAATTGATGAAATAATTGAAATGAAAAAGTATTTTGATGATTTACCATTAATTAATTCAAAAGAGATGGAGTTAAAGATTAATCTCCTAAATTTAGATTATAAAGACAAATTTGAAAGATTAATACAACATGATTAACATTGCTAAATCAAACAATGTTCCTGCATGTTTAGTTGAAACAAATGATCATAAATGTTGCATTGAACAAGTACAGGAAGAATTTTTTCACAAATGTTATATCTGCGAAAACAAGAATTTAATAGATATTGAAACAGAACATTTTAACCCACACCCAACTTTGAGATTGGATTGGAATAATTTGTTTTATTCATGTGGTCATTGTAATGGAATAAAAAGCAATAAATATGTTGGAATGTTAAACTGCACCAATTTCTCTGTTATAATTACAGATGTTATTCAATTTGAGTTAAAACCTATTCCTAAAGAAAATCCAATTTTCAATTCATTAAATGATAGTCCTTCTGTATCAATAACTGTTGAACTTTTAAATGAAGTCCATAATCCAAGTACAATTACAAGAAAATTAGAAGCTAACAATTTAAACGATCTAATTTGTGTTGAATTAATAAAGTTCACTAACAAAATATCAAAATTTTACAAAGCGAATTCTCCTGAAAAAAAAGCAACTATAAAAAACGAATTAAAAGATATGTTACACATTTCTTCAAAATTTGTTGCTTTTAAAATTTGGATAATAAAAACTAACGCAAATCGCTTGAATGATTTTCAAGATATTTTGCCAACATTTAGTATATAATGCAAACTCCAAAAAAAATAGCCGTAGTTGGATCCGGATTAGTAGGAACGCTTTTGGCAATATATCTTAAAAAATTAGGTCACACTGTTCACGTTTTCGACAGAAGTCCCGATATTAGAAAAATTAATTTCTCTGGTCGTTCTATCAATTTAGTACTTTCTGATCGAGGAATAAAAGCGCTAAAAGATGTTGGTTTAGAAGACGAAGTTCTAGGCATTGGAATTCCTGTTGAAAAACGAGCTATTCATACAGGTATTGATACCGTGAACGAGCAATTTTATGGCAAAGATGGCGAAGTGATTTATTCGCTTTCGAGAGGTTTATTGAATAAAAAAATGGTCGATTTAGCCGAACAAGCTGGAGTTGAATTTTTCTTTGAGCAAAAAGTTTGGGATGTTGATTTGACTACAGCAACCATTTCTATTGGCGAAACCGAAAGAGGCGAATGGTTTACAAAAGACTACGATTTGACATTTGGTGCCGATGGTGCTTTTTCAAGAATTAGACACCGAATGCAACGTCAAAGTATGTTTAATTATTCACAAGAATTTTTAAATATTGGTTACAAAGAATTAAATATTCCTGCCAATTCTGATGGTTCGCACAAGCTAAACAAAAACGCCTTACACATTTGGCCAAGAGGAAATTTCATGCTTATGGCATTGGCAAATCCTGACGGAAGTTTTACGTGTACTTTGTTCATGCCACATGACGGCGAAAATTCTTTTGAAGACTTAAAAACTAAAGAACAATTAGTTGCATTTTTTGCGAAACATTTTCCAGATACTAAAGAAGTAATTCCAAATTTAGTAGAAGATTTTTTCAAAAATCCTACGAGTTATTTGGTAACGATGAAATGTTTTCCATGGACTTTTAGTGATAAAGTGGCGTTAATTGGCGATGCTTGTCATGCTATTGTTCCATTTTATGGTCATGGAATGAATGCTGGATTTGAAGACATTACCGTTCTAAATAATATGATTGAAAAATATGGCGATGATTGGGCAAATTTATTAAACGATTACGAAAATTCTAGAAAACCTAACACCGATGCTATTGCCGAACTTTCCTATCGAAATTTTATGGAAATGAGTTCAAAAACGGCTGATGAAAAATTCCTTTTACAGAAAAAAATCGAAAAATGGTTTTCAGACAAACATCCTGACAAATGGATGCCGCTTTATAGTCGTGTAACTTTTAGTTTACAACCTTATTCTGAAGCATTAGCCATTGGCGATTTTCAAAATAAAATCATGGAAGAAATTCTTGAAATTGAAAACATTCAAGAAAAATGGAACTCAAAAGAAGTTGAGAATTTAATTCTAGAAAAACTGAATTCTAAATTCTAAATTCTACCTTCTAATTTTCTTCCCGATGTACTTTTGCAAAATCAAAAGCTGGTTTACAAACAGCAATGTATTCGCAAGGTTCATCAAACGGATTGGAATATTGAACTCGAGTGTTTTTCTCAATTTTGATGGATTGTCCAGCTTCAAGAATTACAACTTCATCTTCAATAATGAACTGTTTTTTTCCTGATATAATATAAGTGTATTCATCAAATTCGGGAGTTTGAAACGGTTCGCTCCATTTTGGCGGCGCAATCATGTGTGCAATCGAAATTTCTTCATTTGCAGTTGCCACTTTCCCATGATGTTCTTCAATTAGTTTTCCATCCGTTGTTGGAACCACAAATGGTGCTTTTTGGATAAAATATTTTTTCATAAATTCTATTTTCTATTTTCTTTACTCTATTTTCTAAAAATAAAGTAAACAGCCAAAATTAAAAAGCAAAAACCAACAGCATGATTCCATCTAAAAGTTTCATTTTTGAAAAATAACATCGAGAAAATTACAAAAATCACCAAAGTGATTACTTCCTGAATAACTTTTAACTGCATTAACGAAAAAGGTCCGCCGTTTCCTTGAAAACCAATTTTATTGGCTGGAACTTGAAAACAATATTCGAATAACGCCAAACCCCAACTGATTAAAACAATCGTTATTAACCCAGCGTTTTCAAACCATTTCAGTTCTTTAAATTTTAAATGTCCATACCAAGCCAATGTCATGAAAACATTGGATAATATTAAAAGTCCGATGGTAATAAATCCTTTCATTTATTAGTTTAAAAGTTTAGAGTTTATAAGGTTAAAAGTTTTGGAAAGAACTTCCATCTTTCAACTATTTCTTAAACAATTTAGTCAATATCCCAAAAACGCCTCGAATAAAACTCGCACTTGTAACTACTTTCGTTACGGATTTTCCAATAACTTCAGCCGTTGAAGGTTCGTTGGACTTTCTTTTTTCTTCAATAGGTTTAACTTCTTCGGCAGCTTGATTGGCTTCTTCGATTTTTTTGGTCAAAATTTCATAAGCGCTTTCTCGGTCAATTTCTTCAGCATATTTTTTTACCAATTTTGATTTCGCATTAATCTCCAAAATCTCGGTTTCAGTCAAAACATCCATTCTACTCATTGGCGCACGCATCATTGTTGCTACTAATGGTGTTGGAATTCCTTTTTCGTTTAAAGCCGTTACAAAAGCTTCTCCAATTCCTAAAGAAGTTAAAACTTCATCGGTTTTATAATAATCGGATGTTGGATAATTATCAGCTGTTTGTTTAATCGCTTGTCTATCTTTTGCAGTAAAAGCGCGCAAGGCATGTTGAATTTTTAAACCTAATTGTGCCAAAACACTCGCTGGAACGTCCATTGGATTTTGAGTTACAAAGTAAATCCCGATTCCTTTGGAACGAATTAACTTTACTATTGTTTCAATTTGATCCAATAACGCTTTGCTTGCTTGATCGAATATAAGATGTGCTTCATCAATAAAAACAACTAATTCTGGCTGATCTGAATCACCTTTTTCGGGCATTTGCTGATAAATTTCCGCCAATAAACTCAACATAAACGTAGAGAATAATTTTGGCTTATCTTGAATATCGGTTAGACGTAATATATTAACGTATCCTTTTCCGTTTTCATCCAATCGCATTAAATCGTCAATTTCAAATGATTTTTCGCCAAAGAAAATATCACCACCTTGTTGCTCTAATTCAATAATCTTTCGAAGAATAATCCCAGTAGTTGATGTTGAAATTTTCCCATAATCAGCTGCTATTTCTGCTTTTCCTTCTTCAGTGATGTAATTAATAAGTTTTTTAACATCTTTCAAATCCAAAAGCGGCATTTTTTTATCATCACAATATTTAAAAATAACCGAAACCACACCAGCTTGAGTATCATTCAAATCGAGAATTCTAGAAAACAGAACTGGTCCAAACTCTGAAACCGTTGCTCTCATTCGAACACCATTTTGAGCCGAAAGAGTCATTAATTCAACTGGAAAAGAATTGGTTTCATAAGGTAGCGTTATCTTAGCATGACGTTCTGTAATAAATGGTTTCTCCTCACCTTTTGCTGCAATTCCAGAAAAGTCACCTTTTATATCCATCATCAAAACGGGAATTCCAAAGGAAGACAATTGCTCAGACAAAACTTGAATGGTTTTAGTTTTTCCCGTTCCTGTTGCGCCAGCAATTAATCCGTGTCGATTTAATGTTTTTAATGGAATCTTTACATGAGTATTTGGCAAAGCTTCACCATCTAAAATTGCTCCTCCAAGAATGATTGACTCTCCTTTTGTTGCATAACCATTATTAATATGCTCGCTAAAATCAGTTTGTTTTGACATAAATCTATCTATTATTTGAACTTTACTTCACGTATTTTCTGATGCAAATTAACATAAATTAACCAAAGAAAAAGTTAATAAGCTCCAAAATGTTAAAATTATAGCTAACTTTGAGTTTCACAAATAATTTATTTCAAATTATACAATTCTCAATACTTTTTACGTTATACTAAAAAGAATTATTTAAAATGATTAAATTGAAACCTCATTTTGTGTTTTTTTGAATAAAAATTATGAAATCGATTTAGTTAATTAATGAATATTGAAAGCTTAAAAAACACATAACCCAAAAAAAGTTTTTTTATTTAAAGTAAAAAATTAAATTTGCTCCTATTCAAGTTTATTAAAACTACTAATGACTTATAAATTATTAAAAACTATTAAATTTTAAAAAAATGGCAAACGGTAAAAAAGAAACAAGTTCAAAAGGTGTAGGAATGATGTCAGGTATCATCATCGTAGCATGTGTTTTTGTAGGATGGATAATTTGGCAATTCATCATGGGTAATGGAGCTAACTTTGAAGGTGGAGTAAACACAGGTCATCCGCTACCAGGAAACTATTTAGCGATGGTTTATAAAGGTGGACCAATTGTACCGGTTTTGATGGGATTATTCTTAATGGTAATTGTTTTTTCTATTGAGCGTTTCTTTGTTATCTCTAAAGCAAGCGGAAAAGCAAATCTTGACAACTTCATGAGTAATGTTCAAAGTAGCATTAAAGCTGGAAACATTGATGATGCAATCAGTGCTTGTGACAAACAACAAGGTTCTGTAGCTAACGCAATTAAATCAGCATTAGTAAAATACCAAGAGGTTAAAAAAGAAGGATTTACTAGCGAAGAAGCATCTGAAACTATACACAAAGAAATCGAAGAAGCTACTTCATTAGAAATGCCAATGTTAGAGAAAAACATGACTATCTTGTCAACTCTTGTAGCTCTTGGAACCCTTGCAGGATTATTAGGAACAGTAACAGGTATGATTAAAGCGTTTGGTGCATTAGCAACTGCTGGAACTCCAGACCAAGCTGCATTAGCAAATGGTATTTCTGAAGCACTTATCAATACTGCTACAGGAATTGCTACATCAGCTTTAGCAATTGTTACTTACAATTTCTTTACTTCTAAAATTGACACATTAACTTACTCTATTGACGAAGCTGGTTCAACTATCGTGAACACATACAGAAAATTCAGAGGAAGTTTAAAATCATAATTAATAATTAGAATTCTAATTATTTAAAAAATAAATAAATGGCTAAAGTAAAAATGTCTAAAAAAGCAACTTCCATTGACATGACAGCGATGTGTGACGTAGCTTTCCTTTTGCTAACATTCTTTATCCTCACGGCTACTGCAAAATCGCCAGAGCCATTACCAGTTGATACACCTTCATCTACTGTGCAGACTAAATTACCAGAAACGGATTTAGCTATTATAACAGTTGGAAAAAACAACAATGAAGATCAAGTATTTTACGGTTTAAAAGGTAAGGAACTACGCATTAAAACATTAGAGTTCATGGCTCAAAAATACAACATTTCATTTACCGATGAAGAAATAGCACAATTCGCTCTAATTGAAGAGTTTGGCGTTCCAATCGAAGCTTTGAAACAAGTATTGGCTATGAAAAATTCTGACAGAATTAAACAAGGAGTTCAGACAGGAATTCCTACCGACTCAATAAACAACCAATTAAAAGATTGGGTTTATACTTCAAGACAAGCAAATGCTGAATTAAAAGATGAAGATCTAAAATTTGCTATTAAAGGAGATGCTAAAGAATTATATCCTAGAATTCAAAAAATTATGGATATGTTACAAGATCAAGACGTAAATAGTTTCAATCTAGTTACTGGCTTAAGAGGGAAAGATTATTAATTTTAATAATAAAATATAATGGCTGAATTAAATACCGGCGATGGCGGTGGCAAAAAAGGCAGTAAAAAGGTAAGAAGTAAAAAATCCAACTCAAAAGTAGATCTTACTGCCATGGTGGATTTGGCATTCTTATTGATTACGTTCTTTATGTTGACGACATCTTTATCTAAACCTCAATCGATGGATTTAGGTTTACCTGATAAAAAGAAAGATCCTAATGAAAAAGAAGACGATATAAAAGTAGATCAAGTCCGAACAGTTACTATCATACTTGGAAAAGACAACAAAATCAAATGGTTTCATGGTTTACTTGAATCACCAGAACCAGGTGGAGCACCAGCTGATGGAACTTATGGCAAAAATGGAATTAGAAAAGAATTACTAAAAAGAGTTACTTCAATTCCTCAAGCAACAGGTAGTAAAGAAAAAGGAATGATTGTAATTATCAAACCTACTAAAAAATCAACTTACAGAAATTTAGTTGATATTTTAGATGAAATGGCAATATGTAATGTACCTACTTATGCAATAGTAAATGACATTACACCAGAAGAGCAGAAACTAGTAGATGAAATGAACAAGTAATGTCTTGTACTAATCTTTAAAAAAGTAAAAAATGAAATTAGACTTATTAAAAAGACAGTGGATAGACATCGTTTTTGAAGGAAAAAACAAGGCGTATGGCGCATACGAACTTCGTAAAGAAAATTCAAAAACAACGTTTCGTTCACTTCTAATTGGAGCTTTTATTTTTGGTTTGGCAGTAGCTTCGCCTCTGATAGCTGATTTAATACCAGATAGCAGTGATGAAGAAGCAGTCTTAGACAAAAAGATAGTAACCGTTAAGTTACCTCCAAAAGAAGAAAAAAAACCAGAAAATCTTCCACCTCCACCGCCACCACCGCCAAAAGTGGATCAGGTAAAATTTGTTAAACCAGTGGTTGCAAAAACAGAAGAAATTGTAGAAGATCCTCCAAAAATGGAAGATTTGAAGGAAAAAAAGATTGCTGACAAAACCATGGAAGGCGATCCAAATGCTAAAATAGCTATCGATCAACCTGTAGGAGATGGACCAGTTAATCAAGTAGTTGAAGAAGATAACGGAATTTATAACACGGCAGGTATCCAAGTACAACCTGAATTTCCTGGTGGAATGGATAAATTTTACAAGTTTATCTCAAAAAACTACAATACTCCTGAAGAAGAAGGCTTGAAAGGTAAAGTTTTTGTAACTTTCGTAGTAGAAAAAGATGGTTCACTAACTGATATCAAAGTAATTAGAGATATTGGATATGGAACGGGAAAAGAAGCTATTAGAGTTTTAAAATCTTGTCCAAAATGGAATGCAGGTGAACAAAATGGTAAAAAAGTAAGGGTTCAATACTCTTTACCTATTAGCATTCAATCTGCTGACTAATGTTATCAAGATTTATAGAAAATTTCAAGAAGAAATCGCTAAAAGAGCGATTTCTTCTCGTTATAGGAATTTTGTTTTTTTTGATTTATTTAACAATTGGACTAATCATTATTTTTTGGGAAAAACTACCTTTAAATATGCCGTCCAACTATAGAACTGCATTAGGAGTAATTCTAATAGTATATGCTTTTTTAAGATTTTTACGTTTTTTTAACACAGATAAAATTCAAAATGACTAAATTGCTCAAAACATTATCAGGGATATTACTAGTACTTGTACTATTCGTTTTTGCATGTCAAGACAAGAACAAAGAAACCATAATCAAAGGTAAAGCCACATTATTTGTAGACGAATCTATATTTCCTATAGTTGAAGATCAGCAAGCTGTTTTTGAAACCGAATATGATGCAAAATTAAAATTGATTACAAAATCAGAAAATGAAATCATCAATAGTTTAATGAATGACACCGTAAAAATTGCAGTATTACCAAGAAAACTATCCAATAATGAATTGAAAGCTTTTGTAGCCAAAAAAATCAATCCTAAAATGACACATTTTGCAACAGATGCTGTCGTTTTTATACGAAATAAAAAATCAAATGATACTTTGATTGCTCTTGATGATGTAATCAATTTCATGAAAGGGAATTCGGTTAATGGAATTAAAGGTTTAGTTTTTGATAATCCAAACTCAAGTTCTGTGCGATTAATTTCAGAATTATCGGGTATAAAAATTACACCACAAAAAAATATTTACTCATTTAACACCAATAATGAAGTAATAAAATATGTGGCAGAAAACGATGGAATGATTGGAGTTGTTGGTATAAATTGGCTAACACAAGCACCGTTAGACATGCAAAACAATGTTGATGCGGTTTCGGTTTTGAGTGTAAAAGACATAAATAAACAAGACTATATTTATCCAAGCCAAGATAATCTAGCTCAAGGAAAATATCCTTTGGCACGTGATTTGTATATTATCAATTGTCAGGGTTATTCTGGACTAGGAATGGGATTTGCTTCCTTTCTTGGTGGAGAAAGAGGACAAAGAATTGTGTTAAAATCAGGATTACTACCTGTTCGCATACCAAGTCGAAAAATCGTGATAAGAAAATAAAATTCTAAAGACAAAAATTAAATACAAGAAAAATGAAAACGATTAAAATTTTAAGTTTTGCCCTATTGGCTTCAACTTTTACAACGCAAGCTCAAGATTTAGAGCCAGCGAAAAAAGCCATCGATGCAGAACAATTTGAAAAAGCAAAAGGACTTCTAAAATCGATTATACAAGCTAAACCAAGCAACGGAAAAGCAGCTTTCCTTTTAGGAAACATCTATTTAAAGCAAAATATTGCTGACTCGGCTGCAATTTATTTTCAAAAAGGTTTAACAGCAAGTGAAAGTGCCAAACTAAATCACATTGGTTTAGGTCAAATGGATTTAGATGCGAATAATCATAGTGCTGCACAAGCTAAATTCGATATGGTTATTAAAGATTTGAAGAAAAAAGATACTGAGGAATTAGTTCACATTGCTCGTGCTTACATGAATGCAGACAAGCCTAATTACAAAAAAGCAATCGAAATCCTAAACAAGGCTAAATTAGCAAACCCAAATGATGCTCAAGTTCAACTAGCACTTGGAGATGCTTTTTATGGCGACAAAAATCAAAACGATGCTTATGTTGCTTATAGAAATGCGTATCAAACTGACGACACCTTGATAAGAGCAAAAATGCAATTAGGTGTGCTTTTGAAAGGTGCAAAAGCATACACTGAAGCCGTTAAAGCATACAACGAAGTTATCGCTATCAACCCAAATTATGGTCCAGTTTACAGAGAATTAGCTGAAACTCACTATTTATGGGGAAATAACGAACCAAAAACTTATACTGAAAACATCAAAAAAGCATTGAATTTTTATGAAAAATACATGAGCTTAACTGATTATTCTTTGAACTCTCGCATGCGTCATGCTGACTTTTTAATCTTAGCAAAAGATTATAAAGCACTAGAAACAGTGGCAAATAAAATGAAAGAATTAGATGGTGTAAACCCAAGAATTCTTAGATATTTAGGTTATTCAGCTTATGAAAATGGAAATATTGACGGTGCATTAAAAGCGTTAACCGATTATACTTCTAACCCAAATCATAAAATTATTGCAAAAGATTATGCTTATTTAGCACAAGCAAAAATCAAAAAAGCAATCACTGAAGATGGAAAAGTTACCGATGCTACTGCCTTAACTGATGCAATGACAACAGTAAAAAAAGCAATCGAAATGGATCCGTTAATTGCTAATGATTTGAATGAATTAGGAAAAAAACTATATGAGCAAAAAGCTTTTGGTGCTGCAGCAGCCGTTTTTGAAGCAGCCGTTAGTGTTCCAACTTCTAAAAATTACTTGATTGATAATTTCTATTTAGGAAACGCAATTTATTATGACAACTCTGGAAAAGATGCCGATAAAAGAGATAAAATTGCACTACAAAAAGCCGATGTTGCCTTTGGAAATGTAATCACAGCTTCTCCAACAACTCAAGATGCATACATCTTTAGAGCGAGAACTAATAAAATGTTAGAAAATGATCAACAAATGTCTGATTATTACCAACAGTATATTGATGTAGTTACAGCAAAAGGACAAGAAGAAATAACTAAAAATAAATCTAAGTTCACAGAAGCATACAACAATATGGCTGCGCATTATGCAAATTCAGATAAAGCTAAAGCTAAAGAACTTTTAAATAAAACGTTATCAATTGACCCAACGAATCAATATGCTTTAGACTCACTGAAATTATTAAAGTAATAAGAAAACAACTCTTAACTAAGCCATCCATTTTTTGGATGGTTTTTTTATTTAATGACATTTCAAAAACAAGCAGAACAAATTGAGTATCTTTGCAGACTATTTTTGATTAAAATGATTGCAAAAGAAATACAATTAGCAGTAAATAAAGGAGAAATGCTTCCGTTAATGGAAGAATTCTACACCATTCAAGGCGAAGGATTTCACACTGGAACTGCGGCTTACTTCATTAGAATTGGCGGTTGCGATGTAGGTTGCCATTGGTGTGACGTTAAAGAAAGTTGGAATGCCGATTTGCATCCACCAACAGCTACTGACATAATTGTTAAAAACGCTTCAAAATATGCCGACACTGTTGTAATTACTGGAGGCGAACCTTTAACTTGGGACATGACTTTGCTTACCCAAAAATTAAAAGCAAAAAATCTACGCGTTCATATTGAAACTTCAGGTGCTTATGATGTAACCGGAACTTGGGATTGGTTTTGTCTTTCTCCAAAAAAAACAAAGTTACCAGTTCAAACCGCTTATGATATTGCTGACGAATTAAAAGTAATCATATACAACAAACACGATTTTCAATTTGCCGAAGAACAAGCCGCAAAAGTAAATCCAAATGCTATTCTCTTCTTGCAACCCGAATGGAGTAAAAAAGATGAAATGACACCGTTGATTGTTGATTATGTAATGAATAATCCTAAATGGAGAGTTTCATTACAAACACACAAATACTTGAATATTCCTTAAAATGAAGAAAACAATTTTCTTTTTTCTAATACTATTAACTCCTATTTTTTCATTAGCCCAAATTGGTGGCGAAGATGAAGTTTATCTCGATGGAAGCAAAATTGATGCTAAATTCAGAGGTGACGATTCTATGGATGAATTTGGAAAATTCATCAGAAGTGAATTTGATTATTCAAAAGTTTCAAAATCTGGAACCATGATTTTTTCGTTTACCGTTGATGAAAATGGCGATATAAAAAACATCAAAGTCGTTCAAATGCTAGACATTGAATCAGCGACTGAAATCATTCGCGTGATGAAAAAATGTCCAAAATGGGAACCCGCCAAAAGAAAAGGAAAACCAATTAGCATCGAAATAAAATATCCTATGACTTTCAAGAAAAAATAGATTTCATTTCAAATGAAAATCACTATTTTTATACCATTAACTTTATTAAAAAAAATAAATGAAAAAATTTTTATTATCAATTACATTTGTATTCGTAACAAGTGTAATGGTTGCTCAAGAAAAACCAAACAAAGAAGATGTATTACAAGTAATTGAAAAAAGTGGTGCTTCTGGTCAGTTGAACGCTGCAAAAAAACAGTTGCTAACAATGATTCCTTCTGCTAAACAAGCTGCATTTGTAATTGAATTTGATGCTTTGATGAAAAAAGCAAACGATGCTACAGCAGAAATCTATATGGCTGAATATTCTAAAGAAGATATCAAAGCAATGCTAGCTTTTTACAATAGTCCAACAGGTAAAAAAATGGCCGAAAAAGCAGAAGCAATTGCCGAAAAATCACAAGAAGCTATGATGACTTTACAAGGCGAAGTTCAAACTATGATGACAAAATACATGCAATAATAGTTGTATTTTAAACTTACATAAGTCCCAACTTTTCATAGTTTGGGACTTTTTTTTGCAAAAAAAATCATATTTTTGGATAAACAACTAGCTTATGAAACATCTAGCAATTATCTTTTTGATGTTATTGTCAACTGAAATCCAAGCACAAGAAGAAGAAATTAAAATTAACGAAAACATCTACAATACTGCTGGAATTCAAGTGCAACCCGAATTTCCTGGAGGAATGGGAGAATTTTATAAATACATCGGTCAAAATTATAAAACACCGAATGTTAAAGGTTTAAAAGGCAAAATATTTTTAACTTTTATCATCGAAAAAGATGGAAGTCTAAATGATATAAAAGTTATAAGAGATATTGGTCATGGAACTGGAGAAGAAGCTGTACGAGTTTTAAAAATTTGTCCAGCATGGAAACCAGGCGAAGTTGATGGTGAAAAAGTTAGAGTTCAATATTCATTGCCTATATCTATTCAAAATTAAGTATAAATTTTCGCCAAATAATCAAAATGCTTTCCTTCCATAATTAATTCGCAGTTCAAACCATTGGCATGCGCTGCATTTTGTAGCGTATTGTAATCCATATACAACCAAGGAAACGGTTCGTCAGTTTGACCTTTATAAGAAACCGTAAAAACTAATTCGCCATAATATTGATTAGCAGGAACGAGATAACTTCCGTCTTCATCTTCGTCATACATATAGATGATATCCGAACTATCGATTAAAATTTGACCGTTTGGATTGAGCAACGATTTTAATTTTTGCAGATATTTTGAACATTCCATCAACGTTCTGAAAATTCCTGTTCCGTTCATTAAAAGCAGAATAGTATCAAATTTGTCATTCTCAATAGCTAAAACATCTTGAACTTTTACGTTCTTCAAACCTCTTAATTGACAAGCTTTCACAGCATTTTCAGAAATATCAATAGATGTTACGTCCAATCCTTTTTCTTGAAGATACAAACCGTGACTTCCTGCGCCACAGCCTACATCGAGTACTTTTCCTTTGGCGAGTTGCAATGCTTTTTGTTCCAACTTTGGCATCGATTTAAAATCTCTGAAAAGATACGCAACATCCATTTCATCGGCTTCAGAGATATTGGTTTCTGTGATTAAATCTTCTGGCGAATTATGAGTTTGAAAATCAAGTATGGCTTTTCCGAAAAGGTCTTTCATAGTTTAATTTGGTTTTTCGGTTATTTGATTATTCGTTTTGTGTAATTTTGTGGCTCAACATCAAATAACCAAATTGACAAATCCACAAATTAACATATTACAAAAGTTGGCCAAAGATAAGCATAACGAAAACAAAAAGTATTTCGATAAGCTTAAAAAGAAAACGCCTAAAAATCTGGATTATGTAATGCAAGATTTGCACGAAGCCGAGTTTAAAAAAACCGATTGTTTGGAATGTGCCAATTGCTGTAAAACAACTGGTCCACTTTTCACTTTGGCTGATATAGAACGAATTTCAAAGCATTTTCGACAAAAACCGCAACAGTTTATTGACCAATATTTACGCATTGATGAAGACAATGATTATGTTTTGCAAAGTGTTCCGTGTACTTTTTTAGAAGCCGACAATAAATGTTTCATCTATGATGTTCGCCCAAAAGCGTGTCGCGAATTTCCACATACCGATAGAAAAAAGTTTCAGCAAATATCCAATTTGACATTAAAAAACGTAGAAATTTGTCCGGCAGCATTTAATATTGTGGAGGAAATGAAGAAAAAATTACCTTTATAATATGAAAATATACAAATCAAAAATCGATTGGTGGCTAATTATTCTAATTCTTATACTTTTTGGCTATCCAATTGTTGATGGAATTCTCAGTAAAGAATATGTTTTATCACTAGTTTTTGGATTGATTTTAATTATTTTTTTCTTTTTATCTAAAACCATTCAGTATAAAATTGATGGCGAAAATTTAGTTATTTGGAAAACAAAAATCGATATTAAAACCATCAGAAAAATTTATAGAACAAACAATCCTTTGAGTTCTCCAGCAATGTCTTTAGACAGAATTGCTATTGTTTACAATAAATTTGATGAAGTTTTACTTTCTCCTGAAGAAAGAGATGAATTTATAAATGAACTCTTGAAAATCAATCCAAATATTGAAATAAAACTTTGAATATTGTGTTCTTCGTGCTTTCTTTGTGTACGTTGTGGTTAGATTTAACCACGAAGTTCACTACGATTTTTCACAAAGTTCACAAAGAATTTTATTTGTAAATCAAATAGTTGCGACGCATTGTTTTAAAATTATTCAATCCTTTTTCCCAAGATTTTCTGATTTCATTTTCAGAAACTCCTGCTTCGATTTGTTCTCTTAACTTTTTAGTTCCGGCTAATTTTACGAAGAAATCATTAAAAAATTTCGATTTATCCGACGTTGAATTGTAGGCTTTAATCAACCATTTTAATTCCAACTGTTTCACTTTTTCGATCTTAGTTAAATCTTCGCCATAGCATAATTTTCCGTTATGCATTGGATCTTTGGCACCAAAATTAGGCATTGGCGTAAAACTGAAACTACTTTTTGGCAGAAATGGCGAACCATAAATTTGGAATTGCATTTCGGTTCCACGACCAGAACTTACATTTGTTCCTTCAAACAAACATAAACTCGCATATAGATTTATCGATTGATCATTCGGTAAATTTGGCGATGGTTTAACCGGCAAACTGTACGCCATTTCTCGGTTGTAATTCAAACACGGAATAACTGTCAGCTTACATTCTACGCCATTCTTAAGCCATTTTTCGCCGTTAATCATTTTGGCATATTCACCAATGGTCATGCCGTGAAGCAACGGAATTTGATGCATTCCAACAAAACTTGTATGTTCTTTTTCCAAAATTGGTCCGTCAACAATACTTCCGTTTGGATTTGGTCTGTCTAGTACAATTAACGGAATATTATTTTCGGCACAAGCTTCCATAATATAATGCAACGACGAAATATAAGTATAAAATCGTGCACCAACATCTTGTAAATCAAAAACTAAAACATCAATTCCGGCCAATTGTTCCAGTTTTGGTTTTTTGTTATTTCCGTATAATGAAATGATTGGCAAACCCGTTTTAGTGTCTTTTCCGTCTTTAATCAATTCGCCAGCATCGGCAGTTCCACGAAAACCGTGTTCTGGTGCGTAGATTTTTTGGACATTGATTTTTTTGTCTAAAAGAAAATCAACCAAATGCGTTTTATCAGAAAGAATTCCGGTTTGGTTCGTAATAATACCGATTTTTTTATCTTTTAACAAAGGCAAATAAGCCACATAATTATCGGCTCCAGTTTTTATTTCTACCAATTGCTTCTCAGCAATAACTTCTATTTTCTCTTCTCTATTTTCTATTTTCTTAGTAGAACTACTACCACAAGACAACATTAGTAAAACCGAGAATAAAACTGTATTTTTGAACACTGAAATTGAAATCATACCATTGAAATTAGAATATTTTATAGCGAAACGACTGATTACTGCTAAAGACCATAAAAGTAGTATTTCTGCACCAATTATAAAAATTGCCATCATCGCCATTGCGTTAGGAATGATTATGATGATTGTTTCAGTCGCTACCGGTATTGGTTTACAGCAAAAAATACGCCAAAAAGTTTCGGCTTTCAACGGACATATTATTATTTCGAGTTACAACGACAACCAATCGGATGTTAGCACCAAACCGATTTCTATTTATCAAAAATTTTATCCGAAATTTAATGGTGTTGATGGCATCAATCACGTTCAAGCTGTTGCCGGAAAAGGCGGAATCATTAGAACAGAAAACGCTTTTGAAGGTGTAATTTTTAAAGGAATTGGCAAAGATTATAAATTGGATAACTTGGAAGAATATTTGGTTCAAGGAAAATTACCCAATTTAAAAGCCAATCTCAACGAAGAAGTCATCATCTCGGAATTTCTTGCTAACCGATTAGGTTTGAAACTCAACGATAGCTTTGTTACCTATTTCATGAAAGAAGATAACGACGGTTATAATTTGAGAAATTTTAAAATTGTTGGGATTTACAATTCCGGTTTTCAGGAATTTGACGCCAATTATGTTATTGGAGATATTCGTCATATTCAACGAATTAACAAATGGAAACCGCATGAAGTGGGTTCGTTTGAAGTTTTTATTGACGATTTTGACCAAATCGATTTAAAAGGACAACAAGTTTATGAAGAAACCTCATCAACGTTGGATTCAGTAACTATCAAGGAAAAATTTTACTATATTTTTGAATGGTTAAAGCTTTTCGACTTTAATATTATTGTGATTCTTATTGTGATGATTGCCGTTTCTACGATTAATATGGTTGTGGCATTATTGGTTTTGATTTTGGAACGAACCCAAATGATTGGGATTTTAAAATCACTTGGTGCGAACAATTGGAACATTAGAAAAATTTTTATTTACAATTCGTTTTACTTGATTACCAAAGGACTTTTTTGGGGAAATTTAATTGGAATATCGCTTTTATTACTTCAAAAATATTTTGGTATCATTAAGCTCAATCCCGAAAGTTACTATGTAAACGAAGCTCCGGTTGATATTAATTTATTCTACATTTTACTGCTAAACATTGGAACGGTTGCCATTTGTTTATTGGTTTTATTAATTCCTTCCTATATCATTACCAAAATATCGCCGTCTAAAGCGATACGGTTTGATTAGATTTATTTATTATATTTGGTAAATGGCTTGTTTGGAATTGTTTGAAAATGTATTTTTTTTAACTAATTATACCATGAATAATTCTAAAATAATAAAACTCAAAAAAATCTAAACCAATCTTCTATGAGAACTAGAAAGTTATGAAAAAGAAAAGTTATTACGATTTATTAAATGAAGAAATTATCAATGGTTTCAAGATAACTTACCAAGATAAACTATCTACCTCTGAATGGCAAAATAAAAGAGAGCAAATAATTTCTAGAGACAACTGTAAATGTATAAAATGTGGAGAACCCAAAATAACACTTTATGGGATGGGATTGAGAGAAATGAATCAATCTGAAAGAGATGAACGTTGGGAAAGAATATCACAAATTCCAAATTCTCCAATTAAATTTTCTAAAGACAAAATCGTATATCCTCGTGTGACTGTTCAACTTCATGTTCATCATAAATATTACATATTAAACAAGCTTCCTTGGGAATATCAAGACATTGCTTTAATAACACTTTGTGATTTATGCCACAAAGAAGTTCACAATACGGAAAAAATACTTGTTTTTAAAGACGATTCATTGACTGAAACTATTGATTTAGAAGCGTGTAATAATTGTAATGGAAGTGGATATTTAAGTCATTATAAGTATTATATGAACGGAATTTGTTTTAACTGTAGTGGAACAGGATATTTTGAATTAAAATAAAAACTTTTTAAAGATACAACTTATTTTTCAATGCATTTAACACAACCCTACTCATTCCCCATTTGAAACGCTGGACCAGCATCAACTGAATATTTTTTAGCTTTTACCAACTTAGTTAGTTCCGTTTTTATTTCTTCCATTCTGTTGTTGTGTTTAAAAAAACTACCAGTGTAAACAATTTTTCGGTTTTCATCAATAATCAACGTAGTGGGAAAGAATTTTATCCCAAAACGATCTACTAAATGTTGGCTATTCGGCACAATCGTAAAATCAAATTGTACTTTACTTAGTAATCGGTTTATCTTTTCTTTATTGTCATAGGTTACGCCAAACCAAGCCACGTTATTGGTTCCAAATTGTTCTTTCAACTTATTCATTTCCGGCATTTCTTTGATGCATGGTGCGCAAGTGGTAAACCAAAAATCGAGCACAATAATTTTATTTCCAATGCTTTCAAAATCGTGCTGATTGCCATCAATATCAACCATTACCAAATCATCAAGAACTGATTTTTTCAGTTTTTTACGGTTTTTTTCATCGGCTTTGATGTAATCATTAAAATCCTTATTGGTTTCCTTTACTTCCGCTTTTTCACGTTTGTATAACACATAACTGAAGCTATTGCTTATCGTATCGCGATAAAATTTCGTACTATATCGATAACCATCTTTTGTTTTAGTAATTGAATCTGCATATTTCTGATCATATGCGGAACCATCTTCCAAAAAATACCGAGTAGTTTTATGAATACTATCTTTTTTGGCTAAATTATCATTCAAATAATCAATGTATTCACCAATCTTAATTTTCTTAGTTGAAGCCGATAAAAAAGGATAATCTTGAGCGAACATCGACAGGTTCAATCCAAGGAAAACGATCAAAATAATTTTCTTCATTTTATTTGGTTTAGAACGATAACGATAAAATTATCCATTTATTACTTTACTAAAAAACTTCTTTGGCAATTGCTTTGATATTCTCAGATTTTCCCATCGAATAGTAATGCAGTACCGGAATTCCAGCTTTGACTAATTCTTTACTTTGAGCAATACACCATTCAATACCAATTTGCTTTACAGCGTCGTTATCTTTAGCTTTTACAACAGCCATAATTAAATCGTCAGGCAATTCTAGTGAAAATCGATGCGGAATTAAATTCAATTGCTTTTTGGTTGCAATAGGTTTCAATCCGGGAATAATTGGCACAGTAATTCCCGCAGCACGGCATTTGGCAACATAATCAAAGAATTTTTTATTGTCAAAAAACATCTGTGTAATAATATAATCAGCTCCGTTTTTTATTTTTTGTTTCAAGAAATGAATATCGCTGTCCAAACTTGGCGCTTCCATGTGTTTCTCAGGATAACCGGCAACGCCAATGCAGAAATTGGTTTTGGCAGAATTTTTCAAATCTTCATCCAAATAAATTCCTTCATTCAAGTTACTGATTTGCTTCACCAAATCGGAAGCATATTCGTTTCCTTCTTTCTCCGGTTTGAAATAGGTTTCGTTTTTCAATGCGTCGCCGCGAAGTGCCACAACATTATCAATACCCAAAAAGTCCAAATCAATCAATAGATTTTCGGTGTCTTCTTTGGTAAATCCGCCACAAAGAATATGCGGAATGGCATCGACATCGTATTTGTTTTGAATTCCGGCACAAATTCCCACGGTTCCAGGACGTTTTTTTACAATTTTCTTTTGCAAAAGTCCGTTTGGCAATTCTTTAAATTCATATTCTTCACGATGATACGTTACGTCAATAAAAGGCGGATTGAATTCCATCAACGGATCAATTCCGTCAAAAATTGACTGAATATTTTGTCCTTTCAACGGCGGAAGTATTTCAAACGAAAATAATGGTTTTCCGTTGGCGTTTTCTATATGTTGGGTTACTTTCATTTGCCTTTCCCAACCCTTTCCAAAGGAAAGGGCTTTTTTTGGGTGTATTTTTAGTTAAACATTTCTCATAATAATTCCTTCCCTTTGGGAAGGCTAGGTTGGGCTTAATCTGCTATATTCGGCGAAAGCCATTTTTTTGCTTCTTCAAAAGTTATACTTCTTCTTTTGGCATAATCTGTTACTTGGTCTTCTTTTATTTTTCCAAGTCCGAAATATTTACTTTCCGGATTTGCAAAATAATATCCCGAAACCGATGCTGCTGGCCACATTGCCATGCTTTCAGTTAGCTTCACTCCTATTTCTTGTTCTACATTTAATAATTTCCAAATGGTTGGTTTTTCCAAATGGTCTGGACAAGCCGGATAACCTGGTGCAGGACGAATTCCTTTATAATTTTCTTTAATCAAATCATCATTCGATAAATTTTCATCAGAAGCATAACCCCAAATTTCTTTTCGGACTTTCAGGTGTAAATATTCGGCAAATGCTTCGGCTAATCTATCGCCTAAAGCTTTTACTAAAATGGAATTGTAATCGTCTAATTGTTTTTCAAATTGAGCTGCTTTTTCATCTACGCCAAAACCTGTTGTAACACAAAAACATCCTATATAATCTTGCTTTCCGCTGTCTTTTGGCGCAATAAAATCGGCTAAGGCAATGTTTGGCGCGCCAGCCGTTTTTTGAGATTGTTGGCGCAAAGTCAAAAATCGAAAGTCGAAAGTCGAAAGTTCAATATCGTCATCATTAACAGTATTCGCTGGATAAATTCCGAGAATTCCTTTGGCAATAAACCATTTTTCTGAAACGATTTGCTGTAACATTTTTTGAGCATCATCAAATAAATTTGTGGCTTGTTCGCCCACAACCTCATCGGTTAAAATTGCCGGATATTTTCCGTACAATTCCCATGACTGAAAAAATGGTGTCCAATCGATGAAATCAACCAATTCAGAAAGTTCAACTTCAACAGTTTTTGTTCCAATGAAATTTGGTTTTACCGAAGTGAAATTATCCCAATCCAATTGTAATTTATTTCTACGTGCTTCTTCTATCGAAAGGAAATTTTTGTCGCGACTTCGACTTAAATAACCGTCACGAAGTTTGTCGTATTCTTCACGGATTGCCTTTACATAACTACCTTTGGTTTCTGCCTGAAGTAAATTACTAGCAACCGTTACGGCACGCGAAGCATCGTTTACGTGTACGACAGTTTCCTTATATTCCGGTGCAATTTTTACAGCCGTATGCGCGCGAGAAGTTGTTGCGCCACCAATCATAATTGGGATTTTAATATTCAGTTTATCCATTTCTTTGGCGAGATAAACCATTTCGTCCAATGATGGTGTAATCAATCCGCTTAAACCGATGATATCTACATTATTTTCAACCGCAGCTTGAATGATTTTTTCCGGCGGAACCATAACTCCTAAATCAATGATTTCGAAATTATTACAACCCAAAACGACTGCTACAATATTTTTCCCAATATCGTGAACATCACCTTTAACCGTTGCCATCAAGACTTTTCCCGCAGAAGATGATTTTCCATCTTTTTGTGCTTCGATAAATGGTAACAAATATGCCACTGCCTTTTTCATTACACGTGCTGACTTTACCACTTGTGGCAAAAACATTTTTCCGCTTCCGAACAAATCACCAACAACATTCATTCCTGCCATTAAATTGATTTCGATAACGTCAATCGCTTTTTCAGAATGTAATCGAGCTTCTTCGACATCAATTTCGATGAATTCGTCTATTCCTTTTACCAATGAATGTGTCAATCGATCTTGAACCGAACCGTTTCGCCATTCTGCAACTTCTTTCTCATTTGATTTTACATCGCCTTTGAAACTTTCGGCTAAAGTCAACAATCTTTCAGTTGCGTCTTCTCTCCTATTTAGCAACACATCTTCAACGTGTTCCAATAAGTTTTTATCAATTTCATCGTAAATCTCCAACATTTCTGGATTTACAATTCCCATCGTCATTCCGTTTTGAATAGCATGATATAAAAACGCCGAATGCATCGCTTCACGAACTTTGTCATTTCCTCGAAACGAAAACGAAACGTTACTTACACCACCCGAAATATTAGCATACGGAAGATTTTCTCTTATCCATTTTGTAGCTCTAAAGAAATCTAAAGCATTTAGTTTGTGTTCTTCCATTCCAGTTGCAACCGGAAAAATATTGGGATCAAAAATGATGTCTTCGGCTGGAAAACCTACTTCATTAACCAGAATATCATAACTTCTTTTGCAAATTTCAATTCGCCTTTCGTAAGTATCAGCTTGACCAACTTCATCAAACGCCATCACGATAACCGCCGCACCATATCTTTTTATCAATTTGGCATGATGAACGAATACTTCTTTTCCTTCTTTTAGTGAAATGGAATTCACAACACCTTTGCCTTGAATAACTTTTAATCCGGCTTCGATAATTTCCCATTTGGAACTATCAATCATCACTGGAACTCTAGCAATATCGGGTTCGGCAGCAATCAAGTTAAGGAATTTGGTCATAGCATAAACGCCATCCAACATTCCTTCATCCATATTGACATCGATGATTTGTGCGCCACCTTCAACCTGAGCACGAGCAATATCAAGTGCTTCTTCGTATTTTTCTTCTTTTATTAATCGAAGAAATTTACGTGAACCGGTAACATTGGTACGTTCGCCAACATTGATGAAATTACTTTCGGGTGTTATAATTAAAGGTTCAAGACCTGATAATTTTAGATATTTATTCTTTACTTCCGTCATTATATTGTTTCTAAAATTTGTCTTGGTTTGAATTCTTTGGCAATATCGGCAATTGCTTTGATGTGTTCTGGTGTTGTGCCGCAACATCCGCCAATGATATTGATTAAATTATCTTGTAAATATTCTTTAATTAATGCTTGCATTTCGGATGGTGTTTGGTCGTATTGCCCGAAAGCGTTTGGTAAACCTGCATTTGGATGCGCTGAAATATTGAGTTGTGTATTGTGTGCCAATCTTTTTAAATAAGGTTTTAATTGGTCGGCTCCTAATGCGCAATTAAAACCAATGCTCAACAACGGAATATGCTGAATGGAAATCAAAAATGCTTCAACTGTTTGACCTGAAAGTGTTCTTCCTGAAGCATCAGTTATTGTTCCTGAAACCATTACTGGAATATCTAAATTTCGCTCTTCTTTTACTTCTTCAATGGCGAAAAGTGCGGCTTTTGCGTTTAATGTGTCAAAAATAGTTTCTACTAATAAAACATCACAACCGCCATCAATCAATGCTTCAACTTGTTGTTTGTATGCAATTCTTAAATCATCAAAAGTTACTGCTCTAAATCCTGGATCATTAACATCTGGCGACATGCTTGCTGTTCTGTTCGTCGGCCCAATTGAACCAGCTACAAAACGTGGTCTATCTGTAAATTCATCGGCAACTTCTCGAGCGATTTTGGCGGATTGATAGTTTAATTCGTAAACTAAATCTTCCATGTGATAATCGGCCATTCCGATGGTTGTTCCAGAGAAAGTATTGGTTTCTACAATATCGGCGCCAGCTTGAAAATACAGTCGATGAACTTGTTTTACAGCTTCGGGTTGTGTGATGGAAAGTAAATCGTTGTTTCCTTTTAACGGATGTGGAAAATCTTTGAAACGTTCGCCTCGGAAATCTTCCTCGGAGAAGTTGTTTCGTTGTAGCATTGTTCCCATTGCTCCGTCGAGGACGAGAATTCTTTCTTGTATGGCTTGGTTTATTTTTGACATATTGTTTTGTTTCACAGAGTTGCACTAAGTTTTCACAGAGTTTCACAAAGTTTATTTTTACACGAATTGCACGAATTTGCACGAATTCTTGATGCTTATTTATTACACGAATTATAAAAACTTCGTTTTTTGTAAAACGTGCTTTTTATTGTTTTTTTTTAAACCATTAAGTAAGTTAAGTTTATTAAGAAATAGTTCTTTTGGAAACTTGATTTTGCAAAAATGGTTAGCTTTTTAGCCCTGATTGCAGCGGTATCTTTTTATTTTTTTCTTTAAAAAAATAAAAAATATAGCGGAAAGCAGGAATATGGTTTGCTGAAATGCGCAATCCATTCGCTCCATGCTTCGACAAGCTCAGCAGGACAAACTAGTTTAAAATTATTTTATGTTATGTGGAAAGTGAGAGAAATTCTCGTGGTTATCTGTTTCGCCGAAGCGAATAGAATGTAGCACCTTTTCGTGTTGATAGGTTGCTAAGCTTTCATTGAGTCTAATCTCTCCAGCTTTCGTGATAACGGTCAATAAGTTTATGAACGATGCAAAGTAATGGTATAGATTGTTAATTTGCAAGTGTTTTGTAAAAATAAAAACCTACAACGTTATAGTGTTGCAGGTTTTCGGGGTTTTGGGTTAGTTAGTGAAATTTTTATTTTTTAGAGCCAAATTGCTTCTTTTACTTTTATTTTTTCGGCGATTTTGAGAATATCGGTCAAAACGCCGCGCGCTGTAACTTCTTTTCCTGCGCCTGCGCCTTGAATGACGATGGGAATTTCACCATAGGATTTTGTGTAGATTTCAATCAAATTATCAGCACCTTTTAGTTGACCAAGTGGAGAACTTTTGGGAACAGAAATTAATTTAACCTCGAGTGATTTATTGTTTATATCAAATTCTCCAACATAGCGCAAAACATGGTCTTCTGCCTGAGTAATTTTGGCTACTTGAAATGGTTTATCGAACAAATGCTTGTTGGATGCATACTCTGCTTTTGAATGTGTTGTATTGAGATTGGGCAACAAGAGTGACGACACTTTAACATCGGAAAAATCAACTGAGTGTTCTATTTCACGAGCTAAAATCAATAGTTTTCGTGCTACATCATTTCCTGATAAATCTTCGCGGGAATCGGGTTCGGTATAACCGTTTTTTTCGGCATCGAGTAAAATTTTTGAAAACGGAGTTTCTTCGGATGAAAATCTATTAAAAATATAACTCAACGAACCTGAGAAAACGCCTCGAATTTTTGTGATTTTTTCGCCCGAAAAATGCAAATCATTGATGGTCTGAACAACTGGCAAACCTGCGCCAACATTAGTTTCATAAAGAAATGATTTGTCGTATTTTTTGAGATTTCTTCGTAGTTCTTTGTAGAAGTCAAAATGAATCGTATTTGCTTTTTTATTGGCTGCTACGATATCAAAACCATTTTGTATCAACGGAATGTAATTTTTGATGATTTCTTCGCTTGCCGTGGCATCAACTGCTATCAAGTTTTCTAATTGTTGTTCTTTGACATAATCGATAATGTCTTCTATTCTAAACGGAATTGCCGATTGGGCAAAGTTGGCTTCCCATTGATTTTTTACACCAGCTTTCTCAAAAAAAGCTAAGGACGAATTGGTTATAATTGGAAAACGTAAATCGATATTCTTTTTCTCCAAAAAGAATTTTTGACTTTCTATGACTTGATTAACCAATGTACTTCCGACATTGCCAATACCAAAAAGGATTATATTTACTCTAAGCGCTGACATATTTTTGTTGTTTTTGTTTGTTAAAAATGGGTTCTAAAATTTGGGATAATTGATTGATTTCGATTAAAAAAGCATCGTGTCCGTGAATGGAATTGATTTCATGATAAAAGACATTTTCTTTTACCAATTTAGCTTGCTGATAATCTTTTCTGTTTTCATCGGCAATGAAAAAATAATCGGTATCGACAGCTACGATATGAATATTGGCATTAATTGTAGTAATTACCGATTGGAAATTATTTCGCTCGCGTGTAATGTCGTTCGTTTTCAACAGATGATTCATTAGTTTATACGATGATAGTCGAAAACGGTTTTTGAGTTTTATTCCGTGATTAACCAACCAATTTTCGATTTGAAAAATGGAGTTTTCATTTAATTTTTCTCTTTGAAATCGCTGGTTTACGGACTGTGGCGTTCGATACAAAAGCATGGCGTGTAATCTTGCATCGGCAATCGGATCATCGGAATTATTGAGAATTTGATCCTGAATTAAGACATTGGCAATTACCCAATCTGTAGCTTTCCAATCTGTAGCAATTGGGATTAAATTTGCAATTTTATCGGGTTGAAGTGCTGTCATTTCCCAAGCGATTGAGCCGCCAAGACTTCCACCAATTAGTGCAAAAACCGAATTTACATTGAGAAAAAACAATCCTTCCCAAAAAATACGAGCTATATCACGAATGGTGAAATCTTTGTAATTTGATATGAGATTACCAAAATTATTATCAAATCCGTTTCCAGGAATATTGAAAGCAATTACCGTAAAATAATTGGTGTCAATAGTTTTATTTTCCCCAATTAAATCGTTCCACCAGCCGTTTTCTCCAGTTATATTAGAGTTTCCTGTCAAAGCATGATTGACAATTACAATCGGCGCGGAATGTAACGGTTGACCAAATAGTTGATAGAATAACGGAGTATAAGCGCGCTGTTTTCCGTTTTCTAACCCAAAATTAAAGAGGTCTATTTTTTCTAACTTTTTCATTTTTGTTTTTTATAGCAATTCTTCCCTTTTTTAAAAGACTGCCTTCAACCAAATGATTGAAGACAATCTTCAAAACAAACAAACAAAACCTAAACCAATGGCTTATTCTTTTATACTATAAACTGAGTTGCTTTTACTTTTACAAATACTGCTTTTAAATCAGCTTTCAAATCATCGATGTCTTCCAATCCAACCGATAAACGGATTAAATCCTTTGTTACTCCTGTAGAAAGTTGATCTTCATCGGACAATTGTTGATGGGTTGTACTCGCCGGATGAATTATCAATGATTTTGTATCACCAATGTTTGCTAAAAGTGAGAATAACTTGGTTTCTCCTACTACTTTTTTAGCTGCTTCATAACCTGCTTTTAATCCGAAGGTTACAATACCGCTTTTTCCTTCTGGCAAATATTTATCGGCTAACTCTTTGTATTTTGATGATGCTAATCCTGGATAATTTACCCAAGCAACTTCTTCTTGTTGCTCAAGCCATTGTGCTAATTTCAATGCATTTTCAGAATGTTTTTTAATTCTGATTTCCAAAGTTTCCAATCCTTGTATCGTTTGAAAAGCATTAAACGGACTTAAAGCTGCGCCAAAATCACGTAATCCTTCAATTCTTACTTTGGCTATAAATGATGCAGCGCCAAGAACTTCATAGTATTTTAATCCGTGATATCCAGCTGAAGGTTCGGTGAACTCTGGGAATTTTCCATTACTCCAATCAAATTTTCCGGCATCAATGATAACACCTCCAAGAGAAGTTCCATTTCCAGTAATGTATTTGGTTAACGAGTGAATGACAATATCTGCACCGTATTGAATTGGGTTCAACAAATAAGGCGTTGCAACCGTATTATCAACGATAAATGGTACTTTGAATGCTTTGGCTTCTTTGGATATGGCTTCCAAATCGAGTACATCTAACTTTGGATTTCCTATGCTTTCTGCAAAAAATACTCTAGTGTTTTCTTTTGCTGCTTTAGTAAAGTTTTCAGGATTTGACGGATCAACAAAAGTAGTTGTAATTCCTAATCTTGGTAAAGTAACACTCAGTAAGTTATACGTTCCGCCATACAAACTGTTGGATGCGACAATATGATCGCCTGCTTTTAATAACGTTAAAAACGCTGTTGCAATTGCGGCCGTTCCCGAAGCAGTAACAACTGCACCAATTCCGCCTTCTAATGCTGCTAAGCGTTGCTCAAGAATATCATTGGTTGGATTGTTTAATCTTGTATAGATAAATCCGGCTTCGGCAAGTCCAAAAAGATTAGCAGCGTGATCCGCATCTTTGAAAACATAAGATGTTGTTTGATAAATTGGAACTGCTCTTGTTCCTGCGTTTTTAGTAACGTCATGTCCTGCGTGTAATGCGTTGGTTGAAAATTTTTGTGTGCTCATGATTTTTAAGTATTAAGATATTTGTATTAAGTATTAAGATTTTTGTAGTTGGATTTTTGATGTGATGCTGAAATAAATTCAGCATAAAAAAAAGTCCTTTTGGATGGCTACCAAAAGGACTTCTCGAGTATAAAATATAAACTTAGATTACGTCTTCTGCTTTTGGTAATAGGATATGTCAATACAACACCACATCATCATGTGCATGTGCATACGCATCATACGGTTCATAATATTTTTTCCTATTACGTTCATTTTGAAATTATTATTTTAAATATTATTTTTTACCTTCAGATTCTGAAATAAATTCAGAATAAAAAAAGCCTCTGCGGTTTGCAGAGGCTTTGATTGTATATTTTTTAAAAAACTTAAAATTATGCAATATGAGTCCTCTGCGGAAAATTCCACATCATGCGACACATATGACAAATAATAAATTTCATTTTTTCTGTTATTTTGATGAAGCAAACTTCTGAACTAATTTTGAATAAAAAAAATAAAATTTGAAAATTTAACATTTAAAAGTTTGTATTATATATTTAAATACTACGTATTTAGGAATTTTAAAATTACGTTAAAAAAATAAAAAAAGTGAATTTGTTTTTCTTATTCGAAATAGTCTTTATACATTTGCAACCGAAAATCAAGAGGAAAAATTTGAACTGATTGCAACCTCATTAAAAAATGCTAAAGCAGAAACTCTCCTTTAGCTCGTTGTAGCAATCTTTCATTTCTTCATAACATTTAAAATTAAAAACTAAGTATAGTTATGGCTTATTTATTTACGTCGGAGTCTGTAAGCGAAGGACATCCGGATAAAGTTGCTGACCAAATTTCTGATGCATTAATTGATAATTTTTTGGCATTTGATGCTGAATCAAAAGTAGCTTGTGAAACATTGGTTACAACAGGTCAAGTAATTTTGGCAGGAGAAGTTAAATCAAAAACATATCTTGACGTACAATCTATTGCAAGAGAAGTAATTAGAAAAATTGGTTATACCAAAAGTGAATATATGTTTGAAGCCAATTCTTGTGGTGTTTTGTCAGCAATTCACGAGCAATCGGCAGATATTAATCAAGGAGTTGACAGAGCAAGCAAAGAAGAACAAGGTGCTGGAGATCAAGGAATGATGTTCGGTTATGCTACTAACGAAACTGCAGAATACATGCCGTTAGCGTTAAAATTATCTCATCAGTTATTACAAGAATTAGCGGATTTGAGAAGAGAAAATTCCGAGATTACTTATTTGCGTCCAGATGCTAAATCTCAGGTTACTTTAGAATATTCTGACGATAACAAACCGGTTAGAATCGATGCGATTGTTGTTTCTACACAACACGATGATTTTGCTGATGAACCAACAATGTTGGCTAAAATCAAGAAAGATATTATCGAAATTTTAATTCCGAGAGTTATTGCTAAAAATCCTCAATATGCTCATTTATTTAATGATGCAATTAAATACCACATCAATCCAACTGGAAAATTCGTAATTGGTGGACCACACGGTGATACTGGTTTAACAGGTAGAAAAATTATTGTGGACACGTATGGTGGAAAAGGTGCTCACGGTGGTGGTGCTTTCTCAGGAAAAGATCCTTCAAAAGTTGACCGTTCTGCAGCTTATGCAACGCGTCATATTGCTAAAAACTTAGTTGCTGCTGGTGTTGCTGATGAAATTTTAGTTCAGGTTTCCTATGCTATTGGTGTTGCTGAACCAACTTCTATCAACGTTAACACTTACGGAACTGCAAAAGTAAATTTAACCGATGGAGAAATCAGTAAAGTTGTTGAAGGTATTTTTGATATGCGTCCTTATTTTATTGAGCAACGTTTAAAATTGAGAAATCCAATTTACAGTGAAACTGCTGCTTATGGACATATGGGAAGAACTCCTGAAACGGTAACTAAAACTTTTACTTCTCCAAATGGAGAAACTAAAACGGTTACTGTTGATTTATTTACTTGGGAAAAATTAGATTACGTAGATCAAGTAAAAGCAGCATTTTCGATTTAATTTTTTTAATTCTAAAATATCTGAAACCATCTCAAAAATGAGGTGGTTTTTTTATTACTTTGTATTTCCAAATTTTACAAAATTTGTTTCAACTTTTCAAAAATATAGAAAATAGAATTCAACCACTTCAAGGTTATTTGCTACTATTAGCTTTGCTAAATGGTGCAATAGTGATGAATTTTCACAAACTCATTTATAGAAATCCTCCTATTCTTGCTTTTCTTATTTTTTTTCTGTTAGTAACGATTTTTAATCCAAAAAAATGGTGGGCAACTCTCATCAATTGTATTATTTTAATTGGGTTACAAATTTTAGCTTTCCCTAGAATAGGCAATCATTCCACGATACTTTTGTTTATTTCCTTAACAGTTTGGAGTTTGTTTTTCTTAAAATACTTTCGAATAAACCTGAATATTAAACCCGATTTTATTTCTTATTCTTTCAGAATAATCACGATTACAATCTATTTTTATACTGGATTTCATAAACTGAATACTGATTTTTTCAATTCTTGCGTTAGTTGTGTAAATGAAATTAACGAAAACACTATTTCGGGAATTCTAAATACCAATTTTAAAATAACGGATGACATATCTCGATTTTTTCAATGGTCAACAATTTTTATAGAATGTGTACTTCCGTTTGGACTTTTACACCATAAAACCCGAAAATATACTGCCTTACTATTGTTGTTTTTCCATTTTTATTTGGCTTTTTCATTCTTTGCTGATTTTTGTGCCGCTGCATTATTTTTGTTGATAGGTTGTATTATCGATTTTAAGAAAGAAGTGTCGCCCAAAACAATTTACTTCTTGAAAATCTATTTAATTTTTATAGTCATTGCAGTTGTTGGTTACTGTTTATTGCCATTTACAAATATTGAAAAAATCAAGTATCGTTTTGTTCAAGGAATAACTTTCAATATTGGTCTTTTCTTGTTTGCGTTTCATTATTTCAAAAAAACTTCATCGAAAAAACTTCAGTTTCAAAAAAAATATATTTTACCGTTGGCAAGCATGTCTTTTCTTATTAGTATTTGGACTTTAAAAACGTATATTGGTCTTGGAAACGCTGGAAATTTGACAATGTTTAGCAATTTGGTTACTGAAAAAAGCATGAACAATCATTGGCTAATCGATACCAAAAAAACTAAGCTTTTTGATTTTGAAGAAGATAATGTTTACATCATTTCTATTCAAAACCAATCTATAAAGAAATACTATAATGGTTATATACTACCGGCAACAGAATTTCGATTTTTAGTTAACTATTGGTCACGAAAATACAGCAAACCTATTCCGTGTACATTGATTTATAAAGGCAAGAAACAACACTTTGAAGACATTAGAAAATCTCCATTTACCGAAACGAAATGGTGGTATAAATATCTTTTTTTTCGGAAAATTCAAACATCATCGCCTAATAAATGTCGATGGTAAATTGACTAAAAAAAGTCAGTTAATTTAACTGACTTTTTTAGCCCTGATAGCAGCGGCATCCTTTTAAATTCATCAGGTTTTTTTCTAACCTGATGAATTTAAAAGATATAGCGAATAGCAGGAATAGCTACAAATTATATTTCAAACTGAAAATAATGTATCTCGGTTGCACTCTATATTGTGAATTTCGGGTGGAAAACTGTGTGAAACTATCATCGTTTAGTGATGTTGTGTTCAATAAATTGGTTGCTGCCACTTTGTATTCCCAATGACTGGCTTTTGTTTTTTGATAGGTTAAACTTGCCGATAAAAAGTCATATTCTTGGTCAACGGTTTTTGCTTTATTATAGTAATGAAAAAACTCATATTCAGCTACGAATGAAAAACTTTTTAGGAAGAAATAATCCAATTTTGCCGTTGGACTATCGGTGTAGAAATTGTCGTTTGGATATTGACTTACTCGATACGAATACCCCAATTCAAGATTAGGTAAGTTTTTGAAATTGGTTGAAGCAGTCAAACTATATTGTTGCGTAAAACTTTCGGTATCGACTACATTTTCTATTGAACTCACTGGATTTACTTGAATATTGTAAAACTTACTCCAATTTACCGATGCGCTGATATTTGCTTTATAATATTTCATAAACGAACGACCATAACGCACATTTCCTGAAAAAGTTTCATCACCAAAAGGCGAATTAAATGGTGAACCAATTTGATTTACACCTTCAAATAAAGCTCTGGTTTTGATAGCGTCAGTCGTTCTAGTATAGCTAATAACTGCTCCATAATTTTCAAAATTGAACATATTAAACTTTTGATAATTCAAAGAATGACTTTGCATTATCGAATTAGTCAAATCGCGATTTCCTGAGAACAAACTGCTGTAACTATTGAAAATTGTTCCCAATGCATAATTATTGATATTGGTAAAATTATTCGTCAGTCCAAAATTGTACGTCAACGATTCTGATTTTTTGATTTGGTAAATCATATTAAAATCGGGCAATAAACGATACATTTCTTGATTAACATCGGTTCCCAATTGTGTATTAGTCAAATCAAAACGATGCAAAGTAACTCCTGGCGTAAATGTAAATTTACCAGTCAACCATTTTATATGAAACCCTAAATAGGTGTCATTAAAACGATAATTTACGTCATTATTGTTTTCGGCTGCATTCAAATTGTTGATACTTCCATCATCCAATCGTTGAAAAATGGAAGAATTCAAGCTTTGATACACATAAGAATTTGCCAAAGTAAAATTCAAATTCGTTTTTGGTGTCAACACATAATAATAGTCCAATCTACTATCGAGTTTATTGGTTTTGATAAAACGACTTTGCGTAATATCATTGCGGTTTTGTGTTTGATTGTATCCAAAAAAGTCAAAAGGCTGAAACTCTAAATTGGCGTTGTACAACGGATCTTCGTTTTGATACAAATGCTGACTTTCGAAAGCGAAAACGTGTTTGTCAGTTGGCGTATAATAAAAACTCAAGTTCTGATTAATATTAACTGGATCTTGCTTTTTAGATGTCAAAACACTTTCATTTGTATCGATTCCTGAAACATAATTAAACACTTGACGTTGCAATTCGTTATTTTCTCTTTGAGCAGAAATTCGAGTTAAAATATCATAATCCAATTGAAACTTTGCTGTTGGTTTGTAGGTTGTACTAAACTTGAATAATCCTAAATTATTCTTTTGACTTCCTGCATCATCTCTAACTTCAGTTGAAGAAACATCGGTTGTATTAGGTCGTAAAATATTGACTGTTGAATTTGTTTCGGTATCAACTAAAGTAGAAGTTGCAATGGCAAATCCACTTAAACTCCAGCTTTTTGATGGATTGTATGAAAAGTTCGTTGCGCCAAAATGCGATTCGATTTCTTTAACTCTGTTATCTTGAAAAAAGCTAATTCCGAGTGAATTGCTTCCTACATTGATGCTTCCGCCACCTTTACCCATAATATTTCTAAAACCACCAGCAAATCGGAAATAATCTTGAATGGTAAACGCTTGCTGACCAACATTATTGCTGTTTGCCATTACGTTGATACTGTATTTTGGACTATAATAAAACGCTTTTGGTGCTACAACATAACGTTCATCATCGTGACCAACGCCAATTCCGGCAGTCATATCTCCAAACCAAAAGTTCTTCTTCCCTTCTTTTAGTTTGATGTTCATCGCCAAATTATCCTGATTGTTTTCAACGCCTTTCATGATAGAGTTTTCGTTGTAATTACGAAGTACTTGAACTTTATCAATCGCATCGGCAGGAATATTTTTTACACCTAATTTGGTATCACCATCAAAGAAATCTTTGCCTTCTACCATTAATTTAGTAACGGCTTTTCCTTCCACTTTTACTTGACCTTCGGCATCAACCTCAACTCCAGGAAGTTTTTTTAGAACATCCTCCAACTTTCTTTCAGTTCCTGTGGTAAACGAATCGGAATTGTAAACAATAGTGTCGCCTTTTATCGAAACCGGCATTTCACGAACAATTTCAACGCCTTGAAGTTCAATTCCGCCACTTTCCATTGTGATGTTTTGAGTAATGTTTTCGCTTTGGGTTGTAACCGTAATTTCTTTGTTTTGCATTCCTAGATAACTCAACTTGATAGTATAAGTCGAATTGGTTTTTAGGTTTAGCAAAAATTTTCCTTTTTCGTTGGTGATTGCATACGCATCCATAGCTTTGGTCGTTTGGTTCATCGCCATCACGTTTGCCATTTCTAGTGGAGCTTTTTTATCATCTTGAACAATTCCTTCAAAACGAACGGTTTGTGCAAAAGAAAATGATGAGAGTAAAACAACTAGTGTAAAAAGTAATTTTTTCATGAAGTAGGCTTATAAATGAATTGAATTAATGTTGAAACATGATAACGCCATCTTCGTCTTTCATGCTATCGGTTTTCTTTTTTTGGATTTCGTCAAATTTCTTTTGAGATACTTTTTCACCTGTATTGGGTGCTTTGATTTTAGTTTTTTCTTTGTTACTTAAAACCACTTTGGAACAAAGAATAATTAGTTTTTCTTCGCTTACTTCCAAAATCAATCCTGGTAAACCCCAATAATTATCGGGACCAAAATTCACTGGAATTTCTGGCGTGTACCAAGCTGTGATGACTTTATCTTCGGGCTTTTCCATTTTGAAAAGAGCTGGTTTTTTCTCTTCTTTTTTCAAAAACTCTTCATATTCCTTCTTTTGTTTTTCACTCACAGGAATAACTAGTTCAGCTTTAAAACAGTTGTAATCACCAATTTTTTTGGTTTCATCAATCAGTTTCCATTCAGGTTGTACTAATGGTTCCACGATTAAAAATTCTTTACCAAAAATTTCATCTTCAACAATGCTGTTTTTGTCTTTAACGTTAAGGTATTTTTTTCCACCACCAGAAAAACTTATCGAAATAGACATCCCATCAGAAGCACCTTTTGGTTCTTCTAATTTTTGTTCTTCTTCGTATAAACACTCCGTTTTATTAAAAGTAAGTACATATTGTTTTTCTGTAGCCTTTTTTAAGGCAATTTCGATTTCTTTTTGAAGTTCAGGATCAAGAGGTTCTTTAGATTTTGTTTCAACTTTTTCCGTTTTTTTCTTCATAATTCTTTTCGAAAAATACTCCGCTTTTCCTTGAAAATCTTGTGCTTTTGCCAAAAAACCCATTAGCAAAAACGATGAAATAAGTACAACTTTTGTCATGATATAATTGATTGATGAATATTTTTATCTTCTTTCTAAACTTTCCATTTTGTCTTTGTGTATGGCATCAAACTCTTCCTGAGAAACCTCAACTCCAACATTTGGAACTTTAATTTTAAAATTTTCTTTGTTACTGATAACCACTTTTGAGCAAAGAATTATTCTTTTTTCTTCTTGTATTTCTAAAATTAATCCAGGTAAACCCCAATAATTTAATGGTCCAACATTAACAGGAATATCTGGAGTATACCAAGCTGTAACTTTTTTTTCTTTGGGTTCATCCATTGTAAAAAAAGAAGGTTTGCTTTCCTGTTTCTTTAGATACTCTTCATATTGTTTTTTCTCTTTTTCAGTAACAGGAATAGTAACTTCTGCTTTATAGCAAGTATAATCTCCTATCTTTTTGGTTTCGTTAAGCAATTTCCAGTCAAACTGTTGTAATTTTTCAACAATTAAAAATTCTTTCCCAAGAATATCATCTTCAACAATTCTAGTTCGCTCTTTTGTATTTAGATACTTTTTACCTTCACCTGAAATATGAATTGAAACACTAACGCCATTATTTTGAGAACTTGGCTTTTCAAGACTTTGATTTTTCTCAAACAGCGCTTCGGTTTTAGTAAATGTTAACGTATATGCCTTTTCAGAAGCATTTTTTAAGGCTTCTTCATAGGCTTTTTTCAAATTCTCATCATCATCCGATTTGACACCAACTTCCTCAATTCCATTTTTGTAAATCATTTTAGAAAAATATTCTGCTTTTCCTTGAAAATCTTGTGCTTTTGCCAAAAAACCCATTAGCAAAAACGATGAAATAAGTACAACTTTTGTCATGATATAATTGATTGATGAATTAAAATTTATCTTCCTCTACCCATTTGAAAACCTCCGCGTCCACCCATTTCGCTCATTTCTTCCATTTTTTTGATAACCGTTTCATCATATTCTTTTTGAGAAACTTCTTTTCCTGTCGTTGGCGCTTTGATGTCGGCTTTATCTTTTGGATTTAAAACTACTTTCGAACAAAGTATGGTTGTTTTTCCATCATTCACTTCTAGGATTAAACCTGGCAAACCCCAATAACCTTCTGGACCTTGACTTACTGGAATTTCTGGCGTGTACCAAGCCGTGATGGTAATTTCTTTTGGCAAATCTATCTCATCTAAAAAGCTAGTTTTTTTAGCTTCTTCTTTTGGCTTTTCCTCTTTTTTATCGTCATTTCTTTTCGGACGGAAATTTCTAAAATCGGTTTTACTAGCTGGAATTACAGCTGTTGCTTTGAAACAATTATAGCCACCAATTACTCTAGTTTCGCCACTCATTTGCCAGTTATAATTAGTCAAAGAATCTTTTACTAAAAATTCTTTCCCCATAAATTCTTTATCAACTTTATAGATTTTTTCTTTTACATTTTTATAATGCGTTCCGCCGCCACCCATAAATGATGACATCATTCGCATTCCGCCTTGACCTTGTCCAGGAGCATCAAGTCTTTCTTCTTCCTTGTATATAGAAGCCGATTTGTCAAAATTTAAAATGAATGTCTTTTCAAACATTTTCTTCATTCGTTCTTCAATCATTTTTTGCATTTCGGGAGTAATTTCTTTGTTTCCCTCAAATCGTGATTTGAAATCGGCAGTACTGGTTTTGGATTCATAAACTGCCATGCCTTGAAACTCTTTTTGAGCAAATGAAACTGTTGTTAGTAAAACAGTTAGTAGGAAGAAAAACTTTTTCATTATTAGATTATTTTTGTCATTTCGATAACAAATATGACGATTGTTTGAGTAAAGTGTTACCAAAGTTTTGTTAAAAATTATAAGACTGCAAAAAATTGATTTAGTTTAATTAAATTAGCTGTATGAGTAAGAGAATATTTTTTTGTCTTTTTATAGTGCTTTTTACAATGCCAATTGTTGGTTATGCGCAACGCATAAAAACAGTTTTGGAACAAGAAACAAAATCTTCGGCTGATTTTTATTGTGGTTTAGATAATTTTAGAAACAGTTATTTCATAAAAAATAATGTTTTTGTAAAGCAATCTGGAAACCAAACTTGGGAATACAAAAACCTTCCGCTGGGAAAAATCACTTCGGTTGACATTATTAATCCCTTGCAAATTGTCTTGTTTTACGAGCAATTCAATACAGCCATTATGCTCGATAATCAGCTGAATGAAATTAGGAAAATAGACTTTACCGAAATAAACAACTCCTTAATCATTTCAAAAATTGGTTTGGCAGGACAAAATCAGTTTTGGATTTACAATGCTGTGAATCAAAAACTAATTCTTTTTGATTACTTAAAAAATACCGTAAAAGAATTACCTATTCCTATTGAGCACGAAATTAAATTTTATCAAACCGATTTCAATACGTTCTATTGGATAGACGAATACAACAATTGGTTTTCCTGCGATATCTTTGGAAAAAAAACACTTTTAGGCAATATTCCTGCCTTTGAAAACATCCAAATCGTTGATACTGAAAAACTCCTGTTTTCGGTTGGAACCAAATTATACTACTTGAATACCAAAACCCAATCGGTGATAGAAATAGAAATTGTTGAGAATTCGTTTGGAAATTTTTATTACAAAGACCAAATTTTATCTATTTTTACCAGCCAAGAAATTAAGAATTATAAAATAAAAATACCATAATGCATATAGCAGTCGCAGGAAACATCGGTGCAGGAAAGACAACTTTGACAAAATATTTGGCAAAACATTTTAAATGGGAACCTCATTTTGAAGATGTAGTTGACAATCCTTATTTGGACGATTTTTATCATCAAATGGAACGCTGGAGTTTCAATTTGCAAATTTATTTCCTCAACAGCAGATTTCGTCAGGTTTTGCAAATTCGCGAAAGCGGAAAAAACATCATCCAAGATAGAACAATCTATGAAGATGCACATATTTTTGCACCCAATCTTCATGCGATGGGTTTAATGACCAATCGTGATTTTGAAAACTATGCTTCACTATTTGAATTGATGGAAGGATTGGTTGGCGCACCCGATTTGTTGATTTACCTGCGAAGTTCCATCCCAAATCTTGTGGGACAAATTCACAAACGCGGACGCGATTATGAAAACTCGATTTCGATTGATTACCTAAGCCGATTGAACGAACGCTATGAAGCTTGGATTAGTACTTACAGCAAAGGAAAACTATTAATTATAGACGTTGACAACATTGATTTTGTCAACAATCCCGAAGATTTAGGAATGATTATCAATAGAATTGACGCCGAGTTAAACGGGTTGTTTTAAAATAGTTTGAAGCGAATGGCTTGGGCATTTTTGTAATCCATTTTTCAGCTATCATTACAATAAAAAAGACTTTCATGGTTGAAAGTCTTTTTTATTTTCATTGAACAATGCATTTGATAAAACACTAATCATAAATTGGAACCTTAGTTGCACCTAAATAATAAATATCCTCATCCATCCAAAAGAAAATATCCAAAAGGGGTGCATTTGAATGGTTATTTATAACTTCTTCTAATAAATTTCCTTTACTATCATAACCTCTATCTCTTTCATATAAAGTATCAAAATTAACGTAATAATCAACAACATCATACTCTTTTGTTTGAAGGTCTTTTAGTGTAACATATTTATAATCCTCTATTTGTAACTCATCAAATAGATACATTTTATTATTAATTAAATCTACATAAACTAAATATGCATCATCTTTATAAACTACATGGTCTTCAAATATGTAATAATGTAACTCATGAATACCGCCATAAGCAACTTTTAATTTTGGAAAGCTAGGTTCTTCATATTTAAATTTTGAATACCAGTAATTCTCTTTTTTTAAAAATGTTCTTTTTATTTTGAAATCATTGTACATCACTTCTAATTCTATTTTATCTTTCGTTTGACTTATAAATCTAACACAATGGTCTGTTTTTTCAGTTGGTTCAACAAAAGTCATGGTTTTATAATCAAACGTCTTGTAATAAACCTGTTTATCACAAGATACAAATAGAACTAATACTACATAAATTAATTGAATATGCATGATGTTTAATTTTTTCATTTCAGTTACTAATTTGTTTTTTATCTTAGAATACGAGCTTTTCAAAAAACACTTTGTGAAGCTAGTTTTCATTTTAAAATAGATTTTAAAGCTCGAATTTCATCTGGATTTGCTGTAATTGATACCTTTTTTATCAAAAATATCAAAATGTTGTATCATTCTGTTTTGAAAATCGGCAAATTTATCAGGATTTGATGTTCCCCAAACTACTTCGGATAAGGCTAACATTCTTGGGAAAATCATATACTCTACATGGCTTGGCGTTTCAATATATTCCGTCCAGAGATTGGCTTGTGCACCGAGAATGTATTGTGCTTCATCTGCGGATAATTCTTTTGGTGTTGGGTTAAAAGAGTACACTTTTTCTACTGGTGTATAGCCGCCAAAAGCGATGGGTTCATTTTTAGGTTCGCCTTGATAATGATCAAAATAACAGTGTGAACCTGGCGACATGACTACATAGTGTTTTTCTTTGGCAGCTGCAATGCCACCTTCGGTTCCGCGCCAGCTCATGACTGCTGCATTGGGAGCTAATCCGCCTTCGAGGATTTCATCCCAACCGATGATTTTTCGACCTTTGGCATTTACAAATTTTTCAATTCTTTGGATGAAATAACTCTGTAGCTCGTGTTCGTCTTTTAGATTTTCGGTTTTCATACGCTGTTGGCACTTTGGACAGGCTTTCCAGCGCACTTTTGGACATTCATCGCCACCGATATGAATGTATTTGGAAGGAAACAAATCGATAACCTCGGACAGAATGTTTTCTAGAAAAGTGAAGGTTTCGTCTTTTGGACAAAAAACATCGTCTAAAACGCCCCAAATTTTACCCACTTCAAATGGTCCGCCAGTACAGGAATATTCAGGATAGGCTGCTAATGCTGCCACGGCATGACCGGGCATTTCAATTTCTGGAACTACCGTAATGTGTCGTAGATTTGCATAAGCAACAATTTCTTTGATATCGTCTTGAGTATAAAATCCGCCGTAGCGTTTATCATCAAACTTTTGGTCGGAATAATGACCTACCATGGAACCGTTTCGATAAGCGCCAATTTCAGTCAGTTTTGGGTATTTTTTTATTTCGATGCGCCAACCTTGGCCATCGGTTAAATGCCAATGAAAGGTATTCATTTTGTACATGGCGAGATAATCGATGTATTTTTTGATGAATTCTTTTGGAAAAAAATGTCGCGCACAATCAAGATGCATTCCGCGCCAAGCGTATTTTGGTTGGTCAGAAATTCTTATCCAAGGAACTCGAATTTCAGCGGATTTTTCTAGTGGAAGTAATTGAGAAAGTGTTTGAATTCCATATAAAATGCCTTGATTTGAAAAAGCGGTTATCACAATTTTATTGCGTGAGCTACTTAATTTATAGTGTTCTTTATTGACGTTTGTAGCATCGGGTGATTTTAAGATAAGTTGAATACTATTGGAACTATTTTTAGAAGTTATTTTTAAATCTAAGCCCGTTTGTGCTTTGATTACTTCTTTTAAATAGTTTGCTTCAAATGAATTTTTATCCGCTTGAATAGTAGTTTTAGCTGTTATAGTGCAACTTCCTTTTCCTAATAGAACTGATTTGGGCTGCGGAATTAAAGGCAACTGTTCTTGTGCAAAGGAAAGATTGAACAGCAGTAGGAATAATAATAGCAGTTTTTTGGACATAAATAGATACAATTAGCAATGGCTAAATTTAGGTAAAAAACAAGCTGCTTGCTATTTTTCTTGTTTTAAAAAAAAGCAGAATACTAGTTGTATTGTATAACTGCTGTAAAAAAGGGTGTCAAAACAATTGCTTTGACTGCGTGTAAAGATTGCCATAAAATTAGTATGGTTTAGTGGTTAATGAACAAAAATGTTTGGTCTGCAAAAAAAATTGACAGTAAAGCAAAGGACATTGACAGTAAAGCAAAAGACATTGACAGTAAAACAAACGTGTCTGTCGGTGAAGCAAACGCGTCTAACTGTTAAGCAAACGTGTCTAACTGGTAAACAAACGTGTCTAACTGCTAAGCAAACGCGTCTAACTGTTAAGCAAACGCGTCTAACTGGTAAGCAAACGTGTCTAACTGGTAAGCAAAGGGTTGATTTTGTTGGGTTTTTGGGATTTTAAGGGTTGTAGCAAAGGTTTTTGCCACGGATTGCACTGATTTTAACAGATTGATTTATTGTGGTGATGGGTTTTGGGGGAAATTTGTATATTTGTTATGAAGTGGTTTGCGGGTATGGATTGGAAATCCACGCTATCAGGGTTGTTCCTTAGGTAAGAAAAAATCACATTTATCATAAATGAGAACAATGGAAATCGGAAAACAATTTAATAGCCTGAGTTTTAAAGAATATCAATTCTATATTGAAAATCATAAAAACTATTCAGATTTCAATACTTTAGGTCTTTATCGTTCTATTTCTGAGAATGAAAAGTTAAGCCTTGAGGAAAAAATAAAGGTTCGTGATTTAGCTAATACCATATTTCAGAAAACATTTGACTTCCTTCAAGTTAAAGATCCATGGACTTATATCAAAGTTGAAGCTTTAGGATTAGAACTTACAAATGGAGACAAAGAACAAATGTGGCGAAAAATACGCAAGTATCAAGAAAAAATATTACGAGAAAAAAGAATTAGACATCAAAATTTTGGAGAATATTCAAAACATAATTGCGGTTACGAAACTTGTTCTATGAACGGTATAATGATTAAACAAGGTTCATGGTTTGCGGAATATGAAATGTGTATTGGGAATATCAATAAGTATATTCAAAAGAAAAAATCTGAAAGAAGAAAATCAGATAGAAAAAATGAAACTCAAATCATAAAAAAAGAGCTTGACTTAGAGTAACTCGCTATCAAATAACAGCCGTAACTGTTGCACAACCACCATTTTTTAAAAGTAATTTAAAAAACAAAACAGCTACATTATTTTTATTACCTTCACATCAGTTTTACAAATTTGCATTGCAAAAAGGATAGAACTAGAAACACCATGTCGCATCTATGTCGCACTAACGATATAGCAACCCTATGCCATCGCTATGGGAAAGCCTTACCAAACTTATGATATAAGTAATCTATATTTATACTAATCCAAACAAAAATGCCTTTCAAAATTGAAAGGCATTTTTAATAAAAGTATATAAGGGTGTAAATCTACTCCTGTTTCAAAGTATCCACTTCTTGAACTACTTCTACTTCCTCAGTAGCAACTTCACCTTTGAATTTTCCGTTTTCGTCATACATTGACATGCATTTTTCTTTGCACTCAGCAGAACAACCGTTGTCATCACACATTTTTGCACATTCTTCCTTAGTCATTGATGCCATCATAGCAGTATCACATTTTGAGCAATCCAACTTTTGTTCTGTTTTAACACAACAAGAAGCTTTTGCAGTAGTTGCACCCGCTTCATGACCACCTAAAATTGGAGCAATTACCAATCCAATTAAACACGTTAATTTAATTAAAATGTTCATCGATGGACCAGAAGTATCTTTAAATGGATCACCAACAGTATCTCCAGTTACAGCCGCTTTGTGAGCATCAGAACCTTTGTATGTCATTTCTCCGTTGATTTCAACACCTGCTTCGAATGATTTTTTAGCATTATCCCATGCTCCACCAGCATTGTTTTGAAACACTGCCCAAAGCACACCTGAAACGGTAACTCCAGCCATATAACCACCCAACATTTCAGCGATTAATTGGTTGTTATCAGCATAAACTAATTTACCTAAAAGTACAATAGCAATAGGGAAACCAATAGTCAAAATACCTGGCAACATCATTTCACGCAACGCTGCTTTAGTAGAAATTTCAACACATTTACCATATTCTGGTTTGTTTTTACCTTCCATGATACCTGGAATTTCTCTAAACTGACGACGTACTTCATACACCATATCCATTGCCGCTTTACCTACCGAATTCATAGCTAACGCAGAGAAAACTACTGGTATCATTCCACCAACAAACAACATCGCTAATACTGGCGCCTTGAAAATATTAATTCCGTCAATTCCTGTAAAGGTTACATAAGCCGCAAATAAAGCTAACGAAGTTAATGCAGCCGAAGCAATAGCAAAACCTTTTCCTGTTGCAGCTGTAGTGTTTCCAACTGAATCCAAGATGTCTGTACGAGTACGAACTTCTTTTGGTAATTCACTCATTTCAGCAATTCCACCTGCGTTATCAGAAATAGGTCCAAAAGCGTCGATGGCTAATTGCATTGCTGTTGTAGCCATCATTGCCGAAGCAGCCAAAGCCACACCATAGAAGCCTGCAAAAGCATAAGAAGCCCAAATAGCAGCAGCAAATAAAATTACAGTTGGAAAAGTAGAAATCATTCCTGTTGCTAAACCAGCGATTACGTTAGTTCCTGCACCAGTTGATGATTTTTGTACGATTGCCAAAACTGGTTTTGTACCTAAACCTGTATAATATTCAGTCACTGAAGAAATAACGCCACCAACCACTAAACCTACGATGGTAGCATAGAAAACTCTCATGGATGAAATTTCTTTTAATCCTTCACCATAGAATTCCATTTGCATTACTTCTGGTAACAAGTATTTTACTAAGAAGAAACATGAAACAGCTGTTAACACAATAGAAACCCAGTTTCCAACGTTTAATGCACCTTGAACTTGTTTTTCTTTAGCATCATCGCTAGATATTTTCACTAACATTGTTCCAATGATAGAGAATAAAATTCCGAAACCAGCAATTGCCATTGGTAATAAAATTGGACCAATTCCACCGAAAGCATCTTGAATACTTCCGCCCATATCTTTGATAACATAGTTACCTAATACCATTGCAGCCAAAACGGTTGCCACATAAGAACCGAATAAATCGGCACCCATTCCAGCAACGTCACCAACGTTGTCACCAACGTTATCAGCAATTGTAGCAGGATTTCTTGGATCATCTTCTGGAATACCAGCTTCAACCTTTCCTACTAAGTCAGCTCCAACATCGGCAGCTTTAGTATAAATTCCACCACCAACACGAGCAAACAAAGCGATAGATTCTGCTCCAAGAGAGAAACCAGCTAAGGTTTCTAATACGATAGTCATATCATCTGTAGAAGTCCAAGTTCCTTTCATGAACACTTGGAATAAAATAATAAAGAAACCTGTTAAACCAAGAACTGCAAGACCTGCAACTCCTAATCCCATAACGGTTCCACCACCAAAAGAAACTTTTAAAGCTTGTGGCAAACTTGTTCTTGCCGCTTGTGTAGTTCTTACGTTGGTTTTGGTAGCAATCTTCATCCCGATGTTTCCTGCAAATGCAGAAAATATAGCACCAAAAACGAAAGCTACAACTATTAAAATGTGCGTTGTTGGAACTACAAAAGAAATTCCAGCTAACGCAATACTTGCTCCAATTACGAAGAAAGTTAGTAATCGGTATTCTGCTTTCAAGAAAGCTAATGCGCCTTCATAAATGTAATCTGAAATCTCTTTCATCTTACCATCGCCTGCGTCTTGTTTTAAAACCCAAGCTTGTTTGTATAGCATAAATGCTAAGCCAATAACTGCCATTACTATTGGCAAATAAATCATAAAATTATCCATCTTTATTTATTTAAAATCGGGCTAAAATAACAATTTTTTAACAATTTAAACAATATAATCTTGAATATTAGTTCATTTACTATACATATCAATTGTTACGCTTTATGCTAAGGATTATCGCATAAAAAAACCAGTGCCTTTTAAATTAAAAGCACTGGTTTGATATAAATAAATTAGGTTTTAAACCAAAAATAATCTAGAAATGAAACCCAAACGAACCTTTTACAGTAAAATTATTTCCATCAGGAACATCTCTGTAATTGCCTCGCCAAGCAAAATCTAGTCTAAAAACTTTGAAGATATTTCCAATTCCTGCGCTGTATTCCCAATAAGGTTTTTCAGGTGATTGATAAATTAATCCTGAAGCGTTGATGGCTTTATTTTCATCAGAAACCGTTCCATAAACTCCTTTTATTCCAATGATTTCTCTTAGGTTTAATTTTCGTAAACCAGGAATTCTAGCAAATATTTTTCCTTGGAAATTGTGTTGCCAATTTACCGTTGCATATTGATCGGCTACAAATTCGTAGAAATTCAAATTATTAAACGTGTTATCAATGATAAAATAAGTTTGGTTACCTGGAACAACACTCAACAATCCTAACGGAACTTGACCAAATGTTTTTCCTAATTCTACCGTAAAATTAGAACGACCAATCGCACCAATAATCAATGGCTGTTTATAATACAACTGAATTTTTTGATAATCAAAATCGCTATCGATAAAACCTTTCAAACCTTGACTATAATTAATAAAAAATCGGCTGTATGGACTATCAACTTCTCTTCGTTCTACACCATAACCAATGGTTTTTCTTTTTGGTGTATATTCAAATTGCAGATTGATTTCAGATTGTTTTACTTCGCTATTAATTGTGGTAAAAGTGTTATCTGTAAAGTAATCTAAACTAAATGTATCTGATGCCGATTCTAAGGTTCGATAAGAAAATCCTAATTGCATCGTGAAGTTTTTAGCAGGTTCAATTTCTGCGGCAATGGTAGTCAAATTAATGTTGGTTAATTTTCCATTGGCACCAGTAGTAAAAACTCCCGACGATGCATAACTTCTCCCTAAAACATCATTAGTAGTCGTTAAACTTGCTCCAATTTGTTCCACATCGCGACGATTTCCTCCCGAAAGAATGATTCTGTTTTTCTTATCAACCATCCATTTCCCTGAAAAACCATATTTGAATTTATTATCTTCAAATCCATAAGCAGTGTAAGCTTGCAAACGCCAAGTATCATTCGGTCCAAAATAAGTTCTACCACCGACGCGAACTCGAACACCTTCGACTTCATTATACCCGAAAGTGGAGAAAATCGGTCCATAATCAAAGTTTTTAAACTCAACATAACCACTTCCTAAAATGGAAACCAAGTTATACATTCGCTGGAATTTCTTGACCGTCTTCAACGTATCAAGCATTTTATAAATGCCTTGTTCGTCTTTGTTTAATTTCTCAAATCGATTCTCACTCCAATAATTGTCATCTTTGTTGTAAACCGAATTGTCTATAAAATTGATTTCTTCTTTATAGAATTTCTCAGGTTTCTTTTCATTGAATTTGAAATTTTGGTACATGGTTGTTCGTTTTCCATAAATACCTTTGGATTCTTCTTTCTTTCTTAAAGCAAAATCCGACATCATATAATCGCGGGTTGGCAAGAAAACAGAGTCGTTCAAAACCTCAAATTCTTGTTCGATATAGATATCTTTTACCCAGTTAATATTGGCGCTTTTGGTTACAGCCATATTAATTTTTTTGATGGCAAATGTGGTATCGTTTACCCAAAAATCACCTTTAAAAGTCAATTCGTTTTTACGTCTTGGATAAAAAACAATATTATAGCAGAGTTTATTATCGATAACTGCGGTATCTGCCAAAACATAGTTGTAAACATCAATTCCGGTTCGCGACAACGGACTTGTAAAACTTTTATCAAAGAAATTCAAATAGTTGTCATAAATATCAAAATCGTTGTACAAATCTTTGATAAAAGTATTTACACCATCGCCATTTCCTAAACCTGAGTTTTTATTGGCTTTTAAAATTTCTTTAGTCTTTTTAATCTGATTATCTCCATAAACTTCCGAAATGGATTCGTTGATAAAAATTGGCAAATAGGTTTTTCCTGTTACTCGCGAAGTATCAACATTTTTGAAAACAAACTCCATTCCTTTGAAAATTTTACTTTTCATCATCGCGCTATCGATGGTATTCATGTCAAATTCTACCTTTTCATACTTATCATATTGGTATTGTTTAAACATTTTCAATCCATTTTTGCGTCTTCTTTCCCAAATTTTTCTCAAAATATCCAACGCAGGATTGTTTTTCTTGGAAGTTTTTCCGGCATAAACCACAACTTCTTTCAAGCTTTTTCCTTCGCTTAGCACAATTTTAAAATCATAACTAACCGATTTGGTTAGCTTTACTTCTTTGGTTGGAAAACCAACAAATGAAACCAATAAAGTATCATAATTATCTGGAGCTTCAATATAAAAACGTCCGTCTTCATTGGAAACTACACCAATTTTTGAACCCTTAAAAACCACATTGGCATAAGGAATTGGCATATCAGTATTGTCCACAACCATTCCGCTCACTTTGGTTTGAGCAGACATAAAACTTACAGAAGCAAACAATAAAACTAAAGTTAAAATACTATTTTTCATAGGCATAAAAAAACCACGCTAAGCGTGGTTTCAAATATAGTAAGTTTCTTATTATCTATACATAACTTTTTTTACTGCTTTTACCACATCATTTGAATTAGGCAACCATTCTTTTAATAAAGTTGGCGAATATGGTGCTGGCGTATCAGCTGTAGTGATTCTTTGAATTGGCGCATCAAGATAATCAAACGCTCTTTCTTGAACCATATACGTAATTTCTGAAGCTACAGAAGCAAATGGCCAAGCTTCTTCAAGAACTACTAAACGGTTTGTTTTTTTAACAGAATTGATAATCGCATCATAATCCATTGGACGAACCGTTCTCAAATCGATAATTTCACATGAAATTCCTTCTTTTGCTAGTTCTTCAGCAGCTGTTAAAGCTTCTTTAATGATTTTCCCAAAAGAAACAATAGTTACATCAGTTCCTTCTCTTTTAACATCAGCAACTCCTAGTGGAATTGTGTAATCACCTTCTGGAACTTCACCTTTGTCACCATACATTTGTTCTGATTCCATGAAAATAACTGGATCGTTATCACGAATGGCAGCTTTCAACAAACCTTTTGCATCATAAGGAGTTGATGGAACAACTACTTTCAAACCTGGTGTATTGGCAAACCAGTTTTCAAAAGCTTGTGAATGCGTTGCACCTAATTGTCCCGCAGAAGCTGTTGGTCCACGAAAAACCATTGGCATTGGGAATTGTCCAGCCGACATTTGACGCATTTTTGCAGCATTATTGATGATTTGATCGATTCCAACTAATGAAAAGTTAAACGTCATATATTCAACAATTGGACGACAACCGTTCATAGCAGAACCAACTGCAATACCAGCAAATCCAAGCTCAGCAATTGGCGTATCGATAACTCTTTTTGGACCAAATTCGTCCAACATTCCTTTGGAGGCTTTGTAAGCACCGTTGTATTCGGCAACTTCTTCTCCCATTAAATATACTGATTCATCGCGACGCATTTCTTCACTCATCGCTTCGGCAATTGCTTCTCTAAATTGTATCGTTCTCATATAATGATTATATTACTGTCTGTAAATTTTGAAACGCAAAAATAAAAATTAAAAGTGATAAAAAAACAAATTAAACTATAATTAATACAGCACATTTCAAGACTTTACTCTGAAATTATCTGAAACCAATTTTCAATCCTTTACGAAATCGATTGAAAATTGAAAAAATAGTATGCAAGCATATAAAAATTAGAAATATATTTTATACTTTTACGGACAGAAATTTTTTAATCAAAAATATATGAAAATATTAGTTTGTATTAGTCACGTGCCTGATACTACCTCAAAAATCAATTTTGTTAACGGCGATTCTGAATTCGATACCAATGGCGTTCAGTATGTTATCAATCCAAATGACGAATTTGGTCTAACAAGAGCGATTTGGTTTCAAGAACAACAAGGTGCAAATGTAACTGTGGTAAATGTTGGTGGCGCTGATACTGAACCAACTTTGAGAAAAGCATTAGCTATTGGTGCAAACGAAGCTATTCGTGTAAACGCTGAGGCAACCGATGGTTTTTTTGTTGCAAAACAATTAGCCGAAGTAGTAAAAAATGGCGGATATGATTTAGTTATCTGTGGAAAAGAATCATTAGACTACAATGGCGGAATGGTTCCAGGAATGCTGGCAGCTTTATTAAACTACAACTTTGTAAATTCTTGTACCGAGTTAACTGTTGATGGTTCAACAGCAAAAGCTTCAAGAGAAATCGATGGTGGAAAAGAAACCATTTCGGCTTCACTTCCATTAGTAATTGGTGGTCAAAAAGGTTTAGTAGAAGAAAAAGATTTACGTATTCCAAACATGCGTGGAATTATGACGGCAAGAACAAAAGCGTTAACCGTTCTTGAACCAGTTGGAGCAAACGTAAACACAAAAGCAGTAAAATTTGAAAAACCAGCTCCAAAATCGGCAGTAAAATTATTTGCCGCAGACGATTTAGACGGATTAGTAAATGCATTACACAACGAAGCAAAAGTTATCTAACAACCAGATTGCTGATTAAAGATTTTTGAATGCTGATTGCAAAAAAAATCTAAAATCTAAAATCTAAAATCTAAAATTATTATGTCATTATTAATATATGCAGAATCAGCAGAAGGAAAATTCAAAAAAGTAGCTTTTGAATTAGCTTCTTATGCAAAAAAAATTGCCGATTCACTAGGAACAACAGTAACCGCAGTAACCGTTAACGCAGGAAATTCATCTGAATTAGCAAACTATGGCGTTTCAAAAGTACTAAAAGTTACCAACGACAAATTGAACAACTTCAACGCAAAAGCATATGCTGATGTTATCAAACAAGCTGCTCAAAAAGAAGGTTCAAAAATAATAGTATTATCATCAACAACCGATAGTTTATACCTTGCACCACTTGTTGCCGTAGGTTTAGACGCAGGATTTGCTTCAAACGTAGTTGGATTACCACTTTCAACATCGCCATTTCAAGTAAAAAGAAACGCATTTTCAAACAAAGCGTTCAATATTACCGAAATTTCAACCGATGTAAAAGTACTATCAATCGGTAAAAACTCATTCGGATTAGTAGAAAGCTCAACTTCATTATCCGAAGAAGATTTCGCTCCATCATTAAACGATGCCGATTTCTCAGTAAAAGTAGAATCAGTAGAAAAAACAACCGGAAAAGTAACTATTGCCGATGCAGATATCGTAGTTTCTGGCGGTCGCGGATTAAAAGGTCCAGAAAATTGGGGAATGCTAGAAGAATTAGCAACCGTTCTTGGCGCTGCAACCGCATGTTCAAAACCAGTTTCCGACTTAGGTTGGCGTCCACACAGCGAACACGTTGGACAAACCGGAAAACCAGTAGCAACTAATTTATACATTGCCGTTGGAATTTCTGGAGCAATTCAACACATCGCCGGAATCAACTCATCCAAAGTAAAAGTTGTCATCAATACCGATGCCGAAGCACCATTTTTCAAAGTTGCCGATTACGGAATCGTTGGCGATGCCTTTGACATTCTACCAAAATTAACTCAAAAATTAAAAGAATTCAAAGCAAACAACAGCTAGAAAATAAAACTAACTCAAACCCGAAAACTATCTGAAAAAACATTTTTTTAGGTAGTTTTTTTATTTTTAAAAGCGAAAAGTTTTTGTTACTTTGCATTCCATTTTCCTGCTATCCGTTGCAATCTTTCTTTTTTAGCAAAAAAGAAAGGATTTCCACTGCTATCAGGGCTAAAAGACAAACTGTATTGAATAAAAATCAGTTTTCAAAAAAAACAATCTGAACAAAACATAAAATTTGAGGATGAGATTGCTTCGTTCCTCGCAATGACGAAATTAATGAGTTTAGTAAAACTAACCATAAAAGGAATATCATACAGTCAAACGCAAAACGGTGCGTATGCTTTAATATTAAATGAAGTTGACGGCGAAAGAAAACTACCAATCGTTATTGGCGCATTCGAAGCACAATCAATCGCCATTGCATTAGAAAAAGAAATCAAACCGCCAAGACCATTGACGCACGATTTATTCAAAAGCTTTGCCGACCGTTTTGACATTGTGGTAAAACAAGTCATCATTCACAAATTAGTTGACGGTGTTTTTTACTCAAGTATCATTTGCGAAAGAGACAAAATAGAAGAAATCATTGATGCCCGAACTTCTGATGCTATTGCATTAGCATTGCGATTCAACGCACCAATTTTTACCTATAAAAACATTCTGGATAAAGCCGGAATTTACCTAAACAATCCAACAGAACTAGAAAATCCTAGCGACGATGATGATGGCGTTCTTTCAACACCAGAAACATTTGGATTAGACAGCGAAGGAAAAGAACCAAGCGAAGGTTATTCAAAATTAAGTCTATCAGAATTGCACGCTCAACTAGAATCAGCAGTTCAAGACGAAGATTATGAAAAAGCAGCAAGAATAAGAGACGAAATTTCAAAACGAGAATCATAAACGGTTTGAATGTTTCGGGTTACGGGTTACGAGTTAGAAACCCGCTACAAAAACTCGAAACTCGAAACTCGCAACTTTTAAACCTAAGAAAATGAAACAATACCACGATTTAGTAAAGCACGTTTTAGAAAACGGAACTCAAAAAGGCGACCGAACTGGAACTGGAACCAAAAGTGTTTTTGGCTACCAAATGCGTTTTGATTTAGCCGAAGGTTTTCCAATGGTTACCACGAAAAAACTACATTTAAAATCAATCATTTACGAACTATTATGGTTTTTAAATGGCGATACTAATATTGGTTATCTAAAAGAAAATGGCGTTAAAATTTGGGACGAATGGGCTGACGAAAACGGCGATTTAGGTCCAGTTTATGGTCATCAATGGAGAAATTGGAACAGCGAAGAAATCGACCAAATTAGCGAATTAATAGATACGCTAAAAAATAATCCAAATAGTAGACGAATGTTAGTTTCCGCTTGGAATCCATCAGTTCTTCCTGATACGTCAAAATCATTTGCAGAAAATGTTGCTAATGGAAAAGCAGCTTTGCCTCCATGTCACGCTTTCTTCCAGTTTTATGTAGCCGACGGAAAATTATCTTGTCAGTTATATCAACGAAGTGCTGATATTTTTCTTGGCGTTCCATTCAACATCGCTTCTTATGCTTTGTTTACTATGATGATTGCTCAAGTTTGTGATTTACAAGTTGGCGAATTCATTCACACTTTTGGCGATGCACATATTTATAACAATCATTTTGAACAAGTAGAATTACAATTGTCTCGCGAACCAAGACCATTGCCAAAAATGATTTTAAATCCTGAAGTAAAAAACATTTTCGACTTCAAATTTGAAGATTTCACCTTAGTTGATTATGATCCGCATCCGCATATTAAAGGTCAAGTAGCCGTTTAGTTATGAAAAAAATTGTTTTTTTGGTTATTGGATTGGCAACAATTTTTGTACTTACTTGTAATTCGAGTAGTATAAAACAAGCTGTTGTTAGCCAAAAGGATTCTCCAAAAAAAATGCAAGATTTCGTCATTAACATTTCAAAATACACTCGAAAATTTGACACTAATTTTATAATTATTCCTCAAAACGGAGAAGAATTAGCTTATACTAATGGCGATATTAGTAAAAAACCAAACGAAAATTATTTGAATGCCATTGATGGATTTGGGATTGAAGAACTTTTTTATAACGAAACCTTTAAACCAAACGAATACCGAATTGGCATTTTACAAAAACTAAAAGACCAAAAAACCATTCTGGTTTCTGAGTTTGTGAACGATTCATCCTTTGTGAAAGATGCTCAAAATAAAAATGAAAAAGAAGGTTTTATAAGTTTTATTAGAACCAAAGAAAACTACCATTATTCGATAATTCCCGAGAAAATACATCACGAGAACAACAACGATATTTCATCCTTAAAAGAAGTGAAAAACTTTCTTTACCTGATAAACAACAGTAATTATTACAGTAAGTCAAAATTTCTAGAAGCCATTTCAAATACAAATTATGATTTGATTTTCATTGATTTATACCACAACGGTGTTATTTTTAAAAAGGAAGAAATCGAAAAATTGAAACAAAAGAAAAACGGCGGAAAGCGACTTGTAGTATGCTACATGAATATTGGCGCAGCCGAAAAATACAGAAACTACTGGAAACGCGATTGGACATTAGGAAATCCATCGTGGTTGAAGAAAAAATACGATGGTTATGACAATGAGTTCTGGGTAGAATATTGGAACAAAGATTGGCAAAAAATCATTTATGGCAATGACGATTCTTATGCTAAAAAAATAATTGATGCCGGTTTTGATGGTGTTTATCTCGACAATATTGAAGCCTATTATTTCTTATATAATGACTAAAAAAAAAATCCGTTGCAACAAACAAACAACGGATTTTTCACTAAACCAATAAAACTTATACAGTAACCACACTGTTTTCAGAACCAGCAAAGTCATTATAAACATAACTGTCTGCTTCTGGATCGTTGATGTAAGCACCATCAACTAAATATTTGAATTCATATGTAGAATCTTTTGGCACTTCGAAAAGTCCTTTAAAAGTTCCATTTTTTAATTTTGACAATTCACCTTCTTTTGGATTCCAATTATTAAAATCACCAACAACTGCTGCAAACTTTGCATCTTTCGCTTCAATAGAAAAGGTAACTTTGCATACTGGTTTTGTTTTTATAAATTGTTTTTTGATAGACATAACTAATTCATTTATAGATTACTGAAGCAAAGAAACATCATTTTTTCATACGTTCAACAACGTATTTAATTTTTACCAAATTGTTAAAAACCAAGGCTTTTAAAAAGAAAATTATCAAAATATGAGTAAATATATTTTTGATACCACATTAAGAAATCGTTTTCTTAATAAAATATCTTAAATTGAAATTTTTCTATTTTAAAAATATATTCTATATTTATTGCACAATTTTGACTTATGGATAGAGATCAACACGAAATTTATGAATATGCTAAAGAAAGAATTAAGCAAAAAAAACGCTTGTATTTTCATTTTATACTTTTATTCTTAGGTAGTATTTTTTTATTCATCGCTAATAATTGGCTGTCATTTTATCCCGAAAAAAATTGGTGGATTTGGGCAGTTACCATATGGATTTTCCTTTTTGTGCTTCACGGAATTAAAGTTTTTATCACTGACAGCTTTATGAACAAAAACTGGGAAAGAGCTCAAATTGACAAACTAATGTTGAAACAAACCAAAAAAATTGAACAACTAAAAAATGATTTAGAAAATTCTAAATCAACCACAACATGATTATAGCCATTGCAGCCATTGGGATGAACAACGAATTAGGAAAAGACAACCAACTAATTTGGCATTTACCCAATGATTTTAAACGATTTAAAACCTTAACAACTGGTCATTACATCATCATGGGAAGAAAAACTTTTGAAAGTTTTCCAAAACCATTACCCAACAGAACACATGTAATCATCACACGACAAAAAAATTACACCGCAGAAAACTGCATCGTTGTGGATAGTTTGAAAAAAGCTATTGCTGTTTGTCCAAAAGACGAAGATGTTTATGTAATTGGTGGTGGCGAAATTTACAATCAATCAATCGATTTTGCCGATAAATTAGAAATCACCAAAGTGTTTCATTCGTTTGAAGCCGATACTTTTTTCCCCGAAATTGATATTACAAAATGGAAATTAGTTTCAGAAGAATTTCATGCAAAAGACGAAAAACACGCTTATGACTTTTGTTTTCAAACCTATGTTTCCAAGCAATAAAATAATGCGCTATATTTGTCAAAAATTGTAAAATGTCAAAAAATATAACTCCATACAAAGATTCATCGCTAGGAAAAAAAGAACAAGTTACCCAAATGTTTGACACTATTTCGGGTAATTATGACGATTTAAATCGAGTAATTTCACTTGGAATTGATGTAAAATGGAGAAAAAAAGTAGTTGCTCTTGTTGCTGAAAAAAATCCTGAAAACATTCTCGATATTGCTACTGGAACTGGTGATTTAGCTATTTTAATGACAAAAACTTCGGCAAAAAAAATTGTTGGACTTGATCTTTCTGTTGGAATGCTTGAAGTTGGAAAGAAAAAAATAGCTACTCAAAACCTTTCAGATAAAATAGAAATGGTGGTTGGCGATAGCGAAAACATTCCGTTTCCTGACAATTATTTTGATGCCATTACCGTTTCGTTTGGTATTCGAAATTTTGAAACTTTAGAAAAAGGTTTGGCCGAAATTTATCGTGTATTAAAACCTGGTGGTGTTTTTGTTATTCTCGAAACTTCAGTTCCAACTAAATTTCCTTTTAAGCAAGGTTATTCATTTTATACCAAAATGATATTGCCTTTGATTGGAAAAATCTTTTCAAAAGATAAAAATGCTTATGGTTATCTTTCCACTTCGGCGGCAAATTTTCCTTTTGGCGAAAAACTGAACAATATTTTGAGAAAAGTTTCGTTTATAGATTGTGTAGCTTTGCCACAAACATTTGGAGTTGCTACAATTTACACAGCAACAAAAAAATAATTTTTGAAGATTTTCTCTAAATGAAAAGACTATTCTGCATACTATTTCTACTGATAACATCTCAAATCTTTGCACAATTTGGGCAAAGTCTTTTTTCAAAAGATCCTATCATCAACCTTGAAAACTTTGATAGACAACGTGTTCATTGGGGTTATTTTCTTGGATTTAGTAGTTTTGATTTTAAAACCGATTATAAAACCGTTGGAAACGATATTAACGTTAAAGGTCAAACCGGTTTTAATGTTGGTTTGGTTGGAAATCTTCGTTTGCATGAATATATCGATTTACGTTTTGAACCAGGATTATATTATGCTTCAAGAACGTTAACCTATTCTGGTTTTACAAATGATAGAGATGCTATTCGAGAGGTTAAAGCAACCTATATTAATTTCCCTTTACTACTAAAATTTTCTTCGCTAAGAACTGGAAATGTTCGTCCATATTTGGTTGGCGGCGTTTCTACCACTTTAAACCTTTCGAGTAATTCAAAATCTGACGATGATAATTACCAACAACGATTTAGAGTAAAACCTTGGACACAAAACTATGAAATTGGTTTTGGAATTGATTTATACTTTGAATATTTCAAATTTTCACCATCAATTCGAGGCGTTTTCGGATTTAATGATGAATTAATTCGCGATAACAATCCTGATAGTCCTTGGACTGGAAATGTTGAATCGATGAAAACCAGAGCAGTTTTAATCAATTTTACTTTTCATTAAAATCATTATAATCGTCGACAAAATTCACTCAGTATAATTGCTGTTGCCGTTGCTACATTTAAACTTTCGGTTTTTTGTAATTTACCAAAACGCGGAATGGCTATTCTATTAGTAACCAATTTTTCTATTTCGGCTGAAATTCCGTTAGCTTCGTTTCCAAAGATAATTATTCCATCATTTGGTAAATCTTCGGAATAGATGTTATTTCCATCCATAAAAGTACCAAAAATGGGTAAACTACTATTGGAAATAAATTCTTGAATATCCAAATACTGAATATTTACACGAGCAAGCGAACCCATTGTTGCCTGAACTACTTTTGGATTAAAAACATCAACCGTTTCCTTTGAACAAATCATTTGCTCAATGCCAAACCAATCACACAAACGGATTATCGTTCCTAAATTTCCTGGATCACGAATATCGTCGAGCGCCACAATTAATCCTTGGTTGGAAATTTTTGTTTCTTTTGGCATTTGAAAAACAGCTAAACAACTGCTTGGCGATGACAAAGCCGTAATTTTTTTCATTTCGGCTTCGGTTACAACCGTTTTATTATTGACCGAAAACGAATTAAAAACTTCCTCAGTTGCAAATAAATCTTCTAGCACAAAATTTGATTGTAATAATTCTTGAATTACTTTTACACCTTCGGCAATGAAAAGTTGATTTTCTAACCGATATTTTTTCAGTTGAAGACTAGTTATCCATTTAATTTGGTTTTTGCTAACCATAAATAGTTTATTTTTGAATTAAATTTTTGCAACCTTTGAAACTTTTCAGCACAAAAATATCATTTATTATTCTATTAGCCTTCATTTTTGTTGGATGTAACTCTACAAAAAAAGTTCCCAACGGAAGAAAACTACTCACGAACAACACTATTCTTGTTGACGAAAAAAAAGACAAGAACGAAGATGTTCTCAATCAGTTGTATCAAAAACAAAATACAGCTTTGCTTGGTTATCCGCTTCGATTGAATATTTACAACCTTGCCAAAGAAAAAACCGATTCCATTTATAGAGCAAAATACATCAACAATCCAAAAAAATATGCTCGAAAAGCCAAATGGTTATCTCGAAAACAAGTTAAACGTCTTGGGCAATCATTTTGGTACAGCGGAATTCATAATTTTTTAAAGAAAACTGGCGAAGCTCCAATTATTCTTGACACTTCGAGCACAAAACGTTCAGCAAAAAGACTGAATTCCTATTTTAAAAACAAAGGTTATTTTGATGCCAAAACCGATTTTAAAATTGACAGCATCGCACCAAAAAAAGTAAAAATAAACTATAACGTTACCAAAGGTAAACCGTATATTCTCGACTCAATCTATGCTACTATTCCAAGTAAACCGCTTGATTCTATATACCAATCAAGAAAAAAGAATTCCTTAATTTTCAAAGGACAACAATTTGATACCAATATTTTTGAAGAAGAAAGCAAACGAATCACCGAAGATTTTAGAAATAATGGCGCATTTTATTTTCAAAAAAACTATGTAAATTTTGTAATCGATACGCTAAACAATAAAAAACACCGTCCAAACATCAATATTAGTATTGAAGACCAAAGAGTTAGAACGGAAGACAGTGTTACTTCTATTGGTTTTAAACTTTACAAAATCAACAAAGTAAATATTTATACCGATCATAACACTGCAAATCCTAACGCAAAAATCACCGATAGCACTACATATAACGACTTTACTTTATACAGTGTTGAAAAACTAAAATACAAACCAAAATCGTTGACGAATGGAGTTTTTGTAAACAAAGGAAACTATTTCTCCGATTTTAGAACTGCTGTAACCTCAAAATATTTGAGTAATTTAAAAGTTTTCAACTATCCGTTAATTCAATATGTTCCAGACAAAAATGACGAAAACGGATTGATTGCCAATATCTTTTTAACCCCAAGAAAAAAATATACATTTGGTTTTTCTACCGATTTTACGCATTCCAATATTCAAGATTTTGGTATTTCGGGAAATACTTCATTAACCATTCGAAACGTTTTTAATGGTGCCGAAACTTTTGACATTGGTTTTAGAGGAAATATTGGTTCGTCACGCGACATGGCAAATCCTAATAATAATTTCTTCAACATCTCCGAAATTGGTATCGATTCCCGACTTAATTTTCCGCGTTTGCTGTTGCCGTTTAATACCGATAAAATCATTCCAAAAACGATGATACCTTATACGACATTCAGCGTTGGTTATGCTAAACAACGAAATGTAGGTTTGGATAAACAAAACTTTACCAGTTCACTTTCCTATAATTGGACTCCAAAAAGAAACACCACTTTCAAACTGGATTTAATTAATATTCAGTTTGTTAAAAACTTAAATCCGTCTAATTATTTCAATATTTATCGCTCGTCTTACAATGCTTTGAACAATATTTCCGAAAATTATCCTGTAAATCCAAGTTTACTAAATGAAGATGGAAATCTAATCATTGAAGAAGGTGTTTTAGGTTTTTACAATCAGGTTTTTGATGCCGGAAATCCTTTAGGAGTTACAGCATCCGATGCAAAATCGGTTTTGAGTATCCTAGAAAGACAAGCGCGTTTAACGGAAAACAACCTAATCTTTGCCTCTAATATTGCTTATTCAAAAACATCAAAAATCGATTTAACCGATAATGATTTCTATGTTTTTAAAGCAAAATTCGAGTCGGCTGGAAATTTACTTTCTTTAATTGCTCGCGCTTCAAAACAACTTCAAAATCAAGGTGGTTCAAATACTATTTTTGATGTAGAATTTTCACAATATCTAAAAACCGAATTCGAGTATATCAAACATTGGAGTTTATTCAAACGAAGCGTTTTTGCAACCCGAACCTTCTTTGGCATCGCCATTCCTTATGGAAATTCTGATGATATTCCTTTCTCCCGAAGTTATTTTGGTGGCGGTTCAAATGACAATCGCGCTTGGCAATCTTATAGTCTTGGTCCTGGAGCTAGCGGTAGCGTTCTCGATTTTAACGAAGCCAATATGAAAATTGCTTTAAGTGCAGAATATCGCTTTAATATTTTTCAAAAACTAAACGGCGCTCTATTCTCTGATGTGGGTAATATTTGGAATGTTTTAGATAATACCATTGCTGAAGAAGCTATCTTCGAAGGTTTCAAATCACTGAAAAACATTGCCGTTGGTACTGGTTTCGGGTTCAGGTACGATTTCAACTTCTTCATCGTTAGAATTGACATGGGTTTCAAGACCTACAATCCTGCTCGTCCTGAAAACCAAAGATGGCTAAAAGAGATGCGCTTTGACAAATCTGTTTTAAATATCGGGATAAATTATCCATTCTAAAATTAGAAATTATTATTTTTGTAACCCATTAATTAAAAATTAACTTTTAAACAACACATAACAATGGCTCATAATATCAAACCTGGAGTTGCAACTGGCGACCAAGTGCAAGAAATTTTCAACTATGCAAAACAAAAAGGCTTTGCCCTTCCAGCTGTAAACGTTATAGGTTCTAGCACCATTAATGGCGTTTTAGAAACTGCTGCAAAATTAAATGCACCAGTTATTATTCAATTTTCTAATGGTGGCGCAGCTTACAATGCTGGAAAAGGTCTTTCAAACGAAGGTCAAAAAGCAGCTATTCTTGGTGGAATTGCTGGAGCAAAACACGTTCATACTTTGGCAGAAGCTTATGGTGCAACCGTAATTCTTCACACTGACCACTGTGCAAAAAATCTTTTACCATGGATTGATGGTTTATTAGATGCTTCTGAAAAACATTTTGCCGAAACAGGAAAGCCGTTATTTTCTTCGCACATGATTGATTTATCAGAAGAACCAATTGAAGAAAACATCGAAATCTGTAAAGAATATTTAGCTCGAATGAGTAAAATGGGTATGACACTTGAAATCGAATTGGGAATTACAGGTGGCGAAGAAGATGGCGTTGATAACTCAGATGTTGACAGTTCAAAATTATATACGCAACCAGAAGAAGTAGCTTATGCTTATGAAGAACTTATGAAAGTTTCTCCAAAATTCAGTATCGCTGCAGCTTTTGGAAACGTTCACGGAGTTTACAAACCAGGAAACGTAAAATTAACTCCAAAAATCTTGAAAAACTCTCAAGATTATGTTCAAAATAAATTCAATACTGGTCACAATCCAGTTGATTTTGTTTTCCACGGTGGTTCTGGTTCAACTTTAGAAGAAATTAGAGAAGCAATTGGTTATGGAGTAATCAAAATGAACATTGATACCGACTTACAATTTGCTTTCACAGAAGGAATTCGCGATTATATGACTTCAAAAATTGAGTATTTAAAAACTCAAATTGGAAGTCCAGATGGAGCAGATTCTCCAAACAAAAAACACTATGATCCAAGAAAATGGATACGCGAAGGCGAAATGACTTTCAACAAAAGATTAGAACAAGCATTTGCTGACTTAAATAACGTTAATACATTATAATAATTTAGAATTTAGAGTTTAGAATTTAGAACTTCGTTTTTTATTCTAAACTCTATTTTCTTACTTCTAACTTCAAGAATTATGGCTTGGTTTAAAAGAAAAGAAAAAGGTATTACTACCGCAACCGAAGATAAGAAAGATGTTCCAAAAGGACTTTGGTATAAATCTCCAACAGGAAAAATTATTGATACCGATGAACTAGCACGAAACCTTTGGGTTAGTCCAGAAGATGATTTTCATGTTAGAATCGGTAGTAAAGAATACTTCGAAATCTTGTTTGACAACAATGAATTCAAAGAATTAGACGCAAAAATGACTTCAAAAGATCCACTAAATTTTGTGGATACAAAAAAATATTCCGACCGTTTAAAAGATGTTATCAGCAAAACTGGTTTGAATGATGCTGTTAGAACTGGTGTTGGAAAATCAAAAGGAAAAGATTTAGTCGTTTGCTGTATGGATTTTGCTTTCATTGGAGGTTCAATGGGTGCAGTTGTTGGAGAAAAAATCTCACGTGGAATTGATTACTCTATCAAAAACAATATTCCTTTTGTAATGATTTCAAAATCAGGTGGAGCGAGAATGATGGAAGCAGCATTATCATTAATGCAGTTGGCAAAAACTTCGGCAAAATTAGCTCAACTAGCCGAAGCAAAAATTCCATACATTTCATTGTGTACTGATCCAACCACTGGTGGAACAACGGCTTCTTATGCAATGCTTGGTGATATTAATATTTCTGAACCTGGTGCTTTGATTGGTTTTGCTGGACCAAGAGTTGTTCGCGATACCACAGGAAAAGATTTACCAGAAGGTTTCCAAACCGCAGAATTCGTTCTTGAACACGGTTTCCTTGACTTTATTGCTCATAGAAAAGAACTGAAAAACAAAATCAATTTATACATCGATTTAATTTTAAATCAAGAAATTAGATAAACCACTATAAATTCCAATACACTAAAAAACACAAAGCGATGGCTTTGTGTTTTTTTTATTTTGAAACTATCTAAGATTATATCGTTTTATATCAATCGTCTTATCCAAAGGTTTATTACATTCAATATAATCGAATAAATCTTTTGCCATAGCTGGAGCAAGCATTACGCCACGAGTTCCTAGTCCATTCAAAACATAGAGATTTTTATGTTTAGGATGTAAACCAAGTAATGGTCTTCTATCGTTTACCGTTGGACGAACACCTGCAAAATGCTCAACTATTTCAAAATCACAATTGACGATTTCCTTTATTCTTTCAACTAATTCTTGTTTTCCTTCAACGGTTGGCAAATCGGTTTTATCTTTCCAATTATAAGTTGCACCAACTTTAAACAAATCATTTCCCAAAGGCAAAATAAATACACTCGTATTGATGATCACATCAATTTTCAAATCGGGTGCTTTAATGATAAATAATTCGCCTTTGGTTCCATCTAATGGTAAATAATTAAAAAATGGATTAGAATGCATCCCAAAACCTTCAGCAAAGACAATTTTTTTTGCTTTTAGGTTGTCATATTGAATATAATCTTCAAAGAATTCAATGGTTTTATAATTAAACGTTTCTTTTCTTAAACTATTTATTTGCTCTAAATACTTGTGATATACATCCAAGAGCAAAGCCGTATCAACATAACCTGTTTGTAACACTTCACCATAACCAAAAGGCGATTCAATTCCGGGATAGTTATTCTTTATGATTTCCGTTGAAAGAAAAGGCGAAAGATTTGGTTTATCAGCAGCAATGAACCAATTATTTTGTTCCTCTACAGAAAAGAATTTCCTATAGATTGGTGTTCTAAAATCTACTTTTACATTTAATTTAGTTTCAATTTTAGCATAAAAATCAAAAGCCAAAACAAGTTGCTGTTTAGCATTCCAGACTTCGCTAAATCGTTTTAAAATAACTGGATTATATAAACCGCCAGCAATTCGAGTAGATTTTTGAGATTGATTTTCGAAAAACACAAAACTCTTATTATTTTCTAAAAGCATTTCGGCAAAAGCAATTCCAGCCAAACCTGAACCAACAATAATATAATCTAGCATAATTTATAAACTAAAAAAACTCTCATCGATTTGATGAGAGTTTTATATTTTTAATTGAGTTACCTACTAGTAATTCCACATATCTGATTCGAAACTGCGAATCTTCTCTTTAATTCTTTCCGATTCTAACAACTGCATTTGAGAGTTATCTTTCATATACTGTTGAATTTCTCTATCGCCGTAAACATTCTCTTCCTTGTAAATTACTCCATTAAACCTACGGGAATTTAACAAGTGGTCAAATGTTATTGGCATTGCGGAGTTCTTATCATTAAAAGCTTTGGCTTCGTGCAGAACATCTCTTGCTGCAGGGAAATACACCCAAAACAAATCAATTACGTCTGGATTATCTTTACCAATTTCACGCGCTTCAGGTGCAACTGGACAAATGGCTAATAATCTGTATTTCAATTCACCTTGACGCTTATCAAAATACCAATACCCTTTAATTTTATAACCAGCAATAAAATCCGCTCCTAACTCAGTCTTATTGATATATTGCGGATCCAATACTTTTTTACCTGACTTATAGTCATCATAATAATTATTAATCTCATCGTGTCCTGCTGGAATAGTATCAATATATGTAAATGTTGAAGCCATATCACCAATTGATTTTTTTATATTAAAATAATCATCGGCATATACTTCGGTAATCTTACCATTTTTAATATTTTTTACTAAAACGTCAAATAATGATCTTCTATCTTTACCTACAAATGCAGTATCAATAGGATAATATAATGGAAAATTGATTCGCTCATCGATATCGATAAATTCCCATATCGTTTTACCCATCAATACATCTCTATCATGCACATAACCATAAGGCAGTGGTTTGTCATTATCAGAGTTTAACTGCGCCTCTGTTTTCTTACCAATCTCATCAGGAGTTTTGGCATTCAACAGATTTGACTGAGCTGAAACAGTTAAAGAACCAGCTAGTACAAAAGCAACGAATAAAAGATTTTTAATTTTCATGTTTTTAATTATAAGTTATTTAAGTAGGTAATACTAACTCAAATTATTATTGTATTTCATAAATTACTGGTGCAGCGGTTGGAATAGAAATATTTGCTCCAACAAGTTTAGTCTTGATATCAGAAATTGTAACTTGATCACCACGTGTAACTCTTGCCAAAGCTGCTTTACATCTACCGTCTACTCTATCTCCATTAACTACAATTGCAGCTTGTCCTGGAACTTTAAAAGTAAATTGAGTAACTTGGAAATTTAAGTCATATAAAAAGTCTTCTAATTTAGCCGAAACCTGAGAAACTTCTAAACGAGATTTTGCACCTTTTTGCACTCCTGTTCCACCTCCAATTGCACCAGCTGGTGGAGGAATATTTTTAATTCTAAATACTTTCTTATCAGTAACTGTTTTACCGTCAGTCATTTTTCCACTTACAGAAACCGTAACTTCAGTACCACTCTGAGGTTTTAAGTTATATTTACCATTACCACCTGCTTTCACTAAACCTGGAGCAGAAGCGTTAACAAAGTTATCACCAATCCCAGCAAAGGAAATAGTCATTGGATTATCTAAACCTCTATATACTACGTTCATTTTATCAGCAGAAATATTTGCTGAATTTGGACGAGGAACAACTACATATTTTCCTTGGAATTTTAAAGGAATCGTTTTCCCATCTTCCACAAATGTAAATTGACCGTTAATAGATTGCTCTCCGACAGCTCCAGCAGTTAAAGATATAACAGCTTGTCCATTCACTAATTTACCTGGACCTGAGAATGAAGTTGGTTTAGTATTTTCATCATAACGACCTAAAACAACTTTACCAGTTACAGGTTCACCTTGAAAATAAACGTTTTTATCTAAAGCAACAATTGCTTGATAGTTGCTATAAGAAGCAGCTTGAACAGCAGCTTTTCCTAAAGCAGCACTGATTACATCAGACTCTGCTTTTTTAGCATCATTTTGCCAAGCCGATAACTTAGCTAATGAAGCGATTGCCGGGAAACCTTTAAAATGATAATCTAAAAATTTAATTTTAACACCTTCTTTATTTGCTACATCTGCTAAATCAAATTTAGCATTAATTTCATTTAAAATTGGAGCGTATTTTTTATCACTTAATGCTGATTTTAAATCAGATTTATAAGTTTCAATAGCTGCTAAAACTTCTTTTCCTCTTGCAGTATAACCATCACCTGTAAACCAGCTGTGATCAAGATTATCTGCCTTATCCATTGCTTCGTATGGTAATTTACCATCTTCAGCTTCTACTCCTTTAAGAACTTCTTCTTTTAAAGTTCCAACGAAATCGTAGAATTTTTTTGTAGCTGCTTCTACTTTATGAGCTGTAGCTGCTGCCCCAATAAATTCTCCCTTTGCTTCTGCTGCTTTCGCATCTAAAGCCTGAAGCATTTGCTCATTATTAGCTTTAGCTGAATTAGTAGCACCTTCAAATCTTTCGTTCATCAAGCCAAAAGCCGAAAGAACTTCTTTTGACATATTCATTGCCAACATTGCGATGAAAACCAAGTACATCAGGTTAATCATCTTCTGTCTAGGGGTTAATTTTCCTCCTGCCATTTTTTCTTAATTAGTTTATTAGTATTTTGTTAGTAAAATATAGTTAAAAAACTAATTATCTATTACTCATTGCAGACAACATTCCACCATAAACATTGTTCAAAGAAGACAAGTTTGATGTTAGTGATTGCATTTGATCTTTTAATTTTAAATTGTTTTCAGCAACTTCATTGTTGATTGCTGCATTTCTTTCAGCACTTTGCAATTGAACTTGGTATAAACCATTTAAAGTTTCTAATTGTGTAGCTGCTTTAGTCATTTCTTCTGCATATTTTTTAGTAGAAGCAACTGAGTCAACTGTTGGAGAAATAGCTTTTGCTGCTCCTTCAAAGTTTTTGATGCTGTTTCCTAAGCTTTCCATTAATTGACCATCAATTTTAGCTTCTTTCAACATGTTGTCTAATTTTTGAGACAATAAACCTTGAGCATCTGCTGGATCTTCTTTTTTCTTGTCTCTTGGTTTAGCTTCTCCTCCAGCTAATTCTGGATATACTAATGACCAATCGATTTCTTTTGCTGGAGCTTCAAACGCAGAAATTGCGAAAATCAATGCTTCAGTTACTAGTCCTATAGTTAACATCACAGTACCTGTCAACGGTCCAAACTCAAAGTGAGCAATTTTAAATAAAGCTCCGATGATTACAATTGCCGCACCCATACCGTAGGCGAAGTTCATTACTTTTGGTGATAATAATGCCATAATAAAAAAAATTTAGTTAGTTAAGTTAATATAATTAAGTTGGTTAATTTACTATTTTCTAGGAGCTTTTCCTGTTACTTGAGTTCCCATATAATCTTGAACAGTTCTGAATCCGATGTAGCTTCTTGCTGTATCTGCGTATTCAAAATCTCTTGTTGAAACTTGCAAGAAATACGAAACGTCTTTCCAAGAACCACCACGAACCACTTTTCTCATGTTCTTGTTATCCGGAACATTTGGATTCATAGAAGAAACATATTCATAAGCTGCAGCATCATACGACGAATCTGTCCACTCTGCAACGTTTCCTGCCATATTATAAAGATTATATCCGTTTGGATCATACGATTTTGCTTCTACTGTATACAAAGCTTCATCGGCTGCATAATCTCCTCTATTTGGTTTGAAGTTAGCCAAGAAACAACCTCTATCGTTTTTAGTGTAAGGTCCACCCCAAGGATATGCTCCAGATTCTAAACCACCACGAGCAGCATATTCCCATTCTGCTTCTGTTGGTAATCTAAAGGTATTAATTAAATCTTTTTTCTTCTTTTTAGATTTAATGTAAGCATTTTTATTCAAAGTTCTCCAGGCACAAAATGCTTTTGCTTGTTTCCAACTCACTCCAACTACCGGATAATCCCCATAAGCTTGATGCCAGAAATAATCATTATGCATTGGCTCATTATATGAGTAAGCAAAATCTTTAATCCATACTGTTGTATCAGGATATATTTGTGCTTTTTCTGTTTTAATAAATTTACTTCTTTTACCCACTTTTGCTTTTGCAGCAGCTTGAATATCCATGTAAGAATATCTGAATTCCAATTTACGAACATCAATTGTTCTCAAACCATTAAATGATTCTGCTAACGGCAAATACATAGAGTCCATAACTTCTGTATAAAACTCATCTGGATACTTACTTGTATCAGTAATTAATTTTATTTTCTTATTCAATCTTCTACCCGCATATGGATCATCATCTGTTCCAACACTATAGTAGTTTTCATACATATATTTGTCGTAAGGAGTCATTTTAGCAGGATCTGCATCAGCAAATGCAAAATCACCAATACTTCCACCTTTTCCACCTTTACCAGAACCAGCAGTCATACCTTGTTCATCTGCAAAAACAGCTAAACGTACTCTAATAATAGAGTCTTTTACCCATTCCACGAATTGACGATACTCACTGTTTGTAATTTCTGTTTCGTCCATGTAAAATGCACGAACAGTTACAGTCTTGGTTGGCGCATCCTGTATATTAGCTAAATCATCATCTGATTTACCCATAATAAACGCTCCACCAGGAACTAACGTCATTCCATAAGGCTTTTCTGGATGCCATTTCTTTCCTTTAACACCTACTAACTCACCTTTGTCGTTAGAACGTCCACAGCTTGTTAATAAAGCTAAAACAGATGCAAATGCGATGAACTTCTTCATATAAATTGGGGTTATTTGAATACTCAATTTTTAAGGGCGTAAACCTATTTATAATTTTTCAAAAAAACAATTATTAATTAAAAAATAATTAACACGTCAAAACTAAATTTATTTCTTGAAATAAAAAAACTTTTTATCGTTAAAAAGCTAAATTATATCGATTAAATGCATTTTTTCATTTATTTTATAAACTAATTCTTATGAAAATAAATTTAATTTATCTTTATTAGTATTTTTAAAAACTTCATTTTAACACTAAAGAATGTTTTTTCTTTGCGCTTTCCACCATCTTTCTGGTATCTCTTGATTACATGCAACTAAATATTCTTCATGTGAACAAGGTAATAACGTATTTTTTTTCAGTTTATTGTGTGAGACTGAAAAAAAAGGTATTTCAATCCACCAACGTTCTGTTTTATTACTCTTGTAAAACACTAATTCTTCCTCTTCAAGCGGAACTATATATTTAGAATACAATTCTTTACTGCCAAATGGATATTCATTAGAACGAAAATTAAATCCTTCTATAAAATACCATATTATCTGGGCAATTAATACCGATTCTTGTTTTGAATTATCATGGTTAAATACTCCAAAACAACTTACCTTATCACTAATTCCGGCATAACGCGCCAAACTACATATCTCTTTACCATTAAAACCGTTAGGCGTAAAATTAGTAAAATTTCCTGAGTCTGATGTTTTTATTGTTGTTAAATCTATATTTACCAAATCGGCATCTCTCAAAACTGGTTCAGCCAAAGAAATATTACTTGAAATTTCCCCTAATCTATAGGCATCGAAATACAATTTTTCAATCAAATCTATTTCTTCTTGTGAATTAAAATAAGTTTGATAGCCAATATTACAGTAATTGAAAAGATTATTTGGTTCGTCAACAATAATTTTTGACATATATGAATCTGACGAAATGCTTCCGTCTTGTTTACCAAAATCAAACTTTGAATCAATAGAAACTAAATTTACCATTTGTTCCAAATCATCGTAAGCTCTATATAAAGGATAGATTAAATCTTGGCTTCCACCGATAACAATTGGCAAAATTCCTTTTTTCAACAATCTTGAAGCTACTTTTTTCAAAGCAAAAAAAGTATCTTCTAATGAATTACCAGGAAGAATATCTCCTAAATCGGCTATTGAACTCTGCCAATTACCTGGAAATAAACTGTAGAATTCTTTTCTAACGTATTCTAAATTGGATTCCTGATAAGCTTTTTTATCGCCACGATTTTCTGGAACACCAATTATAGCAATCTTAATTTTATCTAAATCGGGAAAATCTTTATCGGTATGAAAAGCCACTTTACTTCCCATGTTTTGAGTTGAAAGCGAACTTACATATTGTATAATTTCATTATCAACAGGTGATAAAAAATCAAATTCCATAGTTTATTTCTTTTTTGCTGGTGCTTTTTTAGCAGTAGTTTTTTTTGCTGCGGTCTTTTTCTCAGGCGTTTTTTTGGCAATCATTTCTTTTACTTGTTCCAATGTTAATGCGGCAGCATCAATATCTTTACTTAATTCGATTTTGATTTTTCCTTTGGTAATTTCCGATCTTCCCCAACGTGCTTTTTGAACCAAAATTCCTTCTTCGCTCCAGTTATGAATTACTTTATCGATGTCTTTTTGTAATTTTTCTTCAATCAATTCAGCAACATCCGATTGTGAAAGATTATCGAAATTGTACTTTTTATTTACATTGATAAACATTCCGTTCCATTTAATAAATGGTCCAAAACGTCCAACACCTTTTTGCACATCCATATTTTTATAGGTAGCAATTGGCGCATCGGCTTTTACTTTTTCGTTAATCAATTCTTGCGCGCGTTCCATGGTTACATCTAATGGTTCTTCGCCTTTTGGTAACGAAATAAATTGTTTGCCGAAACGAACATAAGGTCCAAAACGACCATTGTTCACTTCTACTTCTTCACCTTTATATGTACCCAATTTTTTTGGCAACAAAAATAAATTCAACGCATCTTCTAAACTAATGTTTCCAATGTTTTGCTCCGGACGTAAACTTGCGAATTGCTTATCATCATCTTCAGCATCACCAATTTGAGCCATTGGACCAAATTTTCCTAAACGAACCGAAACTGGTTTGCCTGATTTTGGATCAGTACCTAAAATACGTTCGCCACTTTCGCGGTCAGCATTTTTCTCAACTTCTTGAACATTTGGATGGAATTTATTGTAGAAATCCTGCATCATATTTACCCAATCGATATTTCCTTCGGCAATTTCATCAAAATCTTGTTCTACTTTAGCAGTAAAATTATAATCTAAAATCGCTTCGAAGTTTTTGACCAAAAAGTCATTTACGATGGTACCAATATCGGTTGGAACTAATTTTCCTTTATCGGAACCCGTATTTTCTTTTAGAACTTCGGTTTTCAACTGACCATTTTTCAAAGTCAACTGACCATATTGACGTTCTCTTCCTTCAGATGTTCCTTTTTCTACATAATTTCTATTGATAATTGTAGAAATCGTTGGTGCATAAGTTGACGGACGACCAATTCCTAATTCTTCCAATTTCTTAACCAACGATGCTTCGGTATAACGGCTTGGTGGTTGCGTAAAACGTTCTTTGGCTACAATAAATTGATTGTCTAATTTTTCATTTATTTTTAAAGCTGGTAACATTCCTTCTTGTTCTTCATCGTCATCATCGTTACCTTCAAGATATACTTTTAAAAATCCTTCAAACTTGATTACTTCTCCGGTTGCTTGAAAAATTTCTGAATGTTTATCGGCTTCTATTTTCACATTAGTACGTTCTAATTCTGCATCACTCATTTGAGAAGCTAACGTTCTTTTCCAAATTAAATCATACAGACGAGCTTGATCTCTGTCGATATTTACCGTATGCAAAGACATATCGGTTGGACGAATAGCCTCGTGAGCTTCTTGTGCGCCTTTTGCTTTGGTCACAAAACTTCTCGGCTTGCTATATGCTGCACCATATGATTTTGTGATTTCGGCTTGAGCCGCAGCAGTTGCTTCTTGAGAAAGATTCACACTATCGGTTCTCATATATGTAATCAATCCGGCTTCGTACAAGCGTTGTGCCAACTGCATTGTGATTCCTACTGGAAGATATAATTTACGCGCTGCTTCTTGTTGCAACGTAGAAGTTGTAAATGGTGCTGCCGGCGATTTTTTTGTTGGCTTGGTTTCTAAATCGGCTACTTTATAATTTGCTCCGATGCTTTTATTTAGGAAATCTTCGGCTTCTTTTTTAGTAGCGAAGTTTTTTGGTAATTTGGCTTTAACGATTTTTCCAGCTTCGTTAGTAAATTCGGCTGAAACTGCATAAGAACCAACGGCTTTGAAATCTTGAATTTCTCTTTCGCGTTCTACTATTAAACGAACCGAAACCGATTGCACACGACCTGCCGAAAGTCCGCCTTTTACTTTTTTCCACAAAACTGGCGATAATTCATAACCTACCAATCGATCCAAAACTCTTCGAGCTTGTTGTGCATTTACTAGATTGTAATCTATTCCACGAGGATTTTCGATTGCTTTTTGAATAGCGGTTTTGGTGATTTCGTGAAAAACGATACGCTTTGTTTTGCTTTTGTCTAATTTTAGTTCTTCCGCTAAGTGCCAAGAAATGGCTTCTCCTTCGCGGTCTTCATCGGAAGCTAACCAAACCATTTCGGCTGATTTTGAAAGGTCTTTTAGTTTTTTTACGAGTGCTTTTTTATCGGGAGAAACTTCATATTTTGGTTTGAAACCATTGGCTACATCTACTCCTATTTCTTTTGAAGGCAAGTCGGCAATATGCCCATAACTTGATTCTACTTGGTATTCTTTTCCTAAAAATTTCTCGATTGTTTTTGCCTTTGCAGGCGACTCGACGATAACTAAATTCTTTGCCATATCCCGATTGTTTGTGCGGACAAATGTAATTGTTTTTTTTAAATTACCGATTTATTGCTGTTTTTTAACGGTGAAATGGAATTTATAACAAAAAAATTAACAATGAATTTTCTTTGTCTAAAAATTATTATATTCGAAAAAAAATAAATAAATGAAAAAATTATTTTACTTATTACTTTTCATCCCTTTACTAGGATATTCAACCTTTTATAAAGGTACAATTACTTTTAATGATGATACTATAAAAGAAGGTTTTATAGAAATACCCGAATACTATTCTCAAAAAATTAAATTTAAAATTGATAATAATTCCAAATCTGAAAAATTTGAAATAGACATCGTAAAAAAATTTGAAATTGTAAATTCTAAAAATGACACTGTTTTTTTTGAAACGATTATATTAGCTACACCAAATGTATTTAACTCAGAAAAATTAAATATTGATAAAAAGAAGTCTTGGGCTAGAGTAATTAAAAAAAGTAAAATAAGCTTGTATTCCATTTCAGAAGGTTGGAGTAATGGAGTTGGAGTTTCGCCTGGAGCAACTTCAAGCACACCATATTCAAAATACTACATTAAAAAGCCAAATACAGAATACGCTATTTATTTCCACATGATTTTAGGAAGTTCAGGACTAACTATAGCTGTAAATAATTTCAATTCTATAGTTAAAACCAGCAAGATAATATTTAACGATGATTGTCCTAAAATTCTTGAAAGAATAAATAAAGAAGAATTTAAAACTAAAGGATTAGTCACTATTGTTGATTTATATGATGAAACTTGTGGTGATTAATCTTTTTAAAAAACAAACACAAAAGACATTCACTTTTTAGCCCCGATTGAAGTGGAAATCCTGTCATTGCATTTTTAAATATTGAGATGAGATTAGCTTACGCTCAGTTCGCTTCGCTCGTGTGTCTTCGTTCCTCGCAATGACAGATTGAAACGGAAAGCGGGAAAATGGTTTCCAAGAAAGCCAAAACGGTTCGCTTCAAAAACTTTTGTTAAACCATTTCTGCCATCTTGTCATATTTTATAATTTAGTATTATCTTTGCTTCCCGATTTAGCGAAGAATATTTTATGGAAAAAGAAATTGACGAGAAAAAACAAGGTACATCACTTGTTTTAGAACACAAGGAAGAAAATACAAAAAAGCTTTTTATAGAGAGTTATGGTTGTGCGATGAATTTTTCGGACAGTGAGATTGTAGCTTCTATCTTGACGGAGCAAGGTTATAACACGACACAAAATTTAGAAGAAGCCGATTTGGTTTTGGTTAATACTTGTTCTATCCGCGACAAGGCGGAAATGACGGTGAGAAAGCGTTTGGAGAAATATAATGCCGTGAAACGCAGTATTAATCCAGGGATGAAAGTAGGTGTTTTGGGCTGTATGGCGGAACGCTTGAAAAGTCAATTCTTGGAGGAAGAAAAAATCGTTGATATGGTTGTTGGTCCTGATGCCTACAAGGATTTACCAAATCTTTTGAAAGAAGTTGAAGAAGGTCGCGATGCCATAAATGTTATTCTTTCTAAAGATGAAACCTATGGCGATATTGCTCCGGTTCGTTTGAATAGTAACGGCGTGAATGCATTTGTTTCTATTACTCGTGGTTGTGATAATATGTGTACGTTTTGTGTGGTTCCGTTTACTCGCGGACGTGAACGAAGTCGTGAACCGCAAAGTATTATAGAAGAAATTCAGGATTTGTGGAATAGAGGTTTCAAAGAAGTTTGTCTTTTGGGTCAAAACGTGGACAGTTACCTTTGGTATGGCGGCGGTTTGAAAAAAGATTTTGATAAAGCTACCGATATGCAAAAAGCTACGGCTACTGATTTTGCTCAACTATTGGAACAATGTGCTGTTGCTTTTCCTAAAATGCGTTTTCGTTTTTCGACATCTAATCCGCAGGATATGCATGAAGAAGTGCTTCATGTAATTGCTAAATATGATAATGTTTGTAATTACATTCACTTACCGGTTCAAAGCGGAAGCACGAGAATTTTGAAGGAAATGAATCGTCAACATACGCGTGAAGAATATATGGAATTGGTGGATAAAATCAAACGTATTATTCCAGAATGTTCGATTTCGCAAGATATGATTACTGGTTTCCCAACAGAAACTGAAGAAGATCATCAAGATACTTTGAGTTTGATGGAATATGTTGAATATGACTTTGGTTATATGTTTGCGTATTCTGAACGACCAGGAACTTTGGCAGCCAGAAAAATGAAAGATGATGTTCCAGAAGAAGTGAAGAAAAGACGTTTGCAAGAAGTAGTTGATTTACAACAAATTTTAAGCGAAAAGAGAACAAAACGTTTCTTAGGTCAAACAGTGGAAATTTTGATTGAAAAAGAATCGAAGAAGTCAGACAAACATTGGAGCGGAAGAAATTCTGAGAATGTAGTTACCGTTTTCCCAAAAGAACATTATAAAGAAGGAGATTTTGTGTTGGTAAAAGTTACTGATTGCACCACAGCAACATTGATTGGTGAAGCGGTTGGGTATGGTCCAATGCAAACTAATTGATTATAAATACTGAAATAAATTCAAAAAGAGATTGCTTCGTGCCTCGCAATGACATATGGAATCAGTTCAAAATATAAAACAGCGGTTTGAAATTATTGGGAATGACCCAAAATTGAATCGTGCTATCGAGAAAGCTATTCAGGTTGCGCCAACCGATATTTCGGTATTGGTTGTTGGAGAAAGTGGTGTTGGAAAAGAAAGCATTCCTAGAATTATTCATTCGCTTTCGCACAGAAAACACGGAAAATACATAGCTGTAAACTGCGGTGCAATTCCCGAAGGAACAATTGACAGTGAACTTTTTGGTCACGAAAAAGGCGCTTTTACCGGAGCAACAAATACTCGTGAAGGTTATTTTGAAGTTGCCGATGGCGGAACGATTTTCTTGGATGAAGTTGGCGAACTACCGTTGACAACCCAAGTTCGTTTGCTTCGTGTATTGGAAAACGGCGAATTTATTAAAGTTGGTTCATCACAGGTTCAAAAAACAAATGTTCGCATTGTTGCTGCAACTAACGTGAATATGTTTGATGCGATTGAAAAAGGCAAATTCCGTGAAGATTTATATTATCGATTGAGTACGGTTGATATTCCATTACCACCATTGCGCGACAGAAAAGACGATATTCATTTATTGTTTAGAAAATTTGCCGCCGATTTTGCTCATAAATACAAAATGCCACCAATTAAATTGAGTGACGATGCTATTCAATTTTTGCAAAAATACCGTTGGAGCGGAAATATTCGTCAGTTGCGAAACGTAGCCGAACAGATTTCAGTTTTGGAAACCAACCGAGACGTTACTTTGGCAACGTTACAATCTTATCTTCCTGTGGAAGGAAGCAATTTACCTTCGGTTATTGGCGGAAAAAAATCAGATAGTGATTTTGCTACCGAAAGAGATATTCTGTACAAAGTCCTTTTTGATATGAAAAGTGACTTGAACGATTTAAAAAAATTGACTTTGGAATTGATGAAAAACGGTGCCAAAACACAAGACATCAATCCAAGTTTAATTCAAAAAGTATATGGCTCAACAGCAACCGACAGTCCGATTGTTTTTGAAGAAGAACCACGACTGAATGCTGTTCCAAAACATAACGAACCACATCAAGAAGAATTTGACGATGAAGATGATAACGCCAACTATTTAATGGCTGAAACCGTTGAAGAAGAAGAAGTTTTAAAATTGGAACAAAAAGAAATCGAGTTGATAAAGAAATCTCTCGAACGCCACAAAGGAAAACGAAAAGCTGCTGCCGATGAATTGGGAATTTCCGAAAGAACACTTTATCGAAAAATTAAGCAATTTGATTTATAAAAGCTATTATATTTGACTTTTGAAAAATAACAAATGAAATTTACAAAATACATATTGGTTTTATTGGTTGCTTTTGCACTAAATGGTTGTGGTGTTTACAATTTCACTGGTGCTCAACCTATCAATGCCAAAACTTTTCAAGTGAATTATTTTCAAAATAATGCCGACTTGGTTGAACCCGGAATTGAAAGAACATTTACATTGCGTTTGCAAGATTTAATTCAAAATCAAACCAATTTGAATTTGACTAATTCCAATGGTGATTTGGTTTATGAAGGCGAAATTACTCGTTACAGCGTTACACCAATGACCGCTACGGCTGATATTAGAGCAGCACAAAACCGTTTATCGATTACTGTAAACGTTCGATTTACCAATAAAAACAAAGAAGAAGATAACTTTGAAAAAAGTTTTTCATTCTTTGATGATTTTCCAGCAGATACACAATTAACAGGCGCACAATTAACGAGTTCATTAGATGTTATTTTTGAACGAATTACACAAGATATTTTCAACGAATCATTAGCAAAATGGTAAAAATTTGTTGATTTGGTTATTCGTTAATTCAATTTTTACGCACATAACCAAATAAACGAATAAACAAATAAACGAATAAACAACTTGAACCTAACCGATTATACTTTTTTACTCAACAAACCCGAAGCTATCAATGAAAGATATGCGGAAACTCTAGAAAATGTTCTAGAAGAATTTCCCTATTTTCAAAGTGCGCGCGTTTTGCGATTAAAACATCTGTACAATCAGGATAGTTACAAATACAATTATGCGCTAAAAGTTGCCGCAGCCTATACAACCGATAGAAGTATGCTGTTTGATTTCATCACTTCCGATGATTTTGTGGCGGTTCAAAAAGGTTTATACGAAAAGAAATTAGAAGAATTACTCAACATCAACGTAGTAGAAAGCGAAATTGTTGTCGTGCAAAATCATTCTTCAACCACCAATTTAGTAGAACAATCCATTCGTTCTTCCATCAAAGAATCAACAACCGAAGAAGAAAAAGTTGCCGAAAAACTAGAAATAGGAAAACCACTTGAATTTTCTAAAAACGAAAAACACTCCTTTGAAGAATGGTTACAATTGGCTCGCTTCAAACCCATCATCAGAGAAGAAATCAAGAAAGAAGAAACACATCCTGTTGACGAAGAACGCAAGAAAAAGTTGGATTTAATTGATAAATTCATCGAAAATAATCCAAAAATACCAACCGTTTCAAAAGACGCGCCAGTACCAGAAATCAAGCCGTTTTCCGAAGAAACAACCTATCTAATGACCGAAACATTAGCCCGAGTTTATTTGGAACAAAAAAAATATCCCAAAGCAATTCAAGCTTATGAAATATTAATTTTGAAATATCCAGAAAAAAGTAGTTTCTTTGCAGACCGAATTTTAGATATAAAGACTTTACAACAAAATAATAATTAGTAATGAGTACATTTTCAATCTTTTTAGTATTAATCACAATCGTTTGTTTTTTACTAATCATCGTTATCATGGTTCAAAACCCAAAAGGTGGCGGACTTTCATCAACACTTGGTGGTTCAACCCAGTTAGGTGGTGTTCAAAAAACAACCGACTTTTTAGACAAAAGTACATGGACATTAGCAGGAGTTTTAATCCTATTAATCCTTTTATCAAGTCTAAGTTTTACTGGAACATTAAACGATTCTAGTTCAAAAGTAATCGACGAATCATCCATTTCAACTTCAAAACCGGCAGAAACTCCAGCAGCAACAACTCCGGCAAAACCAGTTGAAGAAAAAAAATAAGAATTACATAAATTCATACAGAAAGTCTCGACCAAAATCGGGACTTTTTTTTTGAATATTTGGAGCGAATCGCTTGGGGATTTTTGCAAACCTTTTTCCTTGCTTACATTCTATCTTTTTCTTTCCAAGAAAAAGGATGCCATTTCAGCAAGGGCTAAAGAACATTCGTCTTACCATTTTGTCAACTTTGTCTATCTTCGCTGAAAAATTGTCAGTTTTAACCAAATGGCACAATTTCTGACTAATCAAAAGCAACAATAAAATTTTAATAAAACATAAAATATAAACATTATGGCATTAAACATTAAACCGCTTTCAGACCGCGTAATTGTGGAACCAGCAGCAGCCGAAACACAAACTGCTTCTGGAATTATCATTCCCGATACAGCAAAAGAAAAACCACAAAAAGGAACTGTTCTTGCTGTAGGAAATGGCAAAAAAGACGAACCAATGACAGTAAAAGTTGGCGACACTGTTCTTTATGGCAAATATGCTGGAACCGATTTAAAATTGGATGGAAAAGATTATCTAATCATGAGAGAAGACGATATTCTTGCAATCATCTAAAGTTAGAATTTAGAAATTAGAATTCAGAAAATGAATTTTAATTTTCTAAGCACAAAATTCTAAATTCAAAAATCTAAATTCAAAAATTAATTAAAAAATGGCAAAAGATATAAAATTCGATATTGAAGCACGTGACGGATTAAAACGTGGTGTTGATGCATTAGCAAATGCAGTAAAAGTAACTCTTGGACCAAAAGGAAGAAATGTAATTATTTCAAAATCATTTGGCGGACCAACAGTGACTAAAGATGGTGTTTCTGTGGCTAAAGAAGTAGAATTAAAAGATCCATTAGAAAATATGGGTGCGCAAATGGTTAAAGAAGTAGCGTCAAAAACTAATGATTTAGCTGGAGACGGAACAACAACTGCAACCGTTTTGGCACAAGCCATTGTAAAAGAAGGATTGAAAAACGTTGCCGCTGGAGCAAATCCAATGGATTTAAAACGAGGAATTGACAAAGCCGTTGAAGCAATTGTTGCTGACCTTGGAAAACAAGCACAAGAAGTTGGTTCTTCTTCTGAAAAAATAAAACAAGTTGCTTCAATTTCAGCAAATAACGACGAAGTTATTGGTGATTTAATTGCAACCGCTTTTGGAAAAGTTGGAAAAGAAGGTGTAATCACAGTTGAAGAAGCAAAAGGAACAGATACTTATGTAGATGTTGTTGAAGGAATGCAATTTGACAGAGGTTATTTATCTCCTTATTTTGTTACCAATCCTGAAAAAATGAATGTTGAATTGGAAAATCCATACATTCTATTATACGACAAAAAAGTATCTTCATTAAAAGAGTTACTTCCTGTTCTTGAACCAGTGGCACAATCTGGAAAACCATTATTAATCATTGCAGAAGATGTTGACGGTGAAGCTCTATCAACATTGGTTGTAAATAAATTGCGTGGTGCATTAAAAATTGCTGCTGTAAAAGCTCCAGGATTTGGTGACAGAAGAAAAGCAATGTTAGAAGACATCGCTATCTTAACTGGCGGAACTGTAATTTCAGAAGAAAGTGGTTACACTTTAGAAAACGCAACTTTAGAAATGCTTGGAACAGCAGAAAAAATCGCTATCGACAAAGACAATACTACCATTGTAAACGGTGCTGGAAATGCTGATTTAATTAAAAACAGAGTAAACCAAATCAAAGGTCAGATGGAAACTACGACTTCTGATTATGATAAAGAAAAACTACAAGAGCGTTTGGCTAAATTAGCTGGCGGAGTTGCCGTTCTTTATGTTGGTGCTGCTTCTGAAGTAGAAATGAAAGAGAAAAAAGACCGTGTTGACGATGCTCTACACGCAACTCGTGCCGCAGTTGAAGAAGGAATTGTTGCTGGTGGTGGCGTTGCTTTATTAAGAGCAAAAGCTACATTAACTTCAATAAAAGCTGACAACGCTGACGAAGCAACTGGAATTCAAATTGTATCTCGTGCGGTAGAATCTCCATTGAGAACAATTGTTGAAAATGCAGGTTTAGAAGGTTCTGTTGTAGTTGCAAAAGTATCAGAAGGAAAAGAAAACTTTGGTTACAATGCAAAAACAGACGAATATGTTGATATGCTAAAAGCTGGAATTATCGATCCTAAAAAAGTAACTCGTGTAGCTTTAGAAAATGCTGCTTCAGTTTCAGGAATGATTTTAACAACCGAATGTGCTTTAATCGAAATTAAAGAAGAAAACGCAGCCGGAATGCCAATGGGTGGAGGAATGCCAGGTATGATGTAATTCTGAAACAAGTTTGAAATAACAACTTCCAAAAATAAAAAGCCAAAATCCAATTTGGCACAACTAAAAAAATCCGTCAAGTTTTGCAACGTGACGGATTTTTTTATTGCTTCATATTTTATAATTATTCTGTTGCTTTTGGTTTCTTTATCAACTTCATAATTACAGGGAAAGTTGAAATCAAAATAATCAAAATAATGATTTTTTCTATGTGATGTTTTAAATCGATGTCAAATTTTTCTAAGAACAAACCATATAAATAGTGTCCAGCAAAAATCAAGGTAAATGCCCAAAGGAACGAACTCAAAATGTTATAAAACATAAATTTCTTTTTGTCCATAAAAACAATTCCGGCAACGATTGGTGCAAATGTTCTGAAAACCGGCAGGAAACGAGCAAAAATAATTGCTTTTCCACCATATCTTTCGAAGAAATCTTTTGACTGAATTAAATATTTTTTCTTGAACCAAAAGCTATCTTCTTTTTTATACAAATAGTAACCACTTTTACTTCCAAACCAGTATCCAACCATATTTCCGATAATTCCAGATATAGCGACTAACGTGGAAAGTAAAAACACATTACTAAAATCATTTTCTATATAAACAAAATTCTCAACTAAACTTCTGCTGTAAATTCCGGCTAAAAAAAGTAAACTATCACCAGGTAAAAAGAAGCCTGCAAAAAGACCTGTTTCGGCAAATACTATAAACAATACAATCCATAAACCAATTTTTACACCACCAACTGTCATGGTTATGTAAAACTCAGGATTTAACAATTGCATCCAATCAAATTCACTCATCAATGTTAATTTTAAGGGTAAAAAATTCGAGCGTGAAAGTAGTGATATTTTTTGGGATAACTACACGCTTTAACGTAATTCTAAGGATTTATTATTTCATAAAATTCAAATTATGTAATAACGAAACTGATACAGTGTGACGCATCAAATTATTAGACGAACTTGAAGTAATAAAATGGTTCATGTAGCCCAATTCAAATCTAGTTTTGTTCTCAAAATTTAATCCTAAACCAACCAAAAATCGGTTTTGATCAAAGAATTTTGAGTTCACTTTATTGTTGCCAAGATTAAGAAAAACTTCACTTTGTAAAATACCATAAATCTCACTTTCATTTTTATGCAAAGGCAAAATTTGAAACAAATTTCTATTCAAATAGCGTAATCTATTTTGATAATTTGTTGCTAGATTTACCACTTCATCATCAACCAAACCAAGCTGTTCAACCCAACGTTGTTCCAATCGAAAACGATGTGTCATCGTATTTTTATTTGAATGCCATTTTTTATTTATTTGATATTGTTGCCAAATTCGGTTCTCAGAAAAATAATCATCAACCGAAGGTTTTAATGTTTTTACCAAAGCATATCCAGCTGTAATACTTTGATTTTTTGGCAAATAATAAATTACTCCAACTCGATATAAATTTTGCAAACTTTGTTCCAATTCATTATCCAATCGAAACTGTGCTTCGGCATGATAACCCCATTTTTGAGCTATTTTATATTGACCTGCATAAGCAAACCAAACCGATTGATCTTGTACCGTTTTTTGAGCAAAACTTTTACCTAATACAACTAAAAACAATAAAACTATCTTTTTAAACATCATCATTTCTTTAAAAAAACTCCTCAAAATACGCTTTCAAGGAGTTTTTAAAATTAATAAAAAATTATTTCCTTTCATACATACAACATCCATGAAGCTTTTCATAATCTTCATCGGTTGCTTTTACTTCATCAGTATCGTGACCAACTTTTGCAATTGCTTTTTTTACATCAATTGGTGAACACTTTTCTTCATTGATTATCAAATGTAAAATGTGGTCATCGATATGCCAATCGGCACTTTTTACACCTTTCACCGAAAAAGCAGCTTGCTCAATTCGTTTTTTACACATTTCGCAATTGCCATTAACTTCGATGTTGTACTTAGCATTTTTTTTCTTTTTTTCTTGTGCTTGTGTTGAAAGTGTTACAAACAGTAACATCATTCCTAAAATTATATTTTTCATATTGTCATTGATTTTTGAAATTAATTTTTGAGATTGAAATTGTAATTATTTAATTTTAAATCGTAATCCTGCGTAATACATTTGCCCAAAAACTGGCGCATACACAATTGATGTATCAAAATTTGGTCCAAATGGATTATCGCTACCCAAAACCGCTTTGCTTTGACGATAATTTCCGATATTTTCGCCTCCAACATACATTTCGAATGTACTAGAAAATGTTCGGGTAATTTGTGCATTCATCACGCCAAATGAAGGTGAAAAATTAGGTAATCTGTCTTGTTCTGGATTGGTTGCTGTGTTGGGCAATTGCTGTTTTCCTAACCAATTGAATGTATAATCAAATTTCCATTGCTGACCTTTATCTTTGATATGCGTTTCATATTCCAAATTAGCAAAAAAACGATGTTTTGCCTGCAAAGGTCTTTGATAACTTCCCGATAAATAATCGGTTGAAATATCAAAATATTTATAAGCGGTTCTTACATTCAAATGCTTAATAAGTTCCACATTGAAATCAACTTGCAAACTATTGGCAAATGATTTTCCTTGCAAATCATAAAACAACAATTCCTGTGGACTTTGCATTACGTCAACCACAACTTGATTTTGAAAATCGGTACGGTAAAAATCAACCGTTACATCAGCACTTTTTGAAAACAATTTGAATTTTTGAGTAAAACTTACACCATAATTCCATGCAATTTCTGGACTTAAACCATAAACTTCTCCTTTTGTACCAAGAATTGAAATGGTTCTTGAACTGGCAAAAAGATTTTGATTTTCTGCAAAAATATTCGCAGCACGTTTTCCTCTTCCGGCTGAAATTCTAAAGACTGAATTTTCAAAAGCGTTATATTTTAGATGAAATCTTGGTGTGAAAAATGCTCCTAACCTATTGTGATAATCCATTCGCCCGCCAAGAACATAACTCAACTTATCGTTGTTATCATACGTATATTCAAAGAATGCTCCAACCGAATTATCAATTCTGCTTACATCGAATGTATTGACAAATTCTGAATATTTATCGTACACAAAATTCAAACCCGTAGAAAATTTATGCATCGTATTACCGATAATCGAGTTAAAAATCAAGTTCGAATAATAACTTTGCTGCTTGATATCGTATTGATTTAAACCAAAATACGATTGTTGATTGTGATTGGTAAATGCGTTTTGAAAACCTATACTTTGAAACGGCATTTCTTTCCATACGTAACCTACTTTTGATGTAAAATCAAAGCGTTCCGAATTAATCTCAGAACCCCAAAAAGTGGTTGTTAATTTGTGTTTATCAGGATCAAAATCAAGTTCGCCCGTTTGTTTTTCATCTTTCATAAATCGGAAATTAAAAAACGAAACCCAACCTGTTTCTGAATTAGTATATTGCCAACGATTAGCAACATTGATTTGTTTTCCTAACGGATTATCTAGAAATCCATCATTGTTCATATCGTTTTTTGAAACTCGTGCATTTCCGTGAACAAACAAACTTGTTGCCCATTTGTCATTAATCTTTTTATTGAAATGTGTGTTTAATTCGAAACGTGAATCGGTTGAACCATAAGCATTCAAGAAAAACGGAATATCGTTCATTGGTTTCAATAATTCGGTATTGATTTGTCCCGAAATACTTTCGTAACCGTTCACAACACTTCCTGCGCCTTTGGTAATTTGAATATTATCAACCCAAGTTCCAGGTGTAAACGACAATCCAAAAGCTTGTGAAGCACCACGAACCGAAGGCACATTTTCTTCCGTAATCATAATGTAAGGCGAAGTTAATCCTAGCATTTTTATTTGCTTCGTTCCTGTCAAAGCATCAGAAAAATTAACATCGATTGATGGATTGGTTTCAAAGCTTTCGGCAAGATTACAACATGCCGCTTTAAGTAATTCTTTGCTGGTAACCAATGTTGTATTGGCTGTACCTTTTAGTGATTTTTTTAGTCCTTTTTGTGTTGTTTTTACTTTAACTTCTTCAAGCTCTTCTTGCCCAAAAACATTTGCAGAAAACAATACTAACAAGAACAATAAAGTGTTTTTCATTAGTTTATAATTTAATTATTAAAAATTCAAAAAATATTGAAAATCAAATAATTAAATCAAGCGTAGTAAATAAATTGGCTGTATAACTTGTATAATGGCGGCGCATTGGCATCGCAATAATAAGCTACAATTGGAGTTTGAAATTGGTCTTGATAAAAACCAAATTGAAGTGTTTTGTATTCGTTGAAATAAAGAACAGTATTCATATCAAAAGCAATTGTTTTGATAATGATTTTTTCTGTTTTATTTTTTAGATTAACTTCCTTGTCAGAGCAACATTTTTCATGTGTTGATTCAGCTTTTGCACAACAGGTTTTTTCAACTTCAATTGGCATTGCGCAAACTTCAGCATCAGAAAAAACAGATGATATAGAAGCAATTTTCCCTTCACAAAAATGCACATTAAATGCCAATCCCGAATTGGAAACCAAAACGAAAAACGCAATTAAAATACTTAGTTGTTTCTTGAAAATCATAGCGCAAAGGTAATAAAAGTTAAGAATACAAACTCTTAAGATTTTCTTATTTGTTTTTGATAATAAAATGCTGGAATAAAAAGCAAAATAAATATCGGTTGAATAATAAATCTCCGGATGTAGAATAAGGTCATTTTACTTTCTTCGCCAAAAAAATTGAGCACAAAAAAGAAGCTAATCATCAATATTGAACCTAAAATCATGTACAACAATATGGAAAACTTAACCATTTTTCCATCATTAAATATTACGTACAAAAGAAATAATGAAATTACCGAATTTAGATAAAACCGAAATCCTAAACTCAAAAACAGCTTGACTACGCTTATTTCAGGAAAAGGCAAATTGGCATATTCGCTTTTAAAATAATTTAAAAACGGATCATAAAAAATAGTGTTTTCAAAAGCTCTAATTAAAATTAATAGGAGAATTAAAAAAGAAATTTGAGCTACTTTTTTTTTATTTTGAAGGAGTTGTTGAAGCATAAGACGAATATTTATTAACCCAAATTACCCAAAGAAAAAACACAACACCATAAATAAATAATGGAAAAACTACGCCATGAAGTAGATGTTCTGATTTTGGGAAATGATATAAAGCAATACTTAAAAGCGCAATTCTAAAAATGTTCAAAATATGGATCACAATAAGTCCAAAAAGAATAAAAAGAATAGTATTTTTTAATTTTCCGGTAAAAGCAACCACAAAAGCAATAAACAAAATCATCACGCTAACGGCGTTGCAACCTTCAACAATTCTGGCGATATATTTTCCGTGATAAATCAATTTCACGCTTGGTTCTTGCAAATGTGGCATTGTATAAGAATTGTCGTCAACCAATTGCAAAAGAAACTCCGTTTGACTGGCTACAATTTTAGTAAAACCATCTGTTTCCGCTTTTTTTACATCAAACTGACCTAAATAACTTTGGTACATAAAAGTAAGAAGCAAATAAGTAAAAGCAAATTTTCCTAAAAACAGTAGAAATGGTTTGTATTGCTGAATGGTATTTTTCAAAAGATAATTTTTAACAAATTTATATAAAATAAAAAAAGCACAGTCATTACTTTTGCATAAAAAAATTGAAAATGAATTTTGAAAATCTAAAACCTCAAGTAATCGCTATACTTTCTGAAACCAATTTAGAAAGAGATTTGAAACTGAAAAATCTTTGTCAATTCCTATCAGACAATGTGGATTATTATAATTGGGTTGGTTTTTATTTTGCCAATCACGAAGCTAAAACCTTGCATCTTGGACCTTATGTTGGCGCCGAAACCGATCATACTGTAATTCCATTTGGAAAAGGAATTTGTGGACAAGTAGCTGAATCGAATGCCAATTTTGTTGTTCCCGATGTTGCTGCACAAGACAATTATATCGCATGCAGCTTTACCGTAAAGTCGGAAATTGTAGTTCCGCTTTTTGTTAATGGAAAAAACATTGGTCAAATCGACATTGACAGTCATGTCCTTGATCCTTTCACTGAAGCTGATGAGCGATTTTTAGAGTTTATAAATCAAGAAGTTGCAAAATTATTTTAAAAATAATTTAGAATTTATAATTCACAATTCACAATTATTTTTACCTTTGCACTCGAATTGAGAAAATCTCCATTCATACATAATAATCATTTAAATAAATATTGGAATGTATTTAAGTAAAGAAACAAAAGCAGAAATCTTCGCTAAACACGGAGGAAAAGCAGAAAACACTGGTTCGGCAGAAGGTCAAATCGCGTTGTTTACATTCAGAATCTCTCACCTTACTGAGCACTTGAAAAGAAATCGTCACGATTACAACACTGAGCGTTCATTAGTTCTTTTGGTAGGTAAAAGAAGAAGTCTTCTTGACTATTTAAAGAAAAAAGATATCAACAGATATCGTGAGATTATCAAAGAATTAGGTATTAGAAAATAATACATATAAAGAGGTGCTTTCGCGCCTCTTTTTGTTTTAAAAATAAAGAAGAAAGTTTCGGTTTTTCATTGGGTTACAAACAACTACTAGCACACACAACAACAACACAACTAACCTAATAGTTTAAACGAATTAATTTTTATGATTCCAAAAGTAACCCAAGAAACAATCGATTTAGGTGATGGAAGAAGCATCACAATCGAGACAGGTAAATTAGCAAAACAAGCCGATGGTTCTGTAGTAGTACGTTGTGGCGACACAATGTTATTAGCAACAGCAGTATCAGCAAGAACATCAAATCCTGGTGTTGATTTTTTACCTTTAACGGTAGATTACCGTGAAAAATTTGCAGCTGCAGGACGTTTTCCTGGAGGATTTTTCAAAAGAGAAGCGCGTCCAAGCGACAGCGAAGTACTAACTATGCGATTAGTTGACCGTGTTTTGCGTCCGCTTTTCCCAGATGATTACCATGCAGAAACGCAAGTGATGATTCAATTAATGTCTCATGACGAAAACGTTATGCCAGATGCATTAGCAGGTTTAGCAGCATCGGCAGCATTAGCTGTTTCAGACATTCCTTTTTACAATTTAATTTCAGAAGTTCGTGTTGCACGTATCGACGGAAAATTTGTAATCAATCCAAGCAGAACAGAGTTAGAACAATCTGACATCGACATGATGATTGGAGCTTCAATGGATTCTGTTGCAATGGTTGAAGGAGAAATGAAAGAAATCTCAGAAGCAGAAATGGTTGAAGCCATTAAATTTGCTCACGAAGCTATCAAAGTTCAAATCCAAGCGCAAGAAAGATTAAGAGCTGCGATTGGTTCGCCAGCTTACAGAGAATATGAAGGCGAAAAAGAAGACGAAGCTGTTTATGCAAAAGTAAAAGCAGCATCTTATGAAAAATATTATGCTATTGCACAAGAAGCTTCTGCGAAAAGCGAAAGAGGTGAAAAATTTGCAGCAGTAAAAGAAGAAGTAAAAACTTTATTTACTGAAGAAGAATATGCTGAAAACGCTGATTTAGCTGAATTAGTCGGTAAATACAACTACAAAACACAAAAAGAAGCCGTTAGAAACGTAATCCTTGAAAAAGGAATTCGCCTTGATGGTAGAAAAACTACCGAAATCAGACCAATTTGGTGTGAAACAGATTATTTACCAAGAGTTCACGGTTCATCATTATTTACTCGTGGAGAAACTCAAGCTTTGGCAACCGTAACTTTAGGAACAACTAGAGAAGCAAATCAAATTGACTCGCCTAGCGAACAAGGAGAAGAAAAATTCTACTTACATTATAATTTCCCACCATTTTCAACTGGTGAAGCAAAACCTTTAAGAGGAACTTCACGTAGAGAAGTTGGTCACGGAAACTTGGCACAACGCGCTTTGAAAAACATGATTCCTGCTGATTGTCCTTATACAATTCGTGTAGTTTCTGAAGTATTAGAATCGAATGGTTCATCTTCTATGGCAACGGTTTGCGCTGGAACAATGGCGTTGATGGATGCTGGAGTTCAAATGACAAAACCAGTTTCTGGAATTGCTATGGGATTAATTACTGATGGTCAAAAATTTGCAGTTCTATCCGATATTTTAGGAGATGAAGATCATTTAGGTGATATGGATTTCAAAGTAACTGGAACTGCTGATGGAATTACTGCTTGTCAAATGGACATCAAAATTGATGGTTTACGTTATGACATTATGGAACAAGCATTAGACCAAGCTCGTGATGGAAGAATGCACATTTTAGGAAAAATCACTGAAACCATTGCAACTCCAAGAGAAGAAGTTAAAGCTCACGCTCCAAAAATCATCATGAGAACAATTCCTGGTCAATATATTGGCGCGTTAATTGGTCCAGGTGGAAAAGTAATTCAAGAATTACAAAAAGCTACAGGAACAACAATTGTAATCAACGAAGTTGATGAGCAAGGTGTTGTTGAAATCCTTGGAACAAGTCCAGAAGGAATTGCAACTGTTTTAGCTAAAATTGATTCTATCATTTTCAAACCAGAAGTTGGCGAAGCTTATGAAGTAAAAGTAATTAAAATGCTTGATTTTGGTGCTGTTGTAGAATATACAAAAGCTCCAGGAAATGAAGTTTTATTACACGTTTCTGAACTAGCTTGGGAAAGAACTGAAAATGTGGCTGATGTTGTAAAAATGGGCGATGTGTTTATGGTAAAATATTTAGGTATTGATCCAAAAACCAGAAAAGAAAAAGTTTCTAAAAAAGCCCTTTTACCTCGTCCACCAAGAGAAGAGAAAAAAGAAGCTCCAAAAGGTTAATACTCAAAAATATTAATTCATAAAAAACCCCAACTTGAGAAATTAAGTTGGGGTTTTTGGTATTATCTATTTTTTAGTACTTGTAATAATTTTTCATTTATAAAATAATTACTTTTTCCTATTTTGACTTTGGTTAAAAATTTATTCTCATCATCAGCCAAAGCATTTAAATAAGCTCTTGCAGTATGACGATGAATTTTAAGTTCTCGTTCCAAAAATTCATATTTAGTATATGGATGTTTAAAAATTGTATTTATTAAGTCATGGCTATAAAATTTATGATTACTTCTAATTTTTATTTTATAATCATCCATTAAATTTTTAATGTTATTTACAACTACAATAGTATCCTTTGCTGTCAATTCAACTCCTTTCAACATCCATAAAATCCATTCTTCCCATTTGTTTTCAGTTCGAACTTCTTGTAATAATCTGTAGTAATCAGCTTTATTTTTGATAATATAACTACTCAAATAAAGAACAGGAATATCTAATAATTTTTGATGAACTAAAAACAACATATTTAATATTCTACCTGTTCTTCCATTTCCATCATAAAACGGATGAATGCTTTCAAACTGATAATGCACAATAGGCATTTTAATTAAACCATCTATTTCATGAAACTCATCGTTGTTAATGTAAATTTCCAAATTAGAAAGCAACTCAACAATCTCTCTATAATTTTGTGGTGGTGTAAAAACAACTTCTTGAGTTTTTGGGTTTTTCAAAACCGTACCTGGCACTTTTCTTACTGGATGATTAGGCGAAACAATTTCTTGTATTTTCTTGATGTCATTAATAGTCAAAACCCCTTTCTCTTTAACCATCGCGAATCCTAACTTTAATGCTTTTGCATAATTTTGAGCTTCTTTGGCTGCTTGTGAAACATTCTCATACTCTATTGAAGATTGATACAACTCATCATCTGTAGTCACAATGTTTTCAACTTCATTACTATCTTTTGCTTCTTGCAACGAAATTGTATCAATCAATATTTGTGAATTAGGTATTTTTTTTATTTCTCCTCTCAACTCACCCAAAGCTCTACTTGCAACATTTAATGCTTTTAAAATTTTTACATTTTCTACATCATAAATTGGCGGTAATGGAAATACAACAAAATCAGTATTCATATTTATTAACTTTAATCCGTGTATAAAAAAACTACCTTTCTTATACAGGTTACTATTTCATGTATAAAAATACGACTTATTTATACATGTTTTCTATTTCGAGTATAAAAAAACCAATTTATTATACACGTTATAGGTTTCAAATATAAAAAACACCACATTCGTATATGTATTTTCCTTTACGAGAATCGATATACTCATAATAATTTAAAAAAATAGCTTGAGAAATTAAGTTGGAGTTTTTAAGTTTCAATTCTTAACAATTGTTATTGATGCTTTCTCCCCTTTTTTCAAATTAGAAGTCAAATCAAAATTCCTATCACCATCAATTATCCTTATCATTGCAGTATTCAAAACTCTTTCACCTTCATTAATTGCCTCAATTCTAAATTGATTTTTATCTTCGACAAGCTTAACCTTTAATGTTTTTTTCTTGTTTACAACCACATAATTATCAAGTATTCTTCTACCATTATGAAATAAATCAATTCTATCTCCATCTTCAATTTTCGCATCCCAAACTTGAATTTCGATCTCGTCAGACTGAATAAATACATTCAAATTTTGATTTTTTGTCAAACTATTAACCTTTAAACTATCTAATAAAGCAACTGGATTTACTTTCTCCTTAATGTTTTTATCAATATTTTTAGATTTTTGAACTTTATTACTTAACTTAAAGAGCTTTTTTTCAATTTTAGCAACTCCAACTAAAACTAATGTACCATCAATGCAGTTAGTCTTATTTTTAAAAAAACCCTTAAAACTTCCTTCGATTTTATTATTACTATCTACCAACTTTACTTTTCCAGAAAAATTCACAAAACAAAAAACATTATCACTCAATGCTGACTTCGTATAAAGAATATCTTCTTCTTTGAATTTTATTTCTTTAGTCTTTTTATTATAACTTCCAGCAATTTTATTTTTCGTCTCATGATTTCCCCCTAAATCAGTAATAGAAAATCCATTTATATTACCATTAATTTCTGTAAAAACTATTCTATATGTTATTACCTCTTTTACATTTCCATTTAATTTTAAAGCACCGAAAAACTCATAATTTTGCTGAGAATTACAGATATTACTTATTATTAAAAATAAAAAAAATATTTTTTTCATAAATAAATTTATATATATTTGAGCAAATATAAAACATATAATTTATGAAATTAAAATTATTCTTATCGCTACTAACACTGTTTGTGTTATCTTTTTCTCCTGCTTATGCTTCTTTTCCTGTTGAAAAAACAGTTGTAATCAACAATTCTGTTTCAAAAGAAGTTAAACAAAAAGAAACCATGTCATCACCAGCAGCAGCTTCAGGTGGTAAAAGTCAACTTGCAGCTTTATTAATTTGCTTTTTTGTTGGAATTATTGGAATTCACAGATTTTACTTAGGTTATACGTGGCAAGGAATTGTTCAAATTTTAACATTAGGTGGTTTAGGAATTTGGACTTTAATTGATTTTATAAGAATTATAACTGGCGACCTAAAACCAAAAGATGGAGAATATGCGAAAACTCTCTAAGTAATCAAATCTCTTATCCATAAAAAACCCCAACTCAATTTCTTAAGTTGGGGTTTTGAGTTTTAAAAACTTTTTTTATTAAATTGTAACTTTTTTGAAACCTAACACGTATAACAACCTGAACACTTTAAGTAAAGGAGAAAATATACATGAGACAGCTTAAAATCACCAAGCAGGTTACCAATCGTGAAACCGCATCTTTAGATAAATACCTTCAAGAAATTGGAAAAGTTGACCTTATTACTGCCGATGAAGAAGTAGAATTGGCGCAACGAATCAAAGCTGGAGATCAACGCGCTTTGGAAAAATTAACAAAAGCTAATTTACGTTTCGTAGTTTCGGTAGCAAAACAATACCAAAATCAAGGTTTAACACTTCCCGATTTGATTAATGAAGGAAACTTAGGTTTGATTAAAGCAGCTCAACGTTTTGACGAAACTCGTGGTTTTAAATTTATTTCGTATGCTGTTTGGTGGATTCGTCAATCGATTTTGCAAGCTTTGGCAGAACAATCCCGTATCGTTCGTTTACCATTAAACAAAATTGGTTCTATTAATAAAATCAACAAGATGTACGCTTTATTAGAGCAATCTAACGAACGTCCACCAAGTGCTGAAGAAATTGCAAAAGAACTTGACATGACGGTTAATGACGTAAAAGAATCTATGAAAAATTCTGGTCGTCATTTATCAATGGATGCACCACTTGTTGAAGGAGAAGATTCTAACCTTTATGACGTTTTACGTTCTGGCGAATCGCCAAATCCTGACAGAGAATTGATTCACGAATCATTACGTACAGAAATTGAGCGTTCATTAGAAACTCTTACACCAAGAGAAGCTGACGTAGTTCGTTTGTACTTTGGTTTAGGTGATCAACATCCAATGACATTAGAAGAAATTGGAGAAACTTTTGACTTAACTCGCGAACGTGTTCGTCAAATTAAAGAAAAAGCAATCCGCAGATTAAAACATACTTCAAGAAGTAAAATCTTGAAAACTTATTTAGGCTAAGCCTATAAACGCAACAACAGTCTGATTAACTGTTCGTTTTTTGATTGATGATTGAAACTCCGGCTGATTACCGGAGTTTTTTTTTATTAACACATTATTAACACATACCAATATTCAATAACAAAAAAGTAAATCTATAGTAATTAAACGGTAACATATAAGAAGAAATTATCATATAGTATTGCGGTTTAAAATCTAAACCAAAAGAAAATGAAAAAATTTGTATTATTAATAATTCTTGTTTTTGCATCTAACCAGATTGCTAATGCACAAAAAACAGGAATTATATCAGGAAAAATTACTGAAGCTGAAACTAACTTTTCACTACCTGGAGCTACAATTAAATTAGAGGGCATAAATAAATACACATATTCAAATCAAAATGGTGAATTTGAATTTTTAAATATTCCTGAGGGTAACTACCAAGTTGAGATTACTTATATTGGTTATGAAAAACAAACCCAAGAAGTAAAAGTGGGAGCAGGCAAAAACACAAACATAAAATTTGTGTTAATTACGGCTTCAAATGAACTTGAAAATGTAGTTGTTATTGGAGACCGTATAAGAGGGCAAGCAAAAGCTTTAAATAAACAAAAAAGCAATCAAAATATTACAAATGTTATTTCATCTGACCAAACTGGTCGTTTCCCAGACGCAAATATTGGAGATGCACTTAAAAGAGTTCAAGGTATCACCATGCAGAATGATCAAGGTGAAGCTAGAAATATAATCATAAGAGGTTTAGCTCCTAACTTAAACTCTGTTACCTTGAATGGAGATAGAATTCCATCTGCTGAAGGAGACAATAGAAATGTTCAAATGGATTTAATTCCAGCAGATATGATTTCAACAATTGAAGTAAATAAAACTTTAACTTCAGATATGGATGCAGATGCAATTGGTGGATCTGTAAATTTAATAACAAGAGCAACTCCAAATGGCGAAAGAATTTCTGCTACACTTGCGGGTGGTTATGGACCAATTCGTGAAAAAGGAAATTATACTGCAGGTTTTGTATATGGAAATAGATATTTGGAAAACAAATTAGGAGTTGTATTTAGTGCTTCATACTTTAATAATATTTTCGGATCTGACAATGTAGAAGCTATTTGGGTTAAAGATGATTTTGATAACGTGTATATCGAAGAATATGATGTTAGAAAATATGATGTACAAAGAATTCGAAATTCATTTGCATTTGCAACAGATTACAAGTTTAACAATAACAATAGCATTTATTTTAATGCAATGTACAACATAAGAGATGACAGAGAAAATCGTTATCGCGCAAGATACAGAGGCATAGATCCAATTTATGATGTAAATGATAACATTATTGGGTTTGAGGGAGACGTAAGAAGACAAACAAAAGGAGGTATTGATAACAAAAAAAATAAAAACGCGCGTTTAGAAAGACAAAAAGTTCAAAATTATTCTATTGGAGGCGAACATTTATTAAGTCCTAAATTAGATATGGATTGGTCTGTAAACTATGCAGAAGCTAGTGAAGATAGACCAAATGAACGTTATATCGAGTTTCAAAATAGAGATCTTGATTTAGACATGAATTTAAATAACCCAAGATTTCCATTAATAACTGGAATAGGAGATAATTCAGCAGAAGACTTTGAATTTAGAACATTATCCGAAAACAATGATTATACTGAAGAAAGTGAATTTGGTGCGAAAATTAATTTTAGAGTTCCTTTTTCAATTATTGAAAATCAAAAAGGTAGAATTCGTTTTGGGGCAAGATTAAGAATAAAAGATAAATTTAGAAACAATAATTTTTTCGAATATGAGCCAATTGTAGATTTTGGAAATCTTAATACGTTACAAACTTCATTTTATAGTGGAGAAAATTGGCAAGCAGGTTCTCAATATGTACCGGGAACTTTCGCAAGTAATTCTTTTTTAGGTAACTTAGATCTTAATAACGCAGCACTTTTTAATAAAGAGGATATTCCATCTGAATATTTAGCATTAAATTACAAAGCAAAAGAAAATATATATGCTGGATATGTTAGATTTGATCAGGATTTTAATGATAAACTTTCTATGATTGCAGGTTTAAGATTAGAAAATACTTTTATTGATTACACAGCTAATTATATTGAAGATGAAGAAGACTTAGTAGGAGAAATAAATAACACGAACTCTTATACTAATGTTTTACCAAGTATTGCATTTAAATACAATAGTGAAAAAGATTGGGTTTATAGAGCTGCATTTACCACATCTATAGCAAGACCAAACTACTATGCCTTATCTCCATTCTTAAGTGTTATTCCTGATGATGATTCTGCAATTGAAGCTGGTAATCCAAACTTAAAAGCTACTTATGCATACAATTTTGATTTAATGCTAGAAAAATATTACAAATCAGTTGGCTTATTATCTGGTGGTGTGTTTTATAAAAAATTGAATGACTTCATTTACACTTACCGTGATAATCAATATACAAATGCAAAGTTTAGTCAAGATTTCCCTAACTTAGCGAATCCAATACCTGCAGTGAATCCAGGTAACTGGTCTTTAACACAAGAACGAAATGGAGAAAATGTTAGTGTATATGGATTTGAAGTTGCGGTGCAAAGACAACTAGATTTTATACCTGGAAAATTCTTTAAAGGATTAGGTGTATACTTAAATTATACTTTTACAGATTCTGAAGCAAAAGGAATTACAAATGCAGATGGAGAAGAAAGAAAGGATGTAACTTTACCAGGAACAGCTCCTCACATGTTTAACAGTTCGCTTTCGTGGGAAAATAAAAAATTCTCTGCTCGTATTTCATTAAATTATGCTGCAGACTATTTAGATGAACTTGGTGGTGATTCTTTTGATGATAGATTTTATGACAAACAAACTTTTATAGACGCAAATGCATCCTATAAATTCACGTCTAAATTAAGAGTGTTTGCCGAAGCAAATAATTTAACAAACCAACCTTTACGCTATTATCAAGGGGTTGCGGCAAGAACAATGCAAATGGAGTATTATCAAGCTCGCTTTAATCTTGGATTAAAATTTGATTTTTAATTTATAACTAATTTATACCTATATAAAAAATAATTTTCAATCATGAAACATTTCATATACCTATTTGTACTATTACTAAACATACAAATTACAAATGCACAAAAAAACTCTCAAAAAACACTAAAGGACAGTGAAAACTTTATTGTCTTAGGAGATTTTGGAAGGTTTGGAGAATACAACCAAAAAGAAGTTGCAAACCAAATGGCTAAAACCGCTATTGAAATAGATTTAGATTTTGTAATTTCAGTTGGAGATAATTTCTATCCATACGGAGTCCAAAGCACTCAAGATCCGCATTTTGAAAAATCATTTGAGAATGTATATCATCATTTTGATTTGCAATGTGATTGGTATTTAGGACTAGGAAATCATGATTATTCAGGAAATATACAAGCGCAAATTGACTATTCTAATGTTAGTAGAAGATGGCACATGCCGAGTCAATATTTTGAACAAATAATTGAATTAAAAGGAGGTAAAAAACTACAGTTAATTTTTATTGATACAAATCCTTTTATAAAGAGTTATTATGAAAATAATGACGAAAAAGGACAAAACGTAAAAAAACAAGACACTATAGCCCAAAAGAAATGGCTTATAGAAACTTTAAGTAAAAAAGACGAAGCTATAACATGGAAGATAGTTGTAGGACATCATCCTATGTATTCAGGCGGAAAAAGACTTAAAAGTCAAGATACTAAAGACATAGAAAACTTGTTAACACCTATATTTAATGAATATAAAGTAGATGCCTATTTGTGTGGACACGAACACGATTTACAAATCATAAAATCGAAAAATTGTTACACTACTCAATTTCTATCAGGAGCTGGAAGTGAAGTTAGACCAACAGGGAACAGAGAAGGTACAATTTATGCCATTTCAATTCCAGGATTTATGACTTTTTCTGTAAACACAGAAAAAATGTTAGTTCATCTGATTAATGAATCAGGAACTGTTTTATACGCACATGAAATTAATAAAAAATAATGAATAATGAATAAATTAAAAGTAGTTCTGTTTTCAATAGTTATTTTAGTTAGCTGTAAAGATAAATTAGCACCAATAGCTAAAAATGCCATACAACCAAAAATAATTACTGAAAAAACACCGCACGATACTGATGATCCCGCTATTTGGATTCATCCAACTAATGCTTCAAATAGTTTAATTATTGGAACTGACAAAGATTCTAACGGTGGTCTTTATTTGTATGATTTAAACGGTAAAATCATAAAGAAATCGATTCCATTAAAAAGACCAAACAATGTAGATGTCGCTTATAAATTAAAAGTAGGTAACACAACTCTTGATATTGCTGTAACTACGGAAAGAGAAACAAATAAAATCAGGATATTTTCTTTACCAAACTTAGAACCAATTGACAATGGTGGAATTGAAGTATTTGTTGGAGAAACAGAAAGAAACCCTATGGGAATTGCCCTTTATACTAGACCTTCTGATGGCGAAATATTTGCAATAGTAGGAAGAAAAAATGGCCCATCTGGAAGTTATTTATGGCAATACCAATTGGAATCTAAAAACGGAGTGATACAAGCAAAAATCATTAGGAAATTTGGAAATTACAGTGGTAAAAAAGAAATAGAAGCAATAGCTGTTGATAATGAATTAGGATTCGTTTATTATTCAGACGAACAAACAGGAATTCGTAAGTATTTTGCTGACCCTTCAAAGAATGACAATAATGAAATAGCAATTTTTGGACAAAATGATTTCAAATCCGACAACGAGGGAATAGCTATTTATAAAAAAACTGAATCTACTGGATATATTTTAGTTTCCAACCAACAAGCCAATACGTTTGTTGTATATACTAGAGAAGAAAATTCAAACCAAAAAAACAAACATATAAAAATTGCAGAAATACCAGTATCTACAATTGAATGCGATGGAGCTGATGCCACATCAATCAACCTTAATAAAGACTTTTCAAAGGGTATGTTAGTTGCCATGAGTAACGGTATGACCTTTCATTATTATGATTGGAACTTAATCCAAAAAGAAATAGACAAGCAGAAAGACTAATTTAGATGAATATTTAGAATAAAACCTCCAATAATATTGGAGGTTTTGCTTTTTACACTAGCAGCCCAACTTTTATCCCGAAGTTTCGAGACTTAAATTTTTAAACTTTTAAACTAAAAACTATCTTTGTGCCAACAACACACTTAACACAATGAAAAATATTTTAATTGCTCCTTCGGTACTTGCTGCTGATTTTGCTAACTTACAACGCGACATCGAAATGATTAATGCTAGTGAAGCTGATTGGTTTCACATTGATATTATGGATGGTGTTTTTGTTCCAAACATCTCTTTTGGAATGCCTGTTTTAGACGCTATCAACAAACACGCAAAAAAAACAATTGATGTACATTTGATGATTGTTGATCCAGACCGATATATTTCAACTTTCAAAAAATTAGGTGCTGATGTATTGACCGTTCACTATGAAGCTTGCACACATCTTCATAGAACATTGCAAGCCATCAAAGCCGAAGGAATGAAAGCAGGTGTTGCACTAAATCCACACACAAACATCGATTTACTTGAAGATGTAATTCAAGATATTGATTTGGTTTGTATCATGAGTGTAAATCCCGGTTTTGGAGGACAATCGTTTATAGAAAATACATATGCTAAAGTTGAAAAACTAAAAGCATTAATCAATAGAAAAAATGCCTCTACACTAATCGAAATTGATGGTGGCGTTACTAATAAAAATGCAAAACAATTAGTTGATGCTGGCGCAGATGTTTTAGTTGCTGGAAGTTTTGTTTTTGGTGCAAATAACCCAATTGCTACCATTGCTAATTTGAAAGAAATTACGAAATAAAACAAATATAAGCCTGACAAGTTTTGAAACCTGTCAGGTTTTTTTATTAATACTGCTCAATCAGATATTTTATCAAATCGGTTGTGGTTACAATTCCAACCAAAAGTTCGCCTTCACAAACAGGAAGTGCATGAAATTCTTTGGAAGCTAATATTTCGGCTACTTCTTTGATGGCCGTTTCAGGAGAAACCGTTACTAAATTTCTTGCCATCACTTGTTCTACCGAAAACATATTGTAAACCGTTACATCAACACTTGTTTCTTCTTCGTCAACAGCATCAGCAAACGAAATTCGAAGTAAATCGGTGTAACTTAACATCCCAATTATTTTATTTCCGCTAACTACAGGAATATGTCGGATGTGGTGTTTTTTAAACAAACCTTCTGCCTTAGTTAAATCATCAGTAACATTAAGTTTAACTACATTTTTGGTCATTATAGTTGCGACCGGAACACGTTGTTTCATGATTAAAAGTATTTGAATTATACTTTAAATTTACCGCTATTAATCAAGAAAAAATATGATAAAAATCAGGCTACTCTTTTTATAAAAATGCATTACATTCTTCTTTTTTGTAAATTAGCTTAATCTCTTTAGAACAAAAAAATGGCAATACAACAGAAATACAATACTATCCAAAACAAACAATATCAGAATACTATAATGGTCAGCTGTTTATTCTTTTTAATAGTTGCGACTATTATTTTGGATTTTATTTACTCGCTGTTTCAAAATTCATCCTTCTTTATATCAGAATCATTACTTTTTAGTTCGTTCTGGCTGTTATTTTTTCCTCTGACAAAACTGTTGCTAAAACTAATCCAGCCAAATAAGCTATGGCAAAATATTTGTTTTACAGCCATAATTACTTGTTTCCATTTATCTATTTATCCAGCTCTAATTTGGTTTTTATCAAAAACATTTTACTATCATACTTTCCCATATTGGCAAACCTTTAATTTTGGAATAACAGAATATGCAGTTAAATCCATTCTTATTTATGGTTTCGTAGTCACATTTTTTGTTTACATAAACAAGTCGCAAAGAAGAACAATACTTCCTCAAGAAAAACAGACTTTGAAACAAAGCTTCATTTCATCCATTATTACTTCTGACAGAAACAAAAAAAAAATAATCATAGACGTAAACGAGATATTATATTTTTCGGCTAATTCACCATACGTAAACATTTTTCATCTTTCCAAAAAATATTTACACACAGAAACCCTAAAATCTTTAGAAACCCAATTAGATGACAAGCAATTTATCCGTATTCACAAATCACACATTGTAAATAGCGATAAAATCATTTCTATTCAGTCACGAAAAAATGGAGATTACGATGTTACGCTGATAGACAATACTAATTTAAGAATGAGCCGAAATTATGTTGCCAAATTCAAATCTAATTTTGGAAAGCAACATCATCTTGCCATAAAATAAACTCGCCTTACCTTATTTTATTTGACAATCAGCTATTTCTAAAACATATTTACAGAAAAATCTAGAATATGAAAAAACTAATTCTCTGTAAAACAATTTTATACCTGTTATTAATAAGCTGTAACGAACAAACGAACCACAAACCAAAAAATGAAAGTAACAAAATTGTGTGTAACGGTTGCGACGGATGTGAACTAATGTACATTGGAATGCCAAAAAATATTTCCTCTATTGACACAAGTTCTGGCTGGAAGGAAAAAGGGCAAAAACTAATTATTACAGGAACGACTTTTCAGTTGGACGGAAAAACACCAGCTCCGAATGTCGTTATTTATTACTGGCAAACCGACAATAATGGCTATTATTCGCCCAAAGCAGAAATGGACGAAAAAGCTAAAAAACACGGACATATTCGCGGTTGGGTAAAAACGGATGCAAATGGAAAATACACTATTAAAACCATTCGTCCTGCACCTTATCCTAATGATATTTTACCTGCACATATTCATTTATCTATTAAAGAACCTGATATTGAAAACGAATACCATACAGATGAAATTAACTTTGATGATGATAAATTACTTATTCCACATCTAAAAAAATACCGCCAAGAAAATCGAGGTGGAAGCGGAATTACAAGAATCTTACTCAAAGATAGCTTACAAATTGCCGAACACGATATTATTCTCGGGTTAAATATTCCAAATTATCCAAAGAAAAGAACTTTAGGAAAGCAATCAGGATTGAATATAGGCGAAGATCAACCATCGTTTCTACCATTTCACGCTTTTGGACCAGATAAAGCAACACAAGTTTGTCCTGTGTGTAAATATGGTCGCTATCATGGTATAATTTATTATGTTGGAAACAATCCTAATTGGAAAGAAATAAAACTTTGGCTTACTTTTCTAGAAACAGAAACCGTAAAAAGAAAAAATCATTTGAAAGTTTACTTTGTATATGGAAATGAAAACTCTTATGACAAACAAAAAAGACAGAAACAATTGGAAAAATTAGGAATAGAACTCAATATTAAAAATACAGCTTTAACATTTGTTCCATCATTTTCTGATCAAAAAACCGAAGCCAATTTAAATAAAATCAATCCAAGTGCAGAAAACACATTTATTATATATAAACACAGAAGCATTGTAGGCAAATACGTTGATATAAAACCAACTACCCAAAATTTTAATTCCTTATCAAAAACATTAGACAGAACTAAAGGAGATTATTTTGATTTACCAGAACCAAAACACGAATAAAATCAATGTCTATGATTTAACATTCTACTAACGTGTTTAAATAATACTGGAAACTCCTGCTTGAATTGGTTAGGCGTTTCAAAATAATGCTCAATTGCTACCGAAACAAACTCAAACGAATTGGTAAAAGCGTAAACTCTAAAATACTCAGATTCGATTAATTTTTGTCTGGCTTGAGGATTTTCGATTATCATTAAAACTCGTTGAAAATGTTTTTTGAATGTAAGTGAACTGGCATCTTGACTATACAAACTGTGATGATGAACTACGTGAGTAAACTCATGAATACCTAAATTCAAATTGTCATTACTAGTTTCAAATCCTTCGTAGAAATGTTTCCAAGAAAAGACAACGGCTTTCATTCTTGGATTGTATTCGCCTTTGTGATATTGTTCGCTAAAAGTTGAATAATATTCTTCAGGGTAAATAATGATTTTATCAAAAGCAGTCAATAAAAAATGTCGCATACCAAAAGTGAGCATTACATAAGTTGCTGCAATTATCGTTTGAACTTCTTCGTTTATTACAATATTATCTCGAGGAATGAATTCATATTTTTCTAAAAAAAGCGTTACACGATGGTTGAAATACTTTTTTCGTTTAGTGGATAACTTGTTGTAAAACTCAAATTTTTCGGTTAGTAACTTTTCTTGCTCTGCAGAAATTTCTAGGAAATTGGTATATAAATGAATGTAAATTGGACGGTGAAATGCTGCAATGTGCAATTCATCAACAAGTGCGAACAAAAAATTAAACACTAAACCAATTGTTATTGCTAAAGGAATTCCGATGATAAAAAAGAGTGGCCAATTTTCCATTGCCTAAAAATAAAAAATTCCCAAAACATTAAACTATGCTTTGGGAATTTATTTTTGTGACCTCGGCAGGGTTCGAACCTGCAACCTTCGGAGCCGAAATCCGAAATTCTATCCAGTTGAACTACGAAGCCATTTTTATTAGTGAATAGTGAAAAGTAAAGAGTAATTAGCTATTTACTAGTCACTGTTCACTTTTCACTAAACCAACAACTTTTTTACGATAGCCGAAATGGTTTTTCCTTCTGCTTGTCCGCCGATTTGTGCTGTTGCTAATCCCATAACTTTTCCCATTGATGCTATTCCTGATGCGCCAGTTTCTGCAATGATTTTTGATACGATTGCTTCTACTTCTGTTTCTGAAAGTTGTGCTGGAAGGAATTGCTCGATTACAGCGATTTGTGCCAATTCTGGTTCGGCTAAATCGGGACGGTTTTGTGTTGTAAAAATTTCGGCGCTGTCTTTACGCATTTTTACTAATCGTTGTAGAATTTTTATTTCGTCAACTTCTGAGATTTCTTCTTTTGAACCTGTTGCGGTTTGTGCTAACAATAGTTCTGATTTAATTGCTCGTAGTGCTTCAAGTGCTACAGTATCTTTTGAACGCATGGCTTCTTTCATTACGTCCATTATTTTTGTTTGTAAGCTCATTTTTTTAGATTTTAAATATTAAATATTTGATATTAAATATCTTTTTTATGGTTTGCTTTTTAGCCCCGATTGAAGCAAGTATCCTTTTTTATTTGAAAAAAACGCACCTCGACTGCGCTCGGTGTGACAAAAAAGATACTGCGAATAGCGGGAATATGGTTTATTAAAATGCCCGAACGATTCGCTCCTAACTATTTTATTGAGATTGCTTCGTTCCTCGCAATGACGTTGCGAAGTTAAAAAAATAAACCCGAAAATCTCTATGAAATTTTCGGGTTATTATTATTGTTTTTTCTTGGTTAATCTACGTTGTCGTGCAAGAACGAGTTGTTTGAACGCAATTGTGCGTCGTCATTGCTATCGGTTCCGAGCGACATTCTAGAATTGTTGTTTTGAGTTTGTGTATTCAAATCAACTCCAAGTCTTTTGTAGGCTGGTTCTTTTTCCATTTCGTCTATTCTTGACGGATTGTTATGGAATTTGTAATTGAACTCTTTTAATTTTCTTCTTCTTTCGTCGGCTCTGTGTTTTAGAGTTTCTTCGATGGTCATTTCCATTGGTGAAACGTCTTCAAATGTTGGAGCAAATGTTGCAGCTGGTTTTTCAACTTCTGGCTGTTTCATAACGATGTTTAGTTCTTCGGCTACTGGTTCTTCTACGATTTTTGCGGCTGGTTTTGAGCCTAATAAATCGTTTTCTAGTTCCATGTATTCTTCTAATGAGTATTTGATTACACCTTGTTCGTTTAGTTCGGTCATTGGAACTACTTGGACTGGTTCTTTTACGATGATGTTTTTTGTTTCGTCGTTTAGTTCAAATACTAATTTGTTTTCTTCTTTTGTTTCGGTTGAAGCTACTGGCATATCGAATGAAAAGGTAATTTGCTCTTCTTCGGTTATGTTTTTTGCTTCTACTACGTTAATCTCTTTAACCTCAGGAGTTGTTACTTTGAAGTCGATATCTTTTATTGGCGAAACGATTTCGAAGGTTACGTCTAGGTTTTTTATGAATTGATTCATAGCAATCAATTCGTTTTCGTCGATAGCTGAAACTGCTTTTGGAGTTTCTACTACTGTTTCTTCTTCGATTAGTTCAAAAACGATTTTTTCTTCTTTAACTTCTGTTGGCGTTTCGGTTATTGATTGAAATACTTCAACTGGTTTTTGAGTTAAATCACGCACTACTTTTTGTTCGTCTTCAAGTGTGTGGATTATTTTTGTTGATTCAGTATTTACAATTCCGTTTTGTTGTTCTACGTTAAATCCTGTTGCAATAATAGTAACTGCAACTGCATCGCCAAGTGTTTCGTCTTCACCAACTCCCATAATGATGTTGGCATTGAAACCAGCTTCGGTTTGGATATGATCGTTGATTTCTCCGATTTCATCAATAGTAATTTCATTGGTTCCAGAAACGATAAGCAACAATACGTTTTTGGCACCTGTAATTTTATTGTCGTTTAATAATGGCGAGTCTAATGCTGAAATGATAGCATCTTTTGCACGATTATCACCATTGGCAATAGCTGAACCCATAATGGCAGTTCCGCTATTTGCTAAAACGGTTTTTGCATCTTTTAAATCGATATTTTGCGTGTAATGGTGTGTAATTACTTCCGCAATTCCGCGTGATGCTGTAGCTAAAACTTCATCAGCTTTAGAGAAACCTGCTTTGAAACCAAGGTTTCCATAAACTTCTCTAAGTTTGTTATTATTGATGACGATAAGCGAATCGACTTGTTTTCTTAAACGTTCAACTCCTTGTAATGCTTGTTCTTGGCGAACTTTACCTTCGAATTGAAATGGAATTGTAACGATTCCAACGGTTAAAATATCTCTTTCTTTTGCTAATTGAGCGATTACTGGCGCAGCACCTGTTCCAGTTCCGCCGCCCATTCCAGCCGTAATGAAAACCATTTTGGTATTGGTATCCAACATTTTTTCTATATCGGCAATACTTTCAATTGCTGATTGTTGACCAACATCTGGATTTGCTCCGGCGCCAAGTCCTTCGGTTAAGTTTACACCTAACTGAATTTTATTTGGCACTGGACTGTTTTGCAATGCTTGAGAATCAGTATTACAAACAATGAAATCTACACCTTTGATTCCTTGTTTAAACATGTGGTTGATTGCGTTGCTTCCGCCACCACCAACGCCTATTACTTTTATCACATTTGATTGATTTTTTGGTAAATCAAATGAGATGTTTCCAAATTCTGAGTTGCTTATCATACTATTTTGGTTTTGCTTGATTTTATTCTGTATTCTTTCTGTTTTTTTGTTTCTTCTTTACTGTAAACTCAGTATTGAAAGCTACTAAATTTTACTCGGCGTTGTCTAAGAAATCTTTGATTTTATCAACATATTTATCAAAAAACGAACGCTTAATTTTTTCACCCGTTGTTTCAGGTTGTTCTACCGCTTTTGGCTGTTCAACTTGCTCTTCTACAACTTCTTCTTTTACTTCAACTACTTGTTGAATAGTTTCTTTTGGTGCTACTTGTTGTACTTCTTTCAGTTCAATTTTATATGCACTGTTAGAATTATTAGCTATGCTATTCATCAATAATCCAACTGCTGTTGCATATAACGGATTAGAAATTTCTTCGCTAGAATTACCTGCCAAATGCTCGTTTGGGTAACCAATTCTTGTGTCCATTCCTGTGATGTATTCCACAATTTGTTTGATGTGATTTAATTGAGAACCACCGCCAGTTAATACAATTCCAGCTATTAATTTTTTTCTTGGATCTTCGTGTCCGTAAGCTTTTATTTCGTTGAAAACTTGCTCAATAATTTCAACTACTCGCGCATGGATAATTTTTGACAAATTTTTCAAAGAAATTTCTTTTGGATCTCTTCCTCGTAATCCAGGAATTGACACAATTTCGTTGTCTTTATTTTCTCCTGGCCAAGCCGAACCAAATTTTGTTTTTAATAATTCTGCTTGTTTTTCTATAATCGAACAACCTTCTTTGATATCATCTGTAATTACGTTTCCACCAAATGGCACAACGGCTGTATGACGAATAATTCCATCTTTAAAAATAGCCAAATCGGTTGTTCCACCACCAATATCGATTAGTGCAACACCAGCTTCTTTTTCTTCTTGACTTAAAACTGCATCTGCCGAAGCTAATGGTTCCAAGGTTAATCCTGAAAGCTCAATTCCTGAACTTTGAATACACCTTCCAACGTTTCTGATTGATGAAGCTTGACCAACAACTACGTGAAAACTGGCTTCTAATCTTCCGCCGTACATTCCGATTGGTTCTTTGATTTCTGCTTGTCCATCGATTTTAAATTCTTGTGGCAAAACATGGATAATTTCTTCTCCAGGTAACATTGCCAATTTATTTACTTGATCGATTAAAAGTTGAATATCTTTTCCACTAATCACTTCGTCTGGATTGGTTCTAATCACATAATCAGTATGTTGAATACTACGAATGTGTTGACCTGCAATTCCAACCACAACATCGTTGATTTTATATCCTGAATTGGCTTCCGCTTCGATTACAGCTTGCTGAATAGATTGTATCGTTTGAGTAATGTTATTTACAACACCACGAGCAACACCAAGACTTTTGGATTTTCCAACTCCAAGAATTTCAAGTTTTCCATACTCGTTTTTCTTACCAATCATGGCAACGATTTTGGTTGTTCCAATGTCTAATCCAACGGCAATATTCTCTTTTTCCATAATCATCTATTTTATACAAACCACTTGTTGTGTAAACTTCAGGTTAATCTTTTTGTAATTGTTCAAAGTGCTATCTGAAACTGCTTTTTGAAAAAATGCTTTATAGTTTTTAAATTTTCTATCAATGTTAATAATTTTACCAAAATCGATGGTGTAATCGTAATTTCTATTCTGCATAATCAAGTTTCCGTTAGGCACAACTTGCACTCCAATAATATTTTTTTTCAAAAAATCATCTTCATAAATCATCTTCAATACTTCAGATAATTTTTCGTTTTCAACAGCATCAATTTTGCCAGAAACTAGCGGAACTCTAGCCGAATAATTCTCAGACAACGGCATCCTATTTCCTTCATAATCAACATAAAAAGAACCCGTTTCTAAAACCACTCTTCCAACTGGTGTTTTTTGTTTAACAACCGCTTTTAAAACCCCATCAACACTGACAAACACCTCTGACTTTTGTACAAAATCATTATTGTTGACAGACTTCTCCAATTTCTTCAAATCTAAACCTTCTTTGGTAATAGTTTTTGAGTGCTCATTTTTTTCTATTAACAATTTATTAACCATTGTTGGTAATAAAAAAGGTGTGTCTTCGTCGATGATTTCCACATCAATTTTGGCTATTTTTCTATTCTCATTTCGCATGGAAGCAAAAGAAAAAAGAAATAGAACTAACATAATCATTAGTACTAATCTGATATTTGTCCAAGTGAAAATTTTCATTTTTTTATTTTATTTCAAATGCAAAACATTTGATAATTCTTACTTTAAATTTTTATTTTTTATTTATTTGCCAAAAGCAATTCCGATTTAATTTCAGGAACCATTTCACCGATATCGCCTGCACCAATTGTAACTATAATCGTAGCAGTTGAATTTAAAATTTCGTCAATTAGTTCGCTTTTTCTTACCAATTTTTTATTGTCATTTTTAACCATTGACAACAACCATTCCGAAGTTATTCCTTCCATTGGTAATTCTCTTGCTGGATAAATATCCATTAACAATAATTCGTCAAATTGAGCCAAACTTTCGGCAAAACCATCGGCAAAATCTTTAGTTCTACTGAACAAATGGGGTTGAAAAATTGCCAATACTTTTTGATTTGGATATAATTCTCTAACCGCTTGATGAACTGCATTAATTTCGGTTGGATGATGTGCATAATCATCGATATAAACTAAATTTTCAGATTTAATTTGATACGAAAATCGTCGTTGCACACCTTTAAATGAAGCCAAAGCGTTAGCAATGTCAATGGTTGGGGTGCCAAAAGTTTTTGCCATCGCTAACGCCATCAAGGCATTCATTAAATTGTGATGTCCAGGTAAACCGAACGCTATATTTTTAATCGTTTCTGAAGGTGTTTCCACATCAAAAACATAACTACTATTTTCAACTCTAATGTTTTTTGCCGTGTAAGTTGCGCCGTTATTTATTCCAACGGTTAATCCTTCAAGCGGCAAACCTTTGGGAACAAATAATTTAGTTTTATCCGACACTTTATCAGCAAATTCGCGAAACGAATCTTCAATAGCTGATGTATCGCCATAAATATCCAAATGATCAGCATCCATTGAGGTTACACAAGCGATATCTGGATGAAGATGTAAAAACGAACGATCAAATTCATCGGCTTCTACAACTGAAATTGTTTTTCCTTTTCCGATTAAGTTGGAATGATAATTTTCGACAATTCCGCCAAGAAAAGCTGTAACATCTGCACCGCTTTCATAAAGAATATGACCAAGAATACTTGATGTTGTCGTCTTTCCGTGTGTTCCAGCAACGGCGAAACAAAATGTATCTTTGGTAATTAATCCTAAAACTTCGGCACGTTTTTTAATCGTAAAACCTTTATTTTTTAAGTAATTCCACTCCGAATGATCTTTTGGAACTGCTGGAGTTACAACTACTAAAGTATTTTCAACAGTATAACTTTCAGAAATAAAACTGACATTATCTTCAAAATGAATTTGCATTCCGCCGGCAATCAATTCGTCAGTCAACATAGTTGGTGTTTTGTCGTAACCCGAAACATTTTTTCCAATATTTTGAAAATAACGAGCCAAAGCACTCATTCCGATGCCTCCAATTCCTATGAAATAGACGTTATGTATTTGGTTTAGATTCATTTTCAATTTCAAAATTCAATTACAACTTCAAAAATCAATGTCAATATTAACTTCAACTACAAAATTCAAATTTTATCATTGATTTTTGAGATTGATTTTTGCCTTTGCTATTTTATTAATTTAATTATTTCTTCTACTATATCTTTTGTTGCATTTGGTTTTGCCAAGCTTTTTATGTTTTGGCTTAATTCTTTTTGTAAACTTTCGTCCGAAATTAAATTGGAAAAAGTTGTTTCAAATTTTTCCTCTAATTCATTTTCTTTTAAAAGAATAGCACCATTTTTATCGACTATCGCTTTTGCATTTTTGGTTTGATGATCTTCGGCTACATTTGGTGATGGAATAAAAATCGTTGGTTTTCCTACCAAACATAACTCGGAAACTGATGATGCTCCAGCACGAGAAATTACAAAATCGGCTGCGGCATAAACCAAATCCATTCTGTCAATAAAATCTAAAACCTGAACATTTTTTCCATCGGAAAAATGCTTATACTCATTGATATAAAACTTTCCGCATTGCCAAATCACTTGAATATCCTTAGAAACTATATTGTAAATTTCTTTTTCAATCAATTGGTTAATTCTTCTTGCGCCTAAACTTCCGCCGAGAACCAAAAGCGTTTTTTTGTTTGCATCCAAATTAAAATGAGTGATTGCTTCATTCCTTTTTGCATCAATGTTTAGCAAATCTTCACGAACCGGATTTCCTGTTAGAACAATCTTTTCTTTTGGAAAAAATCGTTCCAAATTTTCATAGGCAACACAAATTTTATTTGCCTTTTTACTCAACAACTTATTAGTTATTCCTGGATATGAATTTTGCTCTTGAACTACAGTTGGAATATTTCTGCTATTTGCCACTTGCAATAATGGTCCAGAAGCAAAACCGCCAGTTCCAATTACAACATCGGGTTTGAACTTGTTTATAATTTGACGCGATTTCCACAAACTGCTTATCAATTTGAATGGAAACATCATATTTTGAACTGTCAATTTTCGTTGTAATCCAGCAATCCACAAACCTTCAATTTTGTAACCCGCTTGTGGCACTTTTTGCATTTCCATTTTGTCTTTGGCACCAACAAAAAGAAATTCCGCATCAGGGAAACGCGATTTTAATTCATTCGCAATAGCAATTGCCGGATAAATATGTCCGCCTGTTCCGCCACCACTTACTATGAATTTTAATTTTTTCATGCTAATTTTTTTTCAAAATTGGTTCCAATGGATTTGCCTTGTCTTCAATAGAGAAATCCTCATTTTCATTTATCTTTTCCTCTTCTTCGTCTTCTTGTAATTGTTTGTCAATTAACTTTTGTAATGCAATTTCACGTTTTTCTTTTTCGGCTTCTTCGTGAGCGATTTCTTCTTCTTTTCTGGTTACCGAAAGTATGATTCCTAAAGCGATACACGTCATCCAAATGGAACTTCCTCCAGAACTTATCAATGGCAATGTTTGTCCTGTTACTGGAAATAATTCTACGGCAACTGCCATATTGGTCATTGCTTGGAATATTATAGGAAATCCAAGTCCAACAACGACGAGTTTAGCAAAAAGTGTTGGCGATTTATGAGCCGCAATTACAAATCGAAATAACAACAAAAGATACATTCCGAGTACAGTTAATGCGCCAATCAACCCATATTCTTCTACAATAATGGCATAAATAAAATCGGAAGACGATTGAGGCAAGAAGTTTTTTTGCACACTTTTTCCTGGTCCAAGTCCGTAAATTCCACCTGATGCAATGGCAATTTTTGCTTTTTCTATTTGATATACATCTTCATCGGGTTTATCGGAAGCGAAGTTATCGATACGTTTCATCCAAGTATCAACACGGTTTGGAAATGCATCTGGAAAAGCTTTGGCAACCAATATGAAAAAGGTCAAACCTGCTATTCCTGCTGCGAGAATAACTCCAATGTATTTTAGCGGATATTTTCCAATGAATGTTATCATGATTACCATTGAAAAAATCAACGCTGCTGTTGAGAAATTGGCTGGTAATATTAGTATTAGCGTAATGAAAACTGGCAACCAAAGCTCTATGAGCGATGACTGAAAAGTGACTGGTGTTTCGCGTTTTTTGGATAAATATCTCGCTACGTAAACATATAATACAATTGATGCTAAGGTTGATGTTTGGAACGTAATACCAACGAACGGAATTTGTATCCATCGGCTGGCGTTTGCTCCATCGATTATTGTTCCTTTCATCAACGTGTAAACCAAAAGTATCCAAACCACTGGAAGCATTATCCATGAAATGGTTTTGAAATAATGATAGGGAATTTTGTGGATTTTGTAAATGATGAAAAATCCAACGAAAATTTGTATTCCGTGTTTTAACAAATAGGTAAATGCGTTTCCAGAACCGTGACGCATATAAGCCAAATTACTACTCGCGCTAAAAACAGGCATAAACGAAAACAACGCCAATAGCGCAACGAATGCCCAAATGACTTTATCTCCTTTTAAATTTGTAATTAACTCTTTCATTTTTTTTTAGTTTATGATGTTTATGAGGTTAAGAGGTTATTTATAAACTCATAAACCTTATAACCTTTATAAATTTCTCACCGCTGCTTTGAACTGATTTCCTCTGTCTTCGTAGTTTTGAAATAAATCAAAACTGGCGCAAGCTGGTGAAAGCAATACGTTATCGCCTTTTTCGGCAATGTGTTTTGCGGTGTTTACGGCATCGCGCATGTTGTCAACTTCGACCATCATATCAACCACATCGGCAAATGCATCGATGATTTTTCTGTTATCAATTCCGAGACAAATAATGGCTTTTACTTTTTCGCGAACTAACGACATCAACTCGGAATAATCGTTTCCTTTGTCAACTCCACCAACAATCCAAACGGTTGGAACGGTCATACTATCAAGTGCAAAAAAGGTTGCATTTACATTGGTCGCTTTGCTATCATTGATGTATTGCACGTTTTGGATTTTCAACACTTTTTCTAAACGATGTTCTACACCTTGGAAATTTGACAAGCTTTCGCGAATGGTTTCTTTTCTGATTTTCATCAATTGAGCCACAGAAGTTGCTGCCATTGCGTTTTTCATGTTGTGTTTTCCTTCCAATGAAATTTCGGTTGTTTTCATTGCAAATTCTTCGTTGTTGATTGTAATTTCCATAGTGTCGTTATTTATAAATGCTCCGTTTTTCATCTTTTCCAACAATGAAAAAGGAATTAATTTGGCTTTTGTTTTATTGTTTTGTAACCAGTTTGAAATGGCTTCATCGTCATTGTCGTAAATCAGATAATCGTTTTCATCTTGGTTCATTGTTATTCTAAATTTTGATGCGATATAATTTTCATATTTATAATCGTATCGGTCTAAATGGTCTGGACTGATGTTGGTTATTACAGCAATGTTTGGCTTATAAGTAATAATTCCATCGAGCTGAAAACTACTTAGTTCTAAAACATAAACGTCAAAATTTTCTTCGGCTACTTGCCATGCAAAACTTTTTCCGATGTTTCCTGCTAAACCGACATTTAATCCTGCTTGTTTAAGCAAATGATAGGTTAACATTGTCGTAGTTGTCTTTCCGTTGCTTCCTGTAATCCCAATGGTTTTGGCACTGGTAAACTGAACTGTAAACTCAATTTCGGAAATAACTGGAATTCTTTTTTCTACCAACTTTTTTACGATTGGCGCTTTTTCTGGAATTCCTGGACTTTTCATTACGACATCAGCATTTAGAATTAATTCTTCTGTATGCTTTTCGTCTTCCCATTTAATCTCATTAATTTTAAGAACTTCTCTGTAATTGTCTTTTATTCTTCCGAAGTCGGAAACAAAAACTTCGTAACCTTCTTTTTTTCCAAGAATTGCTGTCCCAACTCCGCTTTCGCCACCGCCTAAAACCACTAATCTTTTCATCTTTCTCTTTTTAAACCATTAAGAAAATTAAGTTTTTTAAGATTTCTTATCGTAATTTCAAGGTTACTATTGATACGATTGCTAGTAATATTGTGACAATCCAAAAACGGGTAACAATTTTACTTTCGTGATAACCTTTCTTTTGATAATGATGATGTAATGGCGACATGAGAAAAACTCTTCGACCTTCGCCAAAACGTTTTTTAGTGTATTTGAAATAGGTAACTTGAATGATTACGGAAGCACTTTCGGCAAAGAAAATGGCACATAAAACTGGCAACAACATTTCTTTTCTAACCGAAATTGCCAAAACCGCTATAATTCCACCAATAGTTAAACTTCCTGTATCGCCCATAAATACTGATGCTGGATAGGAATTGTACCAAAGAAATCCTATTAAAGCTCCAACAAAAGCAGCAATGAAAACTGTCATTTCTCCCGAATTGGGTATGTACATCACGTTGAGATAACTCGACAAAATGATATTACCCGAAATGAAGGTAAAAATTCCCAACGCGAGAACCGAGATTGCTGATGTTCCAGCGGCTAAACCATCAATTCCATCGGTTAAGTTAGCTCCATTTGAAACTGCTGTGATAATAAAAATTACGATTGGAATGAATACTAACCAAGCCCAATTTTGGTAATCATCTGTAAAGGGTTTTAAAATTTGAGCATAATCTAATTCGTTGTTTTTTGTAAACGGAATTGTGGTTGTGGTTGATCTATGTTCTACTGGAATTTGAGAAATCACGTTTTCTGTTTGGTTGAAAGTGACTGGTTTAGTTGATTTTTCTCTAACGGTAACGCCAGGATGAAAATACAAAACCGAACCTACGATTAACCCCAAACCAACTTGACCTATTACTTTAAAAATTCCTTTTAAACCTTGTTTGTCTTTTTTGAATATTTTTATGTAATCGTCAATAAATCCAATTGTTCCCATCCAAAGCGTGGTTACAATCAACAATAAAATGTAAATATTGTTTAGTTTCGTTAATAAAACCACTGGAATTAACGTAGCGATTATGATGATTAATCCACCCATTGTTGGCGTTCCAGCTTTTTGAGTTTGACCTTCCAAACCTAATTCGCGAACGGTTTCTCCAACTTGCTGATTTCTTAAAAAAGTGATGATTTTTTTTCCATAAATAGTTGAAATCATCAACGAAAGTATCAAAGCCAACGCCGAACGAAACGTAATATATTGAAACACTCCAGTTCCAGGAATGTCTAATGTTTTGTCTAAATATTCAAATAAGTAGTATAACATAATGGTTGGTTATTTGTTATTTATATTATGAGATTCTTCCTTCGTCAGAATGACAAACATGCCGTTGAATCTATTTTACTTGTTTAATTGTTCTAAAAATTCTTTTACTATTTTCATATCATCAAAATCATAGCGAACGCCTTGAATTTCCTGATACGTTTCGTGTCCTTTGCCAGCAATTAGGATAATATCATTTGTATTGGCTAATTGACAAGCGGTTTTTATGGCTTGTTTTCTATCTTCAATAGAAAGTGATTTTTTGAAATTTTGTGGTTCAACTCCAGCTTCCATTTCGGCGATAATCGTTGCCGGATTTTCAGTTCGAGGATTATCTGAAGTAATAATAACTTTATCACTCATTTGCGTTGCGATGTTTGCCATTATTGGTCGTTTGGCTTTATCTCTATCGCCACCACAACCAACAACCGTAATCAATTGTTCGTTTTTAGTTCGGATATCGTTGATGGTTTTCAATACATTTTCCAAAGCATCAGGCGTATGTGCGTAATCGACAATTGCCGTAATTTTTTCATTGGAAACAATAAATTGAAAACGTCCTGAAACACTTTCTAGTTCTGATAATAATCTCAACACTTCCAGATTTTCTAATCCTAATTGAACTGCTGTTCCATAAATTGCCAATAAATTATAAGCGTTAAACGTTCCAATTAATCGAACCCAAACTTCATTTTCATTAATTTTTAACAACAATCCTGACAATTGATTTTCCAGAATTTGCGCTTTATAATCGGCATAGGATTTTAATGCATAGGTTAATTTCTTTGCATTGGTATTTTGCAACATTACCGAACCGTTTTTGTCATCAACATTGGTCAATGCAAAAGCTGTTTTTGGCAAATGGTCGAAGAATGATTTTTTTACATCGCGATATTCTGCGAAAGTTGGATGATAATCTAAATGATCGTGTGACAGATTAGTAAAAACGCCACCTTCAAAGTGTAAACCTTCGGTACGTTTTTGATGAACACCATGCGAACTCACTTCCATAAAGCAAAATTCGCAACCGATTTCAACCATTTCATTCAAATAATGATTGATTGTCAATGAATCTGGCGTTGTATGTGTTGCTTTATGTTCAGTTTCATCAACCATAATTTTTACAGTCGAAAGCAAACCTACTTTATAACCTGCTTTTTTGAATAATTGGTATAAAAGTGAAGCAATTGTCGTTTTACCATTTGTTCCAGTAATACCAACCAAACGAATTTTTGACGATGGATTATCGTAATAATTGGAAGCCATAAAAGCCAAAGCCGAATTCGTGTCTTTTACTTGAACATAGGTTATTCCCGTAACGATAATTTCAGGTAAAGTATCACAAACAATAACTGTTGCGCCAAGATTAATCGCTTTTTCAATAAAATCATGGCCATTAGAAACCGTTCCACGAATTGCCACAAAAACATCGTTCTCTTGAATTTTTCGAGAATCGAATTCAATTTTGTTCACAGCCATTTCAGTCGAACCTTTTACGACTTCGATAGCAACTTTATATAATATGTCTTTTAAAATAATCACGACAATTCGAGTGTAATAGTTTTTATTTTTTCTAAAGCTTCACCAGGTTGAATGGATTGTTTCTTTACTTTTCCGGTTCCGATGATTTTTACTTTTATTTTTAAATTTTCTAGCAAGGCTATCGCATCCATTCCAGCCATTCCTTTTAAATTTGGTAATACTTTTTTCTCGCTATTGATTTTATCGTTATAAACCGAATAAGCTACTTCTTGTTTATCGATTTTCTTATTCAGGTTTTTAATTTCATTGGTTGATGGCGCATCGGTGAAAATTTTTTGGGCAATTCGTTTAAAAACTGGTCCAGCAACATCGGCACCATAATAATTATTCTTAGCTGTATTAGGTTTATGAACAACTACAATGCAAGAATATTTTGGTTTATCGGAGGGAAAAAATCCAACAAAAGACGATGCATAATACATATTGTCTTTTCCCTTATTATAATTTACTTGAGCTGTTCCTGTTTTTCCTGCCATAGAAAAATCTTGAGAATACAACTTTGAACCCGTTCCTTTTTTAACCACATTTTCCAAAACAGCCTTTACTTTTTTTACCGTTTCTTGCGAACAGATTTTAGGATTGATAACTTGTTTGTTGTATTTTTTTATGGTTTTATTCCATTCTTTTATTTCCGAAACAAAAATTGGCTTTACCATTTCGCCGTTATTGGCAATGGCATTATACAAAGCCAATGTTTGCAATGGTGTTACCGAAACGCCATAACCATAAGCCATCCAAGGCAATGCCAATCCGCTCCAACCTTTTTCTCCTGGTTGTGGAATGAATGGTTTTCCTTCGCCTTGAAACGGTAATCCAAGTGGTTCGTTTAAACCCATTCTGTCGATTCTATCCACAAATTCTTTTGGATTATTTTTATAATTTTCATAAACGGCTTGTACCAAAACCGTATTCGATGAAACTTCAAAACCACGTGCTAACGAAATTTTACCATAACCACCTTTGTGAGAATCGCGAACTTTTCTACCATAATAAGTGATTTCTCCACCACGAGAATCATACACTTGACTTGTATCAACTTTATTATCATCAAGCAACGCAATCAAATCCACCAATTTGAATGTTGAACCTGGTTCGTGCGATTCGGCTACTGCATAATTTACCGTTTCATAGTATGAACCGTCATTTGCTCTACCTAAATTAGAAATTGCTTTCACATGACCCGTTTGAGTTTCCATTACCACAACACAACCATGATCAGCTTCATATAATTCTAATTGTTTCAACAAAGCATGATGCGCAATGTCTTGGATATAAACATCAATCGTAGAAATTACGTCATAACCATCAAGAGGATCAACTTCATTTACATCACGAATAGGTTTCCATTGACCTTTGGCAATTTTTTGTTTGGAAACTTTTCCGTCTTTTCCATTCAAATATTTTCTAAACGACCATTCGATTCCTTTTCCGTCTAATTCGCCATTTGGTTTTACGCGTTCGTAACCAATAGTTCTTTCAGCAATTTTCCCGATTGGATGTTCGCGAACCGTTTTTTGCTCGGTAATCATTCCACCTTTATAAGTTCCGAGATTGAACAACGGAAAGGTTTTCAATCGCATGTATTCGGTGTAACTTAATCCTTTTGCCAATAAATAGTAACGATTTTTATTAGCATGCGCTTTTCTCAATTCCGAGTGATAATACGAACTTGGTTTTCCTAACATTACAGATAATGAATCGGCTAAACCTTTTATATTTTTATCAAAATCTTCTTGTTTTGGCGCAACTGCATCAAAACGGATAGTATAATTAGGAATAGATGTTGCCAACAAACTTCCGTCAGACGAATAAATATTTCCTTTATTGGCTGGAATTACAAAATCTTTTACGGTTTGTTCTGCCGCCAATTTTCTGTAATGTTCGCCTTCAACCCATTGAATTCTGGACAGTTTGAATACCACAGCCATTGCCATCAAAAAGATGCCAAACGCAACTAGGTAAATTCGATAAGACATTTGTTTATCTTCTACTGCCATAACTTTTGGAAAAAAGTTTTTTCAACTGGTTTTTTTACTTTTATTTTTTTTGGTGGAACCGATGAAGGAAAAATTTTTCGTTCTTCCATTTTTTTTGAAACGGTCGATTCCATTTTTAATTTCATCAATTCTGAACGTTTATCTACAAACTCCGAACGCAATTCTTTTACTTCGCTTGTCAATTCGGCAATCCTGAATACTTTTTGTTCGTATCGATGCGTATTAGCAATCATCAGAATCGCAATCAGGATAAGAAACAAAATGAAACGCCAGTTTTTGGTAGCATCTTCGTTCAAAAGAAATCTTGCTTTCAATATGCTATAAACACCTTTTTTCATTTTATTCTAAATTTTTTCTGCAATTCTTAATTTTGCGCTTCTCGCTCTATTATTTATTTTGATTTCTTCGTCGGTTGGAACAATTAATTTTCCCACTAATTTGAACGGAACGGAAAAATTTCCAAAAAAATCTCGTTCCGGTTCGCCTTCAAACATTCCGTTTTTCATAAATCGTTTCACCAATCTATCTTCCAGCGAATGATAGGAAATGACGCTTAATCTTCCTTCGGGTTTCAATATTTCAAGTGATTGTTCTAAAAACTCTTTTAAAACTTCCATTTCTTGATTGACTTCAATTCTAATGGCTTGATATATTTGGGCTAAGACTTTATTTTTTACTTTTTCAGGCAAATATTTTGACAAAACTGTTTTTAATTCTTCTGATGTTTTGATGTCTTTTTTTTCTCTGGCATCGACAATCGTTCTTGCTAAAGCAGGCGCGACTTTCAACTCGCCATAATCCAAAAAAACGCGTTTCAAGTTAGCTTCATCATATTCGTTTACCACTTTATAAGCATCGAGTTCATTTCTTTTGCTCATTCTCATATCCAAATCGGCTTCAAAACGAGTAGAAAAACCTCTTTCTGGAACATCAAACTGATGCGATGAAACACCTAAATCTGCCAAAATTCCGTCAACACTTTTTACACCATGAAATCTCAAAAAACGCTTAATATATCTGAAATTTTCATGAATTAACGTAAATCTCTCATCAGGCAAAGCATTAGCAATCGCATCTTCATCTTGATCAAAAGCAAACAATTTTCCATTTGGACCAAGACGTTTCAAAATCTCTTTGGAATGTCCGCCACCGCCAAAAGTAACATCAACATAAACGCCATCTGGTTTAATATTCAAACCATCGACTGTTTCGTGCAACAAAACCGGATTATGATATTCCATTGTCATCATCATTTATATTTCCCATTACATCTTCTGCCAAATCAGCAAAATCAATATCATCACCAGCAATTGATTTTTCATACAAATCTTTATCCCAAATCTCCACGATATTCACTGCCGACGAAAGCACGATGTCTTTTGATATTTGCGAAAAAGTCATCAAATCTTTTGGAACCAATAATCTTCCTAACGCATCAATTTCAACAATTTTTACTCCAGCTGTAAAACGACGGATAAAATCGTTGTTTTTCTTCACAAAGCGATTCAGTTTATTGATTTTTTGCATCATTAAATTCCATTCGCTCATTGGATACAATTCCAAACACGGTTGAAACACCGAACGCTTCAAGACAAAGCCATCTTGCAGCGAACCAGCCAATTGCTTCTTCAATGCAGCAGGAATCATCAATCTTCCTTTTGCATCAATCTTGCATTCGTATGTTCCAATTATTGAATTCAACCTGATATCATTTGATTATGAGCAAAAATATAAAATATATTACCACATTTTACCACTATCTACCACTTTGTTAATAAGTTTTACCACTTTTTAACCATATAAAAGAGTTTCAAGAGAAAGCCTTTTATTAGAATTGTTAAAAAATTCACAAGAAAATAAAGGCAATGCTCCGAAAATGGAAGTAAAAATTTGAGAAATGTCTAAATTTTTGAGAAAAATTCAAGGAAATAAAAAAATAAAAATCAAATAAAAATGTTGACAACTAGGGTTTTAAGAATTCTAAAAAAACAATAAGCGACAACATCCATTTTTTTTTAAATAATCGCATTTGTAAACCAATTTTATCAAGAAAATTATATATTTGTGGACATACGGAAACGGAAATTTTAGATGGAAAAAAACTATAAAAAAGAGGGAAAATACAGTTATTATGAAGTTGGCGAAGGAACTCCAATTCTAGTTTTGCATGGATTAATGGGCGGATTGAGTAATTTTGGCGGTGTAGCCGATTATTTTTCTACTATTGGTTATAAAGTTGTCATTCCAGAATTGCCGCTTTATACCCAAAATATCCTCAAAACTAACGTCAAAGCTTTTGCAAAATATGTAAAAGATTTTATCACATTTAAAGGTTTTGACAGAGTAATTTTATTAGGAAATTCGCTTGGCGGACATATTGCTTTGTATCATTCTAAAATGTATCCCGAAAAAGTTGCTGGATTAGTAATTACCGGAAGTTCAGGTCTTTATGAAAGCGCAATGGGCGACAGTTATCCAAAACGCGGTGATTATGAATATATAAAAAAGAAAGCTGAAGGCGTTTTTTATGATCCAAAAGTGGCTACCAAAGAAATTGTTGATGAAGTTTTTGCTGTGGTTAATGATAGAATAAAAGTCATCAAAACTTTGACTATTGCCAAAAGTGCTATTCGTCATAATATGGCAAAAGATTTACCAAAAATGCATGTAAAAACGTGTATTATTTGGGGAAAAAACGATACGGTTACTCCACCAGATGTTGCCGAAGAATTTCATAAACTGATGCCAAATTCTTCTTTATATTGGATTGACAAATGTGGTCACGCTGCCATGATGGAACATCCAGATGAGTTTAACCGATTGTTACACGAATGGTTGAAAGAAGTTCATTTATAAATAACAGAAAGTCCTTTTTGGACTTTTTTGTTTTAAATCAAAAATTATGAAAATTAATACTGCCGAATTTATCATTAGCAATTCTGAAGTAAGCAAATGTCCGAAAGAACCTTTGCCAGAATATGCTTTTATTGGTCGTTCCAATGTTGGGAAATCATCTTTAATTAATATGATAACCAATCATAAAAATTTGGCAAAAACCTCAGCACGACCAGGAAAAACTCAACTTATCAATCATTTTAAAATCAATCAAAATTGGTTTTTGGTCGATTTGCCAGGTTATGGTTATGCTCGAGTTTCTAAAAAAACAAAAGAAGTTTTTCAAAAATTCATCACCGATTATTTTGAAAAAAGAGAACAACTCGTTTGTGCTTTTGTTTTGATTGACATTCGTCATGAAGCTCAAAAAATTGATTTAGAATTCATTACTTATTTAGGAGAAACAGGCGTTCCGTTTTGTATTATTTTTACCAAAGCCGATAAAATTAGCCGAACCAAAATCGACTCACATGTTGCTGCTTATCGCAAGGCTTTGTTAGCCAACAACTGGGAAGAAATGCCACAATACTTTGTCACTTCATCACTTGAAAATACTGGAAGAGATGAATTATTAACTTTTATTGACAATGTAAACCAAGATATATTTAAGAATAATGATTTCTAAAAAACTAACAACTGCATTACTTATTTTATTCTCTTCTTTTTCATTTGCACAAGAAAAACCAAGCGTTGAAAAATCAATTTTTGGAATTCAAACAGGTATTTTAGGCGTTTGGGCTCACAATGAAGCTAGATTAACCAATAGTATTGCACTAAGAACCGAAATTGGTCTTGATTTTGGAATAAATGGAAATGATAACACAACCACTACTGCTTTGATACCAAGCATCAGAGTTGAACCACGTTGGTATTACAATTTGGAAAAAAGAATAACCAAAAACAGAAAAATCGCCAATAATAGTGGCAATTTTTTGGCTTTGAACGTTGCTTACAATCCTGATTGGTTTTATATTTCCAACAGAGAAAACATCAACGTTATCAGTACTGTTGCTTTTATTCCAAAATGGGGAATTAAACGAACGGTTGGCAATCATTTTACCTACGAAGCTGGAATTGGTCTTGGTGGATTTATTGTTTTAGAAGATTATGAAACTGATACTAATGTTGCGCTTGATTTACATCTTCGGATAGGTTATACATTTTAAAAAAAAAGGTTCGTCATTGCTGACGAACCTTTTTTTTTTATTTCTTCAACTCCATTTTTTCAGCAAAATAATCACAGAAATCTCGCATCGTATCCGCCATTTTTTCATCATCTGTTGCACGTTGAAACGTATCTGCCATAGCGACTAACGTTTGATGGAAAAACTTTTTCATTTCATCAACTGGCATATCTTTTGTCCACAAATCAATTCGCAAGGTTTCTTGTGCATTGCTATCCCAAATGGAAAGCAACAACGCTTTTGCTTCTTCGTTATCAATTCCGCCGTCTTGTGCTGACCATGTTAATTTTTCGGGAACACGATTTTCATCAAGTTCTACATTGAATTTTATTTCGGATTTAATTGTATTACTCATTTTTCTTAGGTTTGTATTTTGATTTTTCAAATAATTCTCTGGCATCCATTTTAAATAAATCGGCTACTGTCGTTTTTGGATTATTTTCCATATACGAACGAACGATTTGCCAACCTATCCATTGCCCAATTCTTCCCGGTGATTCGTTATCGATTTCGAGATAAAATTTAGAAAATGGAGCTAAATTTATAAATCGGTTTGCCAATTTAGAATCTGAACTGTACAACAGGTTTTCATCTACAAAAAAGCGCCAAATGTAACTTTCATTTTCTTGACACCAAGTAATTTGTTCTGGCAAATAACCAATTCTTTCGGCATCCGTATAATTAGGTAACAAAATATCTTTTAAGTATAATTCTTTACCATAATATATCATTTCAGACAACAGCGATTTTTCGGTTGGCGCAGGAATTGTTCTCATGGCAAAACTCGAAACTACATCTGGCATCATTTGTCGTTCTTCGAAATTTTGTTCAATATATTCAGGAAAAGTATAAAATTCGTGTCCTTTACCTAAATATAATTCCAAAGCAATAATCAATTTGTCATTAGCATAAATCGCTTTGTTGTTATAATCCATTTCACCTATTACAGTATAAATTGTTGGTGTAATAACCGTTGGAAAATAGTATTTTATATGCTTGAATAAATCTTCAATTTCAGTAGTTTGCTTACTAAAATTGCCGTATTTTTTTTGGACTTCACTATATAAAGCTTGCCAATCTTTGTTTTGCATTTTTTCAATCCAAACTTTATCATCATTTCCATCGGGAAAGAAAAAAGGATATTCGGCTTTTAAACTGGCTAATTCTTCGGGTTTAGATTCAAAAAAAGCTTTGTCAAATCGAACCACTTTAACTTCAACTGGAATTTCTTCTACGGCTTTTTCAACCTTTGATTTTTTTTCGCAAGAAACGATTGCAAACATCAAAGTAAAAAGAACTAAAAATTTCTTCATTATATTTAATTTAAAAAGTCATAAACAGTATAAAAAACTTCTGATTTTTTAACTTTGCAAATATACATTTCAGTTTCTAAAAACTTTCATAACAAATGGCTAAAAAAAGCACTATCAATGTTGAAAAGGTAAATCAACATATTGTAAATTGGTTAAAAGACTATGCAACCAATGCAAAAGTAAATGGTTTTGTGGTTGGAATTTCCGGCGGAATAGACTCAGCAGTTACCTCAACGCTTTGTGCTCAAACAGGTTTTACTACTTTATGTATTGAAATGCCAATTCATCAAGACCAAAATCAGGTAAATCGCGGCAAAGAACATATTGAGCAATTGATGAAGCGTTTTCCAAATGTAAATCATGCTATCACTGATTTGACTACAGTATTTGAGACCTTTAAAACTGAAGTTCCTGTTAGCGATAACGAAGCAAAATACAATTTATCTCTTGCCAATACACGAGCGCGACTTAGAATGACAACGTTGTACTATCATGCTGGAATTCATGGTTTATTGGTTGCTGGAACTGGGAATAAAGTAGAAGATTTTGGCGTAGGTTTTTACACAAAATATGGTGATGGCGGAGTTGATCTTAGCCCGATTGCCGATTTAATGAAAAGTGACGTTTATGCACTAGCCGAATATTTGAATGTTCCTAACTCTATTCAAAACGCTGCTCCAACCGATGGACTATTTGGCGATTCAAGAACCGACGAAGATCAACTCGGCGCAAGTTATGACGAACTCGAATGGGCAATGCTTGCGGTAGAAAAAAATCTCGATACTACAAATTTTACTGAAAGAGAAAAGGAAGTTTATCAAATATACAAACGCTTAAACACTGTAAATCAACACAAAATGAAACCAATTCCTGTGTGTATAATCCCAAATAAATAAAATGTTTTTAGTTTTTTTTAACAGTATATTATTTATTTTTTAATACTTTTACGTCACAAAATTCTAAATAATTAATCAAAAAAACCACAAATTATGATTAACGTATGTATCGCTGATAACTTTCCAGTTGTACACTTTGGAATGAAAGCTTATTTTAAAGACCACAGCGAAATAAGCATAGTATCCAATGTAGGTAATTTTTTTATGATTCCTGACGCATTAAGAAACAAAGAAATTGACATCTTAATAATGGACTTAGAACTTGACGGATTAAACAGTATTTATGAAGTAAAGTCAATCATCAAAAATTTTCCAAAAACCAAAGTTATTATTTTCAGCAGTTTGTCTGAACAAATTTATGCACCAAATGCTATCAAAGCAGGTTGTGCAGGATATGTTCACAAGACATCAAAACTTGAAAATTTAGGAGTAACTATTGTAAGAGTAAATAATGGTCAAATCATCCTAAATGACGAAATCAAGAAAAATTTAGCATTAATTGCTAAACAAAACAAATCTGAACGATTATACAGAAAACTTTCAAATCGAGAAATTGAGGTGTTACGTTTTCTTAGCGACGGCAAGAAAAACAACGAAATAGCTAAAATATTAGGTCTTAACGAAAAAACCATCAGTACATACAAACTTCGTTTGTTAACGAAATTAAACGTTACTAATTTGGTTGACTTAGTAAATAAAGCTAAAACATTAGAAATCGTTTAAAACTATTGATTGGTGTTTTTATTATAACGATACCTTCAATTTTCTAATAATCATTTATGTCTTGATTTTTTTAAGATGTAAATGATTATTTTTTTGTATTTGTGCATTTACTCAACTTCTGGTTTCCAAAAATGCTTTTCAAAATCCACAATTTGATTATCAACTACTTCAACTCCTTCGTTTTCCAACAATTGTTGCATTAAATTGGTTCCGTCAAAATGATGTTTGCCCGAAAGTAATCCTTTTCTATTGACAACACGATGCGCTGGAACATCGTCTATAGTATGTGAAGCATTCATTGCCCAACCAACCATTCTAGCTGAACGAGCTGTTCCCAAAGCTTTGGCAATTGCACCATACGACGTGACTTTTCCTTCGGGAATTTGGCGAACGATTTCATAAACTCGTTCAAAAAAATTATCGTTCTCTGATGTTTTTTTCATAGTTACACAACTTACTTAATGATTCTTAAATTTTAAACCACATTGAAACATAGTTTTAATAAATTTTCAAAAGGCGTTTCACTAAATTTCAGAAAATCATATTGCTTATTTGCCACAGATTCACTGATTTTGGCTTTGATTTTTGAAGTTGAAATTGAAATTGATTTTTGAAATAACTTAATTAAAATAGTAATTCAAAATATTAATCAACGTTAAAATTGCCACAAAACCTGTAACCAAACCAATAATAGTATTCATGTTTTTAACAAAATAATCGGTTTTAGTTTTTAGTTTTTCAAAGAAAACAACATAACAGTAAAACACCGAGAACGAACCAACAACTACGCCAAAAACCAAACTATAAATGGAAACCGCATCAAAAGTGAAGATTTTATATGATGCTAACGTTATACTTACCAAAACATAATATGGAATTGGGAAAAAATTAATTGCTGAAATCAGCATTCCCATAAAAAAACGGCTTCGTTTACTCTTCAATTGGATATTTTCTTTGTCAATTTGCTTTTTTGGAGTTTTGGCAAAAAACAAAAAGTAAATCGAAATTACCGTAAAAATTCCTAAGCCAATTTCGCGAAGCAGTACAACAACTTCTTCATTTTTATTAATATATCGGGCAAAAATTACTGAAATATACGTTTGAACCAGAATAACTAACAAAGCTCCGAGAACAAAAATCATTGCGCGTCGTCGTCCGTCAGTAACACTAACTTTTGCTGCTGTCATATTGATTAATCCTGGCGGAAAAATCCCGATAACAGCTGCCAAAAATCCCGATAAAAATGGAAGAATAACACTCATAAATTCCAATTTTTCAAATCCCAAATTCCAAAACTCGGAACTTGAAACTTGGAACAAAACTATTTAATCTTAAAACGAATAAACGTAATTGCTTTATTAATTTCCAAATATTGATTTTCGTAAAACGTTTGAATTTCAGTTACTTCTTTTGGCGAACCTTCATTTTTATACACATTATGATTGGCATACAAAACCTCGTGACCTTCGCCATGAAGCAATCCAAGTGTATAACCATGCATAAATTCGCTATCAGTTTTTAAATTCACAACTCCATCAGGTTTTAGAATTCGTTTGTACATTTTCAAAAACTCCGAATTGGTCATTCTGTGCTTTGTTCGCTTATATTTAATTTGCGGATCGGGAAACGTAATCCAAATCTCGGCAACTTCATGTGCTGCAAAAATATCTTCAATCAACTCAATTTGTGTGCGAACAAACGCCGTATTGTTCATTCCACTTTCAACCGCCGTTTTTGCACCACGCCAAAAACGCGCACCTTTTACATCAATTCCAATATAATTTGCATTTGGATTTCGTTGTGCCAAACCAATCGTATATTCACCTTTTCCACAGCCTAATTCCACAATAATCGGATTATCATTCTTGAAAAATTCTGAATTCCATTTTCCTTTATACTGAAAATTTCCACTAACAACTTCTTCTCTAGTTGGTTGCAACACATTTCCAAACGTATCGTTTTCTTTAAATCGCTTTAATTTATTCTTACTTCCCACAAACTTAAATTTTTGGTAAAAATAAGGAAATATAGAGTAAACCAAACAGTTTTATCTTTACATTTGATTAGGAACGAATCGGTAGTTTGTTTCAGTAATTGTAATTCCTGCTTTTCGCTACAATTCCCGAAAAAAAATCGGGAAATTTTCGCTTCAAACGAAGTTCATCGAACTCCGAAGAAAATGAAAGTTAAGTGAGATAATCAGGGTTAAAACTGTAAACCATTTGATTCCTAGTAAACGAATAGAAAAAAATTAGCCCCGATTGAAGTGAAAATCCTTTTATAATCACAGAAGTAATTATAAAAGATTGAAACGGAAAGCGGGAAAACGGAAAGCAAAAATGCCCGAACCATTCGCTCAAAATAAAAAAAATATTTTAGTTGCTCCATTAAATTGGGGTTTAGGTCATGCTACGCGTTGTATTCCCATAATTCGAGAATTGCAACAAAATGGCTTTACGCCAATCATTGCTTCCGATGGAAATGCTTTGGCATTGCTCAAAAAAGAATTTCCAAACTTGGTTCATCTCGAATTGCCTTCGTATCAAATTGAATATGCCAAAAAAGCCGAAAATTTTAAGTGGAAATTGATAAAAAATAGTCCAAAAACCATTCACGCTATTTTGGAAGAGAAAAAAATGACGAAAAAATGGGTGAAGGAATTTGATTTATGCGGTATTATTTCGGACAACAGACTTGGTGTTTACAGCAAAAAAATTCCGAGTGTTTTTATTACACATCAACTCACGGTTTTGTCAGGAAAAACAACTTGGATTTCGAGCAAAATGCATCAGTTTTTTATTAAAAATTTTACCGAATGTTGGGTTCCCGATTTTGATAAAAATGTGAATTTTTCAGGAAAATTAGGTCATTTAAAAGACGGTTCGCTAAACTTAAAATACATTGGAATTCTCAGCCGATTGGAGAAAAAAGAATTGCCCAAAAAATATGATTTGATGGTTTTGCTTTCTGGTCCAGAACCGCAACGAACGATTTTGGAAGAAAAACTGATTGACGAAATTGAAAATTATAGTGGCAACATTCTTTTCATCAAAGGAAAAGTGGAAGAAACGCAAAAAATGGAGCAAAAAAATCACGTCACTTTTTGCAATTTTATGACTTCAACCGAACTGGAAACCGCTTTTAATGAAAGTGAAACTGTTCTTTGTCGTTCGGGTTATACGACGATTATGGATTTAGTAAAACTGGAGAAAAAAGGGTTTTTTATCCCAACTCCGGGACAATTTGAACAGGAATATCTCGCCAAACGATTGAAGAAAAAAGGCATTATTCCTTTTGCAAATCAGGATGATTTTAGAATTGAAAAATTACAAGAAATTCAGTTATATAGCGGTTTTCCAAAGATTAGCGAAGAAATACATTGGAAACAATTATTTATCCTTTTCGATAGTGAATGAAAACTCTGAACCTTTGCCAAACTCGCTTTCTACATAAATCGATTCACCGTGTGCTTCAATAATATGCTTTACGATGGAAAGTCCAAGTCCAGAACCACCTTCGCTTCGCGCACCACTTTTATCCACACGAAAAAAGCGTTCAAAAATTCTTGAAAGATATTGTTTTGCAATTCCTTCGCCGTTATCACGAATACGAACAATCAATTTACTATCGACTAAATCTTCAATGGTAACTTCTGTCGTGCCGTTTTCTTTACCATATTTTATGGAATTCATCACTAAATTAGTGACAACTTGTTGGATTTTATCCTTGTCAGCAAAAACGTTGATGGCTTTGTTATACTTTCGGTCAAACATCAAAATAATGTTCTTTTTGTCGGCGTTCATTTCGAGCAAATCGAAAACATTTTGAATAACTTCCACAATATTAAATTTAGACAAATCGAGGTTCATTTCGCCCATTTCAAATTTGGCAATCATGTCTAAATCTTCCACAATGTAAACCAATCGTTCGACACCTTTTTCGGCTCGTTCGAGGTATTTTTTTCTCACTTTTTTATCGTCCATTGCACCTTCAAGCAGTGTTGATATATAACCTTGAACGGTAAAAAGTGGTGTTTTCAATTCGTGAGAAACATTTCCCATAAATTCTCTACGGTATTCTTCACGGACTTTTAGGGTTTCGATTTCGAGTTTTTTATCGGTAGCAAACTTTTTAACCTGTTTGGTTAGCGTTGCCATATCGGTAGTAATGGGTTGATTGATAAAGGAAGTCGATTCGAGAAAGGAAACATCGTCGTAGATTTTTTTTACTCTTCGATAAATAAATTTTTCTACTCGATATTGTATCACAAAGAAGGAAAATGTTGCCATCGAAACGGCAAAAAGCAAACAAATTGAGAATGAAAATTTGCCAAAAAACCACAATAATAATCCAAGAAAACCAGTTGAAAAAAGGGTAATATAAGTGGTTGAAACTAGTGCAAACCGGTATGTTTTCTTGAATTTTATTGCCATTATTATCCTTCTAATTTGTATCCAACACCTTTGATGGTTTTGAATAAATCTTCGTCGATTTTTTCGCGCAATTTACGAATATGTACGTCAATTGTTCGTCCGCCAACGATAACTTCATTACCCCAAACTTTGTCTAAAATTTCTTCACGTTTAAATACTTTTCCAGGTTTTGAAGCTAAAAGATAGAATAGTTCAAATTCTTTTCTTGGCAATACGATTTCTTTTCCGTCTTTAATAATTTTATATTCTTCGCGATTGATTTCTATTCCGGCAACGTTTAAAGTTTCGGTAGATTTTTCGTCTTCTTTTAATCTTCGTAGTAATGCTTTTACTTTACTAACCAATAATTTTGGTTTTATAGGTTTAGTTATGTAATCATCGGCACCAGCATCAAAACCTGCTACTTGGGAATAATCTTCGCTTCGAGCCGTTAAGAAAGTAATGATTACATTGCTAAGTTCAGGAAGTTTCCTAATGTTTTCGCAAGCTTCCATTCCATCCATTTCGGGCATCATTACGTCCATGATGATCAATTGTGGCAAATGTTTTTTGGCTTTAGCAATCGCTTCTTTTCCATCAGAAGCCGTGATGATTTGATAACCTTCTTGCTCAAGATTATAGCCAACAATTTCGAGAATATCTTGCTCGTCATCGACTAATAAAATGGTAATGTCCTTTTTTTTCATGTGTTGCAATCATTTTAGAATAGCAATGCAAAAGTAAAGATAATACAAAATGATATGTAAATGAAATACTGAGTTAACCATTATTTAATATGGTAACAATTTGGTAATATTTTCAAAACAAAATGCTAATAATCGAGTAACACGGTCTTTACATTGTGATAGTTTCTTTGCGCCAAAATAAAACACAACAAAAATGAAATTTAAATTAATTGTTATCACTTTGTTATTTACGGTTTTAGGATTTGCTCAAACCAAAGGAACAATAAAAGGTGTTGTTACTGATAAAGATTTGAATAACGAACCGTTACCGTTTGCAAATGTAGTGGTAAAAGGACAAAATATTGCGGTTAATACTGATGAAAATGGAAGTTTCAGTATTGCTATCGTTCCTGGAGAATATATTTTGGAATTTAGCTTTTTAGGTTATGAAAATGCCACCGAAAAAGTAATTGTAAAAGAAAACGAAACCATTATTGTAAATAAATCGATTGGTTCTGGAAGTTATACGCTTCAAGATGTTGTGATACAAAACACCACTAGTCGCGAGAAGGAAACAGCTCTTTTATTAGAACAAAAAAAGGCTGTAGAAATTAAACAAAGTATTGGAGCACAAGAAATGTCGAGAAAAGGAATTAATAGTGTTGAAGAAGGCTTAACAAAAATTACTGGAATTAGTAAAGTTGAATCTAAAGGTTTATTCATCCGCGGACTTGAAGACAGATATAATAATTTATTGGTAAATGGATTAGCTGTTCCATCAAACAGTCCGTTTAAAAAAATAATTCCACTAGATCAATTCCCAACTGATGTTGTTGGCTATATGGATGTTTACAAAACGTTTAATCCCGATATTTATGGAGATTTTGCTGGTGCAACGATTGATGTTACCACAACACAACCATCTGACAGTAAAACAAAAATAAGTTATGGTGTTGGTTATACAACTAACAATAATTTGAATGATTTTTTACTTTCATCAGATGCTGACAATACTAAAAGTTTCTTTGGTTTTGGCGGTCAAGAAAGAAATCTTCCTTCTTCTTATGGTGCAATTCCAAACGGAAAAATCGCTAATGACTACAAGTCAACTTGGAATGTAGAAAAAATCAAAGCTCCATTGAATACAAGTTTTGGTGTTTCACACGCTGGCAAATTTTACATTGGCAAAAATCAAAATAAATTGAACTATATTATTGCTACAAATTTTGACAATACGTATCAGTTTAGAGAAGGTGTTGATAGAACTTTTTCGCAAGGACAAGGAATTTATGATAACAATCTAGTTAAACAATCCTACCGATTTAAAACTCAAGCCTCAACGCTTGCTGGATTGAATTACAAAACCGATAGAGTTAAATTATTTTACAATGCTTTTTATCTAAAATCGACTGATAATCTTATCCAAGACCAAGTTGGTTACACAAGAACTGCGGTTGACAATCCAAATGAATTCATCCGATTAAACCAATATGAACAATCCGATTATTTTGCCAATCAGTTTTTTGGAAATTATAAAATCACTGCGGATGACAAACATTCTATAAAGGCTGGAATTTCATACACTAGAACAAAATACAATCAACCAGATAGAAAGTTTATCACTGGTACAAAAATCAATGATACGGAAATCAATACTCAATACGGAAGTAACAATTTATTACGTCAGTTTTTCAACATTGACAATAATTTCCATATGTCAGGAAACATTGAATATAACTTCAAATTCGGCAAAAAAGAAGATGCAAAAAACAAAATCTCCTTTGGATATAACGGTTTTGCAGAATATATGGTTTCTAAGTTCCGTTTTACTTTTGGTGTTCCAAATGCTGGCGCAACTCCTTATGATGTAGCTGTAAACCAAATTGATGCAGCAATCCAAAACGATATCGCTAACAACTTTGTATCTTTTACAGAACAATCTACTGCTGAATGGAAAACCAAAGTATTCCAAAGAGCCGATGGATTTTACACTAAATTCTTATTCAATGCATCAGAAAAATTAGAATTCAACATCGGAATTAGAGCTGAAAACACCATTAGAGAATACAAATATAAATCGATTGTTGATCCAATTTCTAATCCTTACAGAAGCATAAACAACGAAAACCTATACATTCTTCCATCGATAAATGTAAAATATATAACATCGGAAACAAGTAATTTACGTTTTGCTGCTTCAAAAACTTACACAAAACCAGTGCTTTTTGAAAGCTTAAATATTAATTTAATTAATGCCGATGGAACCACCGAATTAGGAAATCCATTACTAGAAAACAGTGAAAATTACAACGCTGATTTAAAATTTGAAGTATTCCCAACCAAAAACGAACTATTTGCTGCAACAGTTTTTGCAAAATACATTGACAATCCTATTGAAAGAACTATCCAAGCAAGTGCTACAGGAAGTGGACAAACCATTACTTATTTCAATAATGATAGTGCAACATTGTTTGGTGCAGAATTTGAAGTTTTACTACAATTAAGTAGAATTAATCAACGTTTAGAAGGCTTTTCATTTGGCTTCAATACTTCATTAATGATAACAGAAGCTACCGTTAATAAAAACAGAAATGGTTATTTTGATACTTTTGAAAAAAGAAATTTACAAGGTGCATCTAATTGGTTAATCAACTCTGACCTTAAGTATGAATTTGATTTAAATCCTAATTGGAAAAACACAACCTCATTAGTTTATGGCGTTTACGGTGAAAGAATTTATGCCGTTGGTGTTGCAGGAAACGATCACATCTATGAAAAACCTTTCCACAAACTTGACTTTGTTTGGGGAAGCAACATAAATAAAAAATGGGATATTAAACTTTCTATCGATAATATTTTAAATCCACTTTACAAAAGAGAACTTGGCGAAGACAGTAAAATCAATATAGACGAACCATCCTTATTACTTGAAAGTTATAAACGAGGCGTTGGATTTTCGACAAGTTTATCCTATACATTCTAAAAAAACAAAAAAAGAGTTCATTTTGAACTCTTTTTTTATTCATGATTTCGAAACATTGAATTTACAATTAAATGAACTTAGACTAACTTTTAAATAATAATTACCCAACAATAAAAAAACATTGCCAAAGTACATTTGTCAAAACATTAAAACACAATTAAAAATGAAAAAATTACTATTTAGCTTAACGATTTTATCAACAATTTTTGTTGGATGTTCAACCGATGATGATGAAACAACAATCCAACCAATTGAAGGAGAACTTACAGGTTCAATAACTACAAACAGAACAATTGCTTTTGGAAATTATACATTAAACGGAATTGTGACTATCGAAAGTGGCGTTACCGTAACTTTTGATGCTGGCTCAACTATCACCGCAAACGCAACTAATGGTGTTGATGCTATAGTGGTTAAAAATGGCGGCAAACTAATCATGAATGGAACAGCTTCACAACCAATCGTTTTGACTGAACCATCGGCAACTCCAGGTTCTTGGGGAGGAATTATTATGTATGGTGATGCTCCAATCAATGGTGCTGGTGGCGTAACTACAAAAACATCAGAAGATGGATTAAATTTACCTTATGGCGGAACAAATGCAGCTCACAATGGCGGAACTTTACGTTACGTTAGAGTAGAATATGCTGGTAAAAAAATTACTGACGGAACAAGCGAAATGAATGGTTTTTCATTCTATTCTGTTGGCTCAGGAACAACTCTAGACCATTTAGTTTCATACAAAGGTGCTGATGATGGATTTGAATTCTATGGTGGAACTGTAAGTGCTACCAACTTAATTTCTTATGGTAATTTTGATGACTCTTTTGACTGGCAAGATGGATGGAAAGGTCAAAACAATTCAAACTGGTATGCTTACCAAGTTGGAACTGGAAACTTTGGAATGGAAATCGAAGCATCTAACAACAATAATGCTTATTGGCCAGTGATCACAAATATTACATTAAAAAGAGCAACTGGAACAGTTACTGAAGGTGGTTCTTCTGCCGCAGAATATGATGCAATTCAATTCAAGAAACAAGGAAATGGTGATTTCTCAAACGTGTTAATCTCAGGTTACACAACCGCAGGTTCAACAGCAGTAAGAATTCAAGATGCAGGAACAAACACAGACCAAGTTAATGCAAACAAAATTAAATTAACTACAGTTAAAATTTTAGATGGAACATCACAATATCTTGGAGCTGGAGCATTAACTGTTAGTTTCCCGGCAGGCCAATACACAACTAGCGATGCTGCAACAGGCGCAAGTATTACAAGCGGAACTTGGGCTACAGTAAACGGAACCAACTTAATACAATAATTACATCAGAATTTCCTAAAAATTTCACAAAAAATGCCTTCCTAACACGAAGGCGTTTTTTTTGGTACAATATTTGAAATATATTTTATACATTTGTAATAACCAAATTATGACAATGGCTAAAAACTACTTTTATTTTACACTTTTACTTTGCTTGTTTTCTTTTTCGGGATTTGCCCAAGATGGAAAAACACAAGCTAGCGAAGCGTTAGGTTTTTATCCAAACCCTGTTAACAACGGTAAAATCTACATCACATCCAAAAATACTCTCGAAAGAGAAATACTAATTTTTGATGTTTTAGGCAAAAAAGTATTCCAAACCACAACTGCCACTAAAGAGATAAATATCAGTTCAATTCCACCAGGAGTTTATCTGATTAAAATAAAGGAAGCAGAAACTACTGCCACTAGAAAATTAATTGTCAGATAGTTAATTTTAAAAATTTAACTATTTTTTTACTTTGATAATTTTTATTATAAGAATTTGTCACTAACTTTGTACTCTAATTAATATTGAAATTTATGAAAAAACTTTACACTTTATTAGCATCTGTTGTCATTTCAGCATCAATAAACGCTCAAGTCAATTTAATACCAAACGATGGTTTTGAAAATTGGACTGATGGCACTCCAGATTCATGGTTCGTAACTGGATCAACTGTTGCGCAAAGTACTACAATTTTTCACGGTGGAACTAGTTCTTTGGGTTTTACTGCTCCAGCTACCGGAAACAAAACCATTAGTCCAACTACTGACATTCCTGTAACACAAGGCGTAACTTATGTTTTTTCTGGTTGGTATTTAGACAATGATACAACTGCAAGATTTAGATTTTGGAATCAATTTAGAACAGCTAGTGCTGACACAGGAACAAACCCTTTGCAAGGTGCCGATTACTCTACAGATTCTCCTTCTTGGCAATTCTTTACTGCTGAAGCTACTCCACATGTAAATGCTGTTGTAGCTAGAGCTGGATTAAGAATTTATCCTGAAGCTTCTACAACTGGTGGTGGTGTAATTTATTTTGATGATATTAAATTTTATGACAAATCTACTTTATCTTTAGAAGATGTGAAAAATTTTGACAATCAAGTGAAAATGGCTACTGTTGTATCTGATATTTTAACTATCCAAATGCCTACAAGAGCAACTGTAAATATTTATTCAATGGACGGTAAACTATTTAGCTCAAACAGAGTAGATAGCGAAGAAGCAATTAACACTCAATCTTTATCTGCTGGAGTTTATATTGTAACAATCCAAAATGATTATGCTAAAACTAGCAGAAAAATTGTAAAAAAATAAAACAATTAAAAACATATTGAAAAGCTCTGATGAAAGTCAGAGCTTTTTTATTTTTACTACTTTTGCATTTATTCTGAATTTATTTCAGAGTCTCAAGCAATGATTTCAATTCAAGACATATTCACTATTTCTTCTCAAAAGCAATTTGAAAAAATAGCTTTAAAAGTTTTTCGTTACCAATATGAAAACAACAGAGTCTATCGTGAGTTTTGTGATTTTTTAAACACCGATGTTCAAAAAGTAAAATCGCTGGAGAAAATTCCGTTTTTGCCAATACAATTTTTTAAAAGTCATGATGTGGTTTCAAACGCTGAAGCCATCCAAGAAACTTTCACTAGTAGCGGAACAACAGGAATGATTACCAGCAAACATCTCGTTACCGATGTTTCGCTCTACGAACAAAGTTATCAATTAGCTTTTTCAGAATTTTATGGAAATATCGAAGATTATGCCGTTTTGGCTTTGCTTCCATCCTATTTAGAACGCAACGGATCATCGTTGATATATATGGTTAAAGATTTAATTGAATTGTCAAACAACGAACACAGTGGTTTTTATCTTCACAATTATGATGAATTAATTACTAAACTAATTGAACTCGATTCGTCTGGTCAAAACGTAATTTTAATTGGTGTAACTTATGCATTATTGGATTTAATTGAAAAGCAAAATTTTCAGTTAAAGAACACCATTATCATGGAAACTGGCGGAATGAAAGGCAAACGAAAAGAAATCATCCGTGAAGAATTGCATTCTATTTTAGGCAAAAGTTTTGGCGTTCCCAATATCCATTCTGAATATGGTATGACCGAATTATTATCACAAGCGTATTCATTGGGCAACGGAATTTTTGAATGTCCAGCTTGGATGCAAATCCTAGTTCGCGACACCGAAGATTCATTATCTTATGTCGATTTCGGGAAAACTGGTGGTGTAAATATCATCGATTTAGCCAATATCAATTCGTGTTCGTTTATTGCTACGCAAGATTTAGGCAAAAAACACAGCAATAATTCTTTTGAAATATTAGGACGATTTGACAATTCCGATATTCGAGGATGCAATTTGATGGTTATGTAATAAAATCCATATTTTTACGTTATCTGACAATTAACGTTATCGTATGCGAATTTTTCTATTTGTCTTTTTTTGTTACTTTTCTGCTTTCGCCCAAAACCAGTCCATAAAAATAGTTATTAATTCAATAACAAGTTCTGACAGCTTATCTTTTAGAAAATTTTCCATCAATTACAGCCTTAGTAATCTTACAAGCAATAAAATTTCATTTTTCCTAAATCCTGAAATTGTTCACGCTGGTTCTGGTGGCTCAATGAGTACATTTGTTTCTTCAAAATTATATCAAGAAAGCGAAGAATTTCCTTTGCACTCCATTCTATCATCCACATCAAAAAACAGAGAATTACCATTCAACTATGAAAATTTACCAGAAGGAAAGGAAAAAAATGAGATTTTAAAAAAATACTTAAAAGAAGTTTTAGGAATGGATATTGATAAAGAAATCGAAGAATTTTCAAAAAACAAAGACGAAAACTACCGTTTAAGAAAATCCAGTGAAGAACTAATGAATTCAATAATGGCGCTTGAACCAAAAGAAACTAAGCATTACACAAAAATATATTATTGGGATAAAAAAAGGTACCACAAAATTGATGAACTAGAGTATTATATTAGTGAAAATTCTAATTGTTACCTTGAATTATATATTGTTCTACTAAAAGAACATTACAAAGAAAGAATGACAGAAGATGACTTTAAAACTTTATTAAACATCCCTAATTTTATTGAAGGTTGGTTTTCTTCCAACAAAGTCGAAATTAATTTTAGAGAATAAAAAAGGAGCAAAATTTGCTCCTTTTTGTATTAAACCACTTTTATCAAGTAATAATTTTTCTTTCCTTTTTGCAACATCACAAACTGATTGTGAATTAAATCAGCCGAAGTTATTTTGTAATCCGCTGCAATTTTTTCTTTATTCAACGAAATTGAATTTTGTTGCAATTCACGTCTTGCATCGCTATTAGAAGCCAAGAAATTTGTTTTGGCAGAAAGTGCCGCAATCATATCTAAACCTTCGTTCAAATCATCAACCGAAACCTCAGCTTGTGGAACGCCATCAAAAACTTCTAAAAAAGTAGCCACATCCAATTTTTTCAAATCATCCATTGTAGGACTAAAAAAAGCACTCGAAGCAAAAATTGCTTTCTCCAATTCTTCTTTTCCATGAACAAAAGTGGTGATTTCTTCCGCCAAACGCTTTTGTAAAACTCTCAAATGTGGAGCAGTTTGATGCTCAGCAATTATACTATCAATTGTATTTTTATCCAAAAACGTAAAAATCTTAATGTATTTTTCCGCATCAACATCAGTCGTATTCAACCAAAATTGGTAGAATTTATATACCGAAGTTTTATCGGCAGTTAACCAAACATTTCCTCCTTCCGATTTTCCAAATTTTGAACCATCAGCTTTAGTAATCAACGGACAAGTCATGGCATACGCTTTTGCTCCTTCGCCGTTCATTCTACGAACCAATTCCGTTCCAGTCGTAATATTTCCCCATTGATCGCTTCCACCCATTTGCAGCAAACAATTGTATTCTTTATGCAAATGATAAAAATCATAACCTTGAATCAACTGATACGTAAACTCCGTAAAACTCATTCCTGGTCCATCGCCAGCAAAACGCTTCTTCACAGAATCCTTTGCCATCATATAGTTAACCGTAATTCGTTTACCAACATCGCGCGCAAAAGCAATAAACGAAAACTCCTTCATCCAATCATAATTATTCACCAAAATTGGTGCATTTGGCGCAGTAGAATTAAAATCCAAAAAGCGAGATAAAACCGCTTTAATTCCAGCCACATTTTTCTCCAAAGCAACTTCATCAAGCAAATTTCTCTCGTCACTTTTCCCAGATGGATCGCCAATCATTCCCGTTGCGCCACCAACCAAAGCAATAGGTTTATGACCAAATTTTTCCAAATGAACTAAAAGAATTATCGGAACCAAACTTCCAATATGCAACGAATCACTCGTAGGATCAAACCCAATATAAGTTGTCGTCATTTCCTTCAAAAGTTGTTCTTCCGTTCCCGGCATAATATCGTGAACCAAACCACGCCACTGCAATTCTTCTACTAAATTCTTCATTTTTTCAAAATTTTGACAAAGATAACAATTCAAAAACCAATGACAATAGCAATTTCAATATCAAAAATTAATTATGCTGAGCGAATCGCTTGGTCTTTAACTGTTGTCCATTTTCCTGCTTTCCGTTTCAATCTGTCATTGCGAGGAACGAAGACACACGAGCGAAGCGAACTGAGCGTAAGCTAATCTCATCAAACTTTTTTAGCGCAATGACAGGATTTCCACTTCAAATGAAATTCATCGAACTCCTATGAAAATTATTAACAGAGTGAGATAATCAGGGCTAAAAGAAATACAAAAGGCATACATTTAATCTAAAAAATCATAATTCATAACTCATAATTCATAAATTAGCAACATGATTTTAGTTACAGGCGGAACCGGTTTAGTTGGCGCACATTTACTGCTTCATTTAGCAGAAAATGAAACTGCTATTCGTGCTATTTATCGAAACGAACAAAAAACTGAAAAGACAAAAAAACTGTTTTTACTGCATAACAAAGAACATCTTTTCGCCAAAATCCAATGGATAAAAGCTGATATTCTCGACATTCCATCACTAGAAATCGCTTTTGAAAACATAGAATACGTTTACCATTGTGCCGCACAAATCTCTTTCAATCCAAAAGACGAAAATCTACTTCGAAAAGTAAATATTGAAGGCACAGCTAATATTGTCAATTTTTGCATCGACAAAAACATAAAAAAACTTTGCCACGTTAGTTCCATTGCAGCTCTTGGCGATTTAAAAGAAAATGAAACCATTTTATCCGAAGAAATAGAATGGAATCCCGAAGCTTTTCACAGCGACTATGCCATCACAAAATATGGTGCCGAAATGGAAGTTTGGCGCGGACAACAAGAAGGTTTAAACGTAATAATTGTAAATCCCGGAGTTATTTTTGGCACAACACTTTGGAAAGATGGGAGTGGCGAATTTTTTACCAAAATCAAAAAAGGATTTCCCTTTTACACCAAAGGTTCAACAGGTTACATCGGAGTTTTTGATGTTGTAAAAGTGATGCATTTGTTGATGAAAAGTACCGTTTCAGGAGAACGATTTTCACTAATTACAGAAAATCTATCTTTTGAAGAAATCATTTTTAAAATTGCTGACAAATTAAATGTCAAAAAACCAACTTTTGAAGTAAAACCTTGGATGACTTCAATTGCGTGGCGATTGGATTGGTTTGTTTCAACTGTTTTTAGAAACAAGCGAAAAATCACAAAATATGGTGCAAACTCATTGCATTCCAAAGAAATTATTTCCAACGAGAAAATAAAAAATCCCGAAATCTCGGGATTGAATTATGAGTTTCAAAGTATCGATTCTGTTTTGGACGAAATTATACTTTTGGACAAAAAAATTAATACACTTTAGGTGCATCCGAATTCTCGGTACTGTTTTTCTCTTCAGCTGTTTTTCCTGTTACCTTTTTATCGTCTTCATCTAATTTTGCTTTTACTTTTTCAAACATTTTTTTATACTCTTCAGCATCTGAAGCATAATATTTATTGCTCGAAACCAGTTGAAGACTATCAATTTTATATTTTTTTAAAATATATTGATTGATTTCTTCTTGAGTAAAACCTCGTTTTATTCCTTGTGTTTTAACCGTTTCTAGCAAAGAAATATCATATAAAATGTCAACCATTTTATCTTTTTCAATCAAATTGGATGGTTTTTCAATTACTGAATTGTTACAACCAATGGCAAAAATTGCTAAGCAAAAAAAGATTATTTTTTTCATATTTGTAAAATTATAACTCTCTTTCAAAAAGCAATCGCTTTCCAACTTTTTTATCTTTTACTTTAAAATTTTGGTAAACCAATTCTCCGTTTACAAAAGTATGCGATATTCTCGATTTGAAATTATAACCTTCAAACGGCGACCAACCACATTTTGCCAAAATATTTTCCTTCTTCACATTCCAAGGCAAACCAGCATTTACAATCACTAAATCGGCATAAAATCCTTCTTTGATAAAACCTCTTTTTTCGATTTTAAAAATCTTTGCCGGATTGTGACACATTTTTTCAACGATTTTCTCTACCGAAATTTTTCCTTGATGAAATGTTTCAAACATCGCAACAACAGCATGCTGAACTAATGGTCCGCCAGATGGTGCTTTTAAATACGATTGCTGTTTTTCTTCCAAAGTATGTGGTGCATGATCGGTTGCAATAACGTCAATTCTATCATCAAGCAATGCTTCCCAAAGTGCTTTTCTGTCATTTGCCGTTTTTACAGCAGGATTCCATTTGATAAAATTACCTTTGGTTTTATAATCTTCATCGGTAAACCAAAGATGATGAATGCAAACTTCGGCAGTGATTTGTTTTTCTTCCAACGGAATTTTATTAGTAAAAAGTTCCATTTCTTTTGCTGTAGAAAGATGAAAAACATGTAATCTTGCTCCCGTTTTTTTAGCCAATTCAATCGCTTTTGATGAAGAAAGATAACATGCTTCTTCGCTTCTAATCAAATGATGTGCTGTAACTGGAATATCTTCACCATATTCGGCTTTGTACTTTTCGAGATTATTTTTAATCGTCGCTTCGTCTTCACAGTGAACGGCAATCAACATTTTGGTAGAAGAAAAAATCTTTTCCAACGTTTCTTGATTATCAACCAACATATTTCCAGTTGATGAACCTAAAAATAATTTTATTCCAGCTACATTTCGTGGATTGGTTTTTAAAACTTCTTCGAGATTATCGTTTGTTCCGCCCATCATAAACGAATAATTCGCATAGGAAGTTTGAGCTGCAATTTGATATTTTTCTTCCAAAAGCTCTTGCGTAACCGCATTTGGAACGGTGTTTGGTTGCTCGATAAACGAGGTTATTCCGCCAGCAACTGCAGCACGACTTTCGGTTTCGATTGTTCCTTTATGGGTTAAACCTGGTTCACGAAAATGCACTTGATCATCAATTGCACCTGGAATTAAATAATTTCCTTCGGCATCAATAATTTTACAGTTAGCAGATTTCGGACTGATACTTTCGGCAATTTCGACTATGAATTCATTTTCAATCAAAACGTCGCCTTCTACTATCTTACCTTCATTTACAATTTTGGCATTTTTAATTAAAACGGTATTCATTTTATATTATAATCGGTTAAAAAACTTTTTTATTCGCAGTGACAAAACGCCAAAAACGGCTTCTTTAATAATGGCACCACTCATTTTGGATTGTCCTTTTGTTCTATCAGTAAAAATTACTGGAACTTCTTGTATGTTGAATTTTTTTGCAAAAGCACGGTATTTCATTTCGATTTGAAACGCATAGCCAATAAATTTTATTTTATCCAAATTGATGGTTTCTAAAACGTGTTTTTTGTAGCAAATAAATCCTGCCGTTGCGTCCATGATTTTCATTCCAGTTATCATTCGAACATAAACCGAAGCAAAATAAGACAGTAAAACTCTACTCAATGGCCAGTTTACAACGTTAACTCCAATAACATATCGAGAACCAACTGCTAAATCTGCACCATTTAAACATGCTTCATGAAGTCGTTCTAAATCTTTGGGATTATGTGAGAAATCGGCATCCATTTCAAAGATGAATTCGTAATTTCTTTGCAAAGCCCATTTGAAACCGTGAACATAAGCAGTTCCTAAACCAGATTTCTTTTTTCTTACTTCTAAAAATAATTTTTCAGAAAATTCAGTTTGTAATTCAACCACTTTTTGAGCAGTTCCATCGGGAGAATTATCATCAACAATTAGAATATGAAACGTTTTTTCAAGTGAAAACACAGCACGAACAATACTTTCGATATTTTCAATTTCATTATATGTTGGAATAATTACTATGCCTGAACTCATTTTATAAGGACAATTTTTCAGGGCAAAAATACTGTTTTTATCAGTGTGGTTTCTTAATAATTTTATAATAATTTAGAAAATAAAAAAATCGTAATTTTGCATCGATGATAGAAACCATTTTAAGTCCAAGAGTTATTGAACCCAAAGATTGGGCAACGTGTTTATTTATACTTTCCTTTGCTTTAATTGCTATTACAAAAACAGCTTTTGAAACACGTTTTAATGATTTTATGAGAATTTTGGTTTCAGATAAATACATCAAAGTTTACAAAGACAGTTCTTATTTGATGAGCGGTTTTACGGTACTTTTATTTGTTGTACAAGTTATTTCGTTTTCGTTTTTTATTCAAATTGTACTTGATTATTTTGGATTTAGTTCAAAATATGATTGGATAAACTTTATTAGAATATTTGTTTTTTTTGGTGTTTTTGTGCTTTCAAAGTTTTTAATCGAAAAAATTATTGGCACTATTTTTAACATTGAAGAGTTTACAGAGCAGTTTAATTTACAAAAAGTTAGCTACAGAACTTTTATCTCTATTTTGTTGCTTCCTATAAACATCTACTTATTTTACAATAATTCATCAGATTTATTGATTTATTGTGTTATTGGTGCGATTTTAATAATAAACCTACTTACATACTTAGTTTCATTGAGAATTTATCAAAATTTAGTAATAGGTAACTTGTTTTATTTTATTTTGTATCTTTGCGCACTTGAAATAGCACCGTATTATTTCATATATTATTTGATTACAAAACTATAGTCCATAACAATGTCAAATTTAAAAGTGAAAACAATTTTGGTATCTCAGCCAGAACCAAAAGTAGAAAATTCACCTTATTTTGAATTACAACAAAAACATAAGGTAAAGGTTGATTTCCGCTCGTTTATTCATGTAGAAGGAGTAAGTGCAAAAGACATTAGGGCTCAAAAAATAGACCTTAACAATTTTAGCGCTATTATTTTAACCAGCCGAAATTCTGTCGATCATTTTTTTAGAGTAGCTGAAGAAATGCGCTATAAAGTTCCAGAAGATTTAAAATATTTCTGTCAATCGGAAGCGATTGCTTTCTACCTACAGAAGTATGTTGTTTACAGAAAACGTAAAATATATGTTGGTCAGAAGGATTTTGCTGATATGAGTTCTTTATTTAAAAAATACAAAGACGAGAAGTTTTTACTTCCTGCTTCGGATCAATTGAATTTTGATGTTCCTCAAACCTTAAACAACTTGAAAGTAAATTGGACACAAGCTACTTTTTACAAAACGGTAATGAGTGATTTATCTGATTTAGCAGATGTTTACTATGATGTTTTAGCGTTTTTTAGTCCAACGGGAATTAAATCATTGTTTAAAAACTTCCCTGATTTTAAACAAAACGACACTCGAATTGCTGTTTTTGGAAGTACTACTCAAAAAGAAGCTTTGGAACACGGATTGAGAATTGATATTCTTGCTCCAACTCCTGAAACTCCATCGATGACAATGGCTTTGGAAAAATATGTAGCCGAAGCTAATAAAGGAAAATAGATTATAAAAATCCAAATACTGAAATTCCAAATTCCATTCCGAAGTATCGGAAGAATTTGGAATTTTTTTGTTCAATACATTTCTCTATTAGCCCTGATTGCAGTGGAAATCCTTTTATCTCGTTTTACAAAAACGAGATGAAAGATTGTAACGAAAAGCAGGAAAATGGAAACCAAAAATTCGCAAGCGGTTCGCTTCAAATAAAAAAACCCAATCTTGTTTTTTACAACGAGATTGAGCTTTTCTAAGTTTGGTTTAGTTTGTTTGTTGTTTTATAATTGTGGACCAGCTTTTACTAAATTCTGACCTTCTGAATTATCGGTGTATTGAACGAAATTTTTAATGAATAATCCAGCTAAATTTGTAGCTTTTTCATTCCATTCTGAAGCATTTGAATACGTATCTCTTGGATCTAAAATCGCAGAATTTACATCGTGTAAAGCGGTTGGAACTTCAAAATTGAATATTGGAATTGTTTTAGTTTCTGCTTTTTCTATCGAACCATCAAGAATAGCATCGATGATTGCTCGTGTATCTTTTATCGAAATGCGTTTTCCTGTTCCGTTCCAACCTGTATTAACCATATAAGCAGTTGCGTTGTGTTGTTCCATCTTTTTCACCAATTCTTCTCCGTATTTTGTAGGATGAAGTGATAAAAATGCTTTTCCGAAACAAGCCGAAAACGTTGGTGTTGGCTCGGTTACACCGCGTTCTGTACCAGCTAATTTAGCCGTGAAACCTGAAAGGAAATAGTATTTTGTTTGTTCTGGTGTTAATTTAGAAACTGGCGGCATTACTCCAAATGCATCTGCCGTTAAGAAAATAACTTTTGTAGCGTGACCAGCTTTTGAAACGGGTTTTACAATATTTTGAATGTGATTTATCGGGTAAGAAACACGCGTGTTTTGAGTAACTGAACCGTCTTTGAAATCGATTTTTCCATTAGCGTCAACTGTTACGTTTTCTAACAAAGCGTCTTTTTTGATTGCCCCAAAAATATCGGGTTCGTTTTCCGCACTTAAATCGATAGTTTTTGCATAACATCCGCCTTCAAAATTGAAGACACCGTCATTGTCCCAACCGTGTTCGTCATCACCAATCAATTCACGCTTCGGATCAGTTGACAAAGTGGTTTTTCCTGTTCCAGATAACCCGAAGAAAACAGCAACATCGCCATCTTTTCCTCTATTTGCAGAACAATGCATTGAGGCAATTCCTTGTAATGGCAAGTAATAGTTCATCATAGAGAACAACCCTTTTTTCATTTCGCCACCATACCAAGTTCCACCGATTAATTGCACTTTTTCAGTTAGATTGAAAGCCACATAAACTTCAGAATTTAATCCGTGAGCTGCATAATCTTTGAAACTAGTTTTAGAACCGTTCATAACTACAAAATCTGGTTCGCCAAAATTTTCTAGTTCGGCTTCTGTTGGACGAATGAACATATTTTTTACGAAATGCGCTTGCCACGCAACTTCCATAATGAAACGCACTTTTAATCTAGTGTTTTCATTGGCACCACAAAAAGCATCAACTACAAACAATCTTTTACCCGAAAGCTGATTTACAGTTGTTTCTTTTAAGGCATTCCAAGTAGTTTGTGAGATTGGCTTATTATCGTTAACCGCTTTGTCAGAATTCCACCAAATGGTATTTTCTGTGATGCTATCTTTAACAATGTATTTGTCTTTTGGCGATCGACCGGTAAATTCACCTGTCATTACATTTACTGCTCCAAGTTCTGATAATTGGCCTTTTTCAAAACCTTGTAAACTTGGACTTAACTCTTCATTATATAAAAAATCATAAGATGGATTGTATATAATTTCTTGGACATTTTTAATTCCATATTTTTCTAACGAAATCGATTTCGTAAATTGAGCAGTATTCTCCATAAAATTGTATTGTGTTGCAATTATTAAATTGACTGCAAAGGTAAAAATATTTAATTACAACGTTGTAGTTCTATAAAAAATTATGATTTTTTGTTTAAAACTTTAACAAATAAAATCCCCCAAGCAACAATTAGTAGCGTTCCACCTATTGGAGTTATTGGTCCCAAAAATTTAAAATCTATTCCTGTGACATTTTTGGTTGTTAACAAATAAATCGATCCCGAAAAAAAAGCAACTCCTAGAACAACCAACCAATACATGAGTTTTTTGGTTTTATCTGTCAAGAAAACAGCACTTAACCCCAAAAAAAGCAAAAACAATGCATGATACATTTGATATTTTACTCCAGTTTCAAAACTTATTAATTGTTCTGGAGTTAAATAGTTTTTTAAAGCATGAGCTCCAAAAGCTCCTAAAATAATTGCTGTTAAACCTAGAAATGCAGCTGTGGCGATAATTTTTCTTTCCATGATAAAAATAAAACGCAAATTTATTCGTTATAGAGCGAGAAAACACAAAATTTGGCTTAATTTTTGAACTTTAACATTTTCTAAATTTTATATTTGCACCTCAATTAAATTTTTTATGAAAAAAATATTTTTTACCATCTGTTCACTACTTTTATTGTGTTCATTTTCAACAGAAAATAGCGTTAACATAAAAGCCGGAGAAAAATTAGTCTATGCTGGTTCGTACAACATGAGCGGATTAATGACACAGTTAGCTCAAGTAACAATGACAACCGAAAATGTTGCTACCGCAAAAAATAATTATCTTCACTTGAGCTGCGAACTTTCTACCTACAGCAAATGGGATTCGTTTTTTAAAATCCGAGATATTTATGAATCGTATGTTCATCCTACAACCTTAAAACCAAGTCTTTACAAAAGAAGTATTGACGAAGGTGGTTATACCAAAAAGGAAAAATATGTATTCAAAGACAACAAAGTAACCAGTACGGTTAAAAAAAGAAAATATCCAGAGTCAACCAAAACATTCAGTATCAAACCAACAAGTATTGATGCCGTTTCGATCTTATATCAATTAAGATTAGTCGATTTTTCAAAAATGCAAACTGGACAAACTAAATCATACACTATTGTTTTTGACGAAAAAGAAATTCCGGTTACGTTAAAATATATGGGAAAAGAAACGGTGAAAGCAGGAAATCTTGGCAGCAAAGAATGTTATAAAATTTCTATCGGAGCAAAAACAGATGCTTTAAAAGGAAAAGACAAAAACCTAATTTGGCTTACTGCCGATGCTAAAAAAGTTCCGGCATTAATCAAATTCAGCATTCCTGTTGGAACGGGACAATTGGCACTAACCTCAGCTAGCGGATTATAATTATGAGAAAATTATTAATTGGATTAGCCATTCTCTTTACGCTATTAGCCATTGCTTTAAGCGTTTTGCCGTTTGATACATTGGCATTTTTACCTATTGGATTAGCAATAGCTTTTGGTTTATTACTGATGCAAAAATCAAATGAAAATCAAAAAAAATTACCTAAAATTCTTTTGACGATTACTGCAATTTGTTCGGCTTTTGTTTTAGGCAAAACTCTTTTGGTAAAAGACGAAGTAGTGGTTGATCAAACCTTTGAACAACAAAAAATTGAAACCAAACAAGAAGCTAAAAAAGAGCTTGAAGAATTAGAACAATTAGAAAATGATTTAGAATAATTTCAAAACCCATTCGTACTGAATGGGTTTTTTATTTCCGCAAATTCATACATTTGCCACAACAACAAACAAACGAATGAGAAATATACTTATTATCGGTGCAGGTCGTTCTGCATCATCGCTTATAAAATACCTTCTTGAAAAATCTACTCAGGAAAATCTACATATAACCATTGGTGATTTGTCTTTGGAATTGGCACAACGCAAAACCGAAAATCATCCAAACGCAAAACCAATTGCCTTAGATATCAATAACGTGGAACAACGCCAATCAGAAATTCAAAAGGCAGACATTGTTATTTCGATGCTTCCAGCACACATGCACATTGACGTAGCAAAAGACTGCGTGAGGTTCAAGAAAAACATGGTTACCGCTTCTTATATTTCTGATGCGATGCAAGCTTTAGACGAAGAAGTAAAAGCAAACGGTTTGGTTTTTATGAACGAAATTGGGCTTGATCCTGGAATTGACCACATGAGTGCGATGAAAGTCATTGACGAAATTCGTTCCAAAGGCGGAAAAATGATTTTATTTGAATCGTTTTGCGGCGGATTAGTTGCTCCAGAAAGCGACAATAATCTTTGGAATTACAAATTCACTTGGGCACCGAGAAACGTAGTTTTAGCAGGTCAAGGTGGCGCAGCCAAGTTCATTCAAGAAGGAAAATACAAATACATTCCGTATCATAAATTATTCCGAAGAACCGAATTCCTTGAAGTAGAAGGTTATGGAAAATTTGAAGGTTACGCCAATCGCGATTCACTAAAATACCGAAGCGTTTACGGACTTGACGACATCCTAACTTTATACCGCGGAACCATTCGCCGTGTTGGGTATTCCAAAGCTTGGAACATGTTTGTACAACTCGGAATGACGGATGATACGTATCCAATGGAAAACTCCGAAACCATGAGTTACCGCGACTTCATCAATTCGTTTTTACCCTATCATCCAACCGATTCGGTAGAAATCAAAACCCGTTTGCAACTTGGCATTGAGCAAGACGACATTATGTGGGATAAACTCTTAGAACTCGATTTATTCAACGCCAATAAAATCGTAGGATTGAAAAATGCAACTCCGGCACAAATATTGGAACACATTCTTTCACAAAGTTGGAGTTTACAACCCGAAGACAAAGACATGATTGTCATGTATCACAAATTTGGCTACGAAATCAACGGCGAGAAAAAACAAATCGATTCCAAAATGGTTTGCATTGGCGACGACCAAACTTATACCGCAATGGCAAAAACCGTAGGTTTACCTGTAGCAATGGCAACCATTCAAATCTTGAACGGAAAAATTAAAACTCCTGGCGTTCAATTACCAATTCATAAAGAAGTTTACGAACCTATCCTAAAAGAACTTGAGGAATTTGGCGTAATTTTCAAAGAAACTGAAATGCCTTATGTTGGTTATAATCCGGATAGATTATTGGGGAATTAAATTTATAATTAGAAGCGAAAGATTTGGGAATTATCAGGAATGGTAATTCCTGCCTTTCATTCTATCTTTTTCTTTTCAAGAAAAAGGATGCCATTTCAGTCAGGGCTAAAAGATTTTCCTTTTTTATTTTTGTCAACTTTCTTAACGAAACTTAACATCTTAATGGTTTTTAAAACTAAAAAAATCACAACCGATTTTGATTTTTTTTATTTCCAATTCAAACAAAAAACCTATTTTTACTTTCAAATTAATTGAAAATGAAAATAAATCAGTTACAAATAGAAATTGATGGTATCGACAAAGAAATTCTTCGGGATTTAATGGAAGATGCGCGAAAACCTATTCTACAAATTGCCAATAAAATCGGGATTTCTGGTGCGGCAATTCATCAACGGCTACGAAAACTAGAAGATGCTGGCGTTATTGCCGGTTCAAAAGTTGTGATTGACAGCAAAGTTTTAGGTTATAAAACGATGGCATTTATTGGTATTTATCTCGACAAAGCTTCCAGCAATGCCGATGCTGTTCGGGAGTTGAAAAAAATCCCTGAAGTATTGGAATGTCATTATACTACGGGAAATTGGTCTATTCTTATCAAAATTATTTGCAAAGACAACGAACATTTGATGCAATTACTCAATAAAAAAATCCAACCGATTGATGGTGTTTCGAGAACGGAAACGTTTATTTCGCTGGAACAACAAATAGAAAGACAAATTCATTTGTAGTTGGAAGTAAGGAGTTTCCAGTCGCAGTTTTCAGTTTGCAATTATTTTCAACATCACGTTTGTCATGCTTCCCGAAACTTCGGGAGAAGGAAGCATCTCATTTTAGTAATACAATCAAATGGTTGTAAAAAGTTAACTTTTTTAGCCCCGATTGAAGTGGAAATCCTTGCCTTTTTTTTAGGCAAGATTGAAACGAAAAGCGGGAATTACCATTCCTGAAACTACCCGAACGATTCGCTCCAAAATAAAAAAACCCAAATTCTTTGATTGGAATTTGGATTTCATTTTTTGAGTTTTTATTCTTAATCTCTTCTTCCGAAGACTTGGAATGCCCAATAAATTAGCGATGCTAATGCTCCGATAGCGGCAACTACATAGGTTCGAGCTGCCCATTTTAAAGCATCTTCGGCTCCGGCAAATTCTTGCTGACTTACCATATTTTTATTTTTCAGCCAAGCCAAAGCGCGATTACTTGCATCGTATTCTACTGGCAACGTAATGAAACTGAACGCTGTGGCAACCGACATTAAAACCAATCCTGCGATGGCAACGTAGTAACCAAATCCTAGTCCGGAAGCGGCGCCAAGTATTAATCCACCGATGATTAACCATTGTGATAACATGGATGAAACGTTTACAATTGGCACCAACTGCGAACGCAATTGTAACATATTGTAAGCCGTAGCGTGTTGTACTGCATGTCCAACTTCGTGAGCCGCAACTGCCGCAGCAGCAGCATTTCGTTGATTATAAACGGCTTCAGAAAGGTTTACGGTTTTATCTGCGGGATTGTAATGATCGGTTAATCTTCCCGGTGTTGAGATTACTTTCACATCATAAATTCCGTGGTCTTGAAGCATTTGCGATGCAATTTCGGCTCCAGACATACCATTTCGAAGATGAATTTGTGAATATTCTTCAAACTTGCTTTTCAGTTTTGAACTTACTAACCAACTTACTAAAGCGATTGCTCCTAGCAAAATATAATATCCTATCATGTTTTTATTTTTAAATATACTTAATAATCATCAAATTATACGCCAAACTTTATAAATGACAAATTGACATTTACTCATTATACGTAAAAAATAAAATTTGTTACAAAAAAATCCAAACTCTAATTTAATAGAATTTGGATTTTATTTTTTTTACTGCTTTGTCATTCGTCACATGATATTATGAATTACTTGATGAGATTCCTCGTTCCTCGGAATGACAAATGTTGTGGGTATTTTCTAAATCTATCCCACAATATTGATGATTTTCCCTGGAACGATGATAATGTTCTTTGGTGTATTTCCAGCCAATTGTGCAACGGTTCTTTCGTCTGCCATAACGATTTCTTGGATTTGGTCTTTGGTTAAATCCAATGGCAATTTGATGGTAAAACGCATTTTTCCATTAAACGAAACTGGATATTCTTTTTCGCTTTCTACCAAATACTTTTCTTCAAAAATTGGAAAAGCTACTGTAGAAATAGAACCTTCGTGACCTAACTGAGACCAAAGTTCTTCAGCGATATGTGGCGCATAAGGTGAAACTACAATTGCTAATGGTTCTAAAATCTTTCTGTGGTTGCATTTTAGTTGTGATAATTCATTGACACAAATCATAAACTGTGAAACCGAAGTATTAAACGAGAAATTCTCGATGTCTTCGGTTACTTTTTTGATGGTTTTATGTAACGATTTGTACATTTCTGCTGTTGGTTCGTCGTTGGTTACAATCAAACCATTATCATCAAAATACAAACGCCATAGTTTTTTAAGGAAACCATAAACACCTGTAATTCCAGCAGTATTCCATGGTTTTGCTTGTTCCAATGGACCTAAAAACATTTCATATAAACGCAACGTATCGGCGCCATAATCATTACAAATATCATCTGGATTGACCACATTGTATTTTGATTTTGACATTTTTTCTACTTCACGAGAAACTTTAAACTTACCATCATTTTCATAGAAAAAATGACCAGAAGAAAATTCATCTCTCCATGATTTTAATTTATCTACATCTACCTCATTTTCATTTTTCAAAGTAGAAATATCAACATGAATTGCTCTAAAAGTAACTTTACCAGCATCCTCTTTTGTCAATCCATGTTTTAAAAATAATTCATCTTTCTTAGTATACCAATCACTCTCAATATTATCTTTATGTAAAAGTCCTTCAGACAAATAAATTATGGGTGCATTTTTGTTTTCATGAATAGATTGATAAACAAACGCACTCATTCCCAAAATCATTCCTTGATTAATCAATTTTTTGAATGGTTCTTCTGTTGGTACGTAACCTCTATCTTTTAAGAATTTATTCCAAAAACGAGAGTACAATAAATGTCCGGTGGCGTGTTCGCTTCCGCCAATGTATAAATCTACGTTTTCCCAATATTTTAGTGCATCGGCTGAGGCAAATTCGTTTTCGTTGTGTGCATCCATATAACGCATCCAATACCACGAACTTCCAGCCCAACCTGGCATCGTGTTTAATTCTAAAGGGAAAACGGTAACATTATCTATATTTTCATTAAAATCAACTTCATTAGTAACGGTATTCCAAGCCCATTTTGAAGAATTTCCTAATGGCGGTTGTCCGTCTTCAGTTGGTAGATATTTTTCTACTTCTGGAAGAACTATTGGTAGATGTTTAACATCAATCATTTGCGGCAATCCATTCACATAATACACCGGAAATGGTTCGCCCCAATATCTTTGGCGAGAGAAAACAGCATCACGCAAACGGTAATTGGTTTTACCTTTTCCTTGTCCGATTTTCTCTAATTCTTCGATTACTTTTTTGGTTCCTACTTTGTAATCCAAACCATTTAAGAAATCAGAATTTACTAATTCGAAACCACTTTTTTCTGCAAAAGCTGCTTCAGAAATATCTTGATTGAAAATATTTTTAATTTCAGGCATTCCGTTTTGACCTTTGAAGAAATTAGCGAAAGCATAATCTCTTTCGTCGCCACATGGAACTGCCATAACCGCGCCAGTTCCGTAACCAGCCAAAACGTAATCGCCAATCCAAACCGGAATTGGTTCTTTAGTAAATGGATGTTCGGCGTACGCACCGGTGAAAACACCTGAAATGGTTTTTACATCTGCCATTCTTTCACGTTCTGAACGTTTTGCTGTTGCTTCAATGTATGCATCAACCGCTGCTTTTTGTTCTGGAGTTGTAATTTCTGAAACCAATTCGTGTTCTGGTGCCAAAGTCATGAATGTTACTCCAAAAATGGTATCAGGTCGCGTTGTGAAGACAGGAATTCTGAATTCTGAATTCTGAATTCTGAATTCTACATGTGCTCCAACTGATTTTCCAATCCAATTGCGTTGACTTTCTTTTAAACTTTCTGTCCAATCGATGGTGTCAAGACCTTGCAATAATCTTTCAGCATACGCAGAAATTCGCATCGACCATTGTGTCATTTTTTTACGAATTACTGGATGTCCGCCACGTTCTGAAACACCGTTTACAATTTCGTCATTCGCTAAAACTGTTCCTAAAGCTGGACACCAGTTTACTTCGGTTTCCGCCAAATAAGTTAATCTGTATTGTAATAGGATTTTCTGTTGTTCATCTGATGAAAAAGCATTCCATTCGTCAGCAGAAAATGAAATGATATTATCATCACAAACGGCATTCACTTTTGCATTTCCTTCTTTTGAAAAAATGGAAATTAAGGTCGAAATATCTTCGGCTTTATCCGTATCGTTATTGTACCAAGAATTGAATAATTGAATGAAAATCCATTGAGTCCATTTGTAATAATCAGGATTTGAAGTACGTACTTCTCTACTCCAATCAAACGAAAAACCAATTTTATCCAATTGTTCACGGTAACGCGCAATGTTTTCTCGTGTCGTTTTTTCAGGATGTTGACCGGTTTGAATCGCATATTGTTCTGCTGGAAGTCCAAACGAATCATAACCTTGTGGATGCAACACATTGAAACCTTTATGACGTTTATAACGCGCTACAATATCGGAAGCAATGTAACCCAGCGGATGACCAACGTGTAATCCTGCACCAGATGGATAAGGAAACATATCTAAAACATAATATTTTGGTTTTTCGCTGTTATTTGATGCCGCAAAAGTTTGATTTTTTGCCCAATATTCTTGCCATTTGGCTTCGATTTGTTCGTGGAAATACTTCATTCGTTCCTAAAATTACTTTATGTTTTTGTAGTAAATTACATTATTAAAATTCTGGATTTCCTTCTAGGAGTTAATCGGAAGTTAATGTCTATACTAATTGGTGCCAAATTTACGTTTTAAGTAGTAATTTCAAAACTTTAAACGGGATAAACATTTGAATAAACAAATTCTTTATTAATTTTACGGCTTAAATTATTTTTTATGGCATCTTCTTTTGAAAAATTTCAAAAACGCAGAGTAATCACTTCTTATTTTTCGGTTGTATTGAGCGTATTTCTTGTACTTTTTTTACTCGGAACTTTGGGATTATTTGTGATTAATTCCAAACGAATTTCGGATAATTTCAAGGAAGACATCGTGATGACCATTTTCATGAAAAATGAAGCTAACGATTCTATCATCAAAGCTTTTGACGAAGAATTGCGTTTGGCAAGTTTTGCAAAAGACTATGTATACGTGAGTAAAGAAAAAGCAGCCGAACAACATAAAAAAGTAATTGGCGAGGATTTTATGCAGTTTTTAGGTGTAAATCCATTGCAAAACTCCTTTGATGTTCACGTAAAAGCCGATTATGTAACGAACGATAGTTTTAAGAAAATTGAAACTCGTTTGCGCAAAAACCCAATGATTGCCGATGTAATTTATGACCAGCAATTGGTAACTTTAGTCAATGACAATGTAAAAACTATTACGTTTTGGATATTAATTGTAAGTGCAATTTTTGCAGTAGTTTCGGTTTTACTGATTAATAGCTCGATGCGATTATCCATTTTCTCTAACCGATTTATCATCAAAACGATGCAATTGGTTGGTGCTACAAAATCATTCATCAGAAAACCATTCATCAAAAGAAGTATTATGCTTGGAATGATTGGAGCTGTTTTGGCAGTAATTGCTTTGATAGGAATTTTGATTTATGTAGATGTGAATTTCCCAACATTGGAGATTTTTAAAGACGAAATTCTGATTGGTGCTGTTTTACTTGGCGTTTTATTGCTTGGCGCATTAATTCCGTGGTTGAGCACTTATTTTGCAACACAACGTTTCTTGAATTTAAGAACAGACGATTTGTATTAGACAAATAGATGACAGACTGATAGATAATAGACAATTATACACTATGAAAAACAACGAACACAAACCTGATTTTCTTTTTGAGAAAGTAAATTATACCGTACTTTTAATTGGTATTGCTGTTATTGCTTTAGGTTTTATACTAATGGCTGGCGGCGGAAGCGATGATCCAAAAGTTTTTAACGAAGATGTATTTAGTTTTAGAAGAATTCGATTGGCGCCAACGGTTGTACTTATCGGTTTTGGAATTACAATTTACTCGATTTTTAAGAAAAGTAAATAGCGATTAGTAACTAGTGATTAGCAAAAAAATCACTATTGACTTTTCACTTTTCACTAATTACTATTCACTAAACACATGGATTACATTCAAGCTATTATTTTAGCAGTCATTGAAGGAATTACGGAATTTTTACCGGTTTCTTCAACAGGACATATGATTATTGCTTCCTCTTTTTTTGGGATTGCTCACGATGATTTTACCAAACTTTTTACGATTGTAATTCAGTTGGGAACGATTTTATCGGTAGTCATTTTATACTTCAAACGCTTTTTTCAAACGATAGATTTCTATTTTAAACTTTTAGTTGGATTTATTCCAGCGGTAGTTTTAGGTTTATTATTAAGTGATTTTATCGATGGATTGCTTGAAAACCCAATCACGGTAGCCATTTCACTAATTATTGGTGGCGTTATTTTACTAAAAGTTGACGAATGGTTTACACCAAAAGAAGAAACCGAAATTGTTAAAGAAATTAATTATGTAACGGCTTTCAAGATAGGTTTGTTCCAATGTTTAGCAATGATTCCTGGTGTTTCGCGAAGCGGTGCAAGTATCGTTGGTGGAATGTCGCAAAAATTACCAAGAACAACTGCCGCTGAATTTTCGTTTTTCTTGGCTGTTCCAACGATGCTTGGCGCAACGGTTAAGAAATGTTATGACTATTACAAAGCTGGATTTGTTTTATCTGACGAACAAGTTAATTTATTGATTATTGGTAATGTTGTTGGCTTTATTGTAGCAATGATTGCAATTAAATCGTTTATTGGATTTTTGTCTAAAAACGGATTTAAACTATTTGGTTATTACCGAATTGTTGCTGGAATTGCCGTGTTGCTAATTCACTTTTTTGTTCAAAAGTTAACCATTATTTAATGAAAGCCGAAGATTTTCTTGAAGGTCAAATCCTTTTGATAGACAAACCTTTAACTTGGTCATCGTTTCAAGCGGTGAACAAATTGAAATATGTTTTAAAGCGAAAATACGATTTGCCAAAGAAATTCAAAATTGGTCATGCAGGAACTTTAGATCCGTTAGCGACAGGTTTACTTATTATTTGCACAGGAAAATTTACCAAAAAAATAACCGAAATTCAGGCGCAAACTAAAGAATATACTGGAACAATCGTTCTTGGAGCAACAACACCAAGTTATGATTTAGAAACTGAAGTTGACGCCACTTTTCCAACCGAACATATCAACGATGCATTAATTCTTGAAACCTTGAAACAGTTTCTTGGTGAAATCGACCAAAAACCACCTGTTTTTTCGGCTATCAAAAAAGATGGAAAACGCTTGTATGAACATGCTCGTGCTGGCGAAGAAGTTGAAATTGCTTCACGAAAAACAACCATTTTCGAATTTGAAATCACCCGAATTGCTTTGCCAGAAGTAGATTTCAGAGTGCAATGCAGCAAAGGAACATACATTCGTTCGCTAGCTTTTGACTTTGGAAAAGCATTACAATCTGGTGGTTATTTATCCGTTTTACGCCGAACAAAAATTGGCGATTATTCCGTTGAAAACGGAATTACTCCTGAAGCGTTTGAGAAGAAAATCTTGGAATAAATTTTCTAAGAAATTATATTTTCATTCCTTAATTTCTTACCTTTACTATTCTTTCAAATTCGTTACTTATGAAAACGTCTAATAAAAAATCTAAAAATCTAGCAACTCCAGGCAAACCAATGTCGCAAGATGAGTTTGCTTCTTTAATAAAAGAAGCAGAAGAAGGAGCTTTCAATACTTTAAAAGAATCGAAAAGAATTTTTAAAGAATGGAGATCAAAGTTAGAGAAATAATAACTTCTGAAATTTTCGATAACGTTGATATTCCTTCTATTTTCTATTATGGTATGGATACGTTTGGAATTAAACTTGCTGATAGTTTTATCGAAGAAATTTACTTTAGAATTGAAAATCTTGAAACCCAATATCTTCTTCATCCCGAATGTCGTCATTTAGAAACAAAAACTAAAATCTATAGAAATATTATTCTTGGTTCTTATTTAATTATCTATAGAATTAGAGCAAATCGAATTGAGGTTTTAAGAGCTTTTCACGGCAGTCGATCTCCGAAAGTAATTAAGCAAGTTAGAAAAGTAAAAGTCTAAATCTTACTTTACTAACTCCAAAATTTCTCTCTGCGTACTCAATCCTTTATCGTGCAAATACCATTTTTGTAATTCGGTTTTTGCTGTTTCATCTACAACACCATGCGTTGCTTTATAATCCAAAATCAATTGCTTTGCTTCTGTTGGTCTTGGTCCAAAATCGCCTAAAACTTCCAATGTATTTTTATCTAAAACAATCAATTTAGGAATTGATTTTGTTCCATTGGTCAAAAATAAATTCATCAACTCTTCGTTTTCATCACGAAAAACAATTTTTAAATCTATTTTTTCTGATTGTTCCGCCATTTTATTGATAATCGGAAGAATTTGCGCTGCATCGCCACACCAACCTTCGGAAATAACTAACCAAATCATTTCGGAATTAATTTCTTGTAATCGTTTTATATTTTCTTCGGGAACAACCATTGTTTTATCTAAACGATTCATTCGAACTTCGTTTAATTCACTGTAATGCGTTAAATCTGCTGATTGTTCGTTTCCTGTTGATTTTCCTTCTTTTAAAAGTGTTGAAACTTGATTTCTATATTCTTGATACGTGTAACTTTTAGCTAAACTTTGTTTAATAATGGTTTTCATTTTATGCGTTTGTTTGTGACTGCAAAGGTAATAAACCCATTTTTTTTATTTTGTAATAATTGTTACGAAACATTCTTTTTTCAAATGGATTACAAAAAGAGAATATGTTTATATTTGCATCACAAAAATAAAAACTCAACACAACTAATGGCTTGAGCGTTAGCAACAGCATAACTTTTAAAACAATACAAAACAGACAATGAAATACAAAAGAATTCTTCTAAAACTGAGTGGCGAAGCTTTAATGGGCGAAAGACAATATGGAATTGACCCAAAACGTCTTGCTGAATATGCTGATGAAATCAAAGAAATTCATGACAAAGGCATAGAAATTGCTATCGTGATTGGTGGCGGAAACATTTTTAGAGGAATTGCTGGCGCAAGCAACGGAATGGACAGAGTTCAAGGCGATTATATGGGAATGTTGGCAACGGTTATCAACGGAATGGCTTTGCAAGGCGCGTTAGAAGACAAAGGAATGCTAACTCGTTTACAAACGGCACTAAAAATTGAAGCGATTGCTGAACCGTATATCAAAAGAAGAGCAGTTCGTCACCTTGAAAAAGGGAGAATTGTAATCTTTGGTGCTGGAACTGGAAACCCTTATTTTACAACAGATACTGCGGCGGTTTTACGTGGTGTTGAAGTAAATGCAGACGTAATTTTAAAAGGAACACGAGTTGATGGAATTTATGATTCTGATCCAGAAAAAAATGCAAACGCAGTAAAATTTGAAAACATTACTTTTGACGAAGTTTTGAAAAAAGGATTGAATGTAATGGATACAACTGCTTTTACATTAAGTCAGGAAAATGAATTGCCAATTGTAGTTTTTGATATGAATACCAAAGGTAATTTATTGAAAATTTGTGAAGGACAAAATATTGGAACAACAGTAAAAATATAAAAAATAGACTTTTGGATTTTCAGACTAAAAGACTTTCTTAAAATCTAAAAATCCAGCAATCTAAAAATCTAAATTATAATGGAAGAAATTGAATTTATTTTAGACAGTACAAAAGAATCAATGAACGGTTCGATTGCGCATTTAGAAAAAGAATTTTTAAATATTCGTGCCGGAAAAGCAACACCTCAAATGCTTGGCGGTGTTTTTGTTGACTATTATGGTTCGCAAACACCACTTTCGCAAGTAGCAAACATTAACGTTCCCGATGCTCGAACTATAACCGTTACACCTTGGGAAAAAGGCATGCTGCATCCAATTGAAAAAGCAATTATGATTGCTAATCTTGGGTTTAACCCAATGAACAATGGTGACAACATCATTATCAGCGTTCCACCATTAACCGAAGAAAGAAGACGCGACTTGGTAAAACAAGCAAAAGCCGAAGCTGAAGACGCAAAAATTGGTATCAGAAATGCTAGAAAAGATGCCAATACCGACATCAAAAAACTAGAAAAAGATGGAACTTCGGAAGACGTTTGTAAAAAAGCTGAAGAAGATGTTCAAAAACTAACTGATGCCTATATCAAAAAAATAGAAGAACACTTGGTTATCAAAGAAGCCGAGATTATGAAAGTGTAACTTGTTAATTCAATATTAAAATCCGTCACGATTTATCCTGACGGATTTTTTTATTACTACTTTTGCGTAAATCATCTTTAATGAACAGGTATTTATTTGGCTTTTTATTTCTATTTTCTGCTATGCTTCACGCACAAACAGCATTAAATGGAATTGTCAAAGATGCTTCGACCAATAAATCGCTTCCTTTTGCCAACATCGAACTCGATAATGGAACCAAAATAGTTTCGGATGTGGATGGAAAGTTTCATTTTGTTTCCAAAGAAAATTTCACCTCGTTTACTGTTTCATTTCTTGGTTACGAAAAGAAAATCATTGCTTTTAATAATAATTATCAAACGGTTTTACTCTCAAAAAAAACAGATGATTTAAAGGAAGTTGTCGTTTTTAACGAAAACAAAGCCAATGACATTATCAAAAAAGTCATTGCCAATAAAGATAAAAACAATCCCCAAAAAAAGCTTAACTCATTTCAGTTTAATACTTACAACAAACTTTTGGTTAGCGCAAATCCCGATTCTATTTCGGGGAAAATAGACAGCATTTTTGTAACTACTTCGCTTGGAAAAATATTTCAAAAAATTGATTCATCAGATTATAAATTCAAAAAAATAATCGACAAGCAACATTTGTTTTTAGCCGAAAAATTATCGCGCTTTCAATTTGCAAAACCATCGCTAAAAGAAACAGTTATTGGTTCAAAAATGGCAGGTTTTAACGAACCCATTTATGAATATTTTGGATTTGAATTGCAATCGTTTTCTATCTATGACGAACGCTATGAACTTTTCGAAACCAAATATAAAAGTCCAATTGCTGATAACTCGCTAGCCGAATATTCGTTTAAAATCAACGATACCATTTCTATTGACAATAGACAAACATTCGTCATTCATTTTAAAAACAAATTGAAGCGAAAAGGTCTCGAAGGATTACTTTACATTGACAGTCAAAATTTTGCGGTTGCCAAAGCCGTGATGCGTGTTCGAGGTGTTTTGAATATCACTGGAATTCACGAATTTAGTTATTATCCTGAAAATGACCTTTGGTTTCAAACGAAGCGAAATTTTAAAATCGTAAAAGGAAAAAGTAAAGAAGCAACATCTATTCTTGGTGGAAGAATTTACTTTGAAGCCGATAACGACAAAGAAACTAATCGTATAAAACAAGGTTCAGATTTTACATTTCTTGCATCAGAAACCGAAACTTATAATGTACAATTCAACACGGCTGTAAAAATTAAAAAATCCTTCATTGCTGTTGATGTTAAGGAAGATGCTATTCATAGAAACGAGAGTTTTTGGCAACAAAATAGAAATGGAAAACTCGATTTACGAAGTAGTAACACCTACATTGTTCTCGACAGCATTGCTACGGCAAATCAATTGGAGAAAAAAATTCGTTTTGGTCGAAAAATTATTAATGGATATTTACCTTTTGGTTTTTTTGACTTTGATTTGAGATATCTTTTGAGTTATAATAATTTTGAAGGATTTCGCTTTGGACTTGGCGGAGTAACCAACGAGCAATTTTCAAAAAAATACAAAATCGATGCTTATACTGCTTATGGTTTAAAGGACGAAACAATAAAATATCATTTGGGTTTTTCTGCGCGAATTGGTAATTTTTCCAACACTTGGATAGGCGCTTCTTATACCGATGATATTCGCGAGATTGCAAGTACCAATTTTGCTATCGACAAACGCGTTTTTAAACTGTATGATCCGCGACCAATCAATATTAGTACATTTTACAATCATAAAACTTGGCGTTCATTTATTGAAACGAAAATTATTCCCAAAACCGAAAGCATTTGGCAATTAACTCATAGCGAAATCACCCCTTTGTTTGGCTATCAATTTGATTACGACGGAAAAGTTTACGACAATTTCAATATTACTTCGGCAATGGTTTCTTTGCAATGGAACCCGTTTAGCGATTATATGCAAACGCCAAATGGAAAACTCGAAATTGAAAAACGCTTCCCAAAATTTACGTTTCAATTTACTAAATCATTACCTAATATTCTAGAAAACGACTTTGATTTTGGTAAAATTGATTTCAGAATTGACTATGAAAAAAAATACCTCAACGGACAAAAATCGACTGTTTTGGCACAATTTGGTTATGCTTTTGGAGCAATTCCGTTAACTCATTTATACAACACTTCTCCGAATAATTTAACCAAAGACAATTTACTACAACGTATTACCATTGCTGGTAAAAACAGTTTTGAAACCATGTTTTTTAACGAATTTTTCTCCAGCGAATTTGCGATGTTGCAACTAAAACACGGTTTTAAACGCATCGAAATTTTCAAAAAAGTAAAACCTCAACTCGTTATGGTTACCCGAATGGCTTGGGGAAATCTTGAAAATAGTCAACGTCATCTTGGTATTGACTACAAAACTCTTGAACGCGGTTTTTTTGAATCAGGAATTGAACTAAATAAAATCTACAAAGGTTTTGGGCTTTCGGGATTTTATAGATATGGTCCAAATCAACTTAGCCGTTTAGAAGACAATATCGCCATAAAGTTAAATTTTGTGTTGGATTTGGGATTGGATTGATTGCCTCAAAATCAATTATTTGTCAAACCTTCTTAATAACATAAGTCACAATTCCCCAAATGACAAGTTGGTTATCTTCTTTGATTTTTATGGGTTGAAAATCACTATTTTCGGGCATTAACAATAATTCTTCTTTGGTTTTTTTTATGCGTTTTACGGTAAATTCGCCATCAATAAGACAAACCGCAATTTTATTGTTTCTAGGTTCAATACTTCTATCGATAACCATGATATCACCATCGTCAATTCCAGCACCTTTCATTGATTGACCATTAGCTTTGGCATAAAAAGTAGTATCGGGATTTTTTACCAATGCTTTGTCCAGACTAATTCGGGTTTCGTCAAAATCGGCTGCTGGTGAAGGAAAACCAGCTTTAATTCCCGAAGTTATAAAAGGTAACTCGCGACTGTTTTCGAAATTTGGAATAAAAAATTCAATGTTTTTGTTTATCGGCATGGTATTTCAACTATTTCTTCAAAGCGTGTGGTATATTTTGGCGAAAGATGATTTTGTTTCATCGTCCAGGTTTTTTGCAAATTTTGAATACCGAGTTTTATTTTTCGGTCGCCCGTTTTTTTCTGATAATCATCCATTACTTTCATCAGAATTTGATGTTTTGGATTTTCTTCTTCAAAAAGATGAAATTGCTTTTCGTTTTCGGGAATTAATTGTGTTACGATAACACCAGCTTTTTTATAAATTTCGCCTTCTTCAAAAATACTTTTAAGCATTTTGATGGCAACATTACTAATCGTTATTGCCGAATTACTAGCATAAGGAAGAGTTTCCATTTTGTAGAAACTATATCGGTCTTTTTGAACTTTGAAATTGTCTTTTCTAAGGTATAAAATCACACCATAACAACAAGATTTTTGCTTCCTTAATTTTTCGGAACAAACGGTTGCAAAGGTAGAAATGCGTTCTTTCATTTCGTTCAAAGTGGTTATGCTTTGTGCAAAACTTCGGGTAATTGCTATGTTTTTTTTGGTTTTTGGTTCTTCGAGTTCCAAGACTGATTTTCCTTCAAGTTCATATTTTAACCGAATGCCAACAATTCCCATTGTCGATTTGATGAATGCTTCATGTTGTGGCAATGTAAAATCATAAGCCGTATGAATATTATGCGCTTTCATTTTCTTAGAAAGTCGATAACCAATTCCCCAAACATCTTCAATTTTTGTCCATTTCAAGGCTTTGATGCGTTTTTCATCAGTATCGATAACATAAACACCTTGCGTTCGTTCTTGATATTTTTTGGCGATTTTATTCGCCACTTTTGAAAGTGCTTTACTGGAACCAAACCCAATGCAAACAGGCAAACTCAACCATTTTAAAATACTCATCCTGATTTGGTTTCCATATTGATTATAATCGTCAATAGTCAATCCATCAAAATTCAAAAAAGCTTCATCGATACTGTACATTTCAATATGTGGAGTGAATTTATGCAAAAGATTGTGCACTCGATTACTCAAATCGCCGTACAACGCATAATTGGACGAAAAAACATGAATGTCGTGTTGCTTAATTTGATTACGGATTTTGAATTCGGGTTCGCCCATCGGAATGCCTAAATCTTTAGCTTCATAGCTTCGAGAAATGACGCAACCATCGTTGTTAGACAAAACAACAACAGGTTTTCCGTTGAGTTTTGGCTGAAAAACCCGCTCACACGAAACATAAAAATTATTACAATCAACTAAAGCATACATGTCGTAAAATTACGCAATAGCTTGTAATTTTTAATTGGAACAAATGTTAATTTTAGGGATTTAATCTAAGACTTCACTATCAACGCCGAAGGAATATCACTAAGCCAAGTTTCTTCTTCGTTTACTAGATTTTTCCAACTTTCTAAGCTAACCAATACTAGATCTTGTTTCTCCAAAAACGGTTTATAGAGTTTTTCGTAATCTACCAATTGAAGATTATTGGCATATTTCAATTTCAATCCTGCAACAGCATTTTCGATAATGAAATTATTTTTTCGCTGATTGCTGTTTTCAACAATTGTGACTTTGGTATTGTTATTAAAAATCAATCGTTCGGCATAATCAAAAAGAAAAGCATCGCCAATACTCATAATCGGAATGGTTACGTTTTCTACTTTCTTCAAATCTTTATCAATCAAAATTCCAAGTGGTGTTTTGGTTTTTGAAATAATCAATCGGGTTCGTTCATCAAAAGGTGAATTTTCAAAAAGACCTTCTTTTCCAGTAAATTTATCCAACAATCGGTCAGGATTTATAAATCGGGAAGTGAAACCTAAAACCTTTCCTAAAATCGTTCCTTCAAAAATAGATTTTCCTAAACCAACCAACAATAAATCATATTCACCTTTGGCAGATACATCGGCAATATCGGTTTCGATATCATTTGTTGCTTTAAAAATTGTGGTAATTTCTTGGTTTAATGCTTTTGACTCTCGAACAATTGGTTCAAATGCTTTGGTTTCATATTCGTCTAAATCATAGGCATGCAATTCATCACTTGAGGTAAAATGCATCGCTGTAACCACAGTCGTTTCGGTTTGTTTTTTGACTAAACTATTGGCTAATCGCAATAATGATTTTCCTTTTTCGTTGTTTCCAAAAGAAATCAGCACTTTATAATCGGAGTTGTTTTTAATTTCTGCTGGAATGAAAACGTCTTTTGATTTGAATATATAATTGATAATATCCAAAGCTGGTCCAGTCATAAAAGTTGTAACCAATGCCATGATAACCATCATCGTAAAAACTTTTGGCGAAAGCACTCCAAGTTCGTAACCAATATTCAATACGACTAATTCCATCAATCCGCGCGTGTTCATCAACGCACCAATGGTTAAACTATCGCGCCAATTTTGCCCAACAAATCGCGCTGCCAAAGCACTTCCGAGAAACTTTCCAATAACGGCAACCAAAATAATGTAACCTGTTATTTTCCAAAGATAAGGTTCATTAATTAGTCCGATTTCGGTTCGCAATCCTGTAAAAACAAAGAAAAGCGGCAGCAATAAAATCACCGCAACATCTTCTACTTTTTCGATAAAAATATTTCTAAACTTTGCACTTTCGGGCATAATTGCTCCAGCCATAAACGCTCCAAACAACGCATGAATTCCAATAACTTCGGTAGAATAAGCCGAAACTATTACCGTTAAAAAGAAAATAGCAACAACAGGTTTGTTCAAATTTCCTTTGTTGGCATACAAATCGCCAATGCGTTTTAAAAATGGTTTCACTACAAAAAGCATTGCCAAAACATATACAACTGCCAACGCAATAATGTATAACGAACTCACAAAAGTTCCTGCTTTTACAATGGCAATTACTGCGGCAAGTAAACACCAAGCCGTAATATCATCGGCAGCAGCACACGTAATTACAATTGTTCCCAATCTCGTTTTATGAATGCCTCGTTCTTGTACAATTCTAGCTAAAACTGGAAACGCTGTAATACTCATAGCAATTCCCATAAATAATGCAAAAGACAGAAATTCAACGCCTTGTGGTGCAAATTCGTGATAAATAAAATAGGATAATCCAATTCCAAGTGCAAACGGAATAACAATACTAGCATGACTGATTACAACGGCATCATTGGCTTTATTTTTCAATACTTTTAAATCCAATTCCATCCCGATAACATACATGAAAAGTATCAAACCAACTTGACTTAAAACCTGAAGATTTCCAAGTGATTCTACTGGAAACAGCGAATGATTTAAATCAGGGAAATACAATCCAAAAAGCGATGGTCCAAGTGCAATTCCGGCAATAATTTCTCCAATAACTGTGGGTTGACCAATTTTTCTAAAAATCCATCCAAAAATTCGGGCAACCAAAACAATGGTTATAATTTGCATTAAAAGCAACGCTACCGGATGTTGCAAATTATGAAAAAGAGACGATAAAAATTGTGTAAATAAAGTATCTGTAGATGAAGGTGAAACAATTTTTCGACCAACTTCAAGCAGTTTTCCTTGTTCTACAATCCAATACATCAAAGCCGTAAAACCGCCAGTTACTAAGATATAGAACAATGTGTTTTTTAAATTTCTCATCCATTCAAAATTGCTATACAAATATGAGAAAAAGGAATGTTATTTTCTAAAAAAATAAGTGAAATAACTTTAACTTAATTTTTGCCTAAAACAAATTAAAATTAGGTCAATTTCTTTCAGAAAAAGAAGTGTTTTTTACTGTTTTGATTACCTTTGCAACCCATTAGAATTCTATGAAAAAATTGTTAGGTATTGGTTTTTGGGAATTTGTTGCAAGAATAATTCTTAGAAACCGAATTGTCATCCTTGTTTGTATCGTTTTAGTTACTGTTTTGCTGGCTTTGCAGTGGAAATCAACTCGATTTACACAAACCGAAGCTAATCTAATTCCGTTAGACGATAAAGTAAATGTAGATTATCAAAAATTTCTTGATCGTTTTGGCGAAGAAGGAAATCTGATTGTTATTGCTACAAAAGATAAAAAGCTTTTTACCCCAAAAGTATATCAAGCTTGGAGCGAATTGATGCAAACCATTCAGTCTAGCAAAGAAGTTAGCTTGGTCGTTTCGGTGGATAATTTGCAGAAATTGGTTAAAAACGATTCGCTGGAAACCTTTGAATTAAAACCTTTGGTTGACAAAAATAAAATTCAAGACGAAGCCTACTTAACTCAAATTCAAAAAGATTTATTCAGCAAAATGCCTTTTTATGAAGGATTGTTGTTCAATAAAAAATCGGGTGCTATTCGTTCGGCAATATATTTGGACAAAAAAATCGTCAATACTAAAATCAGGAAAGATTATGTACTGCAAAAGTTAATTCCTGCTATTGAAAACTTTACCGAAAAGACTAACATTGAGCTTCATACTTCTGGAATGCCATACATCAGAACGTTGAATGCCAAAACGATAATTGATGAAATTGGACTGTTCATTGGCGCCGCTTTATTGATTACGTCGTTGATATTTTTCTACTTTTTTAGATCGTTCAGAGCAACATTAATTTCGTTAATTATTGTAATTATTGGCGTAATGTGGTCGTTTGGAATAATCGCTGGTTTGGGTTATGAAATAAACGTACTTACGGCTTTAGTGCCAACATTGGTTATCGTAATTGGAATCCCAAATTGTATTTTCTTTATCAATAAATACCATCAAGAATATCATAAACATGCGAATAAAGCCAAAGCATTGCAACGCGTTATCACGAAGACAGGAACAGCAACTTTAATGACTAACATCACGACAGCTGTTGGATTTGCTACATTTATTGCTACTAATAATGACTTGTTGAGAGAGTTTGGAATTGTAACAACCATCAATATTTTGGCAATTTACACACTTTGTTTATTGATTGTTCCGATATTTTTTAGTTACATTCCACCGCCAATTCCACGTCATCTTGGTCATTTGGAACGAGAATCATTGACTTCTTTTTTAAAATGGATTGTCAATACGGTAAAATACAATCGACTTGGCGTTTATATCACTTCAATTTGTTTGTTGATTTTCGGAATTATTGGAATTTATAAAATAAAAGTTTCAGGAAGTATTATCGAAGATATGCCAAAAAACACTGGATTTTTTGAAGATATTCGTTTCTTCGAAAGAGAATTTGACGGTGTAATGCCTTTAGAAATCATGATTGACACCAAGCGAAAAAATGGTGCGATGAAACTTACCAATCTGCGAAGAATGGAAGATTTAGAAGAAACCATTATGGATATTCCTGAACTTTCAAAACCATTATCGATTGTAAATATTGCCAAAAGTTTTAACCAAGCTTACTACAACGGAAATCCAGAATATTATAGCTTGCCTTCATCACAAGAAGAAATATTTTTGTTGCCGTATATTAAAAATTCACTGAAAAATTCGAAAGATAATCAGTTGAAAAGCTACATTACTTCAGATGGAAGCGTAGCCAGAATGACTACTTTCATCAAAGATGAAAATGGTGAAAAAATGGAAGCCATTGAAGCGCATATTCGCAATAAAGTCAATAAATTGTTTCCATCACCACGATATGAAGTCATCATCACAGGAAAACCTTCGGTATTTCAAAAAGGAACTAAATATCTGTTAGACAATTTATTATCATCATTATTATTTGCTTTTGCCTTGACTGGTGGATTGGTTGCTATTATGTTTCGTTCGCTAAAAATGGTATTGGTTTCTATCATTCCAAATTTATTGCCATTAATTATGACTGCAGGTTTGATGGGCTTTTTAGGCATTCCGCTAAAACCGTCAACGTTATTAGTTTTTGGAATTGCTTTTGGAATGTCAGTGGATGATACACTTCGATTTTTAGCACAATACCGATTGGAATTGGCTAGAAACGACTGGAAAATCAAAAAATCAGTTTTTGCTACGTTCAACGATGCGGGAATTAGTATGTTTTACACGTCAATCGTGCTGTTTTTTGGGTTTTCGGTATTCATGCTTTCTAGTTTTGGCGGAACAGTTGCGCTTGGCGGATTGGTTGCATTAACCTTATCCTTTGGAATGTTGTCCAATTTGGTTTTATTACCGTCATTGGTATTGACTTTGAATAAAACGTTGGCAAACCAGCAAGAATTACCAGAACCAATAATTGATATTTTAGAACAAACCGATGAAGCAGTCGATGCTTTAGAAAAGAAAAATAAATAATTTATATTTGCGATAGATTTTAAAATCTAATATCTAATATCTGAAATCTAATATTTAAAATGAAACATACAAAAGTTAAAGCGCTTTTAAGCGGCTCGAAGGTGAACACAGAAGTAAATGCAAAAGGTTGGGTTAGAACTTTTAGAAATAATCAATTTATAGCGTTGAACGATGGTTCAACGATTCATAATATCCAATGTGTTGTTGATTTTGAAAACACACCAGAAGAAACCTTAAAAAGAATTACAACAGGTGCTGCGATTTCGGTAATTGGAAATTTAGTTGAAAGTCAAGGTGCTGGACAAAAATTTGAAATTCAGGTTACTAAACTTGAAATTCTTGGCGATTCTGATGCAGAAAAATTCCCAATGCAACCGAAAAAACATTCGCTTGAATTTTTACGAGAAAATGCTCATTTGCGTGTAAGAACAAACGCTTTTGGCGCAATTATGAGAGTTCGTTCAGTTTTGGCGCATGCGGTTCATACGTATTTCCAAGAAAAAGGATTTGTTTATGTAAATACGCCAGTAATTACTGGTGCTGATGCTGAAGGCGCAGGCGAAATGTTTCAAGTAACTTCATTACCTTTAGACAATCCGCCAAGAACAGAAGACGGAAACATCGATTACAAAAAAGATTTCTTCGGAAAACACACCAATCTTACAGTTTCTGGACAGTTGGAAGGCGAAACTTTTGCAATGGCATTAGGTCAAATTTATACTTTTGGACCAACTTTTAGAGCTGAAAACTCAAATACTTCTCGTCATTTGGCGGAATTTTGGATGATTGAACCAGAAGTTGCTTTCAATGATTTGGATGACAACATGGATTTGGCAGAAGATTTTATTCAGTATGTCATTAAATATACGATGGAGAAATGCCAAGACGATTTGAAGTTTTTGGAAGGTCGTTTATTGGAAGAAGAAAAATCAAAACCACAAGCTGAACGTAGCGAAATGAGTTTATTAGAAAAATTGAATTTCGTTTTAGAAAACAACTTCAAACGTGTTTCTTATACCGAAGCGATTGATATTCTTAGAGATTCAACACCAAACAAAAAGAAGAAATTTCAATACATCATCAACGAATGGGGTGCAGATTTACAAAGTGAGCACGAACGTTATTTGGTAGAAAAACACTTCAAATGTCCGGTGATTTTGTTTGATTATCCAGCCAATATCAAAGCGTTTTACATGCGATTGAATGAAGACGGAAAAACGGTTCGCGCGATGGATATTCTTTTTCCAGGTATTGGAGAAATTGTTGGTGGTTCGCAACGTGAAGAACGTTATGATGTTTTGGTGGAAAAAATGAAAGCGTTAGGAATTGACCAAGAAGAACTTTGGTGGTATTTAGACACAAGAAGATTCGGTTCGGCAGTTCACTCAGGTTTTGGATTAGGTTTTGAAAGATTAGTATTGTTCGTTACTGGAATGACCAACATTCGTGACGTAATTCCGTTTCCAAGAACACCACAAAACGCAGAATTTTAAAAGAATTAAGAATTAATGCAATGTGAAATTTTTAATTCTAAATTTTTTAAGTTTAAAATAAAAAATCCCTTTTTCAAAAGTAAAAGGGATTTTTCATTTTTAAAAATGTTTAAGTGAACCTAATCCCGCTTTAATTCTCATTTCATTCCTAATTCGATCTACTCTTTTTGCAAAGGAAAATCCTTTATGTTCAATTGCTTCCAATATCATTCGCATCATAGCATATTCCTTTTTTAGTTCAAGATGAACAAGAAATTCAGCTAATTCAAAGACATCTTCATTAACAATTAACTCCTTAACATTTTCAGGAATTGACAAAAAACTTGACCAATTTTTTTCTTCTCTACGCTTTAAAAAAGGCTTAACAATAAAAAAGTAAACCAATATTCCAACAATAATTAACTCTACCATACCTAGTCTGCCCATTTTAATAAATTAAAAAATTAAATATTCTTTGGCAACATAAACTTTGTTCCACATGATGGACACATTGGTCTATCAAATTTTTTACCTATATAATCTTTACCAAAAATCCCACCTAAAATAGCTCCAGGAATTGTTCCTGCAATTGCTCCCAAAGGTCCGCCAGCTATACCAAATTTAGCTCCAATAATTGCTCCTGCCGCAACACCACCTAAACCACCTTTTATTTCACCTGAATTATTTTTTTTATGTAAAAATTTATAACCACATGAAGGACAATGTATGTTAACTGTGTTTAAATCCAAATCTTCTCTCATATTTCTGTCTCTTTTAAATTTTTAAAATGATTATACTGATACTTGAAAAAATGAAGCTTTTCACTTATTATATAAGTCAAGTAAAACGAAACTATATTTAATACAAGTAATAGAAAAAAATAAGTATCTAACTCCAATTTATAATTATTACTATAAAAATGTAAAAAAGAAAGAACCAACAAAGCAATGTTGACAAACCAAATCAAGATATTAAATCTTTCAAACATTTTTTTCTTTCTATGTATATTGCTTAAATCTTTCAAAATAAAACTTTTATATAAAATCATTTTTTACAAATATATAAAATGCAGTAATATAAGGTTACAAAAATGCAGTATTTTTTGGTTCTTTTTGTGTGTGCAGATTTCAGAAAACAAAATAAATTACTACACAAAAAAAGTTCCTCTTCTAGTCGGAGAACAAATTAGGAAGTACCGAAAAATGAGGAAATTAACCCAAACCGAATTGGCGAATTTGGTTTGGAAAGACAGACAATATCTCTATAAAATCGAAAAAGGAAAAGTAAACCCAAGTATTTTTACATTAGCGTTGATTGCTTTGGCATTAGAAATTTCTCTGTCAGAACTACTAAAAGATGTTGTTTTAGAACACGACCAAAACTACCTTTAAAAAAATCAAATTTATACTTAACTTTGCTCCACAAAATGCAGAGTTTTAATTGTTGTCTGTTATCCGTTGTCAGTTAGTAACCGACAACTCATAACCGACAACTGACAACAACTATAAAATGTTAAAACAGTTTTTAAATCTTAAATTATCTCAAAAATTATCTCCTCAACAAATTCAGTTGATGAAGTTAATTCAATTGCCTACGCAAGCTTTTGAACAACGACTGAAAGAAGAGTTGATTGAAAATCCGGCATTGGAAAGTGGCAAAGATGAAGATGAAATTTATGATAAAGATGAATTTGACAACAATGATGATTATGACGAATTTGATGATAACGAAAGCATTGATGCCGACGAAATCAACATTGATGAATATTTAAGCGACGACGAAACACCTGACTATAAGTTACAAGCTAACAATTATAGTGACGATGATGATGACCGCGAAACACCGTTTGTAGCACAAACTAGTTTTCATCAGGATTTAATCAATCAGTTGAACACTTTTATTCTTAGCGATAATGACAGAGAAATTGCCGAGTTTTTGGTTGGAAGCATTGACGACGACGGTTATCTTCGAAGAAGTATTCAGGATATTGTTGATGATATGGCATTTACTCAAGGAATTTACACTGATGAAAAAGCGGTTGAAAGAATCCTAAACATCATTCACGACCTTGAACCTGCCGGAGTTGGCGCACGCGATTTACAAGAATGTTTGCTTCTGCAACTGAAACATAAAACACCAACAGAATATGTTGATTTGGCGATTACGGTAATCGAAAATCACTTCGAACAATTTACCAAAAAACACTACGAAAAGCTGTTAACTTCTTGTAATGTTTCTCAAGAGCAACTTAAAAAAGCGATTGAAGAAATTGAAAAATTAAATCCAAAACCTGGAGGTTCTTTTGACAGCAGCAATCGTGTAGTTGAACAAATTGTTCCCGATTTTACCATTAGAATTGTTGATGGTGAACTTGAGTTGACACTTAACGGACGAAATGCACCATCGCTTCACGTTTCAAAAGATTATCAAGAGATGTTGCAAACCTACAAGGATTCTCGCGATAAATCGGGTTCACAGAAAGATGCCGTTCAGTTTATCAAACAGAAATTAGATTCTGCGAAATGGTTTATCGATGCTATTCGTCAGCGACAAGAAACGCTTTATGTAACGATGAATGCTATCATGTATTTTCAACAGGAATATTTTCTTGATGGCGAAGAAACGAAGCTGAAACCAATGATTTTAAAAGACATTGCCGATATGGTTGGTTTGGATATTTCTACCGTTTCGCGTGTGGCAAATAGCAAATATGTTGACACACCTTATGGAACGAAATTAATTAAAGAATTCTTCTCTGAAGCGATGAAAAACGACCAAGGTGAAGACGTTTCGACATTGGAAATCAAAAAAATATTAAAAACGGTTGTAGAAGACGAAGACAAAAGCAAGCCGTATTCCGACGAACAATTAGTCGATATTTTAAAAGAAAAAGGTTATCCAATTGCCCGAAGAACTATTGCAAAATACCGTGATTTATTAGATATTCCTGTGGCGAGAATGAGGAAGAAGATTTAATAATTTGTTATGAAAAAAATCCTTCCCGTTTTTTCATATCTCTTTCATCCAATTTTCATTCCGCTTTTAGGAACTTTTTTCTATGTTGCTCTGGATGACAATTATTTCACATTGCCACAATATTTGGTTTTATTTATCCAAATTATCATCATTTCTATACTATTGCCATTGGCTTTTTTCTATTTGCTTAGAACTTTTGGAAAAATAGACAGTATTATGCTTTCGGATATTTCCCAACGAAAAATTCCGCTGCTTTTGCAAATTATGCTCATGTCAATTCTCATCGCAAAAAGTATTACTATCAATCGATACTTTGAGCTTTTTTTCTTTTTCTCTGGTGGTTTGTTCAGTACGATTATTGCTTTTATGCTTCTTTTCGCCAAAATAAAAGCAAGCATTCACATGATTGGAATGAGTGCTTTGACTGTTTTTATCATCGGGTTAAGTGTTCATGCCGAAGTAAACATTATTAATACCGTAGTGTTTTTTGTACTGATGAATGGTTTTGTAGCTTCATCTCGACTGGAAATGAATGCTCATACAAAGAAAGAATTAGCAATTGGTTTTGTTTGTGGAATGTTGCCTCAACTATTGCTGTTGTATTTTTGGCTATAAAATATAGAACATCAAGCCTAAATGTAACGCATTCAAATCTAAAGATTTTCCGTCAATTTTTGCGGATGATTTAAAGAAAGAATTCAACCCATAATAACCATACAAATTTACAGTATTCCAACCTACAGAAATGTATGCGCCATATTGAATTTTATTGATGTCATCATTATTTGAAATAGAATAATTTCCTAAAGAAGAACCTAATTTATACTGATTGTAGAACACATAACTTAGTTTTAAACCTGTATAAACTCGCCAAAACTTATAACTTTCGGGAGTTGAATTTCGCCATCTAAATTCAATTGGAACGTCAACGGAATGAAAAGTAAATCGGCTTTTGTCTAACGTTTCATCTTCGGGAATAGGAAAATAGTCATTTCCGTCAACCGTTTGATCTACAACCAAATTCTGATTGTACATGTTAAGTGAATATCCAATTCCTGCTGCAATCGCCAAAGTTCTATTTTTATTGATTGGCATATCTCTCAAAAAACCCAACGAAATGGCTGGAGAAAATTTGCTTTGCTTAAAACCATCTGGCTGATTTTGCATTGTACTATAAGCAACGCTAAAATAAAATTGATCTTCTCTATATAGCGAATCCACAGCATCAAAATCTACCTCTGCTTGCTGTGCAGTTATGCTTGAAGTTATAAAAAAACCTAAAATGTAGAAGTAAACTCGCATAACATTTTATTTTAAAAGCAGAGAGGATGGGATTCGAACCCACGATGCAGTTGCCCACATACAAACTTTCCAGGCTTGCTCCTTCAACCACTCGGACACCTCTCTTTTTGTGTTGCAAAGAACAGCAAATTTTTTCACTAAAAAAAGTGAGAATACCAATTTATTATGACATTTCGCCTCGCAAAGAAGTTTCAAAAATCGTTTTGAAAACCGCTGGCGCCACTTTTTGACCTAAAAGATACATTAGCTTGGTAATAGCCGCTTCGGTAGTAATATCTTTTCCCGAAATTACACCTATTTCTTTCAATTGAGTACTCGTTTCATATTGTCCCATGTTTACACTTCCGCCAGAACATTGCGTAACATTAATGATATACAAACCTTGTTTTGCCGCTTTTTTTAATATCGAAATAAACCAATCTTCAGTTGGTGCATTTCCAGAACCATAAGTTTCTAGAATAATTCCCTTCAAATTAGGAATAGCAATAATCGAAGACAAAATAGTTTCGCTAATTCCTGGAAACATCTTGACAATAATCACGTTATCGTCCATTTCTTTGTGAACCAACAACTTTTTGCTAGATTGATTTTGCAATAAAACCGAAGTCGTAACATTCAAATGAACTCCCGATTCTACTAACGGAGGATAATTTGGCGAAGTAAAAGCATTAAAATGTTCCGCACTTATTTTGGTTGTTCTGTTGCCGCGATATAATTTGTATTCAAAATAAAGACACACTTCCTGAACAACAGGTTTTCCTTTTTGTTGCAACGAAGCAATTTGGATAGCAGTAATTAAATTCTCTTTAGCATCGGTTCGTAAATCGCCTATTGGAAGTTGCGATCCCGTAAAAACAACTGGTTTTCTTAGATTTTCCAACATAAAACTCAACGCCGAAGCCGAATAAGACATCGTATCCGAACCGTGAAGTACAACAAATCCATCAAACTGCGAATAATTTTCTTCAATAATTTCGCTAATAGCAACCCAATGTTCAGGATTCATATTAGAGGAATCGATAGGATTTCTAAACGAAATTGTCTCAATATTACAATCCAATTGCTTCAGTTCAGGAATATTTTGCAATAACTTTTTAAAGTTGAATGACTTCAAAGCGCCAGTTTCAAAATCCTTAACCATACCAATCGTTCCGCCGGTATAAAGCAAAAGTATGTTGGGTTTAGACGGCATTTTCATATTTCATTTTGTTCACCACAGGATTGGCATACATCAGCAAGAAACTTTCCATCATTTGTGGATTATTCTCGTCAATTTTCATTTCTAAACGTCTTTCAAAAAGTGATTTTTCGTTTTCAGTATAAAAATCTTTGTAAATTTCAGATTTATGAAGTAAATCGTATGCAATATAATTGGTTGGCCAAAGTTTGTAGGATTGCAAAATAGAATCATCAATTACCTGTGCCAAAGCTTGTATTTGTTTGTTGCTATTATCAAATTCAGTTGCAATAGCATCTAATTCATCCTTCAAAATATCGCCAACATGAATATGAATGCGTTTTTTTTGTCCAATAATTCCGCTGATTAACGTGATAAAATCTTCGTTTTTGTCTTTGATATATTTTACAGCATTGGCTTCAGCCATCAATTGTGGCATTTTCAACGCATCAGTTGGATCATATTCATACGAAATCGAAACGGGAACGATTTTTATTTTTTTGAAATAATCAATTAAATTCGGCTCATCCGAACCCATTCCTAACATTTTTAAAACGCCAGAATGTGTCGCATCGTTTCCATCTTTTGTTCGTCCTTCGCGTTGAGCAATCCAAACCGAACGATTTTCACGCAACAACAATTGCCCAATATATTCCGACATCAATTTGGAACTTTCCAATAATTCTCTTGGTGGCAAACCTCTTTGAACCAAGAAGTTTCGGTTTAATCGTGACAATGTTTTTAAGAAATCTTTCTTTACTAAATTATCTCCAATTGCCGATGCCGTCATTACTAATCCGTGATCAAAAAGACTGACATTTAGTAACGATGTGTCTAAAATAATATCTCTATGATTGGAAATAAAAAGATAGGAAGTGTTTTTTTCTAGCTTTTCAAAACCCGAAGTGGTTAATCCTTCTGACGATTTTTGCAGTACTTTTTGAACCGATTGATAAATGAAATTACACTGAAAATCTCTTATAGAATGGGTTCTTTTTAGCTGTTCTTTCCAAATAGCATCATCAACATTAGGAAAGGTAAAATCCATTATTGCCTTCATCATCGGATGATTGACAGAATTGCAAATGGCTTCATTTACTTCAGCATCATAAAACGGACGAATAGAATCAAATTTTGACATTGTTTGTTTGGATTTTCAAAAAACAAATGAACAAAAAAAAACGCAATTAGACGTTATAATTCCATTAAATCCCAAAAACTTGTTTGGAATTTTCGGTAGTAATCCGTGCTATTTCTTCAATCGGAAGGTTATAAATTTGGGCTAGTTTTTCTGCAACAAGTTTGGTATAACTGCTTTCATTACGTTTTCCACGAAATGGAACTGGAGCCAAATAAGGCGAATCGGTTTCGAGTACAATATGTTTTAAATCAATTTCGTTCAAAAACTGGTCAATCTTTCCGTTTTTAAACGTGGCAACACCGCCAATTCCCAGTTTCATCCCTAAATCGATAGCGTGTTTTGCTTGCTCAAAATCGCCTGTAAAACAATGAAATATCCCAAATAGTTCAGGTGATTTTTCACTTTCCAAAACCTCAAAAACTTCATCAAAAGCCTCGCGACAATGAATATTAATCGCCAATTTGTGTTTTTTTGCCAATTGAATTTGAAACCTAAAAGCTTCTTGCTGAATTTGCAACGTAGTTTTATCCCAAAACAAATCAATCCCAATTTCGCCAACGGCATAAAACTTTTTTGCTGCCAATGATTTTTCCACATGAGCCAATTCCTGCTGATAACTTTCTGGCTTAACATAACACGGATGCAAACCCATCATCAAGAAAATATTCTCCGGAAATTGCGTTTCCAAATCATACATTTTTTTAGTATAACTGCTATCGATTGACGGAACAAAAAAACGAGAAACACCAGCTTCAATGGCGCGTTCAATCATTTCGGTTCTGTCATTTTGAAATTCTTCAGAATAAAGATGCGTGTGCGTGTCGGTTAAAATCAGTTTCGAGTTCAAAGTCTTGAATTTAAAGTTGCAAAATTACAATTATTAAGTGATAAGTAAAATTTAAAAACTTTGCGTACTTTGCGACAAACTTTGTGATACATTGTGCGCCAACTATGAAAAACCTAGACGACGTTCTAAAAAAAGAAAAATACAAGAAACTCAATTTTAAAGTTTCCAAAACGCAACATCTATTGATTAAGGCCAAAATAAACGGTGTAACTGGAAATTTTATTCTCGATACTGGAGCTTCAAACAGTTGCGTAGGTTTTGAAAGTATAGAACTATTTAATTTAAAAGCAGGAAAATCAAAAACCAAAGCCGCTGGTGCTGGCGCAACGGGAATGTTTACGCAAATTGCCAAAAACAATTCCTTAAAAATTGGTCGCTGGAAAACAGAAGATTTTCACCTGATTATTTTTGACATGTCACACGTCAACGATGCGCTAAAACAGTACAAAGCCAAACCCGTTCAAGGTATAATCGGTGCCGATGTTCTGCTAGAAGGCAAAGCTATTATTGACTATGCCAATCACTGTTTTTATTTGAAGTAAAAAAATCAGGAGCGAATCAGTAGGCTTATTTCTAAACCATTTTCCCGCTTTCCTCTCGTTAAAAAAACGAGATTCAATCGGGGCTAAAGAATATTCGTCTTTTGCAAAGTTGACATTCTTTTAACAGCATAAAAAGCTATAACTGTACTCAACAACATCAAAAATCCGCCTAAAACAAACGGCGAACCCGGAAATAAAAATGGCGCTTCATCATGCGTAAAAAAGTAAAAAGTATTCGTCATCATTGGCGGACCAACAATAGCCGAAGCACTCATTAAACTTGCCAAAGTTCCTTGAATTTCGCCTTGTTCATTTGGTGGAACTTTCCCCGAAACCATCGATTGCAATGCTGGACCAGCAATTCCACCTAAACAATACGGAATTAAAAACACAAACATCATCCAGCTTTCGCTTGCAAAAGCAAAAAGCAACATTCCAATAGTATAAAGCGATAAACCAATATAAATACTTTTTTCATCGCCAAGTCTTGGGCTTGTCCATCGGATTAAACCACCTTGAACAATTCCAACCAAAAGTCCAACAACACCAAGCGAAATGCCAACCATTTTTTCATCCCAATTAAATCGATACATCGTAAAAAAACTCCAATTACTATGAACCGCATGCGAACCTACATATAGAAGAAAAATAGCAAAAATCAACCCAATCAACGATGGATATTTTTTTAATCGAAGCAATGCTCCAATAGGATTGGCTCGTTTCCATTCAAAAGCTCTTCGGTTTTCCTTTGATAACGATTCGGGAAGAATAAAATAACCGTATAAGAAGTTTAAAAAACACAAAATTGCTGCGGCATAAAAAGGAACTCGAGAACCAAATTGTCCTAACAAACCGCCAACAACTGGACCAATAATAAAGCCTAACCCAAATGCTGCACCAATCATCCCAAAGTTTTTCGCTCTATTTTCTGGCGTACTAACATCGGCTATGTAAGCAGAAGCCGTTGTAATACTTGCTCCAGAAACTCCTGCAATAATCCGACCAATGAATAACCACGTTATTGTTGGAGCAAAAGCGAGAAGTAAATAATCTAACGAAAAAGCAAAAAGCGACAATAGAATTATTGGTCTTCTGCCAAATTTGTCACTCAAATTCCCAATTAATGGAGCAAAAACAAACTGAGTTATGGCAAAAGCAAATGTTAACCAACCGCCATATTTTGCAGCTTCGCTAACATCGCCATTAATTAACTCAGAAATCAATTTTGGAATAACCGGGATAATAATTCCCCAACCCGTGATATCGATAAGCATCGTGATAAAAATAAATCCGATGGCTGCTTGTTTTTTGCTTTGCTTCATACTTTGAAAATGTATTACAAAGAAAAGAAAAATCCCAAACTCTAAAAGAATTTGGGATTTATATTGTTTTGTATGACTGTCCTGAAGTTTCGGGATGTCAAAGTTTTATAATTCTAATGCTTTTTTAGCATTTCCATTCATTAAATGTTCTACTGGATTTTCTAATGCTTCTTTTTACAGCAACCAAGAAACCAACAGACTCACGACCGTCGATAATTCTGCTTTTAGCGTGATAATTCCGCTTGCTTCTGCGGGTAATTCTAATGTTGCTTTATCAGAATCAACTTCGGCAATGGCTTGATCTTTTTCTACATAATCGCCATCTTTTACTAACCAT
>NZ_JAAMPT010000204.1 GCF_012911605.1 Flavobacterium solisilvae | reverse complement strand
GTAGTTTTTAATGAAAAATGGAAGTGGTCATTTTGCTCCGAAATTAGGTGGTCAATTTGAATTGGAATCAGGTGGTCACTTTAAATTGGAATTAGGTGGTCAATATCACTGGAATTTGCACACACGACCAATAATTTTACATTTTACATTGTTTAAAACTAACATTGCATTCTTACCTTCATTGTACGTCTTCAAACTAAATTGGACTTTTGCTAAGAGAGTATTTAGTTAATAATTCAAAGATAAAAGATTTTTTTGATTTGTTGATAATTTTGATTTTTGGTACTCATTTCTTCGGTTTAAAATTGCCATTTTCTTTAATCGTTCACGTTCTTTTAAAATTAGTTCGCCTCTTCCAAAATACACATCTGCTGGGGTTAAGTTGTTTAATGATTCATGATAGCGTTGATTGTTATAACGATAAACAAACTTTTCTATAGCAGCTTCTAATTCTTCTGGAGCGAAGTAATGATCAAGTTTTACCAAATTTTTCATGGTTCTGTGATAGCGTTCAATTTTTCCCTGTGTTTGTGGATGATTGGGTCTGCCGTGAACTTGATCCATTTGATAATTGTCTTTTAAATACAATTTTCATTCGCTTCCAATGTAGCATGAGCCATTGTCAGACAAGAGTTTAAGTTTTTTTTTAGTCACCAATTTTCCTTTTTTAATGGCGGTATCAACGGTTCTTTTTACATCATCTGCTTTCATGTTCGAGCAAAGTTCCCAGTGAACAATGTATCGGCTGTAATCGTCCAAAACCGTACTCAAGTAATACCAACCCCAACCCAATATTTTAAAATAGGTAAAATCCGTTTACCACATTTGATGAACAAAGCCTGTTTTATCTGTAAATTCATTACCTGCACTCAGAAAAATATGAGCTGGAGCTGTAATTAAACCTCTTGACTTTAAAATTCTGTAAACGCTTGATTCTGATAGGAATATTTGCTGTTCATCTGTCACTTTATAGGCTAATTCTCGTGAAGATAAATCAGGATATTCTAAAGCTAATTTTACAACTAAATTCTTCTGTTCTTGTGGAATGCTGTTCCATTGCCTGTTTGATGCTCTTTTGGTTGGAAATAATCCTTCAACACCATTTTCGCTGTAAGCATGATACCAATTGTAAAAGGTACTCTTGTTAATTCCAATCTCCCGAAGTGTTCGATTTACGCCAATTTCAGAACGAGTAACCAGGTGAATGATTTCTTGTTTTTCGGATACTGTAAGTCGCATATATTTCTTAAACTTTTCAGTTAATCCAGCATGTCTAAGCTTTTTTTTACAATATCGTAGCGTAAAACCAAATCGGCAATCATGACTTTTAAAGCCTGATTTTCTTTCTTGAGCTCTGCCACTTCATCACTTGTAGCTTCTCTTGTGGTATCGCCTGCTAAACGCTTTTTACCAGCTTCTAAAAACTCTTTGTTCCATTTGTAAAACTGGGATTCATTAATGGAATACTTTCGGCATAATTCTGCAACTGACATTTCTGCTCGTAAAGCTTCCATGACAATTTGAATTTTCTGTTCGGAACTAAAGATTCTTCGTGTGTTTCTACGAATGTCTTTGATGAAATTTTCTGCTGTTTTTTTCTTAGGTGTTTTCATACTATTTCAAAGTTAATAATTTTTGAAAACACTCTCTTAGTTTTGAACTAAATCAGTCCACTTTTTGCTGAAGATTTACAGTACTAACCAATGCTTAATTTTTTTTAATTCCTAAACTATTAAAAAACAACCTACTTTATGATTATAGTCATAAAATTAACTCTATTCAATTAAGACCTTTGGAATATTATTTTAAATCTAAACAATATGAAAAAATTAGTAGTATTTATCACAGCTGTAATGCTATTTTCTTGTGGTAAAAAAGAAAAAGAAGCAGAGGAATACAATCCGGCAACAGCCACAGAAAATGCAACAACATCTGCAGATCCTTCGAGTTATGATCCAAAAAGAGGTGAAGGAAAATTTGACAATGTAGAACTTGGGCCAACTTTAGATCAAGCAATGGCTTCCAAAGGAGAGGAAGTTTCCAGTGTAAAATGTACTTCTTGCCACAAACTTACCGATGAAAAATTAGTAGGCCCAGGTTGGAAAGGTGTAACAGAAAGAAGAAAACCGGAATGGATTATGAATTTCATAACTAATCCTGATCCAATGATTGATAAAGATCCTGAAGTTCAGGCGCAATTGGAGATATGCTTGGTTCGTATGCCAAATCAAGGGCTTAGTGACGATGATGCCCGAAATATTTTGGAATATATGCGTAAAAACGACGGTGTAAAATAAACCAAAACAAGAGATTGGTTAACCCGTGAAAGTACTGACCAATCTTATTTAAATTCAATAATATGAAAAATAAGTTTGTAAAAGCAATTTTTGCTATTGTCCTCGGGAGTGCTTTAGTCACTTCTTGTAAACCAAAAAATTCTGGTGATGCCGTAAGTGGTGATGCTGCTCAAAAAGCATACGTTGCTCCAGGAAAATACGATGAATTCTATAATTTCGTGTCAGGAGGTTTCAGCGGACAGTTGAGCGTTTATGGTCTTCCAAGTGGAAGGTTATTTAGAGTTATACCTGTTTTCTCCGTTGATCCTGAAAAAGGTTGGGGTTATAGTGAAGAAACGAAACCTATGTTGAATACATCTAATGGTTTTGTGCCTTGGGATGATTTGCATCATGTTGAAATGTCACAAACCAATGGCGAAGTTGATGGACGTTGGGTTTTTGGTAATGCTAATAATACACCACGTATTGCACGTGTCGATTTAAAAACATTCAAAACTGCCGAAATTATTGAGCTGCCAAATAGTGGCGGAAATCACTCTTCTCCATTCATTACTGAAAACACAGAATATGTAGTGGCAGGAACTCGTTTCAGTGTACCTGCAGATTATTCAAATGGTGACGTTCCTATTAATACGTATAAAGAAAACTTCAAAGGTCATATCAGCTTTGTAAAAGTAGGTAAGGAAGGCGAAATGGATTTGGCTTTCCAAATCGTAACTCCTGGAGTAAATTTTGACCTTTCTCATGCTGGAAAAGGTAAATCTCACGGTTGGTTCTTTTTCTCTTGTTATAATACAGAACAAGCTAATACTTTATTAGAAGTAAACGCTTCACAACGTGATAAAGATTTTATCATGGCTGTAAATTGGAAAAAAGCTGAAGAATACATTAAAGCTGGAAAAGGCAAAAAACAAGCTGTGAAATATGCTCATAATAAGTGGGATGAAAAAACACATACAGCAACATCTGAAATCAAGAATGAAGTATTGGTATTAGATTCTGCTGAACTAAAAGACATTTGTTATATGATTCCTTGTCCAAAATCTCCACATGGTTGTGACGTAGATCCAACAGGTGAATACATCGTAGGTTCAGGAAAACTGGCTGCTTTAATACCTGTATTTAGTTTTGATAAATTAATGAGAGCGATTAAAAACAAACAATTTGAAGGTGATTATAGCGGAATTCCTGTTGTAAAATATGAAGCAGCTTTACATGGTGAAGTTCAAAAACCAGGATTAGGTCCGTTACATACTGAGTTTGACGGCAAAGGAAATGCTTATACAACGTTTTTCGTATCCTCTGAAGTTGTAAAATGGGATATAAAATCACTGAAAGTATTAGACAGGGTTCCTACTTATTATTCCGTAGGTCATCTTTGTATTCCTGGCGGTGACAGTAAAAAACCTTTTGGCAAATATTTAATTGCTTACAATAAAATCACAAAAGACCGCTATTTACCAACAGGACCAGAATTAGCACAATCGGCTCAAATATTTGATATTAGCGGTGATAAAATGCAGTTAATACTCGATTTTCCAACTATTGGTGAACCACATTATGCTCAAGCTGCACCAGCTGATTTAATTAGAAACAACGGTCAGTTGAAGTTTTATAAAATTGCTGAAAACAATCATCCATTTGTAACCAAAGGAGAAAAAGAAGCCAAAGTAACCCGAAAAGGAAACAGGGTTGATGTTTACATGACTTCCATTCGTTCTCATTTTGCTCCAGATAATATTGAAGGAGTAAAACTAGGAGATGAAGTGTATTTCCATGTAACCAATTTGGAACAAGATTGGGATGTACCACACGGATTTGCTGTAAAAGGTGCCGATAATGGTGAGTTACTAATTATGCCAGGAGAAACAGCAACCTTAAAATGGGTTCCGAAAAAAATAGGTATGTATCCAATATATTGTACCGATTTTTGTAGTGCATTGCATCAGGAAATGCAAGGTTATGTAAGAGTTTCTCCAGCAGGAAGTTCTGTTCCGCTCACTTGGAGTGTAGGAACTAATCTTCCAAAGGCTACCAAATAAAATTAACCAAAGGGAACGGATTTTATTTGTTCCCTTTTTTTCTAAAATCAAATGAAAAATGTAAAAATATCCGGATTATCCAAAGTACTATTACTTATAACAGCAGTACTTTTTGCCAGTTCACTACTTGTTCCAATGTGGCAAATCCAACTTGAAGCACCACAATATCCCGAAGGACTTGTCCTTCGACTACACGCTAATAAAATTGGTGGTGATGTAGAAATTATCAACGGATTAAACCACTACATCGGTATGGCAACTTTACACACCGAAAACTTTTTTGAATTTACTATTTTGCCCTATATCATTGGTGGATTTGCTATTATTTCAATACTGCTGATTTTTATTGCTAAAAGAAAAGCGGTACTTTCTTTTCTGCTTTTGTATGTTACATTTGTTATTTTAGCTGCTATCGATTTTTATCGATGGAACTATGAGTATGGACATAATCTTGATCCAAATGCTGCCATAAGAGTTCCTGGAATGGCATATCAACCACCGCTTATTGGATATAAACAACTCTTAAATTTTGGAGCTTATTCTATTCCTGATATTGGTGGATGGATGTTGACTTTTGCAGGAATATTAATGTTTTCAATAGTCATAAAAGAATATAAATTCAATAAAAAATAAGTATAATGAAAACTTTATTTATATATATGATTGTTATTACAACATTAATTTCTTGTAATTCAAAAGAGTCAGTTCCAATTAAATTAAATGTTGATACTTGTGAATTTTGTAAAATGACTATTTCCAATGGAAAATTTGGAGCTGAATTGATTACGAAAAAAGGTAGAAATTATAAATTCGATGATGTAGCTTGTATGATTCAATTTGCAAAATCAAATACAGTCGTACCTTACGATGCATTTTATGTCAATGATTATTTAAAAGACAATACACTTATTCCAGCCGAAACGGCTCATTTTATCAATGGAGAAAAAATAAGTTCGCCAATGCGAGGCAATTTCGCTGCCTTTAGCTCAGTTAATGAACAAATGGAGTTTAAGAAAAAACTTGAAGCTAAAACTATGACGTGGTCTGAAGTTTATGATGCTTATAAATGAGAAAACTAATTTACATCTTGCTCTTCTTTTGCTTAATTAGTAATGCCAAAACTATTACTGTAGGTAGATTATATCCTGTAAAAACCATAAAACAGGCTATCGCTTTGGCTAACGATGGTGACATCATCATCGTTACTCAAGGTGTTTATAAAGAAGAAAATATTATCATTAATAAAAAAATTAAATTTTTAGGCAAAAATTTTCCAGTTCTTGATGGTCAAAATAAAGCTGAAGTGCTTTCTGTCGCTGCTGACAGCGTTGTGATAAAAGGATTTAAAATTATCAATTCTGGTCATGCTGCGCTCGATGATCCATGCGGAATTAAAGTATATGATCGGAATTTTGTAGTAATTGAAAACAATATACTTGACAATAATTTCTTTGGAATTTATCTGCAAAATTGTAAAAATGCGGTTGTAAAAAACAACACAATTAAAGCCTATGGCAAACAGGAACAGCTTATTGGTAACGGAATTCATTGCTGGAAAAGTGATAATCTGCAAATCATTGGAAATAAAATTTCAGGACATCGCGATGGAATTTACTTTGAGTTTGTAACTCAATCGGTCATTTGGCGAAACATTTCCAGTTATAACATTCGTTACGGTTTACATTTTATGTTTTCCAATGACGATTCCTATATTACTAATGTTTTCAAAGGAAACGGAGCTGGAGTTGCCGTTATGTTTACTAAAAATGTAAAAATGTTCAATAATTATTTTGAAGAAAATTGGGGTGATTCGGCCTATGGATTACTACTCAAAGAAATCTCAGATAGTTATATTTTCAACAACCGTTTTGCCCGAAATACTTCTGGAATATATATGGAAGGGACATCAAGAATTAAAGTTGAGAAAAATATTTTTGAAGCCAACGGTTGGGGAATGAAAATCCAAGCGAGCTGTATGGAAAATGAGATTGTGAACAACAACTTTCTCGGAAATACTTTTGATATTAGTACCAACGGAAGCTTGGTTCTCAACACGTTCAACAGTAATTATTGGGACAAATATGAAGGTTATGATTTAAACAAAGATGGTTTTGGCGACGTTCCATATCATCCGTTGAGTTTGTTTAGTGTTTTAACCGAAAATAATCCGTCGTCAATGATTTTGTTCCGAAGTTTTATGATTACACTTTTAGACAAATCCGAAAAAGTTTTACCCAGTATAACGCCCGATAATTTTATAGATAACAAGCCATTAATGAAATCACTGCCATTATGATTACGATACGAAACATTAATAAAAAATTCGGAAAACTATCGGTGTTAAACGACATCAATCTTTCGTTTAAAAAAGGACAATGTATTGCTTTGATTGGTCCAAATGGTTGCGGAAAAACCACATTAATTAAGTCTATTCTTGGCATGGTAATTCCCAACAGTGGATTAATAGAGTTCAACGGAAAATCTATTCTTGGCGAATATTTATATCGCGAAAACATTGGTTATATGCCACAAATTGGTCGTTATCCTGATAATATGACTATTGGACAAATTATCGAAATGATTAAAAAAATCAGAAATTCTAACCAAGAATTGGATGAAGATTTATTAAAAGCATTTGAATTAGAAAAAATGTTCGATAAGCAAATGCGAACACTTTCAGGCGGAACTACTCAAAAAGTAAGCGCGGTTTTGGCTTTTCTTTTCAATCCTGATGTATTGATTTTAGACGAACCAACAGCAGGTTTAGATCCGTTGGCATCTGAAATTTTGAAGGAAAAAATTATTCGCGAAAAAGAAAACGGAAAACTCATTTTGATAACATCTCATTTGTTGAGTGAATTGGATGATTTGATTACCGAAATTATTTTTATGCAAGAAGGAAAAGTTCATTTTCATAAAAGCATAGAAGTTATAAAAGCCGAAACCAATGAAACCAAAATTTCAAAAGCTATTGCGAGTATTTTAAAGCAAAAGCAATCCAAAAACCAAAATTCGTAACATCATGAACCGAATTATTAAAATCATATTACTCGATATACTAAAGAACAAAATTGTGCTGACTTACACCTTAATTTTGGCGGCACTTTCCTGGAGTTCTTTTGCTTTAGAAGACAATTCTGCCAAAGGTTTGCTCACAATTCTTAACGTAATTCTGTTTACAGTTCCGTTGGTTTCGGTATTGTTTTCTACCATTTATCTTTACAATAGTTCCGAATTTATCGAGTTATTATTGAGCCAACCGGTAAAACGCCGAAAAATTTGGGCAAGTTTATTTCTAGGATTATCGTCGTCTATGGTATTTGCATTTATGGTTGGAGCTGGAATACCATTACTTATCAATGCGCCAAATAGTTTAGGACTTATGATGATAATTATTGGATGTTTAATCACCGTAATTTTTGTAGCATTGGCATTTTTAAGTTCTATTTTAACTCGTGATAAAGCCAAAGGAATAGGAATTGCCATTATGATTTGGCTGTTTTTCGCCTTGCTTTTTGACGGAATAGTTTTGTTTCTTTTATTCCAATTATCCGATTATCCAATAGAAAATTTCATGGTAGGATTAACTGCTTTAAGTCCGATTGATTTAGCCCGAATTCAAATATTGATGCATCTTGACGTTTCGGCAATGATGGGTTATACTGGAGCCATTTTTAAAGATTTCTTCGGAACTTCATCAGGATTAGTGATTTCTTTCCTGCTACTTTGTTTATGGGCAATTATTCCATTTTTTATTTCACTGAAAAAATTCAACCAAAAAGATTTGTAGTATGAAAACCGATATAAGAAACCGAAAAGACATCGAAATATTAGTAAATACTTTCTACGACAGAGTAAAAACTGATGATGTAATTGGCTATTTATTTAATGACGTAGCCAAAGTAAATTGGGAAAGACATTTGCCTAAAATGTATGATTTTTGGGAAAATATTCTTTTTTTCACTGCCAATTATGAAGGAAATCCAATGGCAAGACATAAAGAATTGCATCAAAAAAGTCCAATGAACCCATCGCATTTTGGACATTGGAACAAATTATTCATCGAAACGGTTGATGCCCTTTTTGAAGGACAAAAAGCAGAAGAAATTAAAAACCGAGCAATGAATATTTCGGCAGCAATGATGTATAAAACGTTAAGTCAATGACGCATCACGTTATTTTAATTTTTCATTTATTGGCGGCAACTATTTGGGTTGGCGGACATCTTTTTTTGGCTATTAGAATTTTGCCCGAAGCATTGAAAAAGAAAGATGCTTCTATCCTGAAAAATTTCAAAAGTAAGTTTGAACCTGTTGGAATGCCGTCGTTACTGGTTTTGCTCGTTACCGGAATTTTGATGGCATATCATTATAACGTAACGTTTACCAAATGGTTTTCGTTTTCAAATGCTATCGAAAAAGTCATTTCTATAAAATTGATTTTACTGTTTACTACGGTACTAATGGCTGCTTGTGCAGAAACATTGATTTTCCCAAAGCTAAAATCGGAACGAATGTTTCCAGCCGCATTTTTTATAATAACAGTTACAACCATTGCTGTTACAATGCTAATTTTAGGAAGTTTGATTAGAATTGGAGGTTTATAGTTTTTTAAATGGCTACTTATTTATAATTCTCTCTAAATCAATGCCAACACCAAAATAAACCCCAAAAAAGTTACTTTTATTACCGTTATCCATTTTGAAAAATGGTGTAACTCCATAATCAAATGTGGCTTGTAAATCAATGTATTTTGCTATTCGCGTGCCAATGCCATATTGAGCTGAAAAGACAGTCGTTTCCAAATTATCTTTTACATCTTCTCCTTCTGATGTTGCCTTTGTTATAAAATTGATTTTTGGACCTAAAAACATATAAAAACCTTTTCTGTATTCTTGTCCGAAATCATATTTTAGTAATGGTGAAAACTCAACAAAAGATATTTTATGCAGATATTCTATTTGAAGCGGGTTTGCCCTATACGTTAAATCTCTATTTGAAAGAGCTAAAGTAACTTTCAATCCTAAATTTTTATTAAACGCATATTCGCCATAAACTCCATAGTTAAAACTTATATTATTGTCCAAAGAAGAAAAAGTATTTTGACTATTATTGTTGGCTGCTGTATGAAACAAACCCCCTAAAACTACTCCGTAAGATAATTTTTCTTGAGAAAAAGTTACCGTTGAAACTAGAAATAATAAAACCAAAAACCTAAATGAATTAACCATAATTTATATCTGAATTTTTTTAAGTCAGCAAATGTAAGATTAATTACAATCTTAAAATAGTATTTTTAGCAAAGTCTCCGTTTTATTCAGAACTTAATTAGAATTGGAGGTTTATAGTTTTTCCTTCTTTGAAAAAACTTCCTTTATTTTCGTTTCTTTTTAATGAAAAGGCAACAATCGGAATACTTACCGTAAGCATGTTTTTTAGTTCCAAAAACTCTTTCGACACTTTATATTTGTATTCCATTTCTAAACATTTTTTTTTCCAAAGAAGTAATTGTTCTAACGTTTTTTTCAAATCGGTATCATTTCTAACAATTCCAACATTTCGCTGCATACTATTTTGCAAATCTTCTTTGAATTTATGAATGATTTTTTTGTCTAAAGATTTGTTATTTGAGATGAAACAATCAGAAATTATAGTTTTTACGAATGAATCTTTTTTGTCATTACTTTTCAGAAATTCAAAAATCTGATTGGCATAAACCAATGCTTCCAATAACGAATTCGATGCCAATCGATTAGCACCGTGTAATCCAGTTTGGGAACATTCGCCGCAGGCAAATAAATTTTCAATAGAAGTTTGCCCGTTTTTATCCACCAAAATTCCGCCACATAAATAATGTTGCGTTGGAATTACCGGAATCCAATCTTTTGTAACATCAATTCCTGATAATAAACAATTCTGATAAATCGTTGGAAAATGATTTTTAAATGCTAAAATATCCAAATGTGTGCAATCGAGATAAACACATTTGCTTTTAGAATTTTTCAGTTCGGTTTCAATGCTTCTCGACACAATATCTCGGGAAGCCAATTCGCCTCTAACATCATAGTCAAATAGAAATCGGCGACCTTTTTTGGTTTTCAAATAAGCGCCAAAACCTCTTACCGCTTCCGAAATCAGGAATGTTGACGTTGATTTTGGCATATATAAAGCCGTTGGATGAAACTGAATAAATTCCATTTCTTTAATGGTAGCATTTGCTCGAATAGCCATAGCAATTCCGTCACCTGTAGCAATTAACGGATTGGTTGTTTGTTTATAAACCTGACCAATTCCACCGGTTGCTAAAATTGTGAAACGAGAATAAACTGGAATTATAGTGTCGTTTTTTTCATCTAAAACAAATGCACCAAAACAACTATTGGATTTGGTAATTAAATCGATGGCAAAATGAAAATCGAGGATTTCAATGTTCCTTTTTTGATGTGTTTTCGTCAAAATTGCTCTTTCAATTTCTCGTCCAGTTTGGTCTTTGTGATGCACAACACGATGATTGGAATGTCCGCCTTCTTTGGCTAAATCCAGATTTCCTTCGGCAGTAAGATCAAAATTTGTTCCCCAATCGATAAGTTCTTTCAATCGTTTTGGTCCTTTTTTCACGACCATTTCTACAACTTCACGATTGCATAATCCATCGCCACAAATTAAAGTGTCGTTAATGTGTTTTTCAAAATCATCATCAATGCCATCAATCACTACGGCAATTCCGCCTTGTGCATATTTAGTATTCGATTCATCCGCATTGGACTTGGTTACAATCAGTATTTTTCGATCGGGAAATTGTTCTGCCAGTTTGATGGCAACGGTAAGTCCGGCAATACCTGAACCTAATATAAGATAATCGGTTTCTATTTTCATTATTTTGATAATTCCAACATTCGTTTAATCGGTGTCAATGCTTTTTTTGCAATTTGTTTTGGTACCATAACTTCGGGAGTTTCATTTGCTAAACAATCATATACTTTTTGAAGTGTATTTAGTTTCATATAACCACATTCGCTGCAAGCACAAGTATTGTTTTCAAATGATGGCGCAGGAATTAATATTTTATCGGGAACTTCTTCCTGCATTTTGTATAAAATTCCAGCTTCGGTGGCGATGATAAACTTGTTTTTTGGACTTTGTTTTACATAATCAATCATTCCGGCAGTTGAACCAATATAGGTTGCTGTTTCCAAAATATGTGTTTCCGATTCGGGATGCGCAACAATATCAGCATCGGGATGTTCTTTGTGAAGTTCAATTAATTTATCCAAAGAGAAAGCTTCATGAACAACACAACTTCCGTCCCACAAGATCATTTTTCTACCGGTTTTTCGGTTAATGTAATTGCCTAAGTTTTTATCGGGAGCAAAAATTATCGGAATATTTTCGGGAACAGAATTCACAATTTTTTCAGCATTAGACGAAGTACAAACCAAGTGACTTAATGCCTTTATTTCTGCCGAACAGTTGACATACGTAATTACAATATGATTAGGATGCGCTTCGATGAATTTCTTGAAGATATCCGGCGGACATGATTCTGCTAGAGAACAACCAGCATTCAAATCGGGCAATAAAACTTTCTTTTTTGGATTTAAAACTTTCGCTGTTTCTGCCATAAAATGAACTCCAGCAAACAAGATAATATCAGAATTCACTTTTTCGGCTTCTTGTGATAAACCTAGACTGTCACCTACATAATCGGCAATTTCCTGAATTTCGGGTTGCTGATAATAATGAGCCAAAATCACAGCATTTTTTTCTTTTTTTAAAGCAAGTATCTTTTGTTTCAGATTTTCCATTAGATATTTTTTTACCACGAATTACACAGATTTTCAATTCACAACATTTCAATCTGTTCAATAAAAGAACAAAGTAACTACTGAAATTTTCCATTTAATATGATTTTAGTCATAGAATGCTATTGGTTTTATGGCGTAATATTGAAACAACTTTAGTACTTGAAAATCTCATTAAAAACATTTCATTATGAATACATTAGAACATCCAACAGTAGGCGAATTTGTAGCCGAAGATTTTAGAACAGCAGCCGTTTTTTCTAAATATGGTATTGATTTTTGCTGCAAAGGCAATAGAACGATAGAACAAGCTTGTGAAAAAAAAGGTATTGATCCCGAAGAAGTAAAAAAAGAAGTATTGCAAGTTTTAAATACTCAAACCGGGCAAGAAATTGATTTTAAATCGTGGCCAATTGATTTGCTTATTGATTATATCGAAAAGACACATCATCGTTATGTAGAAGAAAAATCGACTGCTTTGTTGTTTTACCTTGATAAGCTTTGCAAAGTTCACGGACAAAGACATCCAGAGTTGTTTGAAATTGCGCTTCATTTTAAAATCTCAGCAGGCGAATTGGCGCAACACATGAAAAAAGAAGAGCTGATTTTATTTCCATTTGTCAAAAAAATGTACAATGCTTTGAGAGAAAATAATTCTATCGAACAAGCTCATTTTGGAACCGTGAGTAATCCTATCGCGATGATGATGGATGAACACGATAATGAAGGCGAACGTTTTAGAATTATTGCGAAGCTTACAAATGATTATAATCCGCCAGCCGATGCTTGTGAAACCTACAAAGTAACTTTTGCCATGCTAAAAGAGTTTGAACAAGATTTACACAAACACATTCATTTAGAAAACAATATTGTATTTCCAAAAGCCAAAGAAATGGAAACAAAATTCAATATCATAGAACCAATTAACTAATACAAAAAATCAAAAATGCGCTCATTATGGAAAAATATGTTATCAAGAGAAACGGCGATTATAAACCTTTTGAAACCTTTAAAATAAAAGATGCAATTGTCAGGAGTTTTGATAGTGTAACCGTTCCGTTTGATGAACGTGTTTTTGAGAATGTCATCGAAGCCATTGACAAAAAAGAAACTTGGGCTGTTGAAGAAATTCAGGATATTATAGAGAAAACGCTCTTTGAAAACGAATATTTCACAGTAATGCGTTCGTTCATGTTGTATCGTCATACACGAAAATTACAGCGCGAACACATCCAAGGACTGAATGATGATACGACTTATGTTGACAGTACGCAAACCATTGAAGAATATATTTCACAAACCGATTGGCGAATTAATGCTAATGCAAATACTTCCTATTCTAACGCAGGTTTGGTAAACAATGTCGCTGGAAAAATCATCGCCAATTATTGGTTGGATAAAGTATATTCTAAAGAAGAAGGTTATGCGCACCGAAACGGCGATGTGCACATTCACGATTTGGATTGCCTTACGGGATATTGTGCCGGATGGAGTTTGCGTGTTCTGTTGAATGATGGTTTTAATGGTGTTCGTGGTCGTGTGGAAAGTAAAGCTCCGTCACATTTTAGAGAAGCTTTAGGACAAATGGCAAATTTCTTAGGGATTTTGCAAAGCGAATGGGCTGGAGCACAGGCATTCAGCTCTTTTGACACCTATTTGGCACCTTATGTTTTCAAGGACAATCTTTCATTTGATGAAGTTTTGAAAGCCGTTCGCAGTTTTGTTTATAATCTCAATGTTCCGGCACGATGGGGACAATCTCCATTTACGAATATTACGTTGGATTGGGTTGTTCCAGCCGATTTGAAAGAACAAATTCCAACAAAAAACGACCATCATTTATTTGAAAAAATAACTAATGAAAGTGTTTTTATCCGAGCCAAAGAACGAGGTGTTACTTCGTTGACGGAAATGCGATATGAACATTTTCAGCCAGAAATGAACCTGATAAACAAAGCGTATTATACTGTAATGACCGAAGGCGATGCCAACGGACAACCATTTACGTTCCCAATTCCTACGGTAAACATCACCGAAGATTTTGATTGGAATGGCGAAAATACCGAATTACTTTTTGAAAATACAGCCAAAATTGGTTCGTCATATTTCCAAAATTTTATCGGAAGTCAATATATTTTAGATGAAAACGGAAACAAAGTTGAAAATCCAAATGCCTATAAACCAAATGCGGTTCGCAGTATGTGTTGTCGTTTGCAACTGGATTTGAGAGAATTATTGAAACGTGGCAACGGACTTTTTGGTAGTGCAGAAATGACGGGAAGCATTGGCGTAGTTACCATAAATATGGCTCGTTTGGGTTATTTATATGAAGGAAATAAAGAAGAACTTTTCCGCCGATTGGATTATTTAATGGAATTGTCTAAATCTACTTTGGAGAAAAAACGAAAATTTATTCAGGAAATGTATGATCGAGGTTTATATCCCTATACCAAACGTTATTTACCACATTTCAGAAACCATTTTTCGACCATTGGTGTAAACGGAATGAACGAAATGGTACGTAATTTCACCGAAGACAAAGAAGATATTACGACTACTTTTGGACATGAATTTTCTATGGAAATTTTGAAACATATTCGTAACCGAATGAAAGAATTCCAAGAAGAAACAGGAAATCTCTACAACCTCGAAGCTACACCAGCAGAAGGAACAACCTATCGTTTTGCCAAAGAAGACAAAAAGCGTTATCCAAATATTCTTCAGGCAGGAATGGAGGAAAATGTTTACTATACCAACAGTTCGCAAATTCCAGTAGATTTCACCCAAGATCCGTTTGAAGCGTTATTGATGCAGGACAATTTGCAATGCCAATATACTGGCGGAACGGTTTTGCATTTGTACATGAACGAAAGAATAAGTACTTCTGAAGCTTGTAAAAACTTTGTAAAAACTGTTTTGTCAAAATTTAAACTGCCATACATCACGGTAACGCCAGTTTTTAGCGTTTGTCCTGTTCATGGTTATTTGAACGGCGAATATGAATTCTGTCCAAAATGTGATGAAAATTTATTGGAACAATTAAATAATGACACTTATGAAAACAAAAACTAACGAATTGCTAGAACAGCATCAGCAATCAAGAACCAAATGCTTGGTTTATACCCGAGTTATGGGATATCATCGTCCTGTAGAAAGTTTTAACATCGGAAAAAAAGGTGAACATAAACAACGAATTCATTTCAAAGAATGTTAGAAACTGTTTAAAATGGCTAAACCTGTCAGCAATATAACACCGTTTACATTACTAGATTATCCAGATAAAAGTGCTTGTATTCTTTGGTATTCGGGTTGTAATATGCGGTGTTTGTATTGCTACAATCCTGAAATTGTTTTTGGGAAAGGAAAACTTTCTTTTCCCGAAATGATTTCTTTTCTCGAAACCCGAAAAGGATTACTTGATGCCGTTGTTTTTAGCGGTGGCGAATGTTTAATTCATAAGAACATTGTAGAGCAAATCCGAACGGTGAAAGAAATGGGATTTTTGGTAAAAGTAGATACCAATGGTTCCAGCCCAAAAGTTTTATTGGAACTTTTGGAACAAAATCTGCTAGATTATGTAGCTATTGATTTTAAAAGTCCAATAGCAAAAGCTCGGGAAATAACGAAAAAAGTGTTCTACGATGAGTTTATTTCTTGTCTAAAATTGCTTATGGTTTCGAACATATCATTTGAAGTAAGAACTACGTATCACTCAAGTTTACTTAATGAAGTAGATATACAAACAATGATTTCTGTATTGGAAAGCCATAATTACCAAGGCAATTTTTACATACAACATTTTAGGAATGATACAGAAACCATAGGAAATCTGTGTCATTCTTTAAAAAATCTTAATCCAATAATTCTGAATACAAAGAAGATAAAAGTTCATCTTAGATGACACAATTTTTCTTTAAATCGTCTATTAAATGATTTAAGCTGTCAACTTCTACATGTTCCATCAAAACAATCTTATACCATTCGTTATCGGTATTATGCTTTTGAGGTACTAAATCATATTTATCTGCAATGTTGTTTGGAATATACTTGGCTTTTATGGTTACAATATTCATAAAAGGTTCTCTGAAATATTCAATAGAAAGCGAATCCAATTGCTTGCAAATCCAGTCCGTTCTCATTTGAAGAATTTTTACTTTTTCAAACCATCCATTTTCGCCATAAGTTGTAAGTATCATCCAAGTAGCAACCGCATTAGCTCCTGATCGGCTTCCACATAAAGTTAAATCCATTCCTTCCACATATTCTGCTTCTTTGGTCAATACATTTTCAATTAGATTTTTTCTGCATAAAAATATTCCGGATCCGTAAGGTGCTTGCAGCATTTTATGAGCATCAATAGTAATAGAAGAAACATTTTTATTTTTAAAATCTAAGTTACTTTTTGGTGCAATAAATGGATAAACAAAGCCACCATAAGCCGCATCAATATGGAGTTTGTATGCTAAATTATATTTGTCTAAAAAATTTGTATAACTATCAGGATTATCGACTGAACCAAACATGGTCGTACCCATATTTGCCACTACAATAAAATATTTTTTGTTTTCAGTAATAGCTTTTTGGAGTAATGTTTCAAATTCGTTTTCGAGAATCGTTCGGTTTTCAAAATCCACAGGAACTTTCATCCACTCAATAGATAATAAATTTGCTCCTTTTGCAATAGAATAATGAGTGTCGTCTGAAGCGATAATCATAATTTCAGATAATTTTGCATTGTATGTGTTTATGAAAAAATTTCTGTAAACCCACAAAGCCTGAATGTTCGCTTCGGTTCCGCCTGTAGCAATATAACCGTCAAACTGATTTTCGGTTGCATTAAAAATATCAACTGCCAGTATTTCTAATACTTCTTTTTCGATTTCTTGTGTTCCTTTAAATGCAACTTCCGAAGTTCCTGTGGTATGACAGCCAATATGGTTTGGATTAGAAAGATAAGTCATTAATACTGGTGCGTCTTTTAAAAAAGGAGCATCATCGTTAAAAACTTTACTATCTAATTTTGAAGCAGGATAGCCTAATGAAATGTCTTTCATGAAGTTAACATTCTCTTTTAGTGCTTTTTGTATTCTTGTTATTCGTTCTTCTGAAGTTAATTTTTTCCAATTATTCATTATTAATATATGTTTAGGATTTACATTTTTAAACTAAAATTCAATTTGCTTGACTTCTTCTTTATAAAAATGTAATTGATTGATTATTTGGAGCGTATTTTTAAAAATCAAGGTTGAACGGAATAGGCTTTCATAGTATTCTATACCTTGAAGAAGATTATCTTGAAACGATTTCCATTTTTTTATTTTTGCAGTAGAAGTTTCACCAGAAAAGCTAAGAATATCATTCTTCAAATGATCAACATACATTCCTAATTCTTTTACAAACATATTCGGACGATTAACATCTGTAATAACAGTGACATTTCCATAAATATGTTTCACCATTTCTGCCAAGGAAACAACTTTATCAAAATAAGCCAAATTTGGTCCGGGACAAACCACTACGCCTTGTTGCTGACCTTTAATTTCCATTTTGTTTTCAAGATAAGACGAATTAGCTAAACCAACACAAAGACACGATTTTTCAAATATTTTGCTTTTTTGTTGTTCAAAAACTTCATTTGAAAAATCGTTTTTCTGTTGTTCCAATTCTGCTAATTTGACATCTTGATATTTTTTGGAAGCCGTACACATTCCTTGAGTATCATATTCTTTGCTTAATGCCAAAAACTTTTTCGGACAAGAACTTCCGGCTTTATTGTCGTCAATCCGTTTTTGTTTCCAAAAATCGTTACTCATTCCTTTAACAGTGTTGAAAGGAACGCCAAGCGGCGAAATATTGCTCAAATAAAAATCGTCTTCTTTAGCATTTGCCAATAAATTTCGAGTTTCATCATCAACGGAAGTCGCTTCGGGAACCAATAAAAAAGGTGAACCCCAACCGATACTGTCCAGTTTATAATAATCTAATAAAAATTCGTGTTCTTCGGCTGTTCCAACGCCACCTTGTGCGGTGATTTTTAATTCTAATGGTTGCAACGGAATAGGTAAATTTTTAATTTCTAATGCTTTTATCATCAGTTCGTGTGCCGATTGGATGAGTTGCTCTTTTTTGGTTTTAAATTCTTCTAAAATTGGACCTAATAAAAAACCATCGGTAGCAAAAGCATGTCCGCCACAATTTAATCCAGATTCTATACGATATTCGGAAACCCAAAGTCCTTTTTTTGCCAAAAAATTACCTTGTATCATCGCAGAACGAAAATCACTCACTTTCAGGATAATCTTCTTTTTTAACTGACCATTTTTATTCGGATAAAAGTCGAAAATTGCTCAAAATAGCTGTACAATCTTGGGTTCATACCGGCAGAAAGAACTACGGAAGAATTCAGGTTGCTGTTGGCAAAACCACGTAATGAAGCATGAGCATCGTTAAACTCTACTGGAAGTTGTTTGTTTTTGTCAAAATTATCTTTGTCAACTTTGGTCATAATGTTAACATCAATATCGCCAGGTAAAAGATGTTCGGCTACATATTTTTTTACATTTTCTGTCATCTGTAAACCTTCATCGATAAATTTTTGCAGACGATTTTTTAGTTCCGATTTATTAGGAAGCAACGAAATATAGTAATCTAAAGTTGTTTTGTTTTGGGCTAATTCGTGTTTGAAATGTTCCACTTTATCTTTAACAATGGTATCAACCAAATTCAGATAATGTTTTATTCGTTCGGCACGATAATCATAGCATTTTTGGGTAATTTCCTGATAAGGCAAACTGAATTTTTTGCTGTAAAAAGCTCTCATTTTTTCAATTAGTTCGTCATCAGTAATAGAAATTACAGAAGATATTCCATAATGAGCAACCCGAATTGGACTGTCGATTGTATAAGCTAATCCCATTACAGGAATATGAAAAGTGTGTGCATTTTTTAAAATGTTCATGCGAATTTTTTTAGAATAAATAAAGAGGCGAATTTTGGAAAATCATCCCAATTAAAGTATGATATATATCATACAGGTTAAACTTTAGTTAGATGATTTTTAATGCTTTTTAGCAATTCGAAAATGATGTAATAAAGTCCTATAATAATTCCTAAACCAAAGAATACAAAAAGAATGTAAAACCAATGCATTGATTCATGAAATTGACCAAAAGAGATTGCTTCTGTAAAATAAATCCAATGTGCTTTTTTAACTCCCATAAGTAGTAAACAAATCCAAAAAAGCACAAAAGAAATATTGAAAATTTTAATCCCAATTTGGATTTTCTTTGTTGAAATCAAAGTAATTTTTTTGTTCAATTCCAAAATATAAGCAACGGAAGAAAGCAATATTAACGTATTAATTCCAATGGTTGTTCCCATTGAATGTGCAACGGTTATGTGAGTTCCATGAGTAAATAAATTGATAGACGGAATAGAAATCAATAATGCTAAAATGATGTTTAGAAATATCCAAAAATCAGCCAAAACAGTAAATCGATATGCCAAAATGTATTCGATTTTTTTCTCTTGCGGCAAGCTTTTTCTCCAGTCATAAATAATAGAAAAAAGAATAATCCATTCGGTCATGCTAATTCCATAAGCCAAATAGCGCATCCATGGCGCAGTTGGAACTATATAAATATGATGAGCCCAACCAAACATTAAATTGGTTAAACCTAAAAAATAGAAGAAAAATGCTTTCCCCGATTTTGCGTAGCTGTCATTGTTGCTCGTTTTTGCCATTACATAAAGTGAAGTTCCATAAACCAGCATATTCCATGCGCCAACATACGAACCTCCAGCTTTCCACTGCATGGCGACATTTTGTACAAAATGATTTCTAAAATAAGGCAACAGCCATAAATGAGCTTCGGTAAAATGATAAATCATCAGCACAATTCCAGTTGCCCACATCCAGTAGTAAACCGGAAGATTTTTGAAAGAAGAAAATACATTTTTGAAATAAGTAATTCCAAATAAAATCCAACCCGAAACAATAGGAAAATAAAAATAAGACGGAAATTCCAGATATTCTTTTCCGGCAAAATTTCTCGATAAATAAGAAACTACAATCCCGATTCCGGTTAGTATAAAAAGCCAAAAATGAACGGAAACCAACTTATAGTTTTGATTTTTTTGCTCCAAATAATAATAAATTCCGCCTGTAGCGGTAAGAATTACCCATGAAACGGCAAACAAAGTATGCAACGGACGAACCGCATTAAACGGCAGAATTTCCTTGATAAAATCAGGAATGATGTATTGAAATCCGGAAAGCAAGCCAAAAAATAACGTCAGCAACAGCGAAATTAATCCGGCAGAAATAAAGTAAAAAGGATAACGGTTAGTTTTCATGAACGTCGTTTTTATATTGGATTTCTACCCAGCCGTTGGGTTTAATTTTGGCATTGATACTCGGATAATGTCCGGTTTGGTCAATTTCTTTTAAAAATTGGAGCAATTCTTCTTTTTCAGATTCGTTAAAGTCAAATTTTGGCATAGTTTTAATTCCGCTGTTGAACATGGCTTTCAGATAATTATCATTTTTTTTGAACGAATATGCATTGGTCAAATCAGGTCCGAGATAACCGCCTAAACCATAAATCTGATGACAGGAATTGCAGTTGTTTTTCAGCCAGAGATTTTCTCCACGAATGGCTTTTTCAGACAGATGAATATTTCCATAGGAAGAATTATCGGTATAGATAAAAAAATTATAGACAAAAAAAAGTGTCGTCAGCAGTAAAAGAATAAGTAGATTTTTTTTCGGTTTCATATCCGAAGGAATTTCGTTTAAAACACAAATAGAAGAAAACTAAATTCCTTTTTTTATGATTTATGTCATAAAAAAAGCGTGAATACTAATTTCACGCTTTTTCGCATCTGAAGAAAACTAAAATTGAATTAATAATTATTCTATTTAGGAAGTAAAACATCACCAATTATATGAATTATTCCGTTGGAAGTTTCGATTGAAGCTACAATTTCTACATTGTTAACAAACGTTTTTTCTCCTTGTTTTGTAATTTTAACTTTTTGTGGTGTTACCATTTCAAATTCCTGTCCATCCTGCATATATTCTGCTTTTAAAACACCTACATAAGTATGATAGCCTAAAACATCGACTAGCTTATTTTTGTTTTCCGGTTTTAATAAATCTTCTACAGTTCCTTTTGGTAGTTTGTCAAAAGCGGCATTAGTTGGGGCAAAAACAGTAAATGGTCCAGCGTTACTTAACGAAGTAACCAAACCTGCGGCTTTAACGGCAGCTACCAATGTAGTGTGATCTTTACTTCCTGAAGCAACCTGTACAATGTTTGGATTGGAAGTATCGTCTATCACTCCTTCCTGGCCAACACTTTGTTCAGGCTTGTTTTCTGTTGTTACTGTTGCATTTTCGTTACTTTGTTTACAGCCAGTTACAGTAAAAAGTCCGGCTAAGAGCAAAAATTTGATAGAATTTTTCATAATGTGAAATACTTGGTTTATAGCACAAAGTACTTAATTATGAAAAGGTTATTTTATGATTTTACTCATAAAATCAAAGAAATTTTAACTTTTTTTAAGGCATGAAAAATCATAATTGATAATCCAGAAACCATGACCAAAGCTGCAACAAAAAGTAATTCGTTTATTTTTGGAATAAGTGTATAACTAAATGATGCCATACCTTGAATTGCCAAAAATAGTTCGTTCAAGAAAACTCCAATCGAGAATAGAATTAATCCGTTTTTGGCACCTTTTGAAATAAATAAAAGATGTTTTGCAAAGATGTAAAAAAGCAAAAACAAACTAATAATTGCCAATAAAACCAAATGCAAGTAAGCAATAACGATTGGTCGGAAACCAAATGCCAACTGACTTAATGCAGGAATAACAGAACCTAATTGCAATAAAAATTTAATAGTAAGTGCTGTTCCAACAAATAACAGAATGTAACGTAGAAAAACAGGATAATTTTGAAAATCAATCTGTTTTGATTTTATGATTGTAAAAAGTAATTTAAACCAAAAATACACTTGAATAAAAGCAGCTGTAATAGTTAAAAAATAGAGCCAAACAGGAAGTTTTAACCAAAGTGTCGATAAAAAATAAGCGGGAATGCATGCTGTAAAAAATAACCAAAAAGATTTTTGGTAAAAAGAATTTTCGGTTGATTTAAGATTGAATAAAGTAATTAACAATCCCATACAAGCGAAGAAAAACCATCCATTGTATTGAAAATGTAAATAGTAATAAATTGATGCTAAATACTCATTTTGAAGAATGTTTTTGGTTGCCATCATATAAGCCAAAAAAAACGTTCCGATTGAAGAAAGTACATTAAAAAAAATAGCTCCTTTGAACCAATTGATAGAAAGATTTTCTTTTTCTACAAATTTTAAATCGTTCCAAAATCGATAACCAAAAGCATAGGAAACGATGATTGACATAGTTGAAAAAAAGATCGAAATTGCTCCATAACCTTCTATAATAAACGAAATCAACATTCCATAGGCACAAATTAAATTTAGCGACAAGATACTATTGTAGTTTTTATAGAAATTTTGAAACTTATTGACTGCTTTTTTCTCCAGAAAAATAATCATCAAAACAATCAACGTATGGCTAATCCATCCGGCAAAGGCAAAATGAGAATGAGAATGTTGGATGTTTTTTTGATCAAAATAAGGAAATTCAAAACCAATTTTATATCGCATTAATAATCCTAAAACAGCAACGATAAAGAGATTAACTATGGAAAAGCGTAACCAAAATTTAGGGTTAAAATGCATTAGAAATATATTTTATGATTTATAATGTCTATTTTTTTTTCCTCTTTCATTTTTGAAAAAGCACGAATTACAGTTTCTACACGAAGTCCGGTAAAATTGGCAATTTCCTGACGCGTAAACGGAACTAACTCTTTTTTGCTGCTATTTCCTTTTTTATGTGTATTTAAAAAGGCAATAATTCTAAATTCGGGTTTTTGATTGATAATATCTTTTGAAGTCTTGGCTTTACTGTGAATTCGTTGCGCCATAAGTGTTAGAAAATGCTTCTGAATGGCGGGATATTCTTCTAAAATTTTTAAAAATTTTTCTTTAGAAAGTTTAATGATTTTGCAATCTTGAAAAGCGGTAGCGGTAGAAGGATATTTTTCGTCAATAAACAATGGTGGTTCTCCAAAACTTTGTCCTTCAGTAAAATAACCTTGAGTAAATTCTTTACCATCATCATTACAATTGAACATTCGCACAGAACCATCAATTACCTGATAATAAAAATTAGCGGCTTCACCTTCGTAGAAAATGACCTCATTTTTTTTATATTCTTTAGCGATGGCACCCCAAGTAAAAAGTAAATCTAAATCTATTGGCATAACTAAAATCAAGTTTTCATGTGATAAACAATCTTTTTGTTTAGATTCTTTAGAAACTTTTGATAAACAAAGTTAAATTTTATGGATGGTAGAAAATATGATTATAATCATATTTGATACTGAATTTTTATGTGAAATTTGTCTTGTGAAAAAATTAATAGTCATAATAGCTTTTGTAATGTTTTTGAAACCGGTTTTTCCGGTGATAGATTACATCGTTAATTATGATTATATTTCTAAAGAGCTTTGTGAAAATAAAGCAAAACCCGAATTAGAATGTAACGGAAAATGTAAGTTGATGCAAGGACTTGCAAAAGCTTCTGATGAAGATAAACCAATTTCAAGTGATAAAAAAGTAGTTCATTTAGAAACGGAATTACTGTTTTTTAAAGAAATTGAAACTCTAATCGCAAGACAAACTTATTTTCAACATAAAATTAGTATTAGCGACAACTATTCCAATCTTTACTTTCACTTGAATGGTTGCGCCGTTTTTCATCCACCAACAATTATTACTTAATACAAAAATTGCATCAATCTTTTTTGGATTGACAGGACAAACTATGTCTAAAAATTATTGGAAAAACTTCCAATAGAATTCGTATTAATTAAAATTTACAAAATGAAATCTTTACTAAAATATACACTTGCCTTTTTTATAATGGCAGCAACAACTATGTTTACTTCATGCTCATCAGATGATGATACAACTACAACAACCACCGACGAATTATCTGGAATTACTAAATTTAAAGAATTTTCAAACGATACACATACCATAGAATTATATTCTAAAGCAGGAAGTTTAGAACAAGGATTTAATGAAATTTCTATCAGAATTAAAGATAAATCTACTGGAAATTATGAAAAAAATGCAGAAGTGAGTTGGATGCCAATTATGCACATGACAATGATGAACCATTCTTGTCCAAAATCTGAAGTAGAAAAAACAACTCCAAACGGAACGTTATACAATGGTTATATTGTTTTTCAAATGGCACAAAACACAACAGAATATTGGGATTTAAAAGTTGATTATACGATAGAAGGAACGGCTTATACGGCTACTTCTGTAATTGATGTTCCTGCATCGGCAAAGAAAAAAGTAAGTTCATTTACAGGAACTGATGGTGTGAAATATGTTGTGGCTTATGCCGAACCAACTAATCCAAAAGTTGCAGTTAATGACATAGCTTTAGGCGTTTGGAAAATGCAAAATATGATGGATTTTCCTGTAGTTGATGGCTATAAAGTAAAAATCGATCCACGTATGCCAAGTATGGGAAATCACAGTTCGCCTAATAATGTTGATGCTACCCAAAAAACAATTGGCGGTTTATATGAAGGTAAATTATCATTAACAATGACAGGTTATTGGAAAATAAACTTGCAGTTACTTAACGCTGCTGGCGATGTTTTAAAAGGCGAAACCATTACCGAAACTGTTACCGAAAGTAGTCTTTTTGTAGAAATTGAATTCTAAAATAGTCTCAAAAAAGTCTTGTTTATTAAAGGCAAGACTTTTTAAAATCCAAAATGCGATGAAAAAAATACTATTTCTGTTGTTACTCAACGGCTTGGTTTCTTTTGCCCAAGAACAAAAAGATACTTTGGTTCCTAAAGACTTGAAAGAAGTAATAATCATTGGTAAAAAAGCAAAAATTCATGAAAAACAATCAAAATCATTAGCTTCAATAGATGAATTTCTGGATAAATCAAGTCAGGTTGATTTGATAAAACGCGGTGCGTATGCATGGGAACCAATAATCAATAGTATGGCAACCGAAAGAACATTGATAACCATTGACGGAATGCGGATTTTTGGCGCTTGTACCGATAAAATGGACCCAATTACTTCGTATGTTGAAGTTTCTAATCTTTCTGAAGCAACGATACATTCTGGGCAACAAGGTTCGTGTTTTGGGTCGACCATTGGCGGAGCAATTGATTTGAAAAGAAATCAAAATCAATTTGGAAATCAAAAATGGGATTTTGCGGTTAATAGTGGTTTTGAAACCAATAGTCGTCAAAAAATCATTGGTTCATCAGTAAATTATACAGACAGTTTATTTTATGTTGATACCGATATTATGTTTCGTGATGCCGATAATTACAAGGCAGGAAACAACAAAGAAGTTTTGTTTTCTCAATTTAAAAAACTCAATTTTTCAGGAACTTCGGGGTTTAAATTCAGCCAAAACAAACTCATTGAAGCATCTTTAATTTATGATAAAGCGACCGATGTTGGTTATCCAGCATTACCAATGGATGTTTCATTAGCCGAAGCTTTGATTACTTCGCTTAAATATATGGTTATTCCAAAATCTCCATTATTGAAAGATTGGGAAACCAAAGTATATTTTAACACCATCACACATCGAATGGATGATACCAAACGACCTTCAGTTCCTATTCATATGGATATGCCGGGTTGGAGCGAAACATTTGGAATGTATTCCAAAATTACAGGAAACAAAGACAATCATCATTTTTTGATTAACCTGAATAGTTTTTACAATAAGTCTGTTGCCGAAATGACAATGTATCCTGAAAATCCTGATGAAAATAGTATGTTTATGTATACTTGGCCAGATGTTAGAACATTTTATACAGGTCTTTTTGCTGAAGATAATTGGGTTTTTAACTGCCATTCGGGTTTAAAAATGTCATTTTCTTTAGGAAGTCATACTAATGATGTGGCAAGTGATTTTGGATTGCAAAGTTTACAGATTTTTTATCCTGAAATGGAAGCTCAAAAAACACGTTTACTAAAAAGCATCGGACTAAATTATAACTACAATAAAAACGGATTGGAATATGGTTTTGGAACCGGTTACAGCGAACGTGCACCATCAGTTTCCGAAGGATATGGTTTTTATTTGTTCAATAGTTCTGATCGTTTTGACTATATTGGTAATCCTAATTTGAGAAATGAAAAATCGATTGAAACAAATGTTTTCTTCGGATATAAAAAGAGTAAATACAACGTTAAGATTTCATCGACTTTTTTCAGAATTTCAGATTTTATTGTTGGTCAACCTAATGATTTTTTTGTCCCGATGACGATTGGTGCTTCTGGAGTAAAACTTTACACAACTTTGGATTATGCAACCATTTTTAATGTTGACATAACTACAGAATGGAAGATTTCAAAGCAGTTTCAGTGGAGCGGAAAAATAAAATACAGTCGTGGTCAAGATAGTAACAAGAATAATTTACCGTTTATTAGTCCTGTAAGTTATCAAACGGAATTAAAATATAGGTGTCAAAAACTGAATGCAGCAATTGAATGTATTGGAAACGGAGCTCAAACTCGATTTGGTTCATTTTATGAAGAAAAATCTACGGCAGCTTTCGCCATACTAAATTTCAGTGCGGGTTATAAATTTAATTGGAGCGGAAGTATACTTTATACTAAAATAGGAGTAGAAAATATAGTAAACACATATTATACTACGTATTCCGATTGGAATAAAATTCCTCGAATGGGAAGAAATATATTTTTGAATTTAGGAATAAGGTTTTAAAAAAGTTGAAAGAGAATAATTAGAATAAAAAAACCTGGAGAATATAAAAAAAATCCAGGTTTTTGTGGAGTCGGGGAGAGTCGAACTCCCGTCCAAACAAGGAAATAAAGAGCTTTCTACACGCTTAGTTCCTGATTAAATTTTCGATAATTTGCTAGGTCAGAAACAACCACAAACTACTTAGCTTTATCAGTGTCAAAATGGATTTAAAGCATTACCATTTCTAGGTTTATTTTTCCGGTTTACCTTAATCAAACGCCACAAACCAAGGCTTTTGAGGTAAATCTAGCTTTCCAACCTTGTTGGAACTAGGCAAATCGTACTAAACTTCGGATTAAGCAGCTAAAGCGTAATTATTTTCGCCGTTTATAAGTTCGTACCTTTGGATTTACGAGCTAAAAGTACAATGCTCGACGTGCTTACTGTCCACTTCATCTTGCTGTCAAAACCAGTCGACCCCAATTTTTAATTTTTATGCATCAAAAATCAGACCGCAAAAATAGTGATTATTTTTGATTTTTTATCATAGGTTTTGAAGATTGAATTTTTAACAAAAATTTATGTTCGTTTAGTTCGGTAATATCCGAACTAAGATTAAATTTGCCAAAAAAATAATTCCATGGAAGATGAAAAAAGCGAATTAATAGAATTATTTGGAATTCATTTTGAACGCCTATATAATATTTCTCCACTTGGAGGACGTATTTTAGCAACGTTAGTTATTGACGGATGTAAATCGGGATTGACATTTGATACATTGGTTGAAAAAATGCAAGCCAGTAAAAGTTCAGTTTCTACCAATCTTAATTTATTACTCAAAACAGGTAGGATAGAATATTTTACAGTAGCCGGAGACAGAAAAAAATACTTTAAAGCTGCACCTCTAAGTCAACGATTAAAAAATTATTTAACCATTATTGATGGTGAAAAAATGATGATAGACAGATTAATGCAATTCCGGAAAAAGAATATTTCTTGTGTTCAAGAAGAAATTAATTTTCAAAATATGTGTGCCTATAAAGAACATGTTTTACAAGTGGAACAGCTTCTGCTTTCAACCATCAATAAATTCAAATCAATAGAAATCAAAAATCAATCCGCTAAATAAAAGCCCTATGAAAAAGAATAATATTATCATTTTACTATTAATAACAATAAGTTTGTTTTCTTGTAAAAAAGCAGATGATGTTAAAAAAGAAATGCCACCGATGCCTTATAAAGTAGTAGAAGTACAAAAAGCAAATACTACATTAACGGCAGAATATCCAGTAACTTTAGAAGGCGTTACTGATGTTGAAATTAGAGCTAAAGTTGATGGTTATATCGAAAAAATATATGTTGACGAAGGACAGGAAGTAAAAAAAGGACAACCGCTTTTTAAATTAGAAACCCAAACTGCAACTCAAGATGCAGCAGCAGCCAAAGCACGAGTAACAGCGGCTCAAGTTGAAGTAAACCGTTTAAAACCTTTGGTAGATCGAAACATCATCAGTGAGGTACAATTGGAAACGGCCAAAGCTAATTTAGCCAGTGCCAAAAGTACTTACCAAAGTATAGTAGAAAGAATAAATTATGCCACCATCAAAAGTCCTGTAAACGGAATTGTTGGAACCATACCAATGCGTTTAGGAAGTTATGTAAGCAGTCAAACAGCTGAACCATTAACCCGAGTTTCCGATATCAGTTCCGTTTATGCCTATTTTTCAGTAAATGAAAAGCAACAGCTCGACATCATGATGAATGCTGAAGGAAAATCATTTCAAGAAAAATTAAATAAAATGTTGCCAGTAAAATTACTTTTGAGTAATGGAATGACATATGAGCAGTCAGGGAAAATCGAGACCTTTAGTGGTCAAGCTAATGTACAAACAGGTTCGTTTAATGTAAGAGCAAAATTCCCTAATGCTAATAAATTACTTCGTTCTGGTGGAAGCGGAACCATTCAAATTCCAACCGATTTAAAAGACGTTATCCTTATTCCTCAAAATGCTTCGATGGAATTACAAGACAAACGCATCGTACTTGTTGTAGATAATGAAAATAAAGTAAAAGTTGTTCCGGTTGAGGTTAGAGCTATTTCTGGCGGTAAGTTTTTCGTAGTAGATAAAGGACTAAATGTTGGCGATAAAGTGGTACTGGAAGGTGTTGGAATTATCACAGAAGGAACAGCTATCAAACCTGAACTAGTAGATTTTAATGAAGTACTTAATCCTACCACCAAATAATTAAAAAATATGTTTTCAAAATTTATTGACAGACCTGTATTATCAACAGTAATTTCTGTTATCATTGTTATTTTGGGTATTTTAGGATTGATTTCACTTCCTGTTTCTCAATATCCCGAAATTGCTCCGCCAACAGTAACTGTTTCTGCCAACTATCAAGGAGCAAGTTCCGAAGTAGTGATGAATTCGGTAGTTATTCCACTAGAAGAACAAATCAACGGAGTAGAAGACATGACTTATATGACTTCTACTTCAAATAATGATGGTTCGGCTTCCATTAATATTTATTTCAAATTAGGAACAAACCCTGATTTGGCTGCCGTAAACGTTCAAAACCGTGTTTCTCGTGCCACGCCGTTGCTACCGCAAGAAGTAACAAGAGCAGGAGTAACTACAGCCAAAAGACAAAGTGATAACATTTTGATTTTTTCATTGTATAGTGAAAATCCAAATTATGATATGACTTTCCTTCAGAATTATGCGAATATCAATATTTTACCAAAAATCAAGCGTGTTCCAGGTGTTGGAGAAGCAATGGTTTTTGGTCAAAAAGATTATTCTATGCGTATTTGGCTTAAGCCAGATGTAATGGGTTCTTATGGACTTGTACCTTCTGATATTACTAATTTATTAGCAGAACAAAACATTGAAGCTGCTCCAGGACAATTAGGAGAAAGTGGTAATCAATCGTATCAATATACATTAAAATATAAAGGTCGTTTACAAGACATCAAAGAGTTTGAACAAATTGTAATTCGTTCTACACAAAATGGCGAAGTACTTCGTTTAGGCGATGTGGCAAAAATTGAACTTGGCGCCATAAATTATGCTAGTAATACTTTAACTAACGGAAACCCATCCGTAGCAGTTGCTATTGCCCAAACAGCAGGTTCTAATGCACAGGAAGTAATTGAAGGTTCGTTGAAAGTTCTGGAAGATTCTTCGGTAAATTTTCCAAAAGGGGTAAAATACCGAGATTTAGTTAATGCTAATGATTTCCTTGATGAATCCATCACAAAAGTAATTCATACGTTAATTGAAGCCTTTATACTCGTATTCTTAGTGGTATTTGTCTTTTTACAAGATTGGCGTTCAACGTTGATACCAGCTATTTCGGTACCAGTTGCCATCGTTGGAACTTTCTTCTTCCTGAATTTATTCGGATTTACAATCAATCTATTAACGCTTTTTGCCTTGGTATTAGCCGTCGGAATTGTCGTCGATGATGCCATAGTTGTCGTCGAAGCCGTTCATGCCAAGATGGAAGAGGGCGAACACGATCCAAGAAAAGCAACGCATAGCGCTATGAACGACATCAGTAATGCCATTATTTCCATTACTTTAGTGATGTCAGCGGTGTTTATTCCGGTTTCGTTTATTAGTGGTTCGTCTGGAGTTTTTTATAAACAATTCGGATTAACCTTGGCGGTTTCCATCGTGTTATCGGCTATTAATGCCTTAACACTTTCGCCAGCGTTGTGTGCTATTTTCTTGAAACATCACGACAAAGGCGAAGAGAAAAAAGGATTTTTACAACGTTTTTATTCAGCATTTAATATGGCGTTTGAAGCTACCACTATTAAATATAAAAAGTCAGTTGGATTTTTTATCAAACAAAAATGGTTAGCGTTTTTAGGAATTGCAATTTTTACTGCTTTGTTTGTGTTTTTAATGAATATTACGCCAAAAGCTTTTGTGCCAAGCGAAGATACGGGTGGTATTATGTCTGATATTTCGCTTCCGCCAGGAACATCTTTAGAAAGAACAGAACAAGTTTTATTACAAATTGAAAATAAAGTAAAAGACATACCTGAAATTGAAGGAATTCTTAGAATTTCAGGACGAAGTTTATTAAGCGGAAGTGGAAGTAATTACGGTATGGTTATCGTAAAGCTAAAACCTTGGGCAGAACGTAAAAATGATAATCAGGAAATCACGGCTATTGTAGGCGAATTATTCAAAAGAACTGCGGTGATAAAAGATGCCAAGGTATTGTTCTTTGCTCGACCAACCATCGTTGGATTTGGTTTCAGTAGTGGTTTTGAGTTCCAGTTACAAGATCAAAAAGGAGGAACCATTCAAGAATTGAACACGGTAAAAGATAAATTTTTGGCAGCTTTAAACAGTCGTCCTGAAGTAAAATACGCATCGACTTCTTTTTCTCCAAATTATCCGCAATATCGTATCGATTTGAACGTACCAGCAATTAAAAAATCTGGATTAACTGTTGCCGATGTTTTAGGTACTATGCAAGGTTATTATGGTGGCGTTTATGCTTCCAATTTTAATAAATTCGGTAAACAATACCGTGTTATTTATCAATCGGAGCCACAGTTTAGAGCTGATCCTGAATCATTAAATAAAGTATTGGTTCGAAATAACGTTGGTAAAATGTCGCCTATTTCACAATTTATTACGTTAGAAAAAGTATTTGGTCCACAAGCTATCGAGCGTTTTAACTTGTTTACTTCGGTAAAAGTACAAGGTGCTCCAAACGACGGTTTTAGTTCAGGTGAAGCCATTAAAGCGGTAGAAGAAGTTGCAGCACAAACCTTACCTGTTGGTTACGGCTATGAATATTCGGGGATGACACGTGAAGAAATTAGCGCTGGTGGACAAACTATTTTCATTTTCATGCTGTGTTTAATCTTTGTTTATTTCTTATTAGCCGCTCAATATGAAAGTTATATACTGCCTTTTGCTGTTTTACTTTCGTTACCCGTTGGATTAGCCGGTTCTTATATTTTTGCGTTTTTCTTTAATGTAAGTAATAATATCTATTTACAAATTACACTCATTATGCTCATTGGATTATTAGCCAAAAATGCCATTTTGATTGTAGAATTCTCGGTAGAAGCAAGGCGAAAAGGTTGGAGTATTAAACAAGCAGCTATTCAAGGTGCCGGAGCGCGTTTACGACCAATTTTGATGACATCCTTTGCCTTTATTTTAGGATTATTGCCATTGATGTTGGCGCAAGGTGCCGGAGCTATTGGAAACAAAGCTATTGGAACTGGAGCTATTGGCGGTATGTTGATAGGAACTATTTTGGGAGTATTTGTAATTCCGGTGTTGTTTATTGTGTTCCAAGGTTTACAAGAGCGAATAAGTGGTAAACCCAAAACTATTTTACCTGAATCGGAATTAGAAGCCGAAGAAAATTAATAACTAGATACTGAAAAATTCAGCCTAAAAATGAAAAAGCCATATATCATCAAAAGTGTACTTTTTGTAGCCATCATGACGCTGATGCAGTCGTGTTTTGTAGCCAAAGACTATGAAGCGCCAAAAGTAACCACCGAAAATCTATTCCGAACCGAAAGCACGGATACAACCTCAATAGCATCGGTGCCTTGGAATAAATTATTTACTGATACCCTTTTGCAACAACACATCAATGAATGCTTGCAAAATAATTTAGACTTGAAAATCGCACTGCAAAATATCGAAGCGGCCGAAGCAACTTTCAAGCAAGGAAAAGCAGGTTATTTACCTTCAGTAACGGCAAATGCTTCGTTGACGCATCAAGAATTGTCGAGCAATAGCCAGTTTGGACGATTATTCAGTTCGTTAGACCAATATGAACTATCGGCAAAATTATCTTGGGAAGCCGATATCTGGGGAAAAATACGAAGCACCAAAAGAGCCGCTTTGGCACAATTACTTCAATCCAATGCAGCTAAACAAGCCGTGCAAACCGAATTGATTGCAACCGTTTCTTCGTTGTATTTTCAGTTGCTTGCGGTCGATGCTCAAATTAAAGTAGTGACTAAAACGCTGGAAAATAGAACCCAAAGTGTTGAGGTAATCCAAGCATTAAAAAAAGCTGGAAATGTAAACGAAGTAGCCGTAAAACAAACCGAAGCTCAAAAATATGCTACCCAAATCATATTAAAAGATTTGGAATTTAATCGAAAAGTACTTGAAAATACTTTTTCGCAGTTGTTAGGAAAAGTTTCAGGAACCGTAAATCGTTCTACTTTTGAAACCCAAAAAATTGAGGCAAATGTCAGTGCAGGACTTCCAGTTTCGGTCTTGAGTAAACGTCCCGATGTGGTTTCGGCAGAGTTAAACTTTAGAAGTTCTTTTGAACAAACTAATGTAGCGCGAAGTTTCTTTTATCCATCCTTAACCTTGAATGCTACTAGTGGTTTACAAGCTTTAGAGCTTAAACAATGGTTCAGTACCAATTCTATTTTTGCTACGGTAATCGCTGGATTGACACAACCAGTTTTTGCACAACGCCAAAATAAAACCCGATTGGAAGTTGCCAAAGCCAATCAGCAAAAAGCCTATCTGCAATATGAAAAAGCCATTTTAGCCGCTGGAAAAGAAGTGTCAGATGCCTTGGCGAGTTATGAAAACGAAACCTCAAAACTAGCTATCCGCAAAAACCAGTTGGAAGCGTTAACCCAAGCTGCCAACTATTCGGATGAATTGTTGCAGTATGGAATGGTGAACTATCTGGAAGTATTGACTTCCAAAGACAACGCACTAAACACCGAAATCAATTATATTGATAATAAATACAAACAAATGAACGCAGTGATACAATTGTATAAAGCGTTAGGCGGTGGGAATTAATTGCTATGAATGAAAAAGACAAAAACCAGCTTAATTGCTGGTTTTTTTGTTTTTTAAAATTAGTTGTTACTCAGAATATAGTTTTCTAGGTTCTTTCCTTCTTGCTTTTTTATAGATTATTAATTTCAAAAAAATCTGAAAAAAAATTTATTCGACTTTTAAAAAAAACATTTTTGTATTTTTCAGTTTCTGTGTTAATAGCATATTCATCAAGAAAGATTCTCTTTTGATTTTGATTTAGTTTGTTCCAAACCTTTGGAGAAAAGAATGTATTCTCACAATTTGCAATGATTAAAGAAGTAATTACTTTTTCTAATTCTACTGCATTTAGTTCTTTCAATTCGTCTAATAAAATTTCTCCGTTTTTATCATTAGGAAAAATTGCAAGAATTACAAATGTTGTTGTTCTGTCAGGTAAAAAAGTCAATATAGGCTGTGAATAAGGTTCATTTGGCTTCAAATGATTATTCATTGGCTTATTTTTATATGAAACGGTTGGAGATATTTGAGAAGAAACAGCGAATGGATACAAACCTTCTTTTTCATAAACTAAATATTTAAAAAAATCATATTGTTCATTTTCTAAAGCAGCATCTAATTGATGTTTATAAAATTTCAAATCTTTTACTCCCATTTCAACTCCCATTTTAAGTATTTCTACCCAATCTTTTGGTAAGGATTTTACGAATTCAGACTCAGGATTATTATAAATTTTATATTCTTCATGTTTTCTATGGTAAGAATGTGCATAGGAACGATATGAGTGAAGAAATAAATGTTTTAAACTTTTATCAAATTGAAAATTTTCTATTGGAGAAAATAGATTTGTATCGTGATAATCACAAAAGCCAAAAAATGTTGAAGCTTCTTTTTTACCAATAGGTACTAAGTCGTCTAACCATCTTTCTTTAGTTGATTTATGGCTAGTAAAAGTATAAACACACATATTTCCATTGACATCAGATTCTAAAATTGAAAGTCTACCATTTCTTTGAATACTATGAGCTTGTTTAATTAGTCCATTACATTCATCTTTTTTGTGATGAAAGCATTCTTCAATTCTACTTTCATTTTTAAAAGCTTTCTTTTTAGAAGCTAATTCTCTCGATAGTTCTTCTTGTGTCATATAAATTTGTATGTTTGGTTTTGCCTTAAAATAAAGCCAACACGCAGATTGTCGCATGTTCCATTTACAAATACGTATAAACATTTGTAAAAGTAAAAATATAAAAAAATCCTCAACAGTTTTACCATTGAGGATTGTGTTTTTTAAAGATGAAATAAATTACTCATCGTTATCGTTCCATTTAAACGGATAATCACCAAAAAGTCCAGCAAGCTTTTTAGATTGATAGGTTTTCTTGGTGTATTTGTTAGATAAAGCTATAATAGTTACTTTTTCTTTTCTAAGATTGATAAAAGATGACGTGTTTCCGTGCCACCAACCGTTGTGAAAATAAAATGGTTCGCCTTTTTCAAATTCAATCATTCTTATGCCAAGACCATAATTTTTCACACCTTTGCTTTCATAACTATAACCTTGATATACTTTTTTTATCAGTTCAGGATTTAGAAAAAATGGCGCATAACGCGCGGTATCAAATTTTAATAAATCGCGTGGCGTGGAATAAATATTTTTGTCGCCATAAACGGCATCGAGATAATCAGTTCCAATTTCCATATTGTTTCCTTTATAGGAAGGAACAATGTTTTCGCGGTCTTTTTCAAAGTCACAAACATAGGTGTTTGTCATTCCAAGTGGAGCAAAAATCATTTCTTTCATCGCCGCAGGAAACTTCATTCTGGTGATTTTTTCCACAATTAATGCCAACACAGCATAGTTGGTATTGCAATAACTAAAACGAGTATCGGTTTTGGTTTCCAGCGGAATTTCTTTTTCAATCATTACCTTGATGATATCTTCGTTGGTTAACGTCTTCTTTTTGTCCCAATTGTTATTTTCAAAAGTAAAATAAGCATAGTTTTTCATTCCACTTCTGTGATTTAAAAGCGTTTGAACGGTTACATCTGGATAAGGAAAATTGGTAATAATGGTGTTTACTTTTTGATCAAGCGCAATTTTTTTGGCATCAACAAGCATTAAAACGGCTGTTGCGGTCAAAACTTTACTAACGGAAGCTGTGTGCAAAGGCGTATCTTTAGTAATCATTTCATCGGTTCGCTTGTTGGCAAAACCCATGTAGTTTTCATAAATAATTTGACCGTTTTTGGCAACCAAAAACGCAACGTTATCATTTTTCTCTGACCATGTTTTTTCAAAAAACAACGATGAACCATATTTTTTATCGGCTATAAATTTTTCCGAAAGTTTTGGTAATTCTTCTTGAAGAGGTTGCATTACGGGAATTCCGTTTTCGTTAATTTTAACAACGCCTTCTTCGGTTTTTTCTTGTTTAGAACATGAGGTAACGGCAATAGTTGTAATTATAAAAAAGGATAGTAATAGGGAAATATATAGAATGATTTTATTTTTCATTTTCATAAATATGTGGAATAACAAATATAATTATTCAAAATGGGTTTACAGAACAAAAACGACAAACCTTTCAACATGTTTTCCACAATATTATTTCATAAAAAAGTTTTGAAAACGTTTTCGTTACCGTTACTTTTGGGCAATTAAAATTTGAGGTAATGAAATTTGGAATTATAAAAGAAAGAAAAAATCCGCCAGACAGACGTGTAGTTTTTACTCCAGAAGAATTAGTAAAGTTAAAAACGGAATATCCTAATGCTGAAATTAAAGTTGAAAGTTCAGATATTCGAGTTTTTTCGGATGAAGAATATGCTAATCTTGGAATTGAAGTTGTTTCAGATATGACGGATTGCGATGTTTTATTTGGCGTAAAAGAAATTCCAGTTGATTATTTGATACCAAATAAAAAGTATTTTTTCTTTTCGCATACGATTAAATTTCAACCTTATAATAGAAAGTTACTGCAAGCTATTTTAGAGAAAAATATCGAGCTTTTTGACCACGAAACTATTGTTGATGTAAACAACAGAAGGTTGATAGGTTTTGGTCGCTATGCCGGAATTGTTGGTGCTTACAACGGTTTTAGAGCTTTTGGAATTAAATATGATTTATTTACGTTGCCAAAAGCTGAAACACTAAAAAGTAAAGACGATTTAATTGTTAGACTAAAAAGACAAATTCTTCCCAACATCAAAATTGTATTGACTGGTCACGGAAAAGTAGGAATGGGCGCAAAAGAAATTCTCGACGGAATGAAGGTAAAACAGGTTTCGGCAGATGATTTTTTGAATAAAATTTATACGCAACCCGTTTATACTCAAATCGATGTTTTGGATTATAACAAAAGAAAAGACGGTCAAGTTTTAGATAATCAAGATTTTTATAAAAATCCTCAAGATTATATTTCTGATTTTGAACGATTTACTAAAGTAGCCGATATTTATATGGCTGGACATTTTCACGGAAATAATGCACCCGATATTTTAACTCGTGAAATGCTGAATTCGCCCAAAAATAAAATTCAAGTTGTTGCTGATATTTCATGTGATGTTAATGGACCAATTGCCTGTACCATCAAAGCATCGACGATAGCCGAACCATTTTTTGGTTATTTGCCAAGCGAACATAAAGAAGTTCCTTATTCGCATCCAGGTTCAATCATGGTAATGTCAGTCGATAATTTACCGTGTGAATTGCCAAAAGATGCCAGCGAAGGTTTTGGCGAAATGTTTATGCAACACGTTATTCCAGCTTTTTTTAATAATGATAAAGACGGTATTTTGCAACGTGCTAAGATAACCGAAAACGGAAAATTAACACCTCGATTTGCCTATCTTCAAGATTATGTAGATGAAAAATAAATAAAGTCCCGATATAGTCGGGATTTTTTTTGTAGAGTTGTTAAAAATAGTAAAAGAAATCGTTTTCGTTAATAACTATTTTTGTTCTTTGTTATTAGAATTTACGAATAAATGTATTTTTATGAAAATTATATCAGCATTTTTTTTAATGTATTAATTTTTAGGATTAAAAAATAACAAAATAGAAAAGTAGTATCACTTTTTTGTAAAAAAATCAAAGTATTTTAGATGAAAAAATTTCAAATTTTAGCATTACTTTTTTTGGTTTCAATTGTAAATGCTCAAAAAGTTCAATCACCTTCCAAGTCTTTAACAGTTAATTTTGGTTTAGATAATGAAGGAAAACCAAATTATTCTGTAACTTTAAAAGATAAGAAAGTAGTAAATCAGAGTTTTTTAGGATTAAAACTAAAGGATGGAACCGATTTTACTAAAGGATTTACGGTTGAAAATAGTAATACATCAACTTTTGACGAAGTATGGAAACCTGTACTTGGAGAACAAAGTAGTATCAGAAATAACTATAATGAATTTGTAATCAATTTAATTCAAAAGAAAAGCGAAAAAAGGCTTACTATTGTTTTTAGAGTTTATGATGAAGGCGTTGCTTTTCGTTATGAATTTCCAAAACAAAAAGACTTAAACTATTTTATCGTTAAAGAAGAAAAAACCGAATTTAACCTAGCTGGAAATCACAAAACGTTTTGGATACCAGGCGATTTTGACAGTCAGGAATATGTATATAATGAAACATTATTGTCTGAAATAGATAATGAAAAACTCGATTTGAACAACGGAATTGGAGTAAAATCTATTCCAGGAAAATATGCAGTACAATCGCCGCTAATGATGAAATCATCCGATGGTTTATACATCAACATCTTCGAAGCGGCAACGGTAAACTATCCAGTAATGCATTTGGAATTAAACCCAAAAACATTTGGATTAACTTCAATTTTAGCGCCAAATGCCATTGGCGACAAAGCCTATTTGCAAACACCTTGCGTTACGCCTTGGAGAACGATTATGGTTAGCGATGATGCACGAACTATTGTCAGTTCCAAAATGACTTTAAACCTAAACGAACCTTCAAAAATTGAAGATACTTCTTGGATAAAACCAATGAAATATGTTGGTGTTTGGTGGGAAATGCACGTAGGTAAATCTACTTGGGATTATGCTGGTTCACAAAATGCACAGAATACCGAAACTAGAGAATTAATTGCCAGTGGAAAACACGGAGCAACAACAGAAAACACCAAACGTTATATCGATTTTGCTGCAAAACACGGTTTCGACGGTGTGTTAGTTGAAGGTTGGAACGTAGGTTGGGAAGATTGGTTTGGCAACTGGAAAGAAGATGTTTTCGATTTTGTAACGCCATATCCTGATTTTGATTTGAAAGCGGTTAACGATTATGCTAAATCTAAAGGTGTAAAAATGATTATGCACCACGAAACTTCGGGTTCAGTGGCTAATTATGAAAGACATTTAGACCGAGCAATGAATTTGATGAAACAATACGGTTACCCAGCGGTAAAATCAGGTTATGTTGGAAAAATTATTCCGCGTGGCGAATTTCACGACGGACAAACCATGGTAAACCATTTCAATTTTGTGGCTAAACGAATGGCTGACAACAAATTAATGGTTAATTCTCACGAAAGCACACGACCAACAGGTTACCACAGAACGTATCCAAATTATATTGCGGCAGAAGCAGCTCGCGGAAACGAATTCAACGCTTGGAGCAACGGAAATCCGCCAATGCACGAAACCATTTTACCGTTTACACGACTTCTTGGCGGACCAATGGATTATACGCCAGGAATTTTTGAAATCAAAATGAGTGCGTATGACAAAACCAAAAAAGAGCAAGTTCATACCACTTTGGCAAAACAATTAGCCTTGTATGTAACCATGTATTCTCCGTTGCAAATGGCAGCCGATTTACCTGAAAACTACGAAAAATATCCTGATGCCTTTCAGTTCATCAAAGACGTTGCAGCCGATTGGCAAGACAGCAAATATCTAGAAGCTGAACCAGGAGATTATTTGACTGTTGCCCGAAAAGACAAAAAATCGGAACGTTGGTTTCTTGGAGCAATCACCGATGAAAATGCTAGAACTTCTGAAATTAAATTGGATTTCCTTTCGCCAAATAAAAAATATAAAGCGGTTATTTATCAAGATGGAAAAACAGCCGATTGGGAGAAAAATCCAATCAATTATGAAATAAAAACAATGACCGTTACTTCTAAATCTAAACTAAAATTAGTTTTAGCAAAAGGTGGCGGAACCGCAATTAGTTTTGAACCAATTAATTAATTTTTATGAGCCATTTCCAGCTATTCACTTCAAGCATTCGTCGTATTTTCTTTTTTTCTAAATCAAAAAAAGAGCTTCTTTGGTCGCTTTTTTTTGATAAGAAAAAAATAGAAAATACTTCCTCATGGCTTTACGTTTCTATCTGGGCTACGGCAATCTGCATCAATACAAATTCGCTGCAAGCACAAAACAAAACCTATTGCAATCCAATCAATATTGATTATGGTTATTGTCCAATTCCAAATTTTGTTGAACAAGGAAAACATCGTGCCACAGCCGATCCGGTAATTACTTTTTTCAAAAGCGATTACTATCTTTTTTCCACAAATCAATGGGGTTATTGGCATAGCAAAGACATGTCTGATTGGAAATTTATCTCAAAAAAATTCCTTCGTCCTGAGCATAAAGTTTATGATGAACTTTGCGCGCCATCATTGTCTTTTGTCAATGATACGTTGCTAGTTGTTGGTTCAACCCACGGAAAAGATTTTCCACTTTGGATGAGTACAAATCCCAAAAAAGGCGAGTGGAAAGAACTCATCCACAAATCGGAAGCTGCTGCTTGGGATCCGCAAATTTTTTGGGACAAAGAAAAAGACGAAGTCTATGAATATTATGGTTCGAGTAATTTATATCCATTGTATGGAATGAAACTCAACCGCAAAACCTTTCAACCCGAAGGCGAAAGAATTCCAGTTTTAGCCTTGAATGACGATGAACACGGTTGGGAACGATTTGGTGAATACAACGTAACACCTTTTTACAACCGTTTACTGAAGGCGCTTTTATGACCAAACATAACGGTAAATATTATTTGCAATATGGCGCGCCAGGAACTGAATTCAGTGGTTATGCAGATGGTGTTTATGTAGGCAAACATCCGCTTGGACCATTTGAATATCAATCTCATAATCCGTTTTCCTATAAACCTGGAGGATTTGCTCGCGGTGCTGGACATGGTGCAACTTTTACAGATAGTAACGATAAATATTGGCATGTTTCCACCATAGGAATTTGTGTCAAAAATAATTTCGAACGCCGATTGGGAATTTGGCCAGCAGGTTTTGATAAAGACGATATTTTATATTCCAATACAGCTTATGGCGATTATCCAACCTTTTTACCATCAGAAAATAAAGGTCATTTAAGCGAAAGTTTTGCAGGTTGGATGTTATTGAATTATAACAAACCAGTTCAGGTTTCGTCAACGCTTGGCGGATTTCAACCTAATTTGATTGTAGATGAAGATATAAAAACCTATTGGTCAGCAAAAACGGCTAACAAAGGCGAATATTTAATTTCAGATTTAGGCGAAAAAAGTACCATCAACGCCATTCAAATTAACTATGCCGATCAAGATGCTGAAATCATGGGTAAACCTGATACAACAACTGGTCACAAATACATCATTTATGCCTCTGATGATAACAAAAATTGGAAAATAGCAATTGATAAAAGCAAAAGCACCAAAGATGTTCCTCATGAATATATAGAGTTACAAAAACCTATCGTTGCTCGTTATTTGAAACTAGAAAATATTAGCATGCCAACGGGTAAATTTGCTATTAGTGGTTTTAGAGTTTTTGGAAAAGGAAGTGGCGAAAAACCAGCCGAAGTTAAAGGATTTGTTCCGTTGCGTTCTGCTCCAAAGATTAAAGGTGAACGCAGAAATGTTTGGTTCAAATGGAAACAAGAACCTAATGCTGATGGTTATGTAATTTACTTTGGAAAATCGCCTGACAAATTATACGGTTCGATTATGGTTTATGGCAAAACCGAATATTATTTTAATGGATTGGATCGTTCAGATGTATATTATTTCCAAATTGAAGCATTCAACAACAACGGAATTGGACCAAAATCAGAAATTAAAAAAGCAGAGTAATTTATAAAGTTGATGGAACGCAAACGTTGTAATTTTTATAGGAATTTGATAAAAATAGGTTTATGAAATCGATTTCGTTAATAACTAATTGCTCCCAATTTCCATGTGTTTTGCTTATAACTGTATATTTAACCAATAAACGATAACTTAAATTATCAAACTGATAATTTTTTATATCAAAAATTATATTTTTTTCATAAAACTATTAACTAAACCAAAATTTAAAATTTAATTTATGAGTACTAACCAAATTAAAACCAATTGGGCACAATTTATTCCCTTGGTAACTGTTTTCTTCTTTTGGGGATTTGTTGCTGCAAGTAACGATATTTTAATTCCCGTTTTTAAAGAAGCATTTGATTTATCACAAGTAGAAAGTCAATTGGTTTCTTTGGCATTTTATATTGCTTATACTGTTGGTTCTCTTTTGTATTTATTGATTTCCTATATAACCAAAGGCGATTTAATCAACCGAATTGGCTACAAAAATTCATTAGCTTTAGGATTAGCGATTTCGGCTTTAGGAACATTATTATTTTATCCAGCGGCAAATACAGGTTCATTTCCATTAATGCTTTCAGGATTGTTTATTGTAGCTTTAGGATTTTCGTTGCAACAAACGGTGGCAAATCCATTAGCGATTGCGCTTGGACCAATATCGACAGGTTCACAGCGTTTAACAATGGCTGGCGGAATTAATAATCTTGGAACAACAATTGGACCGTTAATCGTGAGTTTTGCTATTTTTGGTTCAGCTACTTCCGAAAAAACAGAAATGAGTATCGAAAGTGTAAAAATTCCTTATTTAGTTCTTGGAGCAGCATTTTTATTGGTTGCTATTTTATTAAAATTCTCATCAATTCCAGATAAACCAGAAGCCATAGTTGAAGCAGAAAGCGATGGAAGTTCAGCAAGAAGTTCAGCGTTGAGATATCCTCAATTGGTTTTGGGAATGATTGCCATTTTTGTTTACGTTGGAGTAGAAGTTTCTACAGCAAGTAATTTGCCAGCTTATATGGAGAAAAACTTAGGATTTTTAACTAAAGATGTTGCGCCTTACATTTCGTTATATTGGGCAAGTTTAATGATTGGTCGTTGGACTGGAGCAGTTGAAGCATTTACCGATAATATGAGTACACAAAAGATATTGCGTTTCATTGCGCCTTATTTAGCATTTGGAGTTTTCTTGTTGGTTAATGCTATTGCAAAACACGATTTGACACCGTTTTATGTTTATGCATTAATTATTTTAGTATTGATTGTTGCGGATATTGCTAGTAAAGGAAATCCAGCACGAATGTTATTGATTTTCTCTGGTTTAGGTATTGCCGCTTTATTGATTGGGATGGCAACTGATGGAATGATTAGCGTTTATGCGTTTACAAGCGTTGGATTGTTTTGTAGTACGCTTTGGCCATGTATTTTTACATTAGCTGTTAGCGGTTTAGGAAAACACACTAGCCAAGGAAGTAGTTTCTTAATTATGATGATTATGGGTGGAGGTTTTGTAAGCTTACTACAAGGTTATGTAGCCGATGTTTCAACCATTCAATCAAGTTATATTGTTGGTGTTTTATGTTTTGCTTATTTGGCTTTCTACGCTTGGAAAGTAAGCGGAATTCTAAAACAACAAGGTATTAGTTTTGACAAAAAAGTTAGTGGCGGACATTAATTTTTTAATGTTTTACAAATAAATAAAAACCCTGTCAGATATAAATTTGACAGGGTTTTTGGTTTTTGTACACCTAGTTTTTTATATGATCTTCCGTGTAATTAATGCTAATCATAGTATGTTGTTAGGCTTTTTTTATATTCTTAATTTGCATACTTTAATTAGCAATGAAGGATAAATCTAAAATTTTAATAAAGTTCGGAGAAAGAGTTAGGGAGATAAGAATTGAAAGAGGACTTTCTCAGGAGCAACTTGCTCATCTTGCAGATGTTCATAGAACTTATATTGGAATGATTGAACGTGCTGAAAAAAATATTACTTTAATTAATATTGAAAAGATTGCGAAATCTTTAAATATTGAAATAGCAAAATTGTTTAATGATTGATTATTTGACTACAGAAGATTTAGTTTTAAACAAACTAAAATCTAACTATAAGCTAAAAATTGAAGAAGCATGTTTTAGTACCGAATGGATACCAAAGCATATTCTATTGGACAGAACCAGAAACATTCATTCTTATTTTGTTTTTGCAACTAATAATGAAAATGAATACGAAGGAAGATACTTTACCAATAAGAATCAGTTTGAAAATCAAGTGATGGAATTGATTAAAACTCAATATTCTAGTTTAGATAGACCTTTGTTTTTTGTTTTCATGGATAAGAATGATAACTTATTAAGTATTGAAGGTTCCTTAATACGTGAATTTATTCTTGAAAAAAAAAAGAGTCAAACAATTAAAAATTTTATTAGCAATGAAGTCGTATCATTCAATGAAATTATTAATAAAATAAAAAAAGAGTTGTAATGACTGATATAGGATTGTTTAAAGAGCTAGTTGATTTTTGTAATAGTAACAAAGAAAAAATTGAAACGAAATTTGATAGAAAAGTTGAATTTAGTGACTTTAACGAAGTGTGTTTTCAAGAAATGTATCTTAATATAAAAGATGAGCCAAATCCAATAGCTCCTAAAATTTTGAAAGAAAGAGTGAAAGGATTAACAGAATGCTACAGATTCGTTATTCCAAAATATCTTAATAAAAGAAATAATTTTATCAAAGGTTTAGATATTCAGTTGGGGCAATGGTATGAAAAAGCATTTCAGTTCTTTTTAGAAAGCAAAGGAATTATAGTTCAAAAAAAGGGTTATCCATTTCCTGATTTTATTGTAGGAAGTGACGATAAACCAAAAGCATATTATGAATTGAAATATATTGAAGCACCTTTTTTAAGTGCCAATAATATGGTAAAAAACACTTTTCCATACTCAACTTCCAGATACGATTATGAATGTTCATTAACTCTTGATACAGGTAAGAAACTTCAACGACAAAGAGAAAAAATAGAAAATGATTTGAGTGATGATAATATTCCATGTTTTTACATTTGGTGGTTTGATGCACCACACTTAAAAGGAATTTTTTATATGAATTCTAAAGAAGTTTTTGAATATTGGGATAATGTAGGAACATTACACGTGAGAGAAGAAAGAGAAGGCGATAAGATAGCAACACAAGTTAAAGGGAAAATATATCCACCATTACTTAAAATGAAATCAATTAGTGAACTATTAAAGGAATTAAGATAATGGATTTTTATTTTGTATATAGTTCAGGTGGTGGTGCTGGAGATTGGAATGGTGTAAACAGAATGTGGAATGAGTTTATGCCAAATTATTTTAAAGAAAATACATTGATAAAGTTTGGCGATATATTTTTTAATCATAAAGGTTTGAACAGTTTACTTAAAAAAAGTAATTGGAGTAAAATTTATAATGCTAGGGAATGGATAGTTGATAGAACAAATGACAATTCATTATACAATACTAAAAATTTAATAATGGATGTTGGAACAACAAAAATTGTTAACTATATTGATTCAAAATTTCCAAACTTATCAACTAATGAAATAATCGAAAAGTTTGATTCTATCATAGATTCTGAAAAAATATTAGAGAGATATTGTAAATTTATATTAGACTCTAACATACATAACGCAGTAACATTTGATATCCCGAACCCTTTCAAAGTAAGAAATCAAAGTGGAAATCCAATAAGAAATATATTTAACGATAAAAAATGCAAATCACTATTAATCGATAAATGTGTTAAATATGCAAACTTTACATATCACAATATTGATGATGAAAGTAGATTGTTAACTATATTACCTGCGTTTTTACAAGATGATGAAATCAACCAATATTTGAGTAGATTGGATTATAAGTCTACTAAATTAGCTATTGGAGCTTTAATTGATATGAATAATGAGGAATTTGTAAATTCAATTTTAAATATTGACAAAATCCTTAACTTAAAAAGCTTTAAAAAAGTTCATTTTTTAGGTTGTGGAGGACTTAGTAAAGCTAAATTAATAAAAGCAACACTTGGTAACCATTCAAATTTCTCGGTTGACAACACAACTGCATTTAACAGATCAATTGACGGTTCTAAAAATGGTAATTCTTCATTGAAAGAAGATCAATCTTGCTATATAGATTATCTTAATAAAAAACAATTTAGAATTAAGCCACAATCAAAGGAAGAAATTTTGAAAATTCATTTTGCAACGCCGAATGAATTAAAATTGTTTTCAAATCAAGAAATGATTGTGATAATTAATTCTATTTTGGAACATCAATCGGATAATAGCTCTAAAGAAACATATGATAACAGAGCGAAATTGATAATGCACAATTTCGATGTTTTTAGATATAATGCAGAATAATTTTGATTATTTAAAACAACTCTTTAATACTTTCATTTTTAATTCTTTTTGAAATAATATCTTCATATCTTTCATCAAGTTCAATACCTAAGCCTATCCTTTCTGTTTTTTGAGTAGCAACTAAAGTAGTTCCGCTTCCAAGAAAAGGATCTAATACAACATCACCTTTTTGTGTTGTCATTTTAATAATCCTTTCAATCATAGCGGTTGGATAAATACATGGATGTTCTGTTAACCCAAGTTTGTTTTTTGTCATGTTATTAACTCTATCAAAATACCAAAAATCACTTTCAGGCAAATCAAAATTCCATGTGTCAGTTGGGTTTCTGCCACTACCTCCGATCAATCTTTTGTCATTTTGAGTAATGTATGGAATTCGGATATCGTTTAAATTGAATTGATAATTATTGATATCCTTAACAAACCAAAGGATTGATTCCCATCTACCACTTAATCGGTTTGTGCAATTCTGCATATTATTAAAATGCCAAATAATACTGTTTCTTAAATAGTAACCGTTTTTCTTAAAAATATAATAAGCTATTGCATCTAAAGGAATTATTTCTTTGGTTTTTTTATCAGGAATAGGAGAAACATTTAATAAAAAACTACCATTGTCTTTTAATATTTTATGTGCTGTTTTTGCAGTTTCATCAATAAGATTTTCCCATTCTTTAAAAGGTTTATTGTCATCGTATTTACCATATTTTTTGTCAAGATTATATGGAGGAGAAGTTACAATTGTATTTACGCTTTTTTCAGGCATATTTTTCATAGTATTGATACAATCTCCAATTGTATAATAACTATCTCCAATGTTTTTTACTAAAGTATCTTCTAAATTAAAATATTTGTTATTCTGCATTCTTCAATCTTTTTTCAGCAATTTTAATAAAATCTTCTTCGGTTTCGTAACCAACATAATTTCTGCCTAATTTTTTAGCCACAACAGCAGTTGTTCCACTTCCCATAAACGGATCAAGAACCAAATCATCTGGATTTGTTCCAGCTTTAATAATTCTCTCAATTAATTCTTCAGGGTATTGAGCTGGATGTTCTGTTCTTTCCAATGAATTACCGCTAACCAAAGATATTTTCCATACATCTGTTGGGTTTTTAAGTTGGCTTTTGTATCTATCAGGTCTGTAGTTTAGAGCTGGGATTTTTACGTCGTCTAAATTAAAAGTATAGTTGTTTTTGTGTTTAGTAAAAAAGAAAACATATTCGTATCTTGAAGAGAATCTTTTATTTGTTGATCCACCCCAATCAAAATTCCAAATAATAATATTCTTTAAATACATGTCTTGAAAGTATTCCATTATCCAGAAAGGTGGAATCATATTATCATTATTGTATCTATTTTTTATATTGAACCATATTTGTCCATCATCTTTCAAAACTCTTTTGGTTTCAGTGATTACTTTTTCTATCATTTTTCTATATTCGTTTTCTTCTAGATTATCCGAATATTTTTTCCCTTTAGAATTTTTAATTTTTCCGTCTTGCCAATTATTTCCATAGTTTATGTCAATATTGTATGGTGGAGACGTTACCATTAGTGAAACAGATTTATCTTCTATTTCACTCATTTTCTCACTGGTATGGTTAAATATTTTATTCAAAACAAATGCTAATTATAGTATTCAAAACTACATAGAAATTTATTAAAAAACAAAATAAATATATAAAAATAAACCATAAAAAATCCCGCTTCGTTTTCACTCCGCGGGATTTCATCATCAAAAACTAACCAACCAAAATTTATAAAAACCTAACTCAATTTATTTTTTGTCTTCTATTTTTGCTTTTGTACCATCAGTTCTGTAGTAGTAATAATCGTTATCTACAGGATAGTTTGAAGCATAATCATTGTTGCTGCTATAACTGGTGTAAACAAATCCTTGATTTCTGGTTCCTTTTATGTTACCATACATGCTTACAATTTGTCCACGGTTGCTATAGTTAATTTTCATTCCACCAATTTGTGTTAATCCAAATCGGTTGTATCTCATGTAAACTGTTCCAATTCGGCTTACTCTATCGTTGTTGTCATAGTTGATAAACGTGTTACCAATTCGTCTAACGCGACCAAAACTATCATGCTCAATTCGAGTTCCATAATTTACATTTACTGGTTTTCTTGCCGTTGTTGCTCTTTTTCCAGCTGTTCTATAAAAATAGTCGCCTTGGCTATCTTCTGGTCTTGTGTTAAAATCAAATTCACCGTTGGCAAAAACATAAAACTCAATACCGCGTTCTATAAATGAAATTGGCTCATCGAAATTGTATCTCATTCTATTTTCGGTTGAAGTAAAAGTTACTTCGGTTGCGTTTACAATGGTTGTTGTCATCAAAACGCTTGCTACTAATAATGTAATTGTTTTCATAATAATTCAATTTAATGCGTTTTGCTTACTCTTTCGATTTTCGGCTTCTTCGAACAGAAATTGTTTCTGTTGTTTAGCTTATTTCAATTGCTGTGCCAAATGACTAAAAGAAATTCTTAAGGTTTGATTAAGAGTTTTTAATGAAATGATTTTCAGTTATTTGAATAAAAAAAGCACAATCCAAAATTTTGAATTGTGCTTTCGTATGAAGTTGTTTTTCGATTATATTTTCTCCTTAAGATACATTCCCGTAATCGATTTTTTGTTTTTCACGATTTCTTCTGGAGTTCCAACCGCGAGAAGTTGTCCGCCGTTTTCGCCACCTTCTGGACCTAAATCAATAATCCAATCGGCACATTTGATTAAATCTAAATTATGCTCAATCACAATAATCGAATGTCCTTTTTCTATCAAAGCGTCAAAAGAAGTTAATAGTTTTTTGATGTCATGAAAATGCAAACCAGTCGTTGGTTCGTCAAAAACAAATAATGCTTTGTCTTTTGTAGCTCCTTTTACTAAGAACGAAGCCAATTTAATACGTTGTGCTTCGCCACCAGAAAGCGTAGATGATGATTGTCCTAATTGAACATAACCTAAACCAACATCTTGCAATGGTTGCAATTTTTGAATGATTTTGGTTTGTTTATGAGCGCTGAAAAACGAAATAGCATCATCAATAGTCATCGTTAATATATCATCGATGTTTTTGCCTTCAAAAGTTACTTCGAGGATTTCTTTCTTGAAACGTTTTCCGCCACAAGTTTCACATGGCAATTCAACATCTGCCATGAAAATCATTTCTACATTAATTGTTCCATCGCCTTTGCAGGTTTCACATCGTCCGCCATCAACATTAAATGAAAAGTGTTTCGGTAAATAACCTCTAATTTTGGATAATTTTTCTTTGGCATACAAATCTCGGATGTCGTCATACGCTTTAATATAGGTAACCGGATTAGAACGCGAACTTCTTCCAATTGGGTTTTGATCTACATATTCGATGTGTTTTATATGCGAAAAACTTCCTTTAATTTCAGAGAATTGTCCAGCTTTGTCACCAATGCCTTCTAGTTTCTTTTGCATTGCCGGAAAAAGAATTTTTTTAACCAACGTACTTTTTCCACTACCTGAAACACCTGTAATTACGGTCAAACTTTCCAAAGGAAACGAAACGTCAACGTTTTGGAGATTGTTTTCTCTTGCGCCGATAATTTCGATGGCGTTTTTTGACTTTCTGCGTGTTTTTGGCACAGCAATTTCCATTTCGCCATTCAGATATTTTGCGGTAAGCGAATTGGCTTTCAAAATTTCTTCAAATGTTCCTTCGGCAACTAGATTTCCGCCGTGCGTTCCAGCTTCTGGACCAATATCGATAATTCTGTCCGCAGCTTTCATAATATCTTCGTCGTGTTCCACCACAATAACGGTATTTCCTAAATCACGAAGATTTTTCAAAACTGTGATTAATTTTTCGGTGTCTTTTGGATGTAAACCAATACTTGGTTCGTCCAAAATATACATTGAACCAACTAAACTACTTCCAAGCGAAGTGGCTAAGTTAATTCGCTGTGATTCACCACCAGAAAGCGAAGCCGAATTTCGGTTTAAGGTCAAATAATCCAAACCAACATCGCTCAAGAAAGCCAATCGATTATTGATTTCGATAAGCAAACGTTTGGCGACTTTAAAATCATATTCGGATAATTTTAAATCATTAAAAAACGGAATTAATCGCTTAATTGGTAAATCAACCAATTCGGAAATGGTTTTTCCGCCAACTTGAATGTAATTAGCTTCCAATCGAAGGCGTTTTCCTTTACAAGTAGTACATTTTGTTTTGCCTCGATAACGCGAAAGCATCACACGATTTTGAATTTTATAATTTTTTTCTTCGAGTTCGGCAAAAAAATCATTCAATCCAGTAAAGAATTTATTTCCTTTCCAAATCAGTTCTTTTTGTTCATCCGATAGTTGAAAATAAGGTTTGTGAATAGGGAAATCAAATTTATAAGCATTGTTAACCAATTGATCGCGATACCAACTCATGCTTTCGCCACGCCAAGGAAAAATAGCGTTTTCAAAAACCGAAAGTGCTGTATTTGGAACGACTAATTCGGTGTCAATCCCGATGATGTTTCCATAACCTTCGCAGGTTGGACATGCACCATAAGGATTATTGAAGCTAAAAAGATGAATATTTGGTTCTAGAAAGGTCATTCCGTCCAATTCAAAATTTGAACTGAATTCCAATCGTTTTTTGGTTTCAAGTTCTTGTAAATAGCAAACGCCTTTGCCTTCAAAAAAAGCGGTTTGAACGGCATCTGCCAATCGATTATAGAATTCTTCTTCGCCCGAAGTTTCAGGATTTACTACAATTCTATCGATAATTAGCAAAATATCTTTATTGTCTAACGAATGTTCGTCAATTTGGTCTAAACGAACCATTTCATTTTCAACCAAAATACGAGCAAAACCTTGCTGAAGCAACACTTTTAGTTTGTCTTCTAGTTTTCGTCCTTCTTCCAGATGAATAGGAGCAAGAAGCAACCATTTACTTTCTTTTTCAAAGGTTTTAACTTCGTTTATAACATCAGAAACGGTATCTTTTTTAACTTCTTTGCCAGAAACAGGCGAAATTGTTTTTCCAATTCGGGCAAAAAGTAATTTTAAATAATCATAAATTTCGGTAGAAGTTCCAACAGTTGAACGCGCATTGGTTGTATTTACTTTTTGTTCAATCGCTATTGCTGGTGCAATTCCTTTGATATATTCAACTTTTGGTTTGTCTAATCTGCCCAAAAATTGTCGCGCATAAGAAGATAAACTTTCTACATAACGACGTTGACCTTCGGCATATAAAGTATCAAAAGCTAAACTCGATTTTCCTGAACCTGATAATCCTGTGATAACGACTAATTGGTTTCTAGGAATAACGACATCCAAATTCTTTAGATTATGAATTTGTGCGCCTTTTATTAAGATGTTTTTTTTAGGTTCGAGTGTAGCAATTTCCGTACTTTTCATAGCAAAAATCAAAATGATTGCAAAGATAACCATTTCCTCGATGAGATTTAAACCAAACTATGGTACATTTTTTTGGATTTGAATAAGCGAAGCAATATTTTTACAAGCATTACTCAACTATAAACCACAAATCAGATGAAATTCATCAAATTAATTTCGTTTTTACTATTTTTTATCAGCCAATTGTTTTTTGCACAAGAATTGCCACCAATTGTTAAGTTTAGTTCTAATACGTATGGTGCGGCAAGTCAAAACTGGATGATTTCCCAAGACCAAAAACAGTTTGTTTATTTTGCAAATAATGAAGGTTTGTTGGAATTTAATGGTTCGGAATGGAAGTTAAATGCTTCGCCAAATGAAACGATAATGCGTTCGGTGAAAGCTGTTGGGGATAAGATTTTTACAGGTTGTTATATGGAATTTGGTTTTTGGAAACGACAAACTAACGGACAACTAAAATATACTTCGCTTAGTAACAGAGTGAAAAGTAAATTGATTGAAGATGAGCATTTTTGGAACATTGTTAACATTGATAATTGGGTTCTTTTTCAGTCGTTTAACCGAATTTATGCTTATGATGTTAAAAAGAATACCATTAGTTTTATAGAGAATCATCCTTATATTTTTAAAATATATCGAGTGAATAATTCCATTTATTTTCAAGCCGTTAACGAAGGTTTATATGAAATAATCAACGGAGAAAGTAAACTGATTTGTTCCGATGAAAGAATAAAAACTAATCGTATTGTTGAAATTTTTCCTTCGGATGATGGATTGCTTTTGCAAACGGAACGAGCTGGAATTTTTACATTAAAAGGTGAAAAATTAGATGTACATCATTTTGTTTCAGAACAAGAACTTAAACCAAATACCATTTTTAGTGCAAAAAAATTAGCCGATGGCGGATTTGCTTTGGGAACAATTTCAAATGGTGTTTACGTATTGGATAAATTGGGAAAAGTGAAATATCATATTACTCAAAATTCGGGTTTGAGCAACAATACAATTTTATCGATTACAGAAGATGTTGATAATAATATTTGGCTTGGCTTAGATAATGGAATTGATTGTGTAAACCTAAAATCGCCAGTACTTAATTATATGGATGACGAAGGATATTTAGGTGCTGTGTATGCTTCGGTGAAACATAATGACAAGATTTATTTGGGAACCAATCAAGGGTTGTTTTACAAAAACGCTTCTAAAAACGAGAAATTTCAGTTTATTCAAGGAACAAAAGGTCAAGTTTGGTCGCTCTTTAAATACAACGACGAACTTTTTTGTGGACACGATTTAGGAACTTTTTTTGTGAATGGAAATACAGCCAATCTTATATTTAAGGGTTCGGGAACATGGAAAATAAATAGCATTCCCAATCGAAAAAATATGCTTCTTCAAGGACATTATAACGGATTGTCAGTTCTAGAAAAAGTCAATAATAGCTGGATTTACAAAGGGAAAATGAAAGGTTTTGATATTTCTGCTCGCTATTTAGAAATAAATAATAAACACGAAATATATGTTGGTCATGAATATAAAGGTGTTATAAAAGTAATTCCAACCGCCGATTTTTTATCAGCCAAAAAGTTTACAATTTTAAATTCTCCTCAAAAAGGGAAGCATTTTAGTTTAACAAAATATAACGGAAGTATTTTCTTTGCTGGAAGACAAGGTATTTTTAAGTTAAACGATAAAACAGGAAAATTTGTTAAAGACGAAAATCTATGTGAAGTATTTCAAAACGGAGAATATATTTCGGGCAAATTAAATGTAGATGAAACTGGAAAAATGTGGTTGTTTACCAAAAGTTATATTTATTACTTCACATCGGGCAATTTAAACGCTGATTTAAAAAAGCATAAAATTCCAATTCCGTTTGCCATAGTAAATCCAATGTTGAGTTATGAAAATATAACCCAAATTTCTGCCAATGAATACCTTGTTGGAAAAACTGATGGTTATTTTATGCTTAATTTGAACGATTTTAAGACTAAAAAATACAAAATAAAAATTACAGATATTAATGTAAATAAATTAGAAAATCCATCAATCAGATTATCAATTACTGAAAAAGGACAACTGAAACATGACGAAAATAATATAGTTTTTAATTATTCAGTTCCACAGTTTAATCGGTTTATAGATGTAGAATACCAATATATGTTGGAAGGTTTTCAAAGCCAATGGAGTGAATGGAGTATAAAACCTAACATAAATTTTAAAAATCTTGAACCTGGCGATTATACCTTTAAAGTAAGATCAAAAATTGCTAATTCTATGACTGAAAATGTAGCAGTTTATAAGTTTACAATAAACAAACCTTGGTATGCTACAAATTTGGCAATATTTGTTTATGCAATATTGTTTTTGATATTGGCATATTATATTCATAAAGCATATCAAAAATATTATCACAAGCAAAAAGAAAAATTAATAGAAGAGAACAATTTGCTATTAGAGATTGCCGCTTTAGAAAGTGAGCAAGAATTAATGAAGTTAAGAAACGAACAACTTTCTCAAGATGTTGATGCAAAAAATAGAGAGTTAGCAGTTTCAACAATGAGTTTGATTAAAAAAGACGAGTTATTAGAAATCATTAAGGAAGATTTGAAGAAAACATCCGAAGAGAATAATAATCGAAATATAAAATCGGTTATATCGACTATTAATAAAAATATTTCCAATGATAATTCTTGGAATGTATTTAAAGAAGCATTTGATAATGTTGATAAAGATTTTCTAAAACGGATTAAAGAAAAACATCCAAGTTTAACACCAAGCGATTTAAAACTTTGTGCCTATTTAAGACTAAATCTTTCCTCAAAAGAGATTGCACCAATGATAAATATTTCCATCCGAAGTTTAGAAATAAAACGATATCGTTTGCGAAAAAGACTTGGATTAGCACATGATGTAGGTTTAACACATTATATTTTGAGTGTATAACTATACAAAAACACATTTTTTACCTTATCAAAACCTTAGCAGTTTGCTTTTTTTTGATGTTTTTAGACCTCGGTTGTTAAGCATTTGTTAATTTATTTTCCTTGGTATTATTGGTTGTTTGTAGAATTATAATTTTTTTGCAGATAAAATTCAATAATGTATATTTTTTGTTGTGGTTGATTGTGAAATTCATATTTTATAATTGAATAATTTAACACCACTAACAACTCGGCCATTTTAATGTGCCAAAAAAACCAAAACAAATAAATTATTTAAATGCTTATGAATTTAGAGCTATTCTTAGGGAGATTTAAAGAAAAATTATTCTTAATCTCAATGGTTTTTGTTTCAATTGCATCCGCTCAGGCGCAAAAAAAAGTTTCAGGAACGGTCAACGCTGATGGTTTTCCATTACCTGGAGTAAATGTTGTAGCCAAGGGTACGAATGCAGGAACATTAACAGACATTGATGGAAAATTTAACTTCAATGTACCATCAGATGCAACAACCTTAGTTATATCCTACATAGGATATACTACACAAGAAGTTGCTATTACAGATGGAGAAATTAATGTACAACTTAAAGAGTCAAGTAATTCACTTGAAGAAGTTGTAATAAACGTAGGTTATGGAACACAAAAGAAAAGTGTGGTAACTGGAGCAATTTCTAAAGTTTCTGCTAAAGATTTAGAGAAAGTACCAAATGGACGTATTGAACAAGCTTTACAAGGTAGAGCTGCGGGTGTAACTATTGCAATGAATGCAGGTCAACCAGGTTCAGGTTCAACAGTTCGCGTTAGAGGTATTACAACTCTTAATGGTGGAAATGAACCAATTTGGGTAGTTGATGGAGTAATAGTTGACTCTGGAGCACTTGGCTCAATCAATCAATCAGATATTGAATCTATGGAGGTTCTGAAAGATGCTGCATCATCAGCAATCTATGGTGCAAGATCAGCTGCTGGAGTTATATTGGTTACTACTAAAAAAGGAAAATCAGGAAAATTAAGTGTTTCCTATAATGGTTTTTCAGGAGTTTCTTCACCAGAAAGAATGTTAAAGCTTTTAAACGCAACAGAATATGGTGCAATAATGAACGAACGTTTTGTGAATGGTGGAGGACAAGGTTCACTACCTTATCCAAATTTAAGTGGTTTAGGAACAGGAACTGATTGGCAAAAGGAAATATTCAACACTGGAGCAAGAAGATACAACCACGAAGTTAGTTTAAGTGGTGGAAATGATGTTTCAAATTTCTATTTATCTTTTGGAAGTCAATTCCAAGAAGGAATTGTGATGCCAGAAATTTCTAATTATGACAAAAAGAACATTCGTATTAATTCAACTCATAAAGTTAAAGATTGGTTAACAATTGGACAAGTTGTTGGTTATACACGTCAAAAATCGGTTGGCATTGGTAATACAAATAGTGAATTTGGTGGACCATTAAGTTCTGCTATCAATTTAGATCCAACAACTCCAGTAGTTGAAACAGATCCAGTGTTAGCCAATGGAACTTTGTACAGTAGTCCTTATGTTATTAGAGATAAAAATGGAGATCCTTACGGGATTTCAACTACAGTTGGTCAAGAAATGACTAACCCTTTAGCATATGCTAAAACTAGATTAGGACAATATAATTGGTCTGATGATTTTGTAGGTAATGCTTATGTAGAAATAAAACCGTATAAAGGATTTAAGCTTAGATCAACTTTTGGAGGAAAATTAGCTTATTGGGGTGGACAAGGATTTACACCATTATATTATTTAAGTGCTACAGTAAATAATGTAACAGGACAAAACAATATTTCGCGTATTGAAAATAAAGCATTTAACTGGACTGTTGAAAATACACTTACTTATGATAGAGTAATTGGAGATCATACATTTTCAGTATTGTTAGGACAAGGTGCTTATAAAGATAACGAGTTTTATACTGTTACTAGTGTTACCCAATACAATTTAGCAACTAATAATTATCAAGAAGCCAGTTTTAATGATCCAACTGTAACTCAGGATAATAAGATTGGTTATACTTATGATATTCAAGCAGGTACAACTTCATCTTTGTTTGCTCGTGTAAATTATGATTACAAAGAAAAATACATATTTACAGGTTTAATTAGACGAGATGGTTCTTCTAAGTTTGGGGCAAATAATAAGTATGGAACTTTTCCTTCATTATCAGCGGGTTGGGTTGTTTCAAAAGAAGACTTTTGGAAACAAAATGAAGTAGTAAATAATTTTAAACTTCGTGTAGGTTATGGTGTTACAGGTAATGATAGAATTGGAGATAATGCATTCTTAGCATTAATTGATGGTGGTAGAAATTATACTTTTGGTACAAGTGGCGTAGTAACATCAGGTTCTAGTCCAGGTAGAATTTCAAATCCTGATTTGAAATGGGAAGAAACTACTCAAACAAATATTGGTTTTGATGCTAAACTATTTAACTCAGTAAATTTAACAGTAGAATGGTATAAAAAGAAAACAGCTGGTATTCTTAGAGATAATCCAATCCCTGGTTATGTTGGTGCAGAAGCGCCACCTTTAGCAAATATTGCTGATATGAATAACTCAGGTCTTGAATTCGAATTAGGATTTAACAAAAGAATCAATGAATTTAATATTTCAGCTAACTCAACTTTTGCCATTCTAAAAAATGAAATCACTAATTTAGGAAATAACATAGATTATTTTACTGGACCAGGTTTTCAATCAATGGGTGCAGTTACAAGAACAGAAGTAGGAAATTCATACAACGAGTTCTATGGTTTCCAAACCAATGGAATTTTCCAAAATCAAGCTGAGATAAATGCTTATACTAACTCTAATGGTCAGGTTATTCAGCCTAATGCTGTTCCAGGTGACTTTAGATGGAAAGATACCAACGGCGATGGAACAATAACTGATGATGATAAAGTTTATCTAGGAAGTCCATTACCAAAATATACGTTCAGTTTTACTCTAAACATGGATTATAAAGGATTTGACTTAATGATATTCACACAAGGTACAGCTGGAAATAAGATATTCCAAGGTCTTCGCCGTTTAGATATGTCAAATGCTAATTACCAAACCGATGTACTAAATAGATGGACAGGTGAAGGTACTTCAAACTCTTATCCAAGAATTTCTTCTAGCGATGGAAATGGAAACTTCACAAGAATGTCTGATTTCTATCTTGAAGATGGGGATTATTTACGTTTAAAAATAGTTCAATTAGGTTACTCATTGCCTCAATCTATAATAAGCAAAGTAGGTTTACAAAAACTACGTCTTTATGTAACGGGTGAAAATCTTTTAACATTAACAAAATATACTGGATATGATCCTGAAATTGGAGGAGATGTTTTTGGAATAGATAGAGGTTATTATCCACAAGCTCGTTCATTCATGTTTGGAGCAAGTGTTCAATTCTAAATAAAAAAGATTATGAAAAGAAAAATTAAAATATCATTATTTGTCGTATTAACCGCAGTTGGTGTTTCGTGTACGACTGATTTTTTAGAGGTTAAACCAATAGGAACAACCACTGAAGATAACTATTATAAAGATGAGACAGAAGCAAGAGCAGCTTTGGTATCGGTTTATGATATTATGAGAAAAAATTCTGGAGGATTTGAAAATATAATTACCATGTTTAATGCTGCTTCGGATGACCATTATGCTGGTGGTGGAAGTGACTCAGATGGTGCAGGAATTCAATCATTTTCTAATTATACTATAAATCCTTATACTATTCCAAGAAGTTATTGGAGTGACTATTACAGAGGGATTTATAGAGCTAATCAGTTGTTGCTAAAGTTACCAGCTGTTCCAATGGACGAAAATGTGAAAGCACGCTATACAGCAGAAGCTAAGACACTTCGAGCATTTTATTATTTTAACTTAGTTAGAATGTTTAAAAATATACCTTTAATCTTAGAACCGCTTTCTGCTTCTCAATTCTACTCAGTTCCACAAGCTACTCCAGAAGCTGTTTGGGCACAAATTGAATTGGATATATTAGAATCAATAGACAATTTACCTCCAACAGTCAATGTTGCTAATGATGGAGGAAGAATTACCCAAGGTTCTGCAAGAGCAATTTTAGGGAAAGTATATTTATATCAAGGTAAAAACTCACTTGCAGCATCAGAATTTGCTGCAGTTAATGGAACACCAGGTGGAGTGAGTCAATATGGCTATCAGTTATTAGATGATTTTAATAGTTTATGGAGTTTTACAAATAAATTTAATACTGAATCTATTTTGGAAGTTTCACATTCTGCTCAAGGTTCTTATTGGGGAATTTGGGGAGGAAACTCTGATGAAGGAAATTCAATCAATGTAATGGTTGGACCAAGAAATTATGTAAGATTAAGCAGTCCTGCTCCTGAATTGCCTTCTGGATGGAGTTTTAATGTCTTTACGCAAGATTTTGTTGATTTTATGGCTGGTGATCCAAGATTTAATGCAACGGTTTTTGATTTAAAAACGTTAAAACAAAATGGAAATGCAGATTATATTGGTGGTTATCAAGATACAGGTTATTTCTTAGGTAAATTTTTACCTCGTCAAGGAGATGTTTATGATGGAAGTTTAGGTGGTGACGCAGTATTAAATTATGCACAAAATACTTATGCAATCCGTTTGGCCGATACTTATTTAATGGAAGCAGAAGCACTAGGCGGAACAGGAGCAAGAGCTCAAGCATTATTAGATGCTGTTAGAGCAAGAGTTGGTTTAACATCAGTTCCAGTTTCAATGAGCGCAATTAAAGCAGAAAGAAGAAGAGAACTAGCAGGCGAAGGTCATAGATGGTTTGATTTAGTTCGTTGGGGCGATGCACCAGTAGTATTGGCAAATAGAGGTTTCGTTGCAGGTAAAAATGAAATTTTACCTATTCCAAATCAAGAACGTGAAGGAACTCAAATTCAACAAAATCCTAATTATAATAACTAGAAAGCTATGAGAAAGACAATTTTAAAGATAACAATGCTTTTGACACTAGTTGTTTTAAGTGCTTGTTCTGAAGATGGAATAGGAAGCGATACTTCTTTTTTAGATACCGTTAACTCAGGAAATTTGAATAAAGTAATCGATATTAGCAATGATAACTCAGGTATAGTTAAAATTACTCCAACAGGTGATGGTTATACAAGCTATGCAATAACTCTAGGACATGGTTCTAGTGAACCTGTAACGGTTAATCCAGGACAAAGTGTAACTCATGTATATCCAGAAGGTTCATATACTGTAACGATAGAATCTTTTGATATTACAGGAGAAAGCACTATTGAAACTTATCCTTTTACAATTACATATAGAGCTCCAGAAAATTTAGCAATGAATGCTTCTGGAAGTGGTAACAACGTTACTCTAGCACCAACAGCCGATTATGCTAATTCTTATTGGATATATTTTGGAGATGTGGTTAATGAGCAACCAACAATAATTGGAGTTGGACAATCAATCACTCATACCTATGCAACAGGTGGAACTTATACAATTACTGTAATTGCTCAAAGTGGTGGCGCAGCAACTACAACAGTTACAACAGAATTACTTGTTTATAATTCTTATTCATTACCAATAACTTACGAAGATATGTATCAAAATTACAGTATCGGAGGAACATTTGGTGGTGTTGGAACGGCTATCGTTGCCAATCCTTTCCCTGGAGGAATTAATAATAGTGCGAACGTTTGGAGATATACTAAACCAACAGGTGCTGAATCATGGAGCGGAACTTGGACTCCATTAGCTGAAACAGCTGGAGTCCCAATTGATATTGACAATGGTGGAAAAATCAAAGTTATGGTTTATGCTACTGAAACAGGTAAAATGCTTAACGTAGAGTTAGAACAAGCTAGTTCAGGAATTCCAAATCAAGTGTTAAAAGTAGCTCCAACTGTTGCTAATCAATGGCAAGAACTTGTTTTTGATTTTAGTACTTTAGGTATTCCTGCTGGAACTAAATTCAGACAAATAGTATTTAGATATAATGATACTCAAAGCGGAGTAGGTGAAGTTATTTATATCGACAATGTTACTCAATCTAATTAAAAAATTGACTATGAAAAATAAAATAAAATATTTATTAATTCCATTCGTTCTTTTAACATCATTATACATTGGATGTCAAAAAGATGATTACGAATTAGGAGATTTGACCGCACCAACCAACTTAGTTATCGAAACTGTAGTTGAAGGTCAAGATTCAGCCAACCCAAATGGTGATGGTTCTGGAAATGTCGGAATTACAGTTACGGCTGATAATGCAATGACGTATAAAATTGGTTATAGAAATGTAACCGATTTATCTGATGATGTTTTGGAAATGACAACTGTAGCATCAGGGATTACCACAAAAAAATTCACTGAACAAGGTTTGCAAACCTATAGAATTACAGTTGTTGCCTATGGAAAAGGTGGAACATCTACTGTAGCAACTTCAGAAGTTACAGTTTTAAGTCTATTCGATCCAGGTGTAGAAGTTGTTACTAGTTTAACTAATAATGCATCTAAATCTTGGGTTGTTGATAAAAGTGTACCAGGACATTTTGGAGTTGGTCCTTGGAATAATGGTAGTTATACTCCAGAATGGTGGGCTGCTGCTATTAATGAGAAAGTTGCTTGTTGTAATTGTTTTTACACAGCAACATTTACTTTTAATAAAGTTGGAAACGCATTTTCCATTGACGTGGCTACTCCAGACGGAGCATTTACAAAAACTGGGGATTTGGCTTCAATACCAGGAATTCCAGCTTCTGGAGATGAAGGTTGTTATAGTTATGGTGGTGGAAGTTCTTCTTTCTCTTTTGTTCCATCAAGTGTTTCTCCTTCTAATTCAGATGTTCAAACAACTGGCGCAGCAATTCTTTTGGGTGGTTCAACAACTTTTATTGGTTATGGAGCATTAAAAAGAGAATTTGAGATTTTAGAAATTAACGATAACTACATGTACCTAAGAGTTCAAGGTACTGAAACTGGAAATGCTTGGTATTTAAAATTAATCCCAGCACCATAAGTTTTTTTAAGTTGATTAAATTAATTAACCCATAAGTATCTTTTAAGATGCTTATGGGTTTAAATCACACCTTTTTTTATGAAATATTTACAATCGAAATATACAATAATACTTTTTTTGGGATTAATTTCTTTGATACCAATTACGGGTTGTAGTAGCGATGGTGGCGGAAACGATGGACAATCGGATACACCTTCAAATCTAGTGATCACAGCAGATATTGTTGGAACGTCAACAGCGAACCCAAATGGTGATGGTTCTGGGTTAGTTCATTTTAATGTTTCTGCCGATAATGCAACCTCATACAAAGTATTAATTGAAGGACAAACCATCAATACAACATCGGGTGTGTTTAGTTATACTTTTACACTTTCGGGAGTAAATACTTATACCATTCATGCTTCGGCTTATAAAGGAAGTAAATTCATTTCAACATCCATTAATATTACAGTATATGTTGTTTCATCTGTAGTTTGGTCGGATGAATTTAATACCGATGGTGCGCCAGATAGCTCAAAATGGAGTTATGAAACAGGAACAGGTGATAACGGTTGGGGAAATAATGAATTACAATATTACACCAATCGACCTGAAAATGTTAAAGTTGAAAATGGTGTGTTAAAAATTACAGCAAGAAAAGAAAATTACAGCGGAAGTAATTATACTTCTGCCCGAATTGTAACAAGAGATAAATATTCTGTTAAATATGGTAAAATTGAAATGAGAGCAAAACTTCCAGCTGGAGGTGGCACTTGGCCAGCACTTTGGATGCTTGGAAATAATCTAAGTGCGGTAGGTTGGCCAGCTTGCGGCGAAATTGATATTATGGAACACGTTGGAAACGATTTGAATAAAATCCACGGCACGTTACATTATCCTAATCACTTTGGAGGTAATGGAGTTTCGGGTTCTGTAGTTGTTCCAGGAGTTACTACTTCATTTCATTTATATACGCTTAAATGGAATGCCTCTTATTTAAAATTTTATGTAGATAATCAATTGTTTCATACGTTTAACAACAATAGTGAGACACCTTTCAATGATCCGTTTTTCTTCATATTCAATTGTGCAATAGGAGGAAATTTTGGCGGAGCCGTAGATCCAAACTTTACATCAGCTACACTTGAAGTAGATTATGTTAGAGTTTTCAATTAATGTTTGTTTGAGTTTAGGTTACTTAATCCGTTGATAGCTTCTGATGAAATTTCAGAAGCTATTTAATGGAGATTTTCTTGAGATTATAAGATTAAAATTAGAATTAATGATAAAATTAAAATATACAAAACTACTAAACTTGTTATTGGCAATAGGATTATCAAGTTGTGCACAATCATCAGGTTCTGATGGCGAGGACAACAATCCAAATCCTACACCAACACCAATTACCAACCAAGTTGATTTTTGGAAAACAAAAGGCGACGAAACAGTAAAACTTCAAAAACAAACAACCATTTTAGCTTTCTCAACTGCTGCAAATACCTATCCAAATATTGATGTGTCTGAAAGTCAAACTTTTCAAACTGTTGATGGATTTGGTTTCACGCTAACTGGTGGAAGTGTTGAGGTTATCAATCAATTAACAGCTACAAAAAAACAAGAATTGCTACAAGAGTTATTTGGAAATGGAGATAATGGAATTTCAATCAATTATCTTCGATTAAGCATTGGTGCATCCGATTTAAATAGTACTGTTTTCAGCTACAACGATATGCCAGCTGGTCAAACTGATGTTAATTTAACAAATTTTAGTCTTGCAGCTGATGCTGATTTAATCGATATGCTTCAAGATATTTTGGCTATAAATCCAAATATTAAAATAATGGCAACACCTTGGTCGCCACCGGTTTGGATGAAAGATAACGCAAATTCTGTTGGAGGAAGTTTATTGCCTCAATATTATAGTGCTTATGCTCAATATTTTGTGAAATATATACAAGGAATGCAAGCCGAAGGTATTACAATTGATGCTATCACGCCTCAAAACGAACCACTTCATCCAGGAAATAATCCTAGTATGTCTATGTCGGCAACTCAACAAGCTAATTTTATCAAAAATAATTTAGGACCAGCTTTTCAATCGGCAGGAATTACAACCAAAATTGTGATTTATGATCATAATTGCGACAACACAGCTTATCCAACTTCTATTTTATCCGATTCTAATGCAAGCACATTTATTGATGGTTCTGCTTTTCATTTATATGCAGGCGATATTTCGGCTTTGAGTACAGTTCGCAATGCTTTTCCAAATAAAAACATCTATTTCACCGAACAATATACAGCTTCAACAGGAAGTTTTGGTGGTGATTTAAAATGGCATCTAAAAAATGTAATCATTGGTTCGATGCGCAATTGGAGTAAAACAGCCTTAGAATGGAATTTAGCAAATAACGGATCTTTTGGACCACATACTAATGGTGGATGTACAACTTGTAAAGGTGCAATTACTGTTAATGGAAGTTCGAGTTATGCTAAAAACGTTGGTTTTTACATCGTTGGTCATGCTTCTAAATTTGTTCCAGCTGGTTCACAAAGAATTGCTTCAACTCAAACAGGAAATTTGAATAGTGTTGCTTTTAAAACTCCTGCAGGTAAAAAAGTACTAATTGTAGAAAATGACGGAAACGCTTTTGAAATTTTTAATATAAAACACAATGGCAAATGGGTTATGGTTTCTCTTGATGCTGGTGCTGTTGGAACATTTGTTTGGTAATAAAAAAAATGAATATGAAAAATAATATATATATAGGATTGCTTTTATCATCTTTTTTTGGTTTTGCTCAACCTAAAACGAAGTCTGATAAAATGGAATTTTCTACAAAAGATAAAACAGTTATAGTTTATACATCTGCTGATAGCTCTGATTTGAGAATCTCAAAAACAGCTGATTTACGCTTTACAGAATTAAAACAACCATTAGAAACACAGTTTTGTGTTTTTGTTAACCCAAATAAGCAATTCCAAACTTTTTTAGGTATAGGTGGTGCTATTACCGACGCTAGTGCTGAGGTTTTTGCAAAATTACCAAAACAACAGCAACAGCAATTTTTAGATGCTTATTTTACTAAAGATAAAGGTATTGGATATACTTTGTTGAGAACCAATATGAACAGTTGTGACTTTAGTTCTGGTTCTTATACTTATATCAAAGAAGGTGATAAAGACTTAAAAACATTTGACATTGCACCAGATAGAAAATTCAAACTTCCTTTAATAAAAAGTGCGATGAATATCATTGGAAATGATGCTACATTTTACATCAGTCCTTGGTCGCCACCAGCTTTTATGAAAAGCAACAATCACATGCTAAAAGGAGGAAAATTATTGCCTGAATTCTATCAACCTTGGGCAAACTACTACGTAAAATACATTCAAGCATTAGAAAAAGAAGGAATTCCGGTTTGGGGATTGACTATACAAAACGAGCCAATGGCAACTCAAATTTGGGAGTCATGTATTTACTCAGCCGAAGAAGAAAGAGATTTTCTTAAAAATTTTCTTGGACCAACATTAGAAAAAAATGGTTTTGGCGACAAAAAAATTACTGTTTGGGATCATAATCGCGATTTAATGGTACAGCGTGCTAGTACCATTTTAGACGATGCTGAAGCTAAGAAATATGTTTGGGGATTAGGTTTCCATTGGTACGAAGATTGGAGTGGAGGCGAACCAATGTTTAATAATGTTGGCTTAGTAAACGAAATGTATCCTGATGTAAATTTGATGTTTACAGAAGGTTGCAACGAAAAATTTGATGCTTTAAAATACCAACTTTGGAAAAATGGCGAACGTTATGCCAAGTCAATGATTAATGATTTTAACAACGGAACAGTTGCTTGGACAGATTGGAACATTTTGTTAGATCAATTTGGCGGACCAAATCACGTTAAAAACTTCTGTTTTGCTCCAGTTCATGGCGATACATCTACAGGTCAATTAATTTTTACGCCATCGTATTATATGATTGGACATTTTTCAAAATTTATAGCCAAAGGTGCAAAAAGAGTAAGTACTTCACCTAGCAGAAGTGCTTTGATGTCAACATCATTCTTAAATCCTGATGGGAAAATGGTTACCGTTGTATTTAATCAAAGTAATAAAGAAGTTACCTATAATTTATGTATTGGTACTGCGGCAACCGAAGTAAAAATTCCAGCCAAAGGAATACAAACGTTGGTATATTAATTATCGGTTCGGCCTTAGTTAAGAACTTTCTTAATCAAAAAATCTATGAAAGCTATATTTAAAAATTTGTTGTTTTTCTTTTGTTTTCCATCCTGCATTTTTGCACAAGGATTTGTGCATCGCGACGGACAAAATATTGTAGATGGAAATGGCAAAAATCTAGTTTTTCGTGGTTTAGGTCTTGGCGGATGGATGGTTCAAGAAGGTTACATGATTAAAACCGGTGAATTTGCTGGACCACAATTTAAAATTAGAGAAAAAATTGAAGATGTAATAGGTAAAGAAAATACAGTTGAATTTTATAAAAATTATAAAAATAACGGAATTACAAAAGCCGATATCGATTCTCTTGCTGCTTGGGGATTTAATTCGGTTAGATTACCAATGCATTATAATTTATACACGCTTCCAATTGAAAAAGAACCTGTTAAAGGGAAAAACACTTGGTTAGAAGAAGGTTTTAAAATGACCGATGATTTATTACAATGGTGTACTGATAATAAAATATATCTAATTTTAGATTTACACGCAGCTCCAGGCGGACAAGGAAAAGACGCTAACATTTCGGATTATGATGAAACAAAACCATCACTTTGGGAAAGCAAAGAAAATCAGGATAAAATGATTGCGTTTTGGAAAAAAATAGCTGAACGTTACAAAGATAATCCATGGATTGGAGCTTATGACATTATTAACGAACCCAATTGGAATTTTTCTGCAACCAATAAAAATGGTTGTGATGAAAAACAAAACGCGCCGTTACGTGAGTTACAAGTTAAAGTTACGCAAGCCATTCGCGAAGTCGATAAAAATCATTTGATATTTATTGAAGGAAACTGTTGGGGAAATAATTACAACGGAATATTTCCGCTTTGGGATGACAATACTGCGTTGAGTTTTCATAAATATTGGAATTATAATGATGCAGGAAGTATAAATCAGTTTTTAGAATATAGAAAGCAATATAATGTTCCAATTTGGCTTGGAGAAAGTGGCGAAAATTCTAATGCTTGGTTTACTGATGCTATCCGATTAATGGAAAGTAATAATATTGGTTGGGCATTTTGGCCAATGAAAAAAATAGATAATATTGCTGGAGTTACATCGGTTATTCAACCAAAAGGATATGATAAATTATTGCATTATTGGGAAAAAGGAACTAATAAACCTAGTAAAGAAGAAGCCAAAGCAATTTTATTTCAAGTAGCTGAAAATTATAAAATGAGTAAGGTTGAAATAAAAAGAGATGTTATTGATGCTATGTTTAGACAAGTAAACTCAACTGATACTAAACCATATAAGAAACACAGACTTCCTGCAAAAGTATTTGCAACAGAGTTTGATTTAGGGCAAATCAATCAAGCTTATTTTGATAAAGATGCTTATAATTATTGGGTTTCTTCTAATGAAAGAACACAATGGAATAAAGGAAATAAAATGCGTAACGATGCCGTTGATATAGAAGAATGTAACGACAAAGTAACCAATGGTTATCAAGTTTCTCACATTGAAGATGGAGAATGGCTTCAATATACTGTTGAGCTTGAAAGTACAAAATCTGTTGAAGTTGAAATTCGATTTTTAGCAGGTAAAACAAGTGGTGAAATTTATTTATCAGATGCTGCTGGTAATGTAATTTCAAGTTCTTCCGTTATAATTCAAGGAAATGATAAGACTTCAGTTTGGCAAAATGCCTCTTTTGGAAAAGTGAAACTTAATTCTGGGCAAAATAAAATTAGAATGCACTTTGTAAAAGGAGGCGATTTTAAAGTTAATTACATCGAATTTAAAAAATAAACAACGTTTAATAATGAAAAAGAAATTATCCATACTTTTTTTTACAGTATTTTCTTTTGCTTTTGCACAAAACAATAATATTGATCAGAAAGTAGAAAATCTTTTAAAGCAAATGACTTTAGAAGAAAAAATTGGCCAATTAAATCAATATACTGGAGATAACACAATTACTGGACCTTTAACAATTAATCCAAATAAAAAAGAAGAAATTAAACAAGGTAAAATAGGTTCAATGCTAAATGTTCTTGGTTCAGAATATACAAGACAATATCAAGAATTAGCAATGCAATCTCGTTTAAAAATTCCCTTGCTTTTTGGTCTTGATGTAATTCACGGATATAAAACAACTTTTCCTATTCCTTTGGCTGAAGCAGCCAGTTGGGATTTACAAGCAATTGAACTATCAGCCAGAGTAGCAGCACGAGAAGCAGCCTCAAGTGGTATTCATTGGACTTTTGCTCCAATGGTAGATGTGTCTCGAGATCCAAGATGGGGTAGAGTTATGGAAGGTGCTGGTGAGGATACATTTTTGGGATCAAAAATTGCTTATGCAAGAGTGAAAGGTTTTCAAGGCAATAAGTTAGGAGAATTAAACTCCGTTTTAGCTTGTGCAAAACATTTTGCAGCATATGGTGCAGCAATCGGAGGAAGAGATTATAATTCAGTCGATATTAGTGAAAGAACTCTTTGGGAAACCTATTTACCACCTTTCAAAGCAGCTGTCGATGCAGGAGCAGCAACTTTTATGAATTCTTTTAATGACATAAATGGTGTTCCAGCAACAGGCAATAGTCATATTCAACGTGACATTTTGAAAGGAAAATGGAATTTTGACGGTTTTGTTGTTTCTGATTGGGGTTCAATTGGAGAAATGATTGCTCATGGATATGTTAAAGATGGAAAAGAAGCTGCATTTGCTGCAATAATGGCTGGAAGTGATATGGACATGGAAAGTAATGCTTATCGAAATAATCTGAAGCAATTGGTTGAAGAAGGTAAAGTGCCTAACTCAATTTTAGATGATGCTGTGAGAAGAATTCTTAGAAAAAAATTCGAATTAGGACTTTTTGATAATCCATACAGATTTAGCGACTCAAAACGCCAGCAAAAAGAATTAAATAATTCAGAGAATACTAAAGCCGCAAGAGAAGTAGCCGCAAAAAGTATTGTGTTATTAAAAAATGAAAATAAAATATTGCCATTATCAAAGGAGACAAAAACAATAGCATTTATTGGTCCAATGGTAAAATTTAAAAGAGCAAATCATGGTTTTTGGGCAATAGATTTAAAAGATGTAGATTCAACTTATATTGTTTCTCAATGGGAAGGATTACAAAGAAAAGTAAGCAAAAATACTAAATTGCTTTATGCAAAAGGTTGTGGAATTAATGATAGCAATAAAGATGGTTTTAAAGAAGCAATTGATGTTGCTAATCAAGCCGATGTAGTTATTGTGAGTATTGGAGAAAAGCACGATATGAGCGGTGAAGCAAAAAGTCGAAGCTCAATAGCTATTCCTGGTGTTCAAGAGGAATTAATAAAAGAGTTACAAAAAACAGGCAAACCAATAGTAATATTAATTAATGCAGGTCGTCCACTTGTTTTTAATTGGACTGCTGATAATATGCCAACTATCGTTTACACATGGTGGTTAGGTTCTGAAGCAGGAAATGCTATTGCAGATGTTCTATTTGGAGATTATAATCCATCTGGAAAGTTACCAATGACATTTCCTCGAAATGAAGGTCAAATTCCAATTTATTACAATCATTACAATACCGGAAGACCAGCAAAAGATGATAACGATAAAACCTATGTTTCATCATATATTGATTTACCAAATTCACCAAAGTTTCCTTTTGGATTTGGTTTGAGCTACACAACATTTGACTATTCTGATTTGAAACTTTCTAAAAATAAAATCAATAGAAATGAAGAAATAAAAGTTTCATTAAAGATTACAAATTCTGGTAAAATAGCTGGTGAAGAAGTGGTACAACTTTATTTAAGAGATAGAGTTGCTTCAATTGTTAGACCTATAAAAGAATTAAAAGGTTTCAATAAAATTGCTCTTCAAGCTGGAGAAACAAAGGAAATAAGTTTTACAATAAATAATGAAACAATATCGTTTTATAACAATAACATCGAGTTAATATCTGAAGCTGGAGAATTTGATATTATGATTGGTTCATCTTCTGAAGATATTAAACTAAAAAGTAAATTTGAATTAATAGATTAAAGAATTAGCTATCAATCATGAAAAAATATTTATTGTTTATAATTTTAGTTTCAAATTTTACATTTAGTCAAAAAAATGAGAGAAAATTAGTTTGGCAAGAAAATTTTAATGGTAATACATTAGACACTTCAGTGTGGAATTTTGAACTTGGTAATGGATGTCCCAATAATTGTGGTTGGGGAAACAACGAAAGACAAGTATACACTAAAGATAATCATGAAATTAAAGATGGTTTTTTAATTATTAATGCCCAAAAAGAAGACAGTAACTATTCTTCAACTAGGATAACCACCGCACAAAAAAAAGAATTTCAATATGGCAGAATTGAAGCTAGAGCAAAAGTTCCAACTGGAAAAGGAATTTGGCCAGCGTTCTGGATGCTAGGCTCAAATATAAAGACAGTTGGTTGGCCAAAATGTGGTGAGATAGATATTCTAGAATATGTAGGAAAAGAACCTATGACTGTTTTTACTACTCTTCATACAGAAGATAGTCATGGTAATTCTATCAATTCAAAAAAAACTACAATTCATGGTATAGAAGATGGTTTTCATGTTTATGCTATTGATTGGTCAAAAGAAAAAATTGATTTTTTTGTTGATAACAAGCTTGTTTATTCATTTAACCCAAAAGAAAAGACTGAAAAGACCTGGCCATTTGATCAAAAATTTTTCATTATTCTAAATGTTGCAATAGGAGGAAACTTTGGTGGTCCAGAAGTTGATGATTCGATTTTTCCCCAACAATTTATCATAGACTACATTAAAGTTTATCAATAAGAATTGTTTTTTTGTTAATTTTTGCTTTAAAATTTGTTTTTTAAATTAAAATTATGTTAAATTTGACTAATAATTAATCACAAAAACCTATTCGGCCTATTGAATTAAAATTACTTTTTATACAAAAATAAGTTTCTCAACCCTTATTAAAAGGTAATTTTATGGCTAAATCTCAAACACCTGACGCAGTATTAGTACAAATGTATATCTCTGGAAACGAAGATGCATTGGCTACACTTATCAACAGATATCAATCCAGAATATTTGGATTTATCTACTCCAAAGTCAATGATAGAGATATCGCTGATGATTATTTTCAGGAAACGTTTATTCGTGTAATTAGAACGTTAAAAACCAAAGAATATTATAATGAGAAAGGAAAATTTCTTCCTTGGGTTATGCGTATTGCAAATAATTTGATTGTTGACGATTTTAGAAAAAATAAAAACATCAAAATGATGCGTGATACAGAAGAATATTCTATTTTTTCTTTCATTAAAGACGTTACACCAAGTGTTGAATCTAATCTTATATCCAGTCAAATAAGCTTTGATTTACACAAAATAATAGACGAACTTCCTCTTGACCAACAAGAAGTGTTGAAAATGCGCTTTTTTCAAGACATGAGTTTCAAAGAAATTGCCGAAGCCACTAATGTTAGCATGAACACATCGCTTGGAAGAATGCGTTATGCAATCAATAACATGAGAAAAATTATTGAAAAAAACAATATTTATTTGTCAGCTTAGACAATATTTTGAAAAGTTTTACGTTATATATAAAAACACAAATAGTATATGGCAAAACTTTACTCTAAAAAGAAATTAGCTTCAACTAAAATGTTGCCAAAAAAAGAAACAATACAATTTATTTTAAATTACTCTAAGGCATTACGTATTGTGAAAATAGGCAACATGAACTTCGAAACTATAGCTAATTAAAATGAACATCCCGATACAATTATCGGGATGTTTTTTTATTATACTCATTCAAAACACTTTTTCTTCCAATCGTTTTAGTGATAATATCTTTTTCCAAATCCCAACCGCGTGCTGGCGAATATTCTCGACCATACCAAATGATTTGCAAATGTAAATCGTTCCACAAATCTCTCGGGAAGATAGCTTTCGCATCTTTTTCAGTTTGCTGCACACTTTTTCCATCCGATAAATTCCAGCGATACATCAATCGATGAATATGTGTATCAACCGGAAAAGCCGGAACACCAAACGCCTGACTCATCACAACACTTGCCGTTTTATGACCAACAGCTGGCAAACGTTCCAAAGCCTCAAAACTCTGCGGAACTTCGCCATTGTGTTCCTCAATCAATATTTGTGACAAACCATAAATTCCCTTCGATTTCATTGGCGATAAACCACACGGACGAATGATTTCCCTGATTTCTTCCACCGAAAGTTTAACCATATCATACGGATTATCTGCTTTAGCAAACAACAAAGGCGTAATTTGGTTCACCCGAACATCAGTACATTGCGCCGACAACAAAACCGCAATCAGCAAGGTATAAGCATCTTTATGATCAAGCGGTATCGGAATTTCAGGATAGTATTCTTTTAACGTATTTATAACAAATGTTGCACGCTCTTTTTTGGTCATTTTTGTACTTTTATAGTTGTAAATTTATGACAATTATAATTATGTGCCTAATCCAGCTTTCCGTTACAAGTTTTATTTCACAAAGCAGTTTTTGTAAAGCATAAAAAGAGCTTCCGTTGGTCGCTTTTTTATCCTAACAAAAACAAGCTTTCTTCAATAAAAGCTTTCCACTACAATCTGGGGCAATCAATATAAGATATTTGATATCTAATATTTAAAATTTAATATTTAAAATTTAAAAAATGACAACATTAAAAATAGGCGACAAAGCACCCAATTTTTCAGGAAAAGACCAAGACGGAAACCTTCACACCTTAGCCGATTATAAAGGAAAAAAACTCGTAGTTTTCTTTTACCCAAAAGCAAATACACCTGGTTGTACCGCCGAAGCTTGTGATTTACGCGATAATTTCGACCGATTTAAAGCTAACAATTATGCTTTGCTTGGCGTTAGTGCAGATAGTTCAAAAGCACAATTAAAATTCAAAGAAAAATACGAATTCCCGTTTCCGTTATTAGCCGATGAAGACAAATCAGTAATTGAAGCTTTTGGCGTTTGGGGACCAAAAAAATTCATGGGACGAGAATACGACGGAATTCACAGAACGACTTTTGTAATCAATGAAAACGGAGTTATTGAAGACATAATCTCCGATGTAAAAACAAAAGCGCATGCTGCTCAGATTTTGAAGTAAATCAATACCTAATGTGTACTAAGCCCTATAAAAATAATAAATATGATGCTAATTGCTGTTAGATGATATTTATTTTAGCGAGTCAATTAACTTTTTAAAATCTGAGAATTCATTATAAAGCTTATTAGCATCTAACATTTTTAATAGTAAAGTACCATGATTAACTTTGTGATATTGACCTCTCTTTTTATTTGATTTGGTTAGTCTCTGAAGTTCTTTGTCTGGTTCAGAAAATAGTGTTGCTTGTTTTTTAGCGAGTTTTGTACTTATAGGTTCACCATAAAATTTATCTAAAATGTCTGGTTGAGATATAAACCAAGATTCCATTTCTTGAATCATATAGAAGACAGAATCTTTTTTCTCAATTAAATTATATTTTTCTAAATCATTTTCTCTATGACCTTCATCAGCATCTAAGTCACAAAGTAATTTTGCTCCATCACTGTTCAAGAACTTGTCAACAGCTTGAGACTTTCCATCTCCCATACTAATAGTTGGCATCTTTAGTTTAGCTTTCTGTTCTATAAGTTTACTGAAACCTTCTCTTAGATTACCATTAGAAGTATCTTTAGTTCCTTCAATGAATAAATACTTTCTTTTTACCATCTGTTACCACCTAAATCTCCTTGTCTCCACATTTTACCAATACTGAAATTTTCATACCAACCTTCAAAATCTTTTTCTTCATAATATGAAATTTTGGAAGAATTTCGTTCATCTTTTTCAAATACCCTAATGTTTTCTAAATTAAAGCAGTTCAATAGATTTTCTGAATGGGTTGAGATTAGGAAAATACTATTTTCTGAAGCTTCAATTATTGAATTTCCTATGTTTGAAATCATATCAGGATGCAAACCAACTTCAGGCTCATCAATACATATTAATGAACCTCTATCAGGATTAAATAATATTGAAAGAAGACATAGATATCTTAGTGTTCCATCCGAAATATTATTTACATGAACCGAACTGTTTAAACCTTCTTCTTCTAACATTAATTCTATATTTCCACCGATAAAATTAAAATCAAAACCTTTAAATTTTGGATTGACTTCATTTAACATTTCTGCTATTTTATTGTAGCTAGATTTGTGATTAATTTTTATTGTATTCAATATTTGAGGAAGGTTGGTTCCATCAGGTAATAGCCGCTTTTCCGATGTAGGTAACATTGGTTTTCTAATATTACTTTTCGGAGTTGTGTCAAAATAATCGTAAACTATTATATCTCCAATAGCTTTTCTTATGGTTGACAAGGCAAAGTACCTATCAGTATCATATATTTTTGATAAAGCTAATTCTGTAGATTCAATAAAATCATCATACTTTACTAAAGCGGTTTTTTTATATGTCGCGGATTTATCTAGTTCGTTTAATACACCATTACCGCTATCAAAATCTAGATAGATGAACCCTCTGTTATTTTGTATATTTTCCTTAACATAATAATTAGAGGTACTTGGTTGCTTATATATTTCAATAGAATAAGTTACATCATCTGTAAATCTAAAACCATATTTTTGAAGTATATTAAAATCTAAGGTAAAATATAATCCTATTTTACTATTCTTATTGTTGTCAATACTTTTAAATAAAATATTATCTAAACCTCCCAAATTGTCAATCACATATTTTTTTAAACCAATACCTGAAACACCTTCTTTTACTAATCTAAGTGCCTTAAGTAGATTTGATTTCCCTGAACCATTTATTCCAACTAAAACATTTTGTTTTTTGTTTAAATGGAAAGTTTCATCTTCAAAGCTTAAAAAGTTTACTAATTTTATTTCCGTTATCATTTAAAAAATTTGATTATTTATCAAAGATATAAAGAATTTTTCTTTTAAAGCTAAGATTATATATTATCTCGAATAGCAAAATGTTTAATTCATAAACACATAAGTATTTGCTATCATAAACATAAAAATATCCATCTAAAATTCTCAAAGTGTAATTTAAACAACGAGATTTATTTGGAATTTAGAATTTGAGATTTAGAATTTTAATATTTAACTTATCTTTGCCGCTTCAAAAATCTTTAAGTCTATAAATCTTAAAATCTTTCAATCCAAATAAATGATTACAGTAAACGATATAGCCGTAGAATTTGGTGGTACAACACTTTTTAGCGAAGTAACTTTCGCCATCAACGAAACGGATAAAATTGCCTTAATGGGTAAAAATGGCGCAGGGAAATCTACCTTGTTAAAAATTGTAGCTGGTGCAAACAAGCCATCGCGCGGAAATATTTCGGCGCCAAGTGATGCCGTGATTGCCTATTTGCCTCAGCATTTATTAACCGAAGACAATTGTACGGTAATGGAAGAAACATCAAAAGCATTTGCTGGTGTTTTAAACATGAAAAAGGAAATCGACGATATCAACGAACAGTTGACTATTCGCACCGATTATGAAAGTGATGAATACATGAAATTGATTGAAAAGGTTTCGGAGTTGTCTGAGAAATATTATTCGATTGAAGAAGTAAATTATGAAGCCGAAGTAGAGAAAATTTTAAAAGGTTTGGGTTTTGAAAGAGAAGACTTCAATCGTCCAACCAAAGAATTTTCCGGTGGATGGAGAATGCGTATTGAATTGGCAAAAATCCTATTAACCAAACCCGATTTGATTTTATTGGATGAGCCAACCAACCATTTGGATATGGATAGTATCGAATGGCTGGAAGATTTCTTGATTAATCAAGCCAAAGCCGTAATGGTAATTTCCCACGATAGAGCGTTTGTTGACAACATTACCAACAGAACTATCGAAGTAACGATGGGAAGAATTTATGACTACAAAGCCAAATATTCTCATTATCTAGAATTGCGAAAAGACCGACGCATTCACCAACAAAAAGCCTACGAAGAACAACAAAAATTCATTGCTGATAATCAAGCCTTTATTGAGCGTTTTCGTGGTACTTTTTCCAAAACGGAACAAGTGCAATCGCGCGTTCGTATGTTAGAAAAAATTGTTCCTATTGAGGTTGATGAAGTAGATAATTCAGCATTGAAATTGAAATTTCCGCCATCGGTTCGTTCAGGTCAATATCCGGTGATTGTGAAAGATTTAGAAAAATCGTATGACGATAAGCTAATTTTTAAAGATGCTAATTTAGTTATCGAACGAGGACAAAAAGTGGCTTTTGTGGGTAAAAATGGAGAAGGAAAATCGACGATGATTAAAGCCATTATGAAAGAAATCGAAATTAATGGCGGTTCGGTAGAAATTGGTCATAACGCACAGATTGGTTATTTTGCCCAAAATCAAGCCGCATTGTTAGACGAAAATGCAACTATTTTTGAAACAATTGATAGAATTGCTGTTGGCGATGTTCGTACACAAATCAAAAATATTTTAGGTGCGTTTATGTTCCAAGGTGATGACATTCAGAAGAAAGTAAAAGTACTTTCGGGTGGCGAAAAAACGCGTTTGGCGATGATAAAATTATTGTTAGAACCCGTGAATTTGCTAATTCTGGATGAACCGTCGAACCATTTGGATATGAAAACCAAAGATATCATTAAAGATGCGTTGCGTGATTTTGACGGAACATTGATTTTAGTTTCTCACGACCGTGATTTCCTTGATGGTTTGGCTGAAAAAGTATTCGAATTTGGAAACAAACGTGTGAAAGAACATTTTGAAGACATCAAAGGTTTCCTAGCTAACAAAAAAATGGAAAGCTTGAAAGAGATAGAGAAGTAGTTTTCAGTATTCAGTCTCAGTTTACAGTCTCGGTTTTTTGCTTCTCGATACAATTTTGAATACCAAAAATTAGCATTTTTAGTATTCAAAATTACTCGAAGAGACGTTTGAAATAATAAAGAAAACCCGTCAGTTCAATGGAATTGACGGGTTTTGTTTTTATTCTTTATAGTTCAATTTTGTTCTGACACTTTTGAAATAATCAATTAAGATATTTTTTTGTGCTTCGGTTAATGCTGCTTCTCGATGTACCAAAGTATAACTTCCCAAAGGCATTTCATCTTTTTCGATATACTCGATACATTCTTCCAGTTTGTGATCTTGTCTTTTTACTTCATAATCAGTAAAAGTGGAAAAATTAAGTTCTCTTCGACCTTCATCGATATGATCTTTTAAAAACCATCCGGCAGGTTGCACATTCGAATACCAAGGATATTTACTTTCGTTAGAATGGCAATCGTAGCAAGATGTTTTGATAATCGATGCAATTTCTTCAGGTGTATTTTGTGTTTTCAAAAAGTCTTTGCTTTCATCAACTGCAGGATTGGTTTTGTCAATTTGAAAAAACTGAAGTACAACCAACACTACTAAAAGCGCAATAAGTATTTTTTTCATTGGAATTGTATTTTGGATAAAAGTAATAAAAAAAGTTTTTCTATTTTAAGGTAAATTCAATTCGATTTCAAAAATTATTGATTCTTTTTCAAACAAAATCCGTCAATCTATACAACTGACGGATTTGCCACATTTAATCAAATTAACCCACAATTATAAATTCACAGCTTCCATCAATCGAATGAATTCTGCTTTGTAACCTTCGTTATCGTTTTTGATGTTATTTTTGGCTAAGTTTTTTATGTCCGAAATGGATTTGTTGGAAACCAATTCAGAATCTCTCAATTTCAATCCAAACCAAGCTACCGAAGCACAAAAATTAAAATCTTCTGAAGTTTGTTCCAATGACAGAACGTTGTTCTTAATCACTTCCACCATTTCAATACTTTTTTCGCCATCCGGTTTTTTATATCGGAATTTAATGGTTGCCAATTCATTATTCAAATTAACTGTCGAAGGTTCGGTTTTAGTATATTTCAACTCATCTGTTGGTGTGAAAAATTTACTTTTTGTATTCACCGGAATGATTTCATATAAAGCGGTAACGGTATGTCCGCTACCTAATTCGCCGGCATCAATAGCATCATTTTTGAAATCTTCCGGACGCAATTTTCGGTTTTCATAACCAATCAATCGATACGCTTGCACATGTGCCGGATTGAACTCAATTTGGATTTTTACATCTTTGGCAATGGCAAACATCGAACCTTTGAATTCTTTACCCAAAAATCGATTAGCTTCCTGAATGTTATCGATGTAAGCATAATTTCCGTTGCCTTTGTTGGCAAGAGTTTCCATTTTGCTGTCTTTGTAATTGCCCATTCCAAAACCTAAACACGTTAAAAACACGCCCGATTTTCGTTCTTCTTCAATCAATCGTTGCATATCATTATCGGAACTTACGCCAACATTAAAATCGCCATCAGTAGCTAAAACCACACGGTTGTTTCCGTTTTTGATAAAATTTTCTTTCGCTGTTTTGTACGCCAATTGAATTCCTGCGCCACCAGCGGTACTTCCGCCAGCTGATAATTTTTCCAAAGCATCGATAATCGTCATTTTTTTATCGCCCGAAGTTGGAGGCAAAACCATTCCTGCTGCACCGGCATAAACCACGATGGAAACTTTGTCTTCGGCTCGCAATTGGTTAACCAACACTTTCATGGATTGTTTTAGCAAAGGCAATTTATTTTCCGAAAACATCGAACCCGAAACATCAATTAAGAAAACCAAGTTGGAAGCCGGAAGTTTTTCGTCATCAATAGTTTTTCCTTGTAAACCAATTTTAACCAATTTATTTGATGAATTCCAAGGACAATCGCTGTATTCAGTGTTAATGGAAAACGGATGTTCGCCTTTTGGTTCTGGATAATTGTATTTGAAGAAGTTCATCATTTCCTCTACACGAACAGCATCTTTGGGAACTTTTTGTCCATTATTAATAAAACGACGAACGTTAGTGTAAGAAGCATTGTCAACATCAATAGAAAAGGTTGATAGCGGCGATGATTTTGGACTTTCGAAGACGTTTTCTACAAATGTGCCATAATCTTCATCGTTTACGTTTGGAACAACAGTATCGCTTTTGGATGGATAAATTGGATTAGAATTTCTGTCTTCCTGTTTCATTGAACTAATTCCACGAATTCTAATACTTTCAGAATTGGCGGCAACTTGAATTCCTGGAACTACACCTTTCACCTTTTTTGGCTCTTTATTTGTTCCTCTCAAATAACCATCACTTATAACTACAACTTCGCTAAGCGTTGCTGTACCATCTAAAACCACATTAATTGTAGTTGCTTTAGTAATTTTTACGGATTTGGAATTATATCCAGTAAAACTGAAAACTAAAGTTTCACCTTCTTTGGCTTTGATAGAATATTTTCCATCGAAGTCGGTTTGAGTTCCGCGATTGGTTCCTTTTACATTAACATTTGCGCCTGGCAATGGTCCAAGATTGTCTGAAACAATACCTGTGATGGTTTTCTCTTGTGCAAAAGCTACGATACAAAAAAGTATAGCTATGGCTGATGAAAAGATTTTGAAATTTTTCATGACTTAAATTTTTAGAATGTTACACTTGATTTTTAGCTACTTTTTGAGCTTCGGTTTTCCGTTTTTAGTGGTAATGATTACCACACCTTTTTCTCCTTTTTTACCATAAATTTCGGTTGCTTTTTCCTTCTGCAGTATGGAAATTGTTTCAATGTCTTGTTGATTTAAAGGCGAATATGGACTGGTTGGATTTGGACCAAAAACTTCTTTCTCTGAATATTCAACTCCGTTGATGATGTATAATGGATCAGGTAATACAATAATAGATTCAACATCGTTTGCGTCTAATTTTCCTAGTTTTTGCAAATCTTCGGCAACATTATCAATAACTAATAAAGGTTCTTCTTTTATACTCGATTTCATTTTGGCTTCCGTCATTCGACCTTTTGAATTCATCATCGTTTTTTGACTATTATTTTTAACACTTCGAGCATCAAAAACTTCTTTGCTTAAATAACCATTATATGAATTTGTTTCTTCTTTTTCTTTTTTGATTTCATCATTTTCAACAACAGCTTCTGAAACTGCTGCTGGCATTGGTGCTGCCATTTTTTTAGGTTTTACCGTATCGTTCATAACAATTACATCGGCAGTTTTTGTTTGTTCTTTCAGAATTTGCTCGGCGTTTTCTTTTATGGCTGGATGTTTTTCTACGTCTGCAACAGCATTGCTATTTTCGTTTACTACATTTGGTTTTGTAATGCTATCATTGGTAACAATTTCATTCGTTGGAGTTGTTATCGTTTTTTCATTGCTCCAAAAATGATAACTTACAGAGACTACTAATAAAATGGATGCTGCAACGGCTAGTTTTTTCCAAAGTTTGGTTTCTTTTTTCAGGACTTTGGTATCCAATTTTTGTTCCACTCGGTTCCAGACGTTTTCCATTCCGGGAAAGTCTTTCGTTTCTGCATTTTCGGCAGCCGATTTGAACTGATTATATAATTTATCTTGATTTTCCATGAGTATTACTTCGCTTTTTGATAATACAAATTGTTGACTAAAACCTGTAATTTGGTTTTGGCTACATTCAATTGTGATTTTGATGTTCCTTCGGAGATGTTGAGCATTTGCGCTATTTCTTTGTGACCAAAACCTTCGATGGCAAACAGATTAAAAATCGTTTTGCAACCTTCGGGAATGTGGTTTAAAAGATTAAGCAAATCTTCTTCTTCCAGTTTGGTATCGTTTGTGTTTTCTGCTAAAACATGCACTTTGGTATCTTCTAAATACAGATTAAAATTGATGTTTTTCTTCAATTGTAGTAAGCATTGATTGACGGTTATTTTTCTTGCCCATGCTTCAAAAGCACCAATTTCTTTCAGTTGATCAAGTTTGGTAAATATGGTATAAAAAGCATCCGCCAAAACTTCTTCAATTTCTTCCTCTTTCTTTAAATACCGTTTGCAGGTTCGATACAACTTGGGCGACAACTGTTCATAGACTTGCCGCTGCGCATCGCGCTGCATTTTTTTACAAGCTTGTATTAGATTTTCGTTTATCACAATGAATGTCTTTATTACTAAAGAGGATTATTTTATCAAAAAGGTTGGGAAGGAGTGAAAAAAAAGTTTTCAGTGGTCAGTTTTCATTCTCAGTCTCAGTTATCAGATTGATGGAATGATAGGTGTTCTTTTAATGTATAGTTTGACTAATTACTTTTCACTAATTACTTTTCACTTATTACTAATCACTATTTACTCAGAACTACTTTATAAATATCCGCTTCCAAAACTTCAGTATCATTGTCTTCGCAAAGTAGAAATTCAATTTCGTTGGATGATTTTTTATACAATGTAATACCTTCAAATTTATGAGTATCGGAAATTTTTTGGGTGAAATCGATTTTCATTTTCTTTACATCAATTCGTCCGATGATGCTTCCAAGAACTTCGCCATCATCATATGTTGAATTGGAATTTTCTGCAGAAGCCAAAAAGTAAATTTTGTTATCTACTAAAATTGCATCAGTAAAACTAGTGCGAACGCCTTTAATTTTTGGGAGTTTGTATTCGTTGGAGATGATTTGAAATTCGTTGACTAGATTTTTACCTTCTACAGTGAAAACTACATTTTTTCCTGTTTTGCCGTTGCCACGATTGAAGAAAAACCAAGTTTCGCCATTATAAATTACGCCTTCGATGTTGAAATCTTCTGGAGCAATTTTGGCGAAGGATTGCATAGTTAAGTACAAATCGGTTAGTTCTTGGGTTTTTATAACTTCTTTGGTTTTGCTGTCAACTTGCACCATGAAATTTCGGTTTTCGGTGGAACCAGAACCAAAGATGTAAATACTGTCGGCATATTGTGTTATAGCTTCAAAATCGGGTTTGAAGGCTTTTGGAGTGTTTTCTTGAGCGTTTTCGGCAAGTGGATGACGTTGTAGTTTGGCTGTTTCGGTTTGGTATTCGTAGAGATACGAACTGTTGTCGCCGATTGCTAAAATGGTGTTGTTTTGAAATAGTAATCCTGATGCGGAACCAAGCCCAATGATTTTAAATAGTAGCGAAAGTTGAAATTTTTCCATAAGTTAGCAGATAGGTTTAGCCCAGATAGTAGCGGCATCCTTTTTCTTTTTTTCAAAAAAAAGAAAAAGATATAGCGAATAGCTGGAAATAGCTCCTCAAAAATACTATTTTTAACATAAAAAGATACTTATGCATTCAATTAATCCAGAAGATTTTAGAGTAAAAGGCAAACTCGATTTGTCTAAAACACCAACAGAATTGTCGATTGAAACATCGAAAAAAGAGGAAGAAACGGCTTTGGACGATATTCAAAAAAAGCTTAGTACCAAGCAAGATGCGATGTATGCGCACAATCGTCATGCTTTTTTGATTTGTTTGCAAGGCATGGATACGAGTGGAAAAGACAGTTTGATTCGTGAGGTTTTTAAGGAATTTAATCCGCGCGGCGTTGTGGTTCATAGTTTTAAAACGCCTAATTCGACGGAGTTGGAACACGATTACCTTTGGCGACATTATTTGGCTTTGCCCGAGAAAGGAAAGTTTGCTGTTTTCAATAGAACGCATTATGAAAATGTTTTGGTAACACGCGTGCATCCTGAATATATTTTGTTTGAAAATTTGCCTGGAATTGAAAAGGTTCAAGATATTACGCCACAGTTTTGGGAAAATAGAATGGAGCAAATCAATAATTTTGAGAAGCATATTTCGCAAAACGGAACAACAATTTTGAAGTTTTATTTTCACATGAGTAAGGAGGAACAGCGCAAACGATTGTTGAAACGATTGGAACAACCGGAAGATCAATGGAAGTTTTCGACTGGCGATTTGAAAGAGCGCGAACGCTGGGATGATTATATGAACTACTACGAAGAAGCGATTAATAAAACGAATACTGATTATGCGCCTTGGTATGTTGTTCCTGCTGATGATAAAGGTGTTGCACGATATATTGTGGCTAAAACGATTTGGGAAAAATTAGAATCGCTAACGGATATTGCTGAGCCAACATTGGATCCAAAAGTGGCTGAAAATATTCCGTTTTATCGTGATCAGTTAAAAGGTTAATTTCACACAAATTTCACGAATTTACACGAACCAAGTATTGCTTAATTTCACTAATTGATATTTAAAATTAGTGAAATTGAAGAGTAACTAATTTGTGATAATTTGTGAAATTCGTATGTTCATATATTTTATCTTTGCCGACCAAATTGAACGCAAAGTGACTTTTTCAAATTACACTAAAGAATTCAAATACAATTTAAAGTTGGCTTATCCTGTTATTCTCGGGATGATTGGTCACACCTTGGTTGGAATTGTTGATAATATTATGGTTGGAAAAATTGGTCCAACCGAATTGGCTGCGGTTTCGCTGGGCAATAGTTTTATCTTCATAGCAATGTCGCTTGGTATTGGGTTTTCTACCGCCATTACACCTTTAGTTGCTGAAGCTCACGGGAAATCGAGTAGAGAAGAAGGTCGATTAGCGTTTCATCACGGATTGTATTTGTGTACAATTTTGGGATTATTGCTTTTTGGAATTGTTTTCTTTTCTAAACCGTTGTTGTCTTTTATGGGACAACCTGAAGCTGTTGTAACGCTGGCAAAACCATATCTTGATATCGTTGGGTTTTCTTTAGTTCCGTTAATCATGTATCAAGCTTACAAGCAGTTTGCTGACGGAATGAGCCAAACAAAATACTCGATGTGGGCAACGATTGTTGGTAATGTTGCCAACGTTGTTATCAATTATTTCTTTATTTACGGGATTTGGATTTTTCCAGAGTTGGGCATTATTGGTGCTGCGATTGGAACTATTGCTTCAAGAATTATCATGCTGATTTTCATGCATTACATTATGAAAAGCAAATCGAAGTTTCACTATTATTTTGAAGGCTTTACGTTGAAGGAAATCAAGAAAGAAATTAACCTGAAGATCATCAAAATTGGACTTCCTTCGTCGATGCAAATGTTTTTTGAAGTGGCGTTGTTCACAGGAGCAATTTGGCTTTGCGGAATGATTGGTACCACTAGTCAAGCGGCCAATCAAATTGCGCTGAGCTTGGCATCGTTAACCTTTATGTTTGCTATGGGATTGAGCGTTACAGCTATGGTTCGTGTGGCTAATCAAAAAGGACAAGAAGATTATGTAATGTTACGAACCGTTGGGTTATCCATATTTATTTTGGCGGTTATACTTGAAATTGTTTTTGCCTGTCTATTTATTGCTTTCCATCAAGTGTTGCCTTATATTTTTGTCAATACCCAAGATTTAGCTACAATAGTTGAAACCCAAGAAGTAATTTCCATATCGGCACAATTACTTATTGTTGCTGCTTTTTTCCAAATATCCGACGGTATTCAAGTAGTTGTGCTTGGCGCTTTAAGAGGTTTACAAGATGTAAAAATACCCATGTATATGACTTTTGTTGCCTATTGGGTTATTGGTTTTCCCGTTTCTATCTATTTAGGATTATATACTGATATGAAAGCCGTAGGTGTTTGGATAGGATTGTTAGCGGGTTTGACAGCAGCAGCATTATTTTTGTATCTTCGCTTCGATTATTTGACTAAAAAACTTATAAAGTAAAGAGTAAATAGTGATGAGTAAAAAGTATAAAGCTTTAATCACCAATCACTATTAACTGTAAACTATTTACTAATCACTAATTACTAATAAAAATGCAATTACCAAAATTTGTTCTCGCTGATAACTCTGATTTTCCAGAAGATATATTTGTTATTCACCTTGATTTCCCTCGTTTTATTATCAATTTAAAAGATGATGAGGTAGAATTTCTTGAAGACCTTGAAGGCGAAGATGAAACCGAACTCGAAAGCGAAATGGAACATTTAATTACGCTTGCCGGAGAGTTTTATGATAAAGAAATGGAAGGTTATGATGAGTAATTATTTTCATTGAAATTTTAAAATAAAAGCTGATAGAAATTCCTTTTTGTCAGCTTTTATTCTTTATTTCAATCCTAATTGTTTGTATCTACTTTCTATTAAAACAGCATATTTCATTTTATACACATCACTTACAAAACTTTTTTCTAACACAGTTAGCATTTCTGGTTTTGCATATAAAAAGAGTTCCAAGGTGTTATCTAAAACTTTTTTGTTTAAACCACCATTTTCAAATGCAGCTAAAAAATCAGCATACTTTAGCTTTCTTTTTTTTGCATTTAAAGTTAGAGCTAGTTCTTCAGTATCGGTTTCATTAACTAATGCAGTTGGAACTAAATCATAAGCTGGACACAAGTTTAAACCTTGTCCTTCTTTTTCCAAAAGCGAAAAGTTTTTCAAATGCATATCTGTGTTTCCAGTAAAAAAACTAAACAAAACTTGCTCATAAAAATTACTTACGTCCAATAAAGGCGAACTAGAATATTTTAAAATTAATTTTGCCACTTGCTCGTGACTACCTTTATATTTATCTTCGGTAAGTCGTTCGCTTAGTTGACACATGTCTTCCATGTGTAGTTTTCCTTTTCGGGTTCTATCAACACGTTTTGTGATGTAGCAAAGTGTTTCATCTTGCAATTTCACTAAACTATGTGGAACAACTTTAATTCCACAAACTGCCGCCATGTGCATGGTTACACTTTCTAATTCGGGTAATTGTACATAATGTTCCGATGGTGGTTTTAAGATGTAATCGCCATAAAGTCCAACTATTGTTAGTTTTTTGGTTAAGTTTTTTTCTTGTTTTCTATATAAGCTTAATGAAACTTTTGCTTGAACTCCAGTAACTGCCATTTGACTTTGGATAACTTGTGTTGCCAGTTCTTGCAAGTTTTCTAGATTGTAAGCAAGTTGAGGTGTTTTTAGTTGTCCAAAAAAACGTTTGTTGCAAGCTTCATGAAAATCAGAATTGCTTTCAAAAAGTGGTTCATAGCAATACAAGCAACGTCTTCCGTAAAAAGTACTTTTTTCATGTACTTCCATCGGAAGGTTTTTCGATGCTAAATATTTCTTTTTATAATTCTTCATTTCTTATTACGCTTACGGCTCCAATACAATCTTTACAGCAGGTTAGGAGCAAACCCATTCGGTCTTTGTAATTTATTTTCCAATTTTTTTCGGCAAGATCTAAAAGCCATCCTTCTGGAATTAATCCATCAAAAAAAGCAAATAATGTTTTACTGTGATATGGTTTTTCGGTTAATGGTAATGTTAAACTTACTGCTTGTGCTTCTGTATTTTGTAAATAATGGTTGTTATATTCAAATGAATATCCTGCGTCTGTTTCACTAACAACGCCACAAAAAACATTTTTTACATATACATTTCCACTTCTATTCATTTCCTATTATTTTATCTCTATCCATTGCTACAACTCCTAAAGTTTCGCCAAATAGTCGTAATACATCATTCACTTTATCCATTCGTAAGGTATTTTTTCCTTGTTCTAAATCTCTAACAAATCGTAATCCAACACCTGCTTTCAATGCTAACTCGGGTTGTGTTAGTTTGTTTTGTTTACGTTTTCTTTTAACGTGAATACTGATGTTGTTTAGATTTTCTTTCATTTTTATACCTTTTAAAGTACAAATATATTATTTTTTCATAAAATTACACCTAAAATAGTATATTTTTTAAATTTATTGATTTTTTATACCTTTTATGGTATTAAAATAAACTTTTTTGTGAAATTGAAGTAAATAGGGTATAATTTATGAAATTACTTAAAATATTTAGAAAGTAATTCTAATGCTGCAGAAAATGGAGTTTTTTTATTGGAAGCCACGTCTAATTTATTTTGTTCTAATAAAGTAATAATCTCAGGATGATTGTAAAAATGGTTTTTCAACTGTTCATTAATGGTTTCCATCATCCAAAACTGGTTTTGGTTTTGACGTTTTTCGTCAAAATAATTGTTACCCTTAACCAGTTCTATATATTCTGAAATAATCTTCCATACATTATCAATACCTGTTTTTTCAAATGCGCTACAGGTAGTCACTTTGGGTATCCAACCAGAAGATTTGGCGGGAAACAAATGCAATGCTCTATTGAATTCTGTTTTGGCTAATTTGGCTTTAGCAACATTATCACCATCGGCTTTGTTGATAACAATGGTATCTGCCATTTCCATGATGCCACGTTTGATGCCTTGGAGTTCATCGCCAGCACCCGAAATTTTTAATAACAAAAAGAAATCCACCATACTGTGAACCGCAGTTTCACTTTGACCAACGCCAACGGTTTCTATAATAATCGTGTCAAATCCTGCCGCTTCACAAAGAATAATAGTCTCGCGGGTTTTTCGAGCTACACCGCCAAGCGTATCTCCCGAAGCACTCGGACGTATAAATGCGTTTTCGTCTTTTACTAATTCTTCCATTCGGGTTTTATCGCCAAGAATACTTCCGTGGGAAATGGTGCTACTTGGATCAACTGCCAGCACCGCTACTTTTTTACCCATAGAAGTCAAGTGTTTTCCAAAAGCTTCAATAAAGGTACTCTTCCCAACGCCTGGCACACCCGTAATTCCTATGCGGATAGATTTATTGGCGTGAGGCAAACAGCCGTTGATGATTTCGTTTGCTTTGACTAGATGGTCAAGATTAGTACTTTCTACCAAGGTAATGGCGCGGCTGAGTGCTACTTTATCTTGTGCCAAAATTCCAGCAATCAATTCCTTTGCCGAAGGTTGATTTCTGCGACGAAGCATAACTTTTTCCACGGAAGATTTATTAATGCTTTCCGGTTGAGGAATGCCGTCTTTTTCGTGTAATGCACTATTTGTATTAGCTTTTTTACTCAAGGTAATAATGTTTGGGTAAATTTAATAAAATAAAAGAAGTCTGTGAGTATATTAAAATAGCAATTTTAAGAAACCTTTCACTTTAGATTTTCTTCTGTTTGTTTTTTTTGCCGTTCCTTTGCAAAATATTTCTACTATTATTTCCAAATGGAAAACATTTTGTTGGTTTTTCTATGTTTGATAATGGGATTTGCAATGCAACGTGTTACTGCTTTTCCTAAAAACGGATACTTAGCTTTAAACCAGTTTGTCATTTATATCGCTTTGCCAGCATTGGCATTATTTTATATTCCTAAAATTTCTATTTCGGCAAAATTGTTATATCCGCTTGGCATTGCTTGGATAGGGTTTTTGCTTTCTTTCGTTTTTTTCTATTTCATAGGAAAAGCAATGGGTTGGTCCAATAAGTTGATAGGATGTTTAATTCTCACAGCTGGTTTAGGAAATACCTCTTTCGTAGGTTTTCCAATAATCCAAGCATTATATGGAGAAGAAGGTATTAAAACAGCCATCATTGTTGATCAACCTGGAACTTTTGTAGTAATGACAATACTTGGCGTTATTACCGCCGGAATTTTTTCCCGAGGCGAAACCAATGGAAAAGACATATTAAAAAAGATTTTACTTTTTCCACCGTTTATTGCCTTTGTTATAGCTTGTTTGATGAATGTGTTTCAAATGGATTTTGATGACAAATTTCAATCTGTTTTTCAAAAATTGGGAGCAACGATAACTCCGGTGGCTTTGGTTGCCGTTGGTTTGCAATTAAAAATTGACAAAAAAAGCAAACATTGGAACTATCTTGCTTTGGGATTGTTCTTCAAATTGATGATAACTCCGGCGATTTTCTTTTTACTTTACAGAGTTATTGCTGGTGGAAATGGTATTGCCGTTGATGTTTCTATTATGGAAGCAGCGATGGCACCAATGATTACAGGAGCAATTTTAGCTTCCAATTACGGATTAAAACCCAAATTAAGCAGTATGATGGTCGGTATCGGAATTCCGCTTTCGTTCATTACACTCGCATTTTGGTACTTTATTTTAAATACTTTTTAAATGGACACTTTAGTTAAGGTTTTGGTTAAAGACAAAGATTTAGCTCAAAAAACAGTTTACTCAATACTATTTTCAATCAGTTTTGCCCATTTGCTCAACGATTTAATTCAAGCAATTATTCCGTCTATTTATCCTTTGCTGAAGGAAAGTTATAATTTGACCTTTTCACAAATTGGTTTAATTACATTTGCATTTCAGTTTTCGGCATCCATTTTCCAACCGTTAGTGGGTTATTATACCGATAAAAACCCAAAGCCATTTTCCCAAATCTACGGAATGCTTTTCTCCATGGCGGGAATTGTTTCCATTTCCTATGCGGATAATTTTTATTGGATAATTGCTTCTGTAATTCTTATCGGAACGGGTTCATCCATTTTCCATCCCGAATCGGCACGTATTTCCAATCTAGCTTCGGGCGGAAAACGTGGTTTGGCACAATCTATTTTTCAAGTTGGCGGAAATTTCGGAACAGCACTTGGACCACTTTTAGTAGCATTAATTGTAATTCCAAACTCACAACAATACATTCTTTGGTTCATTATCGTAGCCGCCATTGGATTAGCAATTCTAAGCAAAATCGCCTATTGGTATCGCGACCATTTAGTACTGCGAAAAAACAAAGTGCAACCTTTTATCGATTTTCATAATCTACCAAAACGAAAAGTGCAAATCGCCATCGGAATACTATTAATCGTCATATTTTCTAAGTTTTTCTATTCAGCCAGTCTATCGAGTTATTACCAATTTTACATTATTGATAAATTTGGATTAACTATCAAACAAGCGCAGTTTCACATGTTTATTTACCTGATTGCTTATGCTGTTGGAACCATTCTCGGCGGACCATTAGGCGACAAAATCGGTAGAAAATATGTGATTTGGTTATCCGTTTTCGGCGCATTTCCGTTTGCTTTGCTATTGCCTTACGTCAATCTTTTTTGGACCGATGTTTTAATGGTCATCATCGGAATAATCATTTCGTCAGCTTTCCCAGCCATATTGGTTTATGCACAAGAACTTTTACCTAAAAAACTCGGCATGGTTTCCGGACTTTTCTATGGTTTTGCCTTTGGAATGGGTGCTTTGGGTTCAGCTTTATTAGGTAAACTAGCCGATTATACATCCATTAGCTATGTGTATCATGTCTGTTCCTATCTTCCGTTGATTGGCGCAATTTGTTACTTTCTTCCCAATTTAAAGAAAAAAGAGTAGGAGCGAATCGCTAGCGTATTCTTAGATTCCTTATTCCTGCTTTCCGTTTCTATCGTCCCAAAAGACGATACCACTTCAATCAGGGCTAAACAGGATTTGTCTTTTGTTTTTGTTATCATTATATTTACTCTTTCAAATACAAAACCATGTCACTCAATCCAGAAATACTACATAAACTCACACAAATAGTAGGTGAAAACTATATCTTCACCGACATCGAAACTAGAAATCACTACGGTCACGACGAAACCGAAGACTATGTTTTTCCACCAAGCGTTGTCGTAAAACCGGCAAATACCAGAGAAGTTTCGGCAGTTATAAAATTGGCAAACGAATACAAAATCCCAACCACACCAATCGGAGCGCGAACAGGTTTAAGTGGCGGTGCATTATCCATTTATGAAGGAATCGGGTTGTCCTTGGAACGATTAAATAAAATCCTCGAAATAGACGAACAAAACCTTCAGGTTATCGTTGAACCAGCTGTAATTACTCAAGTTTTACGTGAAACTGTTGCTGAGAAAGGTTTGTTCTATCCAGTTGATCCAAGCAGTATGGGAAGTTGTTGGATTGGCGGAAACATCGCTGAAAATTCTGGTGGCGCGCGAGCAGTAAAATATGGAGTTACCAAAGATTATGTCCTGAATTTAGAAGTTGTTTTGCCTAATGGTGACATCATTTGGACTGGAGCCAATACGTTAAAAAATTCTACAGGTTATAATCTAACGCAATTGATGGTTGGTAGCGAAGGAACGCTTGGTGTAATTACAAAAGCCGTTTTAAAATTGCTTCCTAAAAATTCGCATAATGTTTTAATGTTAGTACCGTTTTATAAAGCACAAGAAGCTTGCGAAGCTGTTTCAGCTATTTTCCGTGCTGGAATTATTCCAAGTGCTTTAGAGTTTATGGAACGCGATGCTATCGATTGGACATTAAAATACCACGACGATATTAGCATCAATGTTGATGACAAAGTTCAAGCACATTTATTAATTGAAGTAGATGGAAATTATCCAGAAATCTTGATGCTCGAAGCTGAAAAAATAATGTCGGTTGTAGAACAATTTGAAATTGACGAGGTGCTTTTTGCCGATACCGAAGAACAAAAAAATGCGTTGTGGAAAATGCGTCGTTCCGTTGCAGAAGCCGTGAAATCGAATTCGATTTATAAAGAAGAAGATACGGTTGTTCCACGATATATGTTGCCTGAATTATTATCAGGAATTAAACGAATAGGAGCAAAGCATGGTTTTAAATCGGTTTGTTATGGTCATGCTGGCGACGGAAATCTACACGTGAACATCATCAAAGGCGACATGACCGATGATAATTGGCAAACGCAAGTTCCAGTTGGAATTCGTGAAATATTTGAATTAACCGTTTCATTGAAAGGAACTTTGTCAGGCGAACATGGCATTGGTTACGTTCAAAAAAACTTCATGGATATTGCTTTTACTCGTTCTCATTTGGAACTGATGGAAAGTATCAAACGTGTTTTTGATCCAAATAATATTCTCAATCCTGGAAAAATTTTCCCTGATCATTTAACTTAAAAATGTTAAAATAAGGCATTTGCCGTATTGTTGAACAATTGTAGCTTAGGTAGTTTTGTCATATAACTTTAAAAACAAATTATGATGAAAAGATTACTATTTGCTGCTGTTGCAGTATTTGCATTTGGATTTACAAATGCTCAAGAGACAAAATTTGGGGTGAAAGCAGGTGTTGATTTTGCTTCGGTAAAAGTTGAGGTAATGGGAGTTTCGGGAACAGCTTCTGAAACTGGATTTTTTGTTGGTGGTTTTGCTAACATCGGTTTGTCTGAAAAATTTTCGGTGCAGCCAGAGTTATTGTATGTAGCTATTAGCGATTCTAATTTCTTCAGTTTACCTATTTTGGCAAAATACAATGTAGCAGAAAAATTCGGACTTCTTGCTGGACCAAGTTTAAATTATTTCAGTGATTTTGAAGAAGATAAATTAAAATTCAATGTTGATTTTGGTGCTTCTTATGATATTACTGAGGAAATTGAAGCTAATGCAAAATATTCTTTAGGATTTGGAGATATTGCAGTTAGCGGAGTATTTATTGGAGCAGGATATAAGTTTTAATTTATTTCACGTTAGTTTAAATGTTAAAAGCTCCAATTTTTGGAGCTTTTTTTATTTTGATTTCAGTTCTTGAAAAAGGCTAGGGAATTCTTTTTCAAAAAACTCACGTTGCTCTTTATCATCAAAGTTGAAAAACTTCCATTCGCCTGAAGTATTTTCATCAGAAATGGCAACATAAGTTGTTGTTTTTTTGACATTAAAACTGTTTCGTGCTGGTTCAAAAGTAACGTCTTGCGTTTGATTGATTTCTTGCAACTGTTTTTTCTTTTCGGCAGCTTGTTCCGTTGTTAGTTTTTCTTCGAAGAAATAACGAACTGGATTTTTAAACGTAATAATATAAAATGATTTTCCGCCACTTTTTTTCAGTTCGCTGTATTGAAAAGTAACATTTGGCAATTGTAATCGCAAACGATATTCTTCATTTTGATAATCCAAATCCATTTTTTCTATAAAAGCTTCCCTGCCGATTTCTTCAAAAACTTTGGGATAAGTTAAATCTGCCAAAGTTTCAAATTCCATTAAATAATTGGAATCGTAGAGTTTTTTTGTAGAAGCTTGCAAACTTTCTTTAGACTGACAGAAAGAATTTAAGGATATTAAAATTAAAAGGATAGTAATTTTTTTCATTATTAAATTCTAAAGCCAACACCCATTTTTAAAATATTTACATTAGTGTTATAACCTGTTTTTGGTACAGCTTCGTCGAGTTGAAGTAACTTAAAATAGTTATAAGAAACAGTAAGATAAAGTCGATTAGTTATGTCATAATTTAATCCTAAATCGAGATTTAGTCCGCTTTGATTATTGCTTTCATCATTAGGATTACTTTCCGAATTTGAAAATTTTGTTTTTGAAATAAAAAGAGAATACCCAATTCCAGCATAAGGATGTAATTTAGGAACATTTTTTAGGTTTAATTCACAAAAAAATCTTGGTTGAATTACATAAAGTGATGTCTTGAATTTTAAATATTCATCAAATGCAGGAAAAAATGCTTCTTCTTCAAAAGTATAATAAGAGCTATTAACGGAAACGCCTAAATTGACTGTTTCTAATTCTTTAATTTGGTATTTTACTCCTAAATCAATAATTCCATCATAGTTTTCACCAACAAAATTATTGTCTATTGGTAAAGGATAATTGGCTTCAATGCTAAATTTAGTTTTTTGACCAAAGAGAGTTACAGTCAGAAATAAAGTGGTTATCAATAGATATTTTTTCATAAAAAATGATTTGAATTCAAAAATAAGAAAAAGCTTGAAAATGATTTAATGAAAATAGAAGGATTTTGTTTAGGAAATAACGTTCTAAATATTTCTGACAGTTTTGATACTGGCGTGCGGATTATTTTCTGTTAAATAAAAAAAAATCGTTAACTGGTAAAAAAATCAAAAATAGTTATTAGAAATTGCTGTTAGTATTGATTGTGTTTAGTAATACTCAAAAAATGTTTTGTAAATACCTGTTTCATCATCGGTTATTGTTAAGACTTTACTATTTTGATTTAAGGTATATTGAAATTGATAGAAAGTAAGAGGTATAGAAAAGTCATCGCCTTCATAAGGATAAGCTTTTTTAGTTTCAAAAATATTTTTAGAAAACGGACGGATATCATATCTCAAAATTGCAATTGATTTCAAAACATGTAAAGGATTTGATACAGATAAATTATAATTCAGATACTCTACAAAAACTTCATTATTCTGTTCTTCAGAAATAATATTACTATTGGAATCATAATTTATTTTATGACTTGCAGAGGAATCTTGGAAAATAACTTCTGTTAAATTACCATTCGAAAAAACAAACGTTGAAGGGAAAAGATTTGTATTGTGGTAAACCTTTGCTGTATTTCCACTCCAAATAACATGAGACACAACATAATTGTTACGGGTTTCACTTATTATCCTGCCATTTGCGTCATATTGAAATGTACTAAAATAACTTTGTTTAGGATTGTCGGTGCTTATATATTTTTCTGCTGATACATTGCCATTAGCATCAAATGAATATTCTGAGCTGTGTATAGTTGAAAATTTTTCAAAATCATATTTTAAAGTGATTTTAAATGAAGCTTCGGGAAAAGGAATTTGGCTAACATTTATATTGTTTTCTGTTCTGTCATCTTGGCTACAGTTAATAAAAAGAAGACAAATTATAATAATTTTTAAGTATTTCATATACCGATTTTTAAGATTGTATTTTTCATGACTACTATTGTTTGTTAAATTTACGAATTTACTATTTACAATTGACAATAAATATTTATAATTATTTATAATTTATTTGTAAGATTAAAAATATAAAAAATCCTCAACAGTTTTTCTATTGAGGATTATATTTAAAATGAGCTCTTCGACAAGCTCAGTGTGACAAAGTCTTATTCGTTAACCAAAACCCATTCGCCACCAGCTAATAAACCTTCGGCTTTTTTGAATTTCATGGTTTCGGTTTTTCCGCTCATAATGTGTTTAACCGTAACATTATCGTTTCTGTTAATCTTTGGTTGATCTCGAACGATAGTTTCCGTTACTTGCGGACGTTGTTGCGTTTGACTTGCTTCGTTTCCAACTTGATTGGAAATCTTTCCATCATTATCAATTTCGTCACGAGTTTCGGTGTAATTGTCATTACGCTTTACTTCACGTGCTTCTTGAATGTTTTGATTTTGTTGTGGCAAATCGCCTTTAAACAAGAACGAAATCACTTCTTTATTTACGCTGTCAAGCATTTTGCTGAACAATTTAAACGCTTCCAATTTATAGATTAGCAACGGATCTTTTTGTTCGTGAACAGCCAACTGAACTGATTGTTTCAATTCGTCCATTTTGCGTAAATGCTTTTTCCAAGCTTCATCTACAATTGCCAACGTGATATTTTTTTCAAAATCAGCAACTAATTGTGCGCCTTCGCTTTCAAATGCTTTTTTCAAATCGGTTACCACGTTCAACGTTTTAATTCCATCCGAAAACGGAACTACAATACGCTCAAACTGATTGCCTTCGTTTTGATAAACATTTGCAATAATAGGGAAAGCTTCTCTTGCGCTACGAGCTGTTTTTTCGGTATAATAAGCCATTGCTGCTTTATATACTTTGCCTGTAATTTCCATTTCAGACATTTTATCAAATTCAGCTTTTGTTACTGGCGAAGTGATAGAGAAATATCGGATTAATTCAAATTCAAAGTTTTTGAAATCGTTTTGTGCTTTGTTATCGCCAACAATTACTTCGCAAGTGTCATACATCATATTAGCAATATCCAGTTTCAAACGTTCTCCGTGCAAAGCATGACGACGACGTTTGTAAACTACTTCACGTTGTGCATTCATTACGTCATCATATTCCAACAGACGTTTACGAGTTCCAAAGTTGTTTTCCTCTACTTTTTTCTGTGCACGTTCGATAGATTTTGTCATCATCGAATGTTGGATAACTTCACCTTCTTTCAATCCCATTCTGTCCATGATTTTGGCAACTCTGTCAGAACCGAATAAACGCATTAAGTTATCTTCCAAGGAAACGTAAAACTGTGAACTTCCCGGATCACCTTGACGACCTGCACGACCACGCAACTGACGGTCAACGCGACGCGAATCGTGACGTTCTGTACCAATAATTGCTAAACCACCAGCAGCTTTTACTTCTGGAGTTAATTTAATATCGGTTCCACGACCAGCCATATTGGTTGCAATGGTTACAACTCCTGGTTTTCCTGCTTCAGCAACTATTTCGGCTTCTTTTTTGTGCATTTTTGCATTCAACACGTTGTGAGCTACACCACGCATTTTCAACATTCTGCTTAATAATTCAGAAATTTCAACCGATGTTGTTCCAATTAAAACTGGTCTTCCTGATTGTGATAATTGGGTTACATCTTCAATAACCGCATTGAATTTCTCTCTAACCGAACGGTAGATTAAATCTTCTTTATCTTTTCTTGCAATTCCTCTGTTGGTTGGAATTTCAACTACGTCTAATTTATAAATTTGCCAAAATTCTCCAGCTTCAGTAACGGCAGTTCCAGTCATACCAGCTAATTTGCTGTACATACGGAAATAATTCTGTAATGTAATCGTTGCAAATGTTTGGGTTGCCGCTTCAATGGTTACGTTTTCTTTAGCTTCAATAGCTTGGTGCAATCCGTCAGAATAACGACGACCATCCATAATACGACCAGTTTGTTCATCAACAATCAAAATTTTGTTGTCCATGATTACATATTCTACGTCTTTTTCAAATAACGTGTATGCTTTTAATAACTGTGTAAGCGTATGAATTCGTTCCGATTTTACTCCGAAATCTTGAAATAATCTTTCTTTTGCTTCGGCTTCGGCATCTTTATCAAGATTTTGTTTTTCGATGTTAGCAATTTCGGTTCCAATATCTGGAAGAACGAAGAAGTTTTCATCCGTATCTTGAGAAAGGAATTTGATACCGTTATCGGTCAATTCTACTTGATTGTTTTTTTCTTCGATTACAAAATACATTGCTTTGTCAACTTCCGGCATTTTGCGGTTGTTATCTTGCATGTATTCGTTTTCTGTTTTTTGTAAAAGTGCTTTGATTCCTTCTTCACTTAAGAATTTAATCAAGGCTTTATTTTTTGGTAACGAACGATATGCTCTTAACAATTGGAAACCACCATCTTTAGTATTTCCTTCTTTGATTAATTTTTTAGCTTCGGTTAAAAATCCATTGGATAATTGACGTTGAAGATTGTAAAGATTTTCAATTTTTGGTTTTAATTCCATGAATTCATGACGATCACCATCAGGAACTGGACCAGAAATAATCAAAGGCGTTCTTGCATCGTCAATCAAAACTGAATCGACCTCATCGACAATAGCATAGTTGTGTTTTCTTTGTACCAAATCTTCTGGCGAATGTGCCATATTATCACGAAGATAATCGAAACCAAATTCGTTGTTTGTTCCATACGTAATATCAGCTTCGTATGCTTTACGTCTAGCAGCCGAGTTTGGCGAATGATTATCGATACAATCAACAGTCAATCCGTGGAATTCGAATAATGGTGCTTTCCACGTGCTATCACGTTTTGCCAAATAGTCATTCACGGTTACAAGGTGAACTCCGTTTCCTGTCAACGCATTCAAATAGAGTGGAAGCGTTGCTACTAATGTTTTTCCTTCACCGGTTTGCATTTCGGCAATTTTACCATCGTGCAACACGATTCCACCAATCAACTGAACGTCGTAGTGAATCATATCCCAAGTGATTTCTTTTCCAGCTGCATTCCAAGTATTTGCCCAAACAGCATTATCGCCATCCAAAGTGATGTATGCTTTCGTTGCCGAAAATTCTCTGTCTTTTGGTGTTGCAGTAACAGTGATTGAAGAGTTTTCTTTGAAACGACGAGCTGTTTCCTTTACCACAGCAAACGCTTCAGGAAGAATTTCTTTTAAAACTTTTTCTGAAATTTCATAAGCTTCTTTTTCCAAAGCATCAATAGCGTTGTAGAAATCTTCTTTTTTATCTACATCGGTAGTGTTTTCGGCTTCTTGTCTAAGCGATTGAATTTTGTTGTCTTTTTCAGCTCGTGCAGCTTTGATTTTCTCTTGAAATTGAACGGTTTTGTTTCTCAATTCATCGTGAGACAAAGCCATTAAAGTGCTTTCAAAAGATTTAATTTTAGTAATTAAAGGTTGTATCGCTTTTACGTCTTTTTGAGATTTATCTCCAACAAAAGCTTTGAGAATACTATTTATGAAACTCATAATTGTTTTATTTTATAAAGTGCAAATTTTAACAAAAAAAAAGTCCTAATTCGGACTTTTCAATTGTTGGTTGTTATTTTTTAATATTCATCCTCGTTCCAAAGATAGTCTTCGTCGGTTGGATAATCTGGCCAAATTTCTTCCATTGATTCGTATATTTCGCCTTCGTCTTCAATAGACTGAAGATTTTCAACTACTTCTAGCGGAGCACCAGCTCTAATAGCGTAGTCAATAAGCTCATCTTTGGTTGCAGGCCACGGCGCATCACTTAAATAAGATGCTAATTCTAATGTCCAATACATCTTCTATCGGTTTTTAATTTATGCAAAAATAAATTTTTAACTGAAAAAGTCAAGTTTTTTTTGATTTATTTTCAATACTAGTTAAGAACGTGTTGATTTTTGATTTAAGAACAGTGATTTTTGATATCAGATTTTAAACTTTTAATGTTGATTTTCTCTTCTTAAATCAAAAATCGTTACTCAACAATCTAAAGTCATTATTTTCTTGGTATCCACTGAACTTCGTCTGCTTTTAGGTCAAAGGACAACTTTCGTGCCAAGACAAAAAGGTAGTCAGAAAGTCGGTTTAGGTACTTAATAACGAGTTCGTCTGTTGGTTCTATGTCATTCAAATGGACAGCTAAACGCTCGGCACGACGGCAAACGCAACGTGCAATATGACAATATGACACGGTTGTATGTCCGCCAGGAAGTACAAAATGTGTCATTGGAGGCAAACTGTTTTCCATGGTGTCGATTTCGTTTTCTAGAAATTCGATATCAGTTTCAAGAATGCCAAGATTTTGAAGGCGTTTTTGTCCGTTTTTCAACACTTCTTTTTCTGGTGGTGTTGCTAGAATTGCTCCAACGGTAAACAATCGATCTTGGACTTCGATTAACACGTTTTTGTATAATGGATTGATTTCTTGGTCGCGAATTAAGCCTATGTGTGAGTTGAGTTCGTCAACGGTTCCATAACTTTCTATTCGGATATGATGTTTTGGCACACGAGTTCCGCCAAAAAGTGCTGTGGTTCCAGTGTCGCCGGTTTTGGTATATACTTTCATTGTAGAGTGATTAGTGAAAAGTAATTAGTAATTAGTTTTCCAAAGGTAGCAAAAAATAGAATGGATTTTTTAATAGCCCAGATTGAAACGAAAATCAATTTTGTCAAAGTTTTGAACTTTGACAGAGTTATTGAAGAGAAAAGCTGGAATTACAATTATTGATAAGTCCCGAACGGTTCGCTTCAAAAAATTATAAATGTTTTGGATTTTGTTTGTCGCTTTCGATTAATCCATCGCGTAAACGGATAATTCGGTGTGCGTATTCGGCAATGTCTTCTTCGTGTGTTACAAGAATTACGGTATTTCCTGCGGCGTGAATGTCGCCAAAAAGTTTCATGATTTCGACCGAGGTTTTACTGTCAAGATTTCCCGTTGGTTCGTCAGCAAGAATGATGGACGGTTTGTTGACCAAAGCTCGAGCAACGGCAACACGCTGGCGTTGTCCACCCGAAAGTTGGTTAGGTTGATGATCCATTCTATCGGCAAGTCCAACTTGGGTTAGTACTTCGGAAGCGCGAGTGTTTCTATCGGTTTTTGAATAACCAGCATAAATCATGGGTAACGCTACGTTGTCTAAAGCGGTTGTTCTAGGCAAAAGGTTGAAGGTTTGGAAAACGAAACCTATTTCTTTATTTCTAATTTCGGCCAAATCGTCATCGTGCATTTGGGAAACGTCTTTTCCGTTAAGAATGTATGTTCCCGATGTTGGCGTGTCTAAACATCCCAAAAGGTTCATTAGCGTTGATTTTCCTGAACCACTTGGTCCCATTAATGCAACATATTCGCCTTTGTTGATTTGTAAATCAATGCCTTTTAGAACGTTGATGGTTTCACTGCCTAGTTGAAAATCTCTTTTGATTTGTTTTATGTTGATTAATGGATTTGCCATTTGATTTTAGATTGTCGATTAACGATTAATCGATTTAAGATTGTTAGCTAAAATAAGAAAAATTAATTGATTGCAAGGTGTAACCATTGCCCAAAATTGTATCCGGCTTTTACTAAGTAAATAATTCCTAAAAGAACTACAAAAGGTAATAGAAATTTACCTGCTTTTGATTGTAAAAAGTGTGATATTTTCATAATTGTAAAAGTTTATAGATACTGAATGAGTAGCTTGAAAACTTTTTTTGTTACAAATTATGTTCGGATAATGAAATGTTCTTTTTCCTGTTCGGTTCTAAAGAAAACAATTCCCCATTGAAAGGTGTCGATAGTTACGGTAACTTTTGGATGATTTTTTATGGTTTCCCATGCTTCTTCCATGTCTTTGCTCCAGTGAATGTCGTCAAAAATCCATACGGTTTCGTTAGTAATTGTAGGCAAAAGCAATTCAAAATATTCTAACGTTGCTTGTTTGGAGTGGTTTCCGTCGAAATAGATTAGTTTCCAGTCGCAGTTTCCAGTCGCAGTTTCCAAATAGCTTGAGAATTCTGTATTTATAAATTCAATGTTGTTTAAATTTTGTAATTGAGATTGATTTTTTGCAATTGCCATTGTGTTCGGGCAACCTTCTAATGTATTTATTGCTGATTTTTTGTTTCCTAAAGCCAAAGCCGAAGTCGCTAATCCTAATGAAGTTCCAATTTCTAAAATAGTTTCCGGCTGAAAATATTTTGTTATTCGAAATAATAATTCTGCTCGTTTTTGAGAAATTCCAGCGGTTTTGGCAATTTTTGAGATTTGTCTTCTGTTTGATTTAAAAACTCTTGAACCAGCACCAAAATCAGTTACTTCGATGAAGTTTTTATTTTCTATAAGCGATTTTCGATATGATTTTAAAATGGAGTATTCAGGATATTTGGTTTTGTCATAAAAGCATTTCGTCACCAAATCAAATACAAACGGCGAATGAACTCCGTGTTCGTTGGTTGATTTTATAAGAAACTTAAAATATGAACGAATTATTCCCAACTGTTTTGCAAAAAATAAATGATGCACAAATCTACAAATAATCAGCAAATGCATTCGATAAATAGATGGAATAAAAAACTATTTTAATTCTTAAGGGTTTATTAATAATGTTATATTGCTATTTTTCACTATAAATTTTAAATTTGCCGTCTATGGCAAAATCTTTGGCAATATTATTCGCAGTAATTTATCTACTTCCGACGACTGTTTTATCGGAAGTATTAAAGTTGCCATTATTTGTGGAACATTATGCAGAATATCAAGGAGATTTGACCGATTTTTTGGTTCATCATTATGGCGGACACGAAAAAGATGCTGATTGGGAAACCGATCAGAAATTACCATTTATGGATTTAAATCCAACAATGACTTTTGTTTTTGATATGCCAAAAACAGATATTTTTGTTCCAAGACCTGAATTTTTTATAACTTCTAAAGAAGTTACTGATTTGTATAAAAAAGACTTCACAAACGATTACCTCACCGAAATTTTTCGACCTCCACAAATTAGCTGATAGAACTATTTTTTGACTTTTTTAAGCCGTCACAATTGTGATGGTTTTGTTGAATTTTTATTTTCAATCAGTTTATGTTAAATAAAATTATTGAGTTTTCCGTTAGGAATAAACTCATCATAGCTCTTTTTACTTTAGGGCTAATTATATTCGGGACTTATGAAGCAACCCGATTACCTATTGATGCTCAACCTGATATTACAAATAATCAGGTTCAGGTTATAACGGTTGCACCTTCTTATGGAGCAGCCGATATAGAGCGATTGGTCACTTTTCCAATAGAACAAGCAACCAGCAATATCAGCGGAATTATAGAAATGCGTAGCTTTTCACGTTTTGGATTATCACTTGTAACAATAGTTTTTGATGATGATACCGATGTGTATTGGGCACGGCAACAAGTTTCGGAGCGATTACAGTTAGTAAAAGATCAGATACCAGAAGGAATTGGAAATCCTGAATTAGGACCTATTTCAACTGGACTTGGAGAAATTTTTCAATATGTTGTCAGAGCTAAAAAAGGCTATGAGAAAAAATATGATGAAACCGAACTTCGAACAATACAAGATTGGGTTGTAAGACGCCAGTTATTAGGCACAAAAGGTGTTGCCGAAGTGAGCAGTTTTGGAGGAAAATTAAAACAATATGAGATAGCTATTAATCCAAATCGATTACAGGCTTTTAATCTTACGATTGATCAGGTTTTTAAAGCATTGGAGGAAAATAATCAAAATACTGGTGGTGCGTATATTGAAAAGAAAGAAACAGTGCTTTTTATTCGCAGTGAAGGACTTTTAGGAAGTATTGAAGATATTGGCAATATTCCTGTAGTTGTATCAGGAAAAGGAATTCCGGTAGTGATAAAAGATGTGGCAGAAGTAAAAATAGGTCATGCTATTCGTTATGGAGCAATGACTTATAATGATACAGGAGAAGTTTCGGGAGCAATTATTTTAATGCTAAAAGGAGAAAATGCCAATCAGGTTATTACTAATATAAAAGAGCGTTTAAAAGAAATAGAAAAATCACTTCCCGAAGGTGTTGTCATTGAACCGTTTTTGGACAGAGCAAAAATGGTTAAAAATACAATCAGCACAGTAGAGACCAATTTAGCCGAAGGAGCATTAATTGTAGTCTTTATTTTGGTCTTGTTTTTAGGAAATTTCCGTGCTGGTTTTCTTGTTGCTTCGGTAATTCCACTCTCGATGATGTTTGCTATAATCATGATGAATATTTTTGGTGTTGGTGGGAATTTGATGAGTTTAGGTGCATTGGATTTTGGACTTATTGTGGACGGAGCTGTTATTATCGTTGAAGCCGTACTACATCAACTGGCACATAAAAAGCATTTTGGACTAAAAAATGAGCTTACTCAAAAAGAAATGGATAATCAGGTTACAGAATCAGCGACTAAAATGGTTAATAGCGCTGTTTTTGGACAAATAATTATTCTGATCGTGTATCTGCCAATTCTTTCTCTTCAGGGAATTGAAGGAAAAATGTTTAAACCGATGGCGCAAACAGTAGCTTTTGCACTTATTGGAGCGTTTTTACTTTCACTTACTTATGTTCCGATGATGAGTTCATTGGTTTTAAGCCGAAAAAAGAAACTAAAGCAAAATGTTTCTGATAGAGTTATGGCTTGGCTAGAAGAAAAACACCATAACTATCTTATCAAAGCAATGAAGTATAGAAAAATGGTTCTTGCTACAGTTTTAATATTGTTTGCAGGTTCAATAATTGTGCTTTCGCAAATGGGTGGAGAATTTATACCTTCTTTGGAAGAAGGAGATTTTGCTGTCGAAATGCGAATACTTCAGGGAAGTAATATTGAAAAAACCAAGGAAGTAACAACACGCGCATCGGAAATATTACTGAAAAATTTTCCTGAAGTTGAGAAAACTGTGGTTAAAATAGGTAGTGCTGAAATTCCAACCGAACCTATGCCGATGGATGCTGGAGATATGATTATCGTACTGAAACCAAAGAAAGAATGGACATCTGCTAAAACATTTCCTGAACTATCAGAAAAAATGAGTGAAGCACTTAAAGTAATTCCCGGATTGACGACTGGTTTTCAGTTTCCGGTTCAGATGCGTTTTAATGAATTGATGACAGGAGCACGTCAGGATGTCGTATGTAAAATTTATGGGCATGATTTGGATAGTTTGGCTTATTATTCTGAAAAATTGGGAAGTATTATCAATTCAGTTGAAGGTGCTCAGGATCTTTATATAGAACCTATTGTTGGTGCGCCACAAATGGTGATTTCTTATAATCGTGCGGCACTTTCAAGATATAATGTGTCAATTTCGGAAGTAAACCGCATCGTAAACATGGCTTTTGCAGGACAAACTGCAGGATTAGTTTATGAAGGTGAGCGTCGTTTTGATTTAATTGTTCGATTGGATGAAGAACAGAAAAAAGATATTGATCAAATCAAAAATTTACTGATTCCTACGCCTGGAGGAATTCAAATTCCTTTAAATCAATTGGCTGATGTTGAAATGAAAAACAGTCCAAACCAAATTCAGCGCGAAGATACTAAGCGAAGAGTTGTGGTAGGCTTCAATGTTAGAGGAAGAGATGTTCAAAGTATAGTGGAAGAATTACAGAGTAAAGTTGAAGCAAAAATTAAACTGCCAAATGAGTATTCTGTTACCTATGGTGGAGCTTTTGAAAATCTGAATCAGGCAAAAGAAAGATTAAGTATTGCGGTACCAGTTTCATTGGCTTTGATATTTTTATTATTGTTTTTTGCTTTTGGTTCTGTTAAACACAGTTTATTGATTTATACAGCTATTCCGCTTTCAGCCATTGGAGGGATTTATTTTTTGGCGCTTAGAGGAATGCCTTTCAGTATTAGTGCAGGTGTTGGTTTTATAGCTCTTTTTGGTGTAGCGGTACTTAATGGAATTGTGCTTATTGCTGAATTCAACCGACTGAAAAGTAATGGAATTACCAATACATCACGTATTGTGCTCCTTGGAACCCGTATTAGACTACGTCCTGTATTGATGACTGCTTTTGTAGCATCATTAGGATTTTTGCCTATGGCAATCAGTAATGGTTCAGGAGCAGAAGTACAGAGACCTTTGGCAACGGTTGTTATTGGCGGATTACTGTTGGCAACATTCCTTACATTATTTGTTTTGCCAATTTTATACATATTGTTTGAAAATATTAAAAAACCAAAAATGAAACGTTTTAGAAAAAGAAAAATAGCCATCATTATTTTGTTTTGTTTTTTAGGAGTTGAAACGATGAATGCACAGGAAACTATCACTATCGAAAAAGCATTGGAACTAGCTGAAAAGCAAAATCTTGAGATGAAAAGTAGCAAACTCTTGACTGAATATCGTCAAAAACTGAAAGGAGCGTATCTCGATATACCGCAAATGGAAGTAATTGGACAATATGGAAAAATACAAGGATTGGAAAATGATAACACGTTTTCAGTTACTCAAAGTATGAACTTTCCAACGGTTTATGCTAAAAAGAAAAAAATGCTTACTCAGGAATGGAATGCTGGTTTATTGGAACAAAATTTAACAAAACTTCAAATTGAAAAATCGGTTTCAGAGGTTTTCTATCGGATGATTATTTTAAAAGAGAAGCAAAGATTGTTGTTATTTACAGATAGTCTTTTTGTTGAATTTGCTCAAAAAACAGAATTGAAGTTTAAATCAGGCGATGTCAATATTCTAGAGCAATCTTTTTCAGAAATTCAGCGAGAACAGATTGCAGTTCAGCTTAAATCTCTCAAAACAGAATTGACAATGCTGGAAATGCAGTTCCAGTTACTTTTACAATCGGAAATAAAATATATTCCGATTGCAGCTTCGTTTAAAGCAGAGCTTAATAATCTAACTTCTGATAAACAAAATCATCCTGAACTTCAGTTGATGCAACAACAAGTTGAAATAAGTAAGACTGAAGCCAGTTTAGAACGACAAAAGTTATTACCTGATTTGAGTTTTGGATTTGCTACTCAAAGTATGTTAGGAATTAATGATAATCGTTTTAATTATTATCAATTAGGTCTGGGAATTCCTCTTTTTTCACAAGGACAGCGCACGATTTCCAAAGCTGCTAAAAGTAAAATTACTATAGCTGAAAATGAATATAAACGTAAAGAAGCTTCATTTGGTACGTTTTTGCAACAATCATGGAATGAATATCAGAATAATATTGAGATTGCTGATAACTATGAAAAAAAGCAATTACCTAAAGCAAAACTCATATTAGAAACTTCAAAGAAACGATTACAAACCGGTGATATTGATTATCTCGAATGGGTTGTGCTGACAAATCAGGCGGTGAAAATTCAGTCTGATTATATAGAATCACTTGACAATCTTAACCGTTCGATTATTGAACTTAACTATTTGACTTCAAATTAATACTAAATTATGAAACGCATATCATTATATATATTATTTATTGTTTTTACTTTTTCCTGCGGGAAAAAAGAGAATACCGATGAGAAACAGGAGAAAACAATTGAAAATTCTGTAAAACTTTCAGACGAACAGATAAAAACTATTGGATTAACGACGACTTTATTACAACAGAAAGCTATTGATAAAACGATTCGTTTAAATGGAAAAGTGACTGTTTCTCCATCACATTTGGTTTCTGTTTCAAGTATTATTGGAGGAAGAGTGAAGTCAATTTCAGTTTTACCTGGAAATCACTTTAAAAAAGGTCAGCTGTTGGCTGTTTTAGAAGACGAACAGTTTGTACAATTACAACAAGATTATCTTATTGCGAAAGCTAAATTAGAATCCGCAAGATTAGATTATGAAAGACAAAAAGGACTTAATAGTAATAAAGCTAGCAGCGACAAAACATTTCAATTAGCTGAAGCTGAATATAAAACTATTGCTGTTACCAAAAAGGCTTTGGAAGAAAAATTAAAACTAATTTACATTAATCCAGAAACGTTAACAGCCGAAAATATTAGCAGTTCAGTAGCTATTAAAGCTCCGTTTAACGGAGTGGTGAGTAAAATAATAGTCAATACAGGGCAATATGTAAATGCTTCCGAAATTTTGATGGAATTGATTAATACCGATGGATTATTGTTAAGTCTGAAAGCTTTTGAAAGCAATATTACTGGATTGTATGTCGGGCAGAAAATTTTGGCTTATACCAATCAAAATCCAGATAAAAAGTTGAAAGCCAAAATCATTAGTGTTGTTCCTAATATTGAAAATGATGGTTCAGCAGATATTGTTGCTCGTTTTAGTGCTTCTTATCCTGAGGTGATTTCAGGTTTGTACATTAATGCCAATGTAACGCTTAAAAATTTTAATACAGGAAGTTTACCAGAAAAAAGCATCGTTTCTTTTGAAAATAACAATTATGTTTTTGAAAAAACAAATGATAATGTCTTTGTATTAACTCCTGTAAAAATAGGCAACAGTAGCAACGGTTTCACAGAAATTATCGATTCAGAAAAATTAATAGACAAAAAAATAGTAGAAAAAGGAGCTTATGACTTATTGATGGCATTGAAAAATCAAGTTCAGGAATAGCCAAAAGAGATTTTGTGTTTTGTGAATTTTTTAGGAATATATTTTTTATTTTTATACTGGTAAAGTGTTAATATATGCCTGAAACAAAAACAAATGTTGGCAATGAAACTTCAAAAAAGTATCTTCCATTAATCTTAGGAACTGCAATTTTTATGCAGATGTTGGATTCTACAATTTTGAATACTTCATTACCAGCCATTGCAAAAGATTTAAACGAATCTCCTTTAAACATGCAAAACGCCATTGTGAGTTATGTACTTACTTTGGCGTTATTTATGCCTGTCAGTGGCTTTTTAGCCGATAAATTTGGTACTAGAAAAACATTTGTTTTTTCATTGTTTTTATTTGCATTGGGTTCACTATTGTGTTCACTTTCTCAAGATTTATCTCATTTAGTGATATCTAGAATTATTCAGGGAATAGGCGGAAGTTTGATGACGCCTGTTGGTAAATTGGCTTTAATAAGAACATTTCCAAAAAAAGAATTGCTCAAAGCAATGAATTATGCAATTGTTCCGGCTTTAATCGGTCCAGTTCTTGGTCCGTTAGTTGGTGGTTATATGGTAGATTATTTGTCGTGGCATTGGATTTTCTTAATCAATATTCCTATTGGGATTTTGGGAATGATAATGAGTTTGAAATTTATGCCCGATTATAAAGCTGAGATATTAAACTTTGATTTTAAAGGATTTCTCATCTTTGGCGCAGCATCTTTACTACTTTCGGTTTCACTCGAAATGTTAGGAAATACTATTCATATAACTCCTGTTTTATTTACGTTGATTTTAGGTTTTTTGATGCTTTATATGTATTTCCGTCATGCCAAAACAGATGATAATCCTATTTTTCCATTGAATTTATTTCAGGTAAGGACTTTCAGAGTGGGAATTTTAGGGAATTTGGCAACACGTCTAGGAATTAGTGCAGTTCCTTTACTTATTCCGATGATGGTTCAGATTGCTTATGGCGAATCTGCTGTAACTTCGGGTTGGATTGTCGCACCAATGGCGCTTACAGCGATGTTCGGAAAATCATCAGTAATCAAAATATTGAATAAATTCGGATATAGAAAAACCCTTATGGCAAATACTTTTATACTCGGATTTTTGATTTGTAGCCTTGCTATTTTTAGTAGAGAAAATTCTATTTACTGCTATGTTCCTTTGGTGGCAGCTATGGGATTTTTTAATTCCATACAATTTACTTCTATGAATAGTATTTCTATTTCTGATTTACGAAATTATCATACCAGTAGTGGAAATTCTTTGGTTTCTGTTAATCAACAACTTGCTATAGGTTTTGGCGTCGCTTTTGGACTTGTTATATTGAAACTATTTCAGGCTGATGTAAAATTGGTACACAATGAAATTCATAATGCATTTCGTTATACATTTCTGGTAGTAGGAAGTCTGACAATTTTATCCGGATTTGTTTTCCGCCGACTACATTATAAAGACGGTGAAAATCTTAGAACAGATGATTGATTCTATTCCTCCATTTTAGAACTTAATTCAAACCAACGTTCTTCTTTTTCTTCCAGTTTTTCAATAACTTTTTGAAGTTCGTTTGCTTTGGTTTCAATAGCAGCATCAGCAACTTTTCCTTCGGAAAAAAGATTTTCGATTTGTTTCTTTTCGTATTCTAAATCTTTGATTTCGCGTTCCAGTTTGTTGAATTCTTTTTGTTCGTTAAAGTTTAAGCCCGAAGCAGTCGAGTTGTTTTGTTTCCAACTATTTTTCTCCGTATTAACCGAGTTTAATTCTTTTTTTGTGGGTTCAACACTGTCTTCATACGCTCTAAAATCGGAATAATTTCCTGGGAAATCTTCAATTTGTCCTTCGCCACGGAAAATAAATAAATGATCCACAATTTTGTCCATGAAATATCTATCGTGAGAAACCACAAGCAAACATCCAGGATAATCCAAAAGGAAACTTTCCAAAACATTTAGCGTAACAATATCCAAATCATTCGTTGGTTCATCCAGAATAAGAAAGTTTGGATTTTGGATTAAAACCGTACACAAATACAGTCGTTTCAATTCGCCACCGCTTAATTTTTCAACATAATCGTATTGTTTTTTAGCATCAAAAAGAAAACGTTCTAACAACTGCGAAGCCGAAATAATTTTTCCTTTCGTCAGCGGAATGTATTCGCCATATTCTTTAATGATATCAATTACTTTTTGTCCTGGTTTTGGGTTAATTCCGCTTTGCGTATAATAACCCACTTTAATCGTTTCTCCAATAGTAACTTTTCCGCTATCAGGAACGATAGTTTTGGTTAAAATATTCAGGAAAGTCGATTTTCCTGTTCCGTTTTTACCAATAATTCCAATGCGTTCGCCACGTTGAAAATCATAGGTAAAATTGTCAAGAATAACCTTGTCTTTAAATTGTTTATTTAATTTGTGAAGCTCAATAATTTTGCTTCCCATTCGTTCCATATTGATTTCCAGCTCAACTACATTTTCTTTTCTGCGGCTTTCAGCAACTTCTTTTATTTTATAAAAATCGTCCTGACGCGATTTCGATTTGGTTGTTCTTGCTTTGGGTTGTCTTCGCATCCAAGCCAACTCTTTCACAAAAAGATTTTGCGCTTTGTCAATCGTCGAGTTTTCCATCGCAATTCGCTCTTCTTTTTTCTGCAAATAATAAGAGTAATTTCCTTTATAAGAATATAATTTTCCGTTATCAAGTTCGATGATTTCATTACAAACTCTTTCCAGAAAAAAGCGATCGTGCGTAACCATAAACAAAGTGATATTTTCTTTAGCAAAATAACTTTCCAGCCATTCAATCATTTCCAAATCCAAATGGTTTGTTGGCTCATCCAAAATCAATAAATCCGGACGATTAATCAAAATAATAGCCAGCGACAAACGCTTTTTTTGTCCACCTGAAAGCGATTTTACTTTCAGTTTCAAATCGTCCAATTTTAGTTTGGACAAAATTTGCTTGAATTGCGTTTCAAAATCCCAAGCATTATGACGATCCATTTCATCAAAAGCCAATTGGTATTTCTCTTCATCTTCAGGATTTTCCAACGCTTTTTCATAGCGTTCAATTACCTTCAAAATATCGTTATCACTAGCAAAAATACTTTCCTCAATCGTCAATTCGTCTTGCAAATTATTATTTTGCGATAAGAACGCCATTTTAATGCCTTTTCTAATGATAATTTGCCCAGTATCAGGTTCATCATCACCATTAATCATGCGCATAATTTGGGTTTTTCCCGAACCATTTTTGGCAATAAAAGCAATTTTTTGATCTTTGTTAATACCAAAAGAAATGTCTTTAAACAATGTTCTTTCGCCAAACGATTTCGATATATTTTCTACAGAAAGATAATTCACAATATTATTTTTTACGATTGCAAAAGTAGTTCATTACAAAGCAAGAAGCAATCTTTTCTTTTGGAACGAATCGTTCGGGATTTATCGGTATTCCTTTTTCCCGCTTTTCATTACAATCTGTCATCTCGTTAGAAAAACGAGATAACAGGATTTCCATTTCAATCGGGGTTAAAAGGTAATCGTCTTTTGTGTCTTTATACAATTGTTGAATCTGAATGAATTGCACAATGATTTTTATACAATTGAGGTTAGTTTTTTTGCAGTTTTTATGTTTAAAATTGCTTGAAAACACATTGATGTTAAAAAGTTAAATTTTTGTAATTTACTGTTTATCAATTTTATATTTACTTGAAAATATATTTTCATATATCTTTTTACAAAATTATCATTAAGTGAATTAAGTTTGATATAAACAAAATCTTATAAAAATGAGAAAATATTTTAAAGCTTTATTACTAGTTAGTTTTATGCTAATTATTAACCAGTTTTTGGTTGCTCAAACAAAAGATAATTTTTTTGAAAAACAAGTTGTTGTGGCTGATGTTAATTTTGATAATATCAAAGATGTTATTCAAATTTATCAAGACACGATTAATCCAAAAGCAGTTTACAGGTTGGAAATTAGTTTGGCTGAAATTGATAGCGTAGGCAAATATGAAATAGTTTCAACAGAAAAAGCAATAAAACCTGATTTTCCAGATGCAGAAACAATAGATGATAGATTTTGGTCTGGTGAAATGTTTGATAGGGTAGAAGTTGAAAATGGAATTTTATTAATTCGTTTTAATTTTATGCGAGGTTATTATGTTCATAAATACAAATTTAAAGATAATTCGTTTGAACTTATTTATGTTAAAAGAGTTACAGGAAGCCCTGATTATTTAGAAGAAATAGATTATGATTTGTTATCAGGTGAGAGAAAAACTAAAATACAAGAAGGAAGTAAAAAACCAGTAATTAGTAAAGTTATTCACAAGATTTCTCCGTTACCAAAATTAGGTGAGTTTATTCCATTCGAAAACAAACATTATTAATTTTTAAAATTTATAAATATGCAAAATCAACAAAAGTGGTATCAAAAGCAAGTAACAGTAGTTTTATTTTTAATTTTCTTTTTTCCTGTTGGACTATTTTTAATGTGGAAATATAGTTTGTGGTCTCAAACTACGAGAGTTGTAGTTTCTGTTTTCTTCAGTTTACTTATTTTAGGGAATTTAAGTAAGGAATCTACTTCAAAACCTTTTAGTTCTACAGATAATGCAAAAAAAATAACTTTCGATGAGGCAAAACAGTTTATGGAAACTAGATTAAGTAATGTGAATCAAACATTAATGGCATCAAAAACAGTTTTTTTTGATGGAAAGAAAGTTTATATGTTTATGTCTGTAGCAGAAGATGGTTCTACTTGTATATCTGGGATATCAGAATTTCAGTTAGAAGTAATGTCTACTGATTGTGGAAATACTGAAATGAAAATTCAAGAGTGGAACAATTTATAATCTCATGAGTAGAGTTAGTTTATCACCATGTATAATTTCATGGGCAAAATTTGCTTTAGAAATTAAGTTTAATGAACCGCAAAATTCAAAAAAGTGCTCTGAAAAATATTGGATTAGAATTATTGATTGTCTAGTTCAGATTTACCCTGATTCTCATAAAAATAAAAAGAAAGCATATAAAAAATTTTATTTAGTAAAAAAATGAAAAATCTAATTTTCACCTTTTTTTTGTTGGTATTTGTAACAGCAAAAGCACAAAAAGTACATTCTGTGCAATACGCAAATCAAGCCGATATTAAAGTGTTTGTTGTAGATTATCCAAACCAAGCCGATTTATTGGTTTACAAAGTAAAATACACAAATCAAGCAGTTAAAAATGACGGGAATTGGTTTTTTACAGAATATGCCAATCAAGCAGACAAAAAAATATTTTTTGTAAACTACTCAAATCAAGCTGATATTAAAGTTTATTTTGTAGAATATCCAAACCAAGCTGGTTGGGTTAATAATTCTAAAAAACAATTATTTTATTAGTTTTAAAAATACCGAGGATTTAACTGTATTTCTTTAATACGTTTGTCTTCGGTGTTTTTTTGTGTTATAAATAAATTGTTTTCATCAATTTCTAAGATGAAAGCTAGTTTTTGTTTTAATCCATTTAAAACCAAATCCTTTTTCTTAGTCAAAGTATTATATGGAGTGTTGTCATTTTTAGAAAAGAAATCAACTACTTCATTCATAGCTAAAGGTGTGTTCTTGTTTTTAAATAAAAAGAGTAATAAATCTTTTTCTTCATTCAATAAATTGTTGATTAATTTATCTTTAAAGTAAAAATTAGAATCTTTTAAAATTATTTTACTTTCATAAGTTGGTTTTGCTTTTCTTTTTAAATAGAAAAATAGAAATCCAAATGTTAAAAATAGAAATGCAATTGTAGTGTATAAAAGCGGTGAATTTTGAGTTTCAAATAATTCTTCTTCATTTGTAAATTCACTTTTATAACTTTCATAATCTTCAACAATAATTTCTAATTTTCTATTTCCATCATTTGAATTTCCTAAGGCATAAAAAATTTCGTTTGTTATAGGATTAAATTTTTCAAAATATGAAAACGAATATTTATCTCTTGGTTCGGTAGATTTTAGAGCATTATTATCAAAGTCAAATTCGAATAATTTTCCATAATCATAAATGTTTTTGTCATTTATGAAACTGTTGTAATATTCAAAATTGATTGATTGTTTGTCTTTTAGTTCCCCTATATTAATCCATTCTTTTGTGTTAAGATTCAATTCCCAAATATCATTTAATTTGATATTTTTTGTAGTAGTTAAATTAGTTTCAAAATTATCAGTCAATCCACCAATTAAGTATAGTTTTTCATTCTTTTGAAAGATTAGTGAATTTGCTCTTGGTTCAGGTAATTTTTTATAATTGGAATATTTTACTAATTCCCATTCTTTGGTTTTAAAATCAAACTTTGTTAAAATGTTTTTAAATGTAAATAAACCATAACCACCAAAATAATAAATTTCATCTTTGTAAACAAAAGTCGAAGCCATGAATTGATTCTTGTGTTCAAATGAATTATCAATTCGAATTATGGAATCATTTTTAAATTCATAAACTGTTCCGCATCCATTATGAACTAAATAATTTTTTCCTTTTATGTGGAAGAAATTATAAGGGAAATTGTCTTCTTTTGGAATTGCATTAAATTTTAAGGTATTTTTACTCCAAGTTTTTGATTCAAACTTTTTTGAATAGTAAAATTCGGGATTAATAAAAATTAAATATTTTCTATTTTTAAAATCAATACCAGTTTGAAGATAATTGTCTTTTAATGTCAGTTTTTCTTGTGAAAAAGTGAGATTTATAGCAAAAAAAAGAATTACAATTCTTAGCATAAGTTATTATTTCAGTACAAAAATAGTATGAATTATTGAAATTTAAAATTATACTTTTTCTAGATATAAATTTTACTTATTTTTGATAAGCAATATTAATTTAAGCATGACTTCCAAAAAGAAAAATACAATAAACGAACCATCAGAAGTGTATGAAACAACTTCAAAAGTTGAAACAACTTCCGAGGAATTGCATCCAGTTTTAGTCAAATTGTTAGAGAAATCTATTCAAGATGCCAAGGATGGCAAAGGTATTTCACACGAAGAAGCAATGAAGCGAATAAAAGAAAAAATAGCTTCTCTAAAATGAATTATAAAATAATTTGGCAACCAAATTCTGTGATTACTTTTGAAGAAGAAATAGATTTTATTTTCCGCAAATGGAATTATAAAGAAGTTAATAATTTTCAAGAGTTGGTTGTAGAAAACCTAATTAGATTATCCAAAAATCCAAAGATTGGAATTTACAATTTTCCTTTACAAGTTTATACATTAGTAATTTCAAAACAAACTACACTATATTACAGTTTTGATGAAGAAAGAAGTGTAATTGATTTACTTTTATTTTGGAACAATCTAAAAAATCCTGAAGATTTAGAAAAATATCTGTGATTCATTTTTTTGGTATTTGGAATTTGTTTATTGATATTTGAATTTTCAAATTCGTATGCAACTATCCGTAATCATCCTCAATTATAACGTCCGTTATTTTCTTGAACTCTGTGTTTTGAGTGTGCAAAAAGCCATTCAGAATATTGATGCCGAGATTATTGTAGTTGACAATAATTCGTCGGATGATAGTTGTGCAATGATGGCAGCACGTTTTCCAAACATCAAATTAATTCAAAACAAAACCAATTTTGGTTTCCCAAAAGGAAATAATATTGGTGTTGACCAAGCCAAAGGCGAATACATTTGCATTCTAAATCCAGATACTGTTGTCGCCGAAGATACATTTGAAAAAATACTGAATACTAAAAACTGGCAACTGAACACTGGAATTATTGGTTGCAAGCTCATCGACGGAACAGGAAACTTTTTGCCCGAAAGTAAGCGTGGCGTTCCAACACCTTGGGTTGCTTTTACCAAAATTTTCGGATTGTATAAAATTTCAAATCTTTTTGGTAAATATTATGCGCAACATTTAGCTGAAAATCAATCGGGAAAGGTTGATATTCTAGTTGGTGCTTTTATGGTAATGAAACGAAGTTTGTACCTTGAAGTTGGCGGATTTGATGAAAACTGTTTTATGTATTCGGATGATATCGATTTGAGCTATATGGTCAAAAAATCGGGTAGAGAAAATTACTATTTTGCCGAAACTTCAGTGATACATTATAAAGGAGAAAGCACTGTTCGTGATGAAAAATACATGAAGCGTTTTCAAGAAGCGATGAATTTTTTCTATAAAAAACATTTTAAGAAGTCATTATTTTTCAGCGGATTTATGAAAATTGGTGCTTTTGTTTTTTCTAAAATTAAAAAATCACAACAAAAAAATAGAAGTAAAATAGTAGATAACTATATTTTCTTCACAAAAAGAGAATTACAATTACCTTTGGAAAAATCAGTTATTTATCAATCTAATCTTCTTGGTTTTTCCTTTAATAAAAGTAAACATACCGAAATTATCTTTGATATTCAGTCATTTTCGTTTAAAGAAATTATTGATTTTATGCAAAAACATAAAGCTGCAACTATCACTTATAAAATGTATTTGCCACAGTCAAAAGTAATTATTGGCAGTAATCACGCAAACGATATAGGAGAAATTATAAATTTATCAAAAATTGCATAATTCGTAGTGTTTGCTCAAAACAATTAGTATTTTTGCATCGAAATTTAAAACACACAACTTTAGTTTATAGATATGGCAAAGTTTGAATTGAAATTACCTAAAATGGGTGAAAGTGTTGCTGAAGCAACAATTACGAATTGGCTAAAAAATGTTGGCGACAAAATCGAAATGGATGAAGCTGTACTTGAAATCGCTACGGATAAAGTAGATAGCGAAGTTCCAAGTGAAGTTTCTGGAGTTTTGGTAGAACAACTTTTTGGTAAAGATGATGTCGTAAAAGTAGGTCAAACCATAGCTATTATCGAAACTGAAGGTGGAAGTTCATCTGCTGAAAATAGTTCTGTCACATCGAGCGCAGTCGAGATGCCAATTGCTGTTGCAGAAGTTACCAAAACTATTGAAGTAGCAAAAGAAACTGTCACTCCAGCTGATTTTTCTGGTTCTGATAAATTCTTTTCGCCATTAGTGAAAAATATTGCGCAACAAGAAGGTGTTTCTGTAGCTGAATTGGAAAGTATTTCAGGTTCAGGAAAAGATGGTCGCGTAACGAAAGACGATATTTTGAATTTTGTAAAAAATAGAACTAATCAGCCAGTTGTAGCACAAACGGTTACTCCAGTTGCACAACCTGTTGTTCAAAATGTTCAACCTACAACAACTTCTGCAGTTCCAGTTTCAGTAAATGGTGGAGATGAAATTGTAGAAATGGACAGAATGCGTAAGTTAATTTCTGGTTATATGGTTGCATCGGTTCAAACTTCGGCTCACGTTCAATCCTTTATTGAAGTAGATGTTACCAATATTGTAAAATGGCGTGATAGAGTGAAAAATGCTTTTGAAAAACGCGAAGGCGAAAAATTGACATTTACTCCAATTTTCATGGAAGCAGTTGCCAAAGCATTGAAAGATTTCCCTGGAATGAACATTTCTGTTGATGGCGATTATATCATCAAAAAGAAAAATATCAACCTTGGAATGGCTGCGGCTTTACCAAACGGAAATTTGATTGTTCCTGTGATTAAAAATGCGGATCAATTGAATTTAGTGGGAATGGCAAAAGCGGTAAACGATTTAGGAAATCGCGCGAAAGCCGGAAAATTAAAACCAGACGATACTCAAGGCGGAACTTATACTGTAACAAATGTTGGAACTTTTGGTTCTGTATTTGGAACTCCAATTATCAATCAGCCACAAGTTGGAATTTTAGCGCTTGGAGCGATTAGAAAAGTTCCTGCGGTTATAGAAACTCCAGAAGGTGATTTCATCGGAATTCGTCAAAAAATGTTCTTGTCACACAGTTATGACCACAGAGTTGTTGATGGTGCGCTTGGCGGAAGTTTTGTAAAACGAGTTGCTGAGTATTTAGAAGCTTTTGATGTAAACAGAGAATATTAAAATTTAAAAAACCGTATCAGTTTAAAATTGATACGGTTTTTTAATTTTTGGGCATTTCTAAGTTAAAAAGCGACTTCACTTTTATACTGAATATCATTAATGTTATTCGGATTCAATTCATATCTGTATAAACCAAAATTACCAATTGCATAAAGCGTATTGTTATTTATAATAATATCAAAACATTCTTTATTGATTGTATTTACTAATACTGGTTCAGCTGGATTTTGAATATCAAATATTTTTATTACATCGTCACAAACTAAAAGGTAGTTGTTGTAAAGACTTAATCCTTTTGGATAAGAGAGATTTCTTGAGTGAATTAATATTGGATTATTTACATCTGTAGTATTATAAACTTGTAGCACATTCAAATTATTTCCACAAAAAGTACCCGAATGTAAAGTTACAAATGCATGCGTAGCATTAGCAACAACTGGATCACAAGCTGTAAAATGTTGAGCTTGTGATAACAAAACAGGATTTTCTGGATTTTCTATTGAATAAATAAACATCCCATTTCTAGAACCAATAAATAAATAATTTTCAAAAGAAAACAATGTTTCAATATTAAAACCAACTTCAACTTCATTTACACTTACAGGACTTGACGGATTTAAAAGAGAAAACACATTCAATTTTGAATTATCTACTCCATAAAGATAGTTGCCTTTCAATGCAAAAATAGCCAAAGAACCACCTTGTCCATCACTTGTTTCGTTGTTATTTTGATCTGTTGAACAACCAAAGAATAATACTGATAGTAAAAGAATAATATTTTTTTTCATAATTAATTTGAATTGGTCCAGTCAATAACAATTTGATTTTGTTTTTCTTTTGCCATAAAACCGTCGGGAGAAATTTTAGGCGGAAAAGCATTTTTTATTCGATTAGTGACTACAATTGAATTAGTAGAAATAGTATAGTTAATTGTAACTAAATCGGTTGCTTGATTGACAAATAAAATATTATTTCGAATGGCAACATCTGTAGCACCAGGAATGTTTATATACCCAATTTTTACAGGATTATTTGGATTGGAATAATTATAAATTTGAAATCCTTTGTTTACATCATTTAAGTACATTATTTCATCTTTAATGTATATTTTTCCTGATTTTAAAGTTGGTTTGGCAGCTTCAAATTTTATAGAATTTTCAAAATCAGAACGTTTCATATAAACAGGTTTGAAACTACTTCTGGAATCAACTTCTCCAAATCCAAAACAGCTTGAGAAAAGATAGTAAGCAAGTAGTAATGTCGAGTAATTCTTTATTGTCATAGTAATTTTATTTTTAAGACGTAGCAATGTACAAAAGGTTGCGTTTAATAATTGCTAGTTAAAGAGATTTAATAATTTGTTTAAATAAAAAACACCTTTGAAAGCTATTAACTTTCAAAGGTGTTTTTTATAATAATATATTTTAAAACTACTTTCTCTTCAAAACTTTTTCAACCGCTTCCACAATCGCTTGATTGTTTAGCTTGTATTTTTCCATCAATTGGTCTGGTGTTCCACTTTCGCCAAAACTATCGTTTACAGCAACGAATTCTTGTGGAACTAAATGATTTTGAACCAAAGTTCTCGAAACACTTTCGCCCAAACCACCAATAATATTGTGTTCTTCGGCAGTAACTACACAACCAGTTTTCTTAACCGATTTTAAAATTGCTTCTTCGTCAAGAGGTTTAATCGTGTGAATATTAATTACTTCAGCAGAAATTCCTTTGGCTTCTAATGCTTCAGCAGCAATCAACGCTTCCCAAACTAAATGTCCGGTAGCAATAATTGTTACATCAGTTCCTTCGTTTAACATAATTGCTTTTCCAATCACAAAAGGTTCGTCAGCAGGAGTGAAGTTTGGCACAACTGGACGACCAAAACGCAAGTAAGCTGGACCATGATGTTCTGCCAATGCAATAGTTGCAGCTTTGGTTTGGTTGTAATCACAAGTATTGATTACCGTCATTCCAGGTAACATTTTCATCAAACCGATGTCTTCCAAAATTTGGTGTGTTGCACCATCTTCGCCCAGTGTTAAACCAGCATGCGAAGCACAAATCTTCACGTTTTTATCTGAATAAGCCACCGATTGACGGATTTGATCATAAACTCTTCCGGTAGAAAAGTTAGCAAACGTACCTGTAAAAGGAATTTTTCCACCTATAGTTAATCCGGCAGCAATTCCAATCATATTAGCTTCTGCAATTCCTATTTGGAAAAAACGCTCTGGATGGTTTTTCTTAAAATCGTCAAACTTCAAAGAACCAATTAAGTCAGCACAAAGTGCTACGACATTTTCATTTTTTTGTCCCAATTCGGTCATTCCAGCACCAAATCCTGAACGAGTATCTTTACTTCCTGTATTTTCGTATTTTTTCATTTGTTGTATTGTTTTATTTTTATGTTGTCAACGGTTAGTATTGTGTTTATTTTTTCTTTTCGCACTAAAGTATGTGTAGTTTTAAATCCATAACGATTTTTAATTTTAATGCTTGTTGGAATTCCTCGAATTTCTGGAAATATGTTATTTAGATTAATTCCATGGACTAAAGGAAAAATAATATTTTTATTAGCAATTAATTCTGAGTTATCTATAATTATTTCTATTTTAGAATCAACTCTTTTTTTCTTTTCGTTACGATAAATTAAAATTGTGACTTCTGTTTTTGTACTATCTATCTCTTTTTTTGTGACATTATAAAAAGGGTTAGTTCTATAATAATTAGATTCTTCTTCCCATTTTCTGCTACAGCGATAATTGAATTTTATTGAATCACCGTTATTTATAACTTCATGCTCGTGAATGAGTTTTTTTTTAGTATCGGTAATTCCACCATAAATTTCGCCAGATCTATCAAAAACCCATAGTTCATAGCTTTCATCATTAGAGTTATAAAAATACATATGATATCGATTATCATCTTTACTGTCTTTATACTCTAAAAAACCATCAAAATGATATTCTTGACAAAAAAAACTTTGGCAAAAAAAGAATAAAATAAAAAGTGTAATTTTTTTCATAGAATTAAATTGAAAACTTCTTCATCAAAAAGTCTTAATACTTAATACTTCGAACTTACTACTAATAATCACCCAAAGTCTCAGCATTTTGAGCTAAACCAGTTGCCAATTGATCGTCGTTTGGTGCTTTTCCGTGCCAAGCATGCGTATGCATCATAAAATCAACGCCATTACCCATAACCGTGTGTAATAAAATACAAACTGGTTTTCCTTTACCCGTTCTACTTTTAGCTTCTTCCAATCCAGCAATGATAGCGTCAATATTGTTTCCTTCTTTGATTTCTAAAACATCCCAATCAAATGCTTCAAATTTAGCTTTCAAATTCCCTAAAGATAAAACATCATCAGTTGAACCATCAATTTGCTGACCGTTGAAGTCAACAGTTGCAATGATATTGTCCATTTTTTTAGCCGAAGCATACATGATTGCTTCCCAGTTTTGACCTTCTTGCAATTCGCCATCACCAAGCAAAGCATAAACCAAATGGTTGTCTTTGTTAAGTTTTTTAGCTTGTGCCGCACCAATCGCTACTGATAATCCTTGTCCTAATGAACCCGAAGCCATTCTAATTCCTGGTAAACCTTCGTGTGTAGTTGGATGTCCTTGTAATCTCGAATTTAGTTTTCTGAAAGTTGCCAATTCCGATACTGGAAAATAACCACTTCTTGCTAAAACGCTGTAGAAAACAGGCGAAATGTGACCGTTTGATAAGAAAAATAAATCTTCTCCAATACCGTTCATCTCAAAACCTGAATTGCGTTTCATTTGATGTTGGTACAAAACCGTAAAAAACTCAGCACAACCAAGCGAACCACCTGGATGACCAGAGTTTACAGCATGAACCATACGAAGAATGTCTCTTCTAACTTGTGTTGTAAAATCTTGTAAATGTTGCGTGTTAGACATTTTATGTAGTTAAAAATTTAATGTCGCAAAAGTAATTCTATTTTTCTCGAAAGGCAAAAACTTTATTTAGAAGTTATTAAAAGTTTTGAGTGTTTTTTTACTTATGTTAAAATATTTCATATTTCTTAAATCCTAAATCCGAATTAATTTATCTTTGCCGACTATAATTGTACAAATGAAATTCGATTTACTACAAAAAGATACACAGTCAAAAGCCAGAGCAGGAACAATAACTACTGATCATGGCGTAATTGAAACACCAATATTTATGCCTGTTGGAACCGTTGGAACCGTAAAAGGTGTTCATCAGCGCGAATTAAAAGATGATATCAATCCCGATATTATTCTTGGGAATACCTATCATTTATATCTTCGTCCACAAACCGAAATTCTCGAAAAAGCTGGAGGTTTGCATAAATTCATGAATTGGGATAGAAATATTTTAACCGATTCTGGTGGTTATCAAGTGTATTCGCTTTCTGCTAATAGAAAAATTAAAGAAGAAGGAGTAAAGTTTAAAAGTCATATAGATGGTTCGTATCACTTTTTTACGCCCGAAAATGTAATGGAAATTCAGCGTTCTATCGGTGCCGATATTATCATGGCGTTTGATGAATGTACACCATATCCATGTGATTATCGTTATGCAAAACGTTCGATGCACATGACACATCGTTGGTTGGACAGATGTATCATGCATTTGGATAAAGTACCATTCAAATATGGTTACGAGCAAACTTTTTTCCCAATAGTACAAGGAAGTACATATAAAGATTTACGTCAACAATCGGCAGAATATATTGCTAATGCAGGACAACAAGGGAATGCTATCGGAGGTTTATCTGTTGGTGAACCAGCCGAAGAAATGTATGCCATGACTGAAGTGGTTTGTGAAATTCTTCCAGAGGACAAACCACGATATCTAATGGGAGTTGGAACACCAATCAATATCTTGGAAAATATTGCTTTGGGAATTGATATGTTTGATTGTGTGATGCCAACGCGCAACGCAAGAAATGGAATGCTTTTCACAGCCAACGGAACAATCAACATGAAAAACAAAAAATGGGAAGCCGATTTTTCGCCAATAGACGAAATGGGAATCACATTTGTTGATACACAATATACCAAAGCTTATTTACGTCATTTGTTTACCGTAAACGAATTACTAGGAAAACAAATCGCAACCATTCATAATTTAGGTTTCTACATGTGGTTGGTTCGCGAAGCCAGAAAACATATCTTAGCCGGAGATTTTAGAACATGGAAAGATATGATGGTGAAAAATATGAGCCAACGATTATAAGTTAATTTGATGATTTGGTAATTCGGTAATTTTTATCGAATAACCAAATAAACGAATAACCAAATAAACATTTATGCTAAAAATAATTGATAAATACATTTTAAAACGCTACTTAGTAACATTTATAGTAATGTTGTTGATGTTTATTCCTATTGGAATTATTATCGATGTATCTGAAAAAATCAATAAAATTTTAGCCAATAAAGTCCCTTTTATTGAAGTAGCAAAGTATTATTTAGACTTCACTATTTATTTTGCCAATCTATTATTCCCGATATTTTTGTTCTTGTCGGTTATTTGGTTTACGTCAAAATTGGCTAATAATACTGAGATTATTGCTATCCTGAGTTCTGGAATTTCGTTTACACGATTTTTGCGACCTTATTTAATTGGAGCGACAATGGTTTCGGTTTTTGCATTGGTTATGAATGTTTTTTTGATGCCAAGTGCAGCAGATGGTTTTAAGAGTTTTAGGTATAAATATCTCAACAACAATAGTGCAAGCGTAAAAGACGATTCCAATGTTTTTAGACAAATAAGCAAAGACGAATATATTTATGTAAGTAGCTTTAACGATCAGTCTAAAATGGCTTTCAACTTTTCTATGGAAAAATTTGAAGGCGATAAATTGAAGTATAAATTAAGTGCATCACGAATAAAATTCAACCCAAAAGATAGCACATATACCATTTTTAATTACACTAAAAGAAAAGTTGGAATATTAAACGACATCATTGAAAAAGGCGAAAAGAAAGATACTGTTTTTTCTTTTGATTTAGATGATTTAACGCCAGTTGTTTACATTGCGGAAACGTTACCATTAAATGAATTGAACAAATTTATTGAGAAAGAAAGAGAACGTGGTTCGTCTAATATCAATACCTATTTGGTGGTTTTGTATAAAAAATACAGTATTCCAGTTTCGGCATTTATTTTAACGATTATTGCGGTTTCGGTTTCTTCCATGAAACGTCGTGGTGGAATGGGAATGAACCTCGCTATTGGAATTATTCTTGCCTTTGGTTTTGTGTTTTTAGATAAAGTCTTTGGAGTACTTGCCGAAGCTTCGACTGCTCCACCATTATTAGCCGTTTGGACACCAAATATTCTTTTTGGAGTTTTAGCAATTTTCCTTTTACGAAATGCTAAGCGATAACACAAAAAGTTATTTACATCTTCATTTGATAGTATTCATTTGGGGATTTACCGCCATTCTTGGTGCGTTGATTTCTTTGGATGCTTTGCCGTTAGTTTGGTTCAGAATGCTTTTTGCCGTTGGATTTATAGCTGTTTTTATCTATTTCAAAAAACTTCCATTACGAGTTTCTAAAAAATCGTTGTTGCAATTTATTTTCGCCGGATTAATCATTGCCTTGCATTGGTTTACCTTTTTTAAAGCCATCAAAGTTTCCAATGTTTCCGTAACCTTAGCATGTTTATCAACAGGAGCATTTTTTGCATCATTATTGGAACCTATTTTATACGGAAAAAAAGTGGTTTGGTATGAAGTTTTCCTCGGTATTATCGTTGTTTTTGGATTATATATCATTTTTAACGTCGAAGGAAATTATTGGGAAGGAATAATTCTCGCCTTGATTTCGGCTTTTCTTTCGGCACTTTTTGCAGTAATAAACAGCAAATTTGTAAAAGAACACGATGCAACGGTTATTTCATTTTATGAACTCGCAGGTGGTGTTTTTTTCTTTTCGATTTTCTTGCTTTTTGGCAATAGTATCAATGCCGATTTTTTTCAATTAACAACACAAGATTTTGTATACTTATTGATATTAAGTTCGGTTTGTACAGCTTATGCTTTCATTGCATCAACCTCAGTAATGAAATTTTTAAGTCCATATACTGTAATGTTGACCATCAATTTGGAACCTATTTATGGAATAATTTTAGCCGTACTTATTTTTAAAGAAAAAGAGCAAATGAGTTTCGAATTTTATATTGGTGCTTTGATAATCTTATTTACTGTATTACTGAATGTTATAATCAAAAGTCGAAAAAAAGCGGTTCAATCTCATTGATTTTTTTTCAACTAATCTGTCAAAATTTACTTGTATCACAATAGAATATTTTATATTTGCTGTTCGGTTAAACAAAACTACAACTTATGGAATACTTAGATTTTGAACTTCCAATCAAAGAATTAGAAGATCAACTAGATAAATGTCAAATCATTGGTGCAGAATCAAACGTTGATGTTACCGCTACTTGCAAACAAATCGAGAAAAAATTAGAAGAAACTAAGAAAAAAATATATAAAAACCTAACGGCTTGGCAACGAGTTCAACTTTCTCGTCATCCTAATAGACCATACACTTTAGAGCACATTGAAAACCTAACCAAAGGTACTTTTTTAGAACTTTTTGGAGATAGAAGTTTCAAAGATGATAAAGCTATGGTTGGTGGTTTAGGTAAAATTGATGGTCAGTCATTTATGCTTATCGGTCAACAAAAAGGTATTAATACTAAAATGCGTCAGTTGCGTAACTTTGGTATGGCAAATCCTGAAGGTTACAGAAAAGCACTTAGATTAATGAAAATGGCAGAAAAATTTAATATTCCTGTAGTAACATTAATCGATACTCCTGGAGCTTATCCTGGTTTAGAAGCCGAAGAACGCGGACAAGGTGAAGCCATTGCTAGAAATATTTTAGAAATGTGTCGTTTAAAAGTTCCTGTAATTTGTGTAATCATTGGCGAAGGTGCTTCTGGTGGTGCATTAGGAATTGGTGTTGGAGATAGAGTTTTAATGATGGAAAACACTTGGTATTCTGTAATTTCTCCTGAATCGTGTTCATCTATTCTTTGGAAAAGTTGGGAATATAAAGAACAAGCTGCTGAAGCATTAAAATTGACTTCTGCCGATATGAAAAAACTAAAATTAGTTGACGATATTATTCCTGAACCACTTGGTGGAGCACATTATGACAAAGCAACAACATTCAAAACAGTTGAGCAATACATAATGAAAGCCTTTAATGAACTAAAAGATTTATCAACAGAAGAATTAGTGGCGCAAAGAATGGATAAATACAGCAAAATGGGCGAATACAAGGAGTAAAATCTTATAAAATATTGTTAAATCCGTCTCGCCAATAACGAGGCGGTTTTTTTATGGTTATCAACAAAAAAATGAAACTTATGAACATCTTTTTTGAATAACTCAATCCTATTTTTTTTTATAAAATAATTACTTTCGCTAAATGGAAAATCTCAAAAATATCAACCCAATTAAAGTAGACAAAACTACTATCATAAATCTTGAAAAAGGTAAATTACCTCCACAAGCACTCGACCTTGAAGAAGCTGTGCTTGGTGCAATGATGATTGATAAAAAAGGAGTTGATGAGGTTATCGATATTCTTCAGCCAGATGCTTTTTATAAAGATGCGCATAAACACATTTTTGAAGCTATTTTTCAGTTATTCACAGATTCGCAACCTATTGACTTATTAACCGTTTCGGCTCAGTTAAAAAAGAATGGAAAATTAGAATTGGCTGGAGGTGATTTTTATTTAATTCAGCTTACGCAAAAAATATCTTCGTCGGCTCATATTGAGTTTCACTCCAGAATTATTCTGCAAAAATTCATTCAACGTAGTTTGATAAAAATATCATCTGAAATCATTGAAGAATCTTATGACGAATCGACCGATGTTTTTGATTTACTAGACAAAGCCGAATCGAAATTATACGAAGTAACACAGGGAAATATTAAACGAAGTTCAGAAACGGCTCAAAGTTTAGTTATTCAAGCCAAAAAGAGAATTGAAGAAATTGCCAATAAAGAAGGATTATCTGGAATTGCCACTGGTTTTGAAAAATTAGACAAGGTAACTTCCGGTTGGCAACCTTCCGATTTGATTATTATTGCTGCTCGTCCTGGTATGGGTAAAACGGCGTTTGTCCTTTCTATGGCTCGAAATATGGCAATTGATTTTGGTGCGCCAGTTGCCTTGTTTTCTCTGGAAATGTCTTCGGTTCAGTTGATTACACGTTTAATTTCTTCGGAAACAGGTTTGTCTTCAGAAAAACTTCGTACCGGAAAATTAGAAAAACACGAATGGGAACAACTTTCAACCAAAGTAAAAGATTTAGAAAAAGCACCTTTGTATATAGACGATACGCCTTCGTTATCCATTTTTGATTTAAGAGCCAAAGCACGTCGTTTGTCTTCTCAACACGGAATCAAAATGATTATTGTGGATTATCTTCAGTTGATGACAGCTGGCGGTGGAGGAAAAGGTGGCGGAAATCGTGAACAAGAAATTTCAACTATTTCCCGAAATTTAAAAGCATTAGCAAAAGAACTCGAAGTTCCAGTTATTGCATTGTCTCAGCTTTCTCGTGCGGTTGAAACACGTGGTTCAAGTAAAAGACCATTACTTTCTGACCTTCGTGAATCGGGAGCAATTGAGCAAGATGCCGATATCGTTTCGTTTATTTATCGCCCAGAATATTACAAAATTGACGAATGGGATGATGATGAACATTCACCAACCGAAGGTCAAGCCGAGTTCATCATCGCAAAACACAGAAATGGTTCGTTGGAGAATATTCGTTTGAAATTTATAGGAAGTTTAGGTAAATTTGATAATCTTGATGAATTTGGAAGCATGTATGACGATTTACCATCCAGAATGAATTTGGATGACAATCCTTTTATGACCAAAAATTTACCTTCTGCTAATGAGGCATTTGGAAGTAATATAAATTCCGAAGCCGATGATGATAGCGATGTGCCGTTTTAATAGTATTTAGTCTAGAAGTATTAAAAGCGTGAGGACAATTTTAATTATTCTCACGCAAGCTAACTAAAGGAAAGTCTCAATTTCCTAAGATAAAATCTATTGCAAATAATAGTGTTATTATTAAATATAAAGCGATTGATAGTAACGCTATTTTTTTATGTAACGGCAAGTTTTTCATTCTTTTTTTCATAGTTTTTGTGCTGAATAACAACTCTTTTGTGTTCCTCCAAAATTAGTGTTTGAAAATTTCTTGTATATACGTAGAAATACGTATTTTTAGTTTTATTTTTTTAACAAAAATTTGTCGTAAAACGTTACATAAAATAGTATCTTCGAATTTCAAAATGCTACAGATGATTGATTTTAAAAGGCTTTTAACGGTTTTTATTTTTCTTTTAGCTATTTCAGCTAAGGCAAATTTTATTTTGTTACCCATGGATGATGTTTCTCAAAAAAATCATCTGAAAGCTTATGGAATAACTTATTGGGCTTTGGATAAACAATATAAAGCTAGTTGGCTATTGAATTATCGTGGTGGTTCATTTCTTTTGCCCGATGCACCCGAAATAAGAAAAGAATGTCAAATTCGAGGTGTAAGTTTTGAACCGATTTCTGATGCTGAAGCCAATCAAATTTTTGAAGAAATTGCTTCGCCATCACAAAATATGGAAACTGTTGTTCTTGAAAAAGCACCAAAGATTGCGGTTTATACTCCAAAAGGAAAACAACCTTGGGATGATGCAGTAACAATGGTTTTGACCTATGCCGAAATTCCTTTTACACCAGTTTATGATGAAGAAGTACTTTCCGATCAATTGATTTTATACGATTGGTTGCATTTGCATCATGAGGATTTTACAGGACAATATGGAAAGTTTTTTGGCGCATATAGAAACGCACCTTGGTATATAGAACAAAAGAAAAATTCTGAAGCTATGGCAGCAAAATTGGGTTTTCCTAAAGTTTCCGAAGAGAAATTGGCAGTTGCCAAAAAGATTAGAGATTTTGTAATTGGCGGCGGATTTATGTTTGCCATGTGTTCTGCAACGGATAGTTTTGATATTGCACTTTCTGCCGAAGGTGTTGATATTTGTGAACCAATGTTTGATGGTGATGCAAGCGAAGCTAATTATCAATCGAAAATAGATTATTCGCGAACGTTTGCTTTCAAGGATTTTATTTTAGAAAGAAGACCAGAAAAATATGAATTCTCCGATATTGATACAACTGAAAAACGCCGAATTCCAATGGAGAAAGATTATTTCACTTTAATGGAATTTTCAGCAAAATGGGATGTAATTCCAAGTATGTTGTGCCAAAATCATACCCAATTGGTTAAAGGTTTTATGGGACAAACTACCGCTTTTGATAGAAGTTTAGTCAAAACAAATGTATTGGTTTTAGGCGAAAATCAATTAAATGAAGAAGCACGATACATTCATGGTCAACGTGGAAAAGGTTTTTTTACGTTTTTTGGTGGTCATGATCCCGAGGATTATCAACACAGAGTAGGCGATGAGCCAACCGTTTTAGACTTGCATCCAACATCGCCAGGATTTCGCTTGATTTTGAATAACGTGTTATTTCCAGCTGCAAAAAAGAAACCGCAGAAAACGTAGTTTTTTTAAATGAAAACATTCCAAAAACTTATAAGGATAGAAAGAATACTTATAATTAGAATTATGAGAGAGATTATTAAGTAAATTTTGTTTTCCTTTTTTTTGTAGGCTTTGAATATAAAATAACCTGAAACTAAAGATGCTAATAAAAAGTAATATTTAAAGGAATAACTCAACTCAATTATCCAAAATAAAGCTTTTGTCTTTCCATCAGCATTTATGTATTGTAATGCAATTGATTTATTTATAGAAATAAGAAAAAGTATTACAAAAATACTTAATGTTGAAGAAATTATACTGTAATACTTTTTCAATTTTTTTTCTTTTTATTTATTATTTTCAATCACGTAGTTCAATACTTTTTGGATTAGATGTACTCGATCTTTTCCAATAACGTTGTGTTTATGCATTGGATAAGGGAAATAATCCACTTGTTTACCAGTTTCTACGAACTTTTTAACCAAAGCTAGATTGTGTTGTTCTACCACAACATCGTCGTTTGTTCCATGAATTAATAGTAGTTTTCCTTTTAAATCTTTCGCATAATTGGTTACGTTGGCTTCGTCAAATCCTTTTTGGTTTTCGGCTGGCGTATCCATATAGCGTTCGCCATACATGATTTCATACCATTTCCAATCGATAACTGGTCCGCCAGCAACACCAACTTTAAAAGCATCAGGTTTTCTCGTCATTAACGACGTTGTCATAAATCCACCGTAACTCCAACCGTAAACCGCTAGACGATTTCCGTCAACATAAGGCAAAGATTTTAAATATTCTACGCCTTTCATTTGGTCGTCGATTTCGTTGTTTCCTAGTTTGCCATGGATTACGCTTTCAAAGGCAAATCCGCGATTGTCTGAACCTCGATTGTCAACGGTAAATACCAAATAACCTTGTTCTGCCATCCAATACATCCAAAGATTTGCGCCATCCAAATAGGAATTGGTAATCATTTGCGCATGCGGTCCGCCATAAACGTAAACCAAAACGGGATATTTTTTAGTAGCGTCAAAATTGCTCGGTTTGATTAAACGTGTGTATAAATCGGTTGTTCCGTCGGCAGCTTTGATGGTTTTGATTTCGGCAGTTCCAATTTCGTAACCTTCATATTTATTTTTGCTTTCTAATAAAGTTTTTGCTTTTAAATTTTTGTCATACAACAATGATTTTGAAGGTGTTGAATGATTTGAATATTCGTCAAAAAACCAATTTCCATCGGTTGAAATTACTACATTGTGAACACCTTCGTCTTTGGTAATCAAAGTTTGTTTTCCTTTTAAGTCAACTTTGTAAGCCAACATATTGATCCCTTTTTCGCCTGTTGCTTTGAAATAAATTTCGGTTCCAGCTGGATTTGCTCCGATGATTTCGCGAGTTGGGAATTTATTGGTAGTCAATTGTTTGATTAATTTTCCGTCGATAGAGTAGTAGTAAAGATTGTTAAAACCGTCTTTTTCAGAAATCCAAACGAAGTTGTTCGATTTACTATTTGGGAAAAATGCAGCATGTTCTGGTTCAACCCATTTTGAGTTTTTTTCGTTGAAAAGTGTTCTGACAAAGTTTCCTGTGGCAGTTTCGTATAAATTCAAATTCATATCGTTTTGACCACGATTTAACTCGGCAATCAACACATATTTTTCATCAGGTGTGAAAGCTAAGTTGGTAAGATAATCATCCGCATTGTTTTTTGGTGCAATAAAAACCGTTTTTCCTGATGCCAAATTATAAATACCAACTCTTGGTTTTTCTGATTTTTGACCAATCATTGGATATTTTATATTGACTAATTTTCCTGGAGTTTCATTTATGTCAAGCAAAGGATAATCGGCAACATCGGTTTCGTCTTTTTGGTAAAATGCTAAAAAAGATGATTTTGGCGACCAAAATATTCCTCCGGAAATACCAAATTCATTTCTAGAAATCGATTGTCCTGAAACGATATTTTTATCGGAATTATTGGTAACAGCAATTTTTTCTTTCTTATCGTTTATAAAAAACAAATTGTTTCCTTCAGTGAATGCAAGGTTTTTGAATGCACTATCAAAAGTTTGATTTTCGCCATTTTCTGGAGATTCCACAATACTTTTCCCTGATTTTGATGTCAAATTATAGCTATATGATTTTCCGTTTTCAGTAACTAAAATCGTATTGGCATCAATCCATTGAACACCAAAGAAATTTTTCAGTTTAGTTCCTAATGCTGCGTTTAAGTCAGCTAAAGTTGTTAATTCAGAAGTTTTAGCATCGGCAGTTGTTGCAGTCATCATTTTGGTCCAAGCATCTGTGTAATACACATATTTGTTGGTGTTTGGTATCCATTGAAAACCGGTTAGTTTGTCGGCTCCAAATTTTCTTCCTTGTTGAAGCACTGATTCTTCAAGCGTGATTTTTTTTAGTTGACCAAATGCGTTGATACTTAAAAACGCTATTAGTATTGCAATTTTTTTATTCATAAAATGAGCTTTGTTTGTTTTGGGTAAATATAAAAAAATACGGATTATATAGTTCTAAAATAGTGTTAATCCTTTCTATAAAAACGAAATCCCAAACTCTACTGAATTTGGGATTTATCGCTTATTTTGAATTAATAAATTAAACTTCTTCGTTTTCTTTGTCTAAATATTCTTGAACTATTCCAATGGCGTTGGTAACAACATCGCTCAAAGCCGTGATAAACGAACCATCTTGTGCACTGTTGATAGCGTGTTTTATCGCTTCGGTTTCCTTTGGAATTATTTCATAGGTAACTTCTTTGTTAGCATCATTGATACCTTCCATAATTAAACCAATGATTTCTTCTTCGGTTCTGCCACGAAGGTGTTTTTCTTGGCGAATGATAATGTGGTCAAACATTCTAGCTGCAATGGTTGCGCATTCTTTGATATCTTCATCACGACGATCACCAACTCCAGCAATAATTCCGATTTTTTTGGTTGCTTCAACTGTTGATAAATATTCTTCAACACCTCTATATCCAGAAGCATTATGCGCAAAATCGATTAAAACTTTAAAACGTTTGAAATCAAAAATATTCATTCTTCCTGGTGTTTGTGCTGCACTCGGAATAAATGTTTGTAGCGATAAACTAATGTCGTCGGTTTTAAAACCTTGCAGATATGCTGCTAATGTTGCTGCTAAAACATTCGCAATCATAAATTTTGCTTTTCCTCCAAGCGTCAACGGAACGTGAGTTGCTCTTTCCACACGAATTTTCCATTCACCTTTTTTGATGGTAATAAATCCGTTTTCATAAACCGCAACAATTTTTCCTTCCTTAGCAAATTGTTTCACTTTAGGATTGTCTTCGTTCATTGCAAAATAAGCAATGTTGCAACTTAATTCATTTGCTATTTTCAAACATTGTTCGTCTTCGGCGTTTAAAATTGCCCAACCGTCTTTTTTAACGCTACGAACTACAACGCTTTTTACTCGAGCTAAATCGTCCAAAGTATGAATATCAGATAATCCTAAATGATCTTCCTGAATATTAGTAATCACCGCAATATCACATCGGCTGAAACCTAATCCGGCACGAAGAATTCCACCACGAGCTGTTTCTAGAACAGCAAATTCTACCGTTGGATCTTTTAGAATATATTCAGCTGAAATTGGTCCAGTTGTATCACCTTTTTCCAGCATGTGATTTTGTACATAAATTCCATCCGAAGTAGTGAAACCAACACGATAACCGTTGTTTTTTACGATATGTGCAATCAATCGAGTAGTAGTAGTTTTTCCATTAGTTCCTGTTACAGCAATAATTGGAATTCTACTTGGTTTTCCCGGTGGATAAAGCATATCGATTACTGGCGCAGCAACGTTTCTTGGTAAACCTTCGCTTGGCGCTAAGTGCATTCTAAAACCTGGTGCAGCGTTTACTTCAAGAATACAACCTCCGTTTTCTTTCAACGGTTGGGTTAAGTTTTCCGCCATAATATCAACACCACAAATGTCTAATCCAATTACTCTGGAAATACGTTCGCAAAGGAAAATATTTTCGGGATGCATCATATCGGTAACGTCTACTGAAGTTCCGCCTGTACTTAAATTTGCAGTTGATTTTAAGTAAACGATTTCTCCTTTATTTGGAACAGTTTCTAACGTATAATTTAATTTTTCCAGTAAATCCATAGTATCACGGTCAACATCAATTTGAGTTAATACATTTTCGTGTCCGTAACCACGTCTTGGATCACGATTGGTTTCTTCAATTAATTGTTGAATGGTTTGTGTTCCATCGCCTTTTACGTGAGCTGGTTCTCTTTTTGCAGCAGCAACTAATTTATTATCAATGATTAAAACTCTGAAATCAAATCCTGTGATGAATTTTTCAACAATTACTCTGCGGCTGTATTTTTTAGCATAAGCCAATCCTTCCACAGCATCTTCCCAAGTTTTTACGTTAATTGATGCACCTTTTCCGTGGTTTCCATCCAAAGGTTTAATCACAATTGGGTAACCAATTTTTTTGATTACACCTTCTAAATCTTCTTCGTCAACACAAATTCCACCGCTGGCAACAGGAATGGATGCCATGTCGAGCATTCGTTTGGTTTCTTCTTTGTTACAAGCAATGTCAACGGCGATATTACTGGTTTTACAAGTTATTGTCGCTTGAAAACGCATTTGATTTACGCCATAACCCAATTGTACTAAGGAATTAGTTCCTAATCTAATCCAAGGAATATCTCGAGCTACAGCTTCGTCAACAATACTTCCGGTTGATGGACCAAGACGAACGCGTTCGCGAATTTCACGCATTTTTTGAATATCGGCTTCAACGTCATATTCTGTTCCAGCAATTAAAGCTTCGGCAATGGCAACAGCGCTTTCCGCGGCAAAAAGTCCAACGCTTTCTTCTACATAACTGAAAACTACATTATAAATTCCGGGTGTTTTGGTTTCGCGCGTTCTTCCAAAACCAGTTTCCATTCCGGCAAGGGTTTGAATTTCTAGTGCAATATGTTCGATAACATGTCCCATCCAAGTTCCACGCTCGATGCGGGAAAAGAAACCTCCGCGAGTTCCTTCGGAGCAACGATGCTCAATCATGGTTGGAAACATGGCTTCGATGCGTTCACGAAAACCTTCGATTTTATTGGTTGGAAATTGTTCCATTTCTTCCAAATCTAATCGCATTTGGATTAATTTTTTTCTTTGAACACTCCAAATGTTTGGTCCGCGAAGCGCTTGTATTTTATCGATTTTCATAATAAAATGGGTTGATTTTGTTTTTGGTGTAATGATTTTGTTAAAAATAGGGAAATTTTACTTTTAAATTCAAATTTTTTTAAGAAAATCGGGATAATATTGTTGTTGTTTGATTTTTTGTATTGAAAATCAAAAGTATATAAAAGTGCTATGGCTTATTTTTAGCCCTGATAGAAATGGAAATCCTTTTGTTTTTAAATTTTGTCCTTCGACAAGCTCAGGATAACAAAATTTAAAAGCAAAAGATTGAAATGGATAGCAGGAAAATGGATTGCTGAACGGAACGAAAGTTTACGCTTCTTGAATAAACTGAATGATTTTTTGGTATAAATCGTGATCGTGCAAGCTGTGACCAAGTCCTTTTGTTTCGATGTAAATGGCATTTTTCCAGTGGGAAGCGTATTTTTTTCCTTCTTCTACCAATACGATTTTATCATCGATATCGTGCGCAATAAATGCTTTTTGGGGAAAGTTTTGAGCAAAATTATGTGCTTTGAATTCGTCGATATGAATATTGAACTTTTCCTGATAATAATTTTCTAGGCGATTTTTGATTTTTTTGTTCAAACTCAACATGGAAACAAAGTTGTTGCTGATGATTTTGAAATCGGATGGCGCGCCGAGAAGGACGACTTTTTCGATGTTTGGATTGCCAAATTTATGCAGATAATAGCTGATTGCCGCGCCGCCAACGGAATGACCGATGATGATTTTTGGGCTGTATTTTTTGGTTAATGTATTGATATATTCTGCATATTTTGGTGCGTTGAACTCTTTTCCAGTGGTTAATCCGTGAGCTGGCGCATCGATGGCGATGATGGTTTTTCCTAACGGTTTTAAATGGTTTAGCATTTTTTTCCAGCGCGAAGCATTGCTTTCCCAACCGTGAACGAGCAGAATTATTTCGTCGTTTCCACGCCAAATGTAGGTTTGAAAAGTGTGATCATCATGTTGAAAGGTTTCTTTCTCGGTGTTGATGAGTGTTTTGGGTAATTGATTTGGGTTTAGCTTTCCTTTTCGAGGTTGGCTAAAAAGTTGGTAGGCAATTTGTTTTGCCTTTTCTGGTTTTATGAAACTCAATAGATTTAGGTAGAAACCTATTGATTTTGTGAGTATGAGAAATTGTATTTTTTTCATAAAAAAATCCCGAATTAATCGGGATTTGAGTTATTTAGATTTTAGCAAATAATTGCTCCATTTTGTCTTTTTCTTCTTGAGCTAAAGCGGCATCAACCAAAATTCTACCAGAATGCTCGTCAGTGATGATTTTTTTGCGGGCTGCAATTTCAACCTGAGTTTGTGGCGGAATAGTGAAGAATGAACCTGCAGATGCGCCACGCTCGATAGAAACCACTGCTAATCCGTTGATTACACTTTTACGAATTCTTTTGTAAGCGGCTAATAAACGCTCCTCGATTTGAGCCTCATATTCTGCTGATTTTTCAATTAAAAAAGCTTCTTCTTTTTGAGTTTCCGCCATGATGTCGTTTAACTCTGCTTTTTTATGTTTTAAATGCGTTGATTTTTGCTCTAATTTTTCTTTAGAATTTGAGATTACTTCTTTCTTGTGCTCGATAGAAGCTTTCATTTCACGGATTTGTTTTTCCGCTAATTGGATTTCTAATTCTTGGAATTCAATTTCTTTAGTTAACGAGTTGAATTCTCTGTTGTTGCGAACATTTTTTTGTTGTTCAGCATATCTTTTGATTGAAGCTTGGTGTTCTTCAATTGAATTTTTCTTTGATTTGATTTGCTCTTCAATAGCAACTAAATCAGTTTTTAATTTGTCCAAACGAGTAGTTAAACCCGCTACTTCATCTTCTAAATCTTCAACTTCTAGTGGCAATTCACCTCTAACATTTCTGATTTCGTCAATTCTTGAATCGATTAATTGTAAATCATACAGCGCTCTTAATTTGTCTTCAACGCTCAATTCTTTTGTAGTAGCCATATATTATAAGTACTTAACTGGGTTTGTATTTTCTTCTGATAAAACGACTGCAAAATTAGTAATTTTTTCTTTAAGAAAATCAACAATATAATTTTTTGTAAATCTTTCGCTTTCATAATGACCAATATCGGCTAAAACGATTTGATTTTCAGCTTGGTAGAAGTCGTGGTATTTTAAATCAGCTGTTAAATAAACATCTGCGCCAGAGTGTTTTGCGTTTTTTATAGCAAAACTTCCCGAACCGCCAAGAACGGCGACTTTTTTTACAGATTTGTTCAATAATTCCGAATGACGGATTGCGCCACATTGCATTTTGGTTTTTACAAAATGTAAAAATTCGGTTTCATTCATTGGGTTTTCTAATTCGCCAATCATTCCCAAACCTATATTTTGATGTGCATTTTGCAAAGCATAAATTTCATAGGCAACTTCTTCATAAACATGATTACTGAACAAAGCTTTCAGGATTTTGGATTGCAAATGTTTTTCAAAAGTAACTTCGATTTTGATTTCTTGTGTTTCAACAAATTCAAATCGTTCGCCAATTTCGGGATTGCTGTTTTCGTTACCCATATAAGTTCCAATGCCTTGTGAGTTGAAGCTACAGTCTTCATAATTCCCTATTTTTCCAGCACCAGCATCAAATAATGCGTTGCGAAGTTTTTCGGCATTTTCGGGAATGGTATAGGTAACGAGTTTTTGAATAAAGTTTTGTTTTGGTACTAAAACTTTGTTATTTGTTAAACCTAAAGCATCGCAGAAAATTTTATTTACACCATTTTTATGATTGTCCAAAGCGGTATGAACGGCATAAATGGCAATATCGTTTTTGATGGCTTTGATTATCGATTTTTCGACATAATCTTTACCCGTGATTTTTTTTAATCCACTGAAAAGAATAGGATGGAAGCAAACGACTAAGTTGCAATTTTTGGCAATAGCTTCGTCGATTACAGTTTCTAAAGCATCGTGGCAAACGAGAATTCCTGAAATTTCGGTTTCGGTATTTCCAACGAGCAAGCCAACGTTGTCAAAATCTTCAGCATACGCCAAAGGTGCCATTTCTTCAAGGATATTTATGATTTGTTTTAGTTTCATTGTTGGTTTTGTATTTTAATCAAGTATTCCATTCGTTCAAAGTTTCTTTAATTGTCCAAATGCCGTTTATTTTTTCAAAAAGAAAATAGCTTCCGCTGTTGTGTTCGACATTTCGGTAAAAAGCGACTTTCACTAAGCAATAATTAGTAGCAAAATAGATTGGTTTGCTTACAATCATCAAGCGTTGGTTGTTTTGCGTATGCGCGCTTGAAACTTTTTGAAAGTCTTCGAGCGAATAACAGTTTTGCACTTTACTTTTTAAATATTGGTTTTGATTAGTGAAAAGGATTTCAAATTCTTTGTCCCAATTTTCTTGAATGGTGATGTCGATTTGTTTTTTTATTGCAGCCGAATTTTTCTTTAATAATTCGTGATTGTTAATGACTTCAAGAACTTCTTCGTTGTTCGGCGCTTTGTTGCAATAGAAACCTAATAATTGTAAACGGTTTTTAACGATGGGTTTTTCATTGGCATAATATTTTGATAATAAAATTTTTAGCAATGCGGTATTGTCATTTTCTTGCGAAAAACCCATTTGAAAGCAAAACAAAAATCCGAGTAAAAGTTTATAATCTAATCTCATTTCTAAAAAATATTAGCATTCCAAAGATAAAAAATTATACTTTCGTACTATGATTTTAATTCGAAAGTTACTTTTTCCTTTTGCGATTCTCTATGGATTGATAACTTCCATTCGTAATTTTCTGTATGATAAAGGAATTTTTAAATCCTATTCGTTTGATGTTCCGATTATTGCCGTTGGAAATTTAAGCGTTGGTGGAACAGGAAAAACACCTCAAATAGAATATTTAATCCGATTGCTTTCTCCTATATATAAGGTTGCGGTTTTAAGTCGTGGTTATAAGCGAAAATCGGAAGGATTTATTTTGGCAGATGAAAAAGCAACGGCTGAAATTTTGGGCGATGAACCGTTTCAAATGTTTCAAAAGTTTCCCGAAGTTCAATTTGCTGTGGATGCTAATAGACGTAACGGAATTTCAAATCTTTTGGCACAAAAAGAAAAACCGGAAGTAATTTTATTGGACGATGCTTTTCAACATCGAAAAGTAAAAGCTGGATTTTATATTATGCTTACTTCGTATGGCGATTTATTTTGTGATGATTATATGTTGCCAACGGGAAATCTTCGCGAAAGTAGAAATGGCGCCAAACGAGCTGATGTTATTATTGTGACCAAATGTCCTTCGAATATTACTGAAGCTGAACAAATAGCTATTAAAAAGAAAATTGGGTTAGATAAAACGATACTTTTCAGTTATATCAATTATGACGAAAAAGTGTATGGAATTGATAATGAATTTTCGGTGGAAGAAATTAAACTTAAAGATAAATTGCTATTGGCAGGAATAGCCAATCCAACGTCTTTTTTCAATTATTTACAAAAAGAGAATGATTGTTTGGTTGTTTTTCCCGATCATCATCATTTTACAGAAAATGATTGTAAAGAAATTATTCAAAAAGCTAATGGCAGCATAATTGTAACTACTGAGAAGGATTTTGTCAGACTTAAAAATCATCTATCAATACCATCATTATATTATCTTCCCATAAAAAGTATAATCATTGCTAATGAAGAACTTGATAAACGAATTTTAAACTTCGTGAATAACAACTCATTGATTTGATATAATTTTAAATAAATAATTAAAACTCCAACTTATTGATTTTTCAATAAGTTGGAGTTTTTTTATTTCTTGTTTTTAAGATTTTTCTTAAAATAACATGCTTTTTAGTTGTAAGTTGTTGGTTAAATATGTAATATGTTAAAATTTTGGTTAATTTTTTTATATTCGTTAATCATAACAGTGATTAATCACGTTTTCCAGTATACAATTATAACACAGAATTTAGATGAGTAAAAGCGATACTATTTTAATTGTAGAAGACGAGATGATTATTGCGGCTAATATTTCGTTACAATTAACGCAACTTGGTTACAATGTAATTGATATTATTCCACGAGCTGAAGAGGTTTTACCAAAGTTAAAACAACAAATTCCAGATATTATTTTATTGGATATCAATCTTAAAGGAGATTTAGATGGAATAGAATTGGCACATCTTATCCAAAAAGAATATAAAATTCCAATCATATTTCTTACCGCTAATGCCGATGAAGTTCATTTTAATAGAGCGAAAACGACAAATCCCTATGGATTTATAAGCAAACCGTTTAAAAAACTAGATTTACAACGTGCCATAGAATTGGTTTTAATTCGAATTCAGGAGGAAAAAATGAACAATCCTAATGAAACGGAAACGTTTGTTATAAGCGATTCAATATTTGTAAGAAGTCACGATAAAATGATTAAGATAAATATAAACGACATCCTATTCATTGAAGCGGAACGCAATTATTGTAAAATTCACTGCAAAGAGAAAGAACATTTAATAGTGAGTACGCTTAAAGATTTAGAAGATAAATTGAATGTAAAAAGCTTTCTTCGTGTACATCGTTCGTTCATTATTAATATGCATCATATAGATGAAATTGCATCAAGCCATATCGTTATTGCTAAGAAAGCAATTCCTGTTACTGCCGAATTAAAGAAGCAATTACTACTTCACATACAAAAAGTATAATTTTAAAAATAATGATGAAATTTAAACTGTTTGCACTCGTTATACTACCTTTTTTTGTTTACAGTCAGGATTCTAATTTAGCAGATTTGGAACAAAAATTGTCTTCTGAAAAAAATCAAACTAAGAAGTTAGAAATGATCTACGAAAAGGCTAATGTTATATATCAAAATGATATGAAGCAAGGTTTGATTTTGATTAAAAAGGGAACCAAACTCGCAGACGATTTAAAAGATAAAAATTGGCAACCAAAGTTTTATGAAGCAGAAGGACGAATGCATGCTAATTTACTTCAGTTAGACTCGGCAAATTTCTTTTTTGAAAAAGCGATGAAAGGATACAAAGCCGTTAACGATATAAAAGGACAAGCTACTACATCTTTTAAAATGGCATGGGTTTTAAAAAAGAATGGTGATTTTGAAAAAGCATTGGAGAAGGATATTGCTGCCTTAAAATTAATGGAAAAGATTGATGATAAAGCAGGCATTTGTAACGCAATGACAAGAATTTCGTGGGATTTAACTAAGCAAAACAGATTGAAGGAAGCTTTAGTATATGCCGAAAAGGCAATTAAAATGGCTGAAGAACACCACTTAACATCTGAGTTTTTTTATGTTTATAATAATGCTGGAGACGTTGCTATTGCAATGCAAAAGAATCAATTATCATTGGATTATTTTAACAAAGCGGCAGCTATTGTAAAGGAGCAAAATTTAGGACAAACGGCATTGGTTGACATTGGCAATAGCCAAGGAAATGCACTAAAAAAGTTAGGTAGATACGATGAAGCCATTCGTTTCTATACTAATTGTTTAAAAATGGCGAAAGAAATCAATTACCAAAACGGAATTAATGCAGTAACAGCCAATTTAGGCGAAATTAATTTGCTAGTAGGTAATTACAAAGAAGCTCTTAAATATCAATTAGAAACAATTCGGTTGCAAGAAGCGAATAATGATATTACTAATTTAATCGAAAATTACCATCATGCCAGTACGATATACAAAAATCTAAATGATTTTGAGCGCGCTTTAGATTACAAACAAAAAGCCTATGATTTAAAAGATAGTATTGGTTCAATAGAAAGCGATGCTAAAATGTCGGAGCTTTTAACCAAATACGAAACACAAAAAAAAGAGGAAACAATAGCGTTTCAAGAAGCTAAAATATCCCAACAAAAATTGGTGCAATATCTTGGGATTGTTGTTGTGTCGCTTCTCCTAGGTTTACTTGTCTTTGCATATATAAGTTATAAAAATAGAAGTAGAAGTAATCGATTGTTAGCTCAAAAAAATGCGGAAAACGAACTTCTTCTCAAAGAAATTCATCATAGAGTGAAAAATAATCTCGAAATTGTATCAGGTTTACTAGCATTGCAATCGTCACAAATTGATGATGAAAAAACAAAACAAGCTATGACTGAAGGTCAAAACCGCGTGAACTCTATTGGTATAGTGCATCAAAAATTATATCAAGGCTCAAACCTTGGTGCAATAGAAATGAAAGAGTATTTTTTGAATCTAGGTGAAAATATTCTCGACTGTTTTGGTGCTTCAAAACGCATCGATTTAAAATTAGCGATGGATAATCTCGATTTAGACATTGATACAGCCGTTCCGTTGGGTTTAATTGTAAATGAAGTATTGACAAATGCAGTGAAATATGCTTTTCCAGAAAATAAAAACGGAACGATTACGATTGAGCTTCAAAAACAAAATGATTCGATACTTCAATTAAAAGTTGCCGATGATGGTGTTGGTAAAGTTGGAATTACAAAAGGAACAGGTTTTGGAGGCCAACTAATTTCATTGTTAACGCAACAACTAAACGGAACAGTAAAAGAGGAAACAACGAATGGAACTACTCTAATTTTTGATTTCAAAATTTTAAATGCATCATAAATTTACTTCGGTAAAAAAAACACCTACTTCGGACAAATTTTAACCTATTTCGTCCTAACACATTTTATTTTCATAATGTTTCTCTTTTACTTAGATGTGAAATTTAGGCGATCATTTCTTGAATGTGGTACTAATTCATTTTTAAACAGAACAAATTTATTATTAATTCACTTTCTTCAAAGTTGAAGCACTTTGAGGTTTATTCAACAAGTAACTATTAATTATTAAAAATCAAAAATTATGAAAACAAAAAAATTATCTTTTAAAAACTCATTGCTAGTAGTGATGTTATTTATGTTCAGTTGTGCTACAACTTTTGCTCAGGATGCCATGTTTTATGTTGAGCAGTATTGGGTAAAGCCTTCTAAACAAGAAGATTTTGTAACAGCAAGAAAAGCTATATTAGCTGAATTTGAAAAACATAAATTTCCATTTTCTTCAAGTTTTTCGCATCTGTCAGATGGAAGTTCATTATCAATTTCTAGAATTAAAAATTATGCTGATTTAGATACCAATCCTTATAAAGAATTTTCTGAAAAAATTGGTGCTGCTAAATTTGCAAAACTATCGGAGGATTACAATAAATGTTTAAGTAGTGAAACGAACTTTATGCTTCATTATATAGCTGATTTAAGCTATACACCAAAAGGTGAAACCTATGAAGGATATAATTTTGCAGAAATTCGTTTTATTCACGTTCCACCTGGAGACGGAAAAAAGATTTATGATGCTATAAAATCTATTAAAGAGTCATTTGTTAAGCAAGGAGCTGTTGCAAACTTTACGATTTATAAAAGTGGTTTAGGTTGTCCTACAGAATATTATGCAATTGTTTTAAGTCAAAAAAATAGAGAAAGTCTTAGCAAAATGTTGAATGATAATTCTAAAGTAATTGGTGACGATGTCAAAACAGCAATCAAAAAATTATATGAAATGGGTTCTAAAATAGAGTATTTATATAGTTGGCATAAAGAAGATTTAAGTTATAAAGTTAAAAAATAATAATAAATTATCCTTATTTAAGTAAATATGAACCTGAATAGAATTTAAAATCTCTTTTAATTCTATGAATAAATTAAAAACAATTTTATTATGACAAAAATTTTATTTTTTTCGCTCTTCACAACTTTGCTGTTTTTTAGCAGTTGTAATAACAGTGACAAAACAACTGTTAAAAACAAAAATACTGAAACAACAGTTGCAAATTATCCTTATATCATTGACAAACCGGATAATTGGGAAACTGGTAGTACAGAAAATACAAAGTTGGCATTGACGGCATTAAAAGCTTGGGAAACTGGTAAAATGGACGAAGCAGTAAGTTATTTTGGAGATTCGATTCAAGTACGATTTGATGGCATGGACCAGAAAATGTCTAATGATCAACTAAAAGCTTTTTTCGGTCAGATTTGGAATAGTACATTTAAGATTTATATGAAAGATTGGAAATCGGTTCAATCTAAAGATAAAAGTAAAGCTTACGTAACCGTTTTTTACAGAGAAAGTTGGAAAGACGAAAAAGGAGTAACAGATTCTATTGATGCTGTCAATGATTTTGTAATAAAAGACGGTAAAATCGTACAATTAGATAATTATTTTAGAAAAATACACTAATGTGAATTTTTTTTAGTACACGACAAAAACTATATCTGCCACAGATGCACAGATTTATATTTTAAAATAGCTAAAATCACATAAATGACACAGATAATTTCGATTCGTCGAAATTATAAAGGCTTCAAAATTAAGTGCAAAGCATTTTTTTAATTATAACAATCAAATTTCATCTGTGAATCTGTGGCTAAAAACATAATAATCTTTGGTTTATTATTTTTGTCGTGTACTAAGGAATTTTATACATTACGATTTCTTATTGATTACAAGGCTAAATACAATATGTGGTTTGAGTTTGTTACTTTCTAAAAAAATAAAAAAAGTTGGCCATTAATGTTGAAAATACTTTTCTTTTTTACCAAAATCACTTAAACTCTCATTTTACATTTGATTGATTAAACATTTTGGAAAAATAATCTAAAAGCTCAGTGAGCAAAATCAGTTTGAGCTTTTGTTTTGTGCGCCAATATTTAAAAATTTATTGAAATTTAAAAGAAAATAAACATGTGGGAAAAAGTACAACAAACCGTTGCTTATGTTAAAGAGAAAACAAACCAGCGGAAGATGGGTTTTCCCATTAGTATTGGTATTGTATGTTATATTTCACTATTTGTATCTATTTCAAATTAGTTTTCCGTGGTGGGATTCTTTTACATCATGGTTTGTAAAATTACCACTTACATAAAATGAAAATATAAATATAAATGACCTATACTCAAAATAATGTTTAAAAAAAACTGTAATTTTAATCGTTAAATAAATTTGTAATTTAAAAATGAATAAAATGAGAAAATATAGTTTACTGTTGTTAGCTATTTTTGGGGCAAATAGTGTTAACGCTCAAGAAGACAAATACCTTTGGCTGGAAGACGTTGATGGTGAAAAATCACTCGAATTTGTAAATAAGCTAAACGATGCAACAGTAGAAAAACTAAGCAAGGAAAAAGATTATAAACTAATTTACGATAAAAGTTTAGAAATTTATAATTCTTCCGATAAAATTGCTTATCCTTCAATACAAGGCAATTATGTTTACAATTTTTGGAAAGACAAAAATCACGAAAGAGGAATTTGGCGAAGATGTTTATTATCCGATTATAAAAAAGGAAAATACAATTGGGAGACACTTTTAGACATTGATGAATTATCTAAAAAAGACAATAAAAAATGGGTATTCAAAGGTGCAAGCGGTTTGCGTCCTAATTATACTAAGTTTTTAGTTGGATTGTCAAACGGTGGAGGTGATGCTGTAATTATTAAAGAATTTGATGCCGATAAAAAACAATTTATCCAAAATGGATTTTATATGGAAGAAGCCAAAGGTTGGGCAAGTTATGTTGATGAAAATACAGTTGTTATTTCAACAAGTTTTGGCGAAGGAACAACCACAGATTCTGGTTATTCAAGGATGGCAAAATTATGGAAACGTGGAACTTTACTAAAAGATGCTCAATTAATTTATAAAGGAAAACAATCGGATGTAGGCGTTTGGAGTGGTGTATTTCACGATGAAAATAAAAGCTATGTTTATTTTTCGAGAGCTTTGACAATTTTTTCAACTCAAAAGCTATTTTGGCATAATAACAAAGTAATTGCACTAGACATTCCCGATGATTCTCAAATAAACGGCATCTTAAAAAATCAAATTATTGTTCAGTTAAAATCCGATTGGATTGTAAATACCAAAACCTATAAATCAGGAACTTTAATCAGTTTAAATTTAACCGAATTATTAAAGGGAAATAAACAAATTCAAGTCGTTATCGAACCCGATGAATTCTCTAGTATTGCAGGAGTTTCAACAACTAAAAATGATTTGATAGTTAATGTTTTAACCAATGTAACAAGTCAATTTTTTATATATTCATTTAACAATCAAAAATGGTCAAGTAAAAAAGTTGATGCACCTAATCTTGGAACACTTTCGATTGTAACTACCGATGAATCATCTGATGAATATTTTTTTAGCTTTCAAAATTTTATAACACCATCAACATTGTATGCAGCCAATACAAAGACTAGTGAAATGAAAGTTGTTAAATCGCTTCCAGCTTTTTTTGATGCAAGCAAATATGAAGTGAAGCAATTCAAAGCAAAATCAAAAGACGGAACATGGATACCTTATTTTATGGTTGCCGCAAAAGACTTAAAAACAGAAGGTAAAAATCCAACATTAATTTATGCTTATGGTGGATTTGAAGCATCAATGGAACCATTCTATACGTCTTCGTATGGCGTAGCATGGTTAGAAAATGGTGGTGTTTTTGTGTTGGCTAACATTCGTGGTGGTGGAGAATTTGGTCCAAAATGGCACCAAGACGGATTGAAAGAAAAGCGTCAAAATGTCTTTAACGATTTATATGCCGTTTCAGAAGATTTAATAGCTAAAAAAGTAACATCTCCTAAACATTTAGGAATTATGGGAGGAAGCAATGGTGGTTTACTTGTTGGTGTTGCTTTTACGCAACGACCTGAATTGTATAACGCAGTAGTTTGTGAAGTTCCTTTATTAGATATGCAACGCTATAACAAGCTTTTGGCTGGTGCAAGTTGGATGGGTGAATATGGAAATCCTGATATTCCAGAAGAATGGGATTATATTAAGAAATATTCTCCTTATCAAAATCTAAAACAAGGAGTAAATTATCCCGAAGTGTTCTTTACAACTTCCACTCGTGATGATAGAGTACATCCTGGTCATGCCCGAAAAATGGTAGCCAAAATGAACGATATGGGTTATAAAACTTTTTATTATGAAAATACCGAAGGTGGACATGCAGGTGCTTCAACCAATGATCAATCGGCAAAATTAAATGCGTTAACTTTTTCCTATTTATTAATGAAGTTGAAGTAAATTATAATATTTTTTTGGGGAAGTGTCACTAAGGCAATTGAAGACAAGACTTTATAGGTTCTGTTTTTTTAAATTGGATTAGTGGCATTTTTCTTTTTTGTTAAAACGATGCGAACTCTAATTATTTGTTTTACATTTGAAAAATTAAGTATTTTGAAAAATAAAAAATAAAGCTCAACGAGTAAAATCAGTTTGAGCTTTTGTTGTGTGTATAAATATTAAGAGTGAATTAGTTGAAAAATAAAATAGATTATAATATGTGGGAACAAGTACAGCAAACCGTTGAATATATAAAGAATAAAACAGGTTTCACTCCAGAATATGGTGTAATTCTAGGATCAGGATTAGGAAGTTTTACCGATGATATTGTTATAGAACATACTTTGCCATATAATGAAATTCCAAACTTTCCAGTTTCTACGGTTGAAGGTCATAAAGGTGCGTTGGTTTTTGGAACAATTGGCGATAAAAAAGTGGTAGCTATGCAAGGACGATTTCATTACTATGAAGGTTATGATATGAAACAAGTAACTTTTCCGGTTCGCGTGATGAAATATATTGGTGTAACTAAACTGATTGTTTCAAATGCTTCTGGTGGCGTTAATCCTAATTATAAAGTTGGCTCAATTGTTTTGATAAAAGATCATATCAACATGATGCCAGAACATCCGTTAAGAGGGAAAAATGACGAACGTTTTGGACCACGATTTGTTAACATGAGCGAACCGTATAGCCAAAAAATGATTGCAAAAGCAAGAGAATTGGCAAAAGAATTAAATATTGAAGTTCAAGATGGTGTTTATCTTGGTTTACAAGGACCAACTTTTGAAACGCTGGCCGAATATAGAATGGTGAAAGCACTTGGTGGCGATTGTGTTGGAATGTCAACCGTTCCCGAAGTTATTGTTTCTCGTCACATGGATTTAGAAACTTTTGGGCTATCGGTAATTACTGATATGGGTAACGAAGAAGCCATTGAAACTATTACTCATGAAGAAGTTCTTGAAGCAGCACGCGAAGCTGAACCTCATGTAAGACAGTTGATTAAGCAATTGATTTTGACTTACTAAGAACTTTGGCAATTACGTTATAAAAATTAACAGGATCAAAAGGTTTAGTAACTACATCATTCATTCCAAAAGAAAGCAATATATCCCGATTTTCATTTAGCGAAATAGCAGTTAAAGCGATAACCGGGATTTTTTTGTTGAATTTCCTAATTTCTTTAGTTGCAATTGTACCGTTGATACCAGGTAAATGAACATCCATCAAGATTAAATCAAAGTTATTTTCACTTCTAATGGCTTCAACAGCATCTTCACCATTGTCAATTATTGACGTAAGCATACCTTTTTTCTCCACCATTTTTTTGGTAATCATTTGGTTGATTTTGTTGTCTTCAACGATTAAAACGTGTTTGTTAGCCAAAATTTCTTCGTTGTAATCAAGCGGAATTTCAAGTTCTATTTCTTTTTCTAAATCAAATTTTCGAGTGCTAACTTTCATTTCCAAATCAAAATAGAAAGAAGAACCTTTGTTTAATTCACTTTGTAACGTTATCGAACCGCCAAGTAAATCGACTAATTTTTTTACAATGGCTAATCCTAAACCAGTTCCGCCATATTTTCGGTTGATTTCTATTGAACCTTGCGAAAAGCTGTCAAAAATGGTTTGTTGCTTTTCTGGCGCAATACCAATTCCTGTATCAATTACTTCAAAATGAATGGTTGCTACATTTTCGTTTATTCCAAAAAGTTCCACCAGTACTTTTACATCACCATTTTTAGTGAATTTTAAAGCATTGTTTATCAGATTAATAAAAATTTGTGAAAGTTTTGTTGGATCGCTTATAACAGCATTAGGAACTTTTTCGTCAATTTCTAATACAAAATTATTGTTGTTGACTTTTGCCAATTCTTGTAGCGAGTCTTTAATGTTTAGAAGCAAATCTTTTAAGTTAAAATCGATGTTTTCAACTTCAATGTTATTTGATTCTATTCGGTTGATTTCAAGAATTTCATTAATGAATGTCAATAGGTAATTTCCAGAAAATTTTAGCGAATTCAAATAGTGAATTTGGCTTTCTTTTGGATTTTCTTCTATCAATAAATGGGTAATTCCGTTGATGGCATTCAGTGGAGTTCTAAGTTCATGACTAACAGTTGATAAGAAATCGGCACGTGCTTGCGATGCTTTTTCGGCTTTTTCTTTTGCTATTTCTAGTTCGCTGTTTTTCTCTTGAAGTAATTTGTTTGACTGTGTTCTAATGATGTTGTTTTTGTATAATGACAAACTCAAAAGCGACAGAATTGAGATTAAAGCAATCGCTAAAATGGCAATCAACTTCATGAATTGATTTGTCTTTTGCTGTGCTTCGCTTTCTTTATTTAGTTGTGCAAATAAATCAATTCGTTCATTTTCTTTGATGGAATAATAATCGTTTGCATCAAGACGAATATTGTTCAATTTTGATAAACTATCTCTAAGCGTAACATGTTCTTTTAGATAACGATAGGAATCTTTTAGATTTAACAATTTGTCATTTGCTTTGCTTAGCGCATATAAAATTTTAATTCGCTGCTCAGTATTAACATCTATTTTGTTTTTTTCTAAAGCACGATTCAAATAATTAAGTGCAAGATTGTATCGATTATTTTTACTTTCAATTATTCCTAATTGATATAATGCTTCAGCTTTTGTTTTAAAACTATCTTGCGAATCGGGTTTAGAAATGATGTTGTTAAAAAGTTCTGTGGCTAATTTTACTTTGCCTTTTGTTTTGTAAATAATTCCTTTCTGTAAATCAATCAGTTCTTGATTTTCAATTTTCAAAGCACTATAAATTTCTTGCGATTTATTGATGTAAGCTTCTGCACGAACATATTCTTCTAAACTCATATGACACATTCCGAGTTTGTAATAACTCAAAGCAAGATCTGAGGAAATAGGTAAAGTAGAAAGCTCTTTTATGCTTTTTGAAAAGGCTGCAATCGCATCGTTTATTTTTTTAAGTTCAAAATAACTTGTTCCTAATGATGTGTAAGCCAGTGCTTTATTTTTAGCATCTTTGTTTTTTGAAGCAAACTCCAATGCATTATTAGCATTAGAAAGCGATAGCTTATAGTTGTTTTTTTGCTTATAAAAATCTGCCAATTTTATATAATAAGCTACACTGTCAATTTTATTGATAGCATTTTTTTGACCAAAAACGATGGTCGTGAAAAGAAGCAATAAGATGACTTTCTTCAATTTGTTTTAGATTTTAAAACAATAAATATAAAAAGATTATTTTTTTAACAAAACAATTAAATCAATTATTCGTGAAGAGTAGCCAATTTCGTTATCATACCAACCTACAACTTTGACCATTTTATCGATGACTGACGTTAATTGAGCATCAAAAAGACAGGAATTTCTGTTGCCTAAAATATCTACCGAAACAATTGGATCTTCAGTATAAGCAAGAATTCCCTTTAATTTGTTTTCTGAAGCTAATTTGAATGCATGATTGATTTCATCGATAGTAACTTCTTTTTTTACATAACAAGTGATGTCGGTTAGCGAACCATCGGGAACAGGAACACGAATTCCACTTCCACCAATTTTTCCATCCATTTCTGGAAAAATTTTTGTCAAAGCTTTTGCTGCTCCAGTTGTGGTTGGAACAATAGATTGGCTTGCTCCACGAGCACGGCGTAAATCTTTATGGGGTTGATCATGCAAACTTTGATCGGTGGTGTAGGAGTGAACCGTGGTTATATAAGCTTGTTCAATGCCACAAAGTTCGTTGATAACTTGTATCATTGGAGCAGCATTATTCGTAGTACAACTTGCATTTGAAACAATTAATTCTGTTCCGTCTAATATATTTTCATTTACACCAAGAACTACGGTTTTAATTTCGGGAACTTCGCTTGGAGCGGAAAGAATTACTCGCTTTGCACCAGCAATAATGTGTTTGTTGATTTCTTCAAATGTTTTGTATTTCCCCGTACTTTCAACAACAAAATCGATGTTTTTCCATTGCAAATTACTAATTTCTTTTTCGTGAAAGAAAGCATATTTTTTTCCATCAACGATAATATGATTTTCATCAAAAGTGACATCATATGGCAAAACACCGTGAATACTATCATACTTCGTTAAATGTGCCATCGTTCGATTGTCGGCAATGTCGTTGATAGCAACCACTTCAATATCAGGATGATTTAGTAGCAATCGAAATAAATTTCGTCCAATTCGCCCGAAACCGTTTATGGAAATAGTAATTTTAGAATTCATTGGGTTCAATATGTATCAAAACGTGACCTAATTGTGGAATTTTGGCACGCAATGTGTCTTTCAATAAATGAGCAATATCGTGACCTTCTTTTACAGAAATAGTAGCATCAACCGTTGCATGTAAATCCACATGATATTTCATTCCAGCTTTTCTGATGAAGCATTTTTCGGTATCAATTACGCCTTCAACTTGATGTGAAACTTCTCTAATTTCCAATATCAAATCATCATAGAGATGTTCGTCCATGATTTCGCCTAAAGCTGGTCTAAAAATCAAATAACTGTTGTAAAGAATAAATCCTGAGGCAAAAAGCGCAGCCCAATCATCGGCAGACTCGTAACCATCGCCAAAAATCAACGCTATCGATATTCCAATAAATGCTGCAACCGAAGTAATAGCATCGCTACGATGATGCCAAGCATCGGCTTTTAGTGAGGAACTATTGGTTTCAATACCGCGTTTCATCACTTTTCTAAACGAAAACTCTTTCCAAAGAATGATAATCGTTAGTATGATTAATGTCCAAGATTTTGGTGCTTCGTGTGGCGTTCTAATGTTTTCAATGCTTTCATAAGCAATTATGGTTGCTGAGGTTATCAAAAAACCAACCACGATAAACGTTATCAATGGCTCTGCTCTTCCATGACCATACGGATGATTTTCATCGGCAGGTTTGTTAGAATATTTTAAACCAAATAACACCAAGAAAGACGAAAAAATATCGGTAGTCGATTCAATCGCGTCAGCAATCAAGGCATAAGAATTCCCGAAAACTCCGGCTAAACCTTTTACCAAAGCCAAACCAGCATTTCCTATTAAACTAAAATAGGTTGCTTTTATAGCCGATTGTTCCTGCGTTATTTCCATCAAAAATTATAAAATATGCTTTTCAGCATGATAAGATGAGCGAACCAAAGCACCACTTTCTACGTGACGGAAACCCATTACTTTCCCAATTTTTTCGTATTTTTCAAATTGTTCTGGCGTAATGAATTCTTTAACAGGTAAGTGTTTTTTACTTGGCTGTAAGTATTGACCAATAGTTACGATATCAACGTCGTTATCGCGTAAATCTTGCATCGTTTGGATAACTTCTTCTTCTTTTTCACCAAGACCAAGCATAATTCCCGATTTGGTTCTGCGAATTCCTTTTTCTTTCAAATATTTCAATACCGCCAAGCTTCGGTCATATTTTGCCTGAATACGAACTTCACGCGTTAAACGACGAACGGTTTCCATATTATGAGAAACAACTTCGGGATTGGCTTCTACAATTCGGTCAATAATTTTTTCATTGCCTTGAAAATCAGGTATAAGAGTTTCTAGAGTTGTTGTTGGGTTCATTCTACGAATAGCTTCCACGGTTTCTAACCAAATAATCGAACCCATATCTTTCAAATCATCGCGGTCAACACTAGTAATAACGGCGTGTTTAATCTTCATCAGCTTGATAGAACGGGCTACTTTTTCGGGTTCATCCCAATCTACAGTTTCTGGTCTTCCGGTTTTTACACCACAAAAGCCACACGAACGGGTACAAACATTCCCCAAAATCATAAAAGTAGCTGTTCCTTCACCCCAACATTCGCCCATATTTGGACAACTACCCGAAGTACAAATCGTGTTCAGCTTATATTTATCGACCAAACCACGAAGTTCAGTATATTTTTCTCCAATAGGAAGTTTTACTTTTAACCATTTTGGCTTGCCAATTGGCGGTTGTACGCTATTAATTATGTTTTCCATTTCAACTTTTTTAGCAAGGCAAAGATAGTAATAATGATTAAGGAATTTTAGTTAAAAGAGTGATAATACTGTCATCGGATAAAACTTAAAATAGTTTTTTTGTTTATGTCAAATGAACTTGGGTTAGCTGAATAGGTTGCTATTTTACAAAATTGCTGGTTTTCATACACTCTTCATACATTAAGTAGGGCGAAGCTATACTTAAGCCATACAGCAGTTGGGAGTTGGAAGATGTGATGACCCGTCCTAGAATAACTATACAGATTACTAAATAAATCCTATTATGGTTATACAAATATAATTCTTAATCCTAAAAATACTATACACTGTTTTTTTTATAATTAAAAGTTGTGTTATAATTCTTCCATCGTTTGTTTAATTTCTCTGATTTTGACCCGACCTAAATTAACTATACAGATTATTAAATAAATCCTATTATTGTTCTACTAAGTTATTCACTTTTTTGGTTTAATAGTTTTTCTAGGTAGGTTACTTTATCTTTCTCGGCTTGCAATAGGCGTTCGAAAAGTTTTTCTTTTTCGTCGTATAACTCAATAAATTTGTCCAAAGGATTGAAATTAGTGTAATTATTAGTAAAGATGTTATTACCACTATTATCTGAAAAAGTATTAAAATAATTGATTACAGATTCTTCTGAGAAATTTTTAATAGCCTCAGAGGTAACGCCTAATGCTTGATCTATCAGTAGAAGCTTATCTTCATCAATAGACTCGCTGTTTTCAATGTTTGAAATGGTTTGTTGGCTCACGCCCATTGCGATAGCTAATACTTCTTGTTTCATGTCACGAAGTTCACGGATGCGGCTGATGTTTCTGCCGATGTGTTTTGGTTTTGATGTTGTATTCACAACCCAAATATAGAAAAAAGTTTTTGATAGGATGTATGCCAATAGGGAAAAAGTGTAGTTAAAAAAGTATATATTTAATTAGTATTTTTGTTTATTATTTGTTATTGCTTAATTTCATTGGATTTTATTTTTACTAGGTATTCTATGATTGCTTTCAAAATTGTATCTTTACTTATAATTCCCAACTTGGCACCAAAATTAAGGTGTATGAATTCAGTTGTGAATTGCTTTCAAAATTGTATCTTTACTTATAATTCCCAACTTAATATCATAATTAAAACCACCATTGATGGTTGTGAATTGCTTTCAAAATTGTATCTTTACTTATAATTCCCAACTCTTCTTAATTTTGATAAAACTTTGCATTGTTGTGAATTGCTTTCAAAATTGTATCTTTACTTATAATTCCCAACCGTCATACCACCATTAGCGATGGTATTTCTGTTGTGAATTGCTTTCAAAATTGTATCTTTACTTATAATTCCCAACTGAAACTGCTATCACTTTTTTTTGTCATCAGTTGTGAATTGCTTTCAAAATTGTATCTTTACTTATAATTCCCAACTTTGGTTGATTAAACAGCATTTGTTGGGTAGTTGTGAATTGCTTTCAAAATTGTATCTTTACTTATAATTCCCAACAAAGAAGGCAAACAAGCCATCAGTGATTTCGTTGTGAATTGCTTTCAAAATTGTATCTTTACTTATAATTCCCAACTTTAACAAAATGGATGCCTGAGTATTTAGAGTTGTGAATTGCTTTCAAAATTGTATCTTTACTTATAATTCCCAACCTATGTTTTTCGATATATCCAACTTCTCCAGTTGTGAATTGCTTTCAAAATTGTATCTTTACTTATAATTCCCAACATCCGTAAAGCCATTTTGTACCGCTATTGCGTTGTGAATTGCTTTCAAAATTGTATCTTTACTTATAATTCCCAACTCAAGCATTTGACAACACAATGACAGGTCAGTTGTGAATTGCTTTCAAAATTGTATCTTTACTTATAATTCCCAACTTGGCATAAGCTTTGATAACATGCTCCGTAGTTGTGAATTGCTTTCAAAATTGTATCTTTACTTATAATTCCCAACCGTAAAAAAATTTACTTCTATTGAGGTTAAGTTGTGAATTGCTTTCAAAATTGTATCTTTACTTATAATTCCCAACTTTAAGCGGTGTGTAGTCATTACTGCTAACGTTGTGAATTGCTTTCAAAATTGTATCTTTACTTATAATTCCCAACTGGAGATAATGGAACACACGAAGACGCTACGTTGTGAATTGCTTTCAAAATTGTATCTTTACTTATAATTCCCAACACGATGGTAATTGAGAATAACAAATAAGTAGTTGTGAATTGCTTTCAAAATTGTATCTTTACTTATAATTCCCAACTCAAGCATTTGACAACACAATGACTGGACAGTTGTGAATTGCTTTCAAAATTGTATCTTTACTTATAATTCCCAACGCATGGAATGTTTTTGAGAATTCGTCACTAGTTGTGAATTGCTTTCAAAATTGTATCTTTACTTATAATTCCCAACAAGCATTCGAAAAATTGAATGCTGCAGAAGTTGTGAATTGCTTTCAAAATTGTATCTTTACTTATAATTCCCAACAAGAGATATTGATGGAGAAAACGCAAATAAGTTGTGAATTGCTTTCAAAATTGTATCTTTACTTATAATTCCCAACCTAAAAATAAAGCTGTGACTATCTGTAGCGTTGTGAATTGCTTTCAAAATTGTATCTTTACTTATAATTCCCAACGTTTTCCGGAACGTTCTAACTTATCGTATGTTGTGAATTGCTTTCAAAATTGTATCTTTACTTATAATTCCCAACTCGCGATCATGCGATATCAGCATTGCTGTTGTTGTGAATTGCTTTCAAAATTGTATCTTTACTTATAATTCCCAACTTTTTTCGGTTTCAACACTTTGCTCAATAAGTTGTGAATTGCTTTCAAAATTGTATCTTTACTTATAATTCCCAACATACTCAAAATAAAACCTTCCCATGCGCCAGTTGTGAATTGCTTTCAAAATTGTATCTTTACTTATAATTCCCAACTTTAGGTAACAGAGTAGATCTTGACGCTGGTTGTGAATTGCTTTCAAAATTGTATCTTTACTTATAATTCCCAACGTGATGGCGAATACTATCAAAGTACAACTAGTTGTGAATTGCTTTCAAAATTGTATCTTTACTTATAATTCCCAACAAACCGCTAGTGTTTAACACCATTCAAGGAGTTGTGAATTGCTTTCAAAATTGTATCTTTACTTATAATTCCCAACTAATTTCATCAAATAAACTAGGTAAGTTGTGTTGTGAATTGCTTTCAAAATTGTATCTTTACTTATAATTCCCAACAAAGCGGATACCATTGGTGGTGTTTAATTAGTTGTGAATTGCTTTCAAAATTGTATCTTTACTTATAATTCCCAACAAGGACTTATTGAAAGGTATGAAGTAGCAAGTTGTGAATTGCTTTCAAAATTGTATCTTTACTTATAATTCCCAACTTGTCAGGAGTGGGCGATTCACACGATGCGTTGTGAATTGCTTTCAAAATTGTATCTTTACTTATAATTCCCAACGCGAGTCGGGTGTTGGTATAGGTAAGAATTGTTGTGAATTGCTTTCAAAATTGTATCTTTACTTATAATTCCCAACGATGAAATCGAAGCCGAGCGCATTCGATTAGTTGTGAATTGCTTTCAAAATTGTATCTTTACTTATAATTCCCAACTTGTTTGAAAATATATATGTTGGTTTTAAAGTTGTGAATTGCTTTCAAAATTGTATCTTTACTTATAATTCCCAACACGCCAAATTATGACAATCGCTTATGTTAAGTTGTGAATTGCTTTCAAAATTGTATCTTTACTTATAATTCCCAACATCAAATAATTTCGCTTGTCCTTGTTGCTAGTTGTGAATTGCTTTCAAAATTGTATCTTTACTTATAATTCCCAACGTATCAGTGGTTAACTAATTGAAATGTTGGGAGTTGTGAGTGGAGTTAGAAATAGGATTTTGTTTCTGGTTATTGATAGGTTTTCTTTGTGAGAAGGTTTTTTTAATCCTACTGTTGTTTTAAAACAATTCGAGCTGTTGCGAAGGTTTGTCTGTTTCTACTGGTTTTTTTCCATAAAAAAGTTCCATCATTCCAAATTGTTTGTCGGTGATTTGCATTACTCCTATTTTCCCATGTTCTGGTAGGCTGTTTTTGATTCGTTTTGTATGTACTTCGGCATTTTCTCGGCTGGCGCAGAAGCGCATGTATATTGAAAATTGGAACATGCTGAAGCCATCGTCTAATAGTCGCTTTCTAAAAGCGGTTGCTATTTTACGATCCTTTCGGGTTTCGGTTGGTAAATCAAAAAATACTAATATCCACAAACTCCTATATTGATTTAATCGAGTATAATTCTCATCATACATAATTTTATAAACATATTAAATTCAATCCCTCAATCTTGTCATTCCGTAGGAATCTCTTTTATCATTCCCAACGTCACTTCGAGTATCCCGATTTTTTTCAATCGGGATGTATCGAGAAGTAAAAATTCCGCTCTCAAAAAACAGGATACAAAATCTTCCTCGAACGGCCTTCAAAACATTCAAAAAGCGAATTTGTAGTTCTACTCATTGCTACTAGTAGCGGACTACTTTTTCCATCAATTTTAACATCAATAGATGCAATACTCAATAATTCCTTCTTGATGTTAACCGTTAATTCCTCAATAGTATCTTCCGTTTCTATTATATGACATACAATCAAATCAACATACGGTCGATACGGTTCCATAATATCATCTGCCAGGCAATAGGCATTGTATTTATTGCGATGGAAAATGCCAAGTGTGGGCAACATACCACTGCTAACAATAGCTCGGGCAGTAATTCCTCTAAGGATTGCATAACCATAATTCAACAAATTATTAGGAGGCAAACCCTTTTTTCCACGTGTAAAACCTTCTAAGTTGAATAGTTTTTCCCAATAGTAAACTGCTGCTCGGGCTTCGTGGTTTAATGTATCGCCTGAGGTTACTTCTTTTGCCCAAAGTTCCATTTTTCGCATTGGTATGCCTTTTTCTTTCAATAACCCTGCTTGGTTGGTTATTTTTGCACTAACCGTTTGTTGCCACAAGTTTTTCTTTAATGGGAGCGAAGCTTCAATCTGATGTCTATACCGTTCCGTCTGTTCCGTGTGTCCACTCAACGGCATCAATAACCCAATGGGCATGTGGTATTGGTCACAATTAATTAATGCCACATTATTGTTGGTTAATTTCTCAAGCAATCCATTAGTAATTGTGATTTGCTGATTTTCTAAAACGATAACCCCAATATCTTCAATAGGCACTGTTTTAGTTTCCTGTTCTTTATCAGGATAACTCACCACCAATTGCTCATTTTTTGTACTCAAATAAGCAGGATTACCGAAGAAAAGGGTTCGTTTTATCATTTTTTTGGTTTACGCTTTTAAGATGTTACCTAATCTATCCACTTTCAATTTCCAACAAATAGATTTAATTTGTTCTCTATCAAAAGTATTTTGGCTTTTGGTTTTGTTCTCCGATCCTAATCCAACTTCATTAAAAAGCGGTTTTGTTTTTTTGACAATTCCTTTTTTTGTTTCATTTGATTCTTCCCAGAATAATAAATTGTCTTTAATTTTTTTATGTTCTTCTGCTTTGATATCAATAATTGGATTTGCAATATTTGTAGGTACAAAATTCATCGTACTACCACTTCCATCCGTAAATTTATAAATCCTATTCATTTGCTCTTTTTTCATTTTTGAAAAATCAACCAAATTCGGATTTTCTATTTCTTCTTCTGTTGGTACATATACCAAATCACTTGGGTTGAGTACAAAAATTAATTTGTATTCAGAGTTTTCAGGATGTGTAGCAGAACAAGGTTCTAAACCTTGTTTTAAACTTTCAACAGTTTCTCTTAAAGTTGGAATGTAATATTTTCTATCTTTTCCGTTTTGGTAAAAACCACAGAATGCATTGCTTCCTGCTGCTGTAACAACATATTTTGTGCTTTTTTGCCCTTCTTCTGAAACAGAAAACTTAGTTCCCATTGCATCGCTTGTTCTTACTTTGTAAATGGGATGATGAAACTTACCATTATTTAACTCGGTAATGTTTTTGTTTAGTTCTTTAATACCATCTGATGAGAATGCATTTTCAGTATCAAATTTTGTCTTTCCGTCAATAACTTCCTTGTATTTATCCAAATGGTTTTCCAAAATCCTTTGTATCCCTGTATCTGTAATAGATTGAATTGCTTTGATTATTTTATCCGAAGGTATTGATGCAAAAGATTCTAATTCATTTCCAAAACGAGTTGCTACATATTTTTCGTAAACATTTACTTTAGGATATTTTATTTTTAATGCTTCAATGATTTTTTGTGTTGATGTACCTTCATTTTGTATTAAATTTTCTATTTCTTTAGTTATGGCAGCATCAACTAAATCAAATTTTTCAATTAGTGCCTTTTCAAGACTAATTGTAATAATCCTATTTTGCAATTTCACTTTTCCATAAAAAGTATCTTCGTGAAGTCGCTTTCTCACATTATAATTGACAACTTCTTTCAATCCTTCTTGTGTTTCGATTTTTATCTTACCGTCTATTGGTTTTAAATACTTATTCCATCTTTGACGAATAACACGATTTTTTTGTTTAAAACTTGCAATGGTATTTTCGAGTGCTTTTTGAGCTATGTCCTTAAATACTTTACTTTTCGTCTCGCCAAATTGATATTCAAACACATCAATTCCGTCTTTATTTTTTATTTGTGCAGGTGGTAAAAAGTACCATTCTTTTTCATCATTAAAACCTTTGCGTGAGTTTGTTAGTTGAAATTTTATTCCTTTTCTTGTCTTTAACTTTTCTTCATCATTTTCTTCTTGTGATGAAATGTTATTTAGATATTGAACGTGATTTTCTGTTGTTAGTGCAATTATCAATGCATCTAAAGCGTGATGACGATGGTCTATTCTTTTCGGATCAAAATTTTTGTTGGCTTCTTCTGGAACAGTGTTGATGAAAACTTGGTGTCCATTTATTTCTCTGTAATCTCCAAACAAATTTGAGTTGGTTAATTCATTCAGTCGTTTAAATCTTGGAGAAATAATTTCATTCCAAGCATCATTTAATTGCCAATGTCTTTTTAATGTCGATGTAATTGTGCCGTTTGTTGCCAAAACATTTTTTGAGCGATAATTATCATCATCGTTCTCTTCTCTAACAATATTGCTCAACAGCTTCATAGCCATTTTAGAGATGTATTGGCTGTTGTTTAATTGGCTATTAGTAAATTCTTCCGGTATTTCTTTGCTTAATAGAATATCTCTTTTTCTACCTGTAAAATTGCTTTTTACTAATTCTTCATAACTGTCAATACTCAGTATTTCTACTTGGGCATCGTGAGCAGAACAAAAAACACTTTTGGATTTTGCGTTTGCAATAAAAGCATAACCGGTAAACGCTTTTTTCGCTCCATTGATTTCCGTTTCACAAATGACTTTGTTGTAAAGAGCATTTAGCGTGATGCGTTCTTGTGGAAATACGTGTTCGATCTCATATTTTTTTCGGTCAAACAGATCAGATAATTTGATAAACTTTCCAGTGTAAGGCGATTGATATCTCTGGTCGAGCCAAAGTTTGTATCGTTCGAAATCACTTCTACTAATTTTAGAAAGTTCTTTTGACGTGATATCTTTGATTTCTTTTTTTGTGATTTTACCATTAGATAATTTATATTCCGTAGTATCTTTATCGTACTCGATGGAAGATAAAAGCCCTTCTTCTAATATCCTTAATTTTTCTTGTTGGAAAGGCGATTTTTCTTGTAGTGAACTGTTTGATTTTTTCAACTCTCGTAGCAGTTCAACAATTCGCTCATTGGCTTTCCTGTTTTCTTTGTTATTCTTATCGTCTTTTTCTTTTTGTTTGTTGTTCTTCTTCATTTCCCGACCTAATTCTATATGAATTCTGTCAAATAATTTGTTGTAAATAACTCGTCCTTCTTCATCAGTTCCGATTTCTTCACCATAATATTTCCAAATATCTTTAACAACGTGTAGTGTTTCTACTAAAATCTTTTCTACAGTTGGATTGTTTAAAGAATGTTGTCTGAATTCATTTTTTAAATAATTCTCAATGTCGTAAGGCGACTGCCAAAACTGCACTTCTCCAACTTCGGAATAGCGACCATACACCAAATAACAAGCACTCGAAACCCAAAGACCTTGAAAATCTTTCAACTCTCCATTAATTTCTTCTTTATCTAAAACCTTTTGCTTTACTTCTTGATTTGCTTTTGATAAAATGGCTTCAACATCTTTTTCATTCCAATATTTTCCAAGTCTTAAAAACGGCAACATCTTTTTGATTGCTTTTTCGGAATAAGTGCCATAATCATTGGTGTATCCTCCGAAAGAACTAAAGTTTCTTACTAAATCGGCGTGAAATTCTTTTGACAAGCCTGACTTATCTAATAAACGACTAAAAATGTTACTTAAGCCTTTAGTAAATTCATCTTTTTTCTTTACAGAATAAAAGAAATGCCAAAGACTGTATTCATTTTCGGGTGTTAAGAATGCTCTGTAATCGAAACCTTTAATTCGTTTTGTCCTTAGTATAAAGTTATATCTCGTTGGGTTGCAAGGTTCTTTTTCAGAGGCAAAATTCCATTTGTAGTTTCCAGAATTAATTTCTAATTCTTTGTGTTTTATGTTTAGAAAATCTAGTATGTTTTTTTCTGTAACATTTTCTTTGTCATTCAAAAAATTGTATAACTCTTCTTTAATATTGTTTGTTAGTAATTGAGAAGTTACATCAATATTTAACTCTCCTGAACCATCTTCTTTCTTGATAATTTTAAGTCTTTTGATAAACTGCCAAAGCCTAAACTCTTGATACAACGGATTGGCTTTATGTATTGCTTTTAATGGATTTTTATATTTCTTTCCAGTTTTTTCATCTGTACGTTCATAGTTCTCTTTCTCGTAAACACAATCTGCAATCAAAGATTTTTTAGACTTCAAATCTCTTTGATACAATAAAATGTCTTCCTTAATCAAGTGATTAAAATCTAATTCCTTAATTGTATTCTGATGACTATTATTGTTTGGGTACAAAAGCTGAATAGCTTGTTCGTAGAGACTTCGGTTCTTTAATTCAGGATGAAATTGTTCCTGATTTTTATAAATAATATCCAACTCTTCCCTATAGTAATCTCTTTCAATAACAGTAATTAAATCAGCTTTAATTTTTTGTTTTGGGTTTTGTAAAAGATTATAATAGACAAAAGAAGCAATGCCTTTGGTTTTGTTTTTTGTGTTGAAAGAAGTTAATGAAGTTTCTGTTTTTAGTTTCATTAAAGTCCAATCTTCTTCCTTTGGAATATTGATATTTCTACCTTTATCCGCACCTTTCAATATTCTATTGCCACTTTCATCATATTTTGTTTTAATGATGAAATCTCGCTTTGTATCTTTCCATTTTGGTGTAAACTTGCTTTGTTGCTCTTTAATCCAACCTGTTTCCAATTCAATTTCAAAAACAAAGTTTTCTTTTATTTTTCTTCCCGTATTTCTAACATCTGTAATTAAGAACTCACGAACTTCATTAATTATATATTCTGTTTTTTTAGAATCAATTGTACCTTCATCATCATACTTTGATACAATTTCAACTTCTTTTAAATCTCCAATTTCTGTAATTGGAATTTTTGTTTCTTCCTTGTATCTAAAAAGCTCAATTGCATCATTATTGTTATCTACCAAAATAATTTCATAAGCATCTTCATTTTCAATTTTATTAATGCTTTGTACTTTACCAACAAACGAATCGGTCAACTCTCCTTCTTTTTGCACTTTTTCATCCTGTCCGATTACTTTTTCATAACCTCTTTTTTGATTAAAACTTAAAGTAATCCAAGCCAATTGTTCTTTTGTAAGTTCAAAATCTTTGTCAGTAACTGCTTTGTGTCTTAAATAATACAAAGTCCAATCGTAAGGAATTTTGGTTTGATTTCCATTTTTTTTTTGATAGAACATTTCAGGATATTTTTTCCTAAAATCATTTTCCATTTGATGATAAGCATCTTTAAATAGAAATTGAAACTTTCCATTGTCATCTTTGTAATAAGCTAATTTCTGTTCAGTACCTTTATTAAATTTCCCACTACGTTTTCCTTTTGCATTTTCAAATTCAATCGATAATTTGTAATGTTCAGGAAGAGCATTTAATAAATTTAAAACACAATGAAGTCTATCTCTCCTCAACAAATATCTTTCATTAAGTTTTCTTGGAGAACGAAGAGTAGTTCTTTTAGCTGCTCCACTTTCGGTCTTAGCACCACTTTCAAACTTCGCTATTTCAGCAGCATCCATTGTTAAAATACGAGAACCTAATCCTAATATTCTCACTATTCTATTTTCATGATCGATTTCTATTAATGCCCAACCTATTGAGTTGGTTCCGAGATCAAGTCCTAATATTTTCTTCATCGCTTAAAATTTAATTTATAAAAATAATAAAAAATAAATTAAGCATTTTACGGAAAACCGTAATACAACCATAAAAATAATTCCGTATAATTGCAGTACAATTTTGAAGCAATTCACAATAAGGATTATTCCGTTGTGAAAACATTTAAAGCGGCACTAATACTGTCGCTTTTTTTATTTTCCCTTTAAATGTTTCACGAATTCCAAAAAAAACAATAAAAAAGCATGAGCTAAAACATTTAAAGCGGCACTAATACTGTCGCTTTTTTTATGCTTAATTATTTTTTAACGAACAATAAAAATTGCCTTTTATTTGAATACCGTTTTTTCTCATTTTCAAAAGCTCTAGAGTGCGGTTAAAGTGCCATATACTTGCGGTATGATTGCCACAGTATTGCCACAAACCTATTTTTATTGCGGTAAAATCATAATTTAGCAAGCAAAATGCTAAGCGATAAAATATTTTTTAAGAGAAATATGTAATAAAAAAAAGCTTTTTCCGTCTGATACTAAAATCCCGAAGTATGAAAAATATAGTATTCCTTTTAGTGATGTTTTCGTTTTTGTCAAATGCGCAATCCCAACGAGATTTATACAACAACAGCATCAAAGCCTATGAAGCAAAAAACTATTCGGAGTTTCTACAACTAACCAAACAATTGGATAGCATTCGCCCAATGCATCCAACGTTTACCTATAATCTAGCAATAGCTTATGCTTTAAATCAGCAAACTGATAATGCAGTTTTGCAGCTAAAAAAAGCAATTCTAATGAATGCAAAAACGGCTTTTGAAGACGATACCGATTTTCAAAGCATAAAAGAAACCGAAGCATTCAAATCCTTATCAGCATTCAAACAAAAACAGTTAGACGTTGTAGCGACTTCCCAAAAAGTAATTACGTTGTCCGAAAAAGCATTGCATCCCGAAAGTGTTTTGTATTTGTCAAAAGCCAAAACATGGTTGGCTTCCAGCATACGAAAAAGAAAAATAGTTTCATTTGACGAAAAAACAGGAAATTGTACCGATTGGTTGACAACCGAAAACATCTTAGCTGTTTTTGCCCTAAAACCCGATGCCAAAGAAGAATTCCTTTGGGTGGCTACATGTGCAGTTCCCGAAATGGAAAACTACAGCGAAACACTAAAAGGCAAAGCCGAAATTTTAAAGGTCAACATAAAAACAAAGAAAATCATCAAGCGATATTCTCTGGAAGGAAATCACGTTTTTGGCGATATTTATGTAACCAAAAACAACAAAGTTTTTATTTCCGATAGTGATAAACCCATTATTTACACCATCAAAAATGATGAACTAGCCGTTTGGTTGTCATTAGAAAATACCGCTTTCAATCTGCAAGGCATTACAATGAATAGGGAAGAAGACATGCTGTTTATTGCCGATTATCTTAAAGGTATTGCCGCTATCAAAACAGCCAATAAAGAAGTAAGTTGGTTGAATTTCCCCAAAGACGCAACACCAAAAGGAATTGACGGTTTGGTCTATGCCAAAAACAGTTTGTTTGCCGTTCAAAATGGCGTTTCACCTATCAGAATTACACAATTGAAACTCAATTCTTCTCATACCGAAATCACCGATTTTAAAATAGTAGACAACAACCGACCAGAGTTTGACGAACCAGCATTATTAACTTTAGTAAAAGACAAGCTCTACTTTTTTGCCAATTCGCCTTGGAAAGCTTATGATAAAAATGGTGTTTTAGACGAAAGTAAAGTGACTAATCCTGAGTTGTTTTTCTTGAAGCAATAACTAAAACATTATTTCTTTGCTACCTTTTTAAATCGCATCATCGGAACATCATCCATTAGTAAAAGAAGTTTTCCATCGCTATCAATAACAGGTTTGCTTACTTTTTTTAGCATACCAAAAAAAGCTTCTTCGCCACCGCCATCGCAGTATCGCATCGTTCGAGTGGTTTCACCAAATTGGAAGATATTATTGTTAAACGTAAAACTTCCTGTGTAAGCATTACAACTAGAGTTTCCGCCATAAGTCATTTCCTTTTCGTTCAAAATTAGTGTTGGTTTAACCTCTGGATACAATCCTTCAAAAGCAATACGAGTTCCTGATAAATATTCTAATTCCCATGTAGTATCAAAGAATGAAGTTGATGCCTTTTTATCGTCAGCCTTTTTTTGAGTACAACAACTTGAGAATAAAAACAACCCAAATAATAACATTGCTACAATTGTTTTTTTCATAATGATAAGGTTTTTTAAAGCACTAATTTACGAGTTTTAAAGATTGAATACAGGTTTAATATCAATTATTTCAATAAAGCTATAAATACAAACCTTACCTTTGTTAAACTATTTTTGATAGGAAATATGTATTTTTGGACAACTTAAATTTTGACAATGAAAATCGTTATATCGCCAGCCAAATCGCTAAATTTTGAGAAAGAACTTCCAACAAATCGTTTTTCTGAACCTAAGTTTCTAAAAGAAGCCACGACCATTCAAAAAACATTGAAGAAGAAAAAGCCAAAACAATTGATGGCGTTAATGGATATTTCAGATAAATTGGCTGAACTCAATTGGCAACGCAATCAAGATTGGCAAACACCTTTTACTACAGAAAATGCACGTCCGGCAGTTTATGTTTTTGATGGTGATGTATATCAAGGTTTGGATGTTTACACTTTGTCCGAAGACAAATTAGACGTTTTACAGAACAAACTTTTGATTTTATCAGGATTGTATGGATTATTGCAACCACTTGATTTAATGCAGCCATATCGCTTAGAAATGGGGACTTCTTTACCAATTGGTAGAAACAAAAACTTATATGAGTTTTGGAAAAAGACAATTACCAAACAGTTGAATTCAGAATTGCAAAAAGATGAATTGTTTATCAATTTAGCAAGTACAGAATATTTTAGCGCTGTTGATGCTAAAGCTTTGAAAGTTCCAGTTATTACACCCGAATTCAAAGACTACAAAGATGGAAAACTCAAAATGATTAGTTTTTTTGCCAAGAAAGCTAGAGGTTTAATGGTTCGTTACATTATTGATACCAATGCTGAAACCATAGATGATTTAAAAGCATTTAACTATGAAGGTTATGCTTTTGATGAAAGTTTAAGTAGCGGAAACAAACTGGTTTTCACTCGATAAATTAAGTGTGTAAGTATTCTTGGTATTCTCTAATAGTTTCTTGAGTTGCTTTTCTTTGATCACGAGCTAATTCTCGCATGGCTTCAACGCCTTTTTTGGCGCAACGTTTTACTTTGTACAATCGGGTAGAGAAGTGGTTTAGTTTTTCGATATCTTCGGGCGAAAGCTTTTGGGATAATTCGTTAACAAACGAGTTGAACTCCGAAATAACAACTTTGTTTTGTTCGTACTCTTCTTTTAAATCATCGAGAAATTCGTGTATCTCTTTACTGATATCGTTACTAATGTCTTCGCTTTTCTTGCAAAGCGCTTCAATAACTTTTCTTTCATGATTGTTGAAAATCCCCATAATGTGCGAGTTTAATTGGTAATTTGCTATAAATCAATCAAATATAGTTAAATAAAATGTATTGATGTATATATTGTTAATAAGTTGTTATGCAGTAGCGAAACTAAGCTCTAAAATTGGGAGTAAAGTAAAGAAAAGATGATGTTTGGGTTAAATAATGGGATATAGATAAAATCTATATAGATTATTTAAAAATTTAATTATCAGTAAATTAAACACTATTTATTAAAGTAATAGATTAAATTTTTATTTCCAAATTATAACATAACTTTGTTAACCTATAGTGTGGCTAAATGGATATGAACTAGTCTTTATTAAGCCAGTTTTTGAGTATGGTTTTACCAAATGGTGTCAAAATACTTTCGGGATGAAACTGAATTCCTTTTACGTCAAATTCAACATGGCGAAGCGACATAATTCTGTTATCGCTATCAGCAGAAGTTACTACTATTTCCTCTGAAATAGTTTCAGGATTAACCACCCAAGAATGGTAATGACCAACTTCAATTTCATTGGGTAAACCGGTAAATAATGTTTCGGTTTTATCTAAAATAGTTACTTTAGATGAAATTCCGTGAAGTGTTGATTTTAAATTTATTAATTCGGAATTAAAGACTTCTGCAATGGCTTGATGACCTAGACAAACGCCAAGAATACTTTTGGTTGGTGCAAAGGTTTTAATTACTTCTTTTAGCAATCCAGCTTCATCGGGAATTCCTGGTCCAGGCGAAAGGATGATTTTATCAAAAGCTTCAATTTCTTGCAACTCAAACTCATCGTTTCTAAAAACCGTAACTGCTGCATTCAAATCTTCAAGATAATGAACGAGATTGAATGTAAAACTGTCGTAGTTGTCGATGATTAGAACCTTTTGCATTTTCATTTTATTTACTGCAAAGATTAGTTATTTTTTTAGCATAAAAAAACCTCGAATTTCTTCGAGGTTTATTTTTCATAGCAATTCTTCTTTTCTTAGTATTAGAACTGTAAGTTTACAGTTAAATCAAACTCATCGTTGATAACGTCAGACTGTGAAAAAACCTCCACAATCCTAGTACCAAATATAGTAAAATATTTGTAAGAAAAAGATAAATTCATTATTTTTAGTGATGCAACATATACAAGGAATAGCTCGCAA
>NZ_JAAMPT010000203.1 GCF_012911605.1 Flavobacterium solisilvae | reverse complement strand
TGACAAAAGTGTTTAAGTCTTAATCGAACTATGAGTTTTACTCGGAGTAATTGTTAGTTTACTTAAACACTTTTCTCTTTTCTAAATTTACCTAAATTTATTAAAACAAATCTAAAGGAGTGATTTTTGAAAAAAATCGTATCGAGAACAAGGAAAATTTCATTAAAAATAGGTTCTCGATATATTTTTTGTTTCGTTTCTCTACACAAAAAACACTCGAACTGACGTTTTAATAATTTAAGGCGCAGGATTTGGAACAATTTCTTGAATGGCATTGATTTGTTTCACAACATCATCTGATAACGTGATATCAAAGGCATCGATGTTTTCTTTGAGTTGTTCCAAAGTCGTTGCTCCGATAATGGTTGATGAAACAAAATCTTGTTGGTGTACAAAAGCCAAAGCCATTTCGGTCAATGTTAAACCGTTATCATCGGCTAATTTTTTATAAAATTGAGTTGCTTTGAAACAGTTTTCGTTCGTGTATCGAATGAAATTTGGGAATAATCCTAATCGAGAATTCGATTGAATTCCGTTTAAATGTTTTCCGGTCAAAAAACCAAATCCTAATGGCGAATAAGCTAATAAACCTACTTTTTCACGCATAGCAATTTCGGATAAACCAACTTCAAATAATCGGTTTAAAAGCGAATATGGGTTTTGAATGGAAACAATTCTCGGCAAATTATGCTTTTCACTTTCGTTGATAAATTTCATTACACCATAAGGGTTTTCATTGGAAACGCCAATGTGTTTTATCTTTCCTTCATTGATTAAACCATCAAAAATTGACAAAACTTCAAAGAAATTTTCTTGCCAAAGGGTATCAATTTTTGAAACACCACGTTGACCAAACATATTCATTCTGCGTTCCGGCCAATGCATTTGATACAAATCGATATAATCGGTTTGTAGATTTTTTAAACTTAATTCAACCGCTTCGGTAATGCTTTTTTTGGAAAAATCTAGCGGTTGTCTAATGTAATCCATTCCGCGATTTGGTCCGGCAATTTTAGTGGCAATGATCAATTTCTCTCTTTCTGAAGCACCAATTTTTGCAATCCAACTTCCAATAAAACGCTCGGTACTTCCAAAAATTTGTGCATTTCCGCCAATTGGATACATTTCGGCAGTATCAAGAAAATTAATTCCTCTTTCTACGGCATAATCCAATTGACTGTGAGCTTCAGCTTCGGTATTTTGATTTCCAAAGGTCATCGTGCCGAGACATATTTTACTAACTTTTAAATCAGAATGAGGTAAAGTGGTGTAATTCATTTTAAATGGAGTAGATTTTGAAAGTGCAAAAGTAAAACATTAAACGCTTTTTCTTTTTTCATTAACAGATTTTTTGGAAACAAATTATATAAAAAAAAGTTCCAAAAAAAATCTTGGAACCTTTTTATGGCAATACCTACAAGGTTAAAAAAACCTTGCAGGTATTAACTTTTCAAATTAAAACTCATTCAAAAGTTTTGAAATTTCGTCCAATTTTGGTGTTAGGATAATTTCAATTCTTCTGTTTTTAGCCTTTCCTTCGCTGGTATCATTTCCTTTAATTGGTGCATATTCGCCACGACCAGCAGCCGTTAAATTTTGTTTATTAATTCCGCTGTTTTCGGCTAGAATATTTACAATTGCGGTTGCTCTTTTAGTTGATAAATCCCAGTTGTTTTCAATTCCGCCACCAATGTTTCCAAGAATTTTGTCGTTATCAGTATGACCTTCGATTAAAACAGTAATATCTGGATTTTGTGCCAAAACTTTTCCAACTTCAACAACGGCTTTTCTACCTTCGGTACCAACAGCCCAACTTCCGGTTTGGAACAACAATTTATTTTCCATAGAAACATATACTTTCCCGTTTTTATGTTCCACTGTCAAACCTTTTCCTTCAAAGGCATTCAACGCTTTTGATAAGGTTTCTTTCAATTTGTTCATGGCTGCATCTTTGGCCGCAATCATGCTTTCTAATTCGTTTAATCGTTTTGAACTTGATTCTAATTCTGAACGAAGTTTGTTTAAGCGATTTTGTTCTGCTGCCAATGCTTTTTCTTTGGCATCTAATTGTGCCAAAAGCTCACGGTTTTTGTTCATATTACTTTCCAATGCATCGTTGCTGTTTTTCTCTAATGCATTATATGAAGCTTGTAATGTTTTCAAATTATTTGCTGTGGCAGCACAATCAGTTTGCAATTTATCGCGTTCGGCTTTCAATTTTGCTAATTCTGATTCAAGTGAAGCTTTATCGGTTTCCAATAAATTTTTAGCTTTTTTTAGCTCTTCATTTTCATCGGTTAAATTGTGATTTTCTTTCTTCAAATCGGTGTATTTGTTTTCTAAATCATTGTAGATTTTTTTGGAAACACACGACGACATCGATGCTAAAAGCAATGTCAACAAGACTGTTTTTTTAATCATTTTGTTCTTTTTATAATTACTAATTTGGGGTTTTTAATCAATTTCTACCAAAACCGGACAATGGTCAGAATGCTTAGCTTCGGGCAAAATTACAGCTCTTTTCAAGCGTTCTTTCATGTTTTCGGCAGCTAAACAATAGTCAATTCGCCAACCTTTATTATTTTCTCTAGCATTGGCACGATAACTCCACCAACTATAATGGTTTGGTTCTTTGTTAAAAAATCGAAACGTATCTACAAAACCACTTTTCATAAATGCATCCAGCCAAGCTCGTTCTTCGGGCAAAAATCCTGAAACCGTTTTATTTCGAATTGGATCATGAATATCAATGGCTTCATGACAAATATTATAATCGCCACAAATAATAAGATTTGGAATTTCTTTTTTCAAATTATCTACATAAATCTGAAAATCATCCATATACTTGAATTTATGGTCTAATCTATCGATATTGGTTCCCGATGGTAAGTACAAACTCATCACCGAAACATCATCAAAATCAACTCTTAGATTTCTTCCTTCAAAATCCATGTGTTCAATTCCGGTTCCAAAAACGATATTTTTGGGTTCAATTTTTGACAAAATTGCAACTCCAGAATATCCTTTTTTTTGTGCCGAAAAATAATATTGATACGGATAACCTGCCAATTGAATTTCCATCACAGGAATTTGATCTTCAGTGGCTTTTATTTCTTGCAAGCAAATTACATCGGGATTTGCTTGTTGTAGCCAATCGAGAAAACCTTTGGTAATCGCGGCTCGAATTCCGTTTACGTTATAAGAAATTATCTTCATGTTTCAAATTTCCCTAAAAATAACTAAAACAAATGCTAAAATTTAGTAACTTTTTCAACAAACTTATCACCATAAAATTAAATTGCAATTCTAACAATTTACTGATGCTGTTTGAATAGAATTATTATCTTTGTTTCTTGCTCAAAACAATAAAAACAAAACATGGGTTTAGTCACTGCTAAAGAAGTTGCAAAAGCAATAAACGCTGATAAATATGGAATTTTCGGGACTTTTTCTGGCTGGCTATTGATGAAAGTACTCAAAATTTCCACTTTAAATAAAATCTACGATAGAAATAAACACCTCAGTGAAGTAGAATTTCTCAATGCTATTCTTGACGAATTCCAAATAAAATTTGAGATTCCCGAAGAAGATTTAAAACGTTTACCCAAAGATGGCGCTTACATCACAGTTTCCAATCATCCGCTTGGTGGAATTGACGGTATTTTATTGTTGAAATTAATGCTAGAAAGAGAACCCAATTTTAAAATAATTGCTAATTTCTTATTGCATAGAATTGAGCCGATGAAACCGTATATAATGCCAGTTAATCCGTTTGAAAATCATAAAGATGCAAAATCAAGCGTGATTGGAATTAAGGAAACGCTCCGCCATTTGAGCGATGGAAAACCACTTGGAATGTTTCCTGCTGGCGAAGTTTCTACTTATAAAGACGGAAAATTAATGGTCGATAAACCTTGGGAAGAAGGCGCAATAAAAGTAATTAGAAAAGCGCAAGTTCCAGTTGTTCCGATTTATTTTCATGCTAAAAACAGTAAACTTTTTTATTTTCTCTCTAAAATTGATGACACACTTCGAACGGCTAAATTACCTTCGGAATTGTTGACGCAAAAAGATAGAGTGATTAAGGTTAGAATTGGAAAACCTATTTCAGTTGCTGAACAAAACGAGCATCAAAGTATTGAAGAATATTCAGAGTTTTTAAGAAAAAAAACCTATATGCTTGCTAATTCATTTGACGATGAAGATAGCAAATTGCTCAATCCAGTAAACTTAAATTTAAAAGCGCCAAAACCTCCTAAACAGATTGTAAAACCTGCTAATCACGAGGAAATTCTGAAAGAAATTGAAGAACTAAAAAAAGGCGATTATCGATTAACGCAAAGCAAAAATTATCAAGTATATTTTGTTTCGGCAGATAAAATTCCAAATATTCTGCACGAAATTGGTCGTTTAAGAGAAATTACATTTAGAGAAGTTGGCGAAGGAACAAATGAATCGATAGACTTGGATCAATATGACCAATATTACCATCACATGTTTCTTTGGGATGATGATGCACAAGTAATTGCTGGTGCTTATCGCATGGGATTGGGTTCGGAGATTTATCCAAAATATGGAATAGAAGGATTTTATCTTCAAGATTTGTTCCGTTTTGAACCCGAATTATATGATATGATGTCAAAATCTATCGAAATGGGTAGAGCTTTTATCATCAAAGAATACCAACAAAAACCGATGCCGTTGTTTTTGCTTTGGAAAGGAATTGTTCATACCACATTACGTCATCCGGAACATAAATATTTAATTGGCGGCGTTAGTATTAGTAATCAATTTACCGATTTTTCTAAATCGCTGATGATTGAGTTCATGAAATCACATTATTATGATCCTTATGTAGCGCAATATATTCATCCAAAGAAAGAATTTAAGGTAAAACTAAAAGATGCCGATAAAGATTTTCTATTCAATGAAACGGAAGCCGATTTGAATAAATTTGACAAAATTATTGACGAAATTGAACCAGGAAGTTTGCGTTTACCGGTTTTGATTAAAAAGTATATCAAACAAAATGCGCGCGTGGTTGCGTTTAATGTTGATCCAATGTTTAACAATTCGGTTGATGGATTAATGTACATCCGCATTGCTGATTTACCCGAAAGCACGATGAAACCTGTAATGGAAGAATTTCAGGCGGAACTGGAAAAGAAAGAAAAGCAATAATTCAAAAAAACAATACTATAAAAAAAACTCCAAAATTCAATTTTTTGGAGCTTTTGTTTTATTTATTCATTTCCTATTTCGTCAATCTCTTCGTTAAAAGCTTTTGGATCGGGACCATATTTGTTAGTAAAATCATCACCTTCGGTACAAAACAGTATTAATAACCAAATGGCAACCGCAATTATCAAAAGTGCAAATATTATTATGAAGGGAGACGAATCAAAAGCATGCATAAAACTTCCTAAAAGTAGTAAAGCGGCTAAAAATATAATTGAGCCATAAGCAATTAATAATAACCAACCACTTTTTCCTATATCGTGCAAACGTCTAACGGAAACTGCTAATGATGGAATGAAAACAGCTAAACTATATATTGTACTTAAAATTCCAGACTCAGCAGATCCAAAATTAATTCCTAACAAATCGTCTATGATTGTTAATGCTAATGAAAATAAAGCATTAAACAATATAAAATACCAATATTCTGAACGTCTTGCTCTGCCATTGAAATTAGCATAATTCTCAAAAACTACTTTTTTGTACCAATTCATATAATTTATTTAGAGAACTAAAACCAACCTTTTTTGCCTACTTGATAAGTTTGATAAAATTCTTCATCACTTTTTACTAAATAAAGAATTCCTTCAACAAAAGGAATAATTCCTCCAATTCCACAAGTTACAATACTAATAACAATTTGTATAATACCTTCAGTTGTGTATCCTAAATAAAATTTATGAATTCCTAATGAACCTAATAATAAGGCAAAAATTCCAGCAACAACTTTTTTATTTTCTTGCTGAGGTTTTGGATTATTCCAATCTTCGTTTGGTCGAGTTACTTCCATTTGTTCTTTGTTTTTTTTTGATTAGTTGATACGAATATATAAAATTCTGATATTTTAAAACTATTTTTATTACAACTTATTCGAGAATGAAATAATTTTATCTACTATAGTCTGCGCTAATTTTTCGTGACTTTCAAATGTCCAACCCGCAATATGTGGCGTTAACAATACGTTTTCGGCTTGAAGCAAATACTCAAATGCTTTAGGTTTTTCAGTATCAATAAAAAGATTTTCAAACGAAAGTTTTTCATATTCCAAAACATCTAGTCCAGCACCAAGAACTTTTCCTGATTGCAATGCATCAACTAAATCATCAGTTACTACATTTTTGCCTCGAGAAGTATTGATGAACCAAAACGATTTTGCAAATTGATTGATAAACTCCGAATTGATCATTTTATCGGTTTCAGGAGTCCATGGAATATGCAAACTCAACACGTCACTTTTTTGTTGTAATTCAGTTAACGAAACTTGTTTGGCATTTTCATCAGATACATTATCTTGTATATCATAACATAGAACTTTTACATCAAATCCTTTTAATTTTTTGGCAAATGATTTACCCATGTTACCATAACCAATAATTCCAATCGTTTTTCCTTCCAGTTCATAGCCACGATTACCTTCACGAATCCATTTACCTTCACGAACTAACTTATCGGCTCGATTTAATTTGTTCATCAACGATAGCAACATTCCCAAGGCATGTTCGCCTACTGCATTTCGATTGCCTTCTGGTGCGGCAATAAGGTGAATGTTTTTAGCTTCGGCATATTCACAATCAATACTTTCCAATCCAGCACCAACACGAGCTATAAATTTCAAATTAACCGCTTTGTCGATAAATGTTTTGTCAATTTTAAATCGACTGCGAATAACGATTCCATGATATTCATTGATTTTTTCTTCAATTTCTGCTTTAGAAGAAGTAAAATCAGCTTCGTTTTGAAAACCCGTTTGTTCCAATTGCTCCCAAAGTAATGGATGATTATTGTCTATATGGAGAATTTTTATATCTTGATTTTTCATATTAAAAATTGAAAAGTAAATGTAACACTTTTATACTTTTCACTACTACTATCTTTAAAAGATTAATTATCTGAGCTAATTCAAAAACAAACTTCAATGAAAAAATCTATTCTATCAATGGCTACATTTTGCTTGGTAATAAGCAGTTGTAACCAAAAAGAAATAGCATCGGGAATTTCCAAAAAAGACATGGATACTCTTGTAAATCCTGGCGATGACTTTGATGCTTATGTAAACGGAACTTGGAGCAAAAACACAAAAATTCCAGCAGATAAGTCATCCTATGGCGCATTTGACATGCTATTGGACAAATCTGAAAAAGATGTAAAAGCCATCATCGAAGAAGCTGCAAAAGGCAATAATGCAGAAGGTTCTGATGCACAAAAAATTGGCGATTTCTTCGCTTCTTATATGGACAGAAAAGGTCGCGATGCTATTGGGTTAAAACCTCTTCAAAATGAGTTCGTTGCCATCGATGCGATTACCGATTACAACAGTTTAGCGAGTTATTTTGGTTATGCTAATAGAAACGGATACAACATTCCTTTTCAATTTTCGGTTTACAATGACTTCAAAGATCCAAACAAATACTCATTAGTAACTTGGCAAGGCGGAATTTCGTTACCAGACAGAGATTATTATCTTTCTAATGATGCAGCAATGGTCAAAATTAGAACGGCTTATAAAACACATTTGGAAAAAATGCTACAACTTTCTGGCATTGAAAATCCAGATGAAAATGCAGCTAAAATCTTTGCTTTAGAAACCGAAATCGCTAAAATTCACCAACGCAAAGAAGACAACCGCGACATGACAAAGTTGTACAATCCTTATAAAGTGGAAGATTTTAAAACATTGATGCCAAATTTCAATTGGGCAGCTATGATGGAAAAAGCTGGTGTTGGAAAAGAGAAATCAGCCATTATTGCTCAAGTGAATTTTCAAAAAAATCTTGATGGAATTATCCAAAAAACACCTATCGACACTTGGAAAACATTCCTAAAATGGAGCGTAATTAATGCTACTTCTGCCTATTTAACCACGGAATTAGACAACCAACAATTTGAATTTAATGGAAAAATTCTCAACGGGACAGAAAAACAACGCGAAGACTGGAAACGCGCAGTATCAACAGTGAGCAATGGCTTAGGTGAAATGATTGGAAAACTATATGTAGAAAAACATTTCAAGCCAGAAGCCAAAGAAAAAATGACCGTTATGGTTAAAAATCTCCTGAAAGCTTATGGTGAAAGCATCAAAAAACTCGACTGGATGAGTGAAGACACCAAAAAAGAAGCGTTGAAAAAAGTAGATAAATTCATCGTTAAAATTGGTTATCCTGACAAATGGAAAGACTATAGTAGCGTTAAAATCAATAAAAACGACTTGTTTGGGAACATTCAACGTGCGGGAGAATTTGAATACAAGCGTAACTTAGAAAAACTAGGAAAACCAGTAGATAAAACCGAATGGGGAATGACTCCGCAAACCGTAAACGCTTACTACAACCCAACAGTAAACGAAATCGTGTTTCCAGCCGCTATTTTACAACCGCCTTTCTTCGATTTGAATGCCGATGATGCGGTAAACTATGGTGGTATTGGAGCGGTTATCGGTCACGAAATCGGTCACGGGTTTGACGACCAAGGAAGTACTTTCGATGGCGATGGCGTAATGAGAAACTGGTGGACTGAAAAAGACCTTACCGCTTTCAAAGCAAAAACTAGCGCGCTAATCGAGCAATACAACAGCTTTGAAGCGTTACCAGGTTTACATGTAAATGGCGAATTTACTTTAGGTGAAAATATTGGAGATTTAGGCGGATTAAGCATCGCATTAAAAGCCTACAAAGCATCATTAAACGGAAAAGAAGCTCCAGTTCTTGATGGTTACACCGGAATTCAACGTGTATTCTTAGGTTGGGGACAAGTTTGGAAAGAAAAATCACGTGACGAAGCATTGCGTAACCAAATCAATTCTGATCCACATTCACCAGCGCGTTTTCGTGTGAACGGAACCGTTCGTAACATTCCTGAATTCTACGAAGCTTTTGACGTAAAACCAACGAATAAATTATATTTAGCTCCAGAAAAACGAGTTAAAATTTGGTAACATTTTTTGAAAGTAAACGAAAAGCACAACCATTACGTTGTGCTTTTTAATTTATAACGAATGTCGAATAATTAAATCCGATGGGTTTTTTATTTGCTCTTTCTTCGAATGAAGCAACATTTCGGCAAGCGTTTTCCCCATTATTTTAAAATCAGTTGAAATAGTGGTAATCCCATTTTCAACTACTTTTTTTAACGGAGTATCGTTATACGAAATGATGCCAAAATCTTTCCCAATTTGTAAATTTTGCTTCTTAGATTGCTCAATTACATCAACCAAATGCCTATCGGTTGGAATAATAAAAACATCTCCTTTATGGATAATTTGCTCTTCAAATGAAGTAATAACTTGATGATTAAAATTGTTTTGTGTGCAAAAAAGTCGAAATCCATCAACCATACCAACCGGTTCTTTGTTACCAGGAAAAATCAAAATCAATTTTCTGTATTTTTCGAGAAGTGATTTTCCTTTCATCAAACCATTTTGCATGTCTTCAATAAAATTTTGATGAACCGATGGATAATCATTTAAGTCATTATTAGTTTGATCTAAAATGTAAACATCTTGTTTGGGCAACGTTTTTATAACCTTTGCGGCATCGACCAAATTGGTTGGCATAATAATGTATTTTGAATAGTTTCCGTTACTTTCATTAATCAATTTTTTGAACATGTCTATATTAAAATGATGAAAGAAAATATCAATTTGTGCCTTGTTGTCCATCACTTCCAAAAACGAATTATAAATATCTTCTTTAAAAGCATTCAGCTCATCAAAAAGCAAAAATATACGTTGTTCAAAACTAAATTCCACACTTTTTACATAATATCCTTTCCCCAAAATGGCATAAATAATACCGCGTTTTTTTAATTCTTCATACGCCAATAAAACCGTATCTCGCGAAATGGAGAACTCTAAACTTACTTTATTCACCGATGGCAATTTGTCGTTGCGCTGCAACCTTTTTTCAGCTATGGCAATTTCTACCGAAAGTACTATTTGCTTGTACTTCGGCTGATTAGACTGTGGATTTATCGAAATTATTTTCATCTTCTCAATTATTATTCCTATTACGAAATCGATATAACTGGTGGCAAGATACGAATAAACTGGTAGGTAGTAGTATGGTTGATTGTAATTGTTTTATACTTTTATTGCCAGATTTATAAAAAAGTGATGATAAAAAATAATTATTCACAAATTGAACCTACATTAAATACGAAATCATTCGGATTTATAACGGAAGTAAAAGAAGTGTTTAGTCACACCATTCGCAATTCAAAAGGAATGGAATTGACCGTAATTGATTTTGGCGCCACAATTACATCGTTACAAATCCCGATGCCAAATGGTGAAAAAACAGATGTGGTTTTGGGTTTTGAAACACTCGAAGATTATGTCAATTCGTTTAATTTGCCAAGCGCGCCATATTTTGGAACTGTCGTTGGTCGATTTGCTGGACGTATTAATAATGGAAGCTTTTCTATTGTTGAAAAAAACTATCAATTAGAAAAAAATCATGGAAATAATCATCTACATGGTGGAAAAAAAGGAATGAGTAAAGCGGTTTGGAGAATGATAAAACAGGAACAAAATTCGCTTTGTTTTGAACACACCAGTTTTGCATTGGAAGATAATTATCCTGGTGAACTAAAAGTTCAAGTTACTTATCTTTTAACCGAAAATAATGAATTAAAAATTACTTTTTTAGCAACAACTACCGAAGATACTATCATCAATTTAACGCAACATAGTTACTTTAATCTTGACGGAAATTCAAGCGATATTCTCAATCATAAATTGAAAATAAATTCTAAATTAATTTTAGAAACTAACGAAGAGCAAATCCCAACAGGAAATTTTATTCCGCTAGAAAATCATGCTTTTGATTTTAGTGATTTTAAAAATTGTCCAGAAATTATCGATACCACATTTGTATCCAAAGAAAATGAAGTTGGCTGTTTATTAAGTGAAACATCCAATATAAAAATGACCGTTTTTTCCAATCAACCTGCGGTTCATATCTACATTGGCGGCAATTGTTTCAATCAAATCAAAGGAAAAAACAATATCGATTACAACACCAAAAGCGGTATTTGTTTTGAAACGCAAAATTTCCCCGATGCGCCAAATCATTCCCATTTTCCAAATGCAACGTTGCGAAAAGACGAAAAATATTTTCACCAAACACTATTCAAATTTGAAACGCTATGAAAAATTTAATTCTATTACTTTTAACAATTTCGTTATTTTCTTGCTCTTCAGACAGCAAGGACGAAACAGAACCAATTGTTGAAGACAACTTTATTCGAGCGGCAGACATGTCCTACTTACCTTTGATAGAAAGCGAAGGAACTGTTTATAAAAACAATAATGTTTCAGAAAACGCATTAACAACACTAAAAAATGCAGGTTGCAACGCCATCAGAATTCGTCTTTGGAAAAATCCAGCCGATACACACTCTGGGTTTAACGAAGTAAAAACTTTTGCACAAAGAGTAAAACAAGCTGGAATGAAAGTTTGGCTTACCGTTCACTACTCGGATACTTGGGCTGATCCAGCTAATCAAGAAAAACCAGCAGAATGGGCTAGTTTGAATTTCACCAATTTAATAACGGAAGTGGCTAACTATACCACGCAAATCATGACCGAAATCAATCCAGATATTATCCAAATCGGCAACGAAACTAACGATGGTATGCTTTGGCCAGAAGGCAAAATTACTACCAATGAAAGTCAATTTTTACAGCTAGTGTCCGCGGCAAGTTCTGCTATTAGAAGTAAATCTTCATCTACCAAAATCATGCTGCATTACGCTGGAACTTCGGGTTCTGATTGGTTTTTTAATAAAGTAGCCAATGTGGATTATGATTACATTGGCTTGTCATACTATCCAATTTGGCACGGAAAAGATTTGAATGTCGTAAAAAACACCATCAACTCGTTAAGCGCAACGCACAATAAAAAAGTAATTATTGCCGAAACTGCTTATCCATTTACACTCGATTGGAACGATTGGACAAACAACATTATGGGTTTAGAAAGCCAACTAATTACTACTTATCCTGCAACTCCAGCAGGTCAAAAAAGTTATCTTTCGGCAATAAAAAATCTTGTAAAAGAAACTACTAATGGTATTGGTTTTTGCTATTGGGGTTCAGAATGGGTAGCTTTTCGTGGAACAGAATCTACGAACGGTTCTTCGTGGGAAAACCAAGCACTTTGGGATTTTAATTTTAACGCACTTCCAGTGATGGAAGCATTTAGCAAAGAATAAGTATGAGAACAAATCAATACGTTTTGTCATTAAAATGGGCAATAGTACTTTCAATATTCCATTTCAGTATGGCAACAGCTCAAAGTGTTTTTTCAAAAGGTGCTGACGTAGGTTGGTTGCCTCAAATGGAAGCCACAGGTTATAAATTTTACGACACAGATGGCAAAGAAACCGATTGTTTACAATTGCTAAAAGACAGAGGAATGAACTCCATTCGCCTTCGTGTTTGGGTAAATCCAAATGACGACAAAGCTAGCGGACATTGTAGCAAAGAAGAAACCATCATCATGGCATTGCGTGCGCAAAAAATGGGAATGCGAGTTATGATTAATTTCCATTATTCCGACTCGTGGGCTGATCCTGCCAAGCAATTCAAACCAAAAGCTTGGGAAAAACACTCGTTTCCAGAACTTTTGGACGATGTTTACAACCATACTTTTGATGTGATTTCGTCTCTAAAAAAAGCAGGCGTAACACCAGAATGGGTGCAAGTAGGTAACGAAATTCCTGGTGGAATGCTTTGGCCAGATGGAAGTACAGACAACTGGAAACAACTCGGACAATTACTAAATAAAGGTTACGATGCAGTCAAAGCTGTGGACCAAAACATCAAAGTGATTGTTCATGTTGATGAAGGAAACAACAACGCAAAATTCAGAACATTCTTCGACAATGCTACAGCTCAAAAAGTACGTTATGACATCATCGGATTATCGTATTATCCGTATTGGATTAAAAAAGATTATTCAGAAACCATCGCCGATTTAGAATTCAACTTAAATGATATGGTAAAACGCTACAATAAAGACGTGATGATTGTAGAAGTTGGAGGCGAGGACGATAAAGTTCAAAACACCTATGAACTATTGAAAGCTACTATTGAAGCCGTCAAAAAAGTGCCAAATAATCGTGGTTTAGGCGTAATGTATTGGGAACCACAAGGTGCAAGAAGTTGGAGCCATTATGCATTAAGTGCATGGCAAGCCAACGGAAAGCCTTCTCCTGCTTTAGATGCTTTTAAAGAATAAAACAATCTCTGAAAATCTGTGGCAAAAAATAAAAACTATGACTAAAATTTCAATATTTCATCCAACAAAAATCGCTTTTCTAATTTCTTTTTTATTCGTTGGATTTCAAGCAAATTCACAAAAGAAAATCAGTCTAGACGAAGATTGGAGATTTCATTTTGGAAATGCTGCCGATGTTTCCAAAGATTTCGATTATGGAAAAACAGCCTTGCTTCATAAGTCAAATGTGTTTGCAACGACCATTGTAAATCCAAAATTTGTTGATACTACTTGGAAGAAAATCAACGTGCCACACGATTGGGTTGTCGAACTTCCTTTTGTAAAATCAGACCAAGTGGAAATGGACAGTCACGGTTACAAACCTGTTGGCGGTGCTTATCCAGAAACGAGTATTGGTTGGTATCGCAAACATTTTTCAGTTGATAAAAAAGACGATGGAAAGCGTTTCGAACTTCAATTTGACGGAATTTACAGAAATGCCGAAATTTGGTTTAACGGATTTTATGTCGGAACTAATTTTAGCGGTTACGTTGGCAATTCTTATGATATTACCGATTACATCAATTTTGAAGGCGATAACGTTTTTGTCATTCGTGTTGATGCTACACAATCTGAAGGTTGGTTTTATGAAGGCGCCGGAATTTATCGCCACGTTTGGTTGAATGTAACCGATAAAGTTTTCATCCCTAATGATGGGGTTTTTGTACATTCTGATGTGAAAGGAAAAAATGCTGTTGTAAACATTGAAACTACAGTTCAAAACAATAATTTAAAATCATCAAACGCATCGGTTTATGCTTATGTTACCGATAGAAACGGAAAAATTTTAGGTAAAACTTCAGAACAAAAAATTTCTTTAGGAATTAATAAAAACACAACCGTAAAACAAAAAGTTAACCTCAACAACGCTCGTCTTTGGTCGTTAGAAGATCCATATTTATACAAAGTTGTTTCGGTGGTAAAACAAAACAATCAAATCGTACACCAAACCAAGACTCGCTTCGGAATAAAAACGGTAACATTTGATGCTAAAAAAGGATTTTTCTTAAACGGTAAACATCTTAAAATTCAAGGAACAAACAACCATCAAGACCACGCCGGAATTGGAAGTGCCATTCCTGATTTTATGCAATATTATCGTATAAAGTTATTGAAAGAAATGGGTTCCAATGCGTATCGAGCAAGTCACAACGCACCAACACCAGAACTTCTGGAAGCTTGCGATAGTTTGGGAATGTTAGTGGTTGACGAACAACGTTTGCTCAACAGCAGTCCAGAATACATTGACCAATTCAAACGATTAATTAAACGCGATAGAAATCACGCTTCTGTTTTTTTATGGTCTATCGGAAATGAAGAACAAAACATCCAAGGAAACGAGTATGGAAAACGAATTGCACAAACACTTTTAGCCATTCAAGAGGAATTAGATCCAACGAGAACTTCAACCTATGCTGCCGATATGGCTAACGAATTCAAAGGCGTAAACGAAGTTATTCCAATTCGTGGATTCAATTATCGCGAATTTGCCGTTGCCGATTATCATCGCGATCATCCCAACCAACCTTTGCTTGGAACCGAAATGGGAAGTACAGTAACGACCAGAGGAATTTATGAAAAAGATGAAATCAGAGCTTACGTTCCCGACCAAGACATCACGCATCCTTGGTGGGCAAGCAAAGCCGAAACGTGGTGGAAATTGGCTGCTGAAAATGATTACTGGCTTGGAGGTTTTGTTTGGACAGGATTTGATTATCGCGGTGAACCAACACCTTACAAATGGCCAAACATCAGCTCGCATTTTGGAATTTTAGATGTTTGTGGTTTCCCAAAAAACATTTATTACTACTATAAAAGTTGGTGGACAAACGAAGATATTTTGCACATTTCACCCCATTGGAATTGGTCAGAAAAAATGGGTAAACCTATTGAAGTTTGGGTAAATACTAATGCCGATGATGTTGAATTATTCCTTAACGGAAAAACTTTAGGGAAGAAAACCATGCCAAGAAACAGTCATTTAAAATGGCAAGTAAACTATGAACCTGGAACGCTTGAAGCAGTTGCTTATAAAGATGGTAGAAAAATCACTTCAAAAGTAGAAACTACAAATCACGCTACAAAAGTAGTTGCCGTTGCTGATAAAACCACAGTTTTAGCCGATGGTAAAGATGGAACTGTTGTCAATATTTCAATAGTGGATGACAAAGGTCGTGAAGTGCCAAATGCTAACAATATGGTTCATTTTAAATTAACTGGCGATGCCAAAATTATTGGAGTTGGAAATGGTGATCCAAGTTCACATGAAGCTGACAAATGTGTTGATGGTGCATGGCAACGTAGTGCTTTCAACGGAAAATGTCAAGTAATTATTCAAGCAGGGAAAACGGTTGGAGATTTGAAGTTAGAAGTAAAATCAAATGGATTGAATTCTACCTCTGTTGTTATCAATCAAAGTAAATAGATACTGAAATAAATTCAGCATAAAATGAAGAAAAAACTAATCCAACATACCACTGCTTTTTTTGAAAAAACATTTCAAAAAGCACCAGAACACATTTTTCTTTCTCCGGGAAGGATAAACATTATTGGCGAACACGTCGATTACAACGATGGTTTTGTTTTGCCAGCGGCGATTAACAAATACATCTGTTTTGCAGTGTCTAAAAATGCTACAACCGAATGTGCCATTATTGCCAAAGATTTAAACGAAGCCTATAAATTTGACTTAAACCACGACTTAAAACCCATTGACAAAATGTGGGTGAATTATGTTCTTGGCGTTTTACATCAATTAAAAAGCAAAGGATTACAGCAAGGTGTCAACATCGTTTTTAGCAGTACAATCCCAATGGGCGCAGGACTTTCCTCATCGGCAGCTTTGGAATGTGGTATCGGTTATATCATGAATAAACTGTTTGATTTAGGACTTTCCAAAGAAGAAATTGCACTCATCGGTCAAAAATCAGAACATACTTTTGTTGGTGTCAATTGCGGTATTATGGACCAATTTGCTTCTGTTTTTGGCAAAAAAAATCATGTAATTAAACTGGATTGCAACACCTTAGAATATGAATATCATAAAGCCGATTTCAAAAAATATTCCTTACTTTTATTGGATAGTTGTGTAAAACATACGCACTTAACTTCGGGATACAACGATAGAAGAAACGAAGTGGAACAAGGATTGGCAATTATAAAAACGCATTTCCCAGAAGTAAAAACGTTTCGTGATTGTACAGAAATCATGCTTTTGGGATTGAAAGAAGAATTAGGAGAAATACTATACAAGCGATGTCGTTTTGTAGTCAAAGAAATAAAACGAGTGCAAGATGCTGTTAAAGCCTTATCCAATGATGATTTTGTACAATTAGGAAAGTTAATGACCGAAACACATCACGGTTTGTCCAAAGAATATGAAGTAAGTTGCGAGGAATTGGATTTTTTAGTTGATGCTGTAGCTAATGAAACTCCGGTTATAGGCGCACGAATGATGGGCGGAGGATTTGGTGGTTGTTCCATAAATTTAGTCGAAAAAGGTTCAGAAAAAGAATTAATCGAAAAGATTTCAGAACAATACCGAACTACTTTTGGCATCGAATTAAAAGCATACAAAGTCAAAATCTCAAAAGGAACAACAGAATACAAGTAATAATTAAACCTGACAGGTTTTCGAAACCTGTCAGGTTTAAAACTAAAATTATGCAACACTTCAATCATAACGAACATCCACACCGAAGATACAATCCGTTACTAGACGAATGGATATTAGTTTCACCACATCGCGCCAAACGACCATGGCAAGGACAAAACGAAACCCTTCCTGAAGACAATAGACCAGAGCACGACGAAACCTGTTATTTATGCGCTGGAAATGTTCGTGCCAATGGTATAAAAAACGAAGACTACACCAACAGTTATGTCTTCGAAAATGACTTTTCGGCGTTACTAAAAGACGATGTTTTATACGAATCCAAAAACAAATCACTGTTTCAACTAAAACCCGAACGAGGCATTAACAAAGTGATTTGCTTTTCACCAAAACACAATTTGACTTTGCCAGAAATGGAAGTTTCCGATATTGAAAAAGTCGTGCAAACTTGGGCAGAACAATACATCGAGTTAGGCAATCAAGATTTTATCAATTACGTTCAAATATTTGAAAACAAAGGAAGTGTTATGGGTTGTAGCAATCCACATCCACACGGACAAATTTGGGCGCAATCGTCACTGCCAACGCAAGTAGAGAAAACGCAAAAAAACCTCCGAGCGTACTACGACAAAAACAAAACCAGTTTACTAAAAGACTATTTGGACCAAGAATTGAAATCAGGCGAAAGAGTGGTTGTCGAGAACAATCATTTTGCGGTTGTGGTTCCTTTTTGGGCAACTTGGCCTTATGAAACGATGATTATTAGTAAAAGACATTTTGGAAGTATCATCGCTATGACGGCAGCAGAAACAACGGCTTTCGCCGAAATGATAAAAGCCATAACCGTCAAATACGATAATCTTTTCAACACTTCTTTTCCTTATTCGTCTGGAATTCATCAAGCACCAACCGATAGAGTGTCGCATCCAGAGTGGCATTTTCACATGCATTTTTATCCGCCATTATTGCGAAGTGCCACAGTAAAGAAATTTATGGTAGGTTATGAAATGCTAGGCGAAGCACAACGCGATATTTCACCTGAACAAAGCGCGAAGATTTTAAGAGAATTACCAAACGTTCACTATAAAACCAAAAACCAATAATATGCAAACTTTAGCAACCAGCGATTATATAGTTTTCTTCCTGTATTTCATAATCATTGTTGGTTATGGATTATGGATTTACAACCGAAAAAAGAAAGAGCAAACATCCAGTAATGATTATTTTCTTGCTGAAGGTTCGCTCACTTGGTGGGCAATTGGTGCTTCGCTTATCGCAAGTAACATCAGTGCTGAACAATTTATCGGAATGAGCGGAAGCGGTTTCAAAATGGGATTGGCCATTGCAACTTACGAATGGATGGCGGCATTAACGCTTATTTTGGTCGCGGTATTTTTTATGCCGGTTTATCTGAAGAACAAGATTTTCACCATGCCACAATACCTAAAACAAAGGTACAACGGCAATGTAGCGATGATTATGGCGGTGTTTTGGTTGTTGCTTTACGTTCTAGTAAACCTAACGTCAATACTCTATTTAGGTGCTTTAGCCATCAGCAGTATTTCGGGATTGAATATTACTTTTTGTATGATTTTCTTAGCCTTTTTTGCCATTATGATTACCCTTGGCGGAATGAAAGTAATTGGTTATACCGATGTTATTCAGGTGGTTTTTCTAATTCTTGGCGGATTGGTAACGACGTATTTAGCATTGAATTTAGTCGCAACTGAATTTGGTTCGGAAGGTGTAATTAATGGATTTAACTTAATGCGAGAAAAAGCAGATGATCATTTTCACATGATTTTTGATAAATCGAATGATAATTATATGGATTTACCCGGGCTTTCGGTATTAATTGGCGGAATGTTAATCATCAATTTGAATTATTTTGGATGCAATCAATACATTACACAACGCGCTTTGGGTGCCGATTTAAAAACAGCGCGTAGCGGTATTTTATTTGCAGCTTTCTTAAAATTATTAATGCCAATTATTGTCGTTTTACCCGGAATAGCCGCTTTTGTACTTTATCAAAACGGACATTTTCAAACCGAAATGCTCCAAGACGGAAGTGTAAATCCCGATAGAGCCTATCCTATTTTGCTGAATTTATTGCCTGTTGGGTTAAAAGGATTGTCTTTTGCAGCATTGACTGCCGCGGTTGTAGCTTCTTTAGCTGGAAAAGCCAATAGTATTGCTACCATTTTTACACTTGATGTGTATAAAGAAAAACTGAATACAGAAGCCAGCGAAAAGAAATTGGTAAACGTTGGAAAAATAACCATCATAACCGCAATGATTATTGCCGTTGTGGTTGCACCCTTTTTAGGAATTGACAAAAAAGGTGGCTTTCAGTACATTCAAGAATATACCGGATTTGTAAGTCCAGGTGTTTTTGCCATGTTTATTTTAGGTTTCTTTTGGAAAAAAACTACTTCCAATGCGGCTTTATTTGCAACCATTGGCGGATTTATCCTTTCCATTATTTTCAAATTCATGCCAGCGTTTGTTGATTTATCGTTCCTAAACCCAATCGGTTTTGCAGTGCCAAATGCCGATGGTGTTTTTGAAATTCCGTTTATTGACAGGATGGGATTTGTGTTCTTAATCTGCGTTATCGGAATGTATTTTATTAGTATCTATGAAACCAAAAAAGGCGTTCAAACCAATGGTCTTGAAGTTGATACTAAAATGTTTAAAATGGCACCAAGTTTTATGGTTGGCGCACTAATTATTTTATCGGTTTTAGCCGCTTTATACACAGTGTTTTGGTAGATTACCACTAATTATGACCTAAAAACCCAGCAGTGATGTTGGGTTTTTTTGATTCTAATTACACCATATTTTGATACCCAGTTTATACTGAGCGAAGTCGAAGTACAGTCGAAGGGCATCTATTTATCTTCTAAGAATTTCTCAAAACTTCCTGAGAAAGGAATTTTATCCAATTCTAAACCATTTATCAAATAAGCTAGAGCTGACAATTGTAAATAGTTATTATATTTACCAATACTTATTTAATACAGTTTCGTGGATTTACATTTTAACAAAGAATTGATAAAAGGTTACACAAGCAATTCTCAAATAGCTAGAGTTTTAACCGAAAGTTGGGTGAAGCAAAACTCCTACTGTCCAAGTTGTGGCGAAAAGCCATTGAATGACTACGAAAACAACAGACCAGTTGCTGACTTCTATTGTACAAAATGTTTAGAAGAATTTGAACTAAAAAGCAAAAGTGGGAAATTAGGAACTTCCATAACAGATGGTGCTTATGATACCATGATACAGCGAATTACATCAGATACCAATCCAAATTTTTTCTTTTTAACGTATAGTAAAGAGTTAAAAGTTGATAATTTTCTAATTATTCCAAAACAGTTTTTCACTCCAGAGATAATTATTAAAAGAAAACCTTTGTCTGAAACAGCAAGAAGAGCTGGATGGACGGGTTGCAATATTGATATTTCTAAAGTTTCCGAATTAGGGAAAATTTTCTTGATTGAAAAGTCAAAAATTATTCAGCCCGATGTCGTTCAAACAGCTTTTTCCAAAACTACCTTTCTACGAAACAAAAGTGTTGAGGCTAAAGGATGGATTTTAGATATACTAAACTGTATTGAAAAAATACCCAACAAAGATTTTACATTGAATGATATTTATAAATTTGAAAGTGAGTTGAAAGTAAAATATCCCAATAATAATTTTATTAAAGACAAAATCAGACAGCAACTTCAATTTTTAAGAGATAGAGGAATTATCGAGTTTAATGGCAGAGGAACATATAAGAAAATGGAATCATGAAAAAGTTTATATTCATAACGCCAGAAGGCAACACCACAGCACCAAACGGTGACGAAGTAGAAAACATGCAGGTAATCGGTATTGTTGAAGAAGTAACCAATGATAACGAAGCCTTGAAAAAATTGTTACTAGAAAACGAATGGATTTTTGATACCCAATTCAATATTGCCGAATTCATTTGTTATGAAATCAGGTAATCCTAGTTTATTACTTCAAAGATAAAAACCGTCCTTCAATGCCGCTATTTTGTAACGCGATGGCATTTTCTTTCCCATAAGCAATAAATACACTCGGTGCTCCAGGAGTTCCGCCTTGCACACCAGAAACGTGATAGAATTTAATTCTTCCTTTTACAAAAAGTATAGCATCGGCATCATGCCAAATGTGTTCAAAGAAACATTTAGTTTCTGTTCTCGCAAAAATTAAGGCTATTCCATTGCCGTGATATTTTAGTTTTTCTAACCACAATTCCATTCCTCTGCCATAAGGCGGATTGAGATACACTCTTCCTTTCCATTCCTTACTCAAACCATCGTCAATAATAGTATAATGATTTGTAGCATGATAAAACGGTGCATCAATAGGGCAACAAGGATCTAAATCGAACTCGCCCAATTGTTTAACCAATTCTGGCGGTGTTAGCCATTCTACTTTAGTGTTCTCGCAACGTTCAAATGAGGTATTCATGTACTTGGATTTGTTGCAAAGATTAGATCATTATTTTGATTATGCAAGTGTAATTTGATCTAAATCAAAAGGTTACACACAATGAGTGTGGTTGTGGTGATAGATTTGGATATATTACTTAGATATAATTTTGGATAATCTAAATTTTCCAAAAGCACTTAAAAAAAAATCTGAAAAATTGTTAGTATCTATTTTAATAAGTAACCACTAAATGTTGACAATTGTCAACCAGTCAATTGTCAACACAAAACTATTTTTATAACATATGGATTTAAGAAAAAAATTTGGCTCTAAAGTCAAACAACTAAGGGAGCAAAAAGGATATTCAATAGAATATTTAGCCAATATTGCTGATATCGATAGAACTTATATTTCTGATATTGAGAAAGGAAACAGAAATGTTTCGCTTTTAATCATAGAAAAGCTAGCAAAATCTTTAGAGGTAGACATTAAAATTTTATTTGATTATGAATAATTTAAATTTCATTGATTTATTTGCTGGTGCTGGTGGTTTATCAGAAGGATTTATTAGAGCTGGATTTGAACCGATTGCTCACGTTGAAATGAATAAAGATGCTTGTGACACATTAAAAACAAGAACTTCATTTCATTATTTGAAAAATAGTAATAGAATTAATGAATACCACGATTATTTAAAAGGTAAAATAACAAGAGATGATTTGTGGAATAAAATACCAAAACATCTAATAAAATCGGTAATCAACAAAGAAATTTCAGCCGAAACTCTTCCGTTTATTTTTGACATAATTGATAGTGAATTAAATGGAAAAGAGGTCGATTTAATTATTGGCGGTCCACCATGTCAAGCATACTCTGTTGCGGGAAGAGCTAGAAAAAACATGGATGATGATCCAAGAAATCATTTATATAAATATTATGTAAAGTTTTTAGAAAGGTATAACCCTAAAATGTTTGTATTTGAAAATGTTCCTGGTATTTTATCAGCTAATAACGGACAATATTTAGATCTTATTTTTAATGCTGTAAAAGAAGCAGGATATGAATTAGATAAAAAAGTATTAAATGCAAAGAATTTTAATGTTTTACAGGATAGGAAACGAGTTATTATAATTGGATGGAAAAAGAATTTGAATTTAAAGTATCCTGATTTTGAAGAAGTAATTAATCAATTTGAAATTTCAAAGGATTTGTTTTCTGATTTACCAAAAATAAAAAGCGGACAAGGTGAATGGAAAGAAACTAAATATTCAAAAAAAACAAATCATTATTTAGAATCTACTGGCATTAGGAATGGGATAGATTTTACAACGCAACACGTTTCAAGATTTAATAATGAAAATGACCTAGAAATCTATAAAATAGCGGTTGATAAATGGGTTAATGATGGTAAAAGATTAAATTATGCAGAACTACCTAAGCGTCTCATAAAACATAGCAATACAAAATCATTCACAAATAGATTTCAAGTTGTAAACCACAAAGGTGTTTCACATACCGTTGTTGCTCACATTTGTGCTGATGGACATTACTATATTCATCCAGATATAGAACAAAACCGATCGATTACAGTAAGAGAAGCTGCAAGAATACAATCATTTCCTGACGACTATTTTTTTGAGTCAAGCAGAACAACTGCATTTAAACAAATTGGTAATGCGGTTCCGGTACTGATGGCAGAGGGAATTGCAAAAAAAATTAAGGAAATGATATGAATGAAAATTATGAATTAGCAAATCCTAATCCTGAATTTTTAATTAAATCTATTGCAGAGCAGGGATATAGTTTAGAAACAGCTTTAGCAGATTTAATTGATAACTCTATATCAGCTAATGCAGATAGAATTGAAATTTTAACGGATACTGAAACTACCCCTTTTGAACTTTATTTAGCAGATAATGGTAGTGGAATGGATTATGATTCATTAAAAAAAAACATGCAATTCCCAAGTCAATCTCCAGAAGATTATAGAGAGTCTGAAGATTTAGGGAGATTTGGTTTAGGCCTTAAAACAGCCTCATTTTCCCAAACAAGAAAATTTACAGTTTTATCTAGAAAAAAAGGGGATAAAAAGTTTAGCGGAATAACATGGGATGTTGATCATTTAAAAAATCAAGGATGGGAAATATTAATTAATAGTGAAGAAGAAATATCAAAATATATAGAAAAATACCAATTTCATTCAGATAAACATTTAGAAAAATCGAATGACTTTATTCCAAACACAATTATTGTGTGGCAAGGTTTATATAAGTTCGAAAATTATCTTGAAGAAGAAAATAAAAAAAGCGCATTTAAAGAGGAAATAACCAACAATACAAGCGAATATCTTTCAATTGTATTCCATAGGTTTATGGAAAAAAATATAAACCCTTTAAAAATTAGAATCAATAACAGTATTGTTAAACCTTTCAATCCGTTTAGAACAGATAATTCAGGTCTTAGAATACTTGAATCAAGACAAAAAGAATTTGGTAAAGATATAGTTAACATTCAAGGTTTTATTTTGCCAAATTCAAGTATAAAAGATTCAAAAAACAATAATTCAATATGGACTCCAAACAATAAAAGTCTAATTGATATGGAAGGAATTTATATTTACAGGGCTAATCGATTAATACTTTTTGGTGGTTGGAATAATTTAATAAAAAAGTCATCTAGGATGCAACTAGGTAGATTAAGAGTTGAAATTGGAAATAAAATTGATCATCTTTTCCATCTTAATGTAGCTAAATCTCAAATAAATATACCTCATGATTTAAAGATTTCATTTTTAAGAGAAATTAGCTACTTAACTAAAGAATCGCAGAAAGAATTTTACAATCATATTCTTGTAAATGTTTCTCAGAAACAAAAAAAAGACAACAATCAACTTTTTAATAAAGAAGCTACCAGTAAAGGGGTTTTAATGAATTATAATGAAGACTTTCCATTATTGAAATCTTTAAAGAGTTCTCTTAATAACAAACAAAAAGCAGAACTTAATTTTATTCTAAAAATGAGTTCTAACCTAATTAATAAAGTACGTCAAGTAGAGAATATTGAAATAACTGGAAATGTAGAAAAGGATGGAATATCTATTGATGATATTGTTAAGTCAATTAATCAACTCTTAAATCTTGGAATACACAAAGAAAAAATCAAGAAAGACATTTTACCAAATCTAGGTTTAAAAAACAATATCCCTGATGAAATTACTTCACTTTTAAATTAAGAATATATGAACCCAATTGAACTTATAAAAAGCTTTATTATATATAATTATGAAGCTTTTCTTCAAGAAAGAGGATATGCAGACAGAGATTTTTTTGAAGGTGAAGATTTAAAAAACAAATGTCTATCCGCTTTTCAAATGTCTTTTCCTATGATTATTAATGGGGGTAATTTTGATTTTGACGAGAAGTATACGATTGCTCTAAGAGATGTAAGATACAACTATAGAACTATAATGAACCCAAGTATGTCTATCCAAAATGAATATAAAGATACTTGGTTAAATGAAAATAGAATTGATGAAATTGGTTGGGATAATGATGAAACAAAAGCAAAAACATATCGAGGAAGGTATTTATTATATTTAGAACAGAAACTTGGGCGTTCTAAATCAATGATTAACGAAACAGAAAGATCAAGTCTAGAAATTATAAAAAAAATAGGAGATCCTAAAAATCCAAATAATTTCTTTGTAAAAGGTTTAGTTGTTGGTAGTGTACAATCTGGTAAAACTTCAAATTTTAATGCTGTTGTAAATAGCTCTATTGATGTTGGATATAAACTTATAATAGTATTATCTGGCATCATGGAAGATTTGAGAAGACAAACTCAAATCAGAACAGAAAAAGAAGTAGAGGGCAAAATGATTGCCCAAGATAAATTTATAGGTGTTGGCGAAATATCATCTTTTGGTCAATTGGGACGATTTACTGACGTTAATCAAGTAATCCTACCAACTTCAACTCAAAATGATTTTAATAGAACAATGCAACAAGCTCAATTTAGCCTAAATAACACAAATATTTTAATTTGTAAAAAAAATACAAGCGTGTTACAAAATTTGCTTTTGTGGTTAAACGAATACTTATTAGAAAATAATGATAAACATAATATACCTTTTCTTATTATTGATGATGAAGCGGATAATGCATCTATTAATAATCTTGGACACAAAGGAAGTGAATATGCAAACAAAATAAATGGTCATATTAGAGCTTTGCTAGCCTTGTTCAATCGTAAGACATATATTGGTTACACAGCAACCCCTTTTGCTAATATACTTCAAGATTGGAATAAGAAACCTGAAGTAAAATGGAAGGTTAAAGACAGTAAAAATAATTCTGAATTAGAATTTGACCTAGAAGGAAATTTATTCCCTGATGATTTTATTGAATTGTTAATTCCGCCTTCAAACTATATAGGACCAAAAAATTTCTTTGAAACACGAATTGAAGAAATTAAAAAAATTGAGCCTTTATTAGCCGAGCCATTGAGTGACTATATTGAGTGTTTTCCTGAAAGAGTTGAAGTCTTATCTGACGGAAGTCTAAAAGGAGTGAAAAAATATAATAATAAAAGTGAATTCGATAATGATCCTATTGCTGTTTCTGAATACATATCTTTTAAAAACTATAAAGAAAGTACAAGAGCAACAAAAAAAGATGATGGTAAAAATGGTGGCGGTAAGGAAAAAATAGATGAATTATTTCCACATCAATTACCAAAATCTTTAGATGAAGCGATAAAATGTTTTATAGTTTCAATTGCTATAAGATTATCAAGGAGACCTGAATTAATACAATCAAAGTTATTTCATCCTCATAATACAATGCTAATTCATATCTCGAGATTTTCAGATTGGCAATGTAAAACTAAAAAACTTATAATAGAAAAAATAGATTACATAAAAACTCGATTAAATAACGACACTTTATCTGCAAGTGACTCAATTTTTATAGAGTTTGAAAGAATTTGGATTAAATATTATGCCGATGCAATAAATAACATTAGAGAATATTTGCCTGAAAACTATGAAGATGAATATTTGACAAGGAAAACATTCCTTGAAGTTAGAGATTTATTGGTTTCTGCAATTAATGGAATTGAAGTAAAAGCAGTAAATACTGTTGAAAAAGATATTCTTGATTACGAAAGCGGTGAAAAAAAATATATTGTAATTGGAGGGAATAAACTTTCTAGAGGTTTTACCCTTGAAGGACTGACAATTAATTACTTCATTAGAAACACAAATTATGCAGATACGCTTTTACAAATGGGCAGATGGTTTGGCTACAGACCAGGATATTTAGACTGTTGTAAATTATTTACAACTGCTGATTCATTTGAAAAATTTGACCAATGTACATGGACAATAGAAGAATTAGAGGAAGAGTTTAGAATGTTATCAAAAGCAAAAAAGAAACCTAGAGATTATGCAACTAAAATTCTAACTCATCCAAGCGCTTTACAAATTACTAGACCTGCAATTTTAAAAAATACTATTACTGAAAAATGGTCTTTTGAAGATAAACTTTTGCAAACAACCGATTTATTAATAAATAAAAGTACAATAGAATCTTCTTGGAAAAATTTCAAATCTATTTATAACAAATACAAAGAAAATTTCTTCTATGATGATTTTAGAAAGGCAATAATATTAAAAACTGATGTAAATGGATTAGAAGATTTTCTAATCTCACAAAAAACTTTTGTTGATTTCCCTACCGAGGCAGTTATAAGATTCGTAAGAAAGTGTAACGAGTTTGAAAAATTAACCAATTGGACAATTGCAATAAAAACAACAGGATCTACAGATAAGTATTTGCAAAAAAATGACACAAATTTTGCAAATGATATTGAATTAATAAAGAGAAGTAGTTCAAAAGAAGGAACAAAGTATTACACTAAACTTATTGATAAGAATATATTTAAAGTATCTGGTGGATCTTCAAATATTTTATCTGGTGGTCGTGATATGAGTATGACTTTGGAAGTAGAAAAAATCGCACTAATTGAACAAGAATTCAAAGAAAAATATAATAAAAATACTCCTGAAAAAGCATTTCGTGAAAAAATGAAACCAACAGATGGATTATTAGTTGTTTTCTTAATGGATTTGACTGAAGTTTTTAGAGATGATGCCCTCGTTGAAAAAGCAAATAATGAAAATATAGATTTAACTATACCTCTAATTGGTTATGCAATTGGTATTCCTCCAATTGATGCTGGTCTTGGTGAAGATTATTTAATTAATGTTCATATAAGAGAAAATGAAAATAATAGTCTTGAAGAGGAGGATGAAAGTGACGAAATTGAATCATTAGAAAATGAATAAAGAAATCATTGAAAATATTTGGAATAAAATTATTCCATCTGGAGAAGGAGAGTTTGAATATAAATTACTTTCAAAAGAGTCAATACCTCAATTAAACATTGGTTTTAATAAAAAAAGTCAAAGATGTTTAATTCTTGAATTGCCTCTTGATTATGACAAACCTTTTCAACAATTTGAAAAAGAAAACCTTTCCCTTAAATATTTTAAAAAAGAAAAATGCTTGTGTATTATCTTAAATGATGACTTTTTCAAAGACTTATTCGATGATTTAATATTATCTATTTACAGTAAAATTTACAATATTTATAATACCGAAGAGTATTCGGAATTATTTACAAGACACTTTTTTAAGTGGAGTGCTTTTTTTGAAAATAAAAAAACAGATGGGCTCACAAGAGAACAAGTAAAAGGATTGATTGGAGAACTCTTCTATTTAAAGAATTTACTACTTACCTCAAAAATAGATGTTGATGATGTTTTAATTTCATGGCGAGGACCATATGATGAAGGACATGATTTTGTTTTTGAATTTACAGATTATGAAATCAAAACAATTGAAAGTTCTAAAAATAATGTTCGTATTTCGAGTGAATTTCAATTGCAATCTGAAAAAGGTAAAGAGCTAGAATTAGTAGTAATTTTTGTAAATCCAGACAATGAAAATGGATTAAGTCTAAAATTATTGATCAATGAAGTAAAAACAATAGTTCTTGATAAATTAGGAGACAATTCAATTTTTATAAATACGTTAGCTCAAAAAGGATTGACTATTGGGGATTTAGATCAATATGAAGTTTATCGTTATACACCAATTGAAGAAATTTCATATGATAGCACTAAAGAAAATTTTCCAAAACTAATTCGTTCTACAATTCCAGAAGAAGTCTATAAATTAAATTACAGCATCAGATTAAATCTGATTGAAAAATTTATTATCAACAAAAAACAATTCTAGATGGAAATTCAAGAGTATTTAAAATATCGTGTTGATTTACTTAATGAGTCTAAAGATGACGAAGGGTTTATTAATGAAAGTAGTTTTATTAATAATATCATTCCTTCTATGCTGGATGCTAAATTAATAGATACGGAAGATTTTACGGAAACTTATTATTCAACGGAGATTGATGGTTCTCCAATTAAAATCAACGGATATGTAATAAATGACTCTGGAGAAAGATTACAGTTATTCATTTTAAACAATGAATCAATAGATTTAAACACGAAAAATCTTGAAATTTCATTGAAGGAGTATTATGACGCTATATTTAAAAAAGCTACAAGCTTTACAAACAAAGCTATAAAAGGGCATTTGAATGACATACAAGATATTGGAGCAATAAATGCTTTAATTAACCAAATGTCTTCTTCCCTTGGTGCTGACCAGTTTGATGTTGTAGAAATATTTTTAGTTTCTGCAACAGCTACTGTAACCGGTAGCGGTTCAAATGTGCAGCCAAAAAGAATGGATTTCAAAGATGAAAAAATAAAAATAAGATATACTAAAAACAGAGAAACTGTAGAAAAAGAAATCTTAATCTTAAAAAGATTAGTAGACTTAAATTTTCTATACAGTGTTCTAATTTCACAAGGTAATAGAGAAGCTTTGACCATTAATTTTGAAGAACAATTTGATTTTAAAATTGAAGCCATAAAAGCAGCTGACGAAATAAATTTTGAATCTTATTTATGTGTTTTACCTGCTACTATATTAGCAGAACTTTATAAAAGATTTAGTTCGAGATTATTAGAAAAAAATGTTAGGTCTTTCTTGCAGTTTAGAGGAGTAAATCTTGGTATGAGAAAAACATTAACAAAAGATCCAGAAAAATTTATTGCATTTAATAATGGTTTGACTATAACTGCAAGTAATAAAGAAATTGAAACAATTAACGACAAAGTTTATATAAAATCCTTATCTGATTTTCAAATTGTTAATGGAGGTCAAACTACTGCGAGTATTTACTTTAGTCAAAAAGATGGAATCGACGTAAGTAAAGTAAAAGTAATGGCAAAAATTAATGTTGCCAAAAACGTTTCCGAAGAAGATTTAAATGAATTAATCTCTAGTATAAGTGAATTTTCAAATTCTCAATCAAAAGTTACTACTGTAGATTTACGTTCAAGAAATCCTCAGTTGAATAAAATTAAAGCTCTTTCTGAAAGTATAATTACACCTTCAGGACGTAAATGGTTCTTTGAAAAGTCAAAAGGGGAATTCAATACAAAACTGAGAATAGCAGGTCAATCTGGAAAGAATAGGATAGAAAAAGAATATCCAAAAGAATACAGGTTTACAAAAGAACAACTAGGTAAGTACTATTCTTCTTGGGGTGATGAACCATACAAAGTAAAAAAAGGTGGTGAAGCAATTTTTAGAAAATTCCTTGAAGATATTAGTTCAGAAGAAAATGAAAGAAAATTGAATATTGATAGAAACTTCTATGAATTATTAATATCAAGAATAATATTATTCAAATCCCTCGAAGAAATTCATGGTGCAAGAAATAATGCAATTGGACAATTACGTTCTGCTGTAGTTCCTTATACAATGTCAATCTTATTTTCAAAAACAGAAGGAGATAAGAAGAACACAAACACTTTTGATTTAGCAAAATTATGGGCTAAAGAAGGTCTTGAAGATGATTTGAAAGTACATCTAAAAGAGTTAATGATACTAGTAAATGAATTGATAAAAAAATATGCAAAAAGTGATGATTTAGGAGAATATAGTAAAAAGAAAGAAATGTGGGATGATATATATAACTCACATGAAATGAAAGATTTTTTAAATAGCGATAATTCCTCTAAAATTTTTAATAAATATTCTATCTCTAAAAAAGATTTAGAAAAAAAATTAAAAGCCAACACTAAAAACAAAGAAGTTGATTTTAAATTTTTAAAAGATAGTATAAATATACATTCGAAAACATCTGAATTTTATAAAAAAATAAACTCTTTATTGTGGGATAATCTAACTGATAATGAAAGAAGTAAAGTTTCAAATATCGCTGCATTAATTCAACAACGAGATGAGTTAACAGAAGATTTAGTAAACTTTGAAAATAATTTAATTCAAAAAATAAGAATTAATTATCTCGATGTTTTGGATAAGATAATTTTTGAAGAAAACTCTTTACTAGAGAATACTCTAAATTATGTTATAAAAAAATATAATTCTTGTATTGAAAAAGGGGAAGATTTAATATCAAACTTTGACAAAATTGGAATGATTGCAAAATCTAAAAATATAAAATTTGATTCTGTATTTAATGAAATTGGAAAGAAATTGAAGTCTGGTGATACTCCTAGTATCAAACAAATCTACTATGCTTCATATTATATTTCTTCTTTAAAAAATTAGTTTATTTTATCAAGAAATCTCATAACCTCTTTAAATAATGGACGTGATAATTCGAATCTTGAGCGTGTAAAAAGGGATTCGGGTGTGTGTCATTTTGAATATTGGACGTGTAAAAACCGATTCTGAGCGTGTAAAAACGGATTCGGGTGCTTGTCATTTTGGATTCGGGTGTGTGTCATTTTGGATTCAGGTGCTTGTCATTTTGAATATTGAGGTTATAAAAACACGTTTTATTTTCCCAAATTATTAAAACTAAAAAAAAGGAAACAATTACTTAAGTTCCCTTCAATTTCACATCATTAAAGCTATCCCTTACTATATATCGTATATATGTCGTGTATATATCATGTGTATATCATGTATATATAAGATAATCAATAACTTAAACCATAGCTAAACTATTGATAAACTAAGGATAAATTAGTCCTTTTGATTTCAACTACTGTCTCATACGGAGTAAACAAATAATAAAAAAGTATCCCAAGGACTAAGACTATTCTAGAACAGTAAAGACTTTTTGCTTATTTTCATAAAAACAAATAGTTTTTTAAAAAATAAAGGGGTAATGGTTGAAAAAAACAAACAATTTTATATTTTTACCCTATAAAAATTAGGGTTCAATCATAAAATAAAGAATTATGAAAATAGAAAAGCGATGGATTGTTTCTTTTATCATTATTAGTTTAGTAGCTATAACGGGGTTGTTATGGCAACATGAACCGGCTAGCAGCGACGTATTTAACACAGAGGATAGCATCAACTTTGCGGATGTGGCTTGGATGTTAACGGCTTCGTGCTTGGTTTTGTTGATGACGCCGGGTTTGTCGTTTTTCTACGGCGGTATGGTGGGCAAGAAAAATGTTATTTCGACGATGTTGAAGAGTTTTATTTGTCTTGGGGTTATTAGTTTGCTGTGGGTAGTGGTTGGGTTTAGTCTTTCGTTTGGCGATAGTATCGGGATTGTTATTGATGGGAAGACGTATGGAATTATTGGTAATCCGCTACAGTTTGCTTTTTTTGACCAAGTGGAAACGAAACCTCATCAGGTGCTGGGTTCGTCTATTCCTTTTATTCTCTATGCGCTTTTTCAAATGAAGTTTGCTATTATTACTCCGGCGATTATCACGGGTGCATTAGCAGAACGCATTCGATTTATTTCGTTTTTGTTGTTTATCTGTTTGTTTACACTGGTTATTTATACACCGTTGTGTCACATGATTTGGCACCCGAATGGACTGTTGGGCAGTTACTTTGGGGTGAAGGATTTTGCCGGTGGAACGGTGGTACACATGAGTGCGGGTTTTGCAGCATTAGCTGGCGTTATCGTTTTAGGTAAAAGAAAGAACAGTGAACATATTCCAACGAATATTCCGTTTGTACTGCTTGGTACTGGTATGCTTTGGTTTGGGTGGTTTGGGTTTAATGCGGGTTCGGCTCTAGCGGCGAATGCTACGGCAGCAATGGCGTTTGCCACTACTACTGTCGCTTCGGCATCGGCTATGCTAACGTGGGTTTTCTTCGATAGACTGAACGGCAGAAAGGTTTCGGCACTCGGAGCATGTATTGGTGCTGTAGTTGGACTTGTGGTGATTACTCCATCGGCTGGATTTGTGTCTATTCCGCAGAGTATGTTTTTTGGGTTTATTGGTGCCATTGTTTCTAACAAAATGGTGTATTGGAAAAAGCTAAAACAAATAGACGACACACTAGACGTGTTTGCCTGTCACGGCGTTGGTGGAATTATGGGGATGATACTAACGGCTATCTTTGCGCAAGGGGAAAACGCGAGCTTACTTCATGGTGGGATTTCGGTTTTTGGTCATCACATGATAGCGTTGGTTTTGGTTTCTATCTTCACTTTTGGGGGAAGTTATTTGTTGTTTAAGTTAACGAACCTCATCATTCCTATTAGGGTTTCAGAGGAATCGGAAAATATGGGATTGGATTTGTCTCAGCATGGGGAGAAGTTTTAAAATTGTGAGTTGCGTGTTGCGAGTTGGGAGGTTTTTTTGTTGATGTAATTTTCTGTTTTAAAAACTGGCGTTTTTGAGTTAGAAAATTACTTGAACTGACGTAAACTAGTATGGGAAAACCAATTGCTCTTTTTTATATCTTTATAAAAAATTCATCATCATGAAAAAGCTTCTTCTACTCCTTTTCATAATTACTCTAACTGCTTGTGGTTCTAAAAAAGATAAGCCATTAACGGAAACGGATAAGGTCAATCTCCTACTAAACAATTGGCACAAAGCGGCTGCCGAGGCTAACTTTAACAACTACTTTGAAGCGATGACGGAAGATGCTATCTTCATCGGCACTGACGCTACTGAAAACTGGAATAAAACGGAATTTCAAGCCTATGCCAAACCCTATTTTGACAAAGGAAAAGCGTGGAACTTTAAAGCGCTGGAACGCAATATCTACTTTAGTGATGATAAAAAAATAGTGTGGTTTGACGAACTGCTGGACACGCAAATGAAAATCTGTAGAGGTTCGGGTGTGTTACTAAAAGTAGGCAATCAATGGAAAATAAAACACTATGTTTTATCGATGACTATTCCTAACGACGATGTAAATGCAGTTGTTAAAATCAAATCCCATCTTGAGGATAAACTGATTGAGGAATTGAAGTCTAAAAAATAATTTCAAAAAAAATAAAACCAAGTTGTTTTTGTTCTCGTAAATGAGTGAAGAAACAAAAACATCTTGGTTATGAGAATTCCTAAAAAAATTAAAATTGCAGCGGTAAGCATACTAGGTATAGTAGGTTTGCTCTTTGTGGTATTGGTAGTTCATATTGCCACTGCCAAACCGGTTGTATATGATAATGCAACACTTCAAATTAGTAGAATAGACTTTGAAGAAGCTATTGACTCGGCTAAAGCCAAAGAAATTCACCGTAACTTAAAATCCATTCCTGGCGTAAAAAATGACCGCATCAATCTTGAAAAAGGTGTGGTGGTTTACTTTCATGACAACAAAGTAATCAACTCTGAAGAAGTATTTAATCAACTAATTGCCAAAGGAAACTATAAAGCTAAACGCTACGTCATATCGAATGAACTGGCTCAGAAAAAAGCTTGTCCGGTAATGAATGAAGACAGCTTCAGTTATAAATTTTCGAGAGGCGTTCAACGCATATTTAATTAATCTAAACACGAATACTATGAAAAAATTTGAAAAATTAGCTTTAGGTCTGTTTGTAGCCGTAGCGCTATTTGGACTTGCATCCTGCAGTGATGACGACAATGATTCTCCTGCACAGATGAGTTTGTATCAAAAACTGGGTGGAACTACAAAAGTGAGTGATCCAAACAACCCAGGACAAATGATTGAAAAAGGACGATTGAGTTATCGTTCAGTAGTGGATAGCACGATTGTACTTATAGTAGCCGATATTGTTGCTGGTTCAGAAGGCAATCTTGGTGCTCACTTTGCTCCTATTGTAGGCGAAGTGGTTGGAGGAAATACAACCAATGTTGCTGTATTGAGTAAAAACTTAACTGATTTTTTCTCTGCTAACACTGGTGGTGGTGCCACTAATACTTACTCTGGATTAAACATGGTAGCTGCACACGATCCTGCTCAAAACCCAAGAATGGGTGTAAAATCTACTAATGCAGATTATACTAAATTTATTGGTTATGTAGGTCAAGCGGCTGGCTTAAACGGTGTTACCGATACAGGCATCATCAATGAAGTGGTAGCGGTATTGGAATCGCTTAGAGATCCAATTGTTCAAGATCCGAATTAAAATATTAAAATAAAGGTTTGTTTATTTTGTTGTCGATAAAGCGTTACTTTTTAACAAAGTAGCGCTTTATTTTTTTAGATTCTCAAGCATTTCTACTGTCATTTTTTCTAAATCAAACTGATGTTTCCAGTTCCAGTCCTTTTGAGCAAAGGTATCATCAATACTAGCTGGCCAACTATCGGCAATCTTCTGACGGAAATCAGGTTTATAAGTAATGGTAAAATCTGGAATGTGCTTTTTGATTTCTTCGGCTATTTCTTTTGGTGTAAAACTAACTCCGCCTAAATTGTAAGAAGAACGAATAGCGATGTTCTCTTTTGGCGCTTGCATGATTTCTACCGTGGCACGAATGGCATCGTCCATATACATCATAGGCAAGGCTGTTTCTTCAGATAGAAAACACTCAAATGTTCCTTTTTCAAGTGCTTTGTGATAGATATCTACGGCATAATCGGTTGTTCCTCCACCAGGTTCAGTTGACCACGAAATTAATCCTGGATAACGAATGCTTCGAACATCTACACCATAAATGTTATGATAGTATTCACACCAACGTTCCCCTGATTGTTTTGAAATTCCATATACGGTTGATGGTTCCATAATAGTGTATTGTGGCGTATTATCGCGAGGTGTTGTAGGTCCAAAAACAGCAATGCTGGAAGGCCAGAATATCTTTTGAATTTTTCCTGCTTTGGCTAAATTCAATACGTGAAACAAGGAATTCATGTTCAAATCCCAAGCAAAGGCTGGGTTTTTTTCGGCAGTAGCCGAAAGCAAAGCCGCCATTAGATAAACATCGGTAATTTGATATTGTTCTACTAAATGCTCAATTTGATTAAAATCTAAAGCATTGACTACTTCAAAAATACCTTCGTTAACGATATCGATATTTAGTTTTCTAATGTCGGAAGCAATAACATTGTCCGTTCCATAAATGGTTCTTAGTTTTTTAGTCAACTCAGTACCTATTTGACCGCAGGCACCAATAATAAGAATTTTAGTAGTCATAATTTAGTTTGTGTTTCTTGGTGCAAAGATAACGTTTTCGTGAAGTTGTTTTGAAGAAATTAAACAAATCTTAAAATGTGTTTAATGCTAAGTTATTCGAATTACCTTTGTATTTTTGCAATGCATTTTTTCAACCTATGAAAAACAAAATTATTTTAGCGTTACTGAGTTTGTCTGTTTTTATATCCTGTAAAAAAGATGAGCAACTATTGCTTGTAGAACAACAAAAAGAGGTTAAGAAACGAGAAGCGATTTTTGCCACCATCAACAAAAGCTGGAATTTCAACGCTTTTCCTTTGAACCAAAGTACGCAATCGCTAAACCAAAACTGGGCAGAATGGCGCGTTTTTCTAAAAGAGCTTTCCGAAAAACCCAAAACAAGTATTGGTGCTTTTCAAAAAAAGGCAAAAACCTTATCTAAAAAAGCAGCTGAACTGAACAATAACATTCCTGCCACGTATAACAAACCCGAAATTAAAAGTAGAATTTCGGCTGTTACCACAAAAATAAATACGCTGAATCTTTACATCAATCTAAAAAATATTCCCGACCAAAAGATTGTAAAATTAATTCCTGAAATTAATCAAGAAGTGGAGTCGCTGCAACAACAATTTGCAGAAATAGACACTAAAAATCAAATCAAAATGGAAGATGGTGAAGAAGATATGATTAGAATGCTAGACACAACTCGTGCTATTTCTGTTGAAAATTCAAATTCAGTTCCTAATCCGTCAGTTAGTCCAAATAAAAAACCATTCTTAAGAGCTAAATAACTTGAGTCAGTCATCGCTTTTTTCCATTTACGAAAGTTCTAATAAAATCAAGCAAATTGCGGAAAGCTTAACTGTTCCACAAAATAAAATCCATTGCAGAGGACTTTCGGGTTCAGTTGTTTCTATCATCATTCAGTCGGTGTTCAAGAAAGCCGAACAACCTTTTCTGTTGGTTTTTAACGAAAAAGAAGAAGCAGCTTACTATTTGAACGATTTGGAGCAAATGTTAGGACAAAACGATGTGTTGTTTTATCCGAGTTCGTATCGAAGACCTTATCAAATAGAAGAAACCGATAACGCGAATGTTTTATTGCGTTCCGAAGTTTTAAATCGCATCAATTCCAGAAAAAAACCTTCGATAATTGTTACCTATCCTGAAGCGCTTTTTGAAAAAGTAGTCACCAAAAAAGAATTGGATAAAAACACACTAAAAGTTGCTGTTGGTGATAACATTTCTATTGATTTCATCAACGAAGTGTTGTTTGAATACGAATTCAAACGCGTGGATTTCATCACTGAACCTGGAGAGTTTTCGGTTCGTGGCGGAATTGTCGATGTGTTTTCTTTTTCCAATGACAATCCCTATCGTATCGAGTTTTTTGGCAATGAAGTCGACAGCATCCGAACCTTTGACGTAGAAACCCAACTTTCGGTTGAGAAGCAAAATAAGATTACCATTATTCCCAATCTGGAAAATAAATTCATTAAAGAAAACCGCGAAAGTTTCCTAGATTATATAAACGACAAAACCATTCTTTGGATAGAAAATACAGAAATGGTTTTGGCACAATTGGATAAACTATTCGAAAAAGCAACTGAAACTTTTGATAAACTTTCCAAAGACATCAAACACGCTTCGCCAGAACATTTATTCTTAAATCAGGAAGGATTTTTGCGTAAAGCGTTGGATTTTTCCATCGTGGAATTAACAAATAAACCGTTATTCAAAACCACGAAGACATTTGAATTTCACATACAACCGCAACCGTCGTTCAACAAGCAATTTGATTTGTTGTTGAACAATTTGAGCGACAACCATTTCAACGGAATTACTAATTATTTGTTTTGTTCCAATGAAAATCAGGCGAACCGTTTTCACGATATTTTTGAAAGTATTGATGAAGAAAATCACGAAGACATTCGCAAACAATATCATACCGTTGTACAACCTTTATACCAAGGTTTTATTGACGAAGAACATCAAGTAGCTTGTTATACTGACCATCAAATTTTTGAACGTTATCATAAGTTTTCCATCAAAAATGGATATTCTAAAAAGCAAACGATAACGTTAAAAGAGCTGAATTCGCTTTCGGTTGGTGATTATGTCACACATATCGATCACGGAATTGGAAAGTTTGGCGGATTGCAAAAAATTCAGGTGGAAGGTAAAACGCAAGAAGCCATTAAACTGGTTTATGCTGATAACGACATTGTGTATGTAAGCATTCATTCGCTGCATAAAATTTCAAAATACAACGGCAAAGACGGAACGCCACCAAAGATTTATAAGTTGGGTTCCAATGCTTGGAAAGTCTTAAAACAAAAGACAAAAGCACGCGTAAAACATATTGCTTTCAACTTAATTCAGTTGTATGCCAAGCGAAGATTGGAAAAAGGATTTCAATTTGCACCCGATAGTTATTTGCAAAAAGAATTGGAAAGTTCCTTTATTTACGAAGATACGCCAGACCAAATCACAGCAACTGCAGACGTAAAAGCCGATATGGAAAAAGATCGTCCGATGGACAGATTGGTTTGTGGCGATGTTGGTTTCGGGAAAACAGAAGTCGCTATTCGTGCAGCATTCAAAGCGGTTGACAATAGTAAGCAAGTAGCCGTTTTGGTGCCAACAACCATTTTGGCGTATCAACATTATAGAACATTTAGCGAACGATTAAAAGAAATGCCGGTAAAAATTGGTTACTTAAATCGTTTTAGAACTGCCAAACAAAAAGCACAAACACTGGAAGATTTAGAATCTGGGAAACTGGATATTCTTATCGGAACACATCAATTGGTTAACAAAAATGTAAAGTTCAAAGATTTAGGATTACTCATTGTTGATGAAGAACAAAAATTTGGCGTAAACGTAAAAGACAAATTGAAAACAATTGCTGCCAATGTTGATACGCTAACCTTAACTGCAACGCCAATTCCGAGAACATTACAGTTTTCGTTGATGGCAGCTAGAGATTTATCGGTAATCACAACGCCACCACCAAATCGTTATCCGATAGAAACACAAGTCGTTGGATTTAACGAAGAAATTATTCGTGATGCTATTTCGTATGAAATTCAGCGAAACGGACAGGTTTTTTTCATCAATAATCGTATTGAAAACATCAAAGAAATTGCCGGAATGATTCAGCGATTGGTTCCTGATGCACGCATTGGCATTGGTCATGGTCAAATGGAAGGAAGCAAACTCGAAGAAATCATGTTGAGTTTTATGAATGGTGATTTTGATGTTTTAGTAGCAACGACCATTATCGAAAGCGGTTTAGATGTGCCAAATGCTAATACGATTTTCATTAACAATGCTAACAATTTTGGACTTTCCGATTTACATCAAATGCGTGGTCGCGTTGGTCGAAGTAATAAAAAAGCATTTTGCTATTTCATTTGTCCGCCATATTCTGCTATGACGGATGATGCTCGAAAACGTATTCAAGCATTGGAACAATATAACGAACTGGGAAGCGGTTTTAATATTGCCATGAAAGATTTGGAAATTCGAGGTGCTGGTGATTTGTTAGGTGGTGAACAAAGTGGTTTTATCAATGAAATTGGCTTTGAAACCTATCAAAAAATCATGAACGAAGCCATAGAAGAACTTAAAGAAAATGAGTTCAAAGACTTATACGAAACCGATACTGATGTTGAAACCAAAGAATATGTGAAGGATTTACAAATTGACACTGACTTTGAATTGCTTTTCCCTGATGAATATATCAACAATGTTACGGAACGATTAGCGCTTTACAACGAACTTGGAAATTGTAAAACGGAAGAAGAATTAATCGCCTACGAAAATAAGCTAATTGACCGTTTTGGTCCGTTGCCAAAAGAAGCTAAATCATTGCTAAATAGTATTCGAATCAAATGGATTGCAACCAAAGTAGGTATTGAAAAAATCGTGATGAAACAAGGCAAATTAATTGGCTATTTCATCGCCGATCAACAATCGGATTATTACAGTTCAAGACGATTTACTAATGTGTTACGATTTGTGCAACAACATGGAAACATCTGTAAAATGAAAGAGAAAGAAACTAAAAACGGTTTACGATTGCTGTTGACTTTTGAGAATGTAAAATCGATTAACAAAGCGTTGGAACTAATGCAAATGTTAGAATAGAAAACACAGATTTATTTCAAAAAAACAGCCGTAAATCATTATAATTTACGGCTGTTTTTTATTCTAATTTATTTATCAAATTACATTTTCAATACTTTGAAATTGGCTTCTTTTTCACCAAATTTCAACTTGAAGAAGTAAGTTCCGGTTGCAAACTGCGAAATATCAACCGAAGTTTCTAACGTATCTAGAGTTTGATTAAACAATCGTCGTCCTTCAATATTGAAAACCGTTATTTCTGAAATAGAGGTATTTGATTTGATATTCAAATTGCCATTCGTAGGATTTGGATAATAACTAAAATCGATAAAATCGTTATTTGAAATTCCAAGTGAAGGTGTACATGAAATAGTAGCATTCCAACCAGAGTCTTCAGTTGCACCATCTGAAATAAATTTAAAGGTTAACGAACCATCTGCAGCTGTTGAAGTTATCGTTCCTGGCGAATTTACTCCTGTAAATCCAACACCTGCATTAAATTCAGGATAAGTATCATCTGGTCCATTGTAAATATATAGAAAATCATAAGTGTCTTCTAAATTAAAGGATGTAAACGTAGCTACTAATTTTTGATTAGATTCATTTGGAATCATTTTTCGTGTAAAATCTTCTCCGTTAGTATAGTTTCCAGTTAATCCACCTGAGTCAGTAAATAGCATTCCACCACAATAATCTCCATTTGTTGCAAAAACTCTTTCTCTAATTGTAGCATTTATCCCAGTACAAATTGGTCTTATTCTTATTCTGTAATAGGTATTTGGATTTAATGTTGATATTGTGAAGGTTTTGGCTGTAACGGTATTCCATGTTCCACCGACTACCGCATTAGCTGGTCTAATCATTACCTGCCAAGTTGTTGCATCTCCAACATCATCCCAAGTTGCTGTAACACCGTTATTTGTTATATTACTTGCTTGAATATTAACTATATTGTTAATACAAGTATTAACACAATCTGTGCTTAAACAAGTTTTACTATTTACATTATTTTGGATTAAAGCAGTCGGTTGCGGACCAAATCCATTAGTAAAACTAATTCCAACACCACCAACCAAATGGCAATAACTCATAATAGTGCCTTTTACAGATGAGCTAGGAATTGGACCTTGAGGACAGTTTCCTTCTGGATATCCAGCCGAAGTTCCACACCCATCGATGGAAGTATTATTTCCGTTCCATGAACATCTATGAGTATGAGGCGAACCTAATGAATGTCCAAACTCGTGAGTGATTACTTGAACTGTCCATGAAAATGATGGAACGGAACTAAAACTAAAATCTACATCAGAATAAGAATAATTATTGTTAGCACAAATAGAGTCTAAATAGGCAACACCTCCTAAACCTCCGGGATCAATACCAACTAACATAGCAACATCACCATTAAAAATTGGTCTATTTTGAGCAAAAGAACTTAAATAAATCCCTGATGAAGTTCCAATTCCTTCATAAATATCTTGACTTGTCCAAATAAACATTGATTTTAATGCGGTCGTAATTCCGTCATTATTAAACAACGTTTGAACATTATTAAAAACTGAAGTCATCCAGTTGGTTGTTGCTGTTGTATCACTTCCGTTTTGAGTAAATAGAGTAAAATCAACTTCAAAATAAAATGTTACACATTTTGCCGTATTTATTTCCCTATTAGAATTAAGAACTTCTTCAACCTTTGTATCATCGTCTTCTTTAACATGACAACTCCAATTGTTTATAATGTTCATTTTAGAATCGGAATAGACAATATAATCTAATTGATTTCCTTTTTTGTCTAATTTACCAATAACTAAATTTCCTAGCGATTCACTTGAAATAATTCCGTTGAATTCTCCATTAAAAAAGTTGAAGGACGAAACCGAATTAATATCATTTTTAATAATTCCGCGATAATAAACGCCTTTTTGGTAGGCTATGTTTTTACTTTTATCAGTATCAATTTGAAAGTCTTCAGTGAAAGGATTTACCTTATATAACAAAACTGAAATTACTTGATTTTTATATGGAATGTCTAATTCTAAAAATTCATCTTTAGTCGCAAAAATTTGGTTCAGTTTTATTACATTTAATTTTGCCAAAGTTGCATCATTCACCACTTTTTCAACATCAGATTTATTGATAGTTACATCTGGCGTTAAAACAGAAACTTTCTTAAAAGAAGTCTTTAAATCTTGTAGGGTTGTTACTTGTTCTGCTATTTTTTTTTGTCCAAAAAGACTAAACGCAAACAATGACATCAATACTAGTAGTTGTTTTTTCATAGCTTAAAATTTGGGTAAATATATTCAAATTCAATAAATTATTTGTGTTTAATTAATTTCTTTTATGAATTGTTCAATCAAAAATGATAAAAAGCATCTTCAATATGCTCGATTTTGTGATTTTTTCCTTCTTTGTAAACCGCAATAATATCAAATCGGATTTCAACATCTAAATCATTTGAAATTACATATTCATTTACGGCTTTTACCAACAATTGGATTTTTTTTGGTTTCACAAAATCTTGTGGCAATCCAAAATCAATACTTGAACGTGTTTTCACTTCAACAATGGCAAGGATATTTTCTTTTTGGGCAATAATATCAATTTCTGCTTTTTGAAAAACCCAGTTGGTTTCCAGAATGTCATAGCCTTTTTTTTGCAGAAATTCTACAGCCAATTCTTCTCCAAGTTTACCAAGTTCGTTGTGTTCTGCCATTATGAGATATTTTATTTTCTTAAAAACAAATGTATAAAAAAGGGAATCTATAATGTAGCGACAAATTTATTCCGTTTATAAAATTTAAAACATAAAAAAAAACGGCTCACTTTCGCAAACCGTTTTAACTGTCAACCCACAACTGTTAACTATTCATTATCGTTTCAATTTCGTCAACTTCAATAGGAATATTTCGCATCAAGTTGAATGCTTCGCCTTTTTCCTGAATAACCATATCGTCTTCAATACGAATACCAAAACCTTCTGCTGGAATGTAAATTCCTGGTTCAACCGTGAAAACCATATTGGCTTGCATTGGTTCGTGTAATAAACCATAATCGTGCGTATCTAATCCCATGTGGTGAGACGTTCCGTGCATGAAATATTTTTTATACGCTGGCCAATCTGGATTTTCGTTTTGAACATCGGCTTTGTCAATCAATCCTAAACCTAAAAGCTCAGAAGTCATAATTTTACCAACTTCTACATGATATTGTTTCCACAAAGTTCCTGGAACAAGCATTTTAGTAGCTTCGTTTTTTACATTCAAAACCGCATTGTAAACTTGTTTTTGTCTATCTGAAAATCGTCCCGAAACTGGAACCATTCGTGTCATATCGCTTGAATAATTCGCATATTCGGCACCAACGTCAAGCAAAATCAAATCGCCTGCTTTACATTGTTGGTTGTTTTCAATATAATGTAAAACGTTAGCATTATTTCCCGAGGCGATAATTGGCGTATAAGCAAAACCTTTGGAACGATTTCTTAGAAATTCATGCGCAAATTCGGCTTCAATTTCATATTCCATTACGTTTGGTTTTACAAAATTTAAAACTCTGCGATAACCTTTCTCGGTAATATCACACGCTTTTTGGATTAAATCAATTTCTTCACTTTCTTTTATCGAACGAAGACGTTGCAAAATAGGATTTGACTTTTCTACTTTATGTGCTGGATAATTTTCTTTCCACCATTTTACAAAACGTGCTTCACGAGTTTCGGTTTCAATCGATGCACGATAATGTTCGTTGGTATTGATGTAAATCGTTTCGGCATACGCCATAATTTCTTTTAAAGTTTTATGAAAATCTTGCAGCCAAATAACAGTTTTAACTCCAGAAACTTCAAATGCTCTTTCTTTAGTCAGCTTTTCACCTTCCCAAATGGCAATGTGTTCGTTAGTTTCTTTTAAGAATAAAATTTCTTTTAAATGGTCATACGGCGCATTTGGGAAAAGCAGCAAAATACTTTCTTCTTGATCAACTCCAGATAAATAAAAAATATCACGATGTTGTGCAAAAGGCAATGTGCTATCGGCAGAAACTGGATAAATATCGTTCGAATTAAAAACGGCAACACTATTAGGTTTCATTTGTGCTGTGAATTTTGCTCTATTTTTAATGAACAAATCACGGTCTATTTGATGGTATTTCATTTTGAAATCATTATTATTGTAAAGTTCAAAATTAAGCATTACACTTTAAAGAAATTCAAATGAAACCAATAATTTTTCTCCTAAGCTTTTTGTTGACTGTTACAGCAAATAGCCAAGATAAATCGCCGTATCAATTATTTGACAAAAACGGAAAGAAAACAACGTATGCAAAGCTTTTAAAAAGTTCTGAAAAAACCGAAGTTGTTCTATTTGGCGAATATCACAACAATTCGATTGTTCATTGGTTACAATTAGAATTGACTAAAGATTTAGCCGAAAAAAAACAGTTAGTTCTTGGTGCCGAAATGCTCGAAGCGGACAATCAAAAACAGATTGACCAATATTTAAAAGGAGAAATTAATCAAAAGCAACTGGATTCCACTGCGCGACTTTGGAGCAATCATAAAACTGATTATAAACCGCTTGTTGATTTTGCAAAAGACAATAAGTTGCCTTTTATTGCTACTAATATTCCAAGAAGATATGCTTCAACTGTTTTTAAAAAAGGAATTGAAGAACTTGAAAAATTACCCGAAGAAGAAAAAGCATGGATTGCTCCGTTGCCAATGGAATATGACGCGAATTTGCCAGGTTATGCTGGAATGATGAAAATGATGGGCGAACACACAAGTCCAAATATGCCAAAAGCACAAGCGATAAAAGATGCAACAATGGCTTATTTTATTGTCAAAAATCTTCAGCCAAATGCTGTTTTTCTGCATTATAATGGAACATATCACAGCGATAATTTTGAAGGAATATCTTGGTATTTGAAAAAATCAAAATCGGATTTAAAAATTCTAACCATTGCTACAGTCGAGCAAAAAGATATTTCAAAACTTGAAAAAGAACATCTAAATAAGGCTGATTTTATATTGGTTATTGATGAAGACGCGACAAAAACCTATTAAATTCAAAAAATTGTTTAACCTTTTTGGACAAAACAAACGATTTAACTGGTTGAAAATCAACAAAAGTTAAATGCATTTTAAAATCATTATAAATTAGCACGAAAAGGTTGTAGTTATGTTCAATTAACCCTATTTTTGTGTGTCTTTTTTAAAACAAATTATACAAAATTATGGCAAAATCTGCACTTCTAAAGTCATCAATAGCAAAGAAATATTGGATGGCTTTTACGGGTTTATTTTTATGCTTATTTCTAGCAGGACATTTAGCTGGAAACCTCCAACTTTTAGTTCCAAATAATGCGCTGAATTTCAACAAGTATGCATTATTCATGACTACAAATCCAGCAGTAAAAATTCTCTCTTATGTAACGTATCTATCAATTATTTTCCACGCTATTGATGGAATCATGTTGACAATTCAAAACAAAAAAGCAAGACCAATTGGTTATGCAAAAACAGACGGTTCATCGAGTAGTTTTGCATCAAGAAACATGGCAGTTTTAGGAACTTTGATTTTAGTTTTTATTGTAACTCACATGGTTAATTTTTGGGCAAAAATGCATTTTGATCAAAACATGCCTTTGCAAACTATTACAGTTGAAGTAATGGGGCAAAAACAAGAGTTGTACATGATGACAAACGATGGTTACATGGCAACAGCTCAAGTAGCAAAAACTAAAGAAGAAGCAACAAAAACTGGTGCTCAAGTTTACATTAAAAACAGAACTGAATTCTACAACACGCAAGCTGATGTAAAAGTTGGCGAAGGTTACAAAGATTTATACAAAATCACCGTAGCATTCTTTAAACATCCAAAATACGGTCTAATTGCTACAATACTATATGTAGTTGCAATGGGAGTTTTAGCATTCCACTTACTGCACGGTTTTCAAAGTGCTTTCCAATCGATGGGATTAAACAGTTCTTCTTGGACACCAAAAATCAAATTATTTGGAAAACTATTCGCAATCATTGTTCCTATTTTGTTTGCAATTATTCCTCTTTACATACACTTTATACTAAAATAATCAACATCAGAATATATTATGAAGTTAGATTCTAAAATACCAGAAGGACACATTTCAAAGAAATGGACTGATTATAAAGATCATTTAAAACTTGTAGCGCCAAACAACCGTCCAAAAATTGACATTATTGTGGTTGGAACAGGTTTAGCTGGAGCTTCGGCTGCTGCTTCGCTTGGCGAAATGGGTTATAATGTAAAAGCTTTTTGTTTCCAAGATTCTCCACGTCGAGCGCATTCCATTGCAGCACAAGGAGGAATCAATGCTGCAAAAAATTATCAAAATGATGGCGATAGTACGTTTAGATTATTCTACGATACTATTAAAGGTGGTGATTACAGAGCTCGTGAAGCAAACGTTCACCGTTTAGCAGAAGTATCAGGAAATATTATTGACCAATGTGTGGCACAAGGTGTTCCATTTGCACGCGATTACGGTGGATTATTGGACAACCGTTCATTTGGTGGAACGCAAGTACAACGTACTTTCTACGCTGCAGGACAAACAGGTCAACAATTATTACTTGGAGCATATTCGGCTTTATCCAGACAAATTGGACTTGGACGTGTGCAACAATTCAACCGTCACGAAATGCTAGATTTAGTAAAAGTTGACGGAAAAGCTCGTGGAATTATCGCTCGTAACTTGGTTACTGGAGAAATAGAAAGACATTCGGCACACGCAGTTATCATTGCTTCTGGAGGTTATGGAAACGTATATTTCCTTTCTACCAACGCCATGGGAAGTAACGTTACCGCTGGATGGAAAATCCACAAACAAGGTGCATTGTTTGCCAATCCTTGTTATGTGCAAATTCACCCAACGTGTATTCCGGTTCACGGAACGAATCAATCAAAATTAACGTTGATGTCAGAATCGTTGCGTAACTCAGGTAGAATTTGGGTTCCAAAGAAAAAAGAAGATGCGGAAGCAATTCGTGCTGGGAAATTAAAACCAACACAAATAGCTGAAGAAGATAGAGATTACTACTTAGAAAGAAGATATCCTGCGTTTGGTAACTTGGTTCCGCGTGATGTTGCGTCAAGAGCTGCAAAAGAGCGTTGTGATGCAGGTTACGGAATTGAAGCAAATGATACCAATGAAGGTGTTTACCTTGATTTCTCTACCGAAATTCAAAACAAAGGGAAACAAGCTGCTTATGCTGCAGGAAATCATAATCCTTCGGCAGAAGAAATTACAAAACTTGGAAAAGCTTGGTTAGAAGAAAAGTATGGTAACTTGTTTACAATGTACCAAAAAATCACCGACGAAAATCCATACGAAACACCAATGAAAATTTATCCAGCGGTTCACTATACCATGGGTGGAGTTTGGGTTGATTATAATTTACAATCTACAATTCCGGGATGTTTCGTTGCCGGAGAAGCAAATTTCTCTGACCACGGTGCAAATAGACTTGGAGCTTCGGCATTGATGCAAGGTTTAGCAGACGGCTATTTTGTTCTTCCATATACCGTTTCTGATTATTTAGCAGATGACATTCGTACTGGGAAAATTTCTACCGATTTGCCAGAATTCGTTGAAGCAGAAAACCGCGTAAAATCTACAATTGATAAATTCCTAAACAACAACGGAACAAAATCTGTTGATTATTTCCATAAAAAATTAGGTTTAATTATGTGGAATAAAGTTGGAATGGGAAGAAATGAAAAAGGATTAACCGAAGCCATTTCAGAAATTGCTGCTTTAAAAGAAGAATTCTACAAAGATGTTTATGTTCCAGGAAGTGCCGATGAATTAAATCCTGAATTAGAAAAAGCAATTCGCGTTGCCGATTTTATAGAATTAGGTCAATTAATGGCAATGGATGCTTTACAACGTAAAGAATCGTGTGGTGGACATTTCCGTGAAGAATATCAAGATGCCGAAGGAGAAACACTTCGTGATGACGAAAACTTCAAATTTGTTGGCGCATGGGAATACAAAGGCGATGACATTAGCAAAGAAGAACTTCACAAAGAAGAATTGAAATACGAGTTTATAAAAATAGCCGCAAGAAATTACAAATAAGAGAATTATGAGCGCAGCAAAAAATATCAACATAAACCTTAAAATTTGGCGTCAGAAGAATGCTAAAACTAAAGGAAAAATCGAAACATACAAATTAGATAATGTTTCAACGGCAAGTTCATTTTTGGAAATGCTTGACCAATTAAATGAACAATTAGTAAACGAACGTAAAGAACCGGTTGCTTTTGACCACGATTGTCGTGAAGGAATTTGCGGAATGTGTTCGTTGTTTATCAACGGTCGTGCTCACGGTCCAGATACAGGAATTACTACATGTCAGCTTCACATGAGAATGTTTAAAGATGGCGATACCATTTTTGTTGAACCATGGAGAAGTAAAGCTTTTCCGGTGATCAAAGATTTAGTGGTTGACAGAAGTTCTTTCGACAGAATTCAACAAGCTGGAGGTTTCGTTTCGGTAAATACTTCTGGAAGAACGATGGATGCTAATGCAATTCCAATTCCAAAACCAGATGCTGATAAATCATTTGAAGCAGCAGCTTGTATCGGTTGTGGTGCATGCGTAGCAACTTGTAAAAATGGTTCAGCGATGTTATTCGTTGGAGCAAAAGTTTCACAATATGCATTATTGCCACAAGGAAAAGTAGAAGCTACACAGCGTGTTCTAAATATGGTTCGCCAAATGGACGAAGAAGGATTTGGTAACTGTACCAATACTGGAGCTTGTGAAGTAGAATGTCCAAAAGGAATTTCTCTTGAAAACATTGCTCGAATGAACAGAGAATACTTGAAAGCGAGTTTGAAATAAGACTTTTTCAATCTTTATCAAATAAAAAAACACAACTAAAAGTTGTGTTTTTTTATTTGATTTTTATTCTTCTAAAGAAAATTATATGATACTAACAATGAAAAAGAGTTCCCACTACTATTTGATAGTGTTTTAGACACATAATAATTTAATGCGACAGAATATTTGTCTTTGAAAGTATAACCAAGACCTAATTTAACCGCTGAAGAAGTTTTTATCTCTATATCATCTGGCTCAATATTTGAAGTTCTTATTTTCTCAAAATCAATTTTTTCCACAGGTTTTTTGGCGTGAAAAATCATTCCGTATGAACCATCAACAAACCATTTAGAATTTTCATTCAAATAAAAATAACGTCTGATACCTATAGGCAATTCAATATATGAATAGCTATACTCTGTATCTAACCGAAAGTCATAAGTTGAATATACTGTAACAGGTGTTCCTCCTGATGAAGGTGAAGTAATAGTATAATAAGCTCCCATTGCATTATAATAAGTTTTTGAAGAGCTGCTTTTGTATGTTGAAAAGGTAGGAGATAAAATTATTGCCCATTTATTTTTATTAAAAGGCAGTAAAACTTCTAACTCAAGTCCTAAAGCTATAGACGATTGAGCCGAAGATTCGGGATTAAATTTTTTTTCATCCGTTCCACCACCTATTACAAAATTAACATTAGGAACAATGTTTTTATTAAAATTTATTCCTGCTAGTGCTTTTAAATTAAATTTTCCCGTCGTCTTGTGTTTGTTTAAATTTTCATAATCTGCATTTTGACATTTATTATAAGTTTCAAAAAATTTGATAAGCTCTCTTTTTTCATATTTTAAGTTAAGAGCTTTTTCAAAAGTTATATTGTCACATTTTAAATTTTCAAAAAGTTCTTTTCTAAAACTATTGTCTTCACGAACTTTTGCGTCTGTATCAACATATTTCTTATATTTTAACTGTTTTGCTTTCCCTTTTTCTATTTCATAAAATAATAAACCATCTTGAGGGTATTCTAATAAGCTTACTTTTCCTTCAAGAATGATTCTTAAAAAATAAGCTCCTTCTACAAAGTGGTCAGTAGGAACATCTGTGTTTTTGTCTATTAGAACCTTATATCTTCTGTAATAGTGATTAGTTTCATCAATTCTGAATTCATTTATATTTTCAAGTAAAATAGTATTTGATTGGGATGTGTCAGAAAGTTTATATTCAATTTCAGTTGGTGTACCAATCCAGTCCTTGTTTTTAATTAAACATTCAACTTTTTGATTTTGATTGTCAATAAAATAACCTTTTTCAAATTTTACCTGTGCAAAAAGGTTGATAGTAAATAAAAAAAGGGCGAATGACATTGCTTTCATAAGAATTGATTTTAATTAAATTTCTCAAATATAAAAATATCTGTACAAAAGGAGAGAAATAAAAAAACAATTACTATCATATTTCTTATTTTTGACAATAACAAATATCATTTCTAATGAGAAATATAATTTTTCTTTTAATTTTTGGAACAACTGTTTCCGCACAAAACCTAAAATTAATGACCTACAACATTCGTTTAGACCTCGAATCTGATGGCGAAAATAAATGGTCAAACCGAAAAGATTTTTGGGCTTCGCAAATAACTTTTTATGAACCCGATGTTTTTGGAATTCAAGAAGCATTACCACATCAAGTAACCGATATTGCTTCGGCTTTGCCTGAATATAGTTTTGTTGGAATTGGTCGCGACGGAATAGGAAAAGGCGAATCGTCTAACATTTTTTTCAAAAAAGACCGATTTAAAATGGTACAAGAAAATACGTTTTGGTTATCTGAAACACCTGAAAAAATATCCAAAGGTTGGGATGCTGCACTCAATCGAGTTTGTACTTATGTATTACTAAAAGACAACAAAACCAAAAAATCATTTTGGGTTTTTAACGCTCATTTAGATCATATTGGCGAATTAGCCAGAACAAATGCCATCCAATTAATCCTTTCAAAAATTAAAGAAGTAAACACTAAAAATTTTCCTGTTTTTCTAACGGGTGATTTCAATACTGAACCTAATGAACAACGAATTACCGATTTAAAAAAACAAATGGACGATAGTTATGATATTACCAAGCAAAAGCCTTTTGGTCCAACTGGAACTTTCAATGCGTTTCAGTATTTTGAACCAGTAACAAAACGTATCGACTATATCTTTTTATCAAAAAACAATCCGTTTAAAGTAGTAAAACATGCCGTTCTTACCGATTCGAAAGATTTAAAATTCCCTTCCGATCATTTTCCGGTTTTGGTTGAATTACAAATTAATTAAACGCTTTTAGTAACTTTGGTTTACAAACAGCACGATGAAACTACAATTCACCACTTTTTTTGCCCTGATTACATTTTCAATTTTTGGGCAAAATCTTCACAAAAATGTCAATCCGTTTATTGGAACCGATGGTCACGGACATACATATCCTGGCGCAACTGTTCCGTTTGGAATGGTACAACTTTCTCCAGACACTCGAATTGATGGAAGTTGGGATGGATGTTCGGGTTATCATTATTCTGATAAAACGATTTACGGATTTTCACATACGCATTTAAACGGAACAGGTTGCAGCGATTATGGCGATATTATGCTGATGCCAACAATGGGCGAACCATCATTTGACAACAAAATGTATTCTTCCACATTTTCGCATCAAAATGAAAAAGCTTCCGCCGGATTTTATAGCGTAAAATTAGACAAACACAATATTGACGTTCGTTTAACCACTTCAACTCGCGTTGGATTTCATGAATATACTTTTAATCAAAATGGTCAAGCTAATATTATTTTAGACCTAAATCATCGCGATAAATTATTAGAAGGCGAAGTTAGAATAATTGATCAAAAAAAAATTTGGGTAAAAAGACGAAGTGAAGCTTGGGCAAAAGACCAATATGTTTTTGCATTAATTGAATTTGACAAACCATTAGAAATTTCAAAAGTAAAATCGAATGGTGAAAAAGGAAGACGATTTACTGGAACAGAATTAGCTATTAGTTTTTCAAGACAAGTCAAAAAAGGAGAGAAAATACTCGTAAAAGTCTCGCTTTCGCCAACCAGTTATGAAGGAGCAAAACTAAATAGTTCTGAAATCAAACATTGGGATTTTGAAAAAGTTAAGGCAGCAGCCGAACAACTTTGGGACAAAGAATTATCAAAAATTCAAATTACAGAAACCAACAAAGACAAGTTGGCTATTTTCTACACGGCTTTATACCATACGATGGTTCAACCCAATATTGCGCAAGATATCGACGGAAAATATCGCGGTCGTGATAATAAAATTCACGTTGCCGAAGGATTTGATTACTATTCCGTTTTCTCGCTTTGGGATACATTTCGAGCAGCACATCCGTTGTATACTTTGATTGACAAAAAACGAACTGCCGATTTCATCAATACGTTTCTGAAACAATACGAACAAGGCGGAAGATTGCCTGTTTGGGAATTGGCTTCCAATGAAACCGATTGCATGATTGGTTATCATTCGGTTTCGGTTATGGCAGATGCAATGGCAAAAGGAATTACTGGTTTTGACTATGAAAAAGCATTTGAAGCCGCAAAACATTCGGCAATGTTGGATCATTTAGGATTGGAAGCTTACAAAAAGCAAGGTTTTATCTCGATGGATGACGAACATGAAAGTGTTTCAAAAACTCTCGAATATGCTTATGATGATTGGTGTATTGCTCAAATGGCTTCGCTTTTAAACAAAAAAGAAGGTTATGACTATTTCATGAAACGTTCTCAAAACTGGAAAAACATCTTCGATTGGAATACTGGTTTTATGCGACCAAAGAAAAACGGCGGTTGGGACAAACCATTTGATCCAAGAGAAATAAATAACAATTTTACCGAAGGAAATTCGTGGCAATATTCCTTTTTTGTGCCACAAGATATTCCCGGAATGATTGAAGCGTATGGCGGAAACGAAAAATTTGAAGCCAAGCTTGACGAAATGTTCAACTCCGAAAGCAAAACAACCGGTCGTGAACAAGTGGACGTTACCGGATTAATTGGACAATATGCCCACGGAAACGAACCAAGTCACCACATGGCATATTTGTACAACTACGTTGGAAAACCAGAAAAAACTACCGAAAAAGTTCATTACATTTTAAATAATTTCTATAAAAATTCTCCCGACGGATTAATTGGCAACGAAGACTGCGGACAAATGAGCGCTTGGTATGTGTTGAGTTCGATGGGAATTTATGCTGTAACGCCAGGAAGTGTTGAATGGACAAAAACGACACCTTATTTTGACAAAGCAACAATCAATTTTGAAAATAAAGAACAGCTTACCATTTCCAAAAAAGGATTTAGAGGTTATTTGAAAGAAGTATTAGCTAAATCTAAAAACAATAATACTGCGGAAAATATAATTCCAGTTCCAGTAATTCAAGCCGAAAGTAAATCGTTTAAAGATTCATTAGAAATAGAAATTAATCATCCGAATATAGGAGGATTTTGGTATAGAATTTTAGCTAATTCAAATGATGGTATTCCATTTAAACAACTTAAAAGAGAAAAAATAAAAATAAATGAAACCTCTAAAGTTGAAGCAAAATTTGCATCATTTAATGGCGAAATGCTCGAAATGAGCAACACAGTTTCCGCAATCTTCTTCAAAAAACCAAACAATTACACTATCGATATTAAATCAAAATACAATCCACAATATCACGCTGGCGGAAACGACGGTTTATTAGACGGAATTAATGGAACAACCAACTGGAGAAAAGGCGATTGGCAAGGTTATCAAAGTCAGGATTTTGAAGCAATCGTAGATTTGCAATCAGAGAAAAACATATCCAATTTCAGCGCAACTTTTCTACAAGACCAACGTTCTTGGATAATGATGCCAACAAAAGTTGAATATTATAGTTCATCAGATAATGTCAATTTTACATTAATCACAACTGTTGCCAATGATGTTGATCCGAAAAAAGATGAAAACACCATTAAAGATTTCAATTTCACTTCATCAAAACCTATAAACGCAAGATACATAAAAGTGAAAGCCTACAATCTTGGAAAACTTCCTGAATGGCATTTAGGTTTTCCTTTTGATGGCGATGCTTTCATCTTTATTGACGAAATCACTATTAAATAAATCTTTGTGAAACTTCGTGAAATACTTTGTGAAACTCTGTGATACAAAAACCATGAAAACAGCACTAATCCAAACTTCCTTAATCTGGGAAAACCCAACCGAAAACCGAAGCCATTTGGCACAAAAAATCACCGGATTTATGGAAGATGTTGATTTGATTGTCTTGCCCGAAATGTTTTCGACTGGTTTTACGATGAACCCAAAAGCCGTTGCAGAAACCATGAATGGCGAAACAGTTGCTTGGTTGCAACATTTGGCGAAAGCTAAAAACTGCGCCATTACAGGAAGTCTAGTCATTGAAGAAAAAGGGAAGTTCTACAACCGATTGGTTTTTGTTTTTCCAAATGGCGATATTCAGCACTATGACAAACGGCATCTGTTCACTTTAGCTGGCGAAGACAAAGTATATTCCGCAGGAAAACAAAAATTAATTGTAGAATACAAAGGTTTCAGGATTTGTCCGTTGATTTGTTATGATTTGCGTTTCCCAGTTTTTTCTCGAAATGTAGAAGATTATGATGTGTTGCTTTATGTTGCCAATTGGCCAAAAATCCGAACCAATGCTTGGGATATTTTACTCAAAGCTCGCGCTGTAGAAAACATGAGTTATGCCATTGGCGTAAACCGAATTGGAACCGACAATAATAAACACGAATACATTGGTCATTCGCAAGCCGTTGATTTTTTTGGAAATTATATACTCGAACCACAAGAAACCGATTCGGTATTCATCATCGATTTAGACAAAGAAAAATTACTAGAAACTCGAAAAAAGTTAGCTTTTCTTGATGATAAGGATAACTTTCAACTCGAAACCCGTAACACTTAACTATCGTTTAATACTCAAATCAAAATTCTGTTCCCAATCCCAATTTGGGTTTAACTTAATTTCTTCGGGAAGATAAATCACTTCTTCGGGTTGTAATTTTTGGAGAAAATTTCCTGTATCCCAAACGCCATTTTTGTTATCATCATAAATAGCTCGAATTGTATAAGTATTTGGTTCCAAGGCAAAAAACTCAACAATTGGACTGTTTTCGGTTACTGCTGAAGCTTTTACTTTTCCGTCTTTATCGGTTAATTGAATAATAATCGGAAAACGATTAGCATTTTTTAACGTGATTTTCATGTTCGCATAATCAGTAACATTTCTCGTAGTCACTTTATAACTCAACGTATCATTAACATTATCATAAAAATCGGTCATTGCGCCGGGAAAAGCTTTGATAACATATTTTTCTTGTGGTTCCAATTTGAAATCTAGAAACATTTTCTGTTCAAATTCGTCATAAGCTGTGGTAAAATCTACCGCAACCGAATCTTTGTTGATGATAGAAATTTTGCTTTTGTCAAATTTCACTAACGGAATAGAACTATTCAGTGCATAGCGTTCGCGCAAAGAAATATTTCCAGTAAATGCTGACGAAATCTTCAACGAATCTTTCTTTTGATCTTTAATTTTAGTCCAAAATTCTTTTTTGAAATTATCTTTTTCTACCGAAACCAATAGCGAATCAACTTTCATCGGTTTGTACCAAACTTGTAGCGAATCTTTCTTTGGAAACTGCGTTACAATCGACGGAATTTCGGTTTCGCCGTTTTTAACTGAAACTTTTGCGCCTTTTGGTTTTCCTTCATAGCCAACCAGAATTCTATTTCCCGAAGCTTGCGTTGGTTTTATCGCTTTAAAATCCAAAATTTCCTTAAACAATTCAACCTCAAAAATAGTATCATTCGGAATCGTAATGTAGTCTTTTTGAAACCCAATCTTGTCCGATTTTGGATTGTACTTATTATTTCCGTTGTCTTTCAGCGCAATCAAAAGATATTTTCCTGCTTTAATATTATCCAAAGTCACTATTTTCAAACTATCCAAAGTATTCGTGATATAATTTGGCGTTTCTTTATAAATCGTCGAATCGGTATATTTTTCGTTGATTTCATACAACATAACCGAAACAAAATTATCCGTTTTTTTCTCCAAAGCATCTTTCACTTTCACATTCAATTTCAGCGAATCGATATAACTTCCAGTCGAAAAAACATATTTAAACTGCGAATACGGATTTCCTTCGTTGTTATCTTCAATACTTTGCCCAAAATTCAAGCTATACGTAGTATTCGGTTGCAACGTATCTTTAATTTTAATCGTAATTTTTTTAGAAGCATTCATCGGTAGAATTTCCGGCGGATATTTCAACGGTGGCGAAACAATCAACTGCTTGTTCACGTTTTTCATCTTCACATATTCGTCAAAATTCAGCACAATCTCTTTAGCCGTAAAATTCGTAGAAAGATTTTTAGGAAAACTTGCCGTCAAAACCGGAGCAATCGTGTCTTTATCGCCACCAGTAATGTTACCGCGTTTCGCACAACTAGCAGTAATCAATAACGAAAACAAAAAAAGTAATCGAAAAATATATTTTGGCATCATTCGTTTTAATTTCAAACCACAAAATAACAATTATATTTAAAGCAAACGAAATGTTTTTAAGTAAACTTAACACTACAATCGCCCAAAAAATAGTAAAATTCATTTGGAGCGAAACTTTCTGGAATTTTCAGTAGTCCATTTTCCTGCTTTCCGTTTCAATCTGTCATTGCGAGGAACGAAGCAATCTCATCAAACTTTTGGATTTGCAATGACAGGATTTCCACTTCAATCAGGGCTAAAAAGTAAACTACTTGAATTTTTGTAAACTTTAATATAAAAACTTAAATGACCTTAAATTCCTTATATGGTTTGAAAAAAATCACTGATGCGACATCGCCATACAAACAATACTAATCTTCGCATCGGGAATTTTCAACAGCGCTTTACTACAAATCTCCAAAGTTGAACCTGTCGTAATCACATCATCAATCAAAACAAAATGTTTCCCGTGATGGTTTTCGCTAAAAACAGCTTCAAAAGTCGCTTCTTTTACTTCAGTTCTGTCCAATAAATTCTTCTTCGTTTGCGTTTTAGCATAAACATTTCGCCTAAGAATCGTTTCATCAAACGGAATTCCAAGTTTGTCCGACAATGCTTTTCCAAAACTATCCACTTGATTATAACCGCGTTCTTTCCTTCGTTTTTTGTGCAACGGAACTGGAATAATAAAATCGGCTGAGGAAATAATTTCAACATTTTTCAATTCCTCGGCATACCAATAACCAATCGCTTCGCCAATTTCTTCCTGACCTTTATATTTCAACTTGTGAATCATTTCCTGAACAATTCCTTTCTTATGAAAATAAAATAATGAAGCAGCAAACTCCAGTGGAACACGACCATAAAACTTTTTCATCACTTCATTTTCCTCAATATTATGATGATTCGTCAACGGAATATCAAATCTACATTGCGTACAAATCACCAATTCATTCGTTAACAAAAATGAAGAACAACCCGCACAACTTTTCGGAAAAAATAGATTTACTAAGTGTTGAAGCATAAAAAAGATATTTTCTTACATAAAAATAGAAAAAAATTTTAATCAAATCTGTTTTACATCAGTTTTTTAACCCTACTTTTTATATTTTTGCATCATTATGGCAAAACAAGAAGATTTATTTAAGAATGTAGTTTCGCATGCAAAAGAATACGGATTTATATTTCCGTCTAGCGAAATCTATGATGGTTTAAGCGCAGTTTACGACTACGCACAAAACGGTGTTGAACTAAAGAAAAACATCCGCGAATACTGGTGGCGCGCCATGGTGCAAATGCACGAAAACATAGTTGGGCTAGATGCTGCAATCTTGATGCATCCAACCACTTGGAAAGCTTCTGGTCACGTAGATGCGTTCAACGATCCGTTAATAGACAACAAAGACAGCAAAAAAAGATACAGAGCCGACGTTTTAATTGAGGATTATGCCGAAAAATTAAACCTGAAAGCCAAAAAAGAAATCGAAAAAGCCCGCGAACGTTTTGGAGAATCGTTTGACGAAGAACAATACAAAACCACCAATCCACGAGTGATGGAATACCTTTCAAAAGAAAGAGAAATTCTTGAACGAATGGGTAAATCATTAGGCAACGGCGATTTGGATGACGTAAAAGCACTAATCGAAGAACTAGAAATTGCTTGTCCAGAAAGCGGTTCAAGAAATTGGACAGACGTGAAGCAATTCAACCTAATGTTTGGTACAAAACTCGGAGCTTCTGCCGAAAATGCTATGGATTTATACCTTCGTCCAGAAACCGCACAGGGAATTTTCGTAAATTTCTTAAACGTGCAAAAAACAGGTAGAATGAAAATTCCGTTTGGAATTGCACAAACTGGAAAAGCATTCCGTAACGAAATAGTAGCAAGACAATTCATTTTCCGTATGCGCGAATTTGAACAAATGGAAATGCAATTTTTTGTAAAACCAGGCGAAGAAATGAAATGGTACGAATACTGGAAAACAACACGTTTAAACTGGCATTTGTCATTAGGTTTAGGCAAGCAAAACTATCGTTTCCACGACCACGAAAAATTAGCCCATTATGCTAACGCAGCAGCTGATATTGAGTTCAATTTTCCATTTGGTTTCAAAGAATTAGAAGGAATCCACTCCAGAACCGATTTCGATTTAAAAGCTCACGAACAATATTCAGGTAAAAAACTACAATATTTTGACAACGAAACCAATTCTAATTACGTTCCTTATGTAGTGGAAACTTCGGTTGGATTGGATAGAATGTTCTTGGCGGTTTTTGCAACATCACTAAAAGAAGATACCTTAGAAGATGGTTCAACAAGAACAGTTTTAGCTTTGCCATCGGTTTTAGCACCAACCAAAGCGGCCGTTTTACCATTGGTTAAAAAAGATGGTTTACCAGAAGTGGCTCAAAGCATTATCGATGATTTAAAATGGGATTTCAATGTTGCTTATGACGAAAAAGACGCTGTTGGAAGACGTTACCGTCGTCAAGATGCGCTTGGAACACCTTTCTGCATCACGGTTGATCACCAAACACTTGAAGATAAAACAGTAACCATTCGTCATAGAGATTCTATGAAACAAGATAGAGTTGCTATTTCAGAATTAAGAAATATCATTAACGAAGAAGTTTCGGTTAGAAACTGGTTGATGAAAATGTAATTCATGTATTAATTTCTTACGAAAAAGCTTCTCAAATTGGGAAGCTTTTTTTGTTTTGCCACAATTTGGAAAACGCTTTTTTTAACGTTTTTTAACAGTTAAATAACTTAAACGACAATTTATGTTAATCATCGTTTTTATTTTAAACAAAGAGATTTATCATTCATCTTTACAATCCGTTTAGAATTAACCCGCTAAACTTTGGTCCCCAAAACCTACCCAAAACCTAAAACTATTAATGTTTTCTAAAATCAAATTTGGAAAAACATTAATGAAGCATAAATACATAATTGTTGACGACAACCACGAAAGCATCTTAAAGACGCAGGCAAACGCTATGCGATTTGAGAATTTAGCTTTTGTTGGCTATGCAAATAATTATGACGATGCGCTAAACTTAATTTTAGAACAACAACCAAGTTTAGTTTTCCTAGAAATCAATCCTGAGAAAAAAGAAAGCAACCTTTCCTTAGCGTTAATTAACGAATTGTATCGCTATTTAAACGTAGTTCCAAAAATTATTGTGACAACCAGTTCACAAGAAATGATTTTTAAAGCAATGGAATTTGGCGTTGCCGATTATTTGATAAAACCACTAAACATCAATGATTTTAGAAAATCAATTCTAAAATTTGAGAAGTCAATAATTGCTCATAACGTAGTTATTCCAAGTCAGAATGTGGTTTCGGTTGGACAAAATGTAATGGAAACCGTTTTGGCAAATGAACCTCAAGTCGAAATTCCTTCAGAAGATAAACCAGTAGAAGAAATAGAAACAACTATTGAAGAAGAAATTGCAGAACATTTTGTAGCCGATGATGAAACTATTTTTGAAGAAAATCTTGTAATTGAAGAGGAAGAAATTCAAACAGAAACCGAAGAAACTTTAGAAGAAATCACAACCGATAGTACTGAAGAAGTTCTTGAAGAAAATGCTGAAGCTATTGAAATTGAAGAAAACAATCAAGAAACTGAAACTGTAGAAGAAGTTGTAACAGTTGAAGAAAATAAACAAGACGAAGAGCAACAAGACGAAGAAGTTCAGATTTTAGAAACTAAAAAAATAATCGTTCAACAAGAACAACCTTTAATTATTTGCGTTAAATCTTATGGTGATTATCGTTACATCGATTCGAGAGATATTCTTTATTTTGAAGCGGATAATAATTCAACCGATATACATTTAAAAGATGGTGAAATGGTTACGGCGTTTAAAACATTAAAACATTTTGAAAACGTTTTACCAACTAATCAGTTTTTAAGAATTCACAACAGTTACATCATTGGTATAAATCATGTAGCTAGAATTCATACAGGAAATGCAGTTTGTTTTATAAAAAATTCTACTATTAAACTTCCATTCTCTAAATCTTACAGAGATAATGTAGAATTAATCATTCACCGAATTGCTTCTGGAAACTACTTAGAAATATAAAAACAGAATTATTTTTCGTTTTTCAATTCTTCGGCTACTTTTTCTAAATCGGAATACCATTCGGCACCAAATTTTCTAATCAAAGCTTCTTTAACGAATTTATAAACAGGAACTTGCAATTCTTTTCCCAAAGTACAAGCATCGTTACAAATATCCCAACGATCATAATTCACGGCAGCAAAAGTTGAAAAATCTTTTACTCTAATGGGATATAAATGACAAGAAACCGGTTTTTTCCAATCTACAATTCCTTGATTGTAAGCTTGTTCAATGCCGCAAAGTGCTGTTTTCCCATCAAAAATCACATAAGCGCAATCTTTATTGTCAATCAAAGGCGTTTCTAAATCTTGATCGGTTCCAACAACCCAAGTTCCTAATCTTTCGATAGCTTTGATGCCTTCTTTGCGAAGAAATGGCTTTACTTTTGGATAAATTTCTTCTAAAATTTTAGTTTCTTCTTTACTCAAAGGTGCGCCAGCATCGCCATCAACACAACATGCACCATGACAAGCCGAAAGGTTACACACAAAGTCTTTTTCTAAAATATCTTCTGAAACGATTGTTTTTCCTAGTTGGAACATTTTTCTTGAATTAGAATGCAAAGGTACGATTTGCCGTTAAAATATTTGTAAAAACCTCGTTTATCCTTTTGAAATAGAATAATTTTGCAAAAAATTTTACCATGAATATTGATTTTAGAGAAATAGTAACAGCAACAATGGTTCTTTTTGCAGTAATAGATATTGTTGGAAGTATTCCAATTATCATCGATTTAAGAGCAAGATTTGGTCATATTCAATCAGAGAAAGCATCAATTGTTTCGGCAGTAATCATGATTTCGTTTCTATTTGTTGGAGAAGAAATTTTAAAATTGATTGGAATTGATGTCAATTCGTTTGCCGTTGCTGGTTCGTTTGTTTTGTTCTTTCTAGCTTTAGAAATGATTTTAGGCATTCGATTGTATCGCGATGAAGAAGCTAATTCGGCATCGATTGTTCCTATTGCTTTTCCGTTAATTGCTGGCGCTGGAACGATGACAACATTACTTTCGCTTCGAGCAGAGTTTCATTCGATAAATATAATTGTAGCTATTTTGTTGAATATTATTTTGGTTTATGCCGTATTAAAATCGTCTTCCAAAATTGAAAAAATGTTGAGTAAAAATGGTTTAAGCATTATTAGAAAGGTTTTTGGTGTAGTACTTTTGGCAATAGCTGTTAAATTATTTGCTGCTAATGTTAAAGGACTGTTTGTTTAAGGCTCAAATTTGTACTTTTGTATCATAAAGTTTTACTTAATGAAAATTTTTACTACCATATTAATAGTTATCGCTTTTGCATTAATCGTTTTTAATGTAACGCTTTTGGATTTTGAAAACCCGCTTGAAGGTGATAGTTTAGTTGCTCTGATTGGAATTGCTGCGGCATTGTGTGCGGTTTTTATTCTTTTGATTTTCAGAATGTCAAAAAAAATCGAAGACAAGTTAAAAAACTAATTTCTACCTATGTTTGATGTTTTAATAATTGGCGGTGGCGTTTCTGGAATGTCTTGCGCTTTGGTTTTGGGTTCAGCTTATAAAAAACCATTTGTAATCGATAAAAAAATTGGCATTATTACACATCAAAAAGCATCGTCACTTCAAGATGCGCTTTTCAATAATGCTTATGGAATTCCGGCTGGAAAATTGGGTTCAGAACTTTTAACAGAAAGCATTGAGCATTTGCAAAATCAATATCCGCATATTGACCAAATTGAAGGTGAAAAAGTTTTAAAAATCGAAGGTGAAGCAGGCAATTTTACTGTTGTTACCAATAAAAACAGTTATTCATCCAAAATAGTTGTCATTAGTATTGGTGCTGGAAATCCGTTTACCATTGAAGGGTTGGACGAATATGTTATTCCACATCAAAAAACTATTCCTGAGAAAAACAGAATACAGTTAAGAAACACAGATCATAAAGTAACGGAAGGTGTTTATGTTACCGGAACTTTGGCAGGTTGGAGAAGTCAACTTTCTATTGCTTCTGGAAGTGGCGCAGCTGTTGCGACCGATATTTTAACGCTTTGGAACAATGGAGTTCATGTACAATCTCACGATAGTATTCGAAAATAATTGTTTTACAAATGTTTTATAAAAAGGAAAGCCGACTAAATTTAGTCGGCTTTCCTTTTTTATATGAGTAAGAAATTAATCTCTACTTGATAATTTTGATAATAATCTAAGGAATTCGATATACAACCAAACTAGTGTAATCATTAATCCCATGGCGCCAAACCATTCCATGTATTTTGGCATTTTTTCTTGTACACCTTTTTCGATTTGATCAAAATCTAAGAATAAGTTCAAAGCTGCAACCACGATTACAAAAACGCTAATTCCAATACTAATCATTGAATTTCCATGATGAACAGGAACAAAACTTGTAAACATGGATAACAACCATGAAATTAAATAATAGGTTGCAATGGCTAAAGTTGCCGCAACAACTACCGAACGAAAACGCTCGTTTACTTTTACAACGCCATATTTATACAAACCAAAGCAAACCATAAATGTTACAAAGGTGCAACTCACGGCTTGTATCACAATTCCTGGATACATAACTTCAAAAATAGCAGAAATTCCACCAATGAATAATCCTTCAAAAACGGCATAACCTGGCGCTAAATAAGGCGAATATTGTGGTTTAAAAACCGAAATCAATACTAGTATAAACCCAACAATTGCTCCACCGATAGTCAAAACAATTGGATTGTATCCATTAAATGTCATTGACCAAGTTACTGCAGCACTAGCAACTAAAAGCAATAACATGATAAAACTTTTGTTGATAGTTCCAGATACTGTCATCGTATCATTGTAATCAATTACTTTTGCTTCATGAACGGCTTCATCAGCACGAGAAGTGTTTGTAAATGCTTTACTCTTAAAAAATGGATTGTTTGAATTCATAGTTTTATATTTTAGTATTTCAAAAATAGCTTTTTTTATTCAATTTCCGAAATTCTCAACGTATTTACCATTCCTTTGTCAACTACTGGCATTGCTGCAAGGTTAATAAGCATATCGCCTTTTTGAACAAATCCTTTTTCTTTGGCAATTTGGTTGATATCTTCAACTGTATCGTCAGTACTCACAAATTTATCGTAGTAAAAAGCATTTACACCCCAAAGTAAATTCAATTGTGTTAAAATTCGCTTGTTAGAAGTATAAACCAAAACATGAGCTTGTGGTCGCCAAGCCGAAATTTGGAATGCTGTATAACCGCTATTGGTTAAAGTTGAAATTGCTTTTGCCTTAATTTCATTAGCCATTAATGCTGCATGATAACAGATTGATTTAGTGATAAATCGTTTCGTTCTAACGTTTGGTGGCGTTTGTGGTACTTGAATAAGCGGTGAATCTTCAACAGCTTCAATAATTTGCGACATCTTCTCAATAACCTGAACTGGATAATTTCCAACTGATGTTTCTCCCGAAAGCATCACAGCATCAGCACCATCCATAACCGAGTTAGCAACGTCGTTTACTTCAGCACGCGTTGGCGTTAAGCTAGTAATCATCGTTTCCATCATTTGTGTGGCAACAATTACAGGAATTCTAGCTGTTTTAGCTCTGTGGATTAATTTCTTTTGAATTAATGGAACTTCATGTGCTGGAATTTCAACACCAAGATCACCACGAGCAACCATCAATCCATCACAAAACGCAACAATTTTATCAATGTTTTCAACGGCTTCTGGTTTTTCGATTTTGGCTACAATTGGAATTTTATGCTCCGAATGTTTTGCGATTAAATCTTGAAGTTCTTCTAAATCTTTTGGAGTTCTAACGAAAGAAAGCGCAATCCAATCAACTTGATTTTCAATAGCAAAAAGCGCATCTTTAATATCTTTTTTAGTCAAAGCTGGAAGTGAAACTTTAGTTTGAGGTAAGTTTACACCTTTTTTAGATTTTAATGGTCCGCCTTGAATTACTTTACAAACTACTTCGGTTGAACCATTGGTTTCTATTGCTTCAAAAATAAGTTTCCCATCGTCTAATAAAATTCGTTCTCCCGGATTTACATCTTTTGGAAACGACAAATAGTTCATGTAAACACGTTCTTTAGTTCCCGGAACATCTTCAGCAGTTTGGAATGTTATGATATCGCCGGGATTAACAACTACATCTTCTTTCATTACACCAACACGAAGTTTTGGACCTTGTAAATCGGCTAATATTGCTGTGGTATATCCAAATTCATCATTCAATTCTCTGATGATATCTATTCTTTCTTTAACATCGGTATAATCGGCATGTGAAAAATTAATACGAAACACATTTACTCCTGCGTCAATCATGTCTTTAATGACTTCTTTTGAACTACAAGCCGGACCAAGTGTGGCTACTATTTTTGTTTTTTTTCTAGTCGGCATTTTTTAAAAAATTAAATTATCTTTTGATTTTATATTGTCAACAGAAACGGTATAAACCGTACTGATTTTGTTTATTTTTTTTAAGACTGAAATCGTATTTTCAATTTCAGAAGTAGATAAATTATTTTCAATTTTCAGAAAATAATCTACTTTTTTATATTCGGGAATGAGATAAATTTTGGTTGAAATTTTAGTTTTGCTATCGGTAAATAAACCAGTATTTATGGCAAAATCTTCCTGAGAATAGTCGTTTTTATTTTGAACTAAGTTCCAAGTAACATCTTTGTTTTCATCTTCATATACAAACCTTGAAAATTGTGTTTCAATAGCATTGCTTTTTATACTTACATCGTTTTTGCTTTTAGAAAACAAAACGGGTAAATTTTTATTGATAAAATAGGCCAATCGATAGTCTTCTAAAGTAGTATGAATAGCTATCAATTGATAATCTATTTCATCATATTCTTCGCTAAGCAATTTATAAACGGCCATTTTAGTCTCGAATAAGTTGTAAATATACTATTTCTGAAGATAGGTTTTGCCACTAAAACTGATGATTAACGTATTTTTATGAACGAAAACGATATAGTTTTTAAAGAATTCTGATTATTTTGTGTTAATTTTTTCTTGAAATGCAAAATAAGCTCGTTTTGATGCTATTTCTTCGGCTTTTTTCTTAGATGTTGCTCTAGCTTTTGCCACAACTTTGTCATCAATTGATAATTTTACACCAAAAAATCGCTGTCCGTCATTTCCGTTATCGTCAAAAACTTCGTAGTGAAATGTTCGTTTTTCTTTTTGACACCATTCTATCAAAAGACTTTTGTAGCTGATGACTTTGCCTTCTAGTTTTGCAATGTCAACATAAGGAATAATCACTTTTTTGTTGATGAATTTCTCGCAAAAAGCATAACCTTTGTCCAAGAAAATAGCACCAACTAGGGCTTCAAAAATATTTCCGTGTATGTTTTCTCCAAAATTGCTTATCGGCACTTTGCTATCAACCATTGCCACTAAATTCAAATCTCTTCCGAGTTCGTTTAGATGTTCCCGACTAACTATTTTGGAACGCATTTTGGTTAAATAACCTTCATCGCCTGTTGGCACTTTGTTGTATAAATGTGCCGCGATTACTGAGCTTAACATAGCATCGCCAAGAAATTCTAACCGTTCATAATTTAATGGATTTCCGTTATCATCTGTTCGATTGGCAGAACGATGCGTAAATGCTTTTTGATAAAAAAGTAAGGTTACAGGTTTAAAACCTATGATTTTTTCAATTTTTCCAAAAAAAATCCCGTCCTCATTTGAACGGGATTTCGGAAATATTTTTTTGATAATTCTTTTCATCTGAAAATTAGTCTTCCAATTTTTTGAAAAGTACACAAGCGTTGTGTCCGCCAAAACCAAAAGTATTGCTCATGGCAACTTTTACGTCTCTTTTTTGTGCTTTATTCAAAGTCAAATTCAAACTTGGATCAATATTTTCGTCAACCACTTCGTGATTTATCGTTGGAGGAACAATTCCATGTTTCATGGCTAGAATAGAAGCAATCGCTTCAATCGCACCAGCTGCACCGAGTAAATGTCCTGTCATTGATTTAGTTGAATTGATGTTTAATGTTTTGGCATGTTCGCCAAAAACAGCACTAATTGCTTTTAATTCAGCAACATCGCCAAGTGGAGTTGAAGTTCCGTGAGTATTGATATGATCAACATCTTCTGGCTTCATTCCTGCATCGCGAAGCGTATTTTGCATAACAGCAATTACGCCAATTCCTTCTGGATGTGGCGCTGTTAAATGATAGGCATCAGATGACATTCCGCCACCGCCAATTTCACAATATATTTTTGCTCCACGCGCTTTTGCGTGTTCATATTCTTCAAGAACTAATGCGCCAGCACCTTCGCCAAGAACAAATCCATCACGAGTAGCATCAAATGGTCTTGAAGCAGTTTCTGGACTTTCGTTTCTTGTTGATAAGGCTTGCATTGAGTTAAATCCGCCCATTCCAGCAATCGTTACGGCAGCTTCTGAACCACCAGAAATGATAACATCACACATTCCTAAACGAATGTAGTTGAAAGCATCAATCAAAGCATTAGCAGAAGATGCACATGCTGAAACGGTTGTATAATTTGGTCCCATAAATCCATTTCTCATCGAGATGTGAGCTGGAGCAATATCGGCAATCATTTTTGGAATAAAGAAAGGGTTGAAACGCGGTGTTCCGTCGCCTTTAGAATAGCTCATTACTTCTTCTTGAAAAGTTTCCAATCCACCAATTCCTGCACCCCAAATAACACCAACACGCTGTTTGTTGACATTGGTTTCGGTAATTCCAGCGTCTTTGATAGCTTCTTCACTGGCTGCAATTGCATACTGTGCAAACTTGTCCATTCGGCGAGCTTCTTTACGATCAATGTAATCTTCAATATTGAAGTTTTTAACTTCGCAAGCAAACTTTGTTTTATGTTTTTCAGTATCGTAATAAGTTATTGGTGCAGCACCACTTCTTCCATTTACTAGTCCATCCCAATATTCTTCAACGGAATTTCCTATTGGTGTTAATGCACCTAAACCTGTGACAACAACTCGCTTTAATGCCATATTCTTTTTTTTAGTAATCTTTTTTTACAAACAAACCCATGAATTCTTCAAATTTAAGCATTAAAGAGACATGGGTTTTATATTTTTTAGATTGAAATCAATCTTTCTTTGATTTTTTAAAAATAATAAATACCCGCAAATTAAATTTACGGGTATTGTAGAATTATTATTTTTTTGCTTCTTCGATGTAAGAAATAGCTTGACCTACTGTAGCAATGTTTTCAGCTTGATCGTCTGGAATTTGAATATCAAATTCTTTTTCGAACTCCATGATAAGCTCAACAGTGTCTAATGAATCTGCTCCTAAATCGTTTGTGAAGCTTGCTTCTGTTACAACTTCGTTTTCGTCAACGCCTAATTTGTCTACGATAATCGCTTTAACTCTTGATGCAATGTCTGACATAATTTCTAAATTTTTAATTTTAATTGTTGGCAAAAATAAAAAACTTTATTTGATGACAACCTTTTTGTTATTAAATATGACTACGAAAGTAAAAAATTAATTTTAAAATCTTACACTATTATGATTTAAAATCTATTAAATATTCTTTTTTTTGTGCTGTTAAAACAATGAACAAATGAAAAAAATAGTTCTATTTGCCTCTGGAAACGGTTCCAATGTAGAGAATATCATTCAGTATTTCAAAAACAACGATACTATAAGTGTAGTCGGTGTTTTTACTAACAATCCACATGCCAAAGTTATAGAAAGAGCCAAAAATCATGGAATTACTTCATTTATTTTTGATAAAAATCAGTTGCAAGATGGTCAAGTTCTTGAAAAAATCAACGATTTACAACCTGATTTAATTGTTTTAGCCGGTTTTTTATTGAAATTTCCCGAATCTATTATTGCTCATTATCCAAATAAAATTATTAATATTCATCCAGCTTTATTACCTAATTATGGCGGAAAAGGAATGTATGGCATGAATGTTCACCGCGCTGTTTTGGAAAATAAAGAAAAAGAAACCGGAATTACCATTCATTATGTAAACGAACATTATGATGAAGGCGAATTCATTGTACAACACAAAGTAAATATTGAAAACTGTACAACAGCTGAGGAAATAGCCGATAAAATTCATATTTTAGAGCAGCAACATTTTCCAATTGTTATTTCTGAAATTCTAAATTTTAAATTCTAAATTTATATTTTGTCACATCAAGTTCACATTTATACAGATGGCGCAGCCAAAGGAAATCCCGGAAACGGTGGTTATGGCGTGGTTATGGAAATGGTTGGGACGAATTATAAAAAAGAATTCTATGAAGGTTTTCGGCACACGACTAATAATAGAATGGAACTGTTAGCAGTTATTGTTGGTTTGGAAAAACTTAAACAACCCAACATGAAAGTTTTGGTTATTTCCGATTCTAAGTATGTAGTTGATGCTGTTGAGAAAAAATGGGTTTTTGGTTGGGAAAAGAAAAATTTTGCAGGTAAAAAAAACCCTGATTTATGGATGCGATTTCTTAAAATTTACCGCAAACATCAAGTTGATTTTAAATGGATAAAAGGACATAATAATCATCCGCAAAACGAACGCTGCGATCAATTGGCAGTTATGGCTTCGGGATTACCCAATTTATCTGTGGATGCTTTTTATGAAAATGAAGAGCAGAAGTTGTTGTAACTCAAAACTCAAACTTCAACTGTACAACAACTGTTTTCTTTTCTTCGGTGTTCAAGTTGTTTAATGAAATTCCTAATAATCGTACTGATTCTTTCATTTTTTCTTGATACAATAATTCTTTTGCGGTTTCAAATAGTAAACCTTTGTCGGCAATGAAATAGGGAAGTGTTTTACTTCGGGTTTGTAGTGTAAAATCGCTGTATTTTATTTTTAAAGTTACTGTCTTTCCAGATATGTTGTATCGTTTCAATCGTTTTTCGAGTTCAGATGATATGCGTTGTAGTTTTTCTTCCATGAAAATCTCCGAAGTTAAATTTTCATTAAATGTATGTTCCGCTGCGACTGATTTGGCTGTGCGATTGGGTTTTACAGTACTATTGTGAATGCCACGAACAATATTGTAGTAATGTAAACCGCTTTTGCTGAAATGTTCTTCGAGATATTCTTTTGATTTTGATTTTAAATCTTTTCCGGTAAAAATACCCAACTGATACATTCGTTCGGCTGTAACTTTTCCAACGCCATAGAATTTTTTGATATCAAGATTTTCAAGAAAAGCTTCTACTTCTTCGGGATTTACTGTTTTTTGTCCGTTGGGTTTATTATAATCGCTGGCAATTTTAGCCACAAATTTATTCACCGAAATTCCCGCCGAAGCCGTTAAACCTACTTCTTCAAAAATCCGTTTTCTAATTTCTTGTGCAATTAAAGTCGCACTTGGATTTCCTTTTTTGTTCTGAGTAACATCAAGATACGCTTCGTCTAGCGAAAGCGGTTCGACCAAATCTGTATAATCGTGAAATATCTTCCTGATTTTTTTCGAAATTTCTTTATAACGGTCAAATCGTGGACGAACGAAAATTAAATCGGGACAATTTCGCTTGGCTTGAATGCCACTCATAGCGGAACGAACGCCAAATTTTCTCGCTTCATAACTCGCTGCTGAAACCACACCACGAATTTCACTTCCGCCAACAGCCAACGGTTTTCCTTTCAATTCTGGATTGTCCATTTGTTCTACAGAAGCATAAAAAGCATCCATATCGACGTGAATTATCTTTCTTAGAACAACTTCGGTTTCCATAATTATTTGTCTTTCACTGGGAAAAAGAATGCCGATGGACGCGTTTTAAAATAAGCCCAAGTCGATTTACGTAGTAATCCCAATTCCGAAAGTGGAATGTTTCTAGAGCGAAAAGCCAATCCTAGCGATAGTAAAAAACTAACGATAAAATTCATAAATCCAATTACACCAATACCAATAATACTCCAAAAAATCGTCCAAAAATCAACAAAGAAATTGGCTCCATATAATCCAAGCGCAAAGTTTCCACTGGCAAAAGTAATGTGTCGGATATCAAGATTTAGTCCTAAGAAAATTCCAATCGATGCTGTACTTCCTAAAAACACACCAAACCAACCATTGGAAACAAATCCTGCCCAATTATTTTCAAACCAATTCGCAATTTTTTCGGTTTTCTTTTTACCAAAATTTTGCTTCAAAAGCGGATGTTCTTTGATACGAAAATACACTTGATTGTGTTTGTTTTTATTGGAAACATTCCCCGAAATAATTCCTGAAAGGAAAAGAAAAACGCCCGCAATTGCCGCGTGAAAAACAGCTGCCGAACTTATTGGCGACAAATCATTGAGCAATTTTGCCGATTTTTCAAACGCAATATTATAATCGAAAATGTAATCTATAAGCCAAATACCAAGTAACGAAACAGGGAATGCCATGAAAACATTGCCTACAAAAGCAATGAATTGCGAACGAAATAATCGAGCAAAAAGTTGAGCAAACGAGCTGTGTTTGTTTTCGTTTTTACTTTGTTTTTTCATGCCACTTTCCAAGGCTTTAATCAGCGTTGCCGCAGTCATTGCGGGTTGTTTTGTTGCTAAAGTATAACCTAGTAAATAAATCGTTATAAAACCTATCGAATAGTTTAAACTGTAATAAAATGCATGACCAAAAGCACTGGTATCAATTTTTGAAAGCAATGTTTTAATAATACAAAGCAGTCCAACAATAAAACCGCCACCAACGGCAGCTTTCAACATCAAAAAATATTCTGATTTGCTTTCCGTGATGTAGTGTTCGCCTGTTTTTGCAGTATGTTGCGTGATTTCATAGGAAATCAGTTGCGTACTTTCGTTAATTAATTGACGAACATTATTTTTATGACAATTGTATTTAATTAGTCGCAAAGCCAGATGAATGGTGTTGTTTTTTTTGTCAATTTCTGAGTTAATTACTAGTGAAGAAAGTAAGACTTTAATTCGGTGTAATTGTTGTCTAATGCGAAGTAAACTTTGATTTACTTTTAACGAAATTCCAAATTTTGAGCTATTTCCAAAAGCTTTATCGACATATTCTTCACATTGTTTGTGCAGAATTAACAGTTGCTTATAATTCAAATCATCCGAAGTTACAAAATGATTTTCGCCATCTTTAATTTTCTTTTTGACGCTATGAAATTCGTTTTCAAAAGCTACAAATGGACTTTCTAAATCATCATATTCGGGAACCATTTTGATGACATCGTTTTCCATTGCACGACCACTCATTCGCTGCGAAATTAAACTCATAGCATTCATCACTTCTGATAAAACCGATTTCTCAGAAACAGTGTTGTATATCGTTTCAAATTCAACAACGTCAAAGAATTGTTGCAGTTCTTCAAAAGGAATTTTGGTTATCCAAATAGGATCAGAGCTTTTAAAAAAAACCTGATTGAGTACAAATTCTAGCGTATCTTTTTCGGGTTGAAACGGCAGTAATTTATCTGAAATTCGTTTTTTTACTTCATACATAAAATCGGAATCTCTCAAAATTCCTGTATCCGAAAGCATTCGGCTGAACTTTCTTTTTTGCAATACATCTGAAAGATAATTTTTTAAAACTTCTTTGTGATTTTCATTTTCAGTTAAATAACGCAGTAAAGATTCAATAGAGACAGTGGTTTTTTCCTTTGGATTTTTTGGTCGAAAAAAATCAACCAAAACAATCAAAAAAAGTAATTGGTCGCTAGATTGATACCCATTTTCAGTAAAAAAATGTTGGAATAAAGCTTCTATTGAGGAAAACTTTTTTTTATGATTGCGTATATTCATGTAGAAGTTTTTGCTGATGTGATTGTTGTAAAAATACAATTTTTCAAAATATATTTTCTTAACTTGCCCCTAATTATCAAAAAAAATTATGGTAGAAATTGAACGTAAGTTTTTAGTAATTTCTGAATCATTTATTGGTGAATCTTTTGCCCAAAAAAGAATTGTTCAAGCCTATTTGAGTTCGGTTCCCGAAAGAACAGTTCGCATTAGAATTAAAGGAGACAAAGGTTTTATTACTATCAAAGGAAAAAGTAATAATAGCGGAACAACACGACTAGAATGGGAAAAAGAAATTAGTTTACAAGAAGCCGAATCGCTTTTGTCCATTTGCGAAAGCGGAATTATTGATAAAATTCGTTACGAAGTAAAGGTTGGAAACCACGTTTTTGAAGTTGATGTTTTTTCGGGAGAAAACGAAGGTTTAATCATAGCCGAAATTGAACTTCAATCAGAACATGAAATCTTTGAAAAACCGCTTTGGCTTGGTAAAGAAGTAACTAACGATGAACGATTTTATAATTCGTTTTTGAGTAAAAAACCGTTTAAAACTTGGTAACTATTTTTTTTCTTCAACAACTTCTAAGGTAACAAAAACAACTCCCGATTTTTTATTATCGGCAATTTCCATAAAAGCTCTTCGTGTTAAATCAATCTCACGAGCTTTTGAAAATGGTCCTCGATCGGTAATTTCAACAATAACAAATTTTCCGTTAATTTCGTTAGTTACTTTTACTTTGGTGCCAAATGGCAGTTTTTTGTGCGCTGCTGTATATGCGTTGTTGTCAAATTTTTTGCCGCTTGCCGTTCTTCTTCCGTGAAATTTATGATGGTAATACGAAGCGTGTGCTTTTTTCTTTAGTAACTTAAAATTAGCATCAAGTAAAATATTGCTTGTGGTGTCTATTTCTTGAACAATGTTTTTTATTTTAATTTTTGAAGTATCAACTTTGGTAGAAGCAACAACTTTTACTTGGTCTTTATTTTCTTTGTTCTCTTTGACATCAGTGGTTTTTGTTGTTTTTTCTTTTGACTTTTCCTTTTGTTGTGCTTTCTTTTCCTGTCCCGAAATTGTCAAAACAGAAAGACAAGAAAGCAGTACTATTAAAATTTTCTGTGTCATAAATCATTTTTTAAAGTGAAAAGATACTTTGCAAAAACTGTACCTTAGATAAAAAAAGTCCTTTTCAGGACTTAAAAAAAATTAGTTATTTAACCACATTTTCCATGGTATTCGACTTAAAATCAAGAGTAAACCAATGCCATAAAAAATTGCAATTGATTTGAATTTTGCGGTGCTATTTTCTGCCTTTTTATGTTTTGACCAACCAATTGTAATTAAAGCAATAGCAATAATATTGATTAACGGATGTTCTAACGAAGTTAGTCTTAAAGCTGCATCTTTCATTTGTCCAAAAGAATCTAAACCTAGTGGTGAAATGAAGTATAAAATAAAACCAACCAAAAGTTGAATATGTGTTCCAATTAACCCAAAAAGAGCAATTTTTCTATCTTTTCCTGTAAATTCTTTTTTAGAATTCATTCCTAAGAATGAATTAATTACTGCAAAAACTAATAATAATAGTGCTAAATATGCCCAACCTGAATGAAATTTTTGAACGAATGTGTACATAAATTATTTTTTAAGAATAACAAATGTAACGAAAATGAATAAAAAAACGGCAAACTAAGTTGCCGTTTTTAGGATTTATGATTTTTTTAAAAAGTGTTTGAGTAAAAATTCTGTGGAAGAATCGTGCTGATTTACTGATTTTGAATTGATTTCGTCCAAAATAGAATTTGCTAATTGCTTTCCTAATTCGACTCCCCATTGATCATAACTAAAAATGTTCCAAATAACGCCTTGAACAAAGATTTTATGCTCATATAAAGCAACTAACGAACCCAATGATTTGGGTGTTAGTTTGTCGATTAGAAAAGTATTCGTAGGTTTATTTCCGCTGAAAACTTTGAAAGGTAAAAGGAAATCCGCTTTTTCGCCAGTAACGTTTTGTTTTTCAAATTCGGCTTTTACTTGCGCTTCGGTTTTTCCGTTTAGTAACGCTTCGGTTTGTGCAAAAAAATTAGACATCAATTTGTCATGATGGTCTTTATTGCCATATAATGGTTTTACAAATCCGATGAAATCCGTTGGAATTAGTTTTGTTCCTTGATGAATTAATTGGAAAAAGGCGTGTTGTGAATTGGTTCCTGGTTCGCCCCAAATAATTGTTCCCGTTTGATAATTTACAGGTTTTCCGTCGCGACCAATACTTTTTCCGTTGCTTTCCATAATTCCTTGTTGAAGATATGGTGCCAATTTTTGTAAATATTGAGTATATGGAATTAATGCTTCGCTTTCAGCTCCAAAAAAGTTGTTGTACCAAATGCTTAACAAGGCTAAAACAACTGGAATGTTTTTTTCAAATTCGGCAGTTTGAAAATGATTGTCCATTTCGTTTGCGCCTTTCAATAATTCATCAAAATTATCAAAACCAACGGCTAATGCAATGGATAAACCAACAGCACTCCAAAGTGAAAATCGTCCGCCAACCCAATCCCACATTGGGAAAACATTCGCTGGATTAATGCCAAACTCGGTTACTTTTTGAATATTCGTAGAAACAGCAACGAAATGTTTGGCAACATCTTCCTGAGAAGCCGATTGTAAAAACCAGGCACGAATAGTTTCAGCATTGGAAAGTGTTTCTTGTGTAGTAAAAGTTTTGGAAGCAACTACAAAAAGCGTTGTTTCTGGATTTAGTTTTTTGATGATTTCGTTTACGTGATCGCCATCAACATTGGAAACAAAATGAACGTTCAAATGGTTTTTGTAAAACTGTAATGCTTCAACAACCATTGCCGGACCAAGATCGGAACCGCCAATTCCAATATTAACAACATCGGTAAATGTTTTTCCAGTAAAACCTTTTCTTTCGCCTGAAATAACTTCGTTAGTGAATTTTTTGATGTTATTTTTTACTTCAAAAACATCTGGAATTACATTTTTTCCATCCACTAAAACAGTTGCTGTTTCTGGCGAACGCAAAGCCGTATGAAGCACTGCTCTGTTTTCGGTTTGATTGATTGCCTCGCCGTCAAAATAGCTCGAAATAGCTTGTTTTAGATTTACTTCTTTAGCTAATTGTTGTAATAATTCCATCGTTTCATAAGAAATTCTGTTTTTGGAATAATCGATTAAAAAATCATTCCATTGAATGTGGAATTTTTCGGTTCTTGATGAATCGTTACTAAACATTTCCTTCATGGAAACATTTTTTAGTTGCGCGTAATGTTGATTTAGTTTTTCCCAAACAGCTGTTGTAGTTGGGTTGATATTTGGTAATGCCATTTTTTCACAATTTGAATGCCAAATTTACAAATATCATTGGGATAAAACGATAGACAATTTTTACGCTAACGTTGTAGTTGAGAAAAATTACGTTATTTTTTTGAGTTGGCTGTGGCAACGCTATCCAACTCACGTTTTAAAGGCGTCATGTATTCCATGTATTTTTGCTTGTAGCGAGAATCCATAGGAGTAGAATTGGGCAATTTTAATTTTAAAGCATCAACTTGAACACCATTTTTCCAAAAACGATAACAAACGTGTGGTCCAGTGGCTAAACCAGTACTTCCCACTTTTCCAATGACTTGACCTTGAGTAACTCTTTGTCCGCGTTTTACCAAGATTTTTGACATGTGTAAATATTGCGTTGAATAGGTTTTATCGTGTTTTACTTTAACAAAATTTCCGTTTCCAGTAGTAAAACCAGCTTGTTCTACAATTCCAGCTGCGGTTGACATAATTGGTGTTCCAGTTGGCGCAGCATAATCGGTTCCGTTATGTGCTTTCCATCTTTTTTGCACCGGATGAAAGCGATTTTTTGTATATCTCGAAGTGATGTTGATGAATTTTAATGGTGCTTTTAGGAAAAAGTTCTTTAGTGTTTTTCCTTCTTCATCATAGTATTCTTGTTTTTGAGCATTTTCATCAGGTTTGAATGGAAACGCATAGATTTTTTTGCCTTTGTATTCAAAAAAGGAAGCTTTTAAACTGTCAACACCATCATAAACAGTATCATTGATGTATCTTTCGGTAAATTTTAGTGCAAATTCATCTCCTTTCTGAAGTTTGAAAAAGTCGATTGACCAGGCATATATTTTAGCAATTCTTGGTGCTAATGATGGGTCAACTTTTAAACTTTGTAGCGTTTCTGATAATGAACCGTTCAGTTTTCCTGCAATGGTTTTGGTCTTGAAAGTAACAGGTCTTATTTTTTTATGAGCTTGAATAGAATCTCTGAAATCAATGATGTAATAGCTCAATTTATCGGGTTGATAAATGAAATATTGAATTTTATGTTTTCTGTCTTTGGTTCTAAGAATGGTGTAAGGTTTTCCTTTTCTGATAGAACGAACGTCAAAGGTATCTTTAACTTTTGCCACTACATCATAAACCTGATTGCCGTTAAGATTTTGTTTATCAATAATACTACCAAAAGTATCACCCGATTTTATGGTGTCGTTTACTATGTTGAATTCGTTGAGGTTGAAACCAAAATCAATAACTTTAGGTTTTGGATTTTCAATAACGTATTCTTCTTCTTTTGTTTTTTCGCAAGAAATTACAAAAAAGAGTAGTGGTACAAGCAGTATTATTTTTTGAAAAAATTTTGACATTCTTTGATTTTATAGTCCTTCGCCCCAATTTTTTAATTCGTCTTCACTCCAAAGTTCTGGGAAGAATATTCTTCTTTGGTATTTTGGATGCATGTATTTTTTCCAATCGCTTCCGCCAGTTGCTTCGCCTGAACCTTGACCGCTTTCGATGTATTTTTTGGCTGCATTCAAATGTCCCATAACCCAAGTTACATTTACAGTGTAGTCATAATGACGCATTGCTTTTACTAATTCACTGTTTTGCTGATCTTCAACAGGAAGTTGTTTGAATTTTTGCCAAATGTTTATGGTGTTGTATTCTTCCATGTGGCGAATAAATTCTTGGCGGTATTTTTTTTCAAAATTTACTAATAAAGTACTTTTTTCTCCTGTGTGGTAATCTTTTCCTGCGGCTTGCCAATAAAGGTGTTCAAAAGCGTGAGAATAAGGTGTGTTTCTATCAATTGTAGCTCTAAATCTGTAGTCGATAAGGTTAATTAAATCGGTTGAAGAAAATTCAATTAATCGATATTGTGCGCTTTGAAAACCACTCGCTGGAGTTAAAGTATTTCTAAATTTCATGTATTGTTCCACTTCCATTCCGTCGCCCATAATGTCAAATGAAGTAGTCAACATATCAAAATAACGGCTTATTCTTCGTAGTTTTTCGGTGAAAAAATCGGTTTTTGGTTTGTCTGTATGGCAAAGTTGGTCAATTTCCCAAAGTATCATTTTGAATAACAATTCGTTGACTTGATGATACATAATAAAAACCATTTCGTCGGGCAAAACGGTTCTTTGGGTTTGAAGATTTAGTAACGCATCGGTTTGTATATAATCCCAGTAGGTAATTGGTTTTGACCAAAGTAATCCTTCGAGATGGGTTTCGGTTTTTTGGTTTATAGCTTCAAATTTTTGTTCTAAAGCTTCTAAAATAGTGTCGTGATTGTTGGTTAGGTTGTTCATTATTTTTTTACTTTTACTACAAACGGATTTTTTAATCCTTTGAAACCATCAATATCGGCTTTCAAAGAACCAACAGCCAAACTGGCTTTAATCCTTAATGGTAATTTGTTGTCGTCGTCTGAAATCCAAACAGTTAAACTTTCTTCTTCTTTGAAAACACGTCCTGATTGTACCAATGGTCTAAATATCATTGACGGAACAGTTCCAAATTTAGTCTTTAAATCTTCTTTTCCTATATATTTTAACTTAAATTTGAATACTTCGTCATCAAAAAACATATCCACAATTACTGATTCGCCTACTTTTAGTTTATCAATATTGGGATGATTTCTCAGGAAATAAAAAGTAGAAAGAATATCCTGAACATTCTCGGTAACAGGAAATGTGTTTTCTTTTTTCTTTTTATAATCTTTTACCAAAACAGTATTATTGTCTTGATTAAAAAATCCTTCTTGGTTTTTTGTATAACCACCTTCGTCAATTTTTCTGACGAACTGATATGGTTTGTTTGTTATTTTGTCAAAGTAACTTTCATAGTTATCGTCTACTTTAAAAAAGAAACGTGACATACCAACAGTGTAGCCTTTTCCAACGGCATGATATACTTTTTTATTGTTTTTTACAGCTTCTTTTACTTCTAGCGTTGCATATCCAGCATTGATAAAACCATAGTGAATGCGGAATTTAAACCATTCGCCTACATCATAAGCTTCGGGTTTTTGGGTAGAATTAAAACTTACCGTTGAAAGAAACAGGAGCAGAAATACTAACTTTTTCATTTTAAATATTTATTTTTTCTTGGGTAAGTACAATTATTGTTCCAAATGTAAAAAAACAAAGAAACGTATCAAAAGATTGAACACTTTTTTGTTGATAAAGTAATTGGAATAAATTTTTATAAATGAAAAAACCGTCACAAAATGAGACGGTTTTAGTTTGAATTAAAAGTGAAAATTAGTATTTGATTAATTTTTTTATTGAGACTGTATTTTGAGTTGTATTGAAAATTTTTAAAAAGTAAATTCCTGACGCATGGTTTGAAATGTCTATTGAATCTCCATTTTGAGAATAGTTTATTTTTTTTCCGGTTTGGTCATAGATGGTATATTCTAATTGATTTTTATTTGTGTTTTCAATGTGAAAAATTCCATTTGCTGGGTTTGGATAAACTGAAATTGCATTGTTTTTTGAAATGGTTGTTTCTAAAGTTTGTGAATTCAGTCTAAAGATTTTTCGCCCAGTTACATTTCCATTCGTTGAAGCCATGAAATATAAATATCCATTAAATTCAATGAAGTCACTTGGATCTGAACCATCACTTCCAAGAGCAATATCTTGAACTAACGTTGCGTTATCATTTGTGTCGAGCATCCATAATTCGATACCATTTGTTGCATTGTATGCACTGTAGAATAGCAAATTTTCATATATAAAAAATTGGTTTCCATAAAATGTGGTTTGCGGATTGGAAGTTACCATGATAGTTCCTTCTTCGGTTCCATCAGATTTCCAGATTTGAGTTCCATTTATTTCATCATTTTTAGAAAAATAGAGTTGATTATTAAATTCAATAAATGAACCTGGTGCCCAACTATTTGTATTATTTCCTGGAGTAATATCTTTTATCATCTCGGTTCCAGCAGCAGTTCCATTGGTTTTCCATAGTTCTAAACCGTTGGTATTGTCTTTTGCTGTAAAGTAAATAATGTTGCCAGCTTTATAAAAATTAGTTGCTCCAGAAGTGTCAAAATAATTGTTGCTAACAAATATGTCTTTAAGTAAATTAGTTCCTGGCGTTGTACCGTTTGTGGTAAATGGTTCGTATCCGTTTTCTATAGTAAAACCTGAAAAATAGATGGTATCGTCAATTTTTTTTACGCTGCTCATTTGCACTCTGTCTGAAACATTGGTTGGGTTTAAGTCTTTTACAAGTTCACTAACCAAACCATTTGTTCTCCAAATTGACCAACCATGTGCTGAAGTTCTAGCATTAATAAGTAAATTATTATCATCAAGATTATAGAAACCTCTATCTACATTTTGAAAAGATAAGTTAGTTGCTTGCAATACTTCTACAGCAGAATTAGGAGTATTTTGCATTCTCCAAATATTTCGTGTACCATTGGAACCTGTTGTTCCTTCATAAAAAAATATGAAATTGTTGGCTTTAATAAATCCGCCAACATTTGTTATGTTTGGATTGTTTACCATGATATAAGTTCCGCCAGTCGTTCCATCGGTTCGCCATATTTGGTTATCGTTAACCGTAAAATAAATTACATTATCAATTGCTGTTAGATTGTATGGATTGCTACTTGCATTTCCTGGTATGATGTCCATTAAAATTGTGGTTCCAGCTTCGGTTCCATCGCTTACCCAAAGTTCTGTTCCAAAAGTTGGTTCTGTTCTTACAAAAACAATTTTGTTGTTTACTTTGGTTGGAAAAGCCCAAGCATAGTTTAGAATTTGTTCTGCCTGAGAAAATACAGTCGATGAAATAAATAGAATAAGTAAAGTAATTTTTTTCATGGTAAATGTGTTTAGTTTACCATTAGTGAATTATTTTCAAAAAGGTAAACATCAAAAAAACCGCTTCAAAAAAAATTGAAACGGCTTTCTCAAAAAACTAAACTACTTACTTAACAATTACAAGGTTTTGGTTGACCTTGTGTTTCCATTAATTGATTTATTTTTTCATCACGTTTTTCATCATCGTTTTTATATTGATTTATAATTTTGATGTGTTCTGTTTTTACTTTTTCTAATCTGGTTTTTTTATTTTTTGTGCATGTAATCAAGCAGTTATATCGTTTCGTTGCTTTTGTGTCATTGTTTTTTTGTGCTTCTTTTAAACCTGATTGATGTTCAGCAATCGATTGATTTAATGCGTTAATCATAATGTCGTAATAATTGGCAGTAGCATCGGCATTATTAATTTGATTAACAAATGGTAAATCTTGAATGTCGCTGGTTTGAGAAAAAGCACCAGCATTTCCTCCAGTCATTTCTCCCATCGGTTTATATCCTTTTCCGGAAAAGCTAACGGTAGCATTTTCGATATAATTCATAAAAATGGAAGCACCATCGCCAACAATTCCTGTAATCATATAAGTTGTTCCCGATGGACTTGCAATAAAACCCAAACCCCAATAGCCAGAAAGACTGTGAGTAAATTTAGTGTCAAGCAAAACATCCTGAGGATTAGACAACCAAATGGACATTTTTTTGCCTTCAAATGTTCCAGAATATTCAACTCTCGGATATTTATTTCCACCAACTTTTCCAACTTTATTACCTGTTTTTTTGAAGGTTTTAAAGAATTCTTTGCTCAACATTTTGGTTTGAATATCATGTACAACCATGGATTGTTTGCTTCCTGCTTTCATTACAAAGTTGCCTTCTGAACTTTTCATGTACTGATAAAAATCGTTATTGGCGTTTTTAATTTGTGTCATTTCGCCTTCCGGATTTTCGCTAAGCATAGCTTTGATGCCTTTCCAATCTAACATGGAATACCCATTTTTGGTATTCAAATAGAAATAGGAAACTATATTGCCTTCGGGTGCATTTACTGAAAAGCCAATTTTTTTATTGAAAGTAAAGTCGCCATTCAAACCAATTTCATTGTAAATCTGTTGACCAGCATTTGGTGTTTTTGGCTTTGGAACAGATAAAGAAATATCCAATAAATCATTAGGATTGGGTTCGTTACTTTTTACTTCCAGTAAGTCATCGGCATCTGTTAGTATCGGAACAGTTGTCTTTGGTTTGTCTTTAATTAATGGAATGTTGGTTTTTGGTTTTGCTTTGGTTTTGGATTTTTGCTGGGCAAAACCCGAAAAACTCAAACATAAAATTAACAACAAAATTTTTTTCATAACTTTTAAGGGATAAGGTTTGGTTTCTAATCAATAATTCATGTTTCTTGATTGTTAAAAGAACATGTAGATGAGATGTTAAATATTACTGACGTTCATATGTTTCTATATAAAAAGCAGTATCTTCGGGGTTGTTCTCGTTTTGTAATTCAATGAATTTTAAAATCATTTTGTTTCCTTCAAAAGTTGCTTCCACAGCAATTAGAGTTTCGGAATCATGATTTGGATTGCTAGAAATGGTTTGGAAAACATATTGATTAGTATTGCTTTTTGCCCAAATTTTTTCTCCAGTAAAACTTGAGGTTTGTAATGTGCAACTACCAAACTCAGGATTTGGACTGTATCTAATTTTGTCAAATGTGCCGTCTTTTTTGATGATGAAACGGTTTTGTATATCGCAACTGCTTTCAAATAATTGATCGTATTGTTGACTGTTGTTTTGAATATAAGTGGATTTTGTATGACGCCAAGTGCCAATTATCTTATCACTGGAATTGTTCTCAGAATCGTTATTTGAACAAGAAAAAGTAAATAAAACGGAAAGAATAAATACTATTTTTTTCATGATTTAGTTGATTTTTAAAAATAAAGTTGATGAAGCTATTTGACCTTTTACACCAATTGGTTTTGCTTCCAAAATGATTTCATAATTGCCTTTTGGAATTTCTGAAACAGTTTCTGGTGTATTGGTTTGAATGTTAGATAAAACAGAAATTACATCAAATGTTTCGATTGGCATCAACATATCACCAGGAAAAAATGGCATTGGACTGCGTTTGATAGTTCCAATAGTTTTTCCATCTTTTTTTATGGTAGTTGAAAATACAAATTGAACAACTTCTTTTTTGTCGCTGTTTAGCGGAACATCTGTTGCAGTGAACGCAAAATGAATTGGATATTTGTTTTCTCTAAAATCGGCAAAGAGATTTACCGCTTTGTTTGATTTTGCGGTAAGTTCAATTTTTGATTGTTCTTTAATATTAATTTCGCCTTGAACCAATTGAGCAAAGCCGTTAAACGCTACAAATAGCATTAATGAGGATATAATTTTTTTCATAATTTAAAAGGTTAAGGATTTTTTACTGTTTCAAAATTTTCTTCAAAAATTTTAGTTGGTCTTTTGTCGTGATAGACATAGGTTGCTTTGATGTAACCCAAGTAAGAATTGGTTTGTCTGTAATGCGTATAACTAATTTCAAATTTGCGTTTGGCTACATTATCCGTGCTTTCAACAGTCATTTGGTATTTTGTTCGAGCATCGCCGTTGAAGGTTTGAACGGCTGTTTTGTTGAAGACATACATGGGTTTGGTTTCTTTTCCAACTTTAGTATGTATCGTGGTTTTTTTACCCCATTCTACTTCAAAAAGTGGCATGTTGGATGTTGGATTGGTATTCCAAAACTTTATTTGAGCTTGCGTTTGAAAGCAAATTAGCAATAATAAAACTAACTTTTTCATTGTTATTTTAATTTTTGATTAATAATTTTTTTTGCTGTTTCGATGCTTTTTTGCTTGTTTACTTTTTCATCATCCGAAAGTTCGGCTGTGATTTGAAATTCTAATCCTTTGTAGAAAACTTTCAATTCTTTGTATTTGTTGTTCCAAACGGCATAATCGCCAACGCCTTTAATTTCGTCAAATGAAAGTCCTTTTGCCATTTCGCTTGCCATTCCTTTTGCCATTTCGGCTTGTGAAGCATCGGCTTTTCCTTGCTGTTGCATTTCGTTTACTTTTTCATTCATCGCTTTGTCAGCATTAGTAAGTTCTTCGGCAGTTGGTGTATGATAATTGAATTTGAATTCTTTTAATGAGGTGTTTTTTACCCAAGAAAGTTGAATAAAATCATCTGCTGGAACATCCATCATTTTACCATTGATAGGATTTTTAATTTGCTGGTTTCTTCCTTTTCCCCATCGATATGAAACCGAATGCGTAGCAGGATTTTTCAACACTTGATTGTAGTCTTTTTGAGCTTCAGATGCAGCATAACCTGAAATTTCGGAAGCCATTTCTAAGGTTAATAATTGATCTAATTTTCCGTTAAACTCGTCGGCAGTATTGACTACAACTTCATCAATTGCTTGGTTAGCTTGGCTTTCAAGGTTTTCTTTTTTATCGCCAGTACAAGTAAATGCAAAAAGAAAGATGCTGAGTAAGGATAGGAGTGCTGTTTTCATTATCAATTAATTAATCTATTTTTTTTACTTGTACTGTTATGTACGATTGATCTCTGTTTTTAATTTTACCAAGTTCACAGCTTGAGCCAATAAATATTCTATCCATACCATTACTACTCATTGCTGAAATAATTTGTTCCATTGTAAGCGTTTGTCTTGTTTTGCCATAATCTGCATTTATTCCTGGTCTTTTACCTTTTAAATGATGCCAAAATTCAACTTCAATATCTACAGTATTGTTGTTAATGTCGCTACTTAAAAATTCAAAATCTCTGTAGTTAGCAGGTGTTTCAGGCAAACTAACACTTTCTCTGTTTTCTGGAAATGCATTATCTTCCGTTCTATCAAAAAAAGTATGACTTTTATTGCCAAAACTTTTTACTTCTTCTCGTCCGCTAGCTGTAACTCTGTAAACTCTTATCCCAGAAAACCCATATAGATTTAAAAGAGGATTGGATATTGTTGCTATTAAAGGTGCATTTAACTTTGCCAAATGAAATCTGTATTTAACTTTTTGATTATTCTGTGATTGATTTGAGTTTGCAGATGTTGAGGAATTAGACGAAGTACTTGTCGTTGCAATAGCTTTATTATTCTTTACATGTTTGTCTCCATTCCAAGCGCCATCTGTCATCGCAGTTGTCCAACCCCATTTTCCTTTAAAACTGTTTCCTTCAAAATCAAATTCAAAATGACCTGTTTTTTTGGTAGTGTTGTTATAGAAAGTTCCTTTTAACTTTCTGGTTTGTGGATTGTAAACGCCATCAACTGTGCCAACATTTTTGTATGTTCCGGTTACTTTATTCCCCGTTTGCAGTAAGATTAAACTACCATCGGTGGTATTCCATTTGCCACTCCAAACGTTGGTGACATTTTTGATAGCATCTTTTCCTGCAGTTTTACTTGTTGCTTTCCAAATATGATCTGGATTTGTGGAATATTTATTGTCTGTTCCATAACCCCAATTTCCATTAAAAGAAGTAATTCCGCTATCAAAAAAGTGCTGTTTTCCTGTTGGAGAAAAGAAAATAAATTTTCCTTCGGCTGCACCGTTGTGAAAACTTCCCACAATTTCTTTTCCTACGTTGGTCGTTGAACCTGTAATAGTTCCAATTCCTTTGTAATCGCCATAAACAATGCCGCCATTTGGGTATTCAAAACCTTGTTCAAAAGTTAGATTTATAGTTCCAAAATTAGTGCTGTAAACACCATCTGAAAAGGATTGTGCAAAGGTTTGTGTTCCAATTGCCCATAAAAGTAATGTGATAATTTTTTTCATAATGTTATAGTTTTATAAATTCAACGCGTCTGTTTTGAGCTTTTTCGGTTGGAGTTGTGTTTTTGTTAAGCGGTTGGCTTTCACCTTTTCCGTCGGTTTCCATGCGGTTGGCATCTATTCCATAAAAACTAGACAAAGCGGTTTTTACTGCTGCAGCTCTTTTTTGAGACAAAGCTAAGTTGGCTGCATCGGCACCATCACTATCGGTATGACCAATGATTTTTACTCTAACCGTTGGATTTTCTTGCAGTGTTGTTGCCATTTCTTTTAGCACAGTTCCGCTTTCGGGTTTAATGTTGTCGCTGTTCACGTCAAATAAAATCCCGTTGGTAACAAATCGACCTTCTGTGATGAGTTTGTTTCGAGTATCGGCACCAGCAACGGCGTAACGAACATTAGTTAAGTATATTTCACAATCACCGAAGAAGCTTCTGAAAAAAGCAAAATCGTAGTTAGTACTTTCAGTAAAAAATCGAGGAACATCTACTATTTTGTCTTCATTAACATACACTCTAAGTCGACCTTTTTGTCTCCAAACCGAAACTTTAGCAAAATTGTTGTTCGTATTAACATCCCATTGAGGCATTTTTATTCTGTTTTCGATTTCGCTTCCGTTAGTTGGAATTATTTGTAACGATGTTTCTCCAGCTCCAGGATGCAAATACACGATTGAAGTTCCTTTTGAGAAAAACATTTCTTTCATTAAATCTTCACTTTGTGTAGTAAAGTTTAATCCAAATCCGGCATAATTATTAGTAGGTTCGCCATAAATTCCAACTTCAAATTCAAGTGTAAAATTTTCTGGTAATTTTTTGATATTATCTGGAACAAATGCTCCGTTTTTAGTCATAGAAAGCCATTTTCCAGACTGTCCATCGATGTTTACAATTTCTCCACTCGCATTGGTATTGAATTCTGCTGGAAAGTCGCCGACAGCTAATCGGTCAAAATTGTCGAAATACAATTCTTTTTCACCGGCAACAAAATCAAATTTAGAATTTCCTTTTACTGCCGTTTTTGAAGTATTACTTTTTTTGTTTTCGGTGTTTTCAGTTGATTGTTCCTGATTTTCTTCACTTGGCTGAGGTTCTTCTTTTTTCTTTTTGTCTTTCTTTTTGAAGATGTTTTTTATTTTTTCTTCAGCTTTGTTCAGAACAGTTTCAACTCCTTCATCGCCTTTTTGTTCACCACGTTGATAGGTTTTGTCTTTGGCATTTTTTAAAACTTTTCCGCCAACAGTTTCTTGCGCAGTAATGCATTGGATACCTAATAAAATCAGTAATGCAGTTAATAGATTTTTCATTTTTTTATTTTTTGGTTAAACAAATGGTTATTTCGTTTTAGCATTAGTGAAATGGAAATCAAAAGGTAAACATCGGTTTGAAAAAATATTTTTGATTAGCTTTGTTTACTTTCTAGAAATTCATCCACTAATGGAAAACGCCCCAAAGTTGACAGAGCTTTTAAAAGCAGGAAATGAGAAAGCCATTCGCACTGTTTATGAAGAACATCGCAATGGATTTTTATTGTTTGCCAAACGATATTCGTTGGGTGACGATGAAGTTTTGGATGTTTATCAAGATGCCATCATCGCTTTGTGCGAAAATGCCCGAAAAGGAAAACTGGATGATTTACAAAGTTCTATTTCGACTTATTTGTTCAGTATTGGCAAGTTTATGATTTATCATCGGCTGAAAAAACTAGGAAAACAAGTCACTGTAAACGATTTTGAGCAAGTTGAAATGGAATATGAATTGTATGACGAAGAAGAGCAAAATTCAAAATTAACCTTGGTTAGAAACTATTTTTCCCAGCTTGGTGAACAATGCAAAAAGGTATTGACGCTTTTTTATTATGAAGAAAAAAAGTTGGATGAAATTCAGAAATTATTGGGTTATACTAACAAAGATGTATTAAAAAGTCAGAAATCGAGATGCTTAAAACAGCTGAAAGATTTGATAAATAAATAGAATATGAATCACGAAGAATTAATAGAAAAATATTTTGCCAAAAGCTTAAACAACGATGAAAAATCATTGTTTGATCAATTGATGCAAACCAACGAGACTTTTCGTGAACAAGTGGTTTATGAAGAAGAAGTTCAAAGAGCCATCACGTTAAACGAACGCCAAGCATTGAAGAAGAAACTTCAATCGTTTGAAATAAAAAAGCCAAAGCGCAATTATACTATATGGTATGCAGCGGCATCGTTTGCCGTTATGTTGGGAATTGGCTATTGGACATTTTCGAATGACGTTGACACCAATGCGGTTTATGAAGAATATTACCAATCGTATCCCAATGTTGTTGCGCCAACGGTTAGAGGTGAAAATTCAACTGATATAAAATCGGAAGCATTTTATTCTTATGATAGTGGCGATTATGCGAAAGCTTTGACGCTTTTTTCTAAATTATACGACACTGAAAAGGAAGATTATTCTTTGTTTTACAAATCGTTGTCGCTAATGGAATTGAAGCGTTTTGATGAAGCTTTGTCTTCGTTTGAACAATTTGATTTGCAGAAGAATAACGGATTTACACCTTATGTCAAATGGTACAAAGCGTTGACTTTAATCAAATTGGAACAAAAAGAAAAAGCTGTAGTTTTGCTCAAGGAATTAGCAAATTCGACTAATCCGATGCAAAAAATGGCAAAAGAATTGGTGACCGAATTAGAATAATTTTTTCCGGAAAACAAATCCAAGAATAACAATTAATATTCCACCAGCAAGTGCAAACCAAATCCAATTACTTGTTGGACTTGCTATTGGTGAAACATCGCCATTTACTACAAATCCTGCCCAATAAAACGGATGTTGCTTCATAGGGTTTTTAGCCAAAAATTCTTTTTTAGCGTTTGTCAAAGCTTCGTCTTTTGGTTGTCCTTTTTTTAGATTTTCATAGAATGAAATCATGATTTCCGAAGTTTCTTTGTCGGGAACTTGCCAAAGACTATAAACTGACGATTTTACTCCAGAATAGGTTAATGCTCGAGATAAGCTCATCATTCCTTCGCCACTTTCCATAGTTCCTATGCCAGTATTACAAGCACTAAGAACAACTAAATCTGATGGAAAGTTTAATTGATAAAGTTCGTCAAAATACACTTTTTGTCCTCCTGAAAAAACTAAAGATGATTTTGAATAATCATTCTCAAGAAGAGAATGCATCGCTAGATGATGGAGTGAAAATGAAGTGGTAGCATCAATAAAGTTTTTGCGATTAGCATTTTCGTTCATGTAAAGTTTACCGCTGAATAATTCACTGATTTTTTGAGCTTCTATTTTTGCTTCTTTTAAGTCATATAAATCAGCTCTTCTTAAGCCTCTATTTTGATTTTCTGTTGGTATTTTTGAATAGTTTGGAGCAAATGAAACAAATCGATTATTATTAACTGTGATATTATTTTTTTGTAAAATATCCCATAATTTAATGGAATAGGAATAACTAGTGTGATAATTTTGCACAAGCATTTTATCATTTTTATCAATAAGACTTTCAAAAGAAACCGCAATTAAAAAGTCTTCGGGAATGAAAATAATGTCATCTATCGATTGGTTTTTTAGTATTGGTTGAACAATTTTTTCATGTAGTAGTTTACTTGTTTTGGTGTAATTTTGATTGATGGAATTAATATGTTTTAGATATTGATTTACTAAATTTTTTATAGGTCCAGTTTCACCAATTTCTAGCAATTCCACAGATGAATTCTTGATTGCAAATGCATAAACGGTTTTATCTGTTACTACATATTTAATCATCAATTGATTATTAGATGTTTTTTTCTGAATGTCTTCAATTGAAAAATTGCCTGATTTAAAGGTTTCGTAGGATTTGTCTTTTTGATTGATTTGCGATTTTATTTCATTAATTTTTTTATTTAATTCAGCCAATTTGAGGTTCAAATCATTTACTTCTTTGGCAGACTCTATTTGTGTTTCAATAGCATTTTTCTCAAAGACCAATTCATTTAAATTTCTCATCAAAGCTGCTGGGACTTTAAGGTTTTGACTATTTTTTATTTCAAAAATGTTCCACAAATGTTGTGAAGAATTATTTTCTATTCGATTTAGAATAGTTTTAATTTTTAGTTTGTCATTTGGGTTTATTAATAGTTGAGTTTCTAAAAGCCCAGATGCAATTTCTTGATTAAATGTCTTTAATGATTCATTGTATTTTCCTTTCTGATAAAATTCTGCAAACATTTCAGAAGCAATGAAAAATAAATTATTTGAGATTAAAATGTCTTCTTTGTTCTTGCTTTTTTCATAGATTAGTAAATAGATTGTTGCAGAATTTAGTATGTTTCTTAAAAATGTACTACTATTAAAATTATTGAATTTTTTATATTTTATATTTTTCAATGATTTTGCTTTAATCTTTTCCTTTAATAGATTCTCAAAAGAACCCACGAGAACTTGTTTTGCTTTTTGTGGTTGATTTATAGAATTTAATATTGTTGCTTCAAGTACTTGAATTGAAAAACGAGACGCATTAAAGAAAGATTCATTTATTTTTTTTGAATCATTTATTACAGCTAAAGCTTCATTATATTTTTTATGACGATTGTAAACTATGGCAAGCTTTAAGTAGGCAACTAATTCATCATGTTTTGATTTGCTGAATTTTGCAATTTCAAGTGTTTTTTTTGCAAAATTTATATGTTCATTGATTTTAGTTTTATCATTTCTTGTTAGAAAAGAGTATAAATTATCAAACTCATACCTAGCTAAAAGCAAAGTGTTGTCGATTTTTTTTCTTTCATCAGGATACGATTTAAAAACCATTGAAATAGAGTCGAGATATTGTTTGGCTACTGTTTCATTTTTTTCGAGAGATTTTAAACGTAGGTTTGATAAATAAAGCAAAGCCTTAAAATGCAAATTATAATTTTTAAATCCACCGGCATCAGTTGTTGCAAACGTTTTATGACGATACCATTTATAAAAATTTATGTTTAACTCGTTTAAAACTTCTCTTGCTTTTTTTTCATCACCATAATCAAGATTTTCCCAAATTACATTGTTCATTGAATTAACAACATATGCTTTATCTGCTGTGTTTGATTTTATATGATTTTCTAATCCTTTAGAATAATGATAAAGTGACTGATTGTGAATGTGTAAATCGGAATAAGATATTCCCAATAGATTATGTGTGTATCCTAAATTTTCGTAGTCATTAGGTGTTAAGCTGTTAATTTTTTTTAATGCTTTTTCTAATGAAATAATTGATTGCTCATAATTTCTTATTCTTCTATAAATGTCACCTTGATCGACAAGAAAGGAAATTATATTTGTGTCTTTAGGAAGATTTTTAGCGGTGTACTCGAGTCCTTTTTTATTTATTTTTAACGCTTCATCCCAGTCATAATAACAATAACTTAATTCTAGATAGGTAGTACTTATCCATTTTTTTATAGTTTTTGTTGGTTCACTTTCTGAAAAAAAAGACAGGGCTTGTTTAAATTCTTGACTCGCAACTTCATAGTTTCCATTATCAGCTTCAATATTTCCTTTCGCGAAAAAATATCTACCCGAGTAAAATTTATTTTTTTTGTCATTTGATAATTTTGTTAACGATTTCCAAAGAATAACGGATTTATCAAAGTCTTTATTGCTTTCTAGTAAATCAGCTTCTTTTTCAATTGTTTCAACCCTTTTACTCTGAGAATGGCACAGTCCATTTTTTAATAATAACAGCGAAAGGAGAATAAAAATAAAGTTCTTCATAAACTTATTTGCTTTTATATTATTAATGTAAAAAAATCAAAAAAGTAAACATGATGCGAATAGTTTTTAAACAAAACGATGTTGAGGTTTAAGATAGTTTTGCATCAAACCAAAGTAACTAAATTTTAACGAGAAATAAAAAAATGAATAAATAATAGATTGTATTTTAAGAGTATAAGCCATAAAACAAAAAAACCCAGCCGAGAAACGACTGAGTTTTTATGCTATTAACCAACCAAAAAACTATAAATTATGAAAAATTTATCCAAAAAGTTTGAAGGAAACCACTCCTTCGATTTTTGATGGTACAAAGATATGTATGTTTTTTGAATTATGTTTAATAAAAAGTCAATTTTAACATATTTTTATCAAAAACAAGGTTACTACAACGTTGTATTTTGATGATATGTTAATAAAAACGTAATTTTTACAAAGTTCCTCTTAGTTCTTGCTCTCTTTCGATAGATTCAAATAATGCTTTGAAATTACCAGCACCAAAACCTCTTGCACCCATTCTTTGAATGATTTCATAGAACAAAGTTGGTCTGTCTTCCACTGGTTTAGTGAAAATTTGGAGCAAATAACCTTCTTCATCGGCATCAATCATGATTCCTAATTTTTGAAGTTCATTGATGTCTTCTTTAAATTTATGCATGTGATCTTTCAATCGTTCTGGAATGGCATCATAATAGGCTTGTGGTGGTGTTGATAAAAATTCAACTCCACGAGATTTCAAATCGGTTACAGTTTTAATAATATCATCTGTAGCGATGGCAATGTGTTGAACGCCTGGGCCATCATAAAAATCCAAATATTCTTCAATTTGCGATTTTTTCTTTCCTTCGGCTGGTTCGTTGATTGGGAATTTAATTCTTCCGTTTCCGTTACTCATTACTTTACTCATCAAAGCTGAATATTCGGTTGTGATTTGTTTATCATCAAACGAAAGGAAATTTACAAATCCCATTACATCTTCGTAGAATTTTACCCAAGTATTCATTTCATTCCAACCTACGTTTCCTACCATATGGTCAACATATTTTAATCCGGTTGGAGCAGGATTATAGTCAGATTTCCATTCTTGATAACCTGGTAAAAATGCTCCGTTGTAGTTTTTTCTTTCTACAAACATGTGAACCGTTTCGCCATAAGTGTAAATTCCGGCGCGAACTACTTCTCCGTGTTCATCGGTTTCTACAGTTGGTTCCATGTAAACCTTTGCGCCACGTTTTGTAGTTTCTTCAAATGCTGAACGCGCGTCTTCTACCCAAAGTGCTACAATTTTAACACCATCGCCATGTCTTTTTACGTGTTCGCCAATTGGAGAATCGCCTTTTAAAGCTGTTGTTAAAACTAAACGGATTTTGTCTTGTTTTAAAACATAAGAAGCTCGGTCTTTCATTCCGGTTTCTAATCCTGCGTAGGCATAGGATTGGAAACCGAATGCGGTTTTGTAATAATGTGCTGCTTGCTTGGCATTACCTACGTAAAATTCTACGTAATCGGTTCCTAAAAGTGGAAGGAAATCTTGTGCGCCTTCAAATATTTTTTCTAAGCCGTATTCGACTGATTTTATTTCTTTACTCATTGTGTTTATTTGTTTGTTTGGTTAATCTAGTTTGTGTGTTATTAACCAAAAGTTTGTTGTTTACTGAATTTTTAGCCCCGATAGCAGTGGAAATCCTCGCCATTTTTCTTGGCGAGATTGCAACGAATAGCGGGATTAGCTCCTAAAAAATTATTCTAACCAAGATTGATAGTACTTGTCATCGGCTATTTTCATAGCTTCTTCGGTTACCATCAAGGGTTTGAAAGTATCAACCATAACGGCTAATTCTTGCGTATCTTTTTTACCAATGCTTCTTTCTACTGCGCCAGGATGTGGACCGTGAGGAATTCCTGCTGGATGAAGCGAAATGTGTCCGGCCTCGATGTCGTTTCTGCTCATGAAATCGCCATCAACATAGTATAAAACTTCATCAGAATCAATGTTACTGTGGTTGTATGGTGCCGGAATTGCATCAGGATGATAGTCATATAAACGTGGTACGAAGGAACAAACGACAAACGCATCGGTTTCAAAAGTTTGGTGAACTGGTGGCGGTTGATGTATTCTTCCTGTTATGGGTTCAAAGTCATGAATGGAAAAAGCATACGGATAATTGTAGCCGTCATAACCAATTACGTCAAATGGATGCGTGGCATAAACCATTTCGAAGATTTCATCTTTCTTTTTTACTTTGATGACAAATTCGCCTTTTTCGTTGTAGGTTTCCAATTCATTTGGACGTCGGATGTCTCTTTCGCAAAACGGTGAATGTTCTAATAATTGACCAAACCAGTTTCGGTAGCGTTTTGGTGTGTAAATTGGTCGGTGTGATTCAACGATAAACAAACGATTGTCCTCGGTATCGAAATCGATTTTATAAATAATTCCTCTTGGAACAATCAAGTAATCACCATATTTGAAATCGATGTTTCCAAGCATAGTTCTTAGTTTTCCTGAACCTTTGTGGATGAAAATCATTTCATCGGAATCGGTATTTTTATAAAAATAATCGGTTGTTGATTTTTTTGGTGCGGCAAGAACAATATGACAATCGGAGTTGGTCAAAACTATTTTTCGACTTTCTAGAAAATCATTTTCTGGATTTACTTGAAATCCTCTTAGTCGATAGGATTGAATATTGTTTGCCTTTGAAATTTTTGGTGCAATGTTGTATTGCTTGCGAATTTCTTTAACCTGTGTTGGTCTTTGTTCGTGATAGGAATTGGTTGACATACCGTCAAAGCCTATGGTTCCAAAAAGTTGTTCATAATACAAATCGCCATTTGGTTTTTTGAAAATGGTGTGTCTTTTTGGTGGAATTTTTCCTAATGTATGATATAATGGCATAAGATTGCTGATTTAAGATTTCTGAGTTTTAATTTAAGATTTCTATAAAACAATATTAGCGTCATTCCGGATTTCTCTTGATGAGGAATTTTAAATGGGATAATAAATTTTTCCAAGGTGAATTCATACCATACAAATATCGGAAAAATATAATTTTGTGAAATGATAATTATCAAATTTTTATCAAAAGCAAAAAAGGATTAACAATTTTATAAATCATTAATCCTTTTTTATTTGTTAAGTAGCTAAATTTAATCGTTTAGTTTACTGTTTTTCTTTCCATAAATGAAGTACAAAGAAACTCCAATTGCCATCCAAACTAAAAGACGTAACCAGCTTTCGGCAGGCAATGCATACATTAAGTAAAAACAAACTGCAATTCCGGCAATTGGTACAAATGGTACTAATGGAACACGGAATGAACGCTCAGCATTTGGCATTTTTTTGCGCATGATTAAAATTCCAAGACAAACTAATGAAAACGCAAATAAAGTTCCGATGCTTACCATGTGACCTAAATCTTTGATAGGAACAAATCCTGCAAAAATGCTCACGAAAACCATAAAGAAAATATTGGTTTTCCAAGGTGTTCTAAATTTTTTGTGAATATCGCCAAAGAATGTTGGTAAAAGTCCGTCTTTACTCATAGAGTAGAACACACGGCTTTGTCCCATCAACATTACTAAAATTACTGAAGTATATCCTGCAAGAATGGCTACGATAAGTCCTGTTTGTAAAAAGTTGTAACCTGTTACAGCAAATGCTGTTGCAGCTGGTGAAGCATCGCCTTTAAATACAGTATAAGGAACTAAACCTGTCATTACATATGAAAACAAAACATAAAGAATGGTACAAATTGCTAATGAACCTAAAATTCCGATTGGCATTCCTTTTTGTGGATTTTTTGCTTCTTGTGCAGCGGTTGATACAGCATCAAAACCAATGAATGCAAAGAATACTAAACCTGCTCCAGCAGCAATACCAGACATTCCTCCAAATTCGCCAACTTTTTCACCAGTTTCAGTTACGTGAGCTGGAACATATTCAGGAATGTAAGGAACATGATAATCTGGGTTGATGTATTGCCATCCTAAAATGATAAAGATGATGACTACAGTTAATTTCATTACCACTAAAATGTTGTTTACAAATGCAGATTCTTTTGTTCCTCTAATCAATAATAGAGACAAAAGACACACAATAAAAATTGCGGGTAAGTTAATAATTCCGCCTTCTGCTGGTGCGCTTGAAAACTCTGGTGGAATAGACATGCCAAATTGGGCTAATAATTTATTTAAGTATGAACCCCAACTTACACCAACGGTTGCTGCTCCAAGTGCATATTCTAAAACTAAATCCCAACCGATAATCCAAGCTACAAATTCGCCCATCGTGGCATAAGAATAAGTATAAGCACTTCCTGCTACTGGAATCATGGAAGCAAATTCAGCGTAACATAAACCAGCAAAGGCACAACCAACTGCTGCTAAAACGAATGAAAGCGTAACAGCTGGACCAGCATGATCTGCAGCGGCAATTCCTGTTAATGAAAATAATCCTGCGCCAATAATAGCTCCAATTCCTAAAGCAACTAAAGCTCTTGAAGATAATGTTCTTTTTAAACCTTTTTCAGATTCGTCGGCTTCACTCAATAGAATATCGAGTGATTTTCTTTTCCAAATAGACATATTTTTGGTATTTTAGTTAATGTTTAGGTTTCAAATATAGTTTTTTATGTTCAATTTTATAAAAAAATGCTTTTTAAATAGAAATTAAAACCAAAAACCAACATTAATCATCGTGAAACCTTTTGGTAATTCTGGTGACCAAGTATATTTTATTTCGATTGGACCAACAACTGATTCGTAGCCATATCCAATGGCATAACCGCTAAATTTAGGTTTAGAAAACCAATTACCTGTTTCAAAAAGATTGTTTTCTATATTAGCATAATTAGCAGAAAAATTAAAATGATTTCGTTTGTAAATTTCATAATCAATGGTGAAGCAAGATTTTATAAAACTATCAGCAGATATGCTTAAAAAATCATAACCTAAAAAATGTTTGAAACTATTGATGGTATGATTTCCATAACCACCAAGAACAAAGTCGAAGAAATTAACACTATCGTCACCAATTTTAAAGCCAGCTTCCGATTGAATTTTTAAAGTCCATTTTTTTGCAAAGTTTTTTGCAAAGCCAATTTCTCCTTTGGCAATTGAAAATCGTTCAAATTCTTTTGTATAATCAGACGAATAAAGAAAAGATTGAATATCGCCAGAAAAAAGCCAACCATTTTTAGGAAAATAACGATTGTCAAAAGAATCGTATTTTAAGTATCCAAACGCACTTATGTAGGTGCTGTTTTCAAAAACTCGACTGTTTTCTTCTAAATTTTCTGTTTCAATTCTAAGATATTTGTGTTCTAAACCTGCGCCAATCAAGTATTTTTGGATAAAAACGGTTTGAACATATATTTGATTGGTCAAATCAGTAAAATCCATGTTTAGCGAATTTAGTCCTGTTTGTTCAAATAAAGTTCCGTCATTAAAATCGGTTTTTACGTTTCGATTGAATTCGTTAAATCGTGATTTTATTCCAAAACTCCAATAAAAACCATTGTCTATGTAGTAATCAAGATTGTAACGAATATTGTCGCCAAGTGCTAAATCCATTGATAAAACATCGTTTTTAAACATTGATTTTTTATGTGTAACGTTAACTAAAATGGCGCTTTTGTATAATCCGTCATAATGCAATCCAAATTTTAGGAAGGTTTTATTTTCGTTTTCGGATAAATTGATTTTTAGTTCGTCGCCATTGTCTTTTGGTTCCAATGAATAACTAATTCGGCTAAAGTTTTGAGTAGCGTTCAAGTTGTTTATGCCGGTTTTTAATTCGTTGTAATCAATTTCTTTTGGAGCTTTAAATCGAAGTTTTCCTAAAACATAAGCTCTAGTGTAATTATCCATTTTTGAAATTGTTATTCCTTGAATGTCAAGGCATTCGTCAACTTTTTCTAAATGTTGAACTTCGTTTTCTGTGCCCAATTTTTTTATTTGGTCATAAACTGCAAGTGCAGCTTCTTCACCTTTTTTAATGATTTCTTTTCCTTGGTCAAATGAAATTACGCCATAGTTAGAAATATCGGGTTTGATGTAGATATCGGTGATTTTGGTTTTTTCTTTCATTTTGTTAATCATCTCCAAATTGGTGATTTGAACCAAAATTCGAGTAGCATCTTTTAGCGATTCTCTGTCTTTTAAATCGTCTTGAACATCAACGCCAATGATGATTTCTGCACCCATTCTGCGAAGTTCTTCGGCTGGATAATTATTAGTAACGCCACCATCAATAAGTATTTTTCCATCAATTTCAACGGGTGAAAATAACGATGGAAATGCGGAACTTGCCATCATTGCTTGTGCAAGATAACCTTCGCGAAGCAATACTTCTTCGCCAGTTTCTATATCGGTAGCAATGCAAACAAATGGAATAGGTAATTGGTTGAAGTTTCTAATATGTCTAACATTATGGGTTAGTTTTGCTAGCATATTGTAGTTGTACATTCCTTTTGAAAGTGCAACTGGAATTCCTATTTTGAATTTGTTGAATGGTAAAGAAACTGCGTATTTTTCGTCGTTTTGTTTTTCATAAAAACTTTTGGACGAACGCGGAATGTAGTCTTGAAGTAGTTCATCAAAATTGGTGTCATAGAAAATAGAATCTATTTGAGCTGCGCTGTAACCCGAAGCATATAATCCGCCAACAACTGCGCCCATACTGGTTCCGCCAATGTAATCTATTTTTACGCCAGCTTCTTCTAGTACTTTTAAAACGCCAATATGTGCAAATCCTTTTGCTCCGCCGCCAGATAGTACTAATCCGATTTTTTTTCTAGGGATTGTGTCTTGTGAATATGAGATAATAGATGATAGACAAAAAGATAATAGACAGAGAAGACGAATGCTGATTAGCCCTGATTGAAACGGCATCCTTTTTTTGAAAAAAAAAGATAGAGTGGAAAGCAGGAAAATGGCTAATAGATAGAATTGAAACATTCGCTCAAAAAATTTATGGTTTTATCTCTTTGTAAAATTCGGAAATTTTTTTGGCTTTTGATGCACCAATGACTTCAGAAATTTCTTTTTCGGTGGCTAATTTTAATCTTTTAACACTTTTGAAATGTTTTATTAATGTGAGCATGGTTTTTTCGCCAATGCCTGGAATGGTTTCGATGGACGAATTTAGTGCCGATTTGCTGCGTTTGTCACGGTGAAATGTGATGCCAAATCGATGTGCTTCGTTTCGAAGATGTTGGATGACTTTTAAGGTTTCTGATTTTTTGTCGAGGTATAACGGAACGGAATCGCCGGGATAAAAAAGTTCTTCGAGGCGTTTTGCAATGCCAATGATGGCAATTTTTCCGCGTAAACCTAAGTCGTCTATACTTTTTAAGGCAGAAGAAAGTTGTCCTTTTCCGCCGTCGATGATGATGAGTTGTGGCAAAGGTTGATTTTCGTCGAGCAATCGCTTGTATCTTCTGTAAACGACTTCTTCCATGGAGGCAAAATCGTTTGGACCTTCGACGGTTTTTATATTGAAATGGCGATAGTCTTTTTTGGATGGTTTTCCGTCTTTAAAAACCACGCAAGCCGAAACAGGATTCGTTCCTTGAATGTTAGAATTGTCAAAACATTCAATGTGTCGCGGTTCAACGGAAAGGCGTAAATCTTTTTGCATTTGCGCCATAATTCGGTTGGTATGACGTTCTGGATCGACGATTTGAATTTGTTTTAATTGTTCTAGTCGATAGTATTTTGCGTTTCGTTCTGACAATTCTAAAATTTGTTTTTTGTCGCCCAATTGTGGAACAGTAACTTTTATTTTATCGCCAAAATCGAGTGGAAACGGCAGAATAATTTCTTTGGATGTTAGATGAAAACGCTCGCGAAGTTCGACAACTGCCAGTTCTAAAAGTTCTTCGTTGGTTTCGTCTAATTTCTTTTTTAGTTCTAATGTGTGTGAACGAATAATCGCGCCATGAGCAATTTGTAAAAAGTTGACATACGCCATGGTTTCATCGGAAATGATTGAAAACACATCGATGTTGGATATTTTTGGGTTTAAAATCGTGGAACGCGACTGATAGTTTTCGAGAATTTCGATTTTTTCTTTGATTTTTTGTGCTTCTTCAAATTGCATGTTGGTTGCAAATTCGAGCATTTTGGATTTGAAATCTTTCAAGCTTTCTTTAAAATTTCCTTTTAAAATTTCTCGGATTTTATCAACATGATTTTGATAGTTTTCTAGCGTTTCATAACCTTCGCATCCGCCTTTGCAATTGCCAATGTGAAATTCTAAACAGACTTTGTATTTTCCTTTTTCGATATTATTTTCGGTTAAATCATAATTGCATGTTCGCAAAGGATACAATTCTTTTATTAAATCTAAAATGGTGTTTACGGTTTTAAAATTGGTGTAAGGTCCAAAATATTCTGAACCGTCTTTTATCATTCTTCGGGTTGGAAATATTCTTGAAAAAGGTTCTTTTTTGATGCAAATCCACGGATAGCTTTTATCGTCTTTAAGGTTGATGTTATAACGTGGTTGAAGCTTTTTAATCAGATTGTTTTCTAATAATAGCGCATCGGCTTCTGTAGCAACAACAATGTGTTTTATGTCAACAATTTTTCGGACTAAGACGTTGGTTTTTGCGTTGTCGTGATTTTTATTAAAGTAGGATGAAACGCGTTTTTTTAAATTTTTGGCTTTGCCTACATATAGAATTTTTCCGTCTTTGTCGTAATACTGATATACTCCAGGATTGTTTGGAAGTGTTTGCAGTTGAAGTTCTAAAGATGGATTGGTCATTTTTAAGAAAATAGAATAAAGAGTATAGAAAATAGATGTAACTACTTTCTTCAAACAAATTTAACTTTAATTCTTTCATAAAGCAAATGCGTTTTTTACTTTTACTACATGAATAAAAAAGATTTACGAAGTAAATATAAAGCACTCAGGCAACAACTTTCGGCAGAAGCAATTGAAGATAAAAGTTTAGCAATTGCTAATCGGATGCTTTCATTGGATATTTGGGAGAAAACTTATTTTCATTTGTTTTTAACGATTGAAGAACAAAAAGAAGTTGATACTGAATTTATTCTTCAAATTTTAGCAGGAAAAGACAAAGAAATTGTAGTTTCTAAAAGTGATTTTGAAACTCGTGAAATGACGCATTATCTTTTGACTGACAATACAAAATTCAGGAAAAACGAATACAATATTTTTGAACCTGTGGACGGATTGGAAGTTCCTGTTTCTAAAATCGATGTGGTTTTTGTGCCGCTTTTAGCATTTGATAAAAACGGAAATCGGGTAGGTTATGGCAAAGGTTTCTATGATAATTTTTTAGCCAAATGCCGTGAAGACGTGATAAAAATAGGATTATCTTTCTTTGAACCCGAAGAATCTATTGATGATATTTTTGAAACCGATATTCGATTGGATTACTGTGTAACGCCTTTTGGAATTAGTAACTTTTGATTGATTCAGGTTTTGCGAAAGCTCTTTTATTGAAAACAATTAAAATTCCAATTCCAGTTGAAATAGCAACATCGGCAACATTAAAAATAGCGTTGAAAAATTTAAAAGGTTCGCCACCCCAAATTGGTAACCATTCTGGGAAAGTGCCTTCAAAAATTGGGAAATATAACATGTCAACTACTTCGCCGTGAAACCACTTTTGATAAGGTTTGTCGGTAAACATTTCAGCTAGTTGATAATGACTATCACTAAAAAGTTGTCCATAAAACACCGAATCAATAATGTTTCCAACAGCACCAGCAAAAATGAGTGAAATAGCAACCATCAAAAAGTTGGAACAATGTTTTTTGCTTGAATCATATAACCAATAAGCAATTCCAAAAACGACAACAATTCTGAAAACAGTTAGGATTAATTTTCCATATTGTCCAGGAATTTTTGTTCCCCAAGCCATTCCTTCGTTTTCAATAAACAAAATTTTAAACCAATCAAAAACTTTTACTTCTTCGCCAAGAATAAAATTAGTTTTGATATATATTTTTGAAAATTGGTCTATTACCAGAATTAAGGCAATTAAAAAGACGGAATTTCGTAATGACATTGTTTAATTTTTAGTGGCGCAAAAATAGTATTTTTTTCTAAAAAAAACGCTCCTAAAAAGGAGCGTTAAATATTTTATTTTTAACGTGTTATCGTTGTAGGTTTTTAGCCTCGATACTCATAGTAGCATGAGGAACGATTTTTAATCTTTCCTTAGAAATTAGCTTTCCAGTTACTTTGCAAACACCATAGGTTTTGTTCTCCACACGGAAAAGTGCATTTTTCAAATCGCGGATGAATTTTTCCTGACGAATTGCCAATTGCGAATTTGCTTCTTTAGACATCGTTTCGCTTCCTTCTTCAAATGCTTTAAACGTTGGCGATGTATCATCGGTTCCGTTGTTTAAGTCATTCATATAAGCGCTTTTGATTAATTCTAAATCAGATTGTGCTTTTTCAATTTTTTTCAAGATAATGTCTTTGAACTCTGCTAAATCAGCATCTGAGTATCTCATTTTTTCTTCTACCATCGTTTTTCTATTTTGAGATTAATATCCTTGTTTTTATATCGTCAAATTCAATTTCTATGCCATTTTCTATTTTTTCCTCAAAAATCAATTCCTGAGTTAATGTTTCAGACATGATATAGTTTTCATTATTCTTAACTGCAAGTTCTAATTCTTCGTTGCGAAGCAGTTGAACTTTAATTTTATCGGTAACTTCAAATCCTGAATCTTTTCTGATGTTTTGAATTCTGTTTACCAATTCTCTTGCAATTCCTTCTTGTTTTAATTCTTCGGTGATGGTTATGTCTAAAGCTACCGTTATACCATTAGCATTGGCAACTAACCAACCCGGAATATCTTGGGATGTTATTTCAACGTCTTCGGTTGTTAAAATTATGCTTTTTCCTGAAATAACAAGCGATAGTAAACCTTTGGCTTCTAATTCGGCAATTTGTTCTGCTGAAAAATTTTGTATTTCTTTGGAAATCAATCCCATATCCTTTCCAAAACGTGGTCCAAGAGTCTTGAAATTTGGTTTAATTTGCTTCACTAAAACACCTGATGCATCGTCTAAAAGTTGTACTTCTTTCACGTTTACTTCGGCTTTTATTAGGTCGGAAACTGCCTCAATTTCTGTACGCTGATTTTCGTCAAGTATAGGAATCATAACCTTTTGCAGAGGTTGACGTACTTTTATCATTTCCTTTTTACGAAGCGATAAAACGAGTGATGAAACCGTTTGGGCTTTCATCATTTTGCTCTCAAGTGATTTATCAACAAAGTTTTCAACTATTTCTGGAAATTTTGCCAAATGTACACTTTCAAATTCCTCTGAATGTGTTGCTTGGGTTAAATCTCTGTAAAGTTTGTCCATGAAGAATGGTGCAATTGGTGCAGACAATTTTGCAACAGTCAACAAACAAGTATAAAGTGTTTGATATGCCGCAATTTTATCGGTTCCATATTCGCCTTTCCAAAATCTTCTTCTGCACAAACGAACGTACCAGTTACTTAAATTCTCCTGAACGAAATCGGAAATTGCTCTGGCAGCTTTTGTTGGTTCATAATCAGCATAAGCTTCATCAACTGTTTTTATCAAAGTATGTAGTTCTGATAAAATCCAACGGTCAATTTCTGGTCGTTCGTTTAACGGAATTTCTGCTTCTGAATAGTTGAAATTATCAATATTGGCGTATAAACTAAAGAACGAATAGGTATTGTATAACGTTCCGAAGAATTTTCTGCGAACTTCTGCAACGCCTTCAATATCAAACTTTAAATTATCCCACGGATTGGCATTCGAGATCATGTACCAACGTGTTGCGTCTGGTCCATATTCTTCAATAGTTTTAAATGGATCGGTTGCATTTCCTAGACGTTTTGACATTTTTTGTCCGTTTTTGTCTAAAACTAAACCGTTTGAAACTACATTTTTATAAGCAACTTTGTCAAAAACCAATGTTCCGATGGCGTGTAAAGTGTAAAACCAACCACGAGTTTGGTCAACACCTTCGGCAATAAAATCGGCTGGAAAATCTTTGTTTTCGTCAATTTTTTCTTTATTTTCAAATGGATAATGCCATTGTGCATAAGGCATTGCACCCGAATCGAACCAAACATCAATCAAATCACTTTCGCGCTTCATTGGTTTTCCAGAAGCAGAAACTAACGTGATAGCATCGACTACATTTTTATGTAAATCAACCAAATCATAGTTGGTTTCACTCATATTTCCAACCTCAAAACCTTTGAACGGATTTTCATTTTGGAAACCAGCTGCGATAGCTTTTTCAATTTCTGAATATAATTCTTCAACCGAACCAATGCATATTTCTTCGGTTTTGTCTTCGGTTCTCCAAATTGGCAATGGAATTCCCCAATATCTTGAACGGGATAAGTTCCAATCATTGGCATTTTTTAACCAATTTCCAAAACGACCTTCACCCGTTGCTTTTGGTTTCCAGTTGATGGTTTCGTTAAGGTCAAACATTCTATCCTTGATTTCGGTTACTTTGATGAACCAAGAATCTAACGGATAATATAAAAGTGGTTCATCGGTTCTCCAACTGTGCGGATAACTGTGAACGTATTTTTCTACTTTAAAAGCTTTATTTTCTACTTTTAATTGGATGGCAATTTCTACATCGGCAGAACGTTCTGGCGCAGTTCCAGCATCGTAATATTCGTTTTTAACATACTTGCCTGACAAATCGCCCAAACCTTGAATAAATTTACCTTGCAAATCTACCAACGGAACAGGATTTCCATTTTCGTCAAGAACCAACATTGGTGGAACTTCTGGCGTTGCTTCTTTCGCAACTTTAGCATCATCGGCACCAAAAGTTGGCGCTGTGTGAACAATTCCAGTTCCATCTTCTGTTGTAACAAAATCACCAGAAATTACTCTAAACGCATTTTCAGGATTTTGATATGGTAAAACCAATGGCATTAGTTGTTCGTAACGAATTCCGACTAAATCTAAACCTTTACATTCAGTCAAAACTTTGAAAGGAATATTTTTATCTCCAGCTTTGAAATTTTCAAAATCGGATGTTTCTTCGCTGGCAAAAAATCCTTTTCCAAATTGTTTTCCGACTAAATTTTTAGCCAAAATCACTTTTACTGGAAGGAAAGTATATTGATTGAAGGTTTCAATTAAAACATAATCGATTTTTGGTCCAACGGTTAAAGCTGTATTTGATGGTAACGTCCAAGGTGTTGTTGTCCAAGCCAAAATATGAATATCGCCAAAACCTTGTAAAAAGCTTGGTAAGGTTTCGTTTTTAGTTTTGAATTGCGCTACAACAGTCGTATCGGTTACATCGCGGTAACTTCCTGGTTGGTTTACTTCGTGAGACGATAATCCGGTTCCAGCTTTTGGCGAATACGGTTGGATTGTATAACCTTTATATAGTAAATCTTTGTTGTAAATTTGTTTTAAAAGCCACCAAACCGATTCCATGTATTTAGATTTGTAGGTTACATATGGATTTTCCATATCAACCCAATAACCCATTTTTTCGGTCAAATCGTTCCAAACGTCAGTATAACGCATAACGGTTTTTTTACACGCTTCGTTGTATTCTTCGATAGAAATAGTTTTCCCGATGTCTTCTTTGGTAATTCCTAATGCAGCTTCAGTTCCCAATTCTACTGGTAAACCGTGTGTATCCCAACCTGCTTTGCGCTTAACTTGGAAACCTTTTTGAGTTTTATAACGACAAAAAATATCTTTAATCGCACGCGCCATTACGTGGTGAATTCCTGGTAAACCGTTTGCAGACGGCGGACCTTCAAAAAACACATAAGGAGTTGCACCTTCACGTGAAGTTACAGATTGTTCAAAGACGTTGTTTTTTTTCCAGAAATCAAGAACTTCCGATGCAACAGTTGGCAGGTCAAGTCCTTTGTATTCAGTAAATTTAGTACTCATTTTTATCGTTTTCTTTAATCAGTTTGCGAAAGTAATCAATTTTGATAAAAGAGAATAGAAAATAGATAAAAGAGAATAGACTTTTGTTTAAAATTAAGAAAGGAAGATGATTTTTTGATTTTTACACAAAAACTTGTTTCAAAATATTTTAATAATTATTAATTTAAGAATGGTAAATCAATTAGGATTTTTAGATTAAAAAATACATTTTTGTGTTAGACTTTTAACTTTAGTTTTGATTTTTTTGAAATGGAGAGAATACCAAATATAACTGGACTTAGATTTTTTTTGGCATTTTTGGTAGTTATTTTTCATGTTTCCGAATTTTGCAGTAAGCATGAAATACCTTTTTATAATTCACTTCCTGTTTTTAATAAAGGATACGAAGCTGTTTGTGTTTTTTTTTCGTTAAGTGGTTTCTTGATTATCAGACAGCTTTATGTTGAAAAAGAATTGCAAAATACCATTTCATTAAAGAATTTTTACACCCGAAGGATTTTGCGAATTTTTCCATTGTACTTTCTTATTCTTTTTTTTGGATTGATTTATTATAAATATATTTTGTCAAATTTTGGTTTTTCAGGTAGTTTTAATGATGATTATAATTTATATGAAGGATTGCTTCTTTCGGTGTTTTTTATGCCAAATGTTTTTGCAAGTCTTTATAGTCCAGGAGGAATTATTGAGGTATTGTGGTCTATTGGTGTAGAAGAACAGTTTTATTTGTTTATTGCTCCTTTTTTATTGTTGTTTCCTTTAAGAAGACATCTTTATTTTTTGCTGTTTTTTACCATTGGATTTTTTGCGTTCTATTACGGTGTAGAAGGTAATTTTTTTGCAAGATTTAATATGTTGTTTTTTTATTTTACAGCAAGCGGAATAGTATCAATATTAGTTCTGAAGTGTAGTTATTTATTTAATAATAAGATTGTTGCTTCAGTTTTGTTTTTGATGTTTGGGGTGTATTTTACAACAAATTTTTTTAATGATTTGTTATCAAATGCAAATTATAATTTTATAAGTATGTTGCTCTTTTCAATGGTAATTGGATTTTTGAGCGTGAAAAAGTATCTTTTTTTGAATAATAGATTAATTACTTATTTGGGTAAAATATCGTATGGAATTTATGTGTATCATTCAATAGTAATTCAGTTTTTAGGGTTAGTTTATATAAAGATTTTTGCTGGCTTTAGAATTGACTATTTTATAATAGTTGGTTTTTATAATGTTTTTGTAATTGTACTGACTATCATTATTTCGCATTTTTCTTATCAATATTTTGAAAAGTTTTTTATGAATTTATATCGTAAAAAACTCATTTCTAGCTAAAAACTTCTTTCAAAACATCTAAAGATTTCGGTTTTTTGAACCCGTCGAGGTGAGAAGAATAATAATCCAGCAGGATTTTGAGTAATAATTGACGTTCGTTAGCATTGAAAACTTTCTGGTTTCCGTCAAATTTTAATCCGATGAGTTTTTTGAACAAAAAAGTTTCGTGCTCTGTTAGGCAATTAATACCAAGAAAAGGAGTGAAGCAACCTTCTTTTGTATCAAAGAATTGGTGTTCAATATCTGAAACATCAGGATAAAAGCCGAGGAATTTGGTAATTTCGATTAGTAAAATCAAATGAAAATTAGCGGTTTCTTCATGAGTATCTAGCCAAAGCAAAGCCGTTTCTAGAAAAATAAAAAGGTCTTCATTTTTTTCTTCTTCGTGTATGCTGTGATGCAAGATTTCGGAAGTAAAAATGGCAATAGTACTTTTTATAACATCGGTATTGATGGAGTGATAGGCTGAGGCGAGTTTTATTTCTTTGATATGTTCTAGCGTTCCTTTATTCTTGTGATTGGCTTCGATTTCAAGGATAGTCAACGGCTGAAAATAGGCGATTTTTTGTGAAGATTTTTTGGAAGAAAAAGCACTTTGAACGAAATAACTTTTCAAGCCGTCGCTTTGTGTAAAACATTTTACTATCAAGCTTTTTTCTTGATAACGAAGCGATGAAATGACGATGGCTTTGGTTTTGACTAACATATTTGAATTACGAATTTTGAATTACGAATTACGAGTTGGAATTCGTAATTAATAATTCGTAATTTACCTGATTATCATTACTTTTTTAACTGTAGTTTCTGAACCGTCTTCGGCTGAAATAAAAATCATATAAACGCCCGAAGCGACTTTGTATTTTCCAAAAGCAGTTGTATCCCATTCGATTGTTCCGCCTTCGGAAGTGGTTTCGTAAACTAGATTTCCTTCGATATCAGTGATTTTTATATTGGCTTTTGATAGTAATCCAGCAATTTTTACAGTTCCAATAAATCCTGGACGAACTGGATTTGGATATACATATACATTTCTTAAATCATCGGCTGGTCTTGTTGCTGTTCCTTGAAACGAAACCATTCCTTTATCTGTTGCAAAAAAGATTTCGCCTGTGGTTTCATTAATTTCTACATCACCAACCATGTTGCTTGGCAGCGGTGAATTGTCTTTGGTGAAATGATAAATGGTTTCTTGACCATTGGCAGAAAATAGAAAAACACCAGAATCTACTGTTGAAATCCATTTTCTGTTGGAACCATCAACAACAATATCGGTAATTACTTGTTCATAAAGTAGTTCTTGTGCTAAATCTTCTTCCAAGATAATTATAGCATTGGCTTTCATTTGGTTTTCAGAATTGTAAGCACTTGTACTAGAAAGTACTCTAAGACCTTTTGTTGTTCCTATCCAAACTTGGTTTCGGTTGTCGATTGCTAAGGCTTTTACTTCAGTTGAAGGAAGATTTCCAGTGTCAACACCTTCGGTTATTTTCTTGAAAACGTTGGTGTTTTCGTTGAATGCAATAACACCATTTTTGTTGGTTGCCATCCATTTTGTCCCATTTCTATCTACTTTTATTTCAGAGATGTCATTATTACCTATTGCTGTTAGAATAGAACTCATATTGTATTGTTGCCATTGACCATTGTTTTTTAAGACATGTAGACCATTTGGAACACGACTGTTGAGTACCCAAAGATTTCTGCTTCTATCAAAATCAGAATCGCCAATACGAAGGTTGACTCCAGAATTTGGAACTATTGCATTTAAAGTACTGTTAGTTTCGTTGTAAATTGTTGTTGGAACATCATTTTCAATTTTGAGTAAACCATCATAATAGGAATGAAAATAGACTATATTTTCATCGTTTGGATCAATAGTTATTTTGGTCATTGATTTTGCATTTAGTAAATCGGCAAATGGGATGTGTTTCCATTCGGTAGAAGTCATTTTGCTAATATCAAATCGTGTTGGGCTAAATTGAAAAAAAGTATTGGGATTGTATTCAACATCATAACCACCATAAGAAATCCAAAGATTGGTTGGACTACTTTTTAGGGCAAAAATGTAATTTCGCTTTGGACCTTTTGGCATTATCACTTCCATATCGCTGGTTGATGATGCATTTATGCTAATAATTCCAGTGTTGTTTGTTCCAATGTATATGTAGTTATTGATAAAAGTTGCACAGGTAAACGATAAGTTTTCTATGTTTATTTGGTTACTTTGAATATGTGTTTCTTGAATAAAATTTGTATTGAATACATAAACATGGTTTTGAGAAGTTACAATTATTTTGTCGTTAAAAACCCTTAAATCTATTCCAGCTTGCGGAAGAATTATAATTTGTTGAAAATTTGTTCCATTATGTCTGTACAAACCGTTATTTAGGTTTTGACAAATAAGTTGGTTATTTATTGTTACGATACCATTCCATGATCCTGAGTCAAAGGTTTGCCATTGCGCAAAATCGATCAAATTAGGATTGCTTAGAGACGCTTTTTTAATTCCAAAGAATTGAGAAACAGCATAAATTTCGTTGTTTAGAACGGTGGTTTGATATATTCTTATTTCTTGACCATTTGGACCAATAAAATAAGTGTCGCCAAATTCTAAAGTGTTGATATTGTATTGTACAATTCCGAAATCGCAAGAAATATAAATGATTCCTTGATGTTCCATGAAGTGATTTATTCGTTTAATATTATTTGGAATTGATTTATTGACAATATCTACTACATTGGTAACACTTCCATCGATGTCGTTTACTACAATCATTAATCCGCTTTCATAACCAATGATAGTTTTTTTTGCATCTTGGCTAAAATAGATAGCGGTAATGGTTTCGCCCGATAAACCGTCAACAGTATTGGTGGTTTTGATAGTATTTGTGGCTAAGTTTTTTGAAAACAAAGCATTTTCTCCTGCAGCGGTTATTTTTGAAGGAGATTCTGAAATGTCTTTAATCTCGTTATAGGAGAAATAACCTTTCCACTGAAGGTTGGCTTGAGAAAACCCAATGGATGATAGCAGAAAAACGAATATGTATATAATTTTTTTCATCAAGCAATTTTAGTTACAAATATAGTATAAACGTAAAAAATAGGTTTTTAATATTTTTGAAAGTAAAAAAAATGCCTCCAAATAACTTGAAGGCATTTTAATAGTTTTGGTTGGTATGTTTTTTTAAACTATTCCTTGTGCAAGCATTGCATCGGCAACTTTAACGAAACCAGCAATATTTGCTCCTTTTACATAGTCAATATATCCTGTAGAATCTTTACCATATTTTACACAAGCCGCGTGAATATTTGCCATAATTCCTTTTAGTCTTTCGTCAACTTCTTCAGAAGTCCAGCTTAGACGTAGAGAGTTTTGAGACATTTCAAGACCTGAAGTTGCAACACCACCAGCATTTGAAGCTTTTCCTGGAGCGAAAAGAATTTTAGCATTTTGGAAAACGTGCATTGCTTCTGGAGTTGAAGGCATGTTTGCACCTTCAGCTACACAAATACATCCGTTTGCTACTAAAGTTTTTGCTTCTTCTTCGTTTAATTCGTTTTGAGTTGCACATGGTAATGCTACGTCACATTTTACTTCCCATGGACGTTTTCCTGCTACGAAAGTTGCATTTGGATATTTTGTTATATAATCAGAAATTCTTCCGTAGTTTACGTTTTTGATTTCCATTATATAGGCTAATTTTTCAGCATCAATTCCGTCAGCATCATAAATATATCCTGATGAATCTGACATTGTTACTACTTTTCCACCTAATTGAGTAGCTTTTTGTGTTGCATATTGAGCTACGTTTCCTGAACCCGAAACTACTACTGTTTTTCCTGTAAAGCTATCGCCTTTAGTAGCTAACATACTTTGTGCAAAATACACATCGCCATATCCTGTAGCTTCTGGACGAATTAATGAACCTCCAAAAGTGATTCCTTTTCCAGTTAAAACACCTGTAAATTCGTTTCTTAATCTTTTGTATTGACCAAACATGTAGCCAACTTCGCGTCCACCAACACCAATATCTCCAGCAGGAACATCAGTATCTGCACCAATATGTTTAGAAAGTTCTGTCATGAATGATTGGCAGAATTTCATAATTTCGTTGTCTGATTTTCCTTTTGGATCAAAATCTGCTCCACCTTTTCCTCCGCCCATTGGCAAAGTAGTTAAGCTGTTTTTGAATGTTTGCTCAAAAGCCAAAAATTTCAAAATACTTAAATTAACCGATGGATGAAAACGAATTCCACCTTTGTATGGTCCAATTGCAGAGTTCATTTGAATTCTGTAACCTCTGTTTACTTGAGTTTTACCAGCATCATCAATCCAAGTAACACGGAACATGATAACTCTTTCTGGTTCAACCATTCTTTCCAAAAGCATTTTGTTTTGGTATTTTTTATTTTCTTCAATAAAAGGAATTACAGTTTCTGCAACTTCTTTAACTGCCTGCATAAATTCAGGTTCATTTGCGTTTCTTTTAGCTACTGATTCTAAAAAAGTGTTAACACTATTTGACATAAATTTTTGATTTAAAATTTTTTATGAAAACGTTTTCGTAAAACATGCGCAAATATACATTTTATTAAAATATGGGATTGTTTTTTTAAAATATATTTTATGGAGTTGACTAATAGTGCAGTTAAACGTAATTTAACACAACTTATCGCTGATTTTTTTTTCAACTGAATGATGTTTTTATATATTTGTCAGGAATTGAAATAAAAGTTATGCAAAAGCTCAGATATTTTACAGGACTAATTTGCTTGTTAGTTTTGCCTAGTAACATGATAGCACAATTTGGTTTTTCTCATGAAGTTGGAGTGATTGCTGGACCAGTTGCTTTCCAATCGGACTATGGTGTTCGAGGTGATTTTAAAACAAATTCAGGGAATACCGGATATGGAATTGGATTAATTCACTATTTGAATTTTTCATATAAAGCAGAATGTAATTGTTACACGCCAGAAACTTATTTTAACGATCACTTTAAATTGAGAAGTGAGCTTTCGTACAATAAAACCGAGTTACAACATTTTGGTAAATGGGTTGATAAGAGTAAAACATCTTTGATTGCAAATCAACTTAGAGGAATGCGAGGAAGTACTGCGGTTACTAATATAGGTATGCAGTTGGAGTATTTTCCTTTGAGTATTAGAGATTTTACGGCAACTATTGGTTCTTGGGCACCATTTATTAGTCTTGGAGGACAATTTAGTTTTTATGATCCAGAGGCTTATTCTACACTTGGACCATTAGATTCTCCAATTTCTACTCCCATAAAATACTATAATGCCACTACAAATCAAGGTGGAACCGTTTGGTCTATTGTTTCAAGTATTGGTACTAGATACAAACTTACTGAACTATCTGATTTGATGGTTGATTTGCGTGTGCAATACTATTTTTCAAACTGGGTTGATGGTTTAAATCCTGATCCAAAAGTATATTTAGAAAACCGTGCAAACGACTGGAATGTTTGGTTTAACTTTGGATATATCTATTATTTACAATAGGAATTAATCTTCAATTACATCATTATAATCTGGGTATAAAAACTTGTTGTAAGGAAATCTCGTTATGTGAATTTCTCGAACAGCATTGTATACTTTTTCTCTAAACTCTTCGAAGTTTTCTTTGTTTACTGCCGAAATAAATAGTGCATTGTCTTTTCCAACATTGTTCATCCAAGTGGCTTTCCAATCTTCAAGTGTATAATGTTTAGTTGTTTTTTCGGTCATTAAATCATCTTCTTCGATAACTAGATGCTTATAAGCGTCAATTTTATTGAAAACCATAATGGTTGGTTTGTCATTACTCTTAATATCTTGTAAAATTTGATTTACCGAATCGATATGATCTTCAAAATCGGGATGCGAAATATCTACCACATGTAATAGTAAATCAGCTTCGCGAACTTCATCTAAAGTGCTTTTGAACGATTCGATAAGTTGTGTTGGCAGTTTTCTAATGAATCCAACTGTGTCAGATAATAAAAATGGTAGATTTTTGATAACCACTTTTCTAACCGTTGTGTCTAATGTAGCAAATAATTTATTTTCAACAAAAACTTCACTTTTGCTGATGGAATTCATCATGGTAGATTTTCCAACGTTAGTATAACCAACCAAAGCTACTCGAACCATTGCGCCACGATTACTTCGTTGAATGGCCATTTGCTTATCAATAGTTCTGATTTTTTCTTTCAACAAAGCAATTCGGTCGCGAACAATCCTTCTGTCGGTTTCGATTTCGGTTTCTCCTGGACCACGAAGACCAATTCCTCCTTTTTGTCTTTCGAGGTGAGTCCACATTCCCGATAATCTTGGTAAAAGATATTGGCATTGTGCTAATTCCACTTGAGTTCTTGCATAAGATGTTTCGGCTCTTTGTGCGAAAATATCTAAGATAAGATTAGTTCTGTCTAACACTTTGCAATCTAAAATTTTAGAAATGTTTTTTTGTTGTGATGGTGAAAGTTCATCGTCAAAAATAATAGTCGAAACCGAATTACTTTTGATAAAGGCTTGAATCTCTTCCATTTTCCCGGTTCCAAGAAATGTCTTTGGATTTGGACGATCTAATTTTTGAAAAAACCTTTTAACAACTTGACCTCCAGCGGTATAAGTTAAAAACTCTAATTCATCTAAGTATTCAATCAATTTTTCTTCCGATTGGTTTTGAGTTACAATACCCACAAGGACAGTTTTTTCAAAAACGATAACTTCTTTTTCTAACATTGCTATAAAATATCCCACAAAGGTAAATATAATTGGGTTTATTGCCTTTTTTACTGAATGATTTTGTAGAAAAATTAAATTTTTCTTATTTTTTTCATAAAATTTTCTAAATTTGAGCCTCTTTAAAAACCCAAAAAAGAAATATTAATCAAACAACTAAACTTTCATTTATGAAAAAAATTACCTTTCTCTTGTTGGCGATATTTTTTTCTACTGTAGGCTATTCTCAGTTTACACCCATAGTAGAAGGATTTGAGTCAACATCTGGACCTGATGATGCTCCGTCAACGAACTGGACGTTGGACACAGGAAACTGGTTGGTTTTTGACAATGGAGTTGGAACCGCACTTCGCTGGGGAATTTCCACTTCAACAGCGCCACCAACCCAAGTTTATCAAGGAACAAACTCGGCGTATATGAATCGTCAAACTTCGTTTCCAGAAAATCAAACCGTTGAAGACTATTTGGTTTCACCAGAAGTTTATATTCCTCAAAATGGTCAGTTAAAATTTTGGACACGTGGTTTTCTTGCTGGAAATCAAGGAACAGTTTATCAAATAAAAATTGCTCCAGCTGACGTTCCTGATCCAACCAATCCTATTTATTATACATTAGTTCAACAATGGACTGATGCTGATTTGGTTACAACTATCAGTCAATTTCAAGAAAAGACAGTCGATTTGTCAGATTATCAGACTTTTAATGTTCGTATTGCTTTTGTAATGCAACAAGCACCTATTGCTTCTCCTTATGGAGATAGATGGTTTATAGATAATGTATCAGTTGTAGAAAGATGTTTTGATCCAACGTTACAACCAGTAACCAACATTACATCTTCTTCTGCACAATTAAATTGGACTTCTCCTGCTGGTTCAACAGCTTGGGAAATAGAAGTTATTCCAGCTACAGCAACACCAACTGGTGTTGGAGTACCTTATACTGGAGGTTCGCCTTATACTATTACGACGACATTACCAGGAAATGCACCGCTTTTACCTTCCACAGAATATAAATATTATATTAGAGTGGTTTGTGCCAATAGCTCAAGTGCTTGGATGGAAGGAACTTTTACTACTTTACGTAAAGGTTTAACCTGTGCTGATCCAATTCCTATTACAAGTTTGACTTATCTTACTACAGATAATACGGCCAACTATGCAGATAATTATGATATTGCGCAACCGTTAGCATGTGCTGGAACTGCAACTAACTATATGGTTGGTAATGATGTGTTCTATTCTTATACTGCTACGGTAACAGGTAATATTAATATTAAATTAACACCGACAGCAACTGGCTCAAGTATTTTTGTTTATAATAATACTTGTCCTGGCGCAGGCGTTCCTTGTGCTGGTGGTGCGGCTAATACAAATTCAAATGTTAGAAATATAAACGTATCAGTTGTTGCCGGAAATACATATACGATTGTAGTTTCATCAAGTGCACTTAATCAAACAGTTGGTTATACTTTATTAATACAACAATCTTTTTGTACAATACCAGCAGCACCAACAGTTGGTGGAATTACACAAACTTCTGCTAATTTCTCTTGGGCAGCTGGAACAGCATCTTCATGGGAGGTTTTAGTGCAAACAGCTGGGCAACCTTTCCCAAACAATATTTCGGGAACGTTGACTTCTGTTAATACAAACTCACCTTCACCAACAGTTTTAACACCAAATACAGCTTACGAAGTTTATGTAAGAACAGATTGTGGTGATGGAACGTTTAGTGGATGGATTGGACCAGTTCCTTTTAGAACATTGTGTAGCCCTTATACGCCTAATTTCCAAGAAGGATTTAATACGACATCAACTACCGAGCCATGTTGGACAGTTATAAATGGAAATAATGATGCTAATGCATGGGATATGAATTATGCAACAACTCCATTCGAAGGAAATCAGTCAGCTTCAATTGCAACTGCTACTGGATCTAATAATAACGATTGGTTGATTTCTCCACAATTTGTTCTTAATGGAAATCAGAGATTGAAATTTAGATATAGAGTAGGTTCAGCTACACAACAAGGTTCTTTCAGAGTGATGTTAGCTCCTACTCCAGGTGGAATTGCTCCAGCTGATTTTACAGAAACATTGGTTGCAACTACAGCTTATACTAATGAAAATTACTTAGAAAGAGTTGTAAACCTTTCGGGTTATACGGGTACTGTTAATATCGCTTGGCATGTACCACAAGGTTCGCCAGGAGGAAATAGAATATTTATTGATAATGTAATTGTTGAAGATATTCCAACTTGTCCAGATCCAAGTGCTATTACATTCAATACAGTTACTCATAACACGGTTAATCTTGAATGGACTAATGGTGGAACAGAAACGCAGTGGCATGTAATTGCTTTGCCATGTAATGCTCCTGCTCCAACAGCAAGTTCAACAGGTTGGCAACTAGTAGATAATAATCCATTTACTTTAGGAAATGGTTCTATAGTACTAAACCCATTAACTTGTTATAATGTATATGTTAGAGCTGTGTGTGATTCTGGTGTAAGTCCTTGGTCATCTGATCCAACAGTATTTACAACATTAGTTGCTCCGCCAGTTTGTGGTGGAACTTATGTAGATTTTGGTGGGCCAACAGGAAATTATCTTGCAAATACTGATGAAACATTTACAGTTTGTGCTCCAGCGGGAGAATTAGTAACAATTGCATTTACTTCATTTAATGTTGAACCATTGAATGATGCTTTATATATTTTTGATGGTAGTTCAACTTCGGCACCACAATTTGCAAGTACAAATGGAGCAGGAAACGTTCCTGGTGGATTAGCAGGAGGTTTCTGGGGAACAACTCTTCCTGGACCTTTTACTTCTTCAGCTCCTGGTGGATGTTTAACGTTTAAATTTGTAAGTAATGCAACGGTGCAAAATGCAGGTTGGACTGCTAATGTTCTTTGTGCTACAGCACCAACATGTACAAAACCTAGTACGCTTTTAAGTTCTAATTTAACTGCAAGTTCTGTTCAAATCGAATGGACTCAGCATCCAAATCCTGATAACTCAGTAGCAACAGTTTGGCAAGTATTAAAATTACCTTGTGGTTCTCCAACACCAACAGCAGCGGCTACAGGATGGGAAGAAACGACAAACAATCCTTATACATTTGATAATTTAGATCCAAACACATGTTATGATTTCTATGTTAGAGCAGTTTGTTCTTCTACAGACTCAAGTGTTTGGGCTGGAATTAAAAATATTACAACGTTTTGTGTTGCTATTCCAATTCCTTTCCAAGAAGGATTTAATACTGACTCTTTAACAGAAGCTTGTTGGACTGTTTTAAATGTTAATGCAGATGAAGATGCATGGGATATGAACTATGCTACAAATCCGTACGAAGGAAATCAAGTAGCCTCAATCCTTACTCAAGGAAATGGTACAGGTGTAAATGCTAATAACGATTGGTTAATTTCTCCTCAATTATCAGGATTGAATGGTAACCAAAGACTAAGATATCGTTATAGAGTACAATCATCAGGTGAGCCAAATGCTTTTAGAGTAATGTTGTCACCAACTGCTAGTACAACTCCAGCTGATTTTACAACAACATTAGTTCCATTAGCTACTTATAATAATGCAACTTATGTTGAGGCTATCGTTCCGCTTACAGATATAACAGGAACGGTTAACATTGCTTTCCATGTACAAGGTGGTGCACCAGCAGGTAACCGATTGTATATAGATAAGTTTATTGTAGAGAATATTCCAACTTGTTTTGAGCCAACGGCGTTACAAGTGTTAAGTACTACATCAAGTTCTGCTTATTTAAGTTGGACAGATACCAACACACCACCAGCAACACAATGGGAAGTTATTGTAGTGGAACAAGGTTCAAGTGAGCCACTAATAACATTGCCTGTAAATCCATTAAATTTAGTTAGTGTAAATACAATACAATTTACAGGATTGCAATCTAGTACATTCTATACCTATTATGTTAGAGCAATTTGTTCAGAAACCGATAGAAGTGTATGGTCTGTAGGAGCTAATTTTGTTACAAAACCTGGAAATGATGAATGTATTAATGCAGAATTTGTGCCTGTAAATTCAGCTCAAGATTGTCTTGATACTGTTTCGGGTATAGTAACAGGAGCAACAGCTTCGGGTTTACCCAATCTAACGGCGCCATGTGTGGGAACGCCGGATGATGATGTGTGGTATGAGTTTGTTGCTACTAATTCATATTTGACAGTATCGTTGTTAGATATCGTTGGACCAACGATGAATTTTGCAGTATATTCAGGTTCTTGTGGTACACTTACCCAGGTTGGATGTAGTGGTACAAGTGCAAATAATACACTTTCGTACACTGTGAATGATATGGTGGTTGGAAATATTTACTATATTAGAGTTTATTCAAATTCCGCTCAACCTCAAACGGGAAGTTTTAAAGTTTGTATTACAACACCTTCTACTTGTGAAAATGCTCGTACAGTTTGTGATTATACATATAAAAATACTACTGGTGTAGCTAGTTTAGGACAAATAGGGTGTTTGATTACATCACCAAACCCTAAATTCTTTATTATTCAGGTTACACAAACAGGTCCATTGAGTTATTTAATAAATCAATCAACGCAAGAATCTACATTTGATCCAGTTACTGGAAATATTATACCTGGACCTGCAAATCTAGATGTTGATTATGCCGCTTGGGGACCATTTACTTCACAAGCTGCAGCGTGTAGTACAATAAGTCCTACACCTGGCACATTTATACCTCCAGGAATTGGTGTTCCAGTTACTCAAACGACAGGTTGTAGTTATAGTATTTTTCCAACTGAAACCTTGAATATTGTAAATGCTCAAGCAGGTCAGTATTATGTTTTAATGATTACTAATTTTATTAATCAGTCAGGATATATATCTTTAATTCAAACAAATGCTATAGAAGATAATCCTGCATATAATCCTAATCATGGATCGACTGAGTGTTGTCCAGATGCTTATTTTACTTATAACAATAATAATACTTTTTGTAAAGTAGCAGGTGAACCAAATCCAGTAGCTACAGCACTTGAAGGTTCTGTTTTAGGATCTTTCACAGCACAGCCTGATGGTTTGGTTTTCATTGATGCTGCAACAGGTGTAATTGATCTTATGGCAAGTGCACCAGGTTATTATCAAGTTACCAATACAACAATTCCAGATGATATCTGTGATGCAGCAAGAACAGCTTTCACTTTTATTAGAATTACGGAAATTCAAAATGCTACATTACAGTATGTTACTAATACCGCATGTAGCAATGATACCACTATTTTACCAGCTACAACATCAGGAGCAATTAATGGTACATTTTCTGTACAACCTCAAGGAGGTTTATACATTAATCCAGATAATGGAGATATTACACCAAATTTAAGTTCTCCAGGAACTTATACGGTTAGTTATAATCCGCCTGATACAGGTTCTTGTCCTCCAGGAGCATCAGCTACGGCAACAGTCGTGATTAAAGCAGTACCAAGTGCAGTAACTCCAGGCGATATCGTGGCTTGTGATGGATATGATTTACCTACACTATCAGTTGGAAATTATTATACTGGACCAGATGCAACAGGAGATTTGATAACGTTACCTTACACGGTTGAAACGAGTCAAACGGTTTATGTATATTCTACTGCAAATGGCTGTATAAATCAAGATAATTTTGATGTTACGATCAACACAGTTCCAGATCCAACTGTTGCTGTTACAGATGCCGCATCATGTAATGATACGGGAACGATTGTAGTAACTTCGCCAACAGGAACAGGAACGCCTTTGCTGTCGGATTTATTTATTTCTGAAGTTACCGATCATAATACAGGTGCGTTAACTTATGTAGAATTATATAACGGAACTGGAGCAACTGTAAATTTAGCAAATTATAAATTGAAGGTATTTACTTTTGGTACTAACCCTTCAACAGGTGTCAATCTGTGTGAGTTTCCACTAACTGGAACACTCGCTAATAATTCGGTTATTGTTATTAAAATTGGTGGTACAAGTGCCAATCAAGGAGGAGTAGTTCCTAACATAGTTTCCACTTGTGGAGGTGTAACCAACAATGACCATATTAAATTAACTTCTAATACAGATATTGATATTGATTTATGGGGAAGAACCGATGGAGCTGTATATACGCCAGCTGCAGCGGGTTATGTATATAGAAGACTTAATACGGCTACTCCATTGCCTAGTTTGATATGGAATCCAGCTGATTGGACTGCTTCAGCTCCAGTGGATTATACTAATGTTGGTAGTTACCAAGGTTTACCACCTTCAGGATATGAATATAGTTTAGATAATGGTACACAACAATCGAGTACAACTTTTACAGGTGTAGCTCCAGGTAATCATACTATTGTAGTTCATGATTTAGCAACTGGATGTTCTTCTGCGCCATTTGATGTAGTTGTTGGTGCGGGTTCGTTGGCACCTTCTGATACTCAGTTTAGCTATGTAACTCCGGTATGTAAAAATGCTACAACTAATCCAATGCCAAGTCCAGTTAATGTTACTACTTTCAGAGCAAATGGAACTTATTCTGAGGATTTAACATTCTCAACAGGTTTGGATATAAATCCAACAACAGGGGAAATTAATTTAGCAACATCTACTACAGGTGTACACAGAGTGGTTTACACAGTTTCGCAAGATTTTGCAAGCTGTCAAGATGCCGGAAGTTCAACTTTCGATATTACGATTAATCCAATTGTAACACCAGTGGTTGGGTTTAATTATAGCCCATTAACTGTTTGTGAATCTACATCAGGTACTTTAGATCCAATTTATGATTCTGGATTTAATACTCTAGGTCAATTTACAGTAACACCATCTACAGGTTTAGTTATTTCTTCAACAGGAGTTATTTCTCTTGGTGGTGCGTCTGATCCAGGAACTTACAGTATTGTTTATTCTGTTAATGCAGATGCTAATGCGTGTCAAGTTTCTAATACATCAGCAACTGTTAATGTGGTTATCAATGCTGCAATCACCCCAACATTTGATCCAATAGACATAGTTATTTGTTTTGGGGAAGAGCTTGCTCCATTGCAAACACCTTCGATAGAAGGCGTTACAGGAGTATGGTCACCAGCGTTGAACAATACGGCAACGACCGAGTACTCATTTGCACCAGATGCAGGACAATGTGCTGTTATACCTCCAACAGTAACGATCAATGTAATACCATTACCAGAGTTTACTATTACTCAGGGTTGTATAGATAACAATTATACATTAGCAGCTGTTGAGAGCAATTCGGTAAACCCGAGTTATGCATGGTTTGATGCTTCAAACAACCAAATAGGCACGAGTCAATCGGTAGTAGTTACGGCATCAGGAACGTATAAATTGGTAATTACACAAAACGATTGTAGTACAGAAGAGCTAGTAGAAGTAGAGAGTGCATTATGTTCATTTGATATCCAAAAAGGAATTTCAGCCAATGGCGATGGTTATAATGACAACTTTGAATTAACAGGATTTGATGTTAAGAAACTCCAAATCTTCAACCGTTATGGCATGAAAGTTTATTCAAAAAACAATTATAGTAACGAATGGTATGGACAATCAGACAAAGGTGATGAACTACCAGACGGAACCTATTACTATGTAATCGACCGCAATAATGCCAAAACGGTTACAGGTTGGATTTATATCAATAGAGCACAATAACCTGGATATTAAAGTAAAACAAAACAAAAATGAAGAAACTATATTTCATAGCATTTTTAACACTAGGTTTCCTTTGGGAAGTTAGTGCACAACAAGATCCACATTATACGCAATACATGTATAACATGAGCGTAATGAATCCGGCGTATGCAGGATCAAAAGAGAGTATTTCGGGTGGATTGTTATACAGAAAACAATGGATAGAGATAGAAGATGCGCCAACAACAGGAACATTTTTCATCCATAGTCCAGTAGGAAGAAACGTTGGATTAGGACTATCAGCCATCAATGATAAAATTGGACCAGTAGAAGAAACCAATTTATATGCAGACTTCTCTTACACTTTAGGATTAGGCGGAGAACACAAACTAGCTTTCGGATTGAAAGCTGGTTTGACGATGCATAAAATAGATTTCAACCGTATCTATCAAACCTTACCAGATATGGTTCCACAAGATCCATTTAGTGCAGGAAACCCAAACAACTCGTTTTTAAACATCGGTTCAGGAGTTTTTTATTACACTAATAAATACTACGTAGCCTTTTCAGTTCCCAATATGTTAAAATCAAAATACCTAGATTTTGACGGAAGACAATATGGAACCGAAACCCTACATTATTTTTTAACAGGAGGATATGTGTTTGATTTAAATCCGAATTTAAAATTCAAGCCACATACGATGATTAAATCATCGGTAGATTCTCCAACATCAGTAGATTTATCAGCCAACTTTTTATTTAATGACAAGTTAGAACTTGGCGGAACCTACCGATTACAAGATTCCTTTGGTGCAATGGTCAACTTTGCCATTACACCAAGTTTGCGAATAGGCTATGCATACGATCATATTGTATCCGATTTGAATGTAGTAACACCATCATCACATGAGTTTATGTTACTATTTGATATCAGTCCATCGAAAAAAGTATCGCAATCACCACGTTTCTTCTAACCCATAAATTACTAAATAAAGATGAAAAATTTATATATAGCATTAAGTTTTGCGGTTGGAACACTAACGGTAACAGCCCAAAACAAAGAAACCAAAGTAGCCGACAAACTATTTGGCAGATACGAATATGTAGATGCGGCAAAAGAATATCTAAAATTGGTAGAAAAAGGAAAATCAGATGGCTATGTTTATAAACAGTTAGCCGATTCTTATTTCAATGTTTTCAATACAGCCGAAGCCGCTAAATGGTATGCCAAAGCCGTAGAAACCAACCAAGATTCAGAAACCTACTATCGTTATGCCCAAATGCTAAAAGCCAATGGGAAATACGAAGAATCCAACAAGCAAATGCAAAAATTTGCAAGCTTAGTGCCAAACGATTCCAGAGCCAAAGCCTTTAAGGAAAATCCAAACTATGTTCCAAGATTATTAGACAAAGCAAAGCAATACAATGTAAATACTACAGAAGTAAGCAGCGACAAGTCGGATTTTGGACCTGTTTTGTATGATAACACGCTTTATTTTACCAGCGCAAGAAATGGAGCCAGAAAGACCTATGGTTGGACAGAAGAACCATTTTTAGATATCTATAAAGCCGATTATAATGAAGATGGAACCATCAGCAATGCAACGCCAGTAAGCGGATTAAATTCAAAATGGCATGATGGACCAGTAACCATCAGTGCCGATGGCAATACAGCTTATTTTTCAAGTGATAGTTTTAGAGAAAGCACTTTTCAAAAAGACAAAGAAAACAATCTAAAACTAGGAAGAAACAGCATTTATAGAGCAACTAAAACAGGCGATACTTGGGGAAATATCACACTATTACCATTTAATTCAAAAGAATATTCATGTGCCAACCCAAGTTTAAGCAGAGATGGAAAGACCTTGTATTTTTCGTCTAATATGCCAAACAGCATTGGAGGTGTTGATATTTGGAAAGTAGCGGTAAACCAAGACGGAAGCTTTGGAACACCAGAAAACTTAGGAAGAAAAGTAAACACCGAAGGCAATGAAAGTTTTCCATTTATAGCCGATGACAACAAAACCCTATACTTTTCATCCAATGGAAGACAAGGATTAGGCGGATTAGATGTTTTTGAAATCGACTTAAACGCAGGCGAAGCAACTAATATGGGTAAACCAATCAACTCAGAGAAAGACGATTTTTCATTTTCATTCAACAGCAAAAAGAACGTAGGATTCTTAGCTAGTAATAGAAATGGAAACGACGACATCTTTGGAGCAATACCAGTATGTGGTGTTGACATTGTTACAGTAGTAACCAATGCTAAAACAGGCGCAATACTAAGCGGCGCAAGAGTATCGATTTTAGACGACAAGAGAAACGTAATCGCTACTGAAACGTCCAATGCGAATGGAGAAGTAAAATACAGAGTAGAATGTGACAAGCCGTATGTAGTTCAAGCAGCCAAAGACGGATTTGAGAGCAACACTTTTGCAGTAGCCAAAGGCAAAGGACCAACTACCAAAGTGGAAGCCGCATTACAACCAATCGATGTAATTGTAACCCCAACCGAGATAGTGTTGAAACCAATCTACTTCGAGTACGATAAGAGTAACATTACCCAAGAAGGTGCATTTGAGTTAGACAAACTAGTTCAAGTGATGAAAAACAATGATAAGTTAGTTATCTTGGCAAAATCACATACCGATAACAGAGGAAGTGACAAATATAACTTAAGCCTATCTGATAGAAGAGCAAAATCTACGGTACAGTATATTATTTCAAAAGGAATAGATGCTAGTAGAATCTCAGGCAAAGGAATGGGAGAATTAGAGCTAAAAGTAGACTGTGGAGACAACTGCACAGAAGAACAACACGCTCAAAACAGAAGAAGTGAATTCTTGATTGTGAAGTAAGTTACATTTTATTTACAAAAAAAGGAGAGCAATTTGCTCTCCTTTTTTTGTAAACATCTAATGGATTAAAAAACAATAAAAAAACAATAAAAAAAACCTAAAACATTGTTTTTTAATGTTTTAGGTTTTTTTAAAGTACCCGGAGTGGGAATCGAACCCACACTCCTAAGAACACGAGTTTGAGTCGTGCGCGTCTACCAATTCCGCCATCCGGGCAATACGGTATTTGTGTTTTGTGGGTGCAAATGTAAATAAAATTTCTTCATAGAATCAAAAAAATACTTAAAAATATGCTTTCAGAGTTGAATTTAATTCCTAAATTTGCACCGCGTTAAAGCAATACACAACTAACTAACTACAAAACAACAAATTATAATGTCGCATTTAGAACCCGAAGCAAAAATATTTGCATGTTCACAAAGCGTCCATCTAGCAGAACAAATAGCTAAACACTATGGAATTCCGTTGGGTAAAGTTACGTTCTCAAAATTTAGTGATGGTGAAATTCAGCCTTCTTTTGAAGAGTCAATAAGAGGAATTCGAGTTTTTATTGTTTGTTCCACTTTCCCAAGTGCAGACAATTTAATGGAATTATTGTTGATGATAGATGCTGCAAAAAGAGCGTCAGCTAGACATATAACTCCAGTTATTCCTTATTTTGGCTATGCAAGACAAGATAGAAAAGACAAACCAAGAGTTCCAATAGGAGCAAAGCTGGTGGCTAAATTATTAGAAACAGCTGGAGCAACTCGAATTATGACGATGGATTTACATGCTGATCAAATTCAGGGATTTTTTGAAAAACCAGTTGATCACTTGTTTGCTTCTACTATCTTTTTGCCTTATGTAAAAAGTTTGCAGTTGGATAATTTGACGATTGCATCTCCAGATATGGGTGGATCAAAAAGAGCTTATGCTTATTCTAAGTTTTTAGAATCAGATGTTGTAATTTGTTACAAACAACGAAAAGCAGCCAATATCATCGACACCATGGAATTGATTGGTGAAGTAAAAGGAAGAAATGTTATTTTGGTTGACGATATGGTTGATACTGGAGGAACTTTGGCAAAAGCAGCCGATTTAATGATCGAAAAAGGTGCAATTAGCGTTAGAGCGATTTGTACTCACGCAATTCTTTCGGGCGATGCTTATGAAAAAATAGAAAATTCAAAGTTGACCGAATTAATTGTTACCGATTCTATTCCGTTGAAGAAAGAATCAAATAAAATAAGAGTGGTAAGTTGTGCGCCGCTTTTTGCAGAAGTAATGAACATGGTTCAGCACAACAATTCCATTAGTGGAAAATTTTTAATGTAATTTATTATTAACTATAAATATTTTTAAATGAAATCGATTACGATTAAAGGACAAGAAAGAGAAAGCGTAGGCAAAAAAGCTACTAAAGCCTTACGTGATGCTGGAATGGTTCCGTGTGTTATTTACGGAGGAAAACAACCAGTACATTTTGCAGCAGAAGAAAAAGCATTCAAAAGCTTGGTTTACACTCCAAATGCACACACTGTTGTAGTGGATTTGAATGGGAAAACAACTGATGCTATTTTACAAGACATTCAGTTTGATCCAATTTCGGACAAAATTCTTCATATTGATTTCTTCCAATTGGATGAGAAAAAAGAAATCATTATGGAAGTTCCAGTTAAAATCACGGGTACATCTCCAGGTGTATTATTAGGTGGTGATTTACGTTTAAACCAACGTAGATTAAAAGTAAAAGCTTTACCTAAAAACCTTCCTGATTTTGTTGAAGCAAACATTTCAGAATTACAAATGGGTAATAAATTGTATGTTACTAAATTAGAAGTAAACAATTTTAAATTAATGCACCCAGATAATACTGTAGTTTGTCAAGTGAAGATTTCACGTGCGGCGATGAAAGCAGCTCAAGAAGCAGCAAAAGCAGCAAAAGCTCCAGCAAAAGGAAAGAAAAAATAATTTTCAAAACCTTATACAAAAGAAAGCATCAGTTTATAACTGGTGCTTTTTTTATTTTACAATTATTTTGGATTATTTTTGCCAAATGAATTTTTGGAATACATTTTTCGGAAAAAAAATAGTCAAGAAACGAACACAATGAAGAAGTTTTTAATTGTTGGATTAGGCAACATTGGGCAAGAATATGAGAATACAAGACACAATATTGGTTTTAAAGTATTGGATTATTTAGCCAAAGATGAAAGTATAACTTTTCAAACACAAAAGTTAGGCGATGTAGCCGAATACAACATCAAAGGAAGAAAATTGTTTTTGCTAAAACCAAGTACCTATATGAACTTGAGCGGAAAAGCAGTAAAATATTGGATGGAAAAGGAGAATATTGAAAAAGAAAATATTTTAGTAATAACAGATGATTTGAATTTGTCTTTTGGAACCATTCGAATTAAGGCAAAAGGAAGCGATGGAGGTCATAATGGTTTAAAAAGTATTCAGGCTGTTTTAAACACAGTTGAATATCCACGATTTCGTTTTGGGATTAGTGATCAATTCAAAAAAGGACAACAAGTAGATTATGTTCTTGGCGAATGGACATCAGAGGAAAATTCTATGCTAATAGAACGATTAGAAGTAGCGTCAAAGGTAATTCGGTCATTTGCCTTAGCGGGATTAAGTAACACTATGAATGAATATAATGGGAAATAAAAAAGCTCCGAAATTTTCGGAGCTTTTGTTTTTAAAAGAAGAAAATTATTTAATGATAATTTTTTCAGTTGTAATGATACTTCCGCTTTTCACGTTTACAAAATAAACTCCTGAACTTGGTTTGTCAATTGAAATTGTTTGCTCTAGGTTCGAAGATTGAGTGTAATAATCTTCAAAAACAATTCTTCCCGAAATATCAAAAACTTCAACAGAATAATCATTTGATAAATCTTTGAACTTAATAATAAAAGTTCCGTTGCTAGGATTTGGATAAATATTGAAGTTATTTTTAATAAAAGTATTGTTTGAAAGAACATTTGTTTTTAATAAATCTGAGATAGCATTATATTGTGCTGTCATCCTTTGTATTTGTCCTGGTGTAAACATGTACATACAAGCATCGTTTACATAATCCATATAATTCATAGTTAGTGCTTTTTGCCCTGAAACACATCCGTTTTTACTTCCGGCAGTAGGGCAACTATATGCTGGAGTGCTTACAGCTGGAGTGTCACAAATACCATCGCCATTTGGATTGAAGGCGTTATATTGTGCGCAATTTGTTTCTCCACATCCTGCAAAAGTATGGTCAAGATTAAAAAAGTGACCTAATTCATGTGTTAATGTTCTTCCTAAATTATATGGTGCGCCAGGAACATAACCTGTACAACCTGCTCCTGAGCCAAAAGCTTCGCTATCAATAATTACTGCATCACCCCAACTAGGATCACCTGGCATATAAGAGTATCCTAAACTACCATCAGCATATCTTACAGCAATATTTATATATCCAGCCCAAGTTGTGTCATAATCTGCGCCACTTAAATAATCTGTTCCAAAGGTTACAGCAACTGTTCCATTGGCTAATCCAGTTCCTGTAGGGTGATTTTCTGTAGCAAGAATAAATTCCACATTCATTGAACCTACGCTAGAAACCATTGGGTAAAAAGCAGATGCTGTTGCCCAGTTTGAAATATCGGTATTCGTTGCATTATAGTCAGCATTCAATCTGTTTATTTGCGACTGAGCTAAGTTTCTTAAACAGTTTTTTAGCGTTGCGTTTGCCCCAGTAGAAACGCTAGGAAAATGTACTGCTACAGGAATTCTAATAGTTGTGTTTGTGCTTGATAATTCTCCTGTATTTCTGTGCTGTACATTTTGTAACTTGTATAGTTCTTGTTCGAATTTTTGCTGACGATCAAGAAATTTTTGTCTCTTTACTGGATCGGACATAATTTGTTGCATTTTTTCAACCATTCCGCATGTTCTTTGCGCATTAGCAATAAATCCAGCAAGAAAAATAAATAATAAAGTAATTTTTCTCATTTTTTAATTTTTTTAAAGTCTTCAAAAATAGTGTTTTTTGTATAAAATAATAGTTAAAAGAAAGCCTGTTTTTTTTACACAGGAAATAGTCCTTGTAGTGATATAAAATAAAGTTTATACTAAGTTTAATTTTTCTTTTATATAACACTTTTTTTTATACTTTTACAAGCTAAAGTTAACCATACTATACCTTTACAATTAAAAAAAATGAAAAAAACTACTTTATTAAGTTTAATCGCTTTGTCTTTTCTTTCTGTTGGATATACTCAGGAAGTAAAGCAAAAAACTAAACGTTTAGAAGGGATTAAGCCAGAAAACTTTACTCCATCTGGAATGATTAGATGTGCTACAGATGAGTATGAAGAATTATTATATTCTAAAGATCCAAAAAGAATGTCAAAAGAGCAATTTGAGGCATACATTGCTCCTTATGTTGAACAATACAAAAACACGCCGGCAAATGCCTCGCAAAGTGGTGGGATAATTTATATTCCAGTTGTGGTTCATGTTATTCACAATGGTGATGCTTATGGAACCAATGAAAATATTACTGATGAGCAAGTTCAATCTCAAATAACTGTAATGACTCAAGATTACAGAAGAATGGCAGGAACTCCAGGATTTAATACAAATGCTGTTGGAGCCGATGTTCAAATTGAGTTTGTTTTGGCAAAAGTTGATCCAAATGGAAACCCTACAAACGGTATTAATAGAGTGAATCTTTGTAGAGATAATTATAATGCAGGATCATTTGCAGAAATTCAGGATTTAATAGATGCTGAAGTTAAACCTCAGACAATATGGAATCCAACTCTATATATGAATATGTGGAGTGTGAATTGGGATGGTTCTGATTTATTGGGTTATGCACAATTTCCAAGTAATAATACTTCTTTAGCAAATACAGATGGAGTTGTAGCGGGATATGGTTTTTTTGGTAGTTCTAGTTTAGCTACTGGTAACTTTTCACCTCCATTCGATAAAGGAAGAACCATGACTCACGAAGTGGGACACTTTTTAGGATTATATCATACTTTTCAAGGTGGATGTGCAGGTGAAAATAATACTTCGGGTGATTTTTGCGCCGATACTCCAGCAGTTGCTAGTCCTAACGGAGGTTGTTCTCCAATTAATTCATGCCCAACAGGAGGGAATGATATGATTCAAAATTACATGGATTATACAGATGATGCTTGTATGAACATATTTACTATAGAACAAAAAGCTAGAATAACATCCGTTATGAATTCTATGCAAAGAAGAGCTAGTTTAAAAACATCAACTAAAGATCAACCAATTCCATTATTTGTTAACGATGCTGAATTGAAGTTGGAAAGAGTTTGTACTACTGCTGGAGAAACAAGCTGTCCTACGGGTTCAGGGCCAACAGTAAAAGTTACTATTTATAATAGAGGAACTTCAGCATTGACATCTGCAGTAATAGCTTATAACATCAATGGAGGAACTAGTTATAATTACAATTGGTCAGGAAATTTAGCTCAAGATAAATTTGCTACTTTTGATATGCCAATTACTAATGCTACAAGTGGAACTTTAAATGCTGCAATCACTACCGCTAATGGAGTAACAGATCAAAGAGCTACAAACAATAGTGTTTCCACAACTTATACAATTCCTACATTGCCTACTAATTATTCATTTAATAATTATGTGTTTAGATTACAAAGAGATTTTTATGGCGCGGAAACTACTTGGACATTAAAAAATCAAGCAGGAACAACTTTATATTCTAGTATACCATATTCTAATTCTACTTCTGCTGTGTTACCAACTTTAATTACGCAAAACTGGACATTACCAAGTAATGATTGTTACACATTTACAATAAACGATACAGCAGGTGACGGTATTTGCTGTGGTTATGGACAAGGTTATTATGATATAAAATCTACAGATGGTGTAACAATAGTAGCTTCTGGTGCTTCTTTTGGTAGTTCAGAAAGTAAAGCGTTTTCAGTTAACTTTTTAAGTAATGAAACGTTTGAAACATTAAACGATGTTTATGTTTTCCCTAATCCAACAAAAAGCATTCTAAATATTGCCGTTCCATCAGGGGTTGAAATGATTAAAAATGTTGCGGTTTACAATTATCTAGGACAAGTTGTGGCGCAAAAAAATATTACAAATCAAGATGATTTATCAATTGATACAACTAATTTTAGCAATGGTGTTTATTTAATCACAGTTTCTAATGGTGCTCAAAGTAAAACATTACGTTTTATTAAAGAATAATCACTTATCATAATTTAAAAAGAGGATTGAATTTATTTTCAATCCTTTTTTTTTAAAATAAAATTTACTTTTGTAAAAAATAAAAAACAACTATTGAAAACCTATTCCTCTATACATTCTTTTACTGCCAAGAAAAAAACCATAGTAACCATCGGTACATTTGACGGAGTACATGTTGGACACAAAAAAATCTTGGAAAAGATAATTCAAAACACAAACAATAGTGATTATGAATCATTAGTGCTTACTTTTTTTCCTCATCCGAGGACGGTTTTACAAACAGCAACCGAAATGAAGCAGCTAAATACGATTGATGAAAAAAGTAATTTGATTGAAAAAGCAGGTATTGATAATTTAGTTATTCATCCATTCGACAAAGAATTTGCATCACTTTCGGCAGAAGAATTTGTAAAAAAAGTATTAGTCGATATTTTCAATATTCAAAAAATTGTAATTGGATATGATCATCGTTTTGGAAAAAATAGAACCGCCGATATTAATGATTTAATTGCGTTTGGAAACCAATATAACTTTGAAGTAGAACAAATTTCGGCAGAAGAATTAAATGAAGTTGCTGTTAGTTCTACCAAAATTAGAAATGCTTTAACCGATGGTAATATTGAGTTAGCCAATTCATTTTTGGGATATAATTATGCTATAACTGGAATGGTTGTTCAAGGAAAGCAACTCGGAAGAACGATTGGTTTTCCAACAGCAAACATCAGTATTAACGAAGACTATAAACTTATTCCTAATAGCGGTGTTTATGTAGTGGAATGTAAAATTGATAATCAATCCTATTTTGGAATGATGAACATTGGCACAAATCCAACGGTAGAAAATACCAATCAAAAACAAAAGTTGGAAGTGAATATCTTTGATTTTGATCAAGATGTTTATGGAAAGTCTATAAATATTTCATTTTTAAAGAGAATTCGCTCCGAGCAAAAGTTTGACTCTTTAGACGCGCTTAAAGCCCAAATTGCAAATGATAAAGTAACTTCACTTCTTTTTATAGAAAGTTTTAGGAACTAAAAAAATGTTAAAATATTGATTTTCAGTATATTTTGTTCTAACTTTGATAGGAATTTAACCGAGTTTTAACTCTAAAATTTACTATTATGAAACTTCCAAGAGAACTTATCAATGGGTTTCTAATGTCGGTTAGTATTGCTTTATTTTTTCTTTTGATGGAACTTTTAAATCTTTCTGACAATTATTACCTGCGAATTTTAAACCTACTTTTTGTCTTTTATTGGGTTAACCGAACGATAAAACAAAACCTGATGGAAGGACAAAATGGATATCTTTCAAACTTATTGTCGGCTGGTTTTACAGCTATATTTGGTGTTGTTATCAGTATTGCTGGATTGTTGTTTTACATCTATAATAAAGGAGGAACACAGTATATCAATCGATTATCGGAGCAATTCATTTTTGGTGGCGCAAGCGTCAACGAGTATTGTTTTGGACTTCTTTTTGAAGGATTAGCTTCATCAATGATTGTTGTTTTTATAAGTATGCAGTTTTGGAGAAACAAAACGCTATTAAATGATTAACTGTTAAATAAGCGACTTACTTTGATACTTTAGAACAATTCCCTATTTTTGATGCCTTATACAAAGCAAATATGAGCATCACTAAACATAATTGGACAAAAGAAGAAATTATTGCCATTTATAATAAGCCATTAATGGATTTATTATACGAAGCAGCAACAATTCACAGGCAGCATCATGACCCAAATGTGGTTCAGGTTTCAACACTTTTATCGATAAAAACTGGTGGTTGTCCCGAAGATTGTGGCTACTGTCCGCAAGCAGCAAGATATCATACTGATATTGAAGGAAATGATTTAATGTCAGTTCAACAAGTAAAAGCACAAGCGTTGCGAGCAAAATCATCAGGTTCATCACGTGTTTGCATGGGCGCAGCGTGGCGAAATGTAAAAGACGGCGAAGAATTTGACCAAGTTCTAGAAATGGTTCGTACGATTAACAAACTCGATATGGAAGTTTGTTGCACGCTAGGAATGTTAACCGAAAATCAAGCGCAACGATTAGCTGAAGCCGGATTATATGCTTATAATCACAATCTTGACACTTCAGAAGATTATTATAAAGAAGTAATTTCAACTCGTGCTTTTGACGATAGATTGCAAACCATAGAAAACGTTAGAAAAACTAACGTGACCGTGTGTAGCGGTGGAATTATTGGAATGGGAGAAAGTATCGAAGACAGAGCAGGAATGCTTGTTGCTTTGGCTACTTTAAATCCGCAACCTGAATCGGTGCCGATTAATGCTTTAGTTGCTGTTGAAGGAACACCAATGGAAAACGAAAAACCAGTTGAAATTTGGGAAATGATTCGTATGGTAGCAACTACCCGAATTGTTATGCCAGAAACCCAAGTTCGTCTTTCGGCAGGAAGAACCGAAATGTCGCGCGAAGGTCAAGCGATGTGTTTCTTTGCAGGAGCAAATTCGATTTTTGCAGGAGATAAATTGTTGACTACACCAAATCCTGATGTAAACGAAGACATGAAAATGTTTGAACTTCTTGGATTAATTCCACAAAAACCGTTCATCAAAGTAATGCAACCTAAAACTGTGGAAGCCGAAGACTCTCAATTTCAATCGTTGGGTGAAAAACCAAAATGGACACGACCAGAACACAAAATCGAAAGAAATTTAGAAGCTTCAAATAAAGGAAAATAAGTTAACATTTCCTTAAACTTTTACAATTTATAAACCTTTTTATAACTTTGCTCTTAGCATTTTTTGCTAAGAGCTTTTTTTATTATATAAACTCAGTCTATGTCATTAGCACTCACAGAAATTGAACGTGTAAAAACCATCTCAAAAGATGAATTTTATACTAATTATGTAAAAAAACAAAAACCAGTTGTTGTAGAACAATTAACTCAAGATTGGCCCGCTTTTGAAAAATGGAATTTGGAATATATTAAACAAGTAGCTGGAGATAAAATCGTTCCGCTATATGATGATAGACCAGTTTCTCATAAAGATGGTTTTAATGAAGCTCACGCCAAAATGAAAATGAGCGATTATGTAGATTTGCTTCAGTCGAAACCGACTAATTATCGTATTTTTTTGTATAATTTAATGAGTGAAGTTCCCGTTTTGAAAGATGATTTCAAATGGCCAAATATTGGATTACGATTAGTCAAACAATTGCCAATGTTATTTTTTGGTGGCGAAAATTCCAAGGTTTTCATGCATTATGATATTGATTATTCCAATATTTTACACTTCCATTTTCATGGAAAAAAGCGATGTGTTTTATTTGCGCCAACTGAAACACCTTATTTATACAAAGTTCCGCATGCTTTAATATCCAGAGAAGATATCGATTTTGATAATCCCGATTTTCAAAAATGGCCAGCATTACAAAAAGCAAAAGGACTAGTAACCGAACTAAATCATGGTGAAATGCTTTACATGCCCGAAGGTTATTGGCATTATATGAAATATGTTACACCTGGATTTTCGATGAGTTTGCGCGCTTTTCCTAGACAAATTGGTAATCTTTCCAAAGCAGCTTACAACGTTTTTATCATGCGTAATTTTGATAACCTAATGCGAAAATGGAAAGGGCAAAAATGGATTGATTATAAAAACGAGAAAGCAATATCTAACACAAATAAATACTTATAAAAAAAGGTCTTGAAAATTTTCAAGACCTTTTTGATTATTTAACCAAAACCTTTTTGGTAACCCAAATTCCGTTTTGGAGTTTTACTTTTACAATAACGGTTTGTTGAGCAATATCTTTTGCAAACGAATGTTCTTGATTTTCAACCGATGCTTTTTGATACAATTGTCTTCCTAAAACGTCATACACTTGAACTTCGTCAATATTTTGAATACTAGAATTAATCGTTACCGTATTGTTTTTAGAAAAAACAATTACTTGATTATCATAATCAAAATCAGCATTGCCAAGTGCGTTTGTAGTATATCGTAATACAAAACGAGTATTGTTGATACCAACTGGTGCAGTAAAATGATACGGACTTTGTTTTAAATCGTGAATGATATTCAATAATTTATCTTCCAAATAGATGTTTTGATTTCCTTCAAAAATTCCATCTACTTGTCGAATAGCAATCGTATGATTTCCTGCCGAAATAATTTTCATTCCCAGCGGAACTAAATCAGTAGTATCAAACGGTAGCGAACGACCTTGAATGATATAGGATTTTGTATTGATTAACGAATACAAACTTACTTCATTTCTTGGCATAAAGAACGTGTCATATAAATTGTCTTCACCCATAGTTGCATTACTAACATAACCAATCAAAGCAGTATCAGTTTGACCATTTGAAGTTTTGATAATGTCTAACCAAATGCGGTGTTTTTCATCACTAGCAGCAACACTATTCTCTGTATTTGCTGTTCTAAAGAATTGAGTGTTATCATAAGCGCTTTCGTTGTCTTTAACTCTCATGCTGTTAGTAAAACGAATGGTGTTTTTATGAGCTAAGTGAATTGTATCGGTTGGCGTTGGTGTAATGTCATATGGAGTTTCTCCAAAGGCATTATCTTTCATACTAATCATAAATCCTTGTCCAGCTCCAATAAAACCATCAAAATCGGGATCGGTTGATCCTGTTCCGTTAAATTTTATATAATCGGTTGAACTATAGTTGTTAGCGAAGTTGTAATAATAAGGATCTTGATTTCCACTTGATAAATTTATACCGTGTTTCCAAATCCAAACGGAACCAACAATAGTTGTAGCAGGAATTGTAGGCGTAGGAGTTGATGGATCAGTATCAACAAGATTAGCACCATTAGTCTGTAAAAACTCTAAAGCACTAATAGCCGAAGGATATGGATTTCCAACTAAATTCCAATTGTCGTCAAATTTAGTTACATTAGTTCCATCTGTAGTTCTACTTCCTCTAAAAATATCAACATCCACAGTTCCATTACGAGGTGTTCCTTTGAAATTAGTTGCAATAGTATCCATTGAAGTAGGAACTCTAACAATATAACCTTTTCCTTTTGACATTAAAGGTTGTCCTGATGGAGCTACTGAAGGTGGAACAATCCAATTACCTTGTGTTCCGTTACTATTTAATTTAATTGGATTCCATTCATAGCGTAAACCGCTATTTGGAATTAGATTTACATTAAAATTATCTGTTGGCGATGACCAATATACATAATCGTTTGTAGTAACAGTTGCTTTTCGTTCCATGAAAAAGTTTTCTCCAGAATTGAGATTGGCAGGATCGGTATCCTCAATTTGAATTAATTGACCGTTGTTTTCAATTACCATTTTTGCAGTGGCTGTAGTTGGAACTTTTACTGCTTTTTGTACTGTGATAACTTCTCCTACTCCTATTTTTAGTATTGCGCTATTACCAGCTAGATCTAAAACCTCTAAATTTTCATTTACACGCGTAGCAGTACTGTCCTGAAGTGTTTTATTTCCACTTCCAGAAATGTGTAGGTTTTGATAACTGTATGGGTTTAAAGTAGTGCCAAAGTTAGTATGAGTAATGGTTTGGTCACCCAAAGAAGCACCAAATGGAATTTCTCCTTGCTTTCTAGCATATTCAACAATACTTCCTGGTTCTAATACAATATTTTCTATTGAGTTTTGAACACTTTGATAAGGTTGTGCAGAAGCACTTCCATAAAATCCTGGAACTACAGCGGTAACAAAACGACCTCCTGTTTCTACAGTAAGTTTCGTGTTGTTCGTACTTCCAATAACTGGGACATAGCCATTAGAACTTGTAAATTTTCCTGTTCCAGTAATAGTAAATGTTCCGTTATTATTTAAAACGATTGGGTTATATGTAGTATCGCCATTAGAATTATTAACATAAGTTCCTGTAACCTCAATATTTTGATAGGATTTAGACCGTATCGATTGACCAGCAGTAAATATTGTATTTGCAAATTCTACAACACCTCCTGTTAAGTTATATGTTCCTGAAAAAGGAGGTTGTACACTCGCACTGCCTTTTGATATTCTATAACGACCGCCACTCATAGTAAGATTACCATATTGACTTGCGTTGGTATTGAAACTATAAGTGCTGTTATCTATAACAATTCCTTTTCTAATTTCTAAAGTTCCAGTCGCGTCAAAACTTCTATTATTACTTGATGCGTGAAAGGTTAATTCATCAGTGTCTAATTCTACGATTACTTTTCCAGTAATACCGCTGTCTGGAAGTCCGTTTCCTGTAATTTGATCGGCTTCTTCTGCGGTAACTTGTGTAGCATTGGCTTTACCAATATAGTGGTAGGTCGCACCTGGATTATAAGTTCTTCCTGCAATAGGTGTTTGTACATTTCCTAAACTTGCAGTGGTTGTAATACCATCTGGGGAAGTGATTTTTAAGGTTGAGCCAGATTGTGAGGTAAATGTTGTACTACTTCCGTTATTGGTAATATTCAATGATGTATTTCCGGAACCATTGGTTCCGTTAAACCCAAAATCAAATGTTCCACCAGTTTTAACAGTAAAAGTTGAATTTGTGCCTAATGCAAAATCTTGATTAATTAGTTTTGTATATGATCCTGAATTTACATTAAACGCAATATTAGAAGCAGTAGCTGCATTGGCAACATCAATTGTTTGGGTAGTTGCATCTGTTAAACCATCGCCTGTTCCTGTAAAATTAAATATACCTCCTGAGAGACTTCCAATTAATTGTCCTGAGACACTTAAATCACCTTTAAGATTGACTGTAGGAATTAGAACTCCACTATTTTGTTTCATATTGAAAGTTCCTCCTGATATTTCCATGTTCCCTTCAATATTCAATTGAGCCGAATTAGAATAAGTATAACCTGTTGGTAATGTTAAAATAAATGAACCTGCCGTTTGTTTAAAGTCACCTAAAACATTGATGGTTTTTGTTCCTGTAAAAGTACTCCAACCACCACCAAGGGAAAAACTTCCTACGCCACTAAAAGTAAGGTTGTTGTATGTAAAAGGAGACATTGCCCATCCAGTATCTGGCGAAATATATTCCACAGTACTATTAGTGACTGTATAAATACTTGTACTTGGATCTGGTACAACATTAAAGCCGCCACAAATTTTTATAACTCCTGTAGGAGAGAAAACCCTATTACCTCCTAAAACATCTAAATTACCATAGGTTAAAGGTGGAATTAATTGCGATGCAGCGCTTTTTATAAATACTTGACTATCGCAATCTAAGGTAGATGATACTGAACTACTATAACTAACATTGCCATTAATTGTAAATACACCTGTTGCACTTGCAGTAAAAGCACCAGTTCCACTAAGCGTAAAATCTTTTACGGTGCGACAATCAGTAATGTTTAACATGTTTGTTCCTGTAGAACTAATTACGATATTGTCTACGCTAGATGGAACACCACTTGGTGACCAGTTTCCAGCATTTGCCCATGATGAAGAATTCGCTCCAGTCCAAGTATATGTAGTTGCTGTTGGAGTAGTACCACAAAATAGACTTTCCCATGAAGTAGCTACACGGATGCCGTCAACAAATCCAACTTCTTTTCCTGTTTCACGAATAGCAAAATACCGTATTGAAGTATTTGGATCTGTATCTGTCGTAACTGCTGTTATTGTTGGCGCTCCAGCTAATGCTTCACTTGCTGGTACTCCGCTTGGAATTATCCACATTTTAAAAACATCATTTGTACTTCCTGAAACAAACTCGTTTTTAATGACGATTAAATAAGTAGTATTAAAAGATAAAACCGGTGTGTTCCATGTTATTGTTCCAGTTGGAGATTTTCTAATACCAAGTTGATATCCAACTCCGGAAGATCGCATTTGAACTAAACCATAGTATGCTGGAATAGTATTATTGTCCATGAATGACAAAAAGTAGTCAGCTGTTCCAGCTCCAGTAATATTCAACATAAAAGAAGCATATAGATTTCCTGAAGAAATACCGCTAACTCCAGAAACTTCTCTTCTAAAATCATCATCTGCACCTCCTTGAAATTGCCCACTTCCACCACTTCCAGAACTTGCATAACCTGAATACGAAAGACCAACTGTATTGTATTTAAAAGGATCAGCTCCATTACTTTGAAATGCCCAATTAGTCATGAATGCTGTGCTTGTTGAAATGTCTTCAATATCGCAACCTCCATAATCAAAATTCTCTTCCCATAGTGGTGGACTACAAGTTGTTATATTCACTGTAACTGTTGTGCTTCCTGCGGTATAATTTCCGTTAGCAGCTTGATTGACTGTTAGTGTTTCTGTGCCATTTGAAACAGCTGTTATCGTAGAACCGGCTAAAGTGGCAAATCCACCACCAGAAATGCTGTAACTCATTGCTCCGGCAGAAGTTGAAGTAATGTTTGCTCCAGGCAAAGTATACGTTCCGCCAACAGTTAAATTAATTGTTGATGTAGTAAAAACAGGTGAAGCAGGAGTGATATTAGCCGTCAATCCTGTTGGTTGTGTTACGGTATAATTCCCGCTATCAGCTCCAGCTATGGTTAAGTTAGCGGTGACACTAATTCCTGTACCAACGTTAGGAGAAGCAAATGTTCCTCCACCCGAAACAGTAACCGCATCTGGAGAAATTACTCCAACCAAAGTTGCTCCAGTAATAGTTGCCGTTGTAGTACCATCATAAGGTTTATTTTGTGCTGTTGCGCCAGAAACGGTTAATGCTTTTGGAGTAATGTTTGCTGTTAAAGTTGGTTGTGTTACCGTATAATTTGTTGAAGGTGCATTATAGTTGCCAGTTCTTACTACCGTAGCGCCAACATTTTTTGAACTGAAAGCCCAAGTTACCGAACCAGTCACGGCAAAAGTTTCTCCTAATACCAAACCGCTGTAAGCTGCTGTTCCAGTTATTACTACTGAGGTATTGCCATCATATTCTTTGGTGGTTGCTGATAAACCTGTTATGGTCAACGCTTTTGGACTAACGGTGCTGTTAGGTATTGTTTTTGTTGCAGAGGTTGTGCCATCACTAAAGGTAATATTTCCATTATGGGTTCCAGCAGCAGTATTGTTAGCTAATCGAACGCAAACTGTTCCGCTTGCACTTCCATCACTTGCTACTGTATAAGTTTGTGATGCGGCATACGTTCCGCCAGAACTTGTAGCTACTTCAAAACCTGAAGGCGCAGTTACAGTTACTAAACTGCCCGTAAGATTACCTGCGGTAAACGTAATACATTGGTTAGCCGAAGCTGTTCCATAAGTGGTAGTCATGGCAATTATAGCAGTCGATGCCGGAGTAATAAATGGTGAAGTATTGTTAACCGTTAACGTATAAGTTGCTGTATCAGTACAATACGTACTATTGGCAACTTGAGAAGCTGTAATAGTTGCTGTTCCTGGGCCAACAATAGTTACTTGACCTGTAGTTGAATTTACGGTAGCTACGCCAGTATCACTACTGCTGTAAGTTATTGCGCCAGCACTACTAGATGTTGCCGTTTCTGTAAAATTAGCGTCCGTATCATTTTTAGTAATTGAGCTTACGCTAAATGCTAATCCTGGATCGGTGCAAGTTGGTGTACAAGTTTCAGTATGACCTGCATTTGCTGAACCCGTTGAATAAGCAGCACTTACTATCCATTCTGAATTAGTTGCGTTTGTTCCAGCAGAAGACGCCCAATTTGTGTTAGGTGAACAAACAGTTGGTTTCCTTGTAAGTCTTCTGTCGACAGTCGCATTTGCTGTACCTGCAACAGCCCAGCCTGTTCCAGGATCACTACCTATAGTTCCAATTACATCGATTAATGTCCATGTTCCAGAAATATTTTTTTCTAGTGCAATAGCATCATCTCCATTCCAAGTAGCGCTTGCCCATGTTATATTTGCACCTGGCACATCAGTTGTATTGTTAGCTATTACATAAGTATTTCCAGTTATGATATTTGTTGAAGAAAATGTAAGTGAAGCTGTCAATGCAGCACCATTAACTCCTGTTCTTATCCTGTAGTTTGCTAAATCAATAGTGCTTCCAGTTCCGTTGTATAACTCAATATATTTAGAATTACCCGATGAACCTTCACCATACTCTGAAATAATCAATTCGGTTGTTTGTCCCCATGAAAAAGCACTAACCAAAAGTGTTAGTAAAAGTAGTAGTTTTGATTTCATAATTAAATGAATATAATTTTTTATAAATACGTCGTTTTTGGCCATAAAAAATAGCACGCGTAAATCATCGGTAGAAAAGGGGACAACAAAAATAAGTGTAAATTGTTAATCTACAATCATTTTATGTTAAGAAATAATGAACAAAAAGCAAATAATTGTTCAAAACCATCTTCTAATTACGATTAATGTAGATTTTGTACGACAGTTCGGTAGAATTTTTTGCAAATTTTTGAAAAACAATTACTTAAACAGTTGTTAAAACAGCATAAAAATTAAGTGAGATTTATTCTTTACCTTTGTTTTTTAGCTAATTTTTTTCCAATAAATGTCTCAAAAACTATCCTTTTCTGAAGCCCAAAAAAAGCTCGAATATTTTTGTGCGTATCAAGAGCGTTGCCATCAAGAAGTGGTGCAAAAATGTTATGAATTAGGCTTACTTTCCATCGAAATAGATGAGGTAATGGTGCATTTAATTCAAAATAATTATCTCAACGAAGAACGTTTTGCTAGAAGTTTTGCAAGAGGAAAATTTAGAATTAAGTTTTGGGGAAAAACCAGGATTGTTAATGAATTGCAAGCTCGAAAAATTGCTTCGCCTAACATCAAATTAGCCTTAACCGAAATTGATGAAGATGAATACGAACAAGCGTTCAATACTTTATCCGAACGCCATTGGAACAGTATTTTGGAAAAAAACACCTTAAAAAAGCGTAAAAAATTCTGTGATTATTTACTTCGTAAAGGCTGGGAAAGCGAAATGATTTACAGTAAAGTGAAAGAACTGGAGAAGTAGTTTCGAGTTTAAAGTTGGGAGTTTCGGGTTTCGGGTTTCAGGTTTCTTCACACAGTTTGTCATGCTGTAAGCATCTTAAAATAGTTTGGAGTTTGAAGTTTGGAGTTTGAAGTTTGAAGTTGATTTTTGAAGTTTCGAGTATCAAGTTTCAAGTTTCAGGTTTCTCCACACAGTTTGTCATTCCGTAGGAATCTTAAAATAGTTGGGAGTTTGAAGTTTGGAGTTTGGAGTTTGAAGTTTGAAGTTGATTTTTGAAGTTTCAAGTTTCAAGTTTGATTTTTGAAGTTGAAGTTGATTTTTGAAGTTTCGAGTTTCAGGTTTTTCCACACAGTTTGTCATTCCGTAGGAATCTTAAAATAGTTGGGAGTTTGGAGTTGGATTTGTCATTTCGACGAAGGAGAAATCACATAAACTGACTAATAAACTTATCTCATAGGTTAAAATATGATGCAGTTTTCAGTTGTGTTTAAAATAGCTCACGGATGAAACGGATTTTACGGATTAGCACTTATTAAATCCGTATAATCGGTGAAATCAGTGGCAAAAAGATTTGTGTTATGAGATTTCTCCTTCGTCGAAATGACAAAAGCCATAGTCAATTTTAATTCTTACTCAACAAAACACTAACGGCATTTCCGCCAAAACCAACCGCGTTTATCAATACTTTTTTGATTTCTTTTCTTGGTTTTTGTGCTTCCGCAAATGGAACGCCAATAAATTGATTGTGTTGCATCATCAGGATAGCCAATTCCATATTCAACATTCCCGATGCGCCAAAAGTGTGACCTACTTTCCATTTATTGGTGGTTAGCATCGGAGGATTTTCTATAAAGACTTTTTGAATGGCTTTGTATTCAGAAGTATCGCCTTTTAATGTTCCAGGCATGTGCATCACAATGGCGTCAACTTCTTCTAAATTGGTGTTTTGCAACGCCATTTTCATCGATTTTTGAAAGCAATTCGCTTCGTCAGAAATCGAAATATTGTGTTCAATATCGTCCGTTGCATAACCAATTCCTTCGATGTAAGCCAATGCCTTTGGGTTTTCGCCAAGTTCTAAACAAGCCACACTTGCTGCTTCGCCCAAAACCATAGTGTTTTTGGTTTTTGTAAAATCGAAAGAGCGACATGGAAATGCTGTGTTTTCTTCTTTAGAATAAATCTTCAACGCATGCATTTGTGCAATAGTAAAAGCGGTTAACGGTGCTTCACTTCCGCCGACTAAAAACTTAGTTGCCATTCCTGATTGTAACCATGCAACCGCATTTAAAACGGAATGCAAAGCGGTGGAACAGGTTATGGAATGTGAAATTTCGGGTCCGTTGTTTTTTAAATCGTGAGCAACCCAAGACGAAATATTTCCAAGTGTTGTTGTTGGCGATGCTAAGGTTGAAGTTTTTCCGGTTTCTAGAAATTCTTGGTGGTGTTTTTCAAATAATTGTGTCGCACCACGAGACGAACCCATGTTAATGCCAAAGTTGTCACTAGTTTTCCAACCCGCATTTTTAATGGCTTGACGCGATACTAAAATGGAAAGTAAAACGGTTTCGTCTAAGGCTTTGTATTTGATTTCGCTTTTGCGTAAATCTTCTATTTCTTGTCTAATTTCCGCCGGAATTGTGGCAACAAATTGTGTTTTTCCATTGAATTCTTGGGTTGAAATTAGTGTTTTGTTTGATAAATAATTGCGCCAAATTTCTTCAGGATTTTTTCCTAAAGGCGAAATGGATGCTAATGCAGTTATGGCGATTTTGGTTTTCAATACTAAAAGTTTAACCACTAAGTACACTAAGCCATCACGAAGAACACAAAACTTAGCGCACTTAGTGCATTCTTTGTGACCTTTGTGGTTAAGTCGCAAAATTACACTATTTCTAGAGCATTTTCAATGGTTTGATAGACTTTTTGCAGTTGATTTTCAGTGATGATGTATGGCGGCAAAATGTAAACGATGTTGCCAATTGGTCGCATGATGATGCCGTTTTCCATGAAAAAATTAAAGAGTTTTGTGCGCATCGTTCCATAGTAACTTTCGGCGGTTTTAGTCTTGATTTCAAGGGCAAAAATGGTTCCGAGTACGCGAGTTGTAGCTACTTTTGGATGGTTTTTTATTTTTTCTTCGAATGCCAAATGCGATGCGTTAACCCGTTGGATATTGTGCTGCATTTCATCGGTTTGTAGCAACGAAATACTTGCCAATGCTGCGGCACAACCTGTTGGGTTTGCGGTAAAAGTATGTCCGTGAAACAAGGCTTTGTTAACATCATCGTCATAAAATCCGTCGTAAATCTCTTGGCAAAAAGTGGTGATTGCCATTGGGATTGTTCCGCCAGTTAAGGCTTTTGACAAACACATTACGTCTGGTTTTACTTGTAAATAATCGGTTGCGAAGGTTTTTCCGGTTTTTCCGAAACCTGTCATAACTTCGTCGGCAATGGTAAAAACGTTGTTTTGGTTGCAAATGGTAATCATTTTTTCCAGAATTTCTGGTTTGTACATGACCATTCCTGCTGCACCAAGAACTAACGGTTCAAAAATAAAGGCGGCATAATCGTCTGTTTTTACTAGGTTTTCTAGAATTTCTATTGCTTTTTGTTCGTTTCCTTGGGTTGGAATTGGAACGCGAACCACTTCTAACAATGAACTTTTGAACGCTTCGGTATAAAATGAAATGCCGCTTGCCGCCATTGCTCCAAAGGTGTCACCGTGAAAAGCATCTTCAAAAGCAATGATTTTGGTTCGCTTTTCGCCTTTGTTGTAAAAATATTGCAAACATCCTTTTATGGCAACTTCTACTGCGGTCGAACCGTTGTCGGAATAGAAAATTTTCTTTTGGTTTGACGGTAAAATTTCCATCAATTTTTCAGACAATAAGACGGCTTTATCGTGAGTAAAACCGCCAAAAAGAACGTGTTCTAACGTGGTTAATTGCTTGTAAATGGCATCGGCTATGATTTGGTTAGAATGTCCAAACGGATTCACCCACCAAGATGCAATGGCGTCAATGTATTCGTTATTGTTTTCGTCCCAAAGCAAGGCATCTTTTCCTTTGACAATTGCCGGATGAAATTGCGCCGTTTTGTGTTGTGTGTATGGATGCCAGTTGTATAGTAAATCTCTTTCGGAAAGGTTCATTTTATTAGACTATTGAAAATAGAGAATAGAAAAAAGACTATTCGCTACATGTTTTTGCAAAGATAACTAAGTCTATTTTTTTATTCTATTTTCTGTTCCGATATGTTGTAAAAAGATGTGTTAAAGGTTGCGCTCCATAATGGGTAAAAACCTATTTTTTGTGGCTGTTTCTAGTTGTCCAATGGTTGTAAATCCGAATTTTTGATAGAATTTTTCAGCATTTGGATCGGCATCGAGCAGTACTTTTTCAATAGTTGGAATTTCTTTTATTCGATGTGAAAAATCAGTCATAAGTTGGTTTCCAATTCCTTTTCCAATGAATTCAGGAAGTAAAAAAAGATTGTCTAATTTGATGGTTTTTTCGTTTTCGAAATAATACGAATAGTAACCAATAACCTGATTTTCTTGTATTAGTTTATACACAAAATGAGTTTCGATATATTCTTCTGAAATGGTAAGCGTATCACTCCATATCGTCATTTGCTCGGCAGAATATCCCCAAAATGCTTTTGATTTTTTGGTGATTTCGGTTAAAACTTGATGATCTTCTTGAGTTGCTTTTTCGATTTTCATTTAATTATAATGCTAAAAGTGAGTCACGAAATTTATCAGCATAATACTGAATGACATTTTGGTCAAAATAAGGTTCGTTTTCAATTCGTCCAATAAATTTAGCTTTGGTTTTTGACAAAATTATTTCTTCGGCTGCTTTGTTTTCATCGCCAGAAAATACAATTCCGGCAACTGCTATATTTCTATTTTTTAAAGCTTCAAATGTCAATAACGTATGATTGATGCTACCAAGATAATGGCGAGAAACTAGAATTACTTTGTAATCGGGTTGTATTAAATCGATGATGCAGTCGTTGTCATTTAACGGAACGAGAATTCCACCTGCGCCTTCAATAACTAAATGATTATCGGTTGAAGGTTCGATTATCTTTTTTAAATCGATGGTAATTCCGTCAATTTTTGCTGCAAAATGTGGACTTGCTGGTGTGTTTAACTTATAGCTATTTTCGTGGATAACGGTTTTATTATTAGAAATATAGCGTTGAATTTTATGACTATCAGAATTGTCTAAATCGCCAGCTTGAACAGGTTTCCAATAATCGGCTTCGAGTGATTGTGTAATTATAGCAGAAGCGATGGTTTTGCCTACATCGGTTCCAATGCCTGTGATGAATAGTTTCATAGTATTTTGCCACGGATAAAACGGATTGAACGGATTATCACTGATTTTTTATATTTATTTTTCTATCGTTTGTGTAAATTATTCTTTTAAATTCTGGCTCTTCTCCAAAATTCAATAACATTCCAACTTCAATTGGAGTTGCTTTTAAATAGTTCATTATTTGCGCAACATGAACATTCATTATCAATTCTGTTGCTTTTAATTCTACGATTACTTTGTCTTCAACAAGCAAATCAGAATAGTATTCGCCAACTAGTTGTTTCTTGAAATATACTTTAATTTGTTTTTGAGCTTCTACTTTATATCCTAAAGATTTTAATTCAAAATACATTGCATTTTGATATACTTTTTCTAAAAAACCATAGCCAAGTTCATTATAAACCTCATAATAAACTTTTAGAATTGCATCGGTAATTGATTTATGTAATAAACTTGTCATATCTAATCTAGGTAAATCAGTAAAATCCGTTTCATCAGTGGCTAAAATACAAAGCTACTTAATAACTTCAATACTTCTGAAATTTGGCTGGAGGAATTGTAGGAATGCAAACAAAAACGCAATCGTTCTTGACCTTCGGGAACGGTTGGCGATAGAATTGGTTTTACATCAAATCCGTTGTTTTGAAGTTGATTTGCGATGGATTTCACCTTTTCATTTCCTGGAATAATGGCACATTGAATAGCAGATTTGCTGTATACAAAAAGCGGTTTCAAACCCATTTGCATTTTTTCTTGATTGAAAAATTGAATGTTGTTTCTCAGATTTTCAATGGCTTCTTTTTCGGTTTTCAACTTTTGATAAGCCATTAAAATGGTTGCAACGGAATGAGGCGAAAGTCCTGTGGTGTAAATAAAACTTCGGGCAAAATTGATGAGATAACTTTTTAATGCTGAACTTCCTAAAATCGCAGCGCCATGACAACCTAATCCTTTTCCGAAGGTCATAATTCGGGCAAAAACTTTGTCTTGCAAACCTTGACTTTGAAGTAAACCTTCGCCATGATTACCAAAAACACCTAACGCATGCGCTTCGTCAATCACCAAAAAGCAATTGTATTTTTCACAAAGAGTTACTAATTCTTCCAAATTTGGCGAATCGCCATCCATGGAGAAAACGGATTCTGTAACAACGTATATTTCAAAAAAAGCACCTCGACTGCGCTCGGTGTGACAAACGGTTAGTCGCTTTTCTAAATCTTCAAAATCATTGTGTTGGAATTTATATGATTTGGCGTTGCTCATTAAAATTCCGTCGCGGATGGAAGCGTGACAAAGTTCATCGTATAGAATAACATCATTTCTTTGCGGAACGGAACTGAAAAAACCCACATTGGCATCGTAACCCGAATTAAAAATCAACGCGGTTTCCGATTGATGAAAATTAGCTATAAAATCTTCTGTGATTTGATATAAATTGTGATTTCCAGAAATTAATCGTGAACCTGTTGCGCCGTTTATTTTGATATTATTTTCTAAAAGATACTGATGCGTTTTATTGAAAATTTCCTCCGAATTGGCGAAACCTAAATAATCATTGGAAGCAAAATCGATTAAAGCATTAGAAACAGGTAACTTTCGCAAGGCATTATTTTGCTCACGTTGTTGCAGTTTTTGCTGTAATGATTTTGGAAAATGTTTCATGGTTTACAAATGTAACAAATCATCGGATAAAAAAAATCCCAAACTCTTTTGGAATTTGGGATTTAGATTCTTCCTTCGTCAGAATGACAAAGTTGGTATTATAATTCTAATGCTTTTTTAGCATTTCCATTCATTAAATGTTCTACTGGATTTTCTAATGCTTCTTTTACAGCAACCAAGAAACCAACAGACTCACGTCCGTCAATAATTCTGTGATCATAAGAAAGTGCAACATACATAACTGGTGCGATAACGATTTGACCGTTTTTCACGATTGCTCTATCAACCACGTTGTGCATTCCTAAAATTCCAGATTGTGGCGGATTGATAATTGGTGTTGATAACATACTTCCAAAAACACCACCATTTGAAATAGTAAATGTTCCGCCAGTCATTTCGTCAACTGTAATTTGTCCATCGCGCGCGCGCAAAGCCAAACGTTTGATTTCAGCTTCAACACCACGGAAGGATAATGTTTCTGCATTTCGCATTACTGGAACCATCAAACCTTTTGGTCCAGAAACCGCAACTGAAATATCACAGAAATCATAAGAGATTTTCTCTTGACCGTCAATCATTGAGTTCACATCAGGATATAATTGTAACGCACGAGTTACGGCTTTAGTAAAGAATGACATAAATCCTAAACCTAATCCGTGTTTGTCTTTGAAAGCATCTTTGTATTCAGCTCTTAAAGCATAAATTGCCGACATATCAACTTCGTTAAACGTAGTTAACATGGCGGTTTCGTTTTTAGCAGAAACTAATCTCTCAGCTACTTTACGACGCAACATTGATAATTTTGTTCTTTCAGAACCACGATTTCCGCCAGTTGGTGTTCCCATTGATGGAACAGCATTTACTGCATCATCTTTAGTAATTCTTCCACCTTTTCCAGTGCCAACAATATCAGTTGGTTGGATGTTTTTCTCGTCTAATATTTTTCTAGCTGCTGGTGATGGTGCTTGAGTGGCATATGTTGCAGCTGGTTGTGCTACAGGTTTTGGAGCTTCCACTTTTTTCTCTTCCGCTTTTGGTGCTTCTGCAACTGGAGCTGCTTTTGGAGCATCACCACTTGGTTTTGCTGCAGCGGTGTCGATTAAACAAACTACTGCGCCAACGGCAACTGCATCGCCTTCTTCTGCTTTTAGCGTGATAATTCCGCTTGCTTCTGCGGGTAATTCTAATGTTGCTTTATCAGAATCAACTTCGGCAATGGCTTGATCTTTTTCTACATAATCGCCATCTTTTACTAACCAT
>NZ_JAAMPT010000202.1 GCF_012911605.1 Flavobacterium solisilvae | reverse complement strand
TGATTGTCAAATTGTTTACAGTTACGTTTCCTGTATTGGTTACCGTAAAAGTGTAAACAATCGTATCACCTACGTTTACAATAGTGTCAGCATTCGCATCAGCATAAACACCGTCTTTCAATAAAGTGATTTCAGGATTGAAAATAGGAGTTGTCGTAACTGAATCTTCATTATTTGTCAAATCAGAATCAGGTGTATCTGATGATACTGTTGCTGTATTGGCATAATTTCCGGTTGCATTTACTGTTGCTGTAAATGTTACAGTGGTTGTTGCTCCATTCGCAAGATTTGCTATCGACCAAGTAATCGTTCCAGCTGTGTTTACTCCGCCGTTGTTGATTGTTCCGATTGTGTAACCGCTTGGAACAACATCAGTGATAACTACGTTGGACGCATTGTCTGTTCCATTATTGGTTACTGCCAAAGTAAAGGTTACTACATCACCAACATTTGGCGTTGCGTTACTTACTGTTTTTACGATAGATAAATCGGCTTCTGGAACATAAACAGGATTTACGGTAATGTAAACTGTTGCGGTATCACATGCTTGTGGCGTTCCGTTATCGCAAACTGTATAAATAAATTGGTCTGTTCCTGTAAAGTTAGGATCATTTGGCGTATAAGTAAATGTTCCGTCAGGGTTCATTACCACTACTCCATTGGCAGGTTGTGTATTGCTTGATACCGTTTGTGTATTACCCTCAGGATCAACATCATTGGTTAATACATTTCCTGTAATAACTGTTCCTTGATTTCCGTTGAACGTATCATCATTGGCATACGTATCATTTTCTCCGTTATCCGGTAAAACCGTAACCGATACCGTTGCTGTATCACACGCTTGTGGTGTTCCGTTATCACAAATAGTATAAGTAAATGTGTCAACTCCTGTGAAACCTGTGTTTGGTGTATAAGTAAACGTTCCGTCGCCGTTGTTTACCAAAGTTCCGTTTGTTGAATTTGTATTAGAAGTTACCGTGAAAGCATCGCCTTCCATATCAAAGTCATTCGCAACTACATTGATGTTCACAGCTTGACCTGATTCAGTAGTTGCTGTATCGTTGTTAGCGGTTACCCTGTTTTCGCCCGGTTCAGGCAACGGTAATACTTCGATAGTCAAAGTTGCTGTATCGCACGCTTGTGGTGTACCATTATCGCAAACTGTATAAGTATAAACCAAAGTTCCTGTAAAATCAGTTCCCGGTGTAAACGTATAAGTTCCATCTGAATTTAATACTAAATGGTTTCCGTTAGCATCGGTAGTGTCTATCGGCGTATAGGTTTGTGCATGTCCTTCTGTATCGAAGTCATTCGTTGCTACACTTCCGCTTATAGATATATTTGCATACGTATTATTAATGTCGTTTACAGCATGAGTTGTATTTGGTGTTACAGGAGTTGTCGTAACTGAATCCTCATTATTCGTCAAATCAGAATCAGGTGTATCTGATGATACTGTTGCTGTATTGGCATAATTTCCGGTTGCATTTACTGTTGCCGTAAAACTTACGGTTGTATTTGCTCCGTTGGCAAGGTTGGCTATCGTCCAAGTAATTGTTCCGACTGTGTTTACTCCGCCGTTATTGATTGTTCCGATAGTGTAACCGCTTGGAACAACATCAGTGATAACTACGTTGGACGCATTGTCTGTTCCATTATTGGTTACTGCCAAAGTAAAGGTAATGGTATCACCAACGTTTGGCGTAGCGTTACTTACTGTTTTTTCGATAGCTAAATCGGCTGTCGGAATAGTAACTGCTGCTGTATCTTCGTTATTCGTTAAATTCGGGTCAGGTGTTCCTGATGATACCGTAGCTGTATTCAAATAAGGTCCGTTTGCATTTACCGTAGCTGTAACCGTTAAAGTTGCAGAATTTCCGTCTATCAGATAAAAACCATCCCATAAACCGGTCGTGTTATTATAAGAACCTGTTGATACTGCATGGTTTACATAAGTATATCCGGCAGGCAAAAGTTCTGTTACCTGAACTTCTTTTGCTCTTTGTGGTCCTAAATTTTCTACATTTATGGTAAAAGTAACTGTATCACCTGCATTTGCATTTGTAGGACTTACTGATTTTGTAATTTCAAGGTCTGCGACACAATCAATAACAACAAAATCAGTAGTAACAACTTCTACAGGTCCACAATCACCTGTAACTGAATATACTACTTTTACCGTACCTGTGCCGTTAAAAGTCAAGGTGTTAGTGCTATCACCAGGAGTTCCATTAGTTCCGTTACTAAAATTCGCAATGCCACCATCAGCTATATTACGCTTAGGGTCAGCAGGGTCATAAAAACTATACCCTGGAGAACCAGGAACAGCTGTATAAAAACTATAAGTTCCTCCAGGGATATCTGGCACAAGAGTTACAGCTCCGTCTTGACACACCGTTCCGTCAGAGTTCATGTTTATGGTAATCTTGTTAACTATAGGGATAGTTTCAGCACCACATATTTGTACCGCAGCGGTAGCAAAAGTGAAATTCTGTTCATTAACATCTGAGCCAGAACCGTTACCCATACTACCTCTTATACGATGTCCTACATAACCAAAATTTTCAGTACATTTCATCGTAATCATAGTAGTATGACCTCCGGTTTCTACTGCCAGAATATCATCTGTTAAAGGACCGTTCGGAATTCCAGGATATACATTTGTGGTAGTACCTCGCCCCAGCATATATCGATTATTTGTATTAACTCCCCAGTTATAAAGTTTTGCATCAGTAGTAATAACATTTATAGCTGCGTTACTCTGGTCATGTTCATTCGGGCTAATCCATTTAATATTACTCATTACCTGTCCGGTAGTAGAAGTGTATCTTGGTTGCACCCAAGATTGTCTGTCAGTTTCTGTCCAGTCTCCAACTTGTCTTACGTTATTACGTCCCATAGAATAGAGATTACCATTCTTTGCCAACACATAATAGGTAGGATAAGAGGAATTACCTGTACCTGTATTAGTTGCTGATATCATTTTGATATCAATACCCGAAACAGGAGCATCCATTACTGTTGCACGATTTCTTGCTGAAACAGCACTATTATCTCCTAAATAGCTTCGTCCCCAAGTATATAATGTATTATCACTTTTTAATGCAAACAAAACGTTAGCCGCACCTCTTAAAACAACTATTTCTGTAAGGTAATTATTTGAGCTGTCTTGAACTCTTGTCCAAGCCGTGCTACTGCCTCCTTGATTAAGATTACTATTTTGTGAAAGTACATAAGCATCCCCATCACAAGTAGTAATAGCAATAGTTTGATAAGTAACAAACATCATTTTTACCATTGCTGGTGTAACACCAGCAGGTAATCCTAATACACTACTCGTTGGCGATATAGGTTGCATTCTCCAGTTGGTTGTAAGTGAAGAAGAAACTACCATACCCGGTTCTCCCCATACATGTAGTCCGGTAGTAGTAAGTAAAACACCTTGCACACTTTGGTTTTCATAACCTCCTAAAGCTGCTTTCAAAGGTGTTCCTGTAAATCCAGGGAAATTTGTAGTGTTTATTACTACTGGATTTAATAAATTAATAGAATTATTGGGATTACTTGGGTCATGACCTATTTGCTCACCCCAAACCTGAAAGTTTCCATCTGCATCTCTTACTACCGTAGTGTGATAAGTAGAAATAAAGTTATCATATTCAATAGTTGATGCATTTGCATTAGAATTATAACCAAAATTTCCAAAATCAGTACCGGGACATCCTACTACAGGTGTTCCACACTGTGCGTTTATCTGATAACTATATGTAAACAAAAAGACAAGTCCTAAGAACCTGAACTTTTTAAATAAATTTAAAATAGTGTTCTCCATAAATTATTGAATTTTATTTGTGAAACCATAAGTTTGCACCTGACCATTTATGTCTACAAAGTCAAACATGATGTAAGTGCCTTTTGTAGCTTGTCCTTCTAGCTTGAATTCAAGCGTATTTTTTCCTTGACGAAGTTTAGCTTCACCGTTTTTCAGTTTTCCTGCAACGGAAGTTCCTACACCTGCGGTGTTAAAACCTTGTTTATAAACTGCATCACTATTATCATAAGAAGAAAAACGGACATCTACCGAAAGCATAGTGTCGTTTACCGACTGACCGCCTATAATATTTCTTGATACTTTAACAGACTTAAAGTCAAAATCCATTTTTAAAGGACTGACTTCTACAAGCATTTTTTCAGGAAAATGTTTGTGGTTACAAGAATTTTGGTCATGAATCAGGTTTTCATTAATATCAACCTGATACATTCCTGGTTTTTCAAAAACATACTTTGTCAAAGCATCTCCCGAACCCGAAGCGATAACTTCGTTTCTGTCTATATCGGTTATGCTCCAAGTAACCTGAGTGGAAATTTCATCTCCCAAATCACTTAGTGTTTTACCATAAGACACAATCGTCTTTTGCCCATCATCTTGCAGCAAATTTCCTTGTGCATAAGATACAAAAGAGAAACAACTGAATAAAATCAGAAGAAAATTAGAATAGTTATTTTTCATACATAAAAAATTAGTTTACTTTATTTATTAGACTTAACAGAAGAAATTAAGAGTTTCGTTTATAATCTCAAATCCTCTTCTTACATAAAATAGTTTGGTTTTATTTCATACAGTAGTTATTTAAATGTGGTTTTTTATATTAATTCTTAGAACATAGTGATGCAAACTTACATCCGTATGCTAGTAATGTTTTTTTTTAACCGTTAGTTATTCAGGAAAAAGTAACAATATTTTTTAAACATAAAAAACTAATAATCAAACACTTAAATATCAATAAATATATCTATTAATCAGTTTAAAAATATCCGAATTTAAAAAAAGAATCAAACTTGATTTAATAAATAATACTATTTAACCTTTAGTGTATTATAAAAAATATACTCATGATTTTTATTTAATTTTATCATAAAATCTTTACGAAATGTTAAACTAAATTACTTTCTACATTTTTTTAGTGATTTTTACTTTTTTAAAATATTTTTATGAAAAAACTAATGTTACTTGGACTTATCTTATTTTTTACATCTTGTAAAAGCAAAAAAGCGATAAGTGATGTAAAAGAAGATAACTCAAAAGAAACTACAGAAGGAACAATTACGATACTTAAACCAGCAGAAATAGCTGAATTTCCAAGTTTATTCTTATTAACATTTTCAACTTTGATATGGTTAACAACTTTAATATTAAGCAATTATCACATTACCAATAATTTACTAATTTTAATTTATAACCAATTAAATTAGTAAATTATGAATGTTAAAAACTTTATCATTGGCGGAATCGTTGGCGGAATTGCCGATTTTCTATTAGGTTGGCTTTTCTACGGAACGTTGTTTGCGGACAGTTTTGGCGGTGGTCATCCTGCAAATATGCCTTTCATTGCACTTGGTTGCATGACTTTTGGATTTTTTGTATCCTTTATTTTTAATCAATGGGCACAAATTTCAACAGCTGCAACTGGAGCAAAAGCTGGAGCTGTTATTGGATTATTCCTAGGTTTATTCGGAAACTTTTTTATGAACAGCATGAATTTAACTCCAGATTACAAACTGATTGCTCTGGATATGGTCATTATGATTTTTAAAGCAGGAGTTGTTGGTTCAATAATCGGTTTTATACATGGAAAAATGAAATAGTTGTTTTTGATTTATACTTAAAAACCACGAAGAACTTTTTTCGTGGTTTTTTTATTTGATTTTATCATAAAATCTTTACGAAATGTTAAACTAAACTACTTTTTGTTTTTTTTTAGTGATTTTTACTTTTTAAAATTTTTATATGAAAAAGCTAATGTTATTTGGACTTATTTTATTTCTTGCCTCTTGTAAAAGCAAAAAAGCAGTAAGTGATGTAAAAGATGATACAACAAAAGAAACAGTTTCTGTTATAAAACCTACCGAAGTTGACAAAATTAAAAGCGATAGAGCTTATGATTTAGGCAAAAGATTATTAGAAACTTGCAACACTTCAAAATTTAAAACTTTCACAAAAAATGAAGCAACTGATAAAGTGATTGCCAATGCAACTGCCGAAAAAATATCTAATACTTGCAAAAAAATCAACCAACGAAACGGAAAATTTCTCGGAATAAAACTTCTTGAAGTAAAACACGATAAAATCCTCGACGAATATACCTTTCGCTATGATATAAACTATGAAAAAAAACTTTACAAACGAGAACTATATGTAGTTGTAAATGCCCAAAACAAAGTATCAGCAATAAATACCAAAGAGGTAAAACCTACTCCATTTTAAATTCAGTCTAAAAATGATTTTAATTATCTTTGCTAAAAACTATTTACAATGCAAGATATTATCAATCGTTTCATCAGTTATGTAACTATCGACACCGAATCTGATCCAAATTCAGAAACAACTCCAAGTACCGAAAAACAATGGAATTTAGCCAACAAATTGGTTGAAGAATTAAAATCCATTGGAATGGAAGATGTTACTATTGACAAACATTCTTATGTTATGGCAACTTTGCCTTCCAATGTTGAACACGACGTTCCAACGATTGGTTTTGTGGCTCATTTTGACACAACTCCGGATTTTACAGGTGCCAATGTTCAACCCCAAGTTATTGAAAACTATGATGGTGGCGATATTCTTTTAAACAAAGAAAACAACATCGTGCTTTCGCCAAACTACTTTAAAGATTTACTTCAATATAAAGGACAAACACTAATCACAACCAATGGTTTAACACTTCTAGGTGCCGATGACAAAGCCGGAATTACCGAAATTGTTACCGCCATGGAATTTCTAATCAACAATCCTGAAATCAAACACGGTAAAATTAGAATTTGCTTCACACCTGATGAAGAAATTGGTCGCGGTGCTGATTTGTTTGATGTAGAAAAATTTGGCGCCGAATGGGCTTACACTATGGATGGAAGTCAGATTGGCGAATTAGAATACGAAAACTTTAATGCTGCTGGCGTAAAAATTACGTTCAAAGGAAAATCGGTTCATCCTGGTTATGCCAAAGGGAAAATGATAAATTCGATGCTGATTGCCAATGATTTTATCAACGAATTACCAAAAGGAGAAACACCACAAGAAACCAAAGGTTATGAAGGTTTTTTTCACGTTACAGGACTTTCGGGAAGCATTGAAGAAACAAAATTGGAGCTGATTATTCGTGATCACGACATGAAAAAATTCTTAAAACGAAAAGAATTAGTTCATAAAATCACTAAAAAAATCAACAAACAATACAAAAAACAATTTGGCGAAGATATTGTAATTACCGAAATCAAAGATCAATATTACAATATGAAAGAAAAAGTTGAACCAGTAATGTTCATTGTTGATTTAGCCGAAAAAGCAATGAAAAATCTTGGTATCAAACCGTTGATAAAACCTATTCGTGGCGGAACTGACGGTTGTCGTTTGTCTTATATGGGATTGCCTTGCCCAAACATCTTTGCTGGCGGACATAATTTCCACGGAAAATACGAATACGTTCCTGTAGAAAGCATGCAAAAAGCTGTTGATGTTATTGTGAAAATTGCGCAACTAACCGCTACAACTGATTTTTCTAAAAAGAAGAAGAGTAAAAAGAAAAAATAAATCTTTCGTTTATTTTAAAATAAAAAAATCCCAAATTCCATATCTTTTCTTGGAATTTGGGATTTTAAATTTTGAATTTATATACTTATGCTTTTTTATTCAAAGCAGCAGTTAATTCTAATGAAATAGCAGAACGTTCCATTTTTAATTTTCCTGACATTGTTTCAATAACTACAGTTGTTTCTGCTAATTCGGAAACTTTTCCGTGAAGTCCACTTTTAGTGATGATTTTGTCACCTACTTTTAACGACGATTCAAATTCTTTTTCTTGTTTTATTTTCTTTTGTTGTGGTCTAATCATAAAGAAGTACATCACCACAATGATTAATAAAAAAGGTAAAAATTGATTTAATTGTTCCATAATTGTTTGTTTTAATGTTCCGTTAGTTAGGAACTTGAATGTTAGTTTTTATTGTTAAAATTTCGTTTTCATTAGCAGTATTACAAACTACAGTAATGGTTTTAGTCGTTGGTCCTTTTTTTCCAGCAGAATTGAAAGTCACTTTTATTTTTCCTGATTTTCCAGGTTTTACTGCTTCTTCTGTAAATTCAGGAACTGTACAACCGCATGAAGCTCTTGCTGTAGAAATAAGTAAATCAGCTTCTCCTGTATTTGTAAATTCAAAAGTATGCTCAACTTTATCGCCTTGTTTAATATCACCAAAATCAAATTCGGTTTCTTTAAACGTTATTACAGGATATTTACCATCGGCAGGTATCTTTTTTTCAGCCATTCGCTTTTGTCTTTCTTCTATTATTTTTTCAATATTATTTTTTGAAGTATCAACAACAGTTGATTCATCATTAGCAACTGAAACCTCTTTTTTACATGATGACATCAGTACAAATAAAAATGCAAAGCTTAAAATTATATTTTTTCTCATTTTAATTTTTATTAAAGTAAACCTCTTCCTGATTTTTTCATTTTCCCATCGTTAGTAAAATCTTTTACTAAATTATCCAAAATTCCGTTGATGAAAATACTACTTTTGGGTGTTGAATATTCTTTAGCTAATTCAAGATATTCATTAATGGTAACTTTTACAGGAATTGATGGAAACTTCAAAAACTCACAAATTGCCAATTTCAAAATAATGGTATCGATTTCAGCAATTCGTTCCGAATCCCAATTTGGTGTTTTATCGATATATTCCTTTGCTAATTCTATTTCGTTTAGCACTGTTTTTCGGAATAAAAGACTAACAAACTCTTTGTCTTCTTGATCTTTATACAATTTTGGTACTCTAAATTCCTCGCCTTCTTTAATTTGACGCAATTGTTTTTGAATTTGAGTATTTACCATTGGTATGTCATCAATCCAAGTTAGTTTATTGTCTTCCAAATATTCATATAATTTGTCGTTTGGCGCAATAACTTCAGTAAATAAATCAACTACAAACTGCTTGTCTTCTTCAAAAGTTGATGTTTTGGTTTGCATATAATTTTGATACAATTCACTTTTTTTAACTTCGTTCAATAAAATCAAAATGTAGTCATCGTTCATCGACCAGTTATTGATTTTTCTAGTTTCAAGTGAAATGCTAATGGAGTTACTTTCTTCTAAAATTTGAAGAATAGCGTTGTTGACAAACTTTTTATTAGGATTTTTTTCTTCGGGTGTTGCAAGGTGTTTTTTACTTGAAGTTTCAAGAAAAACAACTTCTTTTTTCTTGATTTCTACTAATGAAGAAACCATTATCAGATATAAATCGAGAATATTATCAATGCTATGATACAAGAATTTCTCTTCTTTTTCTATTTCATCTGAATTTTTTTGATGCATTGCATAAATAGATTGCATCACTTTTACACGAATATGTCTTCTGTTTAACACCTGTAAGAACTTTTAAAAATTAACAACGCGAAAGAAAATCTTTCGCGTTGCAAAAATAGTATTATTTTAAAAAACTACCGTTATTTAGTAGCGTTTTCTTTTCTTCTTTGTTCAATTCTGTTTTCAGCAATTTGCATAGCCGCTTGTTGCGTAGTCATATTGTTTACATCTGCAAAATTGAAAATTTCTAAAGTTGTATTATAGATGTTTTCAGTTCTTCTAATCGCTTCACCTTCTTGGTATTTCACGATTTCACCATAAACATTGATAATTCCTCCAGCGTTAATCAAGAAATCTGGTGCATAAGCAATTCCTCTTTCTCTAAGGATTTTTCCGTGAACTGCTTCTACAGCCAACTGATTGTTTGCAGCTCCAGCAATTACTTTTGCATTGATTTTATAAACGGTATCGTCATTAATTGTTGCTCCTAAAGCACATGGCGAATAAATATCAACATCTGCACTGTACAAATCAGCACCAGTAAATATTTTAGCACCATACTTTGCAACCATATTCTCCATTTTGTCTTGGTGAATATCCGAAACAAAAACCTCTGCTCCTTCTTTTCTTAAATAACTAATCAAAGTTTCACCAACATGTCCAGTTCCTTGAACCAAAACTTTTTTACCGTCAAGATTATCTGAACCAAATTGGTATTTAGCTGCAGCTTTCATTCCCATGTAAACACCATAAGCTGTTACTGGTGAAGGATTTCCAGAACCACCTTTTTCAACCGAAATACCTGTTACATGATTAGTAACTAGGTTGATTCTGTCCATATCTTCGGTAGTTGTTCCAACATCTTCTGCAGTGATGTATTTTCCGCTTAATGAATTCACGAATTCACCAAACTTTGTAATCATTTCTGGCGTTTTATCAAGTTTAGAATCACCAATGATAACGGCTTTTCCTCCACCAAGATTTAAACCTGTAATTGCTGATTTATAAGTCATTCCACGAGAAAGTCGTAATACATCATTCAAAGCTTCCCATTCATTTGAATATTTCCACATTCTTGTTCCGCCCAAAGCTGGTCCCATAACTGTATTATGAATACCAATTATTGCCTTTAAACCCGTATCTTTGTCATGACAAAAAACAATTTGCTCGTGATTATCAAATGATAATTGTCCAAATACTGGATCCATTTTTTGTAACTCGACTGGGGTTGTAATTTCTGAAGTCATAAAAATAAAATTTAATTGGTATTTTTAGTTTTTCCTAAAAACTATACGCAAATTTAGTGTTTTATTCAATAAAATGCATTCATATCGACAATAATTATGAATTTGTTAGTAAAATAAACTTTAAATGTGAATTTAATATTTTTATTTTTAATAAAATTTTAACTGTTTTTAATTAATTTTAGTAGATTTTCGCCATAAAAAAATGAAAGAACTTCAATATCTCAATAAATATTTTATCAAATATAAATACCACTTCCTTTTAGGTATTTTTATTACAATAGTTGCACAAATTTTTTCGCTGTTTACTCCAAAGTTAATCAGCAGTTCGTTTAAAGCTATTGAAGAATTCAATAAAAATAACGTTGGAACTGATGTAATAAAGTCGGAATTAATCAATAACATTCTTTTAATTATTGGAACGACTTTGATTGCTGGAGTTTTGACTTTTTTGATGCGTCAAACGCTAATTGTAATGTCGCGTCACGTGGAATTTGACCTAAAAAATGAAGTCTTCAAACATTATGAGGAATTAGACCAAAACTTCTATAAACGCAATAGAACTGGCGATTTAATGAGCCGAATTAGCGAAGACGTTTCTAAAGTAAGAATGTATGTTGGTCCAGCGGTAATGTACACAATCAATACTGTAATTCGTTTTGCAATTGTAATTATCTATATGTATAATGTTTCGCCAAGATTAACATTATATACTATTTTGCCTTTACCATTATTGTCGTATATCATTTTCAAACTTAGTACTGAAATCAACGTTAGAAGCACAACTTTCCAACAATATCTATCCAAAATTTCCAGTTTTACCCAAGAAATTTTCTCTGGTGTTCGAGTGGTTAAAGCCTATGCATTAGAAAATCAATACCAAAAAAACATGGTCGATTTGGCTAACGAAAGTAAAACCAAAAGTATGAGTTTGGCTAAAGTACAATCGCTTTTCGGTCCGTTGATGATTGCATTGATTGGAGTTAGCAATTTGGTGGTTATCTACTTCGGTGGAATGATGTATATTGACGGAACAATAAAAAGCATCGGAACTATTGCTGAATTTATTCTTTACGTAAACATGTTAACTTGGCCAGTTGCTTCTATTGGTTGGGTTTCATCATTGGTTCAAGAAGCCGAAGCATCTCAAAAAAGAATTAACGAATTCCTGAAAGTGCAACCCGAAATTAAAAATAAAACCACCGAAAACTCAATCATTAATGGTGAAATTCAATTTAAAAACGTGACTTTTACCTATGAAGATACCGAAATCACAGCATTGGATAACATTTCGTTTACCATTAAAAAAGGAGAAACTTTGGCTATTTTAGGCAAAACAGGTTCAGGAAAATCAACATTACTTTCGTTAATCACTAGAATGTATGACATCAAAAATGGTACTATTTTAATTGACGGAAAAAATATCGACCAAGTCAATTTATATGATTTACGAAACAGCATCGGAATTGTTCCGCAAGATGCTTTTCTTTTTTCAGATAGTATAAAGAATAATATCAAATTTGGAAAAGAAAACGCTAGTGATGAAGAAGTATTTACTGCTGCAAAACAAGCCGTGGTTCACGATAATATCATGAATTTCAACAACCAATATGAAACCGTTCTTGGCGAAAGAGGAATTACACTTTCTGGTGGACAAAAACAGCGTGTTTCTATTGCAAGAGCAATTATCAAAAATCCTGAAATTCTCCTTTTTGACGATTGTTTATCGGCTGTTGATACTGAAACCGAAGAACAAATTTTGAACAACTTACTTCAAATTTCTAAAAATAAAACTACAATTATTGTTAGCCACAGAGTTTCATCTGCAAAAAATGCGGATAAAATCATTATTCTCGACGAAGGAAAAATTATCCAAGAAGGTTCTCATAATCAATTAATAAACCAAGAAGGTTATTATGCTGAGCTGTATTTGAAACAACTTTCGGAAAAAGAATTAAATTAAATGTTGCTTTGTAACAAAAAATTTACCATTTTTGAACAATACAGAAACACAATTAATTGACCGAAAGAATATGAGAGAAAATGATATGTTAGAAAAAGATGAAATTTTTTCTAAAGTTTTAAGAGCAGGAAGAAGAACTTATTTCTTTGATGTAAGAGCCACAAAAGCCGATGATTATTATGTAACCATTACTGAAAGTAAAAAATTTACAGAAGAAGATGGATCGTTTCATTTCAAAAAACACAAAATCTATTTGTACAAAGAAGATTTTGCAGCATTTACTGAAATATTAGGCGAAATGACGTCCTATGTTTTAAATCAAAAAGGCGAAGAAGTAATTTCTGAAAGACACCAAAAAGACTTCAAAAAAGAATATTATCAAGAAACTACAAGCGAAACCACCGCTTCTGAAAAAAGTTTTACCGATATTGATTTTGACGATATTTAAAATATAAATTTAACTACAAAAGCCCAAAATAGTAATTTTTGGGCTTTTTTTTCAACTTTTTATTATGCAAAAAATTCTAGCGTTTCTAAACAAGCACAGCATCATTATCAATTCGATTTGTATTGCTTTTTGGATTTACATCATTTATGAAAATTACCAAGTTGCCAAAGCCGAAAACTCAATGGATGAACGAAAAAGTTACTTTATAGTTCCAATGCTTTTTATTCTTTTATCAGTTTTTAATATGTATATGGCACAAAAAAGAAAAAATAGACAGAACAACTAACCAATTCTCAGTCCATTTTCAACTTTTATATCCGAAGTCAACAAAACAATATCATTTTCTGCTCCGACAGAACCCAAAACCAAACATTCGCTCATAAATGTTCCAATTTGTTTCTTTGGAAAATTGACAACGGCAACAATTTGTTTCCCAATTAAATCAACTTTGGCATATCTTTTTGTAATTTGTGCCGAAGTTTTTTTTATTCCAATTTCTGAACCAAAATCAATCAGCAACTGAAAAGCAGGTTTTCTCGCTTCGGGAAAATCATTTACTTCCAAAATGGTTCCAATACGCATTTCTACTCTTTCAAATTCTGACCATTGCAATGGCGTTTCAATTGCACTCATTTTATAATCTTTTTCTAATTAGTTTTTAACATAAAACCCAATACTTTTTTGTACATTTAGATTTTCTGATACAATATAGTAAACCTTTTTATGTTTTCAGTATGAAATCGCCATTAAAATCAAGTTTGTTGCAAACAAACACCTATGAAGATAAAGCGATACCATATGACCTTTTAAAAAAATATTATCTACATATGAAAATAGCACTTTTTACCAATGAATTTCCACCCAATATTTATGGTGGCGCAGGAGTTCATATTGATTTTTTGAGCCACGAGTTAAAGAAACTTGTCCATGTTGAAGTAAGATGTTTTGGAAATCAAGCTGAGCAAACCGATGGAATGAATGTATTGGGAATTAATCCTTCATTAAACGTAATGGATGATGACAAAAATCCGCACATTAAAATGTTTCAAAACCTGAGCCGAAATGTAGAAATGTCGCAACATACCTTAGAAGCTGATGTTATTCATTGCCATACTTGGTACACACATTTGGCCGGAATTTTTTCTAGAGAATTAGTGCAATCGCCATTAATTTTAACCACGCATAGTTTAGAAACGCATCGACCATGGAAAGTGGAACAACTCGGCAACGGTTTTTTCCTTTCTCGATGGATTGAAAATCACGCATACAACACAGCTGACGGAATTATTGCTGTTAGCGAACAAATGAAAACCGACGTCGTTGAAGCCTATGGCGTTTCTCCCGAAAAAGTTACGGTAATTCACAACGGAATTGATCCTGAGTTCTATAAACCAACGTTTGACAATAATTTATTAGTTGAATTAGGCATAAATCCTGATGTTCCGTTTGTACTTTTTGTTGGTAGAATTACACGTCAAAAAGGAATTTCACAACTCATTGAAGCGGCACAATATTTTGACCAAAATTGTCAAATCGTACTTTGTGCTGGCGCACCAGATACTCCAGAAATTGCAGCAGAAACCGAACAATTAATTTCTAAACTAAAATCAAATCGCGATGGTGTTATTTTGATTTCAGAAATGTTGCCCAGAGAAAAAATCAAGGTTTTGTACAGTCATGCGCGAGTTTTTGCTTGTCCATCGCTTTATGAACCGTTTGGCATTATCAATCTCGAAGCTATGTCGTGTGAAACGCCAGTGGTTGGAAGTGCTGTTGGTGGAATTCCCGAAATTATAATTGAAGACGAAACCGGTTATTTAATTCCGTTGGAAAGTGTTTCAAGAACTGATTTTAATCCAAAAAATCCAGAAGTATTTCAAAAAAGTTTTGCCGAAAAAATCAATCGTTTATTAGCCGATGAAAACTTGGCTAAAACAATGGGAAAAGCTGGAAGACAACGAGTTTTAGAAAAATTCAGTTGGGAATCCATCGCCAAAACCACATTTAATTATTACCAAGAAATAATCAATCGATTTGAAAAAGAAAAAGCATAACAGCATCAATTCCAAAACATTATGAATAAATCAACTTTAGCCATTATTCTTGGCGGCGGACAAGGTTCAAGATTAGCGCCATTAACCGAAAGTCGTTCAAAACCAGCTGTTCCCATTGCCGGAAAATACCGTTTGGTAGATATTCCAATTTCCAATTGTATCAATTCCGATATTAAACGAATGTTTGTTTTGACGCAATTTAATTCAGCTTCGCTAAACCAACACATCAAAAACACCTATCATTTTAGTCATTTTAGTACGGCTTTTGTCGATATTCTTGCAGCCGAACAAACACCTGATAATCCAACGTGGTTTCAAGGAACGGCCGATGCTGTAAGACAATGCATGACACATTTCCTAAACCATGATTTTGATTATGCCTTGATACTTTCTGGCGATCAATTGTATCAAATGGATTTTAATGAAATGATAAAAGCGCATCATGATTCTGGCGCAACAATTTCTATTGCAACCTTACCTGTAACGGCAAAAGAAGCTCCCGAATTTGGAATTTTGAAAACCGATGCGGAAAATTTTATTACTTCGTTTATTGAAAAACCAAAAGCGGATTTGTTACCTCAATGGACATCAGAAGTTAGTGACGAATCCAAAGCCGAAGGAAAACATTATTTAGCATCAATGGGAATTTATATTTTCAATCGAGATTTATTGGTAGAATTGATGAAAAATCCTGAAACAAAAGATTTTGGTAAAGAAATCATTCCGCAAGCTATTGGTAAGCAAAAAATTCTCAGTTATCAATATGAAGGTTATTGGACTGATATTGGAAACATCGATTCGTTTTTTGAAGCCAATTTAGGTCTAACCGATGATATTCCGAAGTTTAATTTATTTGATAATTCCAGTAAAATTTATACGCGTGCAAGGGTTTTGCCTCCATCAAAAATTACGGGTGCATCAACGGTTGACAAATCGGTTATAGCTGAAGGTTGTATTATTAATGGTTCCACAATTGAACATTCGGTTATTGGAATTAGAAGCCGAATTGGTTATGGTTCAACCATTATTGATTCCTATCTTATGGGTAACGATTATTATCAAAATTTAGAAGAAATCAAAACTAATAATGAACACCAAATTATCAATATTGGTATTGGCGAACGCTGTTTTATTAGCAATACAATTGTAGATAAAAACTGTAGAATTGGCAATGATGTTCGACTAAATGGTGGAAAACATTTAGCTGATACTAACACTAATTTATATACTATAAAAGACGGAATTATCGTCGTCAAAAAAGGCGCAATTTTACCTGATGGTTTTACTGTTTAAACAAAAAACTCCCGAAAATTTCGGGAGTTTTTATATTATTGCATCGCTACATAATTGAAAATCTTTAATCCGTCAGCTTCCGAAAGGCGGGCTTTTTTTCGCATGTCTTCTACGATTGGTTTCCACTTTTCTGCCGAAAAAGCTTTGGTATCATACAAATCGTGACATTTTCCACAATTGTTTTCATATAGCGTTTTTCCTTCCATTAATTCTGGAGTTAAAACCGTTGCAACAACTACTTCTTTTGATTCTTCTTTTTTAGCAACTTCTGTTGGAATGCTTGATTTTGAAGCACATGAGTAAATAATCACAGAAAGAATTGCTAGTAATGTAATTTTTAATTTCATATATGGTTTGATTTATTGGTTGAAGTAAAACTATAAAAAAACCCGATAGAAATGCTATCAGGTTAATTTATTAAGTTAAAATTAATTTAATATTATTTAACATCCATCAATTCTACATCAAAAATTAAAGTTGCATTTGGTGGGATTACACCTCCAGCACCAGCCGAACCATATCCTAAATAAGATGGAATTACAAAACGAGCTTTATCGCCAACTTGCAACAAAGCAATTCCTTCATCCCAACCTTCAATTACATGACCTTTTCCTAGAGGAAATTCGATTGGTTTTTTTCTTGGATAAGACGAATCAAATGTTTTTCCGTTATCCAATTGTCCTGTGTAATGAACAGAAACTGTTTTTCCTTTTTCAGCTTGTTTTCCGTTTCCTTTTTGAATGAATTTATAACGTAAACCGCTTTCTGTTTTTTCAAAACCAGCCGCTAATTTTTCCATAGCTTCTTCAGCTTGCTTCTTTGCTTCCTCAATTCTTTTTAATCTTGAACCTTCAAAAGTTCTAAATGCTTCGATAGCATTCCATTTTTGAGCTTCATCGCCTACTCTAACAATTTCGATATTTTCGATTAAATCACCTTGAGCAACAGCGTCAACAACATCTTGACCTTCAACAACATGACCAAAAACTGTGTGTTTTCCGTCTAACCAATTCGTTGGAACATGAGTAATAAAAAACTGCGAACCGTTTGTTCCTGGACCAGCATTTGCCATAGACAAAACACCTGGTTTATCGTGTTTTAATGTTGGATGAAATTCGTCGTCAAAGTTATAACCTGGTCCGCCAGAACCAATTCCTTGTGGACAACCACCTTGAATCATAAAATCAGGAATTACTCTGTGGAATTTTAATCCATCATAATAAGGTTTTCCCATTGGTTTGGCTGAATTTTCCAATTGTCCTTCGGCTAATCCAACGAAGTTTCCAACAGTTCCAGGCGTTAAATCGTGTGTTAATTTTACTAAAATCGAACCTTTGGAAGTGTTGAATTTAGCGTATATTCCGTTTTCCATTTTATTGCTTTTTAAAAATTTCGTGCAAATTTACGAATAAAAACATTGAGAAACTATTGGCTTTGAACTACATTTGATTTCTAAATAAAACGAAAATGGAAAACACTGATAATTATATTGAACTAAATAAGGCAACTTGGAACAAAAAAACAGAAATCCACGTTGAATCGGAGTTTTATGATAATACAAGTTTTCTTAACGGAAAATCAACATTAAACGATATTGAATTACAGCTTCTTGGTGATGTTTCGGGCAAAAAGATTTTGCATTTGCAATGTCATTTTGGTCAAGATAGTATTTCGTTAGCGCGACTTGGTGCAAAAGTTACAGGCGTAGATTTATCGGATAAAGCTATTGAAAAAGCTACCGAATTTGCTGAAAAATTAAATGCTGATGCTAAATTTATTTGTTCCGATGTTTATGAAAGCATCAATGTTTTGGATGAAAAATTTGATATTGTTTTCACAAGTTATGGTACAATTGGTTGGCTTCCTGATTTGGATAAATGGGCAAAAGTTGTTTCGCATTTCTTAAAACCAGATGGAAAATTTATCATGGCCGATTTTCATCCTGTAATTTGGATGTATGATAATAATTTTAAAGATGTTTTTTACAGCTACTTTAATATTGAACCTATTATTGAAATAGAAAACGGAACTTATGCTGATAAAGAAGCTAATGTGACTACAAAAACTATTAGCTGGAACCATCCGATTTCGGAAATATTGAATGCTTTGATTAGCAATAATTTGGAACTAAATCAGTTTAACGAACATGATTATTCGCCATACAATTGCTTTAACGAAACCGAAGAATTTGCTCCAAATAAATTCAGAATAAAACATTTTAAGAATAAAATTCCGATGATGTATTCCATTTTGGCAACCAAAAAGTAAAACTTATCTTTGCCCAATGCGAATAGACATTATCACCATATTACCCGATTTATTACGAAGTCCTTTTGAAGGTTCAATTATGAAACGCGCCATTGAAAAAGGATTGGTCGAAGTTCATTTTCATAATTTAAGAGATTACACAACCAATAAACAAAAATCGGTTGACGATTACCAATTTGGCGGTGGCGCAGGAATGGTAATGATGATACAACCTATTGACGATTGTATTTCTCATCTGAAATCTCAAAGAAATTACGACGAAATCATATACATGTCGCCCGATGGTGAAACCTTGAACCAAAAAATGGCAAACACGATGTCGATGTATGAAAACATTATCATTCTTTGCGGACATTATAAAGGTGTTGATCAGCGCGTTCGCGACCATTTTATTACCAAAGAAATTTCCATTGGCGATTATGTACTTTCTGGTGGCGAAATTGGAGCTATTGTACTTTGCGATGCTTTAATCCGATTAATTCCTGGCGTTTTATCTGATGAAACTTCGGCGTTAACAGATAGTTTTCAAGACGGATTACTTTCGGGACCAATTTATACACGTCCGGCAGATTATAAAGGATGGAAAGTTCCAGAAGTTTTAACCAGCGGACATTTTGCTAAAATTGACAAATGGCGCGAAGACATGGCGTATGAACATACCAAAAATCGTCGTCCTGATTTATTAGAAGAATAAAATGGAAAAACCAATTGTAACTGCATTGTTGGCTTATGGAATGTCGGGAAAAGTATTTCATGCGCCATTTTTAGCAACAAATTCAGGTTTTGAATTGTATGGCGTTTTAGAACGAAACGATAAAAAGGCAGTTTTAGATTATCCAAAAATTAAAAGTTTTGCGTCGATTGATGATTTACTTTCGGATGAAACGATTGAACTTATAGTGGTAAACACGCCAAACAACACTCATTTTGACTATGCGAAGCAAGCTTTAGAAGCCAACAAACACGTGTTAATCGAAAAACCAGCAACTTCTACCGTCGAAGAGTTTGAAACGCTTTTGTCTATTGTTGAAAAAGTAAATAAGAAAGTTTTTGTATATCACAATCGTCGTTGGAGCAGCGATATTTCATCGGCTAAAAAAATAATCGAAAGCGGAAAATTAGGCAAAATCATTGAAGTTCATCTTCGATTTGACCGCTATCGTTCAGCCATCGGAGTAAAATCTTTTAAAGAAAATCCATTACCAAGTAGCGGAATCTGGTATGATTTGGGTTCGCATTTAATTGATCAAGCCATTTCAATTTTTGGAAAACCAATAAAAAACTATGCTTATAAAAACAGTTATCGCGAAAATTCTCAAGTTGATGATTTTGCTTTTATGCACATAGAATTTCCAAACAAAGTAAACGTTTTTATTACCACTAGCATGTTGGTTGCCGATGCACAAGCTGGAATAATTATCCATGGAACAAAAGGAAGTTTCATCAAGGAATTTTGCGACGAACAAGAAAATCAATTAGTAAATGGAATGTCTCCAATTGATGCCAATTTTGGAATTGAAAAACCAAATAAAGAAGGTAAATTGACTTATTTCGATGAAAATAACGAACAAATTACCGAGCTTGTCGCTTCTGAAAAAGGAGATTTTAACCAACTTTTTAATGAGTTGCATCAAAGCATCCGATATAACAAATCATTTTCAATTGATAACCAGCAAATTATCGAGCAATTAAAATTACTTATTTGAGAAAAAATAATTCTCAATTCATGATTCATATTTCATAATTATTTTTTAAGTTTGCACCCACATTTGACCAACCTCTGGCGAAAACCGTGAATGTTGCTCAGATTTTTAACCATAATAGTCAAAAAAATGGCAAATTTAGTAGATTTCGTTAACAACGAATTATCAACAAGAAAAGATTTCCCTGAATTCGGAGCTGGTGATACAATCACTGTTTACTACGAAATTAAAGAGGGTGAAAAAACAAGAACTCAGTTTTTCAAAGGAGTTGTAATCCAAAGAAAAGGAACTGGAGCAACTGAAACTTTTACAATCCGTAAAATGTCTGGAGCTGTTGGTGTAGAGCGTATCTTCCCAGTTAACATGCCAGCTTTACAAAAAGTAGAAGTTAACCAAAGAGGTAAAGTTCGTAGAGCAAGAATCTACTACTTTAGAGAACTTACTGGTAAAAAAGCAAAAATTAAAGAAAGAAGAAGATAATTCTTTTGCCAAAATGTATAAAATCCCATTTGAATTTTCAAGTGGGATTTTTTTATATACTCAAAATTCAAACCTGTTTTTTGACGATTTACTATTTTTACGTTCACAATTTGTCAAATCCTTAATTTTAATGATTTGTATAGCAATTTTACAACTAATTATACCTCAATTTTATATATTTGCGTACCACACATTTTTTCAGAAACTAATAAACAAAAACAATGTCAGATTCTAAAATTATTTATACCATTACGGATGAAGCACCTATGCTTGCTACTCATTCATTATTACCAATTATTCAAGCATTCACAAAACCAGCAGGAATTTCAGTTGAAACAAGAGATATTTCTTTAGCAGCGAGAATTTTGTCAAATTTTCCAGAATATCTTTCTGATGATCAAAAACAATCAGACGATTTAGCTGAACTAGGAAATTTAGCAACAACTCCAGAAGCTAACATCATAAAACTTCCAAATATTTCGGCTTCAGTACCTCAATTAAAAGAAGCGATAAAAGAATTACAATCCAAAGGTTATAAAATTCCTGATTTTCCAGAAGATGCTCAAACCGATGAAGAAAAATCAGCCAAAGCAAAATACTCAAAAGTATTAGGTTCAGCAGTAAATCCAGTTCTTCGTGAAGGAAATTCAGATAGACGTGCGCCAAAAGCGGTTAAAAATTACGCCAAAAAAAATCCACACAAAATGGGTATTTGGAGTTCCGATAGTAAAACAGAAGTAGCTCACATGGAAACAGGTGATTTTTATGGAAGTGAAAATTCTACTACCATTGAAAACGATACTAAATATAAAATTGTCTTCACAAACAAAGTTGGTCAAACTCAAGTTTTAAAAGATTTAGCTAACCTAAAAGCTGGCGAGGTAATTGATAGTTCAGTAATGAATATGAATGCTTTGAAAGCTTATGCAAAAAAAACAATTTCTGATGCAAAAGCAAAAGATGTAATGCTATCTGTTCATCTGAAATCAACGATGATGAAGGTTTCTGATCCAATTATTTTTGGAGCGATTGTAGAAGCCTATTTTGAAGAAGTTTATACAAAATTTTCCGAAACTTTTAAAGCATTAGATATAACACCAGATTATGGTTTGCAAGATTTGTACAATAAAATTGCAGGACATTCTTTAGAAGAAGAAATTAAACAAGCAATTTCAGATGCTATAACCAATGGACCAAGAATTGCTATGGTAAATAGCGATAAAGGAATTACAAATTTCCATGTTTCATCTGATGTTATTGTTGATGCGTCAATGGCAGCATTAGCAAGAAATGGAGGAAAAATGTGGAATGCTGAAGGAAAAGAAGAAGATACAATTGCCATGATTCCGGATCGTTCGTATGCTGGATTTTATAGTGCTTGCATTGAAGAAATGAAGAAAAATGGTGCCTTAGATCCAAAAACTATTGGTTCTGTTCCAAATGTAGGCTTGATGGCTCAAAAAGCAGAAGAATATGGTTCGCACGATAAAACATTCCAACTTTCTGAAGATGGTTTAGTAACCGTTGAAACAGAAAACGGAACAGTTTTACTATCGCAAACTGTTTCTGCTGGCGATATATTTAGAATGTGTCAAACTAAAGATGCGCCAATTCAAGATTGGGTAAAATTAGCCGTAAACAGAGCGAAATTATCCGATACAACTGCTATTTTTTGGTTAGATAAAGATAGAGCTCACGATAGAGAAATTATCAAAAAAGTTGAAAAATATTTAAAAGATTTTGATACAAATGGACTAGATATTCGCATCATGGATGTAAAAGATGCAATGACTGAAACGTTACGAATTATAAGAACTGGCAAAGATGTAATTTCAGTTTCAGGAAATGTATTGCGTGATTATTTAACCGATTTATTCCCGATTTTAGAATTAGGAACATCTGCAAAAATGCTTTCAATTGTTCCGTTGATGAATGGCGGTGGATTATTTGAAACTGGCGCTGGTGGTTCTGCTCCAAAACACGTAGAACAATTTATTGAAGAAGGTTATTTGCGTTGGGATTCTTTAGGAGAATTTTTGGCATTGCAAGCTTCATTGGAACATTTAGCACAAACACAAAATAACTCTAAAGCGCAAGTTTTAGCTGATGCTTTAGACGAAGCCAATGCTAAATTCTTAGACAACGATAAATCTCCTGCTAGAAAAGTTGGACAATTAGACAATCGAGGATCACATTTTTATTTGGCTTTATATTGGGCACAAGCTTTGGCTAACCAAAATAACGATGCAGAATTGAAAGCTATCTTCACTCCTATTGCAAATGATTTAACTGCAAACGAAGCTTTGATAAATCAAGAACTGATTGATGCACAAGGAAAACCACAAAACATTAATGGTTATTACAAACCAGCTGAAAATTTATTAAACAACGCTATGAAACCTAGTGAGAAACTGAATGGTATTTTAGCTCAGTTAAACTAAAACTTTAAATATTTCAAATAAAAAAGACGACAATTTAGTCGTCTTTTTTTATTTCTAGCAGTTCATCAACTTTTCTTATTTTAACAATTGCTTTGTATCCTGAATTTAATGTCCATTGTTGATTGGTTACTAACTTTTCGTCCCCATCAAAAAAGGTAAATTGACCAGTGTTAGGAAAATACAACCCTGTATTTAGCGCTTCAATAAAAATAACATTTAAACCTTCCTTTAGTTGAAAAGTATATTTTTTATAACCTGAATCTAGATGAATTGCAGGAATTACTTTTTCCCCATTTAACCAAATAGAAACATTATCACCATCAATTGCACCATAATCCCTACATGCAATAAATAATTTTTCAGTTGAAACTTTGAATTCTCCAAAAAAGAAATCTCTATTTTCAACAACAGTTTCGAGACCTTCTTGCTGCAAATCTCTTTCCATTTTCTTGTTCATTCTATCGGTGTACTCTTGTGACTGGCTTTCAAATTTTTCAGTTTCCATGACACTTTTAGTTTCTTCAGGTTTTTGATTTAATAAAGAAAACTTTCCTGCTAAATTGTCTTTTTTGTCAAAAATACTCGGATATTTTATCGCACTCGATGTAGATGTTGTTGGCGAAGTTTGACCACTCGGATTTGAAATGGGCGCAATTTTTAGCGTTTTTTTTGGCAACTCAAATTGAGTATAACCATTAAAAACTGCCAAACCAAAACATAAAATAGATAATCGTGCCTTCATATTTCAAAATAAATTTCTGATTTGTAAAAATACCTAATTAAATGAAAACTAGTCATTTTTATTAACCAAATATTAACAAATGATTATGACCAAGTAACCCTTTTTATTAAGAATTTTGTAGTACTAACATCCAATTTTATGCCAAAAAACTTTCTCACGCTTTTTTTGTCTATTTTTTTCTCGATAACTGCATTTTCGCAGGAGAAATTTACACTCAGTGGAATTATTTCGGATGGTTCCAATAAAGAAACTTTGATTGGTGTTTCCGTTTTTGTTGAAGAAACCAAAACTGGAACTGTAACGAACGAATATGGTTTTTACTCGATAACCTTGCCTAAAGGCGATTATACCGTTTCGATAAGTTATGTTGGTTATCAAAATTCATCCGAAAAAATAAGTCTAACCCAAAACATAAAAAAGAATTTTCTACTTTCTGAAAGCAGTAAAATTCTTGACGAAGTTGTAATTATTGACAACAAAAAACGCATCGACATCAGAAAACCCGAAATGAGTGTCAACAAACTGACCATTCAGGAAATCAAAGAAATGCCAGTTATTTTTGGTGAAGTTGATATTATTAAATCTATTTTAACCTTACCAGGTGTTACTAATGCTGGCGAAGGACAATCGGGTTTTAACGTTCGTGGCGGTGGCGCAGATCAAAATTTAGTTTTGCTAGACGAAGCTACTATTTATAATTCTTCTCACCTTTTTGGACTTTTTTCCGTTTTTAATCCCGATGCTATTAAAGATTTAAAATTGTATAAAGGCGGAATTCCAGCTCGTTATGGCGGAAGATTATCTTCTATTTTGGATATTTATCAAAAAGAAGGAAACAAAAACGACTTTCACATGAATGGTGGAATTGGTTTAATTTCCAGTAGAATTCTTGCCGAAGGTCCAATTGTAAAAGATAAAGGTTCTTTTGTTGTTGCCGGAAGAGCTTCGTATGCACATCTTTTTTTGAAATTAGTTGACAATCCAAACTTGGCGTATTTTTATGATTTGAATACTAAATTAAGTTATTCGCTAAACGAAAAAAACAACATTTACCTTTCAGGCTATTTTGGAAGAGATGTTTTTCAGTTGAACGATAGTTTTGTCAATACGTATGGAAATTCGGTGCTGAATTTCCGTTGGAACCACTTATTTTCGGATAAATTATTTTCTAATTTATCGATGATTTACTCTGATTATTACTATGGATTAAAATTAGACATCATCGGTTTCAATTGGGATAGCGGCATCAAAAACTACAACATCAAATATGATTTAAAACATTACATTTCAGATAAATTCAAATTAACCTACGGAATTCAATCGCATTATTATGATTTCAATCCGGGAAAAATTGAACCAACGCGTCCCGATTCTGGAATTAATGCTGATCAATTGGATAAAAAATATGCTTTGGAAAATTCGATTTACATCGATGCGGAACATCAAATCACTAAAAATTTAACCTTTTCCTATGGACTTCGCGGAAGCTCGTTTCTTCGATTAGGTCGGCAAACATTGAATACGTATGCCAATAATCAACCCGTGACTTTCAACCAAAATTTCCAAATCTATGAAAGTGCTGAACCTATCGGAACAATCAGTTATGGAAAAAATCAAACGATTGCCAAATTTGACAATCTTGAACCACGTTTTGCGGTTTCTTATGCTTTAAACGACGACCAATCGATTAAAGCGAGTTATAATCGAATGACACAATATTTGCATTTGATTTCCAATACGCAATCGCCAACACCATTGGATGTTTGGGCACCCAGCGATCAATATTTAAAGCCACAACTACTCGACCAAGTTGCTGTTGGTTATTTCCAAAATTTCAAAGACGATGAATATTCACTAGAAACTGAAGCATTTTACAAAACCATCAAAAACCGTGTAGATTATATTGATGGTGCCAATTTAATTGCAAACGAAGCTATCGAAAGAGTGGTTTTAAACGGAAATGCTCGAGCGTATGGTTTAGAAGTTTTGTTCCGAAAAAATACTGGTCAATTTAAAGGTTGGCTTTCATATACACTTTCCAGAACCGAACAACAAGTTGAAGGCAGAACGCCACTTGAAACCGGAATTAATAATGGCGATTGGTATAAAACAGGTTTTGATAAAACCCATAATTTATCGGTAGTTGCTAATTATAAATTGAATGAAAAATGGCGATTTGGTGCGAATTTTATTTTCCAAACTGGACAACCAGTAACGTTTCCTGATGGACAATATGAATATGAAGGAATTACTGTTCCAAATTTTAGTTCAAGAAACGAAAATAACTTGCCTTCCTATCATCGATTGGATGTTTCGGCAACACTAACTCCGAGAAAAAATAAAGGTCGAAAATGGCAAAGCGAATGGGTTTTTGGAATTTATAATATCTACAACCGAATGAATGCAGCGTCGATTACGTTCAGACAAGACAAAGAAACCGCTTCAAACGAAGCCATTCGATTATCAATATTTGGATTTGTACCAAGTGCAACCTACAATATCAAATTTTAAACATATGAAAAAGTTATCCTATATAAGTTTCCTACTGATTTTGATTGCTTTCACTTCGTGTGAAAAAGTAATTGACGTTAATTTACAAAATGGCGAACCACGATTGGTTATCGAAGCTTCCATCAATTGGTTTGCCGATACTGACGGAAGTGAACAGCACATAAAACTTTCGACTACAACCGATTATTTTTCAAATACTATTCCGCCAGTTAGTGGCGCAACGGTTTTTATAACCAATAGTTCATCTCAGGTTTTTACTTTTGTTGAAGAAGAAACTGCCGGAATTTATAAATGTTATGATTTTGTTCCTGTTGTAAACGAAACCTATACTTTAACCGTTATCCACGAAGGCGAAACCTATACTTCTACCGAAAAACTTTTAAACACGCCAGTTATTACAAGAGTGGAACAAAAAGACGATGGCGGAATTCTAGGTCAAGATGTAGAAGTAAAATTCTTTTTCAATGATTTAGTGAACGAAACAAACCATTATTTTTTAAAAATAAATGATCCATATAAAGTCATTCCTGAATATGGCGTTCTTGAAGACAAATTCTTTGAAAACAACGAAATGTTTGGTTTGTATTTTAGCGAAGATTTAAAAGCTGGCGACACATTAAAATTCACTTTAAATGGCGTTACTTTAAACTATTACAATTACATGAACATACTTTTGGCACAAACTGGAACCAACAGTGCTGGACCATTTTCTACACCAACAGCTACAACTAGAGGAAATATTGTAAACCAAACTAATTTTGATAATTTTGCTTTAGGTTATTTCCGATTGAGTAAAACCGAGGTTAAAGAATATGTTATTGAATAGATTTATTTCAAAATAATTGTTCATTGATGAATACCTTATCTCAGAACTTACTTATATTTGGATTTAATATCATATTTTATGAAAGCCCGAGTAAACATTGAAAATATCACAGGGATTCAAGAATTTAATCTTGAAGCCGATATTATTCCTAGAATTGGTGCTGCCAATATTAGTTTTAAAAATTCTATTTCAGATTTTGAACCAGTTATCACAGCGAATTTTTTTGATAATCATAAAACTAAAATCAAGCATGAAATCGACAGCAAAAACATATACATAAGTCTAAGTTCTGAAAAAAAAGAATTTGAAATAAATATTGATTTACTATCTGGAAAAATTGTTTCAATGACGTGTAGAAAAGGATACAAAGGGAAACTTTTCAAAGATTATGGAATTGGAAATAAAATGAGTGAATTACTAAACGCAAATAAAAACATCTACTTTGACTTAGATCATAATTTTTTTGTGAATTATCCTTTTGATGGACTAATCATATACGCTCCAAGTTATGAATTAGCACAGGAGATATTTAACGCTACTGTCGAAGAAAAAATTATTCCTGATTTTATAATAGAAGCTATTGAAATAATAGATATGGAATTTGCTGAAAAAATATATTCAGGAACACTTATCTATTAAATCAAAGAACATATAAGAAACGTTTGAAGCAAGGTGTATCTTTATTGCAAATTCAAATCAATTTCTTTTTAAAATTTAATTATTTCAAATCCAAAATCCAAATGTCATCACACCACATCGTTCGCGACGACCAAGAACCAGCATTAATCATTGCTAATGGTGCCGAATGCAGCAACGAACTCTTAGGTCAACTTTTAGAATGGTCGCCAATTGTGATTGTGCTTGACAGTGCAATGGAACGAGTAGTAAACTTGGGCATCAAAGTTGATGTGTTGTTAGGCGATTTTGATGGCGATTTTAATCCCGAAATTTATAAAGAAAAACAGTTTCCTCTAGAAATTGTTCATACGCCAAATCAAGACAAAACTGATTTGGAGAAAGCATTTGATTATTTAATAGAAAAAGGACACAAAGCAGTAAATGTGATTTGGGCAACCGGAAAACGTGCCGATCATACCATTACAAATATTACAAACATTGTAAGTTATCGCAATAAACTCAAAATTGTTATTCTTGACGACCATTCCAAAGTTTTTTTATTACCCAATAAATTTGAAAAATGGTACACTAAAAATACGCCAATCTCATTAATTCCTATTGGAAAAGTAAGCGGAATTACAACTCAAAATCTATTTTATCCACTAAAAAATGAGGAACTTACAATAGGTTATAGAACTGGAAGTAGTAATCATGCAACCGAAGATGGAATTGTAAAAATCGAACATACCGAAGGTGATTTATTACTCATGGAATGTTGGGACAATTAATTTTTTAACATATGTTTATGCAGACTAAAAATAAATAATCGTTCCTAATCGAAAGTTAAGAATTCTTTTTAATATCGAATTAAAATTAGAAGTACTTTTATTCTACTTTTAACTCGTACCCCGATGAAACATTATCTTCTAATCTGCTTGTTTTCAATAACTCAGATTTCTTTCAGCCAACAAGTGAATACACTTGAGAGTTCTTTAACAAAGGCCAAACAAGAGCACAAAAAAGTTTTACTCTATTTTTCCGGTTCCGATTGGTGCGCACCTTGTATCAAATTCAAAAAAACATTCATTCAAAACGAAGCTTTTCAATCCTTTGCTTCTGAAAATTTGATCGTTGTCAATGCTGATTTTCCTCGTTTGAAAAAAAATGCATTATCAGCAGAACAAACAACCGAAAATGAAAAGCTAGCCGATAAATACAATGCAAACGGGATTTTTCCGTTAGTACTTGTATTGGATGAAAATGGAAAAGTCATAAAGAAATGGGAAAAAATACCCGAAGAAACTATCGATACCTTTTTAGCACAACTTAAATAATTTTCAACGATGCCTTCGTTTAAAAAAACAGCTCGATTAATGGGAAACCAATTTGAGTTTACGGTAATTACCGCAAATGAAAATGAGGCAGAAAAACTATTTGAAGTTGCTATTACCGAAATTCAACGGATTGAAAAGTTACTGACTACTTTTTCTAACGATAGTATTACGGCAAAAATCAATGAAATGGCAGGAATTCAAGCTGTTGAAGTTGACGATGAAGTATTTCAATTAATTAAACGAGCACAATTTATTTCCAAAATAACACAAGGTGCATTCGATATCAGTTATGGAAGTTTGGATAAAAAGTTTTGGAATTTCGATTTACAAATGACATCACTTCCTAATCCGAATGAAGCTAAAAAATCAGTTGCCTTAATCAATTATGAAAATATTATTCTGGACGAAACCAATCAAACTGTTTTCTTAAAAAATAAAGGCATGCGAATTGGTTTTGGTGGAATTGGAAAAGGTTACGCTGCTGAAATGGCAAAAAAGAAACTCATAGAAGCCAATGTAGAAAGTGGAATTGTAAATGCTTCAGGCGATTTATCAGCTTGGGGATTTCAAGAAAATGGTGAACCTTGGACGATTGGCATTGCTGATCCAAACCAAAAAAATGCCATTTTTTCGGCTTTTAAAATTACCAATCGTGCTGTTGCCACTTCGGGTAATTATGAAAAATTTGTCATAATTAACAATAAAAAATATTCACATACAATTGACCCAAAAACCGGTTATCCTGTTTCTGGAATAAAAAGCGTTACCATTTTAGCCGAAAATGCCGAAATCGCAGATGCCTTAGCAACTCCTGTTACTGTTATGGGAATTGAAATTGGATTAGATTTTATCAATCAGCTGAAAAACATTGGTTGTATCATCATTGACGACAATAACAAAACCTATTTTTCTAACAATATTACAATAACTAAAAACCATTAAAAAATTATGAAAAAACTTGCGATGGCTTTATTTCTTGGGTTCGCATTGCATTCCTGCGAATCGGTAAAGGAATATCAAAAGTCAAAAATCAATGATGCCGAAATGGCATTAACTGCTAAAAAAACTGAAAAGTTTGAAAATACTTTCCAGTTGTATCGTGAAGCCAGCTCTGGAGCCAATGGTGGAAAAACCGGCGGAGGTTGTGGTTGTAATTAATCTTTGCATCTGTAAATCATGAAAAAAAGACTGATTACTGCCGCTTGTTTGGCTTTTCTATTTTCTCATCAAGCGAAAGCACAAACTGATAGTATTACTTCAGGTTACAAAAAGCAAAAACTTAAAATTGAGGAAGTTAATTTTATTTCGAGTTACTATACTCAAAACGGAAATAATTCTGCGGTTACTGGTGGTGAAGGAACCGAAAAACTGACAGATATTGCAACCAATTTTGAAGTAATTTTATCCAAAAGAGATTCCAGAAACAATTTACATTCTCTTGATTTTAATTTAGGAATTGACAGTTATACTTCAGCTTCATCTGATAAAATTGATCCGAGCACGGTTTCTTCAGCGTCTTATCAAGACATTAGAATTTATCCTTCGGCAAATTATTCTTATACCAATGAAGAAACAAAAACTGTTTTAAACGGAGGACTTTCTTTCTCTGCTGAATATGATTATTTCTCAATTGGTGCAAATGTTGGTTATACTAAAACTTCCAAAGACAACAATCGGGAATTTTCGATTAAAGGAATGGCGTTTTTTGATACATGGAAAGTCATTTTGCCTATCGAACTGAGGAATAATCCCTCGGATAATGAAGCCAAAAACAACGATTCGAAACCTCGAAATTCTTATAATTTAGGATTAACTTTCTCGCAAGTTATCAATAAAAATTTCCAAATGGCATTTTTGGCCGATATTGGTTATCAGGAAGGTTTATTGGCAACAAAATTCAATCGTGTTTATTTTCAAGATTTCTCTGTTGCTTCTGAAAAATTACCGAGTACGCGATTTAAAATTCCGGTTGGAGTTCGCGCCAATTATTTTCTTGGAGACAAAATTGTTTTACGCAATTTTTATCGTTATTATATTGATAATTGGGGTATTAGTTCACATACTATCAGTTTGGAACCAACATACAAATTAACGGCATTTTCAGCTTTGTCATTGCCTTATCGTTTTTATCAGCAAAGTGAGGCAAAATATTTCAAAGCTATCAATCAACATTTACTTGGCGATGAATATTACACCAGCGATTATGATTTATCAAAATTTACCAGTCACATGATTGGTTTGGGTTATCATCTTACGGATAGTAACAAAGGTATTTTTCACATAAAACGAATTCATAGCTTAGATTTACGTTATGGTTATTATACCAGAAACAACGGTTTGAATTCTCATATTATCACTTTAGCCTTGCAATTCAAATAGTTAACAAATTATTTTTAATTCATTACAAGCCATTGCGACATTCAAAATCACAATGGCTTTTTATTTTGCCCAAATCATTCTCTTTCCATATATTTGATATAGAGAAATGACAAAATGAAGAATACTAAAAGTCCAGAAAAAACTACTTTACATCCAAGAAATCCACATCGATTTAGATATGATTTTGATACCTTAATTCAAAGTTTTCCTGAGTTAAAACAATTTGTTTTCAACAACGAACATGGTTCAAATACTATCGATTTTGCCAATCCCGAAGCGGTAAAAGCATTAAACAAAGCTATTTTAATTTCAGATTATGATATCGAATATTGGGATATTCCTAAAAATTATCTTTGTCCGCCAATTCCCGGAAGAGCAGATTATATTCACTATTTAGCCGATTTATTAGCCAATTCTAATAACGGAATTATTCCCGAAGGAGAAAATATTGTTGGATTGGATGTTGGAATTGGTGCCAATTGTATTTATCCAATCATTGGAAATCATGAATACCATTGGAGTTTTGTTGGAACTGATATTGATGAAAATGCACTCCAAAACTGCAAAAAAATCATTGGTAACAATCCACATTTGATTGAAGCCATCAGTTTACAATTGCAAGTTGAACCTCGATTTATTTTCAAAAATATCATTTTGCCCGAAGATAAATTTGCTTTTACCATTTGCAATCCGCCATTTCATGCATCACAAGACGAAGCAACAAAAGCAGCATTACGAAAAGTAAATAATCTTGAAAACAAAAAATCTAATAAGCCAGTTTTAAATTTTGGCGGACAAAACGCCGAACTTTGGTGTACTGGTGGCGAAATTGGCTTTATTACTCAAATGATTTATGAAAGCGTAAAATATCCGTTGCAAGTGTTTTGGTTTACTACTTTAGTTTCTAAAAAAGACAATTTAAGAAGCATTTACAAAACCTTAAACAAAGTTGGAGCCGTTGAAATCAAAACAATAGAAATGGCTCAAAGTCAAAAAATAAGTCGTTTTGTAGCGTGGACTTTCTTAAGTGAAAAGCAACAGAAAGACTGGAAGTTTAACATTGATTGATGCTTTTTTTATTAAATTTGTATAAACTATTTTCATCATGAGCACAATTGAATTAAAAAACTTGGTGATTTCTAAGATATCAGAAATTAACGATGAAGCATTTTTGGCTGCAATAAACACAATTTTGGATAGTAAATCTGAAAGTGTTGAGGATTATAATTTGGATTTAAAAAAATCTGAAGATGATATTGCACAAGGAAATGTTTCAACTCATGATCAAGTTTTAGAAAAAATAGCTCAATGGAAAAAGAGATAATTTGGACACAAACTTCTCAAAATCAATTAGAAGATATTTATTTTTATTTACTTGAAGAAACTAAAAGTTTTGAAATTGCCGATAAAGTAGTTGATACATTAATAGTTTCGGTAGAAATTCTTAAAAGCAATTGGGAAATTTATGAAGTTGATGAAATGCGAGTTCCAATTGATGAAAATTATAGAGCTTTTGAAAAATTTAGTTATAGAATTTCATATAAAATTGATTTTGACAAAATCTATGTACTTAGAGTAAGACATACAAGTAGAAATCCGAAATTTTATCGATAAGCAAGTCTGCTTATTAACAGTTTCAATCGAAATTACCTCATGAAATTCCAAGTCATATCCGATTACAAGCCAACAGGCGATCAGCCACAAGCCATTGAAAAACTTTCAAACGGAATTCTAAATGGCGAAAAATACCAAACTTTATTAGGAGTTACTGGTTCGGGAAAGACATTTACCGTTGCTAATGTAATTCAGAATGTTGAAAAACCAACTTTAGTTTTGGCACACAACAAAACTTTGGCGGCACAATTATATTCCGAATTCAAACAGTTTTTTCCAAATAATTCGGTGCAATATTTCGTTTCTTATTACGATTATTACCAACCGGAAGCGTTCATTCCTGTGACTGGAACTTATATTGAAAAAGATTTATCAATTAATGATGAATTGGAAAAACTTCGTTTAAGTACAACTTCTGCTCTACTTTCCGGTCGTCGTGATATTATTGTTATTTCCTCTGTTTCTTGTCTTTATGGAATTGGAAATCCAGTGGAATTTCAGAAAAATGTAGTTTCGATAGAAAAAAACCAAATCATTTCTCGAACCAAATTACTGCACAAATTAGTCCAAAGTTTATATTCCAGAACCGAAGCCGATTTTACTCCGGGGAATTTCAGAATTAAAGGTGATACGGTCGAAATCTTTCCTAGTTATGCTGACGAACCTTTTCGAGTACACTTTTTTGGCGATGAAATAGAAGAAATAGAAGCTTTTGATGCCAAAACATCTTCGGTTATTGAACGCTATGAAAAACTAAATATTTATCCCGCCAATATGTTTGTGACTTCGCCTGATGTTTTACAAGCAGCCATTTGGGATATTCAACAAGATTTGGTTAAACAAGTCGATTATTTCAAGGAAATTGGTAAACATCTTGAAGCCAAACGATTGGAAGAACGCACCAATTTCGATTTAGAAATGATACGCGAACTCGGTTATTGCTCCGGAATTGAAAATTATTCTCGCTATTTAGATAGACGTTTGCCTGGAACGCGACCTTTCTGTTTGTTAGATTATTTTCCGGATGATTTTTTGATGGTTGTAGATGAAAGTCACGTTACCATTTCGCAAGTTCATGCCATGTATGGTGGCGACAGAAGTCGAAAAGAGAATTTGGTGGAATATGGTTTCAGACTTCCGGCAGCGATGGACAATCGTCCGTTGAAGTTTGAAGAATTTGAAAGCATGCAGAATCAGGTAATTTATGTTTCGGCAACGCCAGCTGATTATGAATTGCAAAAATCAGAAGGAATTTATGTAGAGCAAGTTATTCGTCCAACAGGATTACTTGATCCAATTATAGAAGTTCGACCGAGCTTAAACCAAATTGACGATTTAATTGAAGAAATTCAGCAACGTTGCGAAGTAGATGAACGTGTTTTGGTCACGACTTTAACCAAAAGAATGGCGGAAGAATTGACCAAATATTTGACTAAAGTTTCCATTCGTTGCCGTTACATTCATTCGGATGTTGATACTTTGGAACGTGTAGAAATTATGCAAGATTTGCGTAAAGGTTTGTTTGATGTTTTGATTGGTGTAAACTTACTTCGTGAAGGTTTGGATTTACCCGAAGTTTCGTTGGTAGCGATTTTGGATGCTGACAAAGAAGGTTTTTTACGAAGTCATCGTTCTTTGACGCAAACGGTTGGTCGTGCTGCGAGAAACGTAAATGGAAAAGCCATTATGTATGGTGATAAAATCACGGCTTCGATGCAAAAAACCATTGACGAAACCAATTACCGCAGAGAAAAACAAATCAATTACAACACCAAACACAATTTAGTTCCAAAAGCGTTGAATAAAAGTTTGGGAAGTGCTTTGGCTGGAAATTCAGTTTCAACACAATATTATGAAAACCAAGTTTTAAAAGCTGCCGAACCGGAAAGCGAATATTTATCAAAACCCGAAATTGAAAAGAAAATTCGTGAGAAACAAAAAGCTATGGAAAAAGCTGCCAAAGATTTAGACTTTATGCAAGCCGCAAAATTGCGTGATGAAATTAAAGCGTTGCAGGAGAAAATATGATTTTTGACAAATAAAAGAGTTTTGTATATTTGAGTTAGTCACAATTTTACTTAAAAAAACATAAAAATGGTTTTCATAATAGTTTCAAAAAAATGACAGAAAAAATAGAAAGAATATTAAAAGTAATTCCCCTAATTTCAATTATAATTTTATTGAGTAGCTTAATAAAAAATTATATATATTATGAATACTTTGGAATAAATATAAATGAATTCATAAGTTTGAGTGAATTTCCATTATTATTTATTAGTGAAATTAAAATCTATTTGATATTTACAGGTTTACTATTTGCTGTATTACCTTTTATATATATAAGAAATTATACACAAAAAAAATTTGGAGAAAAAAACTTTACTTATAGTTTAACAAAAACATTTACTACTATTTTTATATTAGTCTTTCCTGTAAAAATAATTTTAATTCTATTCACTGAAAAAGATATTTTAATAATAATTGATCAATGTCAAAAATCATTAATTTTATTTTTTGTCTCAATATTATTTGTTCTAAAAAAAGAACCTATTTTTTTGAATAAGTTATATCTATTTTTTTGTGTTTTATCATTATTCATTTTTTCTGTTACAAAAGCTTATATAGACATTGAAAAAATAAAAAGAAATAAACCTTATTACAATATCGAATTTGTATTTGAAAATAAAATCTACAAAACGAAAAAAAACTACATCTTTTTGGGGAAAACTCATGAAAATATATTTATTTATAATTTAAAGAATAATTACACTGAAGTTTACAATTTAAAAGAAGTAAAATTTTTTAAAATAAAAAAATCATAACTAAAATGTAATTGTTACACAATTTAGAATGCACAAATATTAAAAAAAATCCGATGAAAAATTTCCATCGGATTTATTAATTAACCTTACATTTTAATTTATTATCTCAAAGAGAAACTGCTTTTTGAAACCAATTCGCCTTTGTCAAAAACATTTACAAAGTAAGTTCCTTTGGCAAAATCTTTTCCTGGTAATTGTTCTTTTACGTTAACTGTTTTATTTTCATAGTTTACAGTTGTAGTAAAACTGTAGGTTAACGAAGTTTCACCAAATGAAATCGTTGCTTTATCGCCAAGTACATTATTTTTAGCATCAATTACTTGAACATAATATACTTTGTCACCTGTTTTTGCAATTGCATTTTCAGCAATAGTAAAACTAATTTGAAGTAAATCAGCACGGCTTGCTTTATCCGTTTCAATTTGTTTTCCTGAACTTCTTTGTTTGTAAGCCGCAGTTTTTAGGTTTGTTACACTTAACTTCTGCCCTTTTTCAACTGTTTTTGCTAATTCTTCGTTTTGACCAACCAATACTTGATTGTACTTTTTAGAATCTTCCAAAACTACGTTTGTACTGTCAATTGTAGAAGTAAGCTGCTGATTTTTAACTTTCAGTACGGCAACTTCTTCCATCATGTTTTTCATCTTGACTTCCAATGCTGCATATTGCTGTTTGTATTTTGACAAAGAAGCAACATCGCCTTTCGATTTTTTTAGTTCTTCCATCAATTTGGTAACTTCATCACGAGCTTCGATTAATTCGTCTGACATTGACGTGTTTTCGGCAATAGCTGCATCATAAGATGATTTTAACGCTGCCAAATCCTTTAAAACAGCTTCTTTATCAGATTTTGTCGTGGTAACAACAGTTTGCATCTCTTTGGCTTCCGAAGTTAATTTGAAGATATAAAACAAACTACCGATTAACAATACTGATAATACCGCTATTATCGCTTTTAATTTAGAATTACTGTTTTGATTTTCCATAATTTATAGTTTTTGATATAACAAAAGTAAATAATATTTAAAGTTACTAACGTTGCTTATGCAATTATATTATATTTTTGGGAAAAATTTAACGTCTAAAAATGGATAATTTAATTCCTTTTTCAATTTCCGATTTGGCAAAAGTTACGAATCACAGAAGTGGTGAAGTAAAATTCGGAGAAAAAATGCTTACTATTCCAAAAGGTGAAAATTGCATTGAGTTTTTAAAAAAATGTGAAGCAAAATATGTACTTCTTGGAATTCCAGAAGATGTTGGCGTTAGAGCAAATTATGGTCGTCCAGGCGCAGCTTCAGCATGGGAAAGTACCATAAAAAGCATTGCCAATATTCAGCACAATCGTTTTTGTAAAGGAAGTCAAATTATAGTTCTTGGCACTTTGGATTTTAAAAATCAAATGGATGAAGCCGAAAATTTAGATTTCAACGCAACCAATGATAGAAAACGATTAAGCGAACTAGTCAATCAAATTGATAAAGAAGTCGTTCATACCATCACGTCTATCGTAAAAACTGGAAAAATTCCAATTATTATTGGCGGCGGACACAACAATGCCTACGGAAATATCAAAGGAACAGCACTTGCTCACGGAAAACCTATCAATGCCGTAAACTTTGATGCTCACTCTGATTTCAGAATTTTGGAAGGAAGACACAGCGGAAACGGATTTTCGTATGCATTTGAAGAAGGTTTCTTGAAAAAATATTTCATTTTTGGTTTACACGAAAATTATACGTCCAAAAATGTTCTTGATATTCTAAAGAAAATGGAAGATCGCGTTACTTATAATACCTATGACGAAATTAAAGTTCGCCAACAAAAAAACTTCCAACAAGAACTCAATACAGCTTTGGATTTTATCAAAAATGATGCATTTGGTATTGAAATTGATTTAGATTCATTGCCAAATATTGCCAGTAGTGCAATGACTTTAAGCGGTTTTTCTATTGAAGAAGTTCGTCAGTTTGTTTACTTTTTTGGCAAACATAAAAATGCAAGTTATCTTCATATATGCGAAGGCGCGCCAGAACTTGGTGAAGAAAAAAACAATCATCTTATCGGAAAACTAATTGGTTACCTTGTGACGGATTTTATCAAATCTAGAAAAGACATTATTTAATCTGCTGAAATCAATTCGTTTTAAAAAACCTATCTTTGCCACGGCTTACAATTAATCGTGAGCAATTTTTATGTTATTCGAAGATTTATCATTATCCAAAAGTATTCAAAGAGCCGTTTTTGAAGAAGGATATACTAGCCCAACCCCAATTCAAGAAAAAGCTATTCCATTTATTTTAGCTGGAAAAGACTTGGTTGGTTGCGCACAAACTGGAACCGGAAAAACGGCAGCGTTTGCCATTCCAATTATACATAACTTACATAAAATTGTAGGTTCGTCCAAAAAGACAAAACAAATTCGTTGTTTGGTTGTTACGCCTACGCGCGAATTGGCAGTTCAAATTGGTGAAAGCTTCGATACGTATGGAAAATATACTAATTTGAGACAACTAACCATTTTTGGTGGCGTTTCTCAAGTGCCGCAAGTTGACCAACTAAAAAAAGGAGTTGATATTTTAATTGCAACGCCAGGAAGATTATTGGATTTACACAAACAAGGTTTTGTTGATTTTGATCATTTACATTTTTTGGTTCTTGACGAATCCGATTTGATGCTTGATATGGGTTTTATCAATGATGTGAAAAAAATCGTGAAACTCGTTCCAACCAATAGACAAACGCTATTATTTTCGGCTACAATGCCAATGGCTATTCGTGAATTGGCCGATAGTTTCTTAACAAAACCCGAATATGTTTCGGTTACGCCAGTTTCTTCTACTGCCGAAATCATTCAGCAACAAGTTTATTTTGTTGACAAATCAGATAAACGCGGTTTGTTATATCATTTGATTAGAAATGAAAATCTGAGTAATGTTTTGGTTTTTGTTAGAACCAAACACGGTGCTGATAACGTAGTTAAAGCTTTGAAAAAGCAAGGTGTAAATGCCGAAGCTATTCATGGCGATAAATCGCAAACGGCGCGTCAACGAGTTTTAGACAGTTTTAAAAATAAAGAAATTACCGTTTTAGTTGCTACCGATATTGCCGCTCGAGGCATTGACATCGAAAGTTTACCTTATGTTATCAATTTTGATTTGCCTAATATTCCAGAAACCTATGTTCACCGAATAGGAAGAACTGGTCGAGCTGGAAACGGTGGAATATCAATTTCATTCTGCGGAAAAGACGAAGAAGTTTACTGGAAAGACATTCAAAAATTGATTAAAGTAAATGTAAAAACGATTAAAGATCATCCGTTTCCTTGGAAAGAGACTGTTCCAAATCCAGATGCAAAACCTGATTTGAGAAACAAAAAGAAACAAAACGGAAAGAACAACTCAAGAAAATCGGAAGCTTCAAAGAAAAACAAAAAACGCTGGTATTAATCAGCGTTTTCTTTTTTAATAATTTGATTAGAAATTATTTGATACAGTTTTGTTGGCTCAAATGGTTTTATTAAAATATCGTTCATTCCAGCAGCAATTGCTTCTTCTGAAACTTCTTGTTTATCAAATGCTGTTAAAGCTATTACAGGTATTTGAATTCCTTTTTCTCTAATTTTTTTAGTAGTTTCAAATCCGTTGATTAATGGCATGTTGATATCCATCAAAATTAAATCAAAATGTTCTCGTTCTATGGCAACCATTGCAGCATAACCATCATCAACAATCGTGCAATTCATATTACTATTTTGAATGATTTTCTTGGTTACTATTTGGTTGATTTTATTGTCTTCTACAACCAAAATATTGTAAACATAATTTGACGATAAATCAACTTCAATGTTATTAATTATCTCTCGTGATTTTTCTTCGTTGTACTCAAATCCAATAGTAAAACTAAACGTTGTTCCCACATTTTCTTGGCTTTCTAAATGAATTTCACTTTTAAACAATTCTATCAAACTCGTAACAATTGATAGTCCAAGTCCTGTACCTTGATAATCTTCTTCTCGCCTTTCTATTTGAACAAATTTGTCAAAAATTTTGCCTTGATGTTCTTTTGGAATACCAATTCCGTTGTCTTTTACTTTAAATTCAATGTTATAAATTGTATCGTTAACATTTTTCAAATCAGCGGAAATAATTACTTCTCCATTTTTGGTAAATTTCAAAGCATTACTAACCAAATTCATAATAATTTGAGACAATCTCAGTTTATCTCCAATTAAAAATTCAGGAATTTCAGTATCGATTTCTACTATAAGTTTGTTGTTGTTTTTATCAGCAATATATTCAACTGAATTACATATGGTATTGATTTCATCAGATAAATTGAAAATCAAACTTTCCAGAACGATTTTCTTTTCTTCGATTTTATTAATCTGAAGAATATCGTTTACTAATGATAATAAATATTTAGCAGAAAATTTGAGTGATTTTAGATGTGGACTGTTATTTAGTTCTTTGTGTTCGTCCAAAATAATATTGGTAATTCCAATTACACCATACAAAGGAGTTCTTAATTCGTGAGTAATTGTTGAAACAAATTGCGATTTTAACAACGATGCTTCTTCTGCTTTTTCTTTGGCTATTTTTAATTCCTCGTAGGCTTTTTTTAATTCCTCGTTGGCTTGTTCTCTAAATTTAATGTTTTTATATAATGTTAATAACAGTAGTAATAATATTATAATTCCTATGATAAAAAGGATTACCACTAATTTAGAGTCTCTTACTACTTTTTGATTTCGCTCGTTTTCCTGTTCAATTCGTTCCAACTGAATTCGATGTTCGTCAAGCTCAATATGCAATACTTGACTTTTAAGTTTACTCACTTTATCATCAGAAAAAACAATGCCATTTATTGAATCTATTTTAGCTTCATATAATTTTTGATTTGCCAAATCATTATTCAGCTTATAATGTTTTGATAGATTTTCATAAATATTGGTAATATAGGATATATAATCATTATCCTTAGCAATTTTCAATGCTTTAGCATAATAATCTTCTGCTTTTTGCTTTTGCTTACTTTGCGATGCTTCAATACCTAGCAAAATATACACCGACATTTTTGCATCCTCGGAACCATTTTTTAAAATACCATTTTTAATCCTAGCGATTTCTCTTTTCCCTTGTTGCATACTATCAATAGAAAAATAAGCACTTGCAAGATTAAGTTTGGTATAAACTATTTGGGAAGAATCTTTTACTTTTTCGGCAAATTTCAATGCTTTTTTATAGTACTCAATTCCTTTTGGAACATCAATTCCGTTGAAGTAATAAACGCTACCCAAATTACCATAAATCCAATTGTTTAGGGTATCATTTTTAACTTCAGAAGTGTATCGTAGAGCTTTATGATAAAATTGAATCGCTTTTTCTGTCTCAGAACATTCGTCATAAATCACTCCAATTGTATTGTATGATTGCGCAATGTATAGATTGTCATTTATTGCAAATGAATTTATCAAAGCAAACTTTGAAAACTCTAACGCTTTATCATAATTAGTGTTGTTAAACTCACTAACTGCGCTTTGAATATATTTTTTTATTTCATCTTTTTCCTTTTTATAGCTTTCTTGAGAAAATGACATCCCAAAAAGAAAGATAAATGCTAAAGAAAATATAAATTTATTACTATAATTCATTGGTCAAGCAAAAAGCAAAGATAAAGTATTAGCAAAAAAAATCCCGATAAAATCAGGATTTTGTTATAATAAATGTTAATTTCTGATTAATTTTCTATACTTAATTCGTTTTGGTGTTGCATCAACTCCAAGACGTTTCTTTTTATTTTCTTCATATTCAGAAAAACTTCCTTCGAAGAAATATACTTCAGAGTTTCCTTCAAATGCTAAAATGTGCGTACAAATTCTGTCTAAAAACCATCTGTCGTGACTGATTACAACAGCACATCCAGCAAAGTTTTCCAAACCTTCTTCCAAAGCACGTAATGTATTAACATCTAAATCGTTAGTTGGCTCATCTAAAAGCAATACATTACCTTCTTCTTTTAACGTCATTGCTAAATGTAAACGGTTTCTTTCTCCACCAGAAAGTGCTGAAACTTTTTTGTTTTGATCACTTCCACCAAAGTTAAAACGAGAAAGATAAGCTCTTGAATTTACTTGTCTTCCGCCCATCATAATTAATTCTTGTCCGTCGCAAAAGTTTTCCCAAATCGATTTATTTGGATCGATATTGGAATGCGATTGGTCAACATAAGCAATCTTAACTGTTTCTCCTACTTGAAATTCTCCTGCATCGGCTTTTTCTTCGCCCATAATCATTCGGAAAATAGTTGATTTTCCGGCACCATTTGGACCAATAATTCCAACAATTCCTGCTTGTGGCAACGTAAAATTCAAATTATCATACAATAATTTTTCCCCAAATGCTTTAGCAACACCTTTAGCTTCAATTACATTTGTTCCTAATCTTGGACCATTTGGAATATAGATTTCTAATTTTTCGTCTAATTCTTTTTGATCTTCATTTAAGAGTTTATCATAGTTCTGTAAACGAGCTTTTTGCTTGGTTTGTCTTCCTTTTGCACCTTGACGAACCCATTCTAATTCTCGTTCCAAAGTTTTTCTACGCTTAGAAGCTACTTTTTCTTCCTGTTCCATTCGTTTTGATTTTTGGTCTAACCAAGAAGAATAGTTTCCTTTCCACGGAATACCTTCACCTCTATCCAATTCCAAAATCCATCCAGCAACATTATCTAAGAAATATCTATCGTGCGTTACTGCAATTACAGTTCCAGCATATTGTGCTAAATGTTGCTCTAACCAAAGTACGCTTTCAGCATCCAAGTGGTTTGTTGGCTCATCCAATAACAATACATCAGGTTGTTGTAATAGCAAACGACAAAGTGCAACTCTACGTTTTTCTCCACCAGATAAGACATTAATTGGCGTATCAGCATCTGGAGTTCGAAGCGCATCCATGGCAACTTCTAATTTATTATCGATTTCCCAAGCTCCGGCAGCATCAATTTTATCCTGCAAATCAGCTTGTCTGTCCATCAATTTTTGCATTTTATCTGCATCTTCATAAACTTCTGGCAAACCAAACATATCGTTGATTTGATTGAATTCATCAAGAATAGCCATTGTTTCTGCAACACCTTCACGAACAATTTCGATTACGGTTTTGGTTTCGTCTAATTGTGGTTCTTGCTCTAAATAACCAACCGTGTAACCTGGTTGAAAAACAACATCACCTTGATAGTTTTTATCAACTCCAGCAATAATGCGAAGTAAAGATGATTTACCCGAACCGTTTAGACCTAAAATACCAATTTTTGCTCCATAGAAAAAGCTCAAATAGATATTCTTTAAAACTTGTTTGTCACTGCCTTGATAAGCTTTGCTTACCTTTTGCATTGAAAATATTACTTTTTTATCGTCTGACATTTTATATTAAATATTTGATATTAGATTTTAAATATTGATGCTCATTTTTAGATATTTAATATTGGATATCTAAAATTTAAAATTTTATTACACTCTTCCTTTTAACGAATTGAAAACCCATGCGTTAGCTAAAAAACCAACACCAACTGCGCCAAAACCCCAACCAGCAACATCTGCATAACGGTAAACACCTAATCCAATTAGAATTAAACCCATTACAATCATGATAAATGTAGCCCAAGCTAATACTGTATTTTTATTCATTGCCATATTTTGTAGTAGTTTTAAATTAAAGCGAATGCAAAAATAGTGATTAGTGATTATCGAATAGTCATTAGTGAATAGTTTTTTTATGCTAATTTTGCAAATCAATACTAAAATTATGGCGATTGACCTTAAATTCCTCGACTATTTAGAAGATTTTTTAACCGAAAACCGAAAAGAACGATTTTTAGAAGTTTTGGCAAACAGAACCAATCATTTTACCATTGCCATGGAAGATGTTTATCAACTTCATAATACAAGTGCTGTGATGAGAAGTTGTGAGGTTTTTGGTATTCAGGAATTGAATGTTGTAGAACAAAAATTTGGAAAACGAATTGATACCGAAATTGCAATGGGTGCGCAAAAATGGGTTGATATCAATCGATTTGACAGTATGCAAAACTGCATTGATAACGTTAGAGCAAAAGGTTATCAAATCATTGCTACAACTCCACATAACGACAGTTGTATGCTTCACGAGTTTGATATTACTAAACCAAGTGCGATTTTCTTTGGAACAGAAAAACAAGGTTTGTCTCAAGAAGTTATTGAGCAAGCCGATGGTTTCTTAAAAATTCCAATGGTTGGTTTTACTGAAAGTTTGAATATTTCGGTTTCGGCAGCAATAATTATTCAAGATATTACTTCTCGCCTTCGCCAATCCAATATTAATTGGAAATTAAACGATGAGGAAATTCTGAAGAAACGATTAACTTGGACAAAAAATTCAATTAAAGATATCAAGCGAATCGAAGAACGATATTACGCTTCATTATAGTTTTTGAACAAATAAAAACTTACTCTTTAACGTATTTCTCGTGCTTTTTAGTCAGTACTTTGTATTGCTCATAACATTCGCTGATTGCATCAAGAATTTGCAAATCGTTAGCCGTTTGTACAAACGATTCTGAGTAGTTACAACGTTGCAATATTTCGGCTATTTCCTTTTTATCAACACCAAGCAATACGGAAATCATTTCTCTATCAAACTTAGATTCTAAGAGTAATCGAACTGTATCGTCTTTTTTCATCTGTTTCAGTTTCTTCAATTCCTTAGGTTTATTCCCAAAGAAATTATACAACATATCGGCTGGATTGAAAATCGAACCTAAAACTCTTGTAAAAGCATTTGGCGAACGTTCACCAGCTTCATAAGCTGTTGGTAAACCAGAAATACTGTAACGATAATTCTCTTTTTCGGGAATTAGCTTTGAATCGACTTCAAGGTATCCTGTTAAATTGTATTTTTTTACGATTACTTCTTCTAATGCAATGGCTTTTTCAGTCAACTGAATTTTAGCATTTCCATTTTTAATCCAGTCATTTGTTACACGAACACGCAACGATTGATAACCTAATAAAGTAATATGTAACGTATCATTTACTTCTGCATCAAGCTCAAAATGACCACGAGTATTAGTTACTGTTCCTTTTACTTTATTGATATTAATAACATTAGCATTTGGAATTGGAAACAAAGTATTATCGTTAACAATTGTTCCAATCACCTTTTGAACATTGCTATCTTCTTGCGCAGCGATGTTAAAGGAAGTAAAAAGTAAAAATAAAAGGGTAAAATATCTCATAGCCGTTTTTGATGGTTTAAAAGTATGAAACTCTTTTAAGATATTGTACAGTTCTGATGAGATTTAGAAGAAAATTAACAAAATAAGGACTATTTAAAAAAAGAAAATCCAAACTCCAATAGTTTATCACTGGAATTTGGATTTTTAGTATTTGCTCACTTAAACAAGCTCAGTGTGACAATTTTCTTAACTTCTTCTTGGTCTTCTGCTTTTTGCTGCGTCAAATGAACGACTTGCTGGTCTATCAGAACTTCCTTCAGAAGAACGTCTTGCTGGTCTTTCATCTCTTTGAAATGAACCTGGTTCACGTCTTGAAGAATTTCTATCGCTTCTAAAACCACCTTCTTTTCTTGGTCCAAAACCACCAGATGATTTTCTTTCACCTCTAAAACCGCCATCACGTCTTCCGCCACCAGAATTTCTTCCGTTGTGGTCGCGTCTTGAAGAACTTCCACCATCGTTTTTAGAAATTTCTACATTAATTCTTCTTCCGTTAAGGTCAAATCCGTTAAGGATAGACATCACTTTATCGGTATGTTCGCCATCCGTATTAAAGAAAGAGAAACCTTCTTTTACATCTACTTTAAACACGTCATCACGACCTAAATCTAATGTTTCTTTTAAGAAATCTTTCAATTGCATCCAATCGAAATCGTCTCTTGCACCAATATTTACGAAATAACGAACTGGATCGCCAGCTCTAATTTCTCTTGGTTCTGATGAACTTCTTTCGCTTTTTTCAGATGAAATATCACGTTTCTTTTTATAATAATTAAGGAAACGGTTAAATTCAACAGAAACCATTCTTTTAATCAATTCTTCTTTAGATAAATCTTGAAAAACTTCCTCAATTGCTGGTAAATAGTTGTCTATTTCGTGGTCAATTTCTGTATCGTGAATTTTATTGGCTAAATGCAGTAATTGAATTTCACAGATTTCCATACCTGATGGAATTGTTTTTTCTTCAAATTTTTGTTGAATAATTCTTTCGATTGAAGAAATTTTACGCAACTCACTTTTGGTAACAATTACAATTGAAGTTCCTAATTTTCCAGCACGACCAGTTCTTCCTGAACGGTGATTGTAGGTTTCAATTTCGTCTGGCAATTGATAGTTTACTACGTGAGTTACATTATCAACGTCAATTCCACGAGCCGCAACATCAGTCGCAACAAGCATTTGAATTTGACGACCACGGAAAGATTTCATTACGCCATCACGTTGCGCTTGCGATAAATCGCCGTGCAAAGCAGCTGCGTTATATCCATCTTCAATTAATTTTTCGGCAACAGCTTGTGTATCGCGTTTTGTTCTACAAAAAACTACCGAAAAAATATCTGGATTAGCATCGGCTAAACGTTTTAACGCTTCATATCTATCGCGAGCATTTACTACGTAAAATTCGTGAGATACTGTTTTAGAACCTGAATTTTTGTGTCCAACAGTAATTTCTGCTGGTTCAAACATAAATTTCTTTGCAATTCTTGCTACTTCAGATGGCATTGTTGCAGAGAATAACCAAGTTCTTTTTTCGTCTGGAGTATCAGATAAAATCGATACGATGTCTTCATAAAAACCCATGTTCAACATCTCATCGGCTTCGTCAAGAATACAATAATTGATGTTTTTGATGTTTACCAATCCACGATTAATCATGTCTTGCATTCTTCCTGGAGTTGCCACAATAATTTGTGCTCCACGTTTTACTTCTCGGGCTTGTTCTGTAATGCTTGCACCACCATAAACTGCCACTGTATGTAAACCCTTTACATATTTTGAGTATTGTTTAATCTCGTTGGTGATTTGTAAGCATAGCTCACGCGTTGGTGATAAAATTAACGCTTGTGTACTTCTGTCTTCGGCATCGATTTTTTGGATAAGCGGAAAACCAAAAGCTGCTGTTTTTCCTGTACCTGTTTGTGCTAAAGCGACTAAGTCTGTTTCTTGTTCCAATAAGACTGGAATGGCTTTTTCTTGTACTTCTGACGGATTCTCAAATCCTAGATCTTTGATCGCCAGCAGTAACGACTCATTCAGACCTAATTGTTCAAATTTGTTCATATAATATTTTAAAATTGGGTGCAAAGGTAGCGTTTAAATACGACATAAACTAATTTGTTTTCTATTGAAAATCAATATGTTATTATTTTTAACTTTACCATAACAATTAGAAATCCAGCACAAAAGAAATTATTCTTAATCAAAACTTGTCATTTATTTAAGAAAATCTATTAATTTTTTAACAGCAATTCCACGATGACTAATATTAGATTTTTCTTCGATAGAAAGTTCTGCGAAGGTTTTTGAATAACCATCGGCAACAAAAATTGGATCGTAACCAAAACCGTTATTTCCTATTTTTTTATCAATGATTTTTCCGTTTATAATTCCGGTGAAAAGATTTTGTTCTCCGTTTAGATTTAAACAAATAACGGTTTTAAAATTGGCTTTTCTATTGGTTTTATCTTTTAAATTTGACAATAATTTATCCATATTATTATCGTCATTTTTAGGTTCGCCAGCATATCTTGCCGAGAAAACGCCTGGCTCGCCATTCAAAACATCAACTTCTAAACCCGAGTCGTCAGCAAAACAATCGTAACCATATTTTTGGGTAACATAATTGGCTTTCAAAATCGCATTTCCTTCGATAGTATCTGCCGTTTCGGGAATTTCTTCAACACAACCAATGTCTTCCAAACTTAGAATTTGAATATCATTTGGAACCAAAAGCTGAATTTCTTTGATTTTATTCTTGTTATTGGAAGCAAAAACTAGTTTCATACAAATTATTTTTGATGTAAAATTACGGTTTTTAAAACCAATCCTAAACGCATCTCGTAAATGAAAATTACAAAAACTACCACAAAATGCAAAAAACTACTAAAATTTCACCTTCTAGCAAGGCTTATTTGCTATGTTTATTTTTTTTATTTTCTATTCAAAGTATTTCATCTCAATACATTTTCAAAGAAAATTCAATTCCAAAGCGAATTAGCATTCACAATCAAACTGAATTTATTGATGTTAAGGATAAAAATCTAACATTAGAAGAAGTTTTAAAAATTTCAGACGATGAATTCAAAGATATTCCCAATGAAAATTATGATTTTGGGTTTACTAACAGTCATATTTGGTTGCGATTTGAACTAAAAAATGAAACCGATGATAGTTTTTCACTTTATTTTGAAACAGCAAGACCAATAACCGACTATGCTATTTTATATGTTTTAAAAGATGGAAAATTAGTCACTAAATATATCAGTGGCGACGCTGTTCCGTACAATCAAAGAAGTTTTGATTTGCGAAAAACAATCTTTAAAATTAGATTAACCCCAAATGAAACTAAGCAATTCTATTTACATGTAAAAAGCGACGGCGAAATGCTATCGATGCCATTACTGTTAAGAAAATCAGAGAATTTATTAGCCGAAAACGATTTTGAACAATTTATTTTTGCCTTCTGTTTTCAACAAAAATTAGTTAAAACTTTCTAATTATAATGATTAGGAGTAAACTAAATTTATAATTACTTTTGCCAAGACTAAATACAAAGTTATTATGGTAAAAGATTTATTCGAAAGAATACAAAACAATAAAGGTCCGTTAGGAAAATGGGCATCACAAGCAGAAGGATATTATGTATTTCCAAAGTTGGAAGGTGAACTTGGTCCAAGAATGCAGTTTCACGGAAAACAAATATTAAACTGGTCTATCAACGATTATTTAGGATTAGCAAATCATCCAGAAGTTCGCCAAGCGGATATTGATGCCGCTACACAATATGGCGCAGCGTATCCAATGGGTGCCAGAATGATGAGCGGTCATACTAATTTCCATGAACAATTAGAAAAAGAATTGGCTGAATTCGTTATGAAAGAATCGGCTTATTTATTGAACTTTGGTTACCAAGGAATGGTTTCTATCATCGATGCATTAGTTACTAAAAATGATATTATTGTATACGATGTAGATTCTCACGCTTGTATCATTGACGGTGTACGTTTACACATGGGAAAACGTTTTACCTACAAGCACAATGATCTAGAAAGCATGGAGAAAAATCTTCAACGTGCTACTAAAATGGCTGAAGAAACTGGCGGCGGAATTCTTTTTATTACCGAAGGTGTTTTTGGAATGCGTGGTCAACAAGGAAAATTGAAAGAAATTGTAGCGATGAAAGAAAAATACAATTTCCGTCTTTTGGTTGATGATGCTCACGGATTTGGAACATTAGGAAAAACTGGTGCTGGTGCTGGAGAAGAACAAGGTTGCCAAGACGGAATTGACGTTTATTTCTCTACGTTTGCTAAATCTATGGCAAATATTGGTGCTTTTGTAGCTGCTGATAAAGACATTATTGATTATTTAAAATACAACTTACGTTCGCAAATGTTTGCTAAAGCGTTACCAATGATACAAACTATTGGTTCGTTAAAACGTTTACAAATGTTGCGTACAATGCCTGAGTTGAAAGACAAGCTTTGGGAAAACGTAAATGCGTTACAAAACGGATTAAAAGAAAAAGGATTCAACATTGGCGATACTAATACTTGTGTAACTCCAGTTTATCTTGAAGGTTCTATTCCAGAAGCGATGGTTATGGTAAACGACTTGAGAGAAAACTATGGAATTTTCCTTTCTATCGTGGTTTATCCAGTTATTCCAAAAGGAATTATCTTGTTAAGAATGATTCCAACAGCTTCACATACTATTGAAGATATAAATGAAACGTTGACAGCCTTTGAAGCTATCCGTGAAAAATTAGAAAACGGAACATACAAAAAAATTGCAGCAGAAACCACTGTTGATGTTTCGTAATCATAAATAAACACAAACAAAAAACCATTCGCTAAGCGAATGGTTTTTTATTTACACATTTTACAATCAGCTTTGTCCTGATGTTCTCCTACCAAAAAGCCTTCTTCGTTTAATTTATAATGACAACAATCCATAAATCCTTGCTGCAACAATTTACGTCCGCGTTGAATTCTCGATTTTGCTCCTGATAAACTAATCCCTAAAACATCAGCTACTTCAGATTGCTTTTTTCCTTGAATCTCACTTAACAATAAAGGTTCACGATATTTTTCAGGTAAATTCTTTATCAATGGAAGTAAACAACTTTTTGCAGAATGAACTTCTTCATTAGTTATAAAATCATCAGGAATATCCTCAACAGGAAGCGAAACAGATTTCTTATTTAAAAAATTCATTAATGTATTATGTGCTATGGTAAAAACCCAAGACTTAACACTACTCTTTTCTCTCAGGTTTTCTATATTCAAATGAATTTTAATAAAAACTTCCTGTAAAACATCATTTGTTATCTCTTCGTCTTTAATTTGACTGAATACATAACGTTTCAAGTCGTTGGCATACGTTTGCCAAAGATTCTCTGAAGTAATATCTGTTTTAGGTATTTCCATTTCTTTCTTTATTGATTATAAAGTTACTAACCTTATTGCAAAAAGACAATAAGGTTAGTAATCCTTTAACTTGCTTATTTTTGACAAGTACAATTTTCACAAGTACAATTAGTACAAGTACATGGTTGACCAGTTGAACAACCGCAGTTATCTTTTCTATTTGCTTTCATAATAAATATATTTTAATGTTATATCTATTAGACCAAAAAACATCAAAAAAGACGCAAAAAAATCTGTTTTTTTTTAATAAAAAAAGCGGACTATAGTGTCCGCCTTTGTTTTATGATGCAAAATATTCTAATTAAGTACTTTCACATTTTTGTCATTTATATTAAAAGCTTTTATTACTGCATTATAATCAGAGTAATCAACTGGGTTAGCCATTCTATTTGAAAAATACCCTGGAACGATTACAATTCTAAACGTTTGATTAGTTAAATATCCTGGAGTTAAAGATAAATCATAAGTTCCACCAGCATATATTGTAAAATCTTCTTTACTGAAATCAAAGTCATAATCTAATTCACCTTGTTGTAAATATAATGTTCGTGGAATTAATTGCCAAACTGGTGTATTAGAATCAATCAAATCAGACATTCTATAAATTAAAACCACATCTGAAGCATAAATTTGAGGATTTAAAGTTCTATAGATAGAATAACTATTTCCTCCATCAAATGAAAAATTTATATTTCTAAGTTCAAACACTTCACTAATAGTGTCGTTATCTATATTGTTTCCATTATCCTCGTTAACCGTGCAACTGTTTAGTGTTATCATCCCGATAAAAGCTAAAACTAAAGTAATTCTTTTCATAATGTGTAAATTTAATGATTAATGATATTACTTCCATTCCAATTGTTGTGCCAAAGTATTCTTTTTAACAAAAATTTATACATTTGCATCATGGGAAGAAACAATGCTAAAAACATAAAAGCGCACAACGACAAGCTTCACAAAGCGCAAAGTAAAGAAAAAGCAAAGAAAATTGTCCGTGCCGAACAACTAAAAGCTATATTGAAAAGATACAATAGTGAACAGTAACTAATTTCCTTGTAACCTTACCCATAGTTTAGCCAATAACTTTTGTGCTTGTTCTCTATTTTTGTTAGGTAATTCTGTGGCAGAAATTTTTCCGTCTTTATTTATCAACTGATAACTAAATGCAAACTGAAAATTATCTTTTTCCGTATCCATTACACCAAACCGTAAATCATTAAAAAACAAACGGTCATCTTTTTGAGTAATACAAAACCAACCTTCTGAAATTCGTTTGAGCTGATGAACTACAGCTTCATTCTCAATTCCTTTAATTAATTCTATTTGCGCCGGAATAAATTGAAATTGAATTGGTTTTGTATCAAAAAAAGAATAATCACCAATCCAGTAACCATTATCTACTTTCACATTTGTTGTCCATAAAATAATATTAAATGGTGACGGTTTTACAACAATTTCCTGATAAACAATGTTGTTTTCTTTTAATTGCTTTTCAAATTTATTCGTCACAATTGACTGAACAATCAATGTAAAAAACAGATAAGAAGTACTAACAATCAACCCTATTCTGTTCCAGAATATTCTTTTTCTATCCGTTTTGTTTTTTCGCATTGATAAGATCAGAAAGAACAAAAATGGCAAAGTATACAATGGATCAATTACAAATATAGACTGTAATGAAAATCGGGTTTCCAACGGCCAAAACAGTTGTGTTCCCCAAGTAGTAAACAAATCTAACAAAGCATGAGTTTGCAATCCTAAAAACGAACAAATTAATGCTTCCTTGAATTTTACATTGTTGTTCTTTTCTATTTTTTGAATAACAAATGCCAAAACAGGCGAAAACAATAAAAAAAACAATGTAGAATGACTTAAACCACGATGAATATAGGTAGCCGTTAACGGATCTAAAAACTTTCCAACCAATACATCCAAATCAGGAATAGTTCCTAAAATTGCTCCGTATAAAATGGCTTTATTACCAAGCTTTTTACCTAGAACTTCATTAGCTACAGCTGCACCAAGTACTATTTGTGTTACCGAATCCATACTCTTTGGATTTAAAAAAGTCTCCTTAAATGGAGACTTTTTTATTACATATTTCTTCTATATTGACCGCCAACTTCAAACAACGCTGAAGTTATTTGTCCTAACGAACAATATTTTGCCGCGTCCATTAATTTTTCAAATAAGTTTTGGTTATTGATTGCGGCATCTTGTAAGATACTTAATTGCTCTTTTACCTTATCGGCATTGGCTTTGTGCAAATTATCCAAAGTAGTAATTTGGAATTGTTTTTCCTCTTCAGTTGCTCTAATTACTTCAGCTGGTAAAACCGTAGGCGAACCTTTACTACTTAAAAAAGTATTTACACCAATAATTGGGAACTCACCTGTGTGTTTCAGCATTTCATAGTACATACTTTCTTCTTGAATTTGGTTACGTTGGTACATGGTTTCCATAGCACCAAGAACGCCACCACGCTCTGTAATTCTGTCAAATTCTCTTAATACAGCTTCTTCTACTAAATCGGTTAATTCTTCAATAATAAACGAACCTTGAATTGGGTTTTCGTTTTTAGCCAAACCTAATTCTTTATTAATAATCAACTGAATAGCCATGGCACGACGCACACTTTCTTCCGTTGGAGTTGTAATCGCTTCGTCATACGCATTGGTATGTAATGAATTACAATTGTCATAAATAGCATACAACGCTTGTAAAGTAGTACGGATATCATTGAAATCAATTTCTTGTGCGTGAAGCGAACGACCAGAAGTTTGAATATGGTATTTCAACATTTGAGCTCTTTCGTTTGCTCCATATTTGTTTTTCATGGCTTTTGCCCAAATTTTACGAGCTACACGGCCAATCACAGCATATTCTGGATCAATTCCGTTTGAGAAAAAGAAGGATAAATTTGGTCCAAAATCATTGATATTCATTCCACGAGACAAATAATATTCCACATAAGTAAAACCATTTGCCAAGGTAAACGCTAATTGGGTAATTGGGTTTGCTCCTGCTTCAGCAATATGATACCCTGAAATAGAAACGGAATAGAAATTACGAACATTCTTTTGTATAAAATATTCTTGAACATCACCCATTAATCGTAAAGCAAATTCCGTAGAAAAAATACAAGTATTCTGTGCTTGATCTTCTTTTAGAATATCGGCTTGCACCGTTCCACGAACTTGAGATAAGGTTTTAATCTTGATGTCATTATAAACTTCAATTGGCAACACTTGGTCTCCAGTAACACCAAGTAACATCAACCCTAAACCATTGTTTCCTTGTGGTAATTCGCCATTGTATTTTGGTCTTGGTAATCCTTTTTTCTTGTAGATTTCATTGATTTTTTCTTCAATTTCAACTTGAAGATTATTTTCAATAATGTATTTTTCACAATTTTGGTCGATAGCAGCATTCAAAAAGAAACCTAACAACATTGGAGCTGGACCATTAATGGTCATCGAAACCGAAGTCATTGGATGCGATAAATCAAAACCAGAATACAGTTTTTTTGCATCGTCTAAACAACAAATAGAAACTCCAGCATTACCAATTTTTCCATAAATATCTGGACGCAAATCGGGATCGTTTCCATATAAAGTTACACTATCAAAAGCCGTAGATAGTCTTTTGGCTGGCATTCCAAGAGAAACATAATGAAAACGACGATTGGTACGTTCTGGTCCACCTTCACCAGCAAACATACGAGTTGGATCTTCGCCTTCGCGTTTGAATGGATACAATCCAGATGCAAAAGGGAATTCTCCAGGAACATTTTCTTGTAAATTCCATTTTAGAATATCACCCCAAGCTTGGTATTTTGGCAAGGCTACTTTTGGAATTTGAGAATGCGATAAACTTTCGGTATGTGTTTGAATTTTAATCTCTTTATCTCGAACTTTAAAGCTATAAACTGGGTTTTTGTATTTGTTTACTTTTTCATCCCAAGTTAAAATGATTTCCCAGTTGTAAGCATCCAAATCCATTTTTATTTTATCAAATTGCTGAACAAGCAATTCAAGAAAAACTTTATTGTCATCATTGCGGTTTAAACTATCTGCAACTATACCTGTTTTGTCTAACTGTGGTGTTTTTTTGTTTACGGTTTCAATTGTTTTATAAATTCCATACAATTTTTGAGCAACTTCAACTTGAGTTAAAACCGTTTCGTCATATTTACGATTATTCTCTGCAATTTCAGATAAATAACGTGTTCTATGTGGTGGAATTACAAAAATCTTCTCACTCATTTCACGAGTAATTTCGAAAGTTGAATGTAAATTGGCACCTGTTTTCTCTACAATTTTATCCATGATTTTTTTGTAGAGTGTGTTCATTCCCGGATCGTTAAACTGAGAAGCAATGGTTCCAATTACTGGCATTTCATCTGGGTTTACATCCCAAAGATTATGATTTCGCTGGTATTGTTTTTTCACATCGCGAATCGCATCCAAAGCACCACGTTTGTCAAATTTATTTATCGCCACCAAATCGGCAAAATCAAGCATATCGATTTTTTCCAATTGCGTTGCCGCACCAAATTCTGGCGTCATTACATAAAGCGAAACATCAGAATGTTCTAAAATTTCGGTATCACTTTGACCAATACCCGAAGTTTCCAAAATAATAATATCATATTTTGCAGCTTTCAACACCTGAATGGCTTCGGCTACATATTTTGACAAGGCTAAATTGGATTGACGTGTTGCCAACGAACGCATATAAACTCTTGGATTATTAATAGCATTCATACGAATTCTATCACCAAGCAATGCACCGCCAGTTTTACGTTTGGATGGATCAACCGAAATTAATCCGATGGTTTTTTCTGGGAAATCGATTAAAAAACGACGAACCAATTCATCAACTAAAGAAGATTTTCCTGCACCACCAGTTCCTGTAATTCCTAAAACCGGAATTTTTGACGTTTCATTCTTTTTATGAATTGTTTCCAAAGTTTCTTTAGCAACATCAGGGAAATTTTCCGCAGAAGAAATTACTCGGGCAATTGCCGTTGGATTTTTTTCTTCCAATTGATTGATTTCACCATTTAATTTATCTCCAACAGGAAAATCGGCTTGTTTTACTAAATCGTTAATCATTCCTTGCAAACCCAGAGCGCGACCATCATCCGGAGAATAAATTCTAGTGATACCATACTCTTGTAATTCTGCAATTTCACTTGGCAAAATAACACCTCCGCCACCACCAAATATTTTAATGTGTTCAGCTCCTTTTTCCTTTAATAAATCAAACATATATTTGAAATATTCATTGTGTCCACCTTGATAAGAAGTCATTGCTATAGCATTTGCATCTTCTTGAATAGCTGTATTTACTACTTCTTCAACGCTTCTATCATGTCCAAGATGAATTACCTCAACACCTGTAGCTTGAATAATTCGGCGCATAATATTGATAGCGGCATCGTGTCCGTCAAAAAGTGATGCAGCTGTTACGATTCTTACTTTATTTTTAGGAATATAAGGAGTTTGTTGTTCCATTGATAAAAATATATTGCTTTTGAGGGTGCAATTTACGGAATTAATAAAAATGGAACGCTATTTTTTTAGGTTTTAGTTTTAAATTAGTATCCTGTATTAAAATTGCTTAAATAGCTTTTTGAAACAGGTATTGTTACATTTTTGATTACTAAACTTTTGATGTTAAACTTTTCAATTTTAGTTTTATTTACTACATAAGCTCTATGCGTCTGAATGAAAGTAGATTCAGATAATATTTCCATTATATTTTTTATTGTTGAACGAGTTTTATAGATTTTACAATCGGTATGGAATAAAATATAATTTCCCTCTGATTCTATGAAATTAATATCCTCTGTTGAAATTTCTACATTATACTCTTGATCTTTCACTAAAATTTTAGGACTTTGCTTTATTTTTAGGGCAGATTGTTTGGCGGCTATTTCAATTGATGTAATTAGATCGATATTTTTAAACGGTTTTGTCAAGTAAGAATAAGGAGAAGTCAATATTGCTTCATTAATGATTTCAGGATTTTCATAAGCTGTCAAATAAATAAACGGAATAGAATATTGATTTTTAATTTGTTGCCCAAGAGTTATTCCGTTTTGTTCATTTTCTCCAAGATTGATATCAAGAACAGCAACATCAACCGTTTCTTTTTTGAGTATTTCAATGGTTTCTTTAGCATTCTTAGCTTCCAAAACAATATATCCATTTTCTATCAAAGTTTTTTTAGATAATCGCCTATTTAGGAAATCATCTTCAACCAATAAAATAGTCTTTTCTTTTGTACTCATAATTATCTAAAATATAGTATTAGTTCAAAACCATTATTCTCTTTAATTTCAGTAATTCCGTCAAGTTGATCAATTAAACCTTTGATAATTTCCTGTCCTAACCCTTTTTCATTTACCTTATTAAAATCATAACCGTCACCGTTATCAGCATAGTATAATTTATTACCTATTCCGCTTTTTGTAATTTCTAAATTAATGATACCAATATTTCTTTTTTTGAAGGCGTGTTTCATGCTATTACTTACGAGCTCTGTAATAATTAGACCTATTGGTAAAGCTTTTTCTATGGAAATATTTTCAATTTCACATTTTACATTTAAACTTATTTTCTTGTTGTGATTGTCATACGACTCTTTAACCAATCCTGAAAGTTCGGTTATGTATCTTTTAAAATCTATCTCATTTACATTATCCGAAACATTCAGTTTTTTATGCAATAAAGCCATAGAATGAATTCGGTTTTGATTTCCTCGAATAAGCTCATCAATATTGTTAAAATCAACAGATTCTTTCTGCATTTCCAGAATACTGATGACATGTTGGAGATTATTTTTTACTCGATGTTGCAACTCCGACAAAAGCATTTGTTTCTGCTCTAAAGCCTTGGAAAGCTCTGCTAATTGACTGTTGATAATTTTATTTTGTTTCTTTATTTTTTGATTTTTTCTTAACACCAAAACAAAAATTATAATAATCAAAACAAGTAAACTACTAATAAAAAATACCTGCTGGTTTTTACTTTTTATAATTACTTCTTTTTTATCATTTTGATATTGCTCTTCTAATTTCTTGGCCTTGATATGTTCTTCTTCTTTCTGTGAAAGCTGTAAATCATCATGATATTGTTTGAAATAATAATAGGCAGAGTCAATGTTTCCTAAAGATTCATATATCTTATATCTCGATTTTCCAAACAAATACTTACTAGTTATGGGTACTTTTTTATAGAGAATATAGGACGAATCACTATATAACAATGCATTTTTTAAATCGTGCATTTTAAAATAGGTAGAAGAAATATCTTGATAGCTATGAAATATTGAAACAGTGTCTGTTGTTTTACGACGATAGTTCAACAAGGAAACAGTATTTTTTAATGCTTCGGGATAATTATGAGTTTTATGAAAAACATTCCCAAGTAAAATATAAGAATCCATTAAATCAGTTGTGTTACTGTATTTTTTCGCATACTCTTTGGCTTTAGTTGCATAATACAGCGTTGAATCTAATTCTTCCTTATATCGATAATAAGAACCTTTTCGGATACAGTAAGTACTATAAATTTCATTTAGCTCGTACTTTTTATAAGTATTGTATGCATTCTGGAGATATTTGTCTGTCAAATCTAAATCATCTGCTTTTTCATAAGCTAATGCCATTAAAAGATAAATGCGGCAAGACAATGAATTTAAATCTGCTGTTTCTGCTTCGTCTATCAATCCCTGCAATATTTGTATAGATTTAGCAGGTGAAGCTGACTGTCTGTCAAGTATAAGAGCTTTTCTGAACCTTATTTCTAACAATTGAGTTTTCTGATTTTTTGATTTTTTGGAATTAGTCAACAGTTGATATAGTTTCTCTGTTTTCTCTTGAGCAATATCTAATTTATTGTATTGTATGAGACTGTCTATCAATTTTATTTCTTTATCTATAAATGAATTCTGAGCCATTGCAAAATGGTTAGAAATTAGAAAAAATAAAAATATCGTTTTAAATAGACGCACGTCACTACTTCTTGATGAATGTCAAATATAGAAAATCTCTAAATCAGTTAATAATTATTGGGATGAAAACCTGTTTTTAGGGATAGAATTTGCTTTTAAAAAATTATTCTAACCTAATTTGCAAAAAAAAGTCGTAAATAATTACGACCTTTTCTTAAAACTAACAATTTACACCGCAAACTATAATTTGATCACTTTTACTGTTCTCATTACTTCTGAAGATTCTACTTTTACAAAATAATTTCCTGATGGCAATGTGCTCATATCGATTTGAGCATTATTTGAACCAATATTTTGACTTAAAACAAGTTGCCCTAATGTATTCATTACCGAAATACTCACTATATCTTCACTATAAGACAAATTGAATATGTCTTTTACCGGATTTGGATAATAAGAAATTTTGTAGTCACTTACATCAGTAACACTTAGGTTACAAGTCGAAATCACAACTGCTTCGTTTAAACAATTGGTCAAGTTCCCTGAAATATTTCTCGTATGTGTACTCGAAGGATTGGCAAGGTAGGCACAGAAGTTAGAAAGATTACAAACTGCAAGAACAGCATTATTCGTTATTGTTAGTCCATATCCGTCATAAGCATTAAATGAAGTATTTTGTAACACAGAGATATCTGTTAATGCATCATTATCGTTGATGTAGATATCATATGCAACAGTAGCCAAATTCTGTAGCCCATTTAAATTAGTCAAAGATAAATTCTTCTGAATAGTAAGCCATCCTCCAACACTTATAATACTACTCAAAGCACTGATATCTTGTAATATTAAATTGGTTTTGTCATTGTAATCTCCGCCAATATACAATCCTCCGCCAACATTGGTGATATTTAAACCATTTACATTTTGCAATACCCCATTATTCTGTATGTATTACGTACCGTTTACCTGTGTGATATTTGACAATGGTGTAAGGTCTGTTATATTGCCAGGTAAAGCAGTATTTGGTGGTCCAATTTGCAAATTTCCTGCAATTTGCGTACAGTTTGGGTAGTTTACAGCAATAGCGTTTACCTCTGCTTGTGTGCTTAATACAAAATTTCCTGTCGGACATTGTGCATTTGAAGTAAAAACAACAGATAACAGTAAGAACGTAAAAAAATTCAGCAACTCATTTGTTTTTTTTAAATAATTTTGTTTCATAATTTGTGATTTGATACATACCTACTCTTAAGCATTTTCGGCTTCCTGCATTTCTGAGATCAAAAATCGTATGTAACTTTTAAAGTGTAAAATTTCCGGGATAGAATGGCGATTTTTGGGATAAAAAAATGCCTCACGAATTTTACTAATCCACGAGGCATTATCATAACAACTAAATAATAATTATATAAACTACATTTTCTCAATCAACCAAGAAGCATCTTGCTTGAAGAGTTCTGATTTATCATTCGGATGAACAAATAACACATAGCCTGCATGACGCAAGTAATGTCCTGAGAATTTAACCGATTCAAAAGAACGGTAGTTATTTTCATTAGCGCCTTTAGCAGATGTTAATGGTGTGACTGTTTTGAATTTTGCTCCTTCTGGAACTGTAGTGGCTTTTTCAATATGAACTTCTTTATTATCCTTTGCTACAAGATACATATCAGAACCCGCATTCAAAACTTTGAAAGCAAAAATATTGTTACCAAGATCAACACGTTGAATTTCTAACCATTTTGAACCGTTTACAAGTTTTGATGTACTTAAAATCGAAACTCTGCTTTCTCCATTTTTGATTGCAAACCAATATTTATCTTGCTCTTTTTTACCTTCATGTACAGAAAATGCAAGTACTTTAAACTTGTCTGGTAATGAAGTTGCTGTAGGAGTTGCAATAGAAGTTGTCGTAGCTGTTTGAACTTTTGCAAGTTGTCCAAAAATTTCAACTTCAGCCAAAGAAAGGACTTTTACATTTCCTGGAATAAAAACTCTGATATAACGACATCTTTTATTGCCTTCAATTAATAAACTCGATTGCGATGCACTTGTAAACGAATATGAACTTCCTTTATATTGATATTCAGCTGAAGTACTGCAACTTGTTATAGAAGTTTCATATCCCATGACATAAAATCCTTGTAATCTATTCCAACAGCAATCATCTGTGCGATTCCATATTCTAATTGAAGAAACATCATATACCGCACCAAGATCAATTTCCCACCAAGGATCTTTTTCATCATTAGTATGTGTACAAGAATTTTTACCATATTCTCCAATTGTATTCCCATCAACTGCTCTGGAAGCAACTCCTCCAAAATTTACACTTGATGCTCTGCATTGTTTTCCTTTTGCTATATTCACTCCGCTTGAAGCAACTGAAGAGGAAACCCTCTCTACTACTAAACTTGACATCTTATCGTTAAATTTGAGTGAATTCAAGTCATTGACATCAGATGTGATTTCAACCTTAGTTCCTGTATATTTCCAATTCTCATATATAGTAACTTTCCAGCCGCTTAAAACTTTAATAGAACTGATAATATCATTATATTCTGTTCCTGTAATATCATATGAACCCACACCGAATGTACATTTTTTTCCACCAAAATTGATATGTTCAAAAATGGTTACACCTCCATCGGGATCATTTTTTACTGTGGCAGAAGCTACTGGAGTTATTGGCGTAACTGGAGCTACTTCTTTTCCATTTACACTAACACGAATTCCATTAATACTATTGTTATCTGCACAGTCATCAAACTGAACAATAACAATTCTGTTTTCGCCTGGAGCAACTAATTCTTTAAGATTAGTTGATGCAAAATTTGCATGCTTTCCTACCAAATCAGACTTTGGATCAAAAGTACCGTTTGGAAATTTTGAATTAAAAAGATAAATCCTGGCTCCATCATCGGCATTATCATAGGATACTTTAAAATCGGTAACGGTTGTATTTGCTGGAATAGTAACAATGGTTTGAAAATAGGTGAAATCAATTTCTTCTCTGCAAAGAATTACAGAACTTCTCTTCATAGACACATCTCCTTTTGCATCTTTTGGAGCTAACTTCCATCCTCCATCTTTTACAGCAGGTATTTTTGCTAATTTATAAGCATTCGGATCTCCATGAATGCTGTTGTTATGCTTTAAAACTCCTTCTGTTCCTTCATGTATTTCCCAAGGATTTACAGAAATTTGTGAATTTGCTTTTGTTGTCCCAAAAGCAATAGACAAAGTCATAAAAAGTGTAAATAATCTCATTAATTCATTTTATTTATTATTTTTCGCATACTCTTTAAAGGATTTTCCGCTTTCTCCTAAAATATTTTCACAAATTTTAATTCAATCAAATTTTCACACAATTTTTAGGGACAGAATATCATTTTTAGGGATAGAAAGTTTTTAGATTAAAATACTATAACATTTATTTATGAATATTCTTAATTATTGGCACTATTTTTGAAAAGTTGAAATTAAATTTTAAAAACTCACTTTCTTATGAAAAACATATTACTTCTTCTGGGTTGCTTTACTTTAATTAGCTGTGCTGAATTGCAGCAAGTTGCTAATCAATTACCTAATCTAGGACAAACACAAAGCTTAGATATTTCGGGCGGATTAAAAGAAGCTTTGAACAACGGAATTTCAAAACAAGTTTCAAAACTTACTTCGGTTGATGGTTTCTTTAAAAACGAAATGGTAAAAATTCTTTTGCCGGAAGAATTACAAAAAGTAGATAAAACTTTGAGACAAATTGGAATGGGAAGTCTTGCTGACGAAGGTTTAAAAGTATTAAATCGTGCTGCCGAAGATGCTGTAAAAGAATCAACACCAATTTTTGTTGATGCGGTTAAAAACATGAGTTTTACAGATGCCAAAAACATTTTGATGGGAAATGAAAGTGCTGCCACGACCTATCTACAGAATTCAACCACTACTGCTTTATATGCTAAATTTAATCCTGTGATTAAAAATTCGTTTACTAAAGTTGGTGCAGATAAAATTTGGAACCAAATCATCACAAAATACAACGCTGTTCCATTAGTAAAAAAAGTAAATCCTGATTTGACGGATTACACAACTAACAAAGCACTTGAAGGTGTTTTCAAAATGATTGCTGTTGAAGAAAAAAACATTAGAACTAATATTAGCGCTAGAACTTCTACGCTTTTACAAAACGTTTTTGCAATGCAGGATAAAAAGTAAAATTATTTTTAGAAATCAATAACATAAGAATAACAAAAACTTAACAATTCTGTATTTCAATAAGTTATATCTTTGTAATATAAAATTTGGTTTTATAAGTTTTGGTTAGGGTTAGTTAAAAAAGTCGATGTTTGAAAAAGCACCGACTTTTTTCTTTTTATAGTGTTTCTTGTAACTTTTTAAAATATTGAAACGCTTTTACCAAACGGCTTCCATACCACGAAAACATTTCGCCGTCAACAAAAACCGTTTTAGCATGGTGCGTATATCTTCCTAATTCAAAAGCATGTTCATCTGTAAAAGGAAAAGGTTCAGAAGAAAGAAAAACCAAGTCTGGATCACCTTGAATTCTCATCTTTTGAACTACAACTTCAGGATAACGACCTTCATACTTTGAATGGTTATCATAAATGTTTTCAAAATTATTTAACTTCAACATTTCATTAATAAAAGTATTTCTTGCCGCAACCATATAAGGATTTGCCCAAATGAAATAAGCTACTTTTTGTCTTGAATCTTCAGGATTTTTATCTTTAAGAAAACGCTTGAAATCTTCTAATCCGAAGTTGATTTTGTCAATCCATTTTTGCGCTTCGGTTCGTTTATTAAAAAGTTGTCCAAAATCAGCAATCATTTTCAGATTATCTTCGATAGTAACAATATCGGTTACCCAAACGGGACAAATCTTGGATAACTCTTCCACAATTTCGGGTGTATTTTCTTCTTTATTGGCAATGATAATATCGGGTTGAAGCAATCGAATTTTTTCGAAATGTACTTTTTTAGTTCCACCAATGATTTTCTTCGTAGATTTAAAATGAAACGGATGAACACAAAACTTAGTTATTCCAACAATGCTCTCTTCCAAATCCAAATCATATAATAATTCGGTTTGCGATGGAACAAGTGATACGATTCTTTTAGGTGTGTTCTCAAAGAAATGATTATTTCCTATTTGATCAACTAATTTTTTCAAAACGAATAAATTTATTTGCTTAGTATTTGTCCCATTTCTTGCTGTAATTTCAAAGCTTCTTCTCTTGCTTTCTCTGCAAAATCAACTCCGTTGGAAGCAAAAATAATTCCGCGAGAGGAATTAATGAGTAAACCAACATTAGCGTTCATTCCGAATTTGCAAACCTCAGCTAGACTTCCACCTTGTGCTCCAACTCCTGGAACTAGTAAAAAGCTATCGGGAACCATTTTACGAATTTCAGTGAAATACTCGGCTTTGGTTGCACCAACAACATACATCAAGTTTTCGGAATTTTTCCAAGTTTTGGAGGTTTCAATTACCGTTTTATAGAGTTCTTTCTCTCCTGAAATTTTGGTTTGAAAATCAAACGCACCTTCATTGGAAGTTAAGGCTAACAAAATAGTATGTTTATTTTCAAAAGCTAAAAATGGTTCGACTGAATCTTTGCCCATGTATGGAGCAACGGTTACGCTGTCAAAATTTAAGTCTTCCAAAAATGCCCTGGCATACATGGAAGAAGTATTTCCGATATCGCCACGTTTTGCATCAGCAATGGTGAAAACTTCAGGATATTTTTGATTGATGTAATTGATTGTTTTTTCTAACGATTGCCAACCTTTTAATCCATAAGCTTCATAAAAAGCGGTGTTTGGTTTATAGGAAACACATAAATCATGTGTGGCATCGATTATGGCTTTGTTGAATTCAAAAATTGGATCTTCGAATTCGAGTAAATGTTTTGGAATTTTGGTTACATCGACATCTAAACCGATGCAAAGAAATGATTTTTTTTGTTGAATTTGTTGAATTAGTTGTTGTGTTGTCATTATATTTATGTTGCACTACAAAATTACAAACATATAATTAAAATAGTGTAACAAACGCTTAAAATTGTGTAACCAAAAAAAATGGAAGTATCAATAAATTTGTTAATGTGATACGATTACAAAAAACAAATTATTAACTTCAATTATTATAACTATGAACACAACAGAATTAGCCGGAAAATGGAATGAGTTAAAAGGAGTTTTAAAACAAAAGTATGCCGATTTAACTGACGATGATTTATTATTTGTTGAAGGAAAAGAAGAAGAATTGTATGGTAGAATTCAACAAAAAATAGGAAAAACTAAAGACGAAATTAAAAAAATGATTTCTGAATTGTAGAACATTAAAAATAGGATGTTTTGAAATACTTTACACCCTATTTTTTTTTAATTTAGCTAAAAAAATGACTTACCTAACACAGCTTTCCTCTCGAACAAGTAATTTACTCTTTATAGTATTATTAGTCTTTGTATTGTATGTACTTCAACCACTGATAGTTCCCATATTGTTTGCTATCATTCTGAGTATTTCTATTTTTCCGATTGTAAATTTCCTAGAAAGAAAGCTGAAGTTTAAAAGAGTTTTTTCAGCTTTGACGGCTATTTTAATTTTAATCATCATTATTGGTTTATTGTTCACTTTTATTGGAATTCAGTTATCTGAGATTGTTTCTAAAAGTGATACTTATGCCACAAAATTGGAACAAATTTATAATGAATCAATTAGTCAAATAGAGCAAAAATTTAATGTTAATAAAAATGATTTTGTTCAAGGAAATTTTGATTTTGGTAAGACACTAAAAGATAACTTTACCAATATTATAAGTTTTCTAGGTGCATCGGGAAGTTTATTAAGCGATTTAGTCTTAATTCCGCTTTACATGTTTTTCTTTTTATTTTATAGAAAATTTTTTCAAATTTTTATTTATAAAGTTTTTTGCAAAGGAAATGACAACACAAAGGTTAAATTACTTATTCAGAAATTATACAGGGTTCAACAGGATTATTTGATAGGACTTTTTACAGTTATGGGAATTGTTGGAATTTTAAACAGTTTAGGTTTATTAATTCTAGGTATTGAAAATCCTTTTTTTTATGGATTTTTAGCTGCATTGTTATTATTGATACCTTATATTGGTATTTTAATTGGATCACTTATCCCAGCTGCAATTGCTTTAGTCACAAAAGATTCATATCTATATTCATTAGCCGTAATTGCTTTATTTGGATTTATACAATTTATAGAAGGCAATTTTATTACTCCAAAAGTAACTGGTTCAAAAGTAAGCATAAATGCTTTGGTTGCTATCATTTCTATAATTGCATTTTCAATGCTTTGGGGAACATCTGGAATGATATTAGCACTTCCTGTTGTAGCCAGTTTAAAAATAATGTTTGATGCTATTCCAAGCCTTGAACCATATGGTTTTGTTCTTGGAGAACCAAATGAAGATCAAATAAAAAGCAAAGCAAGAATACGATTAAAAAAATGGCAGGAAATTAGAAAAAATAAAAATTAAATATTCTACACCTATATGAAAGCATTTTTAAAATTTGATTACAACCTGTTAACCAAAAAAATTCTTGAAGACAAATTAACGAGTTTTGGTTATAAATTTTCGATACTTGGATTTGGTGAAATAGAGTTTTATGAAAATGTTCCGGAAGATAAAATCGAAGAATTAAGAGAAGAATTTTTAGAGTATGGAATAACAATTATAGAAAATCAAAAAAGTGTTTTGGTTCAAAAAATTAAGGATGCTATACACGAAATGGTTTATGGAGAAGAAATTCTCAATGTCAAAGTTTCAGTTTATTTAGCAGAAAAACTCAACCACAGTTATGGTTATTTATCAAATCTATTTTCTGATATAACTTTTACTTCCATTGAAAATTATGTTATTATTCAAAAAATTGAATTTGCTAAACAACTCATTTTAAACAATAAACTATCTTTAACAGAAATTGCTTTTAGATTAAATTATTCAAGCGTTGCACATTTGAGTACACAATTCAAAAATACAACCGGAATAACTCCATCAGCTTTTCAACGAATAATTTCAAAACGAAGAGAAAAAAAACAATAACCTAACTAAAATTTACACTTCATGGAAAAAGATTATATCCACATTATATTAGCTGATGATGATGAAGATGATAGAATGTTTTTTACTGATGCATTTGATGAACTTAAAATGAAAACTAAAGTTCAAACCTTTAATGATGGTGTTGAACTAATGAATTATTTAATGACTGAAAATGCTGTTTTACCTCATGTGCTTTTTTTAGATTTGAACATGCCAAAAAAGAACGGAATAGAATGTCTTCACGAAATTAAAGCCAATAAACGATTTGATGATATTGCTATAGCAATTTATTCAACCTCTTCATCTGAAGAACATATTGAAGAGACTTTTGTCAACGGTGCTAATATCTACATAAAAAAACCAAATGACTTTAACACTCTAAAGAAAGTTTTATCAGATGTAGTTACAATTAATTGGCAATATCATACTTCTGGATTAAATAAAGATAACTTTTTACTTAGAATGTAGTTATGAAAATTTTGTCAATACATAAATCACCACTTTTTTTAAAAATCGTATTTGTTCTTGCTATTTTTATAATGCTTTTTGTTTCTGCATTGACCTATCGTCATATGGACTCGGTTACAGTTTCCTCAGAAATGGTTGCTCATTCATATAAAGTTACAATAGAAATTGAACAATTATATACAACTATAAAAGATTTAGAAATAGAAAGAAGGAATTATCTATTGACTAAAAATAAAAAACTTCCTACTCAAATTAATTTTTCAAAATTAATTATAAAACATAACATAGATTATCTAAAAAAAATAACATCTGATAACCCAAAACAGAAAAAATTAATTGATACAATAGAAAAACTTTGTATCGAAAAATTCAAAATAGTTGATTATGGATTAAATAATAATTCATCTTTTACACAAGATGAATTGAAAGAAAATTTATTAAAAGGTAAAAAAATAATGGAACAAATTTCATTTAAAATTAATGAAATGCTAGCCATTGAAAACAAGCTTTTAGAATCAAGAGATAAAAAAAATGATAGTCTGATAAACTTTACTCCTAAATTTATTTATATAACTTTGTTTGTTACTATAGCAATAATAAGTTTAGCTTTTGTTAAAATAAGTAGAGATTTACAAGAACTTCAAACAAACAACGAAATTCTTGATTTAAAGAACGAAACAAACAAACTTGCAGAAATAGTTGGAAAATCTGGAACTTGGCATTTAAATTTAGTCACAAATGAATTCATTTTTTCAGACAATAAATTTAGATTATTAGGTTATGAACCAGAGGAATTTAAACCAACTTTAGAAAGTTATTTTGAGAAGTTTGTTCATCCAGAAGATTTAGAAACACTAAAACAAGCTGCGGAAAAAATGATTGTTGAAGGTCATTTACCTACTATTATCTACCGAGTTGAAAAGAAAAATGGTGAAACTATTTTTATAAAAAATATTGCAAATTCATTTGTAAACACTAAAAATGAAAAAATACTAATAGGTACTACTACAGATGTTACTGAAGAAATTCAAACAAACAAAAATTTAGAAGACCGAAATAGAGAATTAGAAGCAAACAATAAAGAACTTCAAGCATTCAACTATGTTGCAAGTCATGATTTACAAGAACCACTGAGAAAAATTCAAACATTTATATCTAGATTAATTGATAAAGAAATAAATTCTCTTTCAGAAAATGGTAAACAATATTTAATAAAAATTAAAGACTCATCAGAAAGAATGCGTCTTTTAATTGATGATTTATTGCAATTTTCTAGAACAAATAAAGCTGAAAAAGTTTTTGTATCAACCTGTTTAAATGAACTATTAGAAAACTCAAAACTTGAACTTACTCAAATTATTGAAGACAAAAAGGCAATTATTACAAGTGATTCTCTACCTCATTTGAATGTTATACCTTTTCAAATACAGCAGTTGTTTACCAACCTTATTAATAACTCTTTAAAATATAGCAAAGAAAATATTCCTCCAAAAATTGATATAAAAGTCAAAAAGGTTGAAGCAAAAAATGAAAATAAAATTCCTTTCAACGATAAATCCAAATTTTACAAAATTACATTTACAGATAATGGAATTGGATTTGATCCACAGTATTCTGAACGAATTTTTATGCTATTTAATAGACTTCATAACAAAGACGAATATAGTGGTACTGGAATAGGACTTGCAATTTGTAAAAAAATTGTTGATAATCACAAAGGCTTTATTTATGCTGATGGTAAACCGAATAACGGAGCTAAATTCACTATCTATTTACCAATTATTTAATTTAAAAAGTAACTATTCTAACAAATAATATAAAACTCATACTTAATGATTTTATTCCATATATTATTTTTACTTGTATTATTACTAACCTTTTTACCAATGTTAAAAAATCAACATTGGTTTTTTCGATTAGGTGATTTTTTAAAAGTACATGTATTATATCTATCAATAATTTTAATTGCTATTGGCATGATAAATTATCAAACAGTTAATCCTTTATTCAATACAACACTTGTCTTAATTATTATTTTTCATGCAAAAACAATAATTAAATATACGTTTTTATATAGTTTACCCGACAAAAAAAAATCGAAAGATGCATCTGCTACCATATCAATTCTATCAGCAAATGTTTATCAATTCAATACTAATTATACTAAATTTCAAAATTTAATTTCTACTAATAATCCTGATATTTTCATAACACTAGAAAGTAATTCAGATTGGGAAATTGCTAATAGGAGTCTTGAAAAAAATTATCCCTATAACCATAAAGTTACACTGGAGAATACTTATGGAATGCATTTATATTCTAAACTACCATTGAGTGACATCAAAGAACATTACTTTGTTGCAGATGACATTCCAAGCCTAGAAGTTCACTTTCATTTGAAAGAAGGATATCATTTTGTATTATTTGTAGTTCATCCGCCGCCGCCAAGCCCAACAGAGGAAACAAATTCAAAAGAACGCGATGGTGAACTATTAAGTGTAGCAAAAAGATTGAATGAGCTTAACAAACCATCCATTGTTATTGGAGATTTAAATAATGTTGGCTGGGCAAAAAGTACTACACTATTTATGAAAAGTGGAAATCTAATAGATCCTAGAATTGGAAGAGGTTTAATTTCTACCTTTCATGCCAAATATTGGTTCATGAGAATACCTATTGATCATATATTTCATACTGCAGAAATTTTTGTTAAAAACATAAAAAAGTTAGAAGCTTTTGGCTCTGATCACTTTCCAATCTGGGCTGAGTTTTGGATTGATCATAAAAACGACATTCAAGAAGAAGAAGTTAGTAATATCGAAACTCACGAAAAAGATATTATTGATGATTATATCAAAGAAGGAATTAAAGAAGAAGGAAACAGAGAATAATATCATTTTATTCAATATACAAATTTTCATAACTAATTAAAATTTCAGAATCCATCGAGAAGTTTCTATTGAATAATTAAACAGATAATTTATACAATATGATACTTCATTGAAGTCCATTAAAACAAGTTGTTTTAATGGACTTTTTTTTATGTCAAGAAAAATAAATGAAGTCATAATTTTCAATTCCACAAAAGAATAAATAAACATTAAAATCCTTTAAAAACAGCTCAACATTGTAATTCTATAACAAGTAAAAAAAATGATATAAAAGATTTAGCATAAAGGCGTCGCATCTTTGTAATGTTAATTAATACTAACATTTTCAATCACATAGAAATTAAAAATGAGAATTATATAACAAACTAAAATAAAGTTGTAACATAAATTTCTCGACTTGATTGCAACTTTGTAATGTAAAAAAAAGATAACCTAATAAAAAAAATTGCTATGAAAAAGATACTTTTTATTGTTGCGCTTTCTTTAGTTGAAATGTCAACAGCTTGGTCATCAAATGTTGAAACTAATGTTCTAAAAAATGATACTGAACCAGTTTCAAAAAAAGAAACAAAATTGAATGTAAGCAAATCTACAGGTTGCACAATACGCTATCATTATTTCCCGAACATGCAAGCTTATTATGACTTAAAAGAAAAAGTTTATTATTTCCAAGAAAATGGTCAATGGTATACTTCAGATATTCTTCCAACAAATTATGGTGGATATTCGATTTTTAAAAATGAAAAAGTACAAATTACAGATTATGATGGAGATAATCCAGAAACAATGATCAAAATTCATTCAAAAAAATTTCCATACAATTCAAAAGGCAGAATAAAAAGACCAGCTGAAAACATGATAGGAAATGATTTAGAAACAGAGCAAATAGCAATCAATTAAAATAAAAATTTAGCAAAATTGAAATTATATAACAAGTAGTAATAATGATGTAACAAGCAAATAGAACTTAAATTAAATCTTTGTAACATCAAAATGAAATAAAAAAATAGAATTATGAAAACAAGTATTTTAACCCTCGCATTAGTTATCAGTTCATTTGCAAATGCAAATAATGATGGCGAAATAAAAGAAAAACAAAAAATAAATATCTCAGAACAAAAACGAATTGAAATTGTAAATAAAGTACAGCAACCTCTTTTCTTCTGGGAAATAAAATCTAAGCATGGAGTTGCAAGTGGTTATACAAACTCAATTGAAAGTGCAAAAAAAACAATAAAACTAATGTCAACAAATGACGTTGTAAGTTCTAAGATTATTAAAACATACAAATAAAAATTAAATCAATTTAGTAAAATTTAAAAAAGTCTATTATGAAAAAGTTTAAAAAAATAGCAGCAGTCTTAATTTTAGCTTTAGGAACTTCCTTAACAGCAAATGCGCAAGATACAAAAGATTCAACATCAAAAACAGGAGCCAATTTTGGTTTTAAAGGTGGATTGAACTTATCAAATTTATATACTGAAGATGTTGATGATGAAAATGGATTGATAGGTTTTAATGCCGGTTTATTTCTGGAATTACCTATTTCATCAAGTTTATCTCTTCAACCAGAACTTCTTTACTCAGTAAAAGGTGCAGAACTAACTTATGACAACGCTTTTGCATCAGGTACAGGAAAATTTAGATTAAACTATATTGAAGCACCAGTTTTACTTAGAGCTAACCTAACTGATAACTTCAACATTCATTTCGGACCATACTTTGCTTATTTAGTTGATGCAAAAATTTCTAATGAAACTGATGGTGGTAGTTTTAATTTCGAAGAAGAAATTGATAACGATGACTTAAATAAGTTTGACTATGGTTTAGCAGTTGGACTTGGAATTGAATTCGATAGTTTTGGAATTGGAGCACGTTATAATTATGGTCTCCAAACAGTGGGAAAAGAAAGATCATTTTTAGGTCAATCATATACTTTTCCAGAGGGTAAAAACAGTTCATTAAGCGTTTACGCAACAATCAAATTTTAATACTAATCTTTTAAAAAAAATACGTCATGCAAAATTTATTATACACAATCGCAGTTATACTTGTTATACTTTGGGCACTTGGTTTCTTTGTATATAGCGCAGGTAACATTATTCATATCTTATTAGTAATTGCAGTAATTGCTATTCTATTAAGATTAATCAAAGGAAAAGGAATTTAACCAATAAAAAATAGAAATCATGAAAAACAACAATGTATTATTAGGAATTCTTGGTGGAGTTGCAGTTGGTGCTGCTTTAGGAATATTATTTGCTCCAGCAAAAGGTAGCGAAACTAGAAAGAAAATCGCTGATAAAGGAAATGATTTGAAAGACAACTTTAAAGACTCTCTTTCAAAATTGACTGATAAAATTTCAAAATCAGTAGAAGGTTTTAAAGATGAAGCTCAAGATTTAATTGCTGAAGCTGAACAAAAAATCAAAGAAGAAAAAACAAATCTTGAAAACTTAAAGGATATTAACAAGTCCGTTTTATAACTTTTTTATCATGGAAACATTTGCAAAAAATAAAGATTTACTAATTGATAAAATAGAAAAATATACTAATACAAGTATTGATCTTATCAAACTAAATGCTGTAGAAAAATCAGCAGACGTTCTATCATCACTGACTTCAAACATAGTAATTTTTATAATTTTTTCAATGTTTACTCTTTTTATAAATATTGGAGTTAGTCTTTACATTGGTAAAATACTTAATGAACATTATCTAGGTTTCATCATTGTATCAACCCTTTATCTCATTATAGGTACAGTTGTTTACTTCAAAAGAAATAAATTAATGAAAATCCCATTAAGTAACATGATTATTACCAAAATGTTAAAAAAAATTGATTTAGATGAAGTATTAGAAAACAATAATCATACAAACCATGAGAACACTAACTCCAACTCAAAAGCTTAGTAATGCTATTGACCTTCTAGAACAAAAACAAAAAGAAGAACTTCTTGATGTAAAAAACCAATTAGATTCATTATTTGAAAGTATTAAACCTGTTAATCTATTAAATAAAACTCTAAAAGATTTCAATACACCAGAAACAAAAACAAATCTGATTAACTCATTAACCAGTGTTGCCTCTGGCTATATTTCTAGAAAATTTTTAATTGGAGACACAACAAATATCTTTAAGAAAATAGCTGGATATACCTTGCAGTATGCAGTTACTAACTTCATATCAAAAAAAATAAATTAAAACTAAAAAAAATAATCCATGAAAAATTTAGCAATCAAAAAAACATTTATTGGAACATTAACAATGTTATTGTTTTCAATTTTCACAACAGCTCAAGAACAAGAAAAATATGATCAAGGCTTTAGGCTTGGGATAGGAATTAACGCTGGTGTTCCAACTGATGATCCATATGATTTTAACCTTGGCGCAGATGCGAGACTACAATATGATTTATCAAAAAAATATTCATTAACCTTTACAACTGGTTTTAGCAACATGTTTGTTTCTGGAGGTGATAATGACTTAGGTTATATTCCTGCAAAAGCTGGTTTTAAAGCATTCGTATTAAAAGACCAATTATATTTAATGGGAGAAGTTGGAGCGGCATTTGCAGTAACAAATTGATATGATAAAACCTCATTGATGTTAAGTCCAACTATTGGATATGCAACCGATAAAATTGATATTTCTTTAAGATACGATCACTTCAACGATTTTCCTGTAGAAAAAAATAATACTATCAAAGAAGGTTTAGGACTTATATCGTTGAGAATTGCCTACGGATTTAAACTTTAAAAAATAAAAATCATGAAAATTTTGATAAAACCCTTTGCCCTATTTTCAATCGTAGCTTTACTGATTTCATGTAAAGATGAACAACAAGTTAAAGTTGAAAAACTTACAGAAAGCTATTCAAAATATTTAGATTCTTTAACTCTTGAAAAATCTGATGAAATAGTTTCTAAATGGAATGAAATTGAAAAGGAATTCGACAACAAAACAACTGCTTTAAAAAGCGAAATCAATCAACTAGATAATAAAGATGAATTTGAAAAAAAGTTTGCGGCTGTTGGTATCAGATATGAAGATTTCAAAAAAGATATTCTAGTAAAGAAAGCTGAAATTGATGCAAAAAATGCTCAATTAACAAGAAATAAAGAACTTTTTGGAACACAATTCATACATGACGATATGAAATTTGAATGGGTAAACAAAGACAATATCTTGGCTGTTTACGATCAATTTGTAACAACAGTTCAAAAGAACAAAGATACTTATTCAAGAGAAGATTGGGATGAAATTAAATTGCTTTATGAAGCATTGGATTCAAGAAAAAATACTGTTGAAAAACAAGGATTAACTAGCAAAGACAATATGAAAATTGCTGGTTTAAAATTAAAATTTGCACCAATGTATACCGTTAATCGAATGGGTGCAAAATCAGAAGAGAATGCAAACGCAAAAAAATAGTTAGGTTAAGTAATCTTTGGGGGAGAAAAGGCAGACAAGTTTAACAACTTTCTGCCTTTTCTATTTTTAGAAAACTTCGCTTTCTTTTAGTTTTTCCATGTTGTTGACCAACTGAAGTTCGTCGACAAATTTTTGGATTTTTCCGTTCATAACGCCATCCATATCAAAAACGTCCAAACCAACTCTATGATCGGTCACACGACCTTGTGCATAATTATAGGTACGGATTTTTGCAGAACGATCTCCAGAACTTACTTGAGAAGTACGTTTTGTCGCATCTTCGGCTTGTTTTTTTGCCAATTCTTGCTCGTATAATCTTGAACGTAAAACTTCTAAAGCTTTGTCTTTATTTTTATGTTGCGATTTTTGGTCTTGACATTGTGCCACCAAACCTGTTGGAATGTGTGTTAATCGAACTGCCGATTTTGTAGTATTTACCGATTGTCCGCCTGGACCAGATGAACAGAAAAAGTCAACACGAACGTCGTTCATATCGATTTGTACGTCAAATTCTTCGGCTTCTGGTAAAACCATAACTGTTGCTGCCGAGGTGTGAACACGACCTTGTGTTTCGGTTTGTGGAACACGTTGTACGCGGTGAACTCCAGCTTCAAACTTCAATGTTCCATAAACGTCTTCGCCTGTTACTTCAAAAATTATCTCTTTGAAACCTCCTGATGTTCCTTCGTTCATATCTACAACCGATGTTCTCCAACCGCGAGCTTCGCAGTATTTTGTGTACATTCTGAATAAATCTCCAGCAAAAATTGAAGCTTCGTCGCCACCAGTTCCGGCACGTATTTCTACCATTACATTTTTAGCATCTTCTGGATCTTTTGGTATCAACATGAATTTGATTTCTTCTTCCAGTTCTGGTAAACGTTCTTTGGCTTCGTCCAACTGCATTTTGGCCATTTCTACCATTTCAGCATCAGAACCATCCGCAAGAATTTCGTTAGCTTCATTGATATTTCCGGTAACGTTAATCAATTCCTCGCGTTTTTCCATTAACGCTTTTAATCCTTTATATTCTTGATTTAATTGTACATAACGTTTTTGATCGGCAATAACATCGGGTTGAATAATCAAATCCGAAATCTCGTCGAAACGTTGTTTTACATATTGCAATCTTTCTAACATTGTCTTGTCTTTCTATTTTTAAGAGTGCAAAAATACAACTTTTTGCTTCAAGTTTACACTTCTTAAGGACAGTTTAAGATGTTATTTAAAGTATTTCGAATAATGATTTAGTACTTTTGTAGAAACAGATTATTCATACTGATGATACATCAAGCAAAAAACACTCCCAATTCTTCTTTTATTTTTACAAAAAAATTAGTCATAGCTTCAGTTTTAGTTAGCTTTCTTTCTGCTTTTTTAGGATTAGCTTTAAAACACATAACCGAACATTATGAAGCTATTTTCTTTTTAAGAGCCGAAAATAACTGGATTTTCTTTCTTGTTTTTCCAATTTTTGGATTGTCATTAATTTATTTTTTAAGGTATTATTTGTTTAAGAAAAAAAGCAATCAAGGTATTACTGAAATTTTTGCTTGTACACAATTTAGATCCAAAACTTTACCTATTTATAAAATCCCTTCTCATTTTTTAAACGGATTAATAACTGTTGTTTTTGGTGGTTCTACTGGAATTGAAGTTTCTACTGTTGTAGCAACCGCAGCAATTGGTAATGTTGTTCCTGAGAAAGAAACTATTTTTAAAAAATACAAAACCGAATTAATCTGTACTGGAATTACTGCTGGAATTACCGTTTTATTTGGAAGTCCTATTGCTGGAATTTTATTTTCTATAGAAGTGATTACAAAAAAACTGAACAAAACATTCTTTTTAACCAATGGAATTGCCATTATTATTGCTTCTGCTTTATTGCTGTTTTTTGATGAAAAAGCATTGTTTACTGTTGCCTTAACTACTTGGCATTATCATGCTATTCCTTACTTTATTCTACTTGGAATTTTAGCTGGAGTAAATTCGGTTTACTTGACAAAAACGGTTTTATTTTTCAAATCAAAATTTAGTAAACTGAAAACTCAATTCCATAAAATAATAATTGGCTCTATTATTTTAAGCATCGGATTATTGGTTTTACCTCAACTATATGGTGATGGTTATCATGCTATCAAAGAAATTTTTGCAAACTCAACTCCTGTTATCACATTGGCTTGGTTTGCCACTTTAATTGGAATTATTTTATTGAAACCAATTTTAACATCAGCAACATTAGTTGCTGGTGGCGATGGCGGTGTTTTTGCTCCAAGTTTATTTATTGGAGCATTTTTAGGATTATTTGTTGCTACAATTTTGAATACATATTTTCACACCAATGTAATTCCTATTAACTTTATGATTATTGGTATGGCAGCTGTTTTGAGCGCTAGCATTCAAGCTCCATTTACTGCTTTATTTTTAGTTTGTGGAATGATAAATGATTATACTTTATTTTTTCCAATTTTAATGGTTTCATTGATTGCAAAATACACCTCAAAAATGATTTTTCCTTATACGGTTTACAATTATAGTTTGGTCAATTTAAAGTCATAATTATGCCTACTAAAAAAATTAGAAGAAGTTATCGAAAAACACGCTACATTCTCTACAAAGAAACTTTAATTAATACCGAAGAGCATTTTTGGGCTTTTTTAGGTTCATTTATTGGGATTGGAATTATTGCTTATTTGCAATCGCAAACGTTACCAAAATCGGATGTGATTTATCTTATTGGTTCGTTTGGAGCATCGAGTGTATTGGTTTATGGTGTAATTCAAAGTCCTTTGGCACAACCTCGAAATCTAATTGGTGGACATTTGGTTTCGGCTATTATTGGTGTAACAATTCAAAAAATAGTACCCGATGTTTTGTGGATAACAGCTCCATTGGCTGTTTCATTATCAATTGTTTTAATGCAAATAACTAAAACACTTCATCCGCCAGGTGGCGCAACAGCTTTGATTGCTGTTACTGGCTCGGCGGAACTTAAAAATTTAGGCTATTGGTATGTTGTTTCGCCTGTTCTTGTTGGAAGTTTAATTTTACTTATTGTGGCATTATTTTTCAATAACATTACTTCAAACCGACAATATCCTATTCATAAAAAATTTACAGAAATACGAAAAAGAGTTCCTTTTTTTCCAAAATATCAAAATGATAAATAAGTTTCTTAAATTTACATTTTCCAAATTCAATCTTATGAAATCAACCATTATTACATCTATTATTGCTGCAATTTGCTTTACTTCATGCAAAACCGATTCTTCGAATAAATCTTTTGAAAAATTAGAGAAAATGTCTTGGCTTGTTGGTGAATGGGAAAATAAAATGCCCGAAGGTAATTTAACCGAAACTTGGATAAAAGCGAACGATAGTACTTTTACTGGAAAAACACTTTTTATTAAAGATAAAGACACTTTACATTCTGAAGAAATTGTACTTACTCAAAAAGGAGAAACGTTACTTTATATCCCAACAGTAAAAGGTCAAAATGACAACAAACCTGTTGAATTCAAAATGACCGAAAGTAAAACTGAAAACGAATTTGCTTTTGAAAACCCAGCGCATGATTATCCTCAAAAAATTGTGTACAAAAAAGTTTCTGACACTAATCTTGTAGCAACAATTTCTGGAAAACAACAAGGAAAACAATCTTCTGAAAGTTATCCTATGTCAAAAAAATAAGTTTCTTTTTATTAAAAAACACCACTAACCTTGCCTTTCGCAAGGTTTTTTTATTTTTTAATTTATAGAATTTCAATCGTTTATAAATTTTATTTAAAATAAGTCTAAATAAAATTTGTCGTTTATTAAAACGGGATTATATTTGCGGTGTTATTTTAAATTATTCTAAATAAAGATGAAAAATTATATACTTGCCTTCGGATTAACACTATTTTTTAACCAACAATTTCATGCTCAAGAAACTGCAACTGCACATTCTGATAATTTTGATGAAGTATCCTATTTTACAGAAAATGATACTGTAAAAAAGCTAACTGAAGTTGTTGTTAATGGAAAAAATAACCCAACAAATTCTACAGTTTCGAGATCTGGAATAAAACTAGTTGATTTGCCACAAGCAGTTCAAATAATTGGTTCAGATATTATTTTTCAACAACAATCTATTCGTTTGAGTGATGTTGTTAAAAATGCAAATGGTATTTATGTTGGATCTGCTCGTGGTGGTGCGCAAGAATCATTTTGGTCAAGAGGTTACGATATGTCTTCTAATAATATGTTTAAAAATGGGTTCCGTTTTAATGGTGGTTCTATTCCTGAGGTTTCGTCATTAGATAAAGTAGAAATTTTAAAAGGAAGTGCTGCACTTTTATATGGAAATGTAGCTCCAGGAGGAATTTTGAATATGGTTACAAAAACCCCAAATTTTAAAAAAGGTGGCGAAATCACTATGCAAGCAGGAAGTTATAGTTTTTATAAACCATCAGCCGATATATATGGAGTAATTAATAAAAATATAGCTTTCCGATTTAATGGTTCTTATGAAAATTCAGAAAGTTTCCGTGATTATGTAACCAAAAAAAGATACTATGTAAATCCGTCTTTTTTATTTAAAATCAATGATAAAACTGAAATAACTATTCAAGGTGATTATTTAAATGATGATTGGACACCCGATTTTGGTACTGGTTCTATTGGAAAAGAAATTGCCGATGTGCCAAGAAGTGCTTATTTAGGAGCAAAATGGTCTGATGGAAACACGAAACAAATGTCGACTTCGGTATTGGTAAACCATGATTTTAATAATAATTGGAAATTAAATTTTAATACTTCGTTTCAAGATTTTAACAGAACATCTATTGGAACCGAAAGAATTCAACCTGCTGCAAACGGCGATTGGAATCGTCCTTATGGAAGACAAAGAGCCGAAGAACAAATTTTTGCAAATCAATTAAGTTTGCAAGGAAAGTTTACTACTGGAAAAATTAAACACCAATTATTTACAGGTGTTGATACTGAAATTTCTAATGCGGATAACTATACTTTTAGATTTTATAATCCAGCAGATAATTCAACGGTAACAATTTATGATACTGTAAACATTTTTAATCCAAATTTATACAATACTTCACTTGATGGACCAGTTTTGCCATCAGAAGTTACCAGAATAGTTAAAACAGAAACTAATCGTTTTGGAGTTTATGCTCAAGATTTAATTTCATTTGGTGAAAAATTTAAAGCGTTATTAGGAATTAGATATTCTTATCAAGAAGCAAAACCAGTTACTCATAATAAAGTTGATAATACCGAAACCGAAGAAACTATTCGTAACGACAGAGCTTTTTCGCCAAAAGTTGGACTAGTATATCAACCAACAAAAACAATTACTTTATTTACAAGTTATTCTAATTCATTTACGCCAAACACTGGTGTAACTATTGATAACGAAGCTATAAAACCTTCTATTATAGACCAATACGAAATTGGAATTAAAAACGAATTTTTTAAAGGAAAACTTTCTACCAATGTAACTTATTATCAAATCATTAATAGTAATTTGGCTCAAACAGCAGAATTTGATGTAAACGGAAATCCAAATAGCAATACCAATATTAAAGCTTTAAGTGGCGAAACAACTGGTAAAGGAATTGAATTTGATATTGCTTATAGAGCTACAAAAGAGTTTAATATTATTGCTGGATATAGTTATAATGATATGCGTTTTACCAAAACTACTGGAGCAACTGGAAGTTTTATTGAAGGTGATCGTGTTGCTAGAACTCCACAAAACACAGCTAATTTGAGTTTCTTCTATACTGTTTCAAGCGGGATATTTAAAAATGTGTCATTTGGAGCAATAGGAAATTATATAGGTAACAGAATTGCTGGATGGAACAATCAAATTAATCCAAGTTATCCTAACGGAGTTTGGGATAGAGAAATTCCTGTTGATGGTTATGCTACTATAGATTTTTCGGTAGGATATGAATGGAAAAAATTCACATTATTATGTAAATTATCAAATATTACGAATGAATTAAATTACACTTTACATGAAAATTATAGTGTAAACCCAATAGCTCCAAGACAAATATTAGCTTCATTACGTTATAAACTTTAATTATGAAACAAGCAACCATCAGAAACTTACACCGAGATTTGGGGTATTTTTATATCGGATTAATAATATCATTTGCATTTTCTGGAATATTAATGAACCACAGAGAAATGTGGCATCCCGAAAAATATACCATTGAAACGCAATCTATTGAAGTAAAATTGCCTGAAGAAAGTCAAATTAATGATGAATATGCCGAAAACTTAGCTAAAGAATTAGGAATTAAAGATAAGTTTCGCCGTCAAATGGTTAAGAAAGGAAACTTCAAAATTTCTTTCGAGAAACATGATGTTGAAATTGATATGGAAACCGGTAAAGGTGAAATTGTTTCCTTCAATAAAACACCTATTATTAGCCAAACAATGAAGCTGCACAAAAACACTTCTAATTGGTGGATATATTATTCGGATATTTTTGGAATTTCATTAATTATCATCGCTATTACTGGAGCATTGATGATTAAAGTTGGAAACAAAACCTTCAATAAAAGAGGTTGGAAACTAGCAGCAGCTGGTTTAATTGTTCCGTTTTTAATACTTTTGTTTGTTTAAAAATTGTTTTGAAAAACCACTCAAATTGAACAAGCCCCAAAAAGTTAGATACTATTTGGGGCAGTCTAAATTTTCGGAGTTTTTTTTATCGTCGAGCTTTGAAATAGTCCTCAAGATTATCACAACTGGATAAATCGTTAAAATAATCGGGATAAGCGGATTTTAGTTTTGGGTAATCACTCAAAACGTTGTCTTTTGCATAATCTTCCATTCGAAGGCATAATGCTTTAAACTTTGCTGTCTTTGCGTTTTCAAATGCCAAATGATAATATTTTTGAGCTAAATTTCCGTTTCGGTATTCAATTTCATCAATATACGATTCGTTATTACCTTCGTTAAAATCTGTAGTTGAATTATAACGTCGCATCATCCAGGAATTTCCATATTGTGTCATACTCAAGTAACAATTGGCAACCAAGAAATAATAGTAATCTCGGTTTTTGGTTTTTGGATTATTGGCAATCTTCAAATACTTTATCAAATGCTGCGTAACCGATAATTTGGTTACTATAAATTTTTCTCTTTTGGGAATAAAACTTTCCGTGTACTTCAAATCATAAAATGGATTTTGATCAAACGTATAATAATCATCATAATTATCTCTTTCCCAAGAATTATAATTTTCGTTCCAATATTTATTTCCTAACGATTTGAAGGTTCTTTCGGCTTGAACCAATCTATTTTCACGAATGTATTTTGTTCCTAATAAATCAGTTAGGTAATTTTTGTCTTTCAATAATTGACTGTAAATTGTTTTGCTAAAATCATCGCTTATTTTTGTGTTTAATTTATTGATTACAATTTGCATTTCATTGGCACTGTAAACAAAATCGAGATAATCAAAATACTCATAAAAATATTTTAGGTTTCCTGAATTTTTCAATCGATTGCCTTGCCATTCAACTGTATTTGTATAATAATCTCCAAAATATTTATCACCTTTTTGATTTCCATGCGCAATCAACGCCATAGCATCTGGAAGATTATTCCTAAACTCTAATTCTCTTCCTAACGAAAACAAAAATCGCTCGTCATTTAAGTATTTTAGTATGATTGGTTTGGCTTCTTCTTTAATGATTGCTTTGCCTATTTCTTGATTGGAAATAATGCACAACGCTTTTATTTTCTCTATTTGAGCAAAGACTTTTTCATCTGAAAATTGTTTTTCAAATGCCTTAATTTTACTCAAACATATTTCATAATCTTTTGTCATAAAAAGCAATTGAATTTGAGCGGCTTTCCACAACGAAATGTCTTTAATTTTGGAATAATCAACCGAGTTCACAAAATCCAAAACTTGCTTGGCATACATTCTATCTTTTTCTGAACGCTCACGAAGTTTTTCTGTAGAGTAAACAATATCTTGATTTTCATTCCACCAATAGTCAGAAAACTCAATAGAAGGCAAATAGTTTGTATAATATGGCGTATAAATCCAATCCTCTATTTTGTTAATTTCTCTCAACAATAAAAAATCTAAAATTCTTGATTGGTTACTATTTTGATAAATATTTTTTAGATAATCCAAATTGGGTTCAATTCTTTGCACCGATGCATAGGCATAAATATTGGCAATTTCTTGATTTGATTTTGCGTGAGCTAAAGCATTTTCAAGATTAAATTGGTTATGAAAATAATAGTAAGCTGCATATTTTTTTTCCGGAGAATACGCCATAATATTAGCAATATCAACGCTTGCATTTTCATTTTGAAATGCATTAAAATACAATGCCCAATAATAGAGATAATCTTTTTTGCCTTGAGCAAAATGCTTTTCAAAAAGTGTATTTATCAGATTTCGGTTTCCGTTATAATAGGCAGTTCTAATGGTTAGAAAAGCATATTTTCGTTTCAGATAGTTACTCCTTTCTTTATCGATTAGTTGCTGTAACTTATTGAAAAACGGCGTAATATCAACTCTTTTTGTTTCGCCTCTTTCCCACGGATCATCATATTCAAAATTGTTTACATCTTCACATTGTTTGGCGATGATAAGATATTGAATAACATTGTTTAATTTGTTTTTGTATAAATATTGCAGAAACTTATTCTGAGAATTGATATTAATATCAGTCAATTTTAACGTATTCAAACATTCGTTTATGTCTTCAACAGGAACATTTTTTTGAACAAAATTGTACCAATCATCTACATTGGACTCATATTGATTTTGATATTCATAATCAAAACCAAACAATTGAGTATTATAATTGAATGCCATGAAATCGGTATATTTAAAATATTCGGGCAAAAAAAGTGAATATCGAATATCTTCACCATAAGGCGAATAACCACAAGAAAAAACGTTACTAAAACTACTTAGTAAAAGCGTCGTAAAAACTAGATATTTCTTCATTGGAATATTGTTTAAAAGTGCTGCTATCTAAATCAAATAAACTGATTGTGGTGTTCTTATCAAAGCTTACATTCTTTTTTATAATTGAAATTGCTTCTTGAATAGTACTTACAGAAACGTCTTCACATTTTAATTGGTCGCCAAGTTTTAAATAGGTTTGATAGTTGATACTAGTGTCTTTTTCTACTTGATACCAAAGCGGTTTCACGTTTTTAGCAAAACTTTTTACTTCGTTGGTACTCAAGTTTATCAATTCCATGAAACGATTATTTTGATACAATTGTGTCCAATAAAATGTTGGTAATGCAATATCCAAATGCAATGGATACGATTTCTTTTGGTTCAAATATTTTTTTAATTCATCAATATCTAGGATAGAATTTTTGTCTTTTTGTGATAATGGTTTGATTAAGTTATAACACATTAAAGTAGCTTTATCAACTGGCGGAATTCCCATAATATCTTGATATTTATACGGGTATAATCGCAGTGTACAACTCAATTCTTTTTGCGAAAGTGCTTTAATTTTTTTTAGCAAATAAAAGTATCTGTCTTTGGTTGATTTTGTCCAGTCGCAATCAATTTGAATTTCGTTGTAAGTAAAGATTTGTTCCTTTTTTCCTGAATAGTCAACAGATGAACTGTATTTGTTGATTAAAAACACAATATTATCGGCTAATTTGTCCAAAGACTTTTCGTCATTATACTGAAAAATTCCGTTCTTAATAAAAATAGTTGGCACGACTTCAACCGAATCTAATTCTTTAAAATCATAAACACTTGGTCTGTTTTTTTCATAAGGGAAATTGCCACGAGTTTCACTGTAATCTACTTCAAATAACTTGACGTATAACTTTTTTACTTTTAACTTTTCAATTTGACTGTGGTTTTCTTGACCTAAACTATTGCCTTTCCAATAGTAAAACGCACGCTCAACATTTTCTATTTTGCCTTCTTTTTGACAAGAAAAAAACAAAGACAATAACAATACCAACAACACTATTTTTTTCATATAATGGCTTTTTCTTTATAACGTAAAAATTATATTAAAAGTATAAAAATTAAATAAAAAAAAAGTTCAATTGTGAACGCTTTTTAACTTTATAATTACCAAACATCAATTCGAATAATTCTTGAACATATAAATCCAAATCATTCTTGAAAATCGAATGTTAAAAAAAGTCAGACTTAACAAAACAAAGGCAATAATTGGAAACATCCATAAATCAAAATTACTATCAAAAAAAGGACGAATGCAAAAATAAGTGAGCAATCCTTCTAAAACGGCAACACCATAACTGACGAACATAGCACCGAAAAAATATCCCGGTTCTTTTTCAAATTTATAGTTACAATAACTGCAATGGGAATTCATTTTAGGAAAACCCATGCTGAAGAAAAAACTCTTGTCGGCAAAGACTTTTCCTTTATGACAACTTGGGCATTCGTTTCGAAAAATATGGTATAAGCTATTGAACATTATTTTTTTTTGACAAAGATACTACAGTTATTTGATTGAATTGTTTTGTATATTCGCCAATAATAGCACAAAAAAGACATTTTGAAACAACATCCTATTTATAGCATTCATAACTTTAAAACTGATTTAGGTAAAAATGAATTGTATATCAACACGTTTACCAATCATTTAAAAGCGCACAGTTTTATAGAAAAACCGCATCGTCACAACTTTTATTTATTGGTTTTGTTTACCAACGGAACAGGAAAACACGAAATTGATTTTGCTAAATATGAAATAAAACCCGGAAGTTTGTTCGTATTACAACCCGGACAAATTCATAACTGGCAATTATCCGAAGACATTGATGGTTACATTTTCTTCTATTCGCAAGAAATGTACAATCTGTATTTTGGCAATAAAAAAGTGGAAGATTATCCGTTTTATCAATCGGTGATGAACCAACCCGAAATTATTTTGGATGAAAATGAAGTCACTAAAATCAAACCTTTTTTTGATTTAATGATTTCCGAAAGTCAAACCGATTTTTCAAAGAAAACAGACAAATTATTAAATCTTTTGGATTGTATTCATATCGAGATTTCCAGAAAATATCTTTCGATTTCTAATCACGTTTCGCATTCGTATAATTACAAAATACATCAGTTGGAACAGCTTTTAGAACAACATTATAAAACCGAAAAATCGCCATCGTTTTATGCCGATGCTATGAATATAACCTTAAAACACTTAAACAGAATTTGCAAAGAAATATTAAACCAAACCGTTACCGAAATTATTACCAATCGAGTTATTCTTGAAACCAAACGCCTTTTAGTAAATCCGATAAAATCCGTTAATCAAATTGGAGACGAATTGGGTTTTGAGGATTACTCCTATTTTACCCGATTGTTTAAAAAGAAAACCGGAATTACGCCAATTGAATTTAGGAAAGGTTTGAATTAAATGATATATTTAGAAAAAAAAATTTATGGCAAAAATTACATATTTATTAGGTGCTGGAGCAAGTTATAACGCTTGCCCTATATTAGATAAACAAGCAGAAATGATGATGAAAATTGCAGAATTTGAGCTTGAAAAAATCTTCCGCGAAATAGATCCTGTAAAATATGCTTATGGGGTTGCTTTAAAATTCACAAATGAAGATAATTCTAAAATACCTACAGATAACAAATCACAAATTTTATGGCATATTGGTTATTTTGGTAAAAAAGCTTTAGAATATAACACCATTGATACTTATGCAAAAAAACTTCATCTTAATGGAGAAACTGATGAATTGAAAAAGCTAAAAATGTGTGTTAGTGTCTTTTTTGATTTATGGGAAAGTTTCCATGAAGAACGATATTATCATTTTTCTAATGACAAACATTTTCCACTTGAAAAAAAATTTGTTCCATCAATATTTCCGAAGTATCAAAGAATAGACAATAGATATAAATCTCTTTTTTCAATATTATTAGATAGAAACAATAATAATGAAATTAAACTAAATAGTGATTTCAAATTTATTAGTTGGAATTATGATTTACAATTAGAAGAAACCTTTAAACTTTTTATTAATAATGGTAAGTTTATAAAGAATGAAGAATTAAATGACCTATTTAAATTCAAAGAAATACAAAAAAATAAAATTGATAATGATGTTTTTCATTTGAATGGTCATCGAGGATTTTATAATGTAAAAAGTGGTGATACCGAAAATAGATTTACAAGTTTTGAAGAATATTGGGAAAATAATAAAATTCTATACAACGCATTGACTGAAGGAGAAACTAATTTTGATAATTATATAAAATATTCTTGGGAACATTCCAATGATGATTTTTCAAATAAAGTACATTCAGTATTATCTGAAACCGAAATATTAGTTATAATAGGTTACTCTTTTCCAGCTTTTAACAGACGAATTGACCAAAATATGTTTGATAGTTTAGTTCCAGACAAAGTAAAAAAAATAGTTTATCAAGATCCTAATGCTACAAAAGAACTAATCTTAAATTTATTTAAAAACCCAAATCTTTTTAAAAACAAAATAGAAGTTTTGAATAATGAAAAATCTTTAACCCAATTTTATCTTCCCAATGATTTTTTTATAACTCAAGAAAACAAAGAAACAATCTTTGAAACAACAGAAGACGAACTTAAAAAGATAAATTATTAAAAAAACCTCGTCTATTTCTAAACGAGGTTTGCTATTTACTTTTTACTATTCACTAGTTACTCTTCACGGGAATATTCGCTAAAATCTCCAAGTAAAACTTCCAAAACTTCTGTGAAGAAGAAATTGAAGCTCTTTCATCTGGAGAATGTGCACCATGAATGGTTGGTCCAAATGAAATCATATCCATTCCTGGATAATTAGTTCCAAGAATTCCGCATTCTAATCCAGCGTGACAAGCCACAACATTGGGTTTTGAACCATTTTGTTTTTCGTAGATATTGACTAATACATCTAGTATTTCAGAATTCACATTGGGTGTCCAACCTGGATAGCTTCCGCTGAATTCTACTTCGCAACCAAATAATTCATAAGCCGAACGCAATCCATTTGCCAAATCCATTTTAGAACTTTCAACCGACGAACGTGTTAAATTCTGAATAGATATTTCTCCATCTTTTACAATAACACGTGCAATATTGTTTGATGTTTCTACTAAATCTGCCATATCAGCCGACATCCTGTAAACGCCATTATGAGCAGCATAAATTGCTCGCAATAAACCTTCCTGAACACCTAAATCCATTACTTTTGACGGTACATCTGATTTTGCGATTTCAATCGTTAAATTTGGCTCCATTGTTTTGTATTCTGCTTTGATATCATTGATGATTTCTTGCATATCAAATACAAACGCTTCGTCATACATTCCGGCAACGATTACTTTAGCCACGCTTTCTCTAGGAATAGCATTGCGTAAACTTCCGCCGTTGATTTCGGCAATTTGAAGACCAAAGTTTTCAAATCCGTCGAATAAAAGACGGTTCATAATCTTATTGGCATTACCTAAACCTTTGTTAATATCCATTCCTGAATGTCCGCCGTTTAGACCTTTTACCGTAATCGTATAACCTTTTGAACCTTCTGGAGTTTCTTCTTCGTTGTATTTTCTTGTAGCGGTAACGTCAATTCCACCGGCACAACCGATGTCGATTTCATCGTCTTCTTCGGTATCCAGATTTAAAAGAATTTCTCCTTTTAGAATTCCGCCTTTCAAGTTCAAAGCTCCGGTCATTCCGGTTTCTTCATCAATCGTGAAAAGTGCATCAATGGCAGGATGAGGAATGTCTTTGCTTTCTAGAATTGCCATGATTGCTGCAACTCCAAGTCCGTTGTCAGCACCAAGTGTTGTTCCTTTTGCTCGAACCCAGTCGCCGTCAACATACATCTCAATTCCTTGCGTAAGGAAATCAAAATCGGTATCATTATTTTTTTGGTGAACCATATCCAAATGTCCTTGTAAGACAACGGTTTTGCGGTTTTCCATTCCCGGAGTTGCTGGTTTGCGGATAATTACATTTCGGATTTCATCTTCAAAAGTTTCTAATCCTAAACTGTTTCCGAAGTTTTTCATGAATTCAATGACACGTTCTTCTTTTTTAGACGGACGTGGCACGGCATTCAAATCGGCAAATTTATTCCAAAGCGCTTTTGGCTCCAGATTTCTAATTTCTTGGCTCATTAAATTGTTATTTTAACACAAATTCCACAAATTTCCACAAATTAATTGATTGGTAAAAATTTCACGAAAATGGTTTGGTTTATAAATTTCAAAAGACAAAGTTACAAAGTTTAATTTCTTTGTGCATCCTGTTTTAGTATGTTATTTTGGATATTTATTTGGGTTTAAAAAAGTATTAAAAACAGAGATTATGTAGACTATTTTCTTCTTTTCATCAACAAAGTAGAAAATTATAAATGGGAATTTTTTGATTGGAAGTCCGTGATAATCTTTATATCGAACCTGAAACAAGGGATTTATTTTTAAAACTTCGATATGTTCTTCTAAAGCGGTATAAAAATATTCTCCTAAGCCAATTTGTTTAAAATCATAATAATCAACAGCTTCTTGAATATCTATAATTGCTCTGGGTTCAATTACAATCTTATAACTCATTGTTTGATTTAAAACGAATTTGTTTTTTAACTTCTTCCCAAGCAACATAATCTTCCTCAACAGATGAATTTCTTCTTTCGTCTAACAACTCTTTCATCTCTTGATTTACAGAAAAATCATTAATCAACGGTTCGTAATTAAATTTTTCTATAAGTTTCAAAAAGAAACCTAGTTCGTTATCTGGAATATTTAAAGTGATTTGTGTCATAAATCATAAAATTGAATTACAAATTTACAAAAAAGAATACGGAGTTTTTTAAATATAAGTATTTTTATAGCAAATTTAAGACGTGAAACGAAAATATATTCTTCCGTTATTTTTAGTCTTTCAGATAGTATTTCTGAAGATTTTAGTTTATTTCCCTGAATTTGTAGAGAAATGGTACAGCAATGGTTTGTATGTTTACATTTCTAAAATCAGCCGAACTTTATTAGGTAAGATTCCATTTTCTGTTGGTGATTTGATTTATTCGATTGCTATACTTTATGCTATTTATTGGCTGATTAAAAACAGGAAAACGGGTTGGAAAAATATAACGCTAAGTGTTTTGAGTTGTATTTCGGTGATTTATTTTGCGTTTCATTTCCTTTGGGCATTGAATTATTATCGTGTGCCACTTTTTGAGAAAATGCAAATCAGCCGAGAATATACTGATGAAGATTTATTGAATTTCACCAAAAAACTGATTGTCAAAACGAATGAAATTCAACTGAAGATTACGAATGACAAAACGAAGAAAGTAACTAATCCTTATACTCAAAACCAAGTGTTTGAAATGACACAAAACGGTTATGAGCATTTGGCAAAACAACATTCATATTTCAGCTATTCCGTTCCAAGTCAGAAGAAATCGCTACTAAGTTTACCTTTAACTTATATGGGGTTTGGTGGTTATCTTAATCCGTTTACTAATGAAGCTCAGGTTAATGATAAATTACCGATGTATGGTTTTCCAAATGTGGTTTGTCATGAAATAGCACATCAAATTGGTTTTGGAAGTGAAAGTGAATGTAATTTTATTGGTTTTCTTGCCGGAATAAAAAATGACGATTTGTATTTTCAATATTCGGCTTATGCCAACGCATTGCGATATTGTTTAGGAAATATTGCCGCAAAAAATGAAAAACTATTTGAACAATTAAAGCAAAAAATCAATCCCGGAATTATTGAAAACTACCGAGAAAGTGAAGCTTTTTGGAAACAATATGATACGTTTATTGATAAAGCTTTTCATGCTTTTTATGATCAATATTTAAAGTCTAACCAACAAGAAGACGGAATTGATAGCTATAGCAAGTTTGTGGATTTGTTGATTAATTATTATAGGGATAAAACGTTCTAATTTTCAACAATCAAAATCTCAACTCTGCGGTTTTCATTGGCTTCATCTTCATTTCTTTCAGGGATTTTGTGAACTGGTTTTGAGATTCCAAATCCTTTAAAAGTCATTCTTTCTCTGCTAATTTTATTTCTAATCAAGAAGTTGTAGATAGCTTTTGCTCTTGCAGTAGAAACATCGCCAACATCAGTAACTAATTGACAACAAATGTGTCCTTGAATTTCAATTTTCAGCTTAGGATTTTCTTCCATGGCACAAAGTAATTCATACAATGTTGGTTCTGATTTTGGAACAGTACGGGCAGAATTATTGTAGAAATAAATGTTAGGCAGTTTTATTGTTTCACCTGTTTTAGCGTTTTTGATTTGTTTTGTTAGTTCACTTTCGATTGATTTTTGCTCTTCTTCTTTGTAAAAAATAGTAACTTTTCTGTTTTCTGCTTGAACTTTTGATTGTTTAAAATCTTTACCCAAAGGATTTCGTTCTATATTTTGACTAATTTTAATGCCACTTTTTTCTAATAACTGAAAAACACTTTCAATACGTTTTTCTGCCAAAACTTTATTGTATTGTCTAGTATCAACGCTATCGCAAAACCCAGATAACTTCAACACTTCGATGTTTTTATTCTGAATAATCCATTGATTGAAATCCAAAATAGATTGTTGATTTGGAACATCTTGATTAAAGTCAAAGAAAACTTCAAACTGTTTTTGTCCAAAACAATTTGTTATTAATGCAAAAAAGAAAACAATTGTATATTTCATTATTTTTTTACAATTAAAATTTCCACTCTGCGGTTTGCAATTCGTTCTTCTTCGTTTTGTTCTGGAATTGGATAAATTGGATTTCCACTACCAAAACCATGATACGCCAGTCGATTGATATTAATTCCTCTGTCTTTTAAAAAGTTAAAAATCTTCAACGCTCGACGATACGAAAGCTTTGTAACCGAAGTATTTGGGTTGCAACAAATATTTCCGTTAATCTTAATAACCATTTTAGGATTAACAACCATAATCATATATAATTCTTCCAAAATAGCATACGATTCGGGAACGATTTTTTCGGAATTGAAGGTAAAATGAATATTATTTATTCTGATAAAATCGCCCGTTTTTACTTTCTGAAACTTGGCTGATAATGCCTTTTTTTCTTCTTTAATTCGCTTTAGTAATTCACTTTTTGGAATATCCGATTCGGGGAAAAAATCTCTTTCGGTATCATAATAGGTTACAACTACTTTTCTGTTTTCTGATTGATTTTCAGAAAGTTCAAAATCTTTTCCATAGGAAATCAACGAAACATTTTCAGCAATCGCAACGTTGTTTTTCTTTAGCAAATCGAGAATATTTTTTACTCGTCTTTCGGCTAATTCTTTGTTGTAATTTTTAGTATCAATACTATCACAAAAACCTTCAATTTTAATGACTTCGATGTTTTTATTACTGTAAAAATCGTCTAGCTGCTGGATTGATTCTTTATTGGGAACATCGGCATTGAAGTCAAAATAAATATCCATTTTACTTTGTCCGAAACTTAAGCAAGAAATCAAAAAGAGGAAATACTTTATACTTTTAATCATTGGAAACAATTAAAATTTCTACTCTTCTATTGGCTGCTCGTTCATGTTCGTTCTTTTCAGGAATTGCATAAATTGGCTGTGAACTTCCAAAGCCTTTATAAGACAATCTGCCAGGATAGATTTCGTTGTTTATCAAAAAATTATAAATTGCTTTGGCTCTTTTAGTTGATAAATCCAATCTATCGGTTGGCATACAACACAAATGTCCTTGAATTTCAATCTTTAATTTTGGGTTGTTTTGCAATACTAAAAGTAATTCATAGAGTTTTCCTCGCGACTCGGGTGCAACAGCAAAGGTGTTGATTATAAAGTTTAAATTATCAACCTTAAGTTTCTCTCCTGCAACCGAATTGCCTATTTTTTTCATAAACTCTCTATCGAGTTTAAACTCTGATTTTGTTCCGTTAGGGTTATCAAAAATCATTTTTTCAGGGTATTCAATTTCAGGTTTTGGTACTTCTGCTTTTACTTCTTCAATGCCTAAGATTTCATTTTCTTTGGCCAAATCTTTTTCTAATAAATAATAAATAGTCACTCTCCTATTTTCTGCTTTATTAGCTGATTGTTCGTGCTGTTTACCAAAGCTTCGAGTTTTAAAATCGTCTCTAATTTTTACTCTGTCTTTGATTTCGTTGTAAATATAATTCACTCGTTTTTTTGCCAAAGTATCATTGAAACCAATACTTCCATCTTCGTCAGTGTATCCATTGATTGCTAAAATCTTAGAATTAGAATTTTCTAAAATCCATTGTTGGAGTTTTCGGTTTTCTTTTACAGTAGGTTCGTGTTTATTACTATCAAAATAAACTACCATTTGTTCTTGAGCAGAAACAATTGAAGTAATACTAAAAAAAGACAGAAGAAATAATAGTGTTTTCATATTCATACTATAGTTAACGAAAGTTAATGAAAAATAGTATAAGAACATAATAAAAAAACCGGCATAATAATTATACCGGTTTCACTATCTATTTTTAAGAAACTATCGTGTAAACAATAACTCTCTGTATTTAGTCAACGTCCAAACTTCATCGTCAACTAAAAGTTCCAATTTATCACAGTGTTCTCTAATAACTTCGAAATATGGTTTTACTTTATCGCAGTACATTTCGGCCATTTTTTGAGCATCAGTTAAGGCGTTTGCTTTTTTACGAGCTTCTGTCATCGCTTCAACATTTGAATTAATTCCTTCTATATGAGCAGAAATTTCTTTAATCAATGAGATTTGCTCCTTTGCAATTTTCTCAAAATCTTTTCCGAAGATTTCTTTCAATCCACGAACGTTTTCAATCAATGTATTTTGATAACGAATAGCTGTTGGAATTACATGATTACGAGCAATATCTCCTAAAACTCTTCCTTCAATTTGGATTTTTTTAGTGTATTCTTCCAATTCGATTTCGTAACGCGCTTCTACTTCAACATGGTTCATTACGTTTAATTCACCAAATAAATCCAAAGCCTTTTTAGAAACTTTAGCTTTCAAAGCCGCTGGCGTAGTTTTGTGATTACTCAAACCACGTTTTTTAGCTTCTTTTTCCCAAGCATCGCTATAACCATCGCCTTCAAAAAGGATGTTTTTAGTTTCTTTAATGTATTCTCTTAACACGTTGAAAATTGCTTCGTCTTTTTTCAAGTCTTTCTTCTCGATTAAAGCATCTACTTCTCTCTTAAAATCTTTTAATTGTTTTGCAACGATTGAGTTCAATGTTGTCATTGCGTTAGCACAATTTGCAGAAGAACCAACTGCTCTAAATTCAAATTTATTTCCTGTAAACGCAAATGGTGATGTTCTATTTCTATCGGTGTTATCCAACATTACATCTGGAATTTTACCAACAACGTTCAATTTTAAATCGGTTTTTTCTTCTGGAGAAAGTTTTCCTTTTGAAACACCTTCTAATTCCGCTAAAACTTTAGTCAATTGTTCTCCAATAAATACTGAAATAATTGCTGGTGGTGCTTCATTTGCTCCTAATCTATGGTCATTACTTGCAGTAGCGATTGAAGCTCTCATTAATTCTTCATATTCTTGAACCGCTTTAATGGTATTAATAAAAAACGATAAGAATTGTAAATTGCTCATTGGGGTTTTACTTGGTGAAAGTAAATTCACTCCAGTATCTGTTGCCAATGACCAGTTATTATGTTTTCCAGAACCATTTACACCTTTGAATGGTTTTTCGTGGAAAAGTACTTTAAAATCATGACGCTCACCAACTTTAGACATCACATCCATCAATAAAGAGTTGTGGTCAACCGCTAAATTTGTTTCTTCAAAAATTGGAGCCAACTCAAATTGATTTGGTGCTACTTCGTTATGGCGAGTTTTTACTGGAATTCCCAATAACATACATTCTTCTTCCAATTCTCTCATATAATTAAGTGCACGAGACGGAATTGAACCAAAATAATGGTCGTCTAATTGTTGTCCTTTTGCAGAAGTATGTCCAAGTAACGTTCTTCCAGTCATCACTAAATCAGGACGAGAATTTGCTAGAGAAGCATCTACCAAGAAATATTCTTGTTCCCAACCTAAAGTTGCTGTTACTTTTTTAACGTTTTTATCAAAATATTTACAAACCTCAGTAGCCGCTTCATCAACCGCATTCAAAGCACGTAAAAGTGGAGTTTTATAATCTAAAGCTTCACCAGTATAAGAAATGAAAACCGTTGGAATACATAAAGTAGTTCCAAAAATAAACGCTGGAGAAGTTGGGTCCCAAGCTGTATATCCACGAGCTTCGAAAGTGTTTCTAATTCCACCATTTGGAAAAGAAGAAGCATCTGGTTCTTGTTGTACTAATTGTCCGCCACCAAATTTTTCTACCACTTCTGAACCATCATAAGACGTTTCGAAGAAAGCATCATGCTTTTCAGCAGTTGTTCCTGTTAGTGGTTGAAACCAATGCGTATAATGAGTTACACCTTTAGAAAGTGCCCATTCTTTCATACCCATTGCGATATAATCGGCTAATTTTCTATCAATTTTTGTTCCGTGCTGAACTGCATCTTTTACACCTTTATAAGCATCTGAAGTTAGATATTGCTTCATTGCTTTGTCATTGAAAACATTTGAACCAAAAAGATCAGATTTTCTTCCTGCTTCTTCAAATTTTACCGGTTTTCTACCCGATGCATCTTTTAATGCTTGAAAACGTAAAGTTGACATAAAAATTTATTTTTAAAAGTTATACCCTATTATTTTGATGCAAATATAAAATTATTTTCAATTTAAAATAAAAATACCCTATTTTTTTAGGGGTAAAATTCATAAAAAAATTAAAAATAAAGTTCAACTTCAAAAATCAATTTCAAAATTCAACTTCAATAATTGTAATTGATTTTTGAAGTTGTTTTTTGAGATTTCCTACAAAATAACAAACAATGTTTGGGATTCCTACGGAATGACAAACTGTGCGGAAAAAAATTTGAAAGTTGAAGTTGAATTTTGAAATTGTTTTTTGAAGTTGTTTCTGTTGGAATTGAATTTTGAAAAGCTATATTTGTAGAAAAATATTTTACTATGCTAGTTTGGATTATTTTTATTGCAGCTATTTTATTTTTCCTCGCTTTAGACTTAGGTGTTTTCAACAAAACACCTCATATTATTTCTTCTAAAGAAGCTGGTAAATGGACAGGAATTTTCGTTACAATTTCATTTCTTTTCTCTGGAGTGATTTATTGGATTTACCAAAATAATTATATCGAAAACCCAACCAATCTTACACCAAACTTAGCTGTGATGAAATACATCACTGGTTATTTAATCGAATTATCGCTTAGTGTTGATAATATATTTGTAATTGCCGTAATCTTTGCTTCGTTCAAAATCCCGCAAAAATACCAACACCGAGTTTTGTTTTGGGGAATTCTTGGTGCGATTGCCTTTAGAGGTTTGATGATTTATTTTGGCGTATTGCTTATTAATAAATTCAGTTGGATGACTTATATTTTTGGAGCATTCTTAATATTTACGGCTGCCAAAATGCTATTTAAAGGTGAAGATGAACAATTTAATCCAAAGAAATCGTTTATTTTTAGAAACATGCGAAAAGTAATTCCGGTTACAATGCACATGGAAGGACAAAAGTTTTTCATCAAAAAAAGAAATATTACGTTTGCAACACCTTTATTTGTAGCACTTATCGTGATTGAATTGATGGACGTACTTTTTGCAATGGATAGCGTTCCAGCTATTTTAGCCATTACTTCCGATCCGTTTTTAGTATTTAGTTCTAATATTTTTGCAATACTTGGTTTGCGTTCGATGTACTTCTTTTTGGCAAATATGTTGGAACGTTTCAGTTACTTAGAATATAGTTTAATCGCAATTTTGACATTTGTTGGAATTAAGATGTTGCTTATTCATCATTTTAAATTTCCAGAATGGGTATCATTAGGATTTATTGCGCTGTCATTAGCTGGTGGAATTATCATTTCGCTACAAAAAAACAAAGCTAGTCACAAAAACTAGCTTTATCAATCAAATAAGTATTTAGCGGGTTTTAATTCACTAGAAAAAGTATCAAAAACAGCATTCCTACAGCAATTGGTTTTGCATAAGGAATTGTGTGCGGTTTTGATGATTTATCCTCGTTTTCAGCAGGATAATATTCATAAGTAACAGAATCGGTAGTGACTTTCTTTTTATAAAGAATCTTTTCACTAACTCCTGATGTTAATATATACCGTTTCATAATCGATATTTTCAAACTCATAGTTTGATTTTCATTGGTAATAGAGTGCTAAAGTAATTTAATCACAAAGAAATTGTTAAAATACTCTTTGAACTAACGCTTTAATCGATTAAAAACAATCATCATGCAGTTGGTCGATTATAAATCCTTTTTAAAAGTACAACGACGTCTAAAAATTTCGGGGTTAAAATGCTTCCAAATATTATGAATAGCATGATTATCAGCTAATTCTGGAGTTCGAATACAGTTTTTTATTCCTTTTTCTGCAAAAGTATTGTAGTATTCGTTGAAAATAATTGCTGTAACTCCTTTACTTTGGTATTCAGGATCAATTCCTATTAAGTAAAACAAAACATCCTTACTGCTTTTTCTAGCTTGCAACAAATGATAAAACCCAAAAGGAAACAATTTACCATTAGCTTTTCGTAAGGCTTCTGAAAAACTTGGCATAACAATACTAAAAGCAACTATTTGATCGTCTTTATCTAATACAAACTTGATGTATTCTGGATTGATAAAACTGATGTATTTTTTCTTGAAATATTCTTTTTGAATATCCGTTATCGCAACAAAAGACGATAATGAAGCATAGGATTTATTAAACAAATCAAACATTTTGTCAACATAAGGCATAATGTCTTTCGTCTTAGTAAAATTCAACGGTCGAAGTTGGTATCGCTTCTTAATAAGTTCTTGGGCTTTTAAAAAAAATTCGGGTTTTACATTTTCAAAAGGAAACTTGTTTTCGAGGTATTCTTTTTCTTTTACGTATCCTAATTTTTCCAAATGCGATGCATAATACGGATAGTTATACCACGTAATCATGGAACCCATTTCGTCAAAACCTTCGGTCATTACTCCTACTTTATCGAGATTTGAAAATCCCATTGGACCTTCAACATGTTCCAAATTATTTTTTCGACCTAATTCATATACTTTTTCGAGCAAAGCTTTTGTCACTTCTACATCATCGATAGTTTCCCACCAACCAAAACGAACTTTGCTTTTCTGCTGCTCATTTACTTCGTTCCAATTGATGATGGCGGCAATTCGACCAACAATTTTATCATTTTTATAAGCCAAATAAAAATAAGCTTCCGCACTTTTAAAAGCAGGATTTTTGTCTTTGTCAAACGTTTCCATTTCGTCCGCAATCAACGGTGGAACCCAATAAGGATGATTTTTATATAATTCAAAAGGAAATTTTACGAAATCTTTTAGTAACTGCTTTGAATTGGCTTCAAGTATTGTAATCATTATTATGGTTTTGTTTCTTCTAATTCTACTTCGTCTTTACGCTTTTTCTTTTTGTCTTTTTTACCTTTTTTATCTTTATCGTCAACCGGTTTTGTGCTTCTCAAATATATTTTTTCATAATTAGCATCAAATCGCCAAGACAAACCTATGCTTGCTGCAGCAATATCGGGAGTTTCTTTAATATTTTTGGAAATTGAAGCATCAATTTGGATGTTTTCTCTAACCAAATAAGCTGCACCACCACGAAATAAATAATCCGAATAATAATCACCTTTTACACCTTGAAATTCTAAAAATCCTGACCATCGAGCATTAAATCCTCTAGTTAACGTAGAAACCAAACCAAGATAAGCATCATCTGTTGTGAATTTATCTATGATAACGTTGTTTACCCAAACCCATCGACTGCCAAAATGATTTTGCGTAATCAACATTCCTTTTGGACTAATAAAAGCATCATCTCTAACAAATGGATTATTTCCTATTCTAAGATTAAAACCTGCATACACCGAAATCGCTGGAATTAAATCTTTGAAACTGAATTTTTTCTTATGATTGGCTTTCCAACTGTAAATATTAGGTTTGTCCTGAACCGCATTTTTAAACGGATCATACAACAAATATTTTGCTCCAAGAACCGTTTGTCTTAAACCGCTTCGGGTATCGTCAACTAACGGTGCTTGATACCAATCATGCTGATATTGTAAATCCAAAATCAGTTCAAATTGTTCCCAAAAAGCACCATATCGAATACTTAAATCCGAACCAAAACCATTGGCTTCATATCGTGCTTCGTCATATCGTTCTCTTGCGCCAAAAAAACCTGCTTCTGCCTGGAAAACAGTTTCCCCAACAGAAAATGCCGACATCGATTTTCCTGGTCGATTGGAGTTAATTACGTCGGTGTATTGAGCAATTGACAATAATGGTGATAATAATAAAAGACAGATTTGATATTTTTTCATAGATATAAGTTCTAACGTTGTTCAAAAGTAATATAATTTATCATTTATTTAAGAACTGAAAGCTAATTTAACTTCATTGAAATTCGTATTTTTGACAAAAATTATTTCAACGATGGAAACGGCATCTTTTAACGGTTTTTTGAAAACCATACTTTATATCATAGCTTTTTACTACATTTTCAAGTTTTTAGCAAAGCTTTTTTTACCTGTTTTGGCTAAAAAAGTAGTTGAAAAAGCATCACAACAATTTGAACAACAGCAACAACAGTATCAGCAACAGCAACAAGCCCAACAAAAAGCTCAAGAAAAACCAAGAGAGAAAAAAGTTGTTGGCGAATATGTTGACTTTGAAGAAATTGAGTAAATTCTATACCAAACCTAACCAAAAAACATGAAGCAACTTCAAAAGTTCTACCCGCATTTTTTAACCATTCTTGGCTTTATCGTTATTGCCTTAATCTATTTTTATCCTGTACTTCAAGGCAAAAAAATCTACCAATCGGATATAGTTCAATATACCGGAATGGCAAAAGAACAAAACGATTTTAGAGCCAAATATGATGCCGAACCTTATTGGACAAATTCTGCTTTTGGAGGAATGCCAACCTATCAACTAGGAGCCAATTATCCGAATGATTATATTGGAAAATTAGATGATGCTTTGCGTTTTTTACCAAGACCAGCCGATTATTTATTCCTTTATTTCTTAGGGTTTTATGCGCTACTTTTAGTTTTTAAAACCGATCCGTTGAAAGCGTTTTTTGGCGCATTGGCTTTTGGGTTTTCAACCTATCTGATAATTATTCTTGGCGTTGGACATAATGCAAAAGCACATGCTATTGCTTACATGCCGTTGGTTGTTGCCGGATTTATATTGGTTTTCAGGAAACATTTTATTCACGGTGGAATTCTAACGATGCTTGCCGTAGCGTTGGAAATCAATGCCAATCACTTCCAGATGACGTATTATCTGTTGTTGTTTTTACTGGTATTTTCGGTTTATTTCTTATACAAATTATTCAAAGAAAAAGAGTTAAAAGCATTACCAAAAATCATTGGAACATTTGCCATTGCAGTCGTTTTAGCTATTGGTGCCAATGCTACTAACTTATTAGCAACCAAAGAATATGCAGATTTTAGTACGAGAAGTAAGAACGAACTAACTTTTAATCCAGATGGTTCAAAAGTTACGACTGATAATGCACTTTCACGAGAATACATTACAGAATACAGCTATGGAATTGCCGAAAGTTTCAACCTAATTGCGCCACGGTTATTTGGTGGTTCCAATGCCGAAAATGTGGGAACAGACAGTCATTTATATGAATTTATTTCAAATCAAGGTGCATCGCCAAGCGAAGCTGCAGAATTTGCCGAAAACGTTCCAACTTATTGGGGAAATCAACCAATCGTTGCTGCGCCAGCTTATATTGGTGCGATTGTTTTTTTCTTGGCTATTTTAGCATTATTCCATGATAAACGAAAAATAAAATATGCTTTCGTTGCTGGAGCGGTTTTCTCTTTACTTCTTTCTTGGGGTAAAAACTTCCCAGCTTTGACTGACTTCTTCATTGATTATGTTCCAATGTATGATAAATTCAGAGCGGTTTCTTCCATACAAGTAATTTTGGAATTATGCGTTCCTGTTTTGGCAATTATGGGATTACAATCGTTCATTAAAAATGAAGAAAATCGTAAAAAATCATTGCTTTATACTGCTGGAACTTCCATCGGATTAATTATTCTATTGTTCTTAGGCAAAGGTATGTTTGAATTTACAACCGCCAACGACAACTATTACATAGAAGCTTATGGTCGTGAAATGGGAACTGCTTTTATAGATGCTTTAAAATTAGACCGAGAAAGTTTGTACAAAGCTGATTTGTTACGTTCGGGTTTCTTTATGTTGGTTGCTTTTGGATTGCTTTGGTTCTATTTTAAAGGCAAATTAGCACAAGGAAATACCATTATTTTGATTGGTTTATTTATGGTTGCCGATTTATTTTTTGTGGCAAAAAACTACGTAAACGCTAAAGATTTTGTTAGCGCTCGTGAAATGAACGAACCTTTCCAAGCCAAAGAAGCTGATATGCAAATTCTTCAAGACACAACTCATTACCGTGTTTTTGAAGTTGCTGGAAACATGAGTAGCGCGCGAGCTTCTTATTTCCATAAATCGCTTGGTGGTTATCATGCGGCAAAACCAAAAAGAATTCAACAACTATTTGATTATCAAATTGCCAAAAACAATAAAAATGTTTTGGATATGTTGAACATCAAATACATCATTCAAAGTGATGAAAAAGGACAACAATTTGCAACCATAAATCCTGATGCCAACGGAAATGCTTGGTTTGTTTCTAAAATTCAAACTGTAAATTCAGCTGACGAAGAAATGAAAGCGTTGGATAAATTAGATACAAAAGAAGTTGCTGTTAAACTTAAAGATAAAAATGAGAGTTCTCATGAACTTTCTTTACCATTCAGAAAAGATAGTTTAGCTACAATAAAACTCGATTTGTATAAACCAAATCATTTAAAATATACTTCCAATAATAGCAATTATGGTTTTGCGGTTTTCTCTGAAATCTATTATAAAGATGGTTGGAAAGCAACAATCGATGGTAAAGAAGCTTCAATTTATAGAGTAAATTACACACTTCGTGGTTTGGAAATTCCAAAAGGAAAACACACTATCGAATTCAAATTTGAACCAGAAGTTGTTAAAACAGGAAGTACAATTGCTTTGTTTAGTTCTATTACAATGATTTTATTGATTATTGGTGGTGTTTATTTTGAGAGAAAAAAGAAGAAATTGAATTAAGATTTTTGACTAACGATTGTAGATTTATGAAGTAAAAAATCTACAATCAAAATTCGTTAATCTTTAATCTAAAATCAACAAAGTGAAACCTGAACCAAAAAAACTTTTAATCATTACCTATTATTGGCCGCCAGCTGGTGGACCAGGCGTTCAGCGTTGGTTAAAGTTTGTTAAATATTTACCCGATTTTAATGTTCAACCAATAGTTTATATTCCCGAAAATCCAACCTATCCGATTATTGACAATGGTTTGCAAAGTGAAGTTTCAGAGAAAGCGATTATTCTGAAAAAGAAAATCGTTGAACCTTATGGCTTTGCCTCTTTCTTCGGAAAAAATAAAACCAAAAAAATCAGTTCGGGGATTATTCCTAATCAAAAGAAACAATCGTTTTTAGAAAAAACATTGCTTTGGGTTCGAGGTAATATTTTCATTCCCGATGCGCGTTTTCTTTGGGTAAGACCTTCGGTTAAATATTTGAAAAAATATATTGAGGAAAACCAAATTGATACCATTGTCACCTCTGGTCCGCCACATAGTTTGCATTTAATTGGTTTACAACTCAAAAAAGAGTTGAATGTAACATGGTTTGCCGATTTTCGCGATCCTTGGACAACCATTGGTTATCACAAAGCGTTGAAATTATCTTCTTCTGCGGAGAAAAAACACAAAGCATTAGAAAAAGAAGTGCTAACAACTGCTGATACTATAATCGTAACAAGTAAAACCACCAAAACCGAATTTCAAGCGATAACTTCACAACCCATTGAAGTAATTACTAATGGATATGACGTAGAAAAAGTAACCAAACAACCTTTGGACGAAAAGTTTACTTTGGCACATATCGGTTCGTTTCTTTCTGAGCGAAATCCAAGAATTTTGTGGAAAGTGTTGAAAGAATTAACCAAAGAAAATCCCGATTTCAGAAGAGATTTTCAATTAAAATTAATCGGTGCTGTCAGTCAGGAAGTTTTGGATACTATTTCTGAGTTTAGATTGAATGATTACGTTTTGAATTTGGGTTATGTTTCTCATCAAGAAGCGGTGGAACATCAACGAAAATCGCAAGTTTTATTGTTAATCGAAATCAATTCAAACGATACTAAAAGTATCATTCCTGGAAAATTATTTGAATACATGGTTTCCGAAAGACCAATTATTGCGCTTGGTCCAGAAGGTTCTGATTTTGCCGAAATTATCACTTCAACTAATACTGGAGTTTTCTTTTTGTATGACGAATTGGAACAGTTAAAAGAGTTACTTTTGAAGTATTACAATTTATATAAAGAACAAAATTTAAAAGTTCACGCTGTTGGTTTACAGCAATTTTCAAGAAAAAGTTTGACAGAGAAATTGTCAAAACTGATTTCTTAACCACAAAGAACACTAAGAAATCACAAAGCTCACAAATTTAATATCTAATATCTGAAATCTAATATAATAAAATGGGCATCGTTATCAACCAATCCATTAAAAACACAGTCATAACCTATATTGGTTTTGCCATTGGTGCGATAAATACGTTGTTCATGTATCCGCATTTTTTAGGTGATGATTTTTTTGGATTAACGAATTATATCCTTTCATCTGCCAATGTTATTTTTCCGTTGATGGCATTTGGTGTTCATAATACGTTGATTAAATTTTTCTCCGAATACAAAACCGAAAAAGAAAAAAGTCAGTTTTTTAGTTTTGTTTTAGCAATTCCTTTACTAGCAATTGTGCCGATTTTTATCTTTGGCACCATTTTTTATCCTGAAATTGCAACATTTTTATCCAAAAAGAATAATATCGTTTATGATTATGTCTGGCAAATTCCAATTATTGGATTGTGTATGGCGTATTTTGAGATTTTCTATGCTTGGGTTAAGGTACATTTGCAATCGGTTTTTGGAAATTTCATCAAAGAAGTTGGTTTGCGAATTCTGATTTCAATTTTCCTCTTTGGCGTATATTATAATTTTATAACCGTTGAGCAATTCATTACAGCAACAATGTATGTTTATTTGGCTAGTATGTTGATTATGTTTTTTTATGCCAATAAAGTTCAAACTATTCAGTTTAGCTTTAAATTACCAACGAATACTAAACCTATTATAATTTATTCTTCGTTTATAATTCTTTCGGGAAGCGTTGCTAACATACTAATTGACATCGATAAAACGATGCTTAATCAATATTTAGATTTAAAACAAATTGCCTATTATACGGTAGCAGGTTTTATCGCAACGGTAATTGCTGTTCCAAGTCGTGCTATGCATCAAATCACCTACCCGATTACTGCAAAACTGATGATTGAAAACAAACACGACGAACTGAACGATTTATACAAAAAAACTTCAATAACGCTTCAAATCGTTGGCGGATTGGTTTATGTTGGGCTTTTAGTAAACATCAATCAAATTTATTTGCTTTTACCCGAAAATTATCGCGGTGGTGTTTTTGTGTTTTTCATCATTGGACTTTCTAAGTATTTTGATTTGATTTTAGGAAACAACAACGCTATTATTTTCAATTCAAAATATTATCGTGCCGTATTGTTTTTAGGATTATTTCTTGGTTTTTTTGCCGTGACACTCAATATGATTTTTATTCCAAAATATGGTATTGATGGCGCAGCAATTGCAACATTAATTTCAATTACACTGTACAGCATTGCCAAACTACTTTTTGTGGTTTTAAAAATGAAACTCTATCCGTTTACTATTAAAACAATTTCCGCTTTAGCTATCGGATTGATTTGTTTTTTCGGATTTTATTACTGGGATTTTCCGTTTCATCCTATCGTTAATATTATGCTGAAATCGGCATTAGTTTCCATTGTTTATGTTGTAATAGTTTATAAAGCCAAACTTTCGGAAGATATTAATAATGTGATTGAAAAAGTTTTTAAAATGATAGTAAAATAAAAAGTTAATCAAATGATCAAATTAAGTTCCTTTTTTCTTTTTATTTGTTGTATTAGCTTCTGTTCTGCTCAAAAAAATGAAATAGAAACAGCGTTCTTTAATTCTGTTTTACCTACACAAGACACAATAATTTATACCGATGAAAGTTTTGGTTGGGAAATAATGGAAGAAAAAATTAATAAAAAGAAATTCCATGATTACAATCTCAATACATCTAAAACTATTAAACTTACTATTAGTGAATATAAATACATAAAAAATAAAATTTCTATTTTAGAAAATTATATTTGGAATGTTAATCAATTTGATAGATCTGAAAAAATTGCACTTGCTGAGATTGAAATCTACTTACAAAAAAGGAATGAACCACTTAAATTAGAATTAGAAAACGTAGTAATCAACGATACGAGTGCGGTTATTCAAATGAAAAACAAAGAGTATTTTGTTTATTCTTTTTCAAAACCAATTTTTTTTAGAAACAATAAGTTTTGTCTATTTGGTTTTTCTATTATTTCTGAAAAAAAACATAAACCATATAAAAAGATTGCCTTTTACAGAAAAAAACGAGGTCAATGGATTGAATGGTTAGAACTATATAACAATCTAGATTAAACAAATCAATATCACTCTAAAAAACATAAAACGCAAAAATAAAAAAACCGTCTCTTTCGAAACGGTTTTCAAACAATTTGTTTGATTTTGATTTTTGACATTTATCTTTGAAAACTTAACTAAGTCTTTTTTCTTTGTATGATTATGAAGTAAAAGTATAGCAGTCATTCTAATTCAACACAATAAATCGATAATCAGCTCCAAAACTCGATAAAACAAAATCACTTTACTTTTAATCGATATTTTATGCTAAAAAACATTCATCACATTGCCATTATTTGTTCCGATTATGAAGTGTCCAAAAAATTCTATACCGAAATTTTGGGACTAACCATCATTCAGGAAATATATCGAACCGAACGACAATCCTATAAACTCGATTTAGCACTAAACGGAAACTATGTTATTGAGTTATTTTCTTTTCCAAATCCGCCAAAAAGAGTTTCAAGACCAGAAGCTTCGGGTTTGCGTCATTTAGCTTTTGCGGTTGATAATCTTGAAGTTATCATCAATCATTTAAATAAAAATCAAATCATTTCTGAACCGATTAGAATTGATGAATTTACAGGAAAACGCTTTACGTTCATTTCTGATCCAGATGATTTGCCTATTGAGTTTTATGAATTGTAAAACATAGTTTTGTACTTTTACAATACAAACCAATTAAAACTTTAGAATAAAAATGGCAACAGTAAACGTTTATTTAACTTTCAATGGAAATGCCGAAGAAGCATTTAATTTTTACAAATCGGTTTTTGGTGGCGAATTTGCTCATTTTGGCAAATTTAAAGACATGCCAGCCGATGACAACGCACCAAAAATGACAGCAGAAGATAGCAACCGAATTATGCACGTTTCTTTACCGATTAGCAAAGAAACCGTTTTGATGGCAAGCGATACAACTTCGGGTTATGGCGATGTCACTTTTGGTAACAACTTCTCCGTTTCAATCAACACCGATAGCGCAACAGAAGCTGACAAACTTTTCGCTGGACTTTCAGCTGGTGGAAACATCATCATGCCTATGGAAAAAACATTTTGGGGTGCTTATTTTGGCATGTTTACCGATAAATTTGGCATCAACTGGATGATTAATTTTGATGAAATACCAAAACACTAAATCATTTTCTACTAATTTATTGAAAACTCCGTCTTTATGATGGAGTTTTTTTGTGGAAAATTTTGGGATTATTTTTTATATTTGAGAGAGCAAATAAAAAAATGAACACAACACCAGAACATAACGAACGTATTGCTAAAATGACTTTTGCATCGCAATAATAGATTATGGATTTAAAAACTTAAATATTGATAAAATATTTGCCATTACTGATCCAAAAAACAATAATTCCAAAAAAGTTTTGTCCAAACTTGGCTTTAACTTTCAGGAAACTTTTGACTATGAAGGTGATTTAACCGATTGGTTTGAATTAAATAAAACAGATTGGGAAAACAAAAAAGCGAATCGCTAACAAACGACTCGCTTTTATCCTTTTAAATCTTTGTCAAAATTTTGAACTTTGACAAAGGTGGAATAAAGATTTAATCCTAAAAAATATCAATATCGCCTTTTCCTTCACGAATGACAACTGGTTCATAACCCGATAAATCGATAATCGTGGAACCAACATTGTCGCCATATCCACCGTCGATAACCAAATCGACTTTGTTTTGCCATTTTTCAAAAATCAGTTCTGGATCAGTAGAATATTCCAAAACCTCATCATCATCATGAATGGAAGTTGAAACGATAGGATTGCCAAGCATTTTTACAATTTCAAGCGCAATCCTATTATCGGGAACACGAATACCAACGGTTTTTTTCTTGCGGAATTCTTTTGGTAAATCGTTATTTCCTGGCAAAATAAACGTATATGGTCCAGGTAAAGTGCGCTTTAAAATCTTAAACGTAGACGTATCAATTTGACGAACATAGTCAGAAAGATTACTCAAATCGTGACAAATAAAGGAGAAATTGGCTTTTTCCAGTTTAATTCCTTTAATCTTCGCAATGCGTTCCAAAGCTCGAGAATTGGTAATATCACAACCTAATCCATAAACAGTATCGGTTGGATAAATCACTAATCCGCCATCGCGTAACACATCAACTACTTTTTTAATTGCTGCTTCGCTGGGTTTGTCTTCGTATATTTTAATGAATTCTGCCATAAATTGATTGTTAGACTTCTTAGATTGTTAGACCTTTTAGATATTAGATATTAGATATTAGATTTTAAATATTAGATATTAGATATTAGATATTAGATTTTAGATATTAGATATTAGATATTAGATATTAGATATTAGATATTAGATATTAGATATTAGATATTTGATTTTAGATATTTGATTTTAGATATTTAATATTTGATATTTAATATTTGATATTTAAAATCTAATATTTTTACCCAATCACATCCAACTTTGCAAATCGAAGCAATAGTTTTTTAATTCCGCCAACTTCAAACTTGATTTCAGCTTTTCGGTCTGCTCCTATTCCTTCAAGGTTGACGATTTGACCTTTTCCAAAACGCTCGTGCATTACGATATTTCCAACGGTTAATTTACTGTCAAACAAATTAGCACTACTTGGCGCACTGCCCGAAACTGGTTTCAATTTACGAATATTTGCCGAAGAAACCGGTTCATCGCCATAACTTTTTGGTGGCGTTCCAGCCAATGGTTTTGACAATCGTAATTTTGACTTATCAATATCGCCAAAAATATCCAAATCAATCGATGGTTTATAGCGATAACCGCCAGCATCGGAAGGATTGATATATTCCAAATACTCATCTTTAATTTCTTCAATAAAGCGCGAAGGTTCGGCATCAGTTAATTTTCCCCAACGGTAACGCGATTGCGCATAGGTCAGATACGCTTGATGTTCCGCTCGAGTTAACGCTACATAAAACAAACGGCGTTCTTCTTCGAGTTCGCTTCGGGTATTTAAACTCATCGCGCTTGGGAACAAATCTTCTTCCATTCCAACGATAAAAACATAAGGGAATTCTAAACCTTTTGCCAAATGTATCGTCATCAGTGCCACTCTGTCGTCATCGCCAGTATCTTTATCTAAATCGGTTGCTAGTGCTACATCTTCCAAAAATTCGGATAACGCACCGCGAGCACCATCGACTTCTTTTTGACCTTCGATGAAATCTTTGATACCGTTTAGTAATTCTTCGATGTTTTCCAATCGTGCAATGCCTTCAGGTGTTCCGTCTTTTTTCAACTCTTGAACCAAACCTGTTTTTTTGGTCACATGTTCTGCCAAATAAAACGCATCTTGATTTTCATTAATCACCTGAAAACTCTTAATCATCGTTACAAAATCCTGCAACTTTGCTTTGGTTCCCGAATTTAATTTCAAATCAATTTTGTCGATATGTTCCATGACCTCAAATATGGAACGCTTGTAATGATTGGCTGCAATCGTTAGTTTTTCAACCGTTGTATCGCCTATTCCACGTGCTGGATAATTAATCACACGAACTAATGCTTCTTCGTCTTTTGGATTAATTACTAAACGTAAATAACACAAAACATCTTTGATTTCTTTTCTTTGATAGAATGACAATCCGCCATAAATTCGATACGGAATATCTCGTTTTCTGAGCGCATCTTCCATCGCACGCGATTGTGCATTGGTTCGATACAAAATAGCAAACTGCCCGTTATGCAATTGATGACGCATTTTTAAATCAAATATTTCGCTGGCTACAAATCGTCCTTCTTCGCCATCGGTAATACTGCGATGTACTTTTACTTTTGGTCCAAAATCATTGGCTGTCCAAACTACTTTGTCTAACTTGGTTTTATTGTTATCAATAACCGAATTGGCCGCTTCAACAATATTTTTAGTTGAACGATAATTTTGTTCCAATCGATAAGTTTTTACATTTTCATAATCTTTTTGGAAATTCAGAATGTTATTGATGTTCGCTCCACGAAACGCATAAATACTTTGTGCATCGTCGCCAACCACACAAATATTCTGAAATCTATCGGATAAAGCACGAACAATTAAGTACTGCGAATGATTGGTATCTTGATACTCATCAACCAAAATGTATCTAAATCTGTCTTGATATTTTGCCAAAACATCTGGAAAGCGATTAAGTAATTCATTGGTTTTCAATAATAAATCATCAAAATCCATTGCGCCACTTTTGAAACAACGTTCTACATATTGCTGATAAATTTCGCCTAAACGAGGTTTTTTAGACATTGCGTCTTGTTCCATTAATTCAGGATTATTGAAATAAGCTTTTACGGTTATCAATGAATTTTTATAGGAAGAAATTCGCCCAAAAACTTGTTTCGGTTTATAAACATCTTTGTCCAACTGCATTTCTTTGATAATCGCCGAAATCAATCGAACGCTATCTTGCGAATCATATATGGTAAAATTGGAAGGATAACCCAACTTATCGGCTTCATTTCTCAAAATTCGGGCAAAAACCGAGTGAAAAGTTCCCATCCAAAGGTTTTTAGCTTCGTTATTTCCAACAATATCAGCGATACGTTTTTTCATTTCGCGCGCTGCTTTGTTAGTGAATGTTAGTGCCAAAATATTGAACGCATCAACGCCTAAACTCATCAAATAGGAAATACGAACGGTCAATACACGAGTTTTCCCCGAACCTGCACCAGCAATAATAATCATCGGTCCATCTTTTTGAAAAACAGGTGCTTGTTGTGCTTCGTTGAGTTGTGAAATATATTTGTTTATCATCTTTTTTGAGAAAGTTCAAATTTATGATTACTCCTATAGATTTACAATACATTTTATAGGTATTTCTATTATATTTGTCAACAATTTTAAGCGTAAATAATTATGAATTTCGACAAAATCTTAGAAGTAGCACTTTATGTTGTTCCAGCATTAGTAACGGGATTAATTGCTTTTTACTTTTTTCAAAAATTTGTTGAAAACGAAGACAACAGAAGACGTTTTCAATTGATGCGTGATAATCAAAAACACGCTTTACCATTGCGATTACAAGCATACGAACGATTGACTTTGTTTTTGGAGCGAATCAATCCTTCGAAACTTTTAATTCGCGTTGCTCCATTGAATGATAACAAAATGGATTACCAAAATTTGTTAATTCAGCATATCGAGCAAGAATATGAGCACAATTTAACGCAGCAAATTTACATTACTGATGAATGTTGGACAATGATTTTAACGGCAAAAAACACAATTATTCAAACCATCAGAAAAACGGCTTTGGATGAAACCATAACCAATTCGGATAAATTAAGAGAAAAGGTTTTAAGCAGTTTACTTGAAAGCGATTCGGCAAGTGCTGTTGCTATCAGTTATTTGAAAAAAGAAGTTACTCAAATTTTATAACTAGAAAATCCCGTTCAAAATTTCTGAACGGGATTTTTGTTTTACAATAGATTGGGAAATAATTAATTATCTCGAATAACATGAACAACACCTGTAATAGTATGTGTTTCGTTATTTGGACCTTGATACGTTCCACTGAACGTCATATCGATATATTCACCAACAGCTCCAAATTGGTTCAAATGAAACTGAACTGTGTTTGTTGTTGATGCACCAATAAAACCAACAGGACTTCCTTCAATTTGAATAACAGAAGTATCATAAGTTCCTGGTGTAATCGTACTTCCAAAAACAGCTAATCCACCTTGAACTGCATTATACGCATTAATTGAAAAATAATTGGACTGCGTTGTTGCATTGATATTATCAACTAAAAAAACTGTTGGATCATTATCAATTTGATAAGAAATAAATTCATCAATAGAGTTACAGGCTTGAAGATTTCCAACATTAGTTATTGGAACGACAAAATTATAACTGATAGAATCAGTTTGCTGAAAGTTTTCTAAATCAACACCTTTTAAGGTAAACTCAGTATCATCTGGACAATACAATTCGCTGAAACTAAACGCACCATTAGTTACTGGTGAAACGGAATAGTTTCCATAACGATTTAAGATTACATAACCATTAGTAACATTGGAACCGTTGCATTTCAATAAATTTCCTTGAACAGTGGAACTTAATGTGTTGCTGGTCAAATTAACTACAATATTTGGTAAAACGGTATCCGATGAAAAAGGTCCAATCGTTGTGGTATAAATAATATTATCGGCATCGCAAGTATAATAAGAAGCATACACGTTTAAAACCAATGTTTGATTTGCTGGAATTAAACCCGAAACTTGACCTTCTGTATTAGTGTAACCCATAACCGGATAGGTATTTCCATTGGCAATTAATCCAACACCTGCATTTGAAATTTCGTTTCCGTTGCTATCGACAATAGTTACAGTTAAGCGAACCATTTGTGCAAAAGCATCACAATTCCACCAAGAAAAATGAGAAACTTCGCCAACATATTTATTACCGATTTTCGTGGCTACACCATCTTGTTTCCAATAACCTTTAGCTTCATCAAAATGCCAAAGCGGAATTGTACTTGGAGCTGTAGCCAATTGACTATCATCAATTCTAACGGTAATTTCAGCGGTATGACCTGATTTGATATTTAATTTTTGTCCGCCAGAACCACGAAGTTCAACGTTGATCATTCCAAAAGTTTCCAGAATAGCTTCTTGATTATTTTCAGTTTGGGCATATAACATTCCTGGCATCAAACTACTGATATTGGTATCAGAAGGTGTTAAATGAAATAAAGCAACTTGAACAGCACCTGAATAATCATTCCCATTTTCATCCTGAAAAGCACCGTCAAATTTTACTTTTGTTCCTGAATAAATTGAAACTTCACTTTCTTCACCCGATTGTACCGTTGCTTGTGCCGCAAATGGTATAAGCATAATCTTTACATTATTTTTTCCTGACGTTGGAACCAAAGAACGCGAACCATCAATATATCCCGATTTTTTTGCCGTTATATAGGCAAACTTTTGATAAACCGAAGCATTATTAAGTATAAAAACACCATTAACATCGGTTTGTGTAGTTGAAGAACCAATTTTAATGGTTACACCTTGAATGGGATTATTATCGGCATCAACCACTTGACCAATAAAATCACGATTGGCTGTTGCTCCAAAGTTTTGAGTAAAAGTGTTGTCATCTGGTCCAGAAGAAGAACCACCTTCATCAGGATTACAAGAAGTAACTGTAATTGCTACAACAAGCAACCACAGAAGGTTTTGGATTTTTTTCATAATGGGTTAGGTTTAATTTACAATAAAGATAGAAAAAAACAAAAAAGGTTGCGTTTGTTTTACCAAAAGCAACCTTTTAAATGAGTATTTGACTATTCTAAATTAGAATTCGATTATTTGAATTTGGAAATTCCGTCTTTTAACCAAGCCAGATATTCATTGATGTTTGGAGTATAACTTACCGGTTCATTTAATTTTTGTTCGTTCAAATCAGTTAAAACATAATACGGTTGGGTATTAGTTTTATATTTTGTAATAATAAATTCTGTCCATTTATCGCCAATGGTTTCAATGTCGTTTCCTGTAATTTTTGAAACGTGTTGTTCTTCTTTTGGTAACTCGCGTTTGTCATCTACATACAAAGAAATCAAAACCACTTCATTTTTTAAAACACTCAATACCTTTTCATCCGACCAAACATTAATTTCCATTTTACGGCAATTAACACAAGCAAATCCTGTAAAATCAAGTAATATTGGCTTATTCACTTCTTTAGCATAAGCCAATCCTTTGTCATAATCAGTAAATGTAATAATTCCGTGCTCGCCTACTTTTGCACCATCCGGTAATCCTTCTTTTGAAATTGAACCGTTATTATTTCCAAAGAATCCTGTTGGACTTTCACTATAAGTTTGTGGCGGTGGAAATGCTGAAATTAGTTTCAACGGTGCACCAAACAATCCTGGTATCATATATACTGTAAATGCTGAAACCAATAATGCTAATGACAATCTTCCTACGGAAATATAAGAAACTGGACTATCATGTGGTGTTGTAATTTTCCCAAAAAGATACAAAGCCCAAGCTCCAAAAACAGCAATCCAAATCGCTAAAAACACTTCTCTTTCCAATAAATGTAATTGCAAAACCAAATCGGCATTGGATAAAAATTTGAATGCTAATGCTAATTCTAAAAACCCAAGAGAAACTTTAACTGTATTCAGCCAACCGCCCGATTTTGGTAATGAATTTAACCAACTCGGGAACAAAGCAAATAGCATAAACGGTAATGCCAAAGCGGATGAAAATCCAAGCATTCCAATAATTGGTGCTATTCCTCCTTTTGATGCCGATTCTACTAATAGTGTTCCAACAATTGGTCCGGTACACGAAAACGAAACTATAGCCAAGGCCAAAGCCATGAATAAAATCCCTATAATTCCACCTCTATCTGCTTGTTTATCCACTTTATTTGCCCAAGAATTAGGCAACATGATTTCGAACGCACCTAAAAATGATGCTGCGAATATGAGCAATAAAATAAAGAAAAAAATATTAAACCATGGATTTGTTGATAGCGCATTTAAAGCATCGGCTCCAAAAATTGCATTAATTATTAATCCTAAAACTACATAGATAGCAATAATCGAAATTCCATATAAAATGGCGTTACGCTTTCCTTGTGCCGGATTTTTACTTTGCTTCGTAAAGAAACTTACCGTCATAGGTATCATTGGGAAAACGCAAGGTGTTAGCAACGCTGCAAAACCACCAAGAAATGCCAAAAAGAATATTGTCCATAAACCTTTTTCTTCTTCTTGTTTAGGTTCAGAAGATGGTGTTGTTTCAACTACTTTTATTGGTTCTTCTTTTACAACTTCAGCTGTATCAGCAGTTGCTGTATCAGTAGTTACAACTGGTAAATCTGATTGAGCGATTTCTATTTTTGGTAAAGCAAATGTAAACGTATAATCTTGATTGATACAGACTTCTTTACATACTTGATAATCAATTTTTACTTTAACTGATGTCAAGTTTGGATTAATTACTTTTATTTTCTGAGTAAACGTAACATTCTTTTCAAAATAGTATTCATCTACTTCAAAAATATCATTGTATTGTTTTTTATACGGACTTTCTTTTGTTTTCCCAATCAATTCAAAATTACCTTTAGCATCTTTAAATTTGAATTCGGCTGGAATTGGTCCATCGGCTGGCGTAAACTGAGAATAAACATGCCATTCATCATCAATTTTTCCTTCCATTACTAAGTTGAACTCGGTTTCTGAAAGTTTCTCAACTTTAGATGTCCATTTTACGGGATTTATTATTTGGGCAAAACCATTGGCGAAAGCCAAAAATGTGAAGATTGAAAAGAGTAGTTTATTCATTACTTGATGTAATTAATTTGTAAAATTTTAGTTGTTGTTTCTGTTATTTTAAATCGGTCGTCTTGTCTTTTTCCAATAATCCAAACGATTTTATCATTGGAACAAAGTAGCCAAATTTCTTTTTTTTCAAGCATAGAAAATTTTTCGTCTTTAAAAAATTTACTCACTTTCTTTTTACCTTTCATTCCAAAAGGTTGAAAAAAATCACCTTCTTTCCATTTTCTAATCGTTAACGGAAATTGCAATTTTTCTGCATCGACAAAGATAGCATTAGTTGGTTGAACCGAAATGTCACTTACGTTACAAAAGGTCAATTTTAAGGGAACTTTAACTTGCTTTTGCGCTTTATCGATTTGATAAATTACTTCTTCCGAATTTTCTTTCCGAAGAAACAACAAAAGTGTATTTCTGTTTTTCAAAAGCACATGAGAATCTGACATAACTTGCTTTCCAGATTGTGCCGAAACTAAATCGGAAATAGCTTCCCAATCGGTAAAACCAAAACGAGATAACCAAGAGAAAAGATACGCTTGATAGTTTTGATATGCTAAAAGTAAATCTAAGTTAAAAACTATTTGATTTTCTCGTTCCGAAGCCACTTTTTCATAAGCCATTTTTGACGCATCATCAACTAAAGATTGCGATTGCTTTAGGTTTTTAATCGTATTTTCAAATGATGAAAGCAAACTTGGGTTTAACTCTTTCAATATCGGAATTACATCATGTCGCAATTTATTTCTCAAATATTTATCGGATGAATTACTGCTGTCTTCGCGCCAAGCGATGTTATTTTCTTGGGCAAAAGTTTCGATTTCGTTTCTTGAAAAAATCAAAAGCGGACGAAGAATTTTATCATTTTGTTCCGGAATTCCAGTTAATCCATCCAATCCAGAACCACGAGTAAAATTGATTAAAAATGTTTCCAAACTGTCATCTAAATGATGTGCTGTTAAGATATAGTCAAAACCATTTTCATTCATCAATTCATAAAACCAATCGTAGCGCAATTTTCTGGCAGCAAGTTGAATGGATAATTTTTGTGTTTGAGCGATGCTTTTTGTGTCAAATTTTTGGATAAAAACTGGAATTTGTAATTTTTCTGTTTGTGATTTCATAAAGTTTTCATCATCATCGCTTTCATTTCCTCGCAATTGAAAATTACAATGTGCGACAGCAAAATCTAACTTCAACTGATGACAAAGATGCACCAAAACCATGCTGTCAATTCCGCCACTAACAGCAAGTAAAAGTTTCTTTTCTTTTAAAAAAGATAAGTTTGTATTGATATGATTTTGGAGTTTTTGAAGCATGTTCAAAAATACATTTAATTATTGTAAAACCTCAAACATTGCTTTAGCTTTCAGTAAACATTCCTCATATTCTTGTTCGGGAACAGCTTTTGAAGTGATTGCACTTCCTACGGAAAAAGAAAGATATTGATTTTGAGCATTGTACAAAATACTACGAATGACAACATTAAAATCAAAATCATTTTCGGGAGAAAAATATCCAACCGAACCGCTATACAATCCGCGTTTGGTTTCTTCGAGATTTTCGATAATATTCATCGCCGAAATTTTTGGCGCGCCAGTCATGCTTCCCATTGGAAAAGTAGATTTGATAATATCAACTGGAGCACGATTTTCAGCAACGTTTGATGCTATCGTAGAAATCATTTGATGGACTTGTTCAAAGGAATAAATGCCGCAAAGTTCTTCTACTTCAACCGAACCTTTGGTAGCCGTTTTGGACAAATCATTACGAACTAAATCAACAATCATAATGTTTTCCGAACGTTCTTTTGGGTTTTCGGCTAAATCATTTTTGGCTTTTTCGTCTAATGCTGCATCCGAAAATCGCTTGGCCGTTCCTTTTATGGGTTGGGAAATAACTTTGTTTCCTTCTTTTTTCAAATAACGTTCTGGCGAAGCCGAAAGCAAATACTGCTGGTTATTTTTGAAGAAAACAGCAAACGGTGGTTTTGAAATGGCATTCAACTTTTGATAAATTTCCAACGGATTGATTATTGCATTTTCGGCAAAAAACTCCATGCAAAAATTAGCTTCATAAATATCACCACGCTGAATGTGTTCCAGCATTTTATTGACTTTTGAAAGGTAATTTTCTTTGGAAATTCGTTGTTGCACTTCGACTGTACTTCGGCTTCGCTCAGTATAAACTAGTGTGACAAAATTATCGCTGTATAATTTTATTTCTTCAAAATCAATTTCAAATTCATCATCACACATCAATAAATAATGAACTTCGAGTTGGTTTCCTTTCAATAAAAACAGTTTTTTAGGCTGAAAGAAAAACAAATCAGGGAAATGCAATCCGTCAAAATTATTAGAAGTTAGCTTTTCGGTATCGTTTTTTAAATCGTATGAAAAATAACCGAACAACCAATCTTTGGTTTGCTGTTGATACTGTTTTATTTCTTCAAAAGCATTGTGAAAATCAGTTTTTAAAGACGTGAAAGCATCAACGGCTAGAACACAATCATAGCTTGAATATTTTTGGTGATATTCATTAGAATCCAAAAAAACAACTTCTCTAAACTGTTGTGACCAAGTTAATAACTGATTTTTGAAGGCTTCGGGATTATTGATTTCTTTGGAAAAATGCGTTCTCAAGATGATTGGTTTTGAGTTCAAAATTACGACAAAAAAATAATTTTAAGCAATTCTTAAGTTTGGCACGCTTTTTAGTATGCTTAAAATAATGTTAAACCTGTAATTCATTTTTGCTTTTGATAGAAAACTACACTTTGCTTATTGATAAAAACCAAGCACAGAAACTGTTTTCTATTATTAACCTTTTAAAAAAATCAAAAATGAAAAAATTACCAAAATTGGGTTTGGCATTACTCCTACTTGGATTTGCCTTTGCGTGTAAACAAGCTGATTATGAAGCTAGTGAAATTGATGCTAAAATGGAAGTTGCCGATACTTCTGCGATTGCAATTTCGTCAAATGCTGCTGTGGAACCCAAAAATTCCAATCGAAAATTTGTTCGAACGGCCGACATTAAATTCAAAGTAAAAGATGTTGCCAAATCGACTTATGCTATTGAAAACAGTATTGCCAAACACGGCGGATTTGTAACATTTACCGATTTAAAAAGTAACATCAATCAAAAATCGGAAACGAAAATTAGTCAGGATAGTATTTTGGAAACAATACAATATACAGTTGATAACACGATTACGTTTAGAGTTCCGAATACGCAATTGGACACGGTTTTGAAATCGATGGTTAAAGAAATTAATTTTTTGGATAGTCGATTGATTAAAGCCGATGATGTTTCGTTACAACTTTTATCGAATAAATTGGCGCAAAAACGGATTAAAAACAGTCAGGAACGATTGGAAAAAGGTATTGATAGCAAAGGTAAAAAGCTGAATGATATTACAACTGCCGAAGATAAAGCGTTGGACAAAGCCACTGAAAGCGATGCCACGATTTTAAACAATCTAAGTTTGGAAGATCAAGTGAATTTTAGCACGGTAACTTTGTATTTATATCAAAGAGAAACGACAAAACAAGAAGTTATTGCAAATGAAAAAAGTGTGAATGAATATCGTCCGAATATTGGCTTGCAAATTTGGGATAGTTTGAAAACGGGTTGGTTTATTTTGGAAGGAATTATTGCTTTTGTGATGCAACTTTGGTCGGTGTTTTTGATTGCTGGAATTGGTTTTGTTCTTTATAGAAAATTTTTGAAGAAATAAGTTTTGGGCTTTTTAAACCTGTTAGGAAATGTTTACTGAAATTCAATACAAATCCTAACTAACCCTGATTGCAGTGGAAATCCTTTTATAGTTTTACAAAAAAGCATCTCTCCCGAAACTTCGGGATGCGCTCGATGTGACAAAACTATAAAAGATTGAAACGGAAAGCAGGAAAATGGAAACCAAAAATTTCCAAACGATTCGTTCCAAGACTTAAATTTTTACACTAAACAAAACGTCCCGAAAATTCGGGACGTTTTGTTTTATTTATCGATTGAACCAAGAACTCGCTTCATGAAATCGTTGAGTGCTTCTTTTTTGTCTTTGCCTTCTTTGGTCATTTTGTGGACTTCTAAAGCGCCGTACATATTGGAAATTAACTCACCAATTACATCTAATTCTTCATCTTTTAACGATGGAATTTCGGTTAAAGCTTCGAGAACTTCTATGGTTTCAATTAGATAATCTTGGTCATTTTCTTCAATAAATTGCGTCAAATGTTTGATTACTGGTAATTTCATTTTGTATTAATTTGATGAAATTTCGCTTACCAATTCAGCCAAAACTTCTGCTTTATTGGTTTGAGTTTCGTTCAATAATTTTCCTCCAACAAAGGTTGCAAAAGTTGGCAAATTAGAAACATTCGCTAACTTTCTTGATTCTGGAGAATTCTCTGCATCAACCAAAACAAAGGTAATTTCTTCATTCTCAGAAGCTAATTTTTTGAATTTAGGTTTCATAATTCGGCAATTTCCACACCATGAAGCTGAATATTGAACAACCACCTTATTGTTGGTATTTACCAAATCTTGTAATGTATCTTCGTTTAATTCGATTAACATAGTTTTAAAATTTCAATGTCAATTTCAACATCAAAAATCAATTTAAACTTGTAATTGACTTTTGATATTGAAATTGAAATTTGTTATTGTTATTGTTATTAGTTTTGAGCTAAGTATGCCGCAGTGCTTAAACGATCAGCATTCATCGCTTCTTTTCCTTCTTCCCAGTTTGCAGGACAAACTTCACCTTTAGTTTGAACGTGAGTATAAGCATCGATTAATCTTAAATACTCGTTTACGTTTCTTCCTAATGGCATATCGTTTACGCTTTCGTGGAAAATTTTTCCAGTTTCGTCGATTAAATAAGTAGCTCTAAAAGTTACGTTTGAACCTTCAAGGATTTCGTCATTCAAATCTGCATCATAAACCCATTCTGCATCAAGAATATCCAAAGCTGCTGATAAATTTCTTGTTGTATCAGCTAAAAGTGGATAAGTAACTCCTTCTATTCCACCGTTGTTTTTTGGCGTATTTAGCCAAGCAAAGTGAACTTCGTTAGTATCACAAGATGCACCGATTACGATAGTATTTCTTTTTTCGAAATCAGTTAAAGCTGTTTGGAAAGCATGTAATTCAGTTGGACAAACGAAAGTAAAGTCTTTTGGATACCAAAATAAAAGTACTTTTTTGTTGTTTTTTGTAGCTTCTTCAAGCACATTAATTCTTAAATTATCTCCCATATGAGAGATTGCATCTACTGTAATGTTTGGAAATTTTTTACCTACTAATGACATGTTTTTTATTTTAATTGTTATTAATTTCTAGTGCAAAATTACAAATAGAAAGACGAATAAAACATGACATTTATTATATTTTATGATTAATTAATAGAAAAAAATTATCCGTTAATTTCTGACAAAAAATTATGATTTTAATTATTGATATAGCAATTTTTATTTTATATTTTTTTCATAAAATCAAAAAAACCACCTTTTCAAGTGGTTTTTAAAAATATAACTATTTAACGCGAAAAACTTATTTCAAATCAAATCGGTCTAAATTCATGACTTTTGTCCAAACATTGATAAAATCGTTCACGAATTTTTCCTTGTTATCGTCTTGAGCATAGACTTCGGCATAAGCTCTTAAAACAGAATTAGAACCAAAAACCAAATCTACTCTTGTTGCTGTCCATTTAGTTGCTCCCGATTTTCTGTCCACAATATTATATAGATTGTCGCCAGCAGGTTTCCAACTGTAGTTCATATCGGTTAAATTCACAAAGAAATCGTTACTCAAAACACCTTCGTTATTAGTGAAAACTCCGTGTTTTGTTCCGTTATAGTTTGTTCCAAGAACACGCATTCCGCCAAGTAAAACAGTCATTTCTGAAGCGGTTAATCCAAGAAGTTGTGCTTTATCTAACATTAATTCTTCGGGCTGAACTACATATTTAGCTTTCATAAAATTTCTAAAAGCATCGTTTGTTGGCTCTAAAACATCAAACGATTCAGCATCGGTCATTTCTTGCGAAGCATCGCCTCTTCCAGCATGGAAAGGAACTTTTACGTTAAATCCGCCTTCTTGTGCGGCTTTTTCGATTGCCGCACTTCCGCCAAGGACAATTAAATCGGCAAGACTTACTTTTTTGCTTAAACCTGCTTGAATTTCGGCTAGTTTGGATAAAACTCTTTGCAATCTCTCAGGTTCGTTAGCAACCCAATTTTTTTGTGGTTCTAATCTAATTCTTGAACCATTTGCACCACCACGAAAATCGGAACCTCTAAATGTTCTTGCACTATCCCAAGCTGTGTTGATTAATTCGGTTCTTGTTAATCCGCTGTTTAATAATTTTGATTTTAATTCTTCAATTTCAGCATCTGATAAAGTGTAATCAACAGTTGGAATTGGATCTTGCCAAATTAAATCTTCGTTTGGAACATCAGCACCAAGGTATCGTTCTTTTGGACCTAAATCTCTATGGGTTAATTTGAACCAAGCTCTTGCAAATACTTCCGAAAAATAAGCTGGGTCTTTATAAAAACGTTCCGAAATTTCTCTGTAAGCTGGATCCATTTTCATTGCCATATCTGCATCAGTCATGATTGGATTTCTTTTTACCGAAGGATTATGTGCGTCGATTGGTTTGTCTTCTTCTTTGATGTTAATTGGTTCCCATTGCCAAGCACCAGCCGGACTTTTCTTCAATTCCCAATCGTGATTTAATAATAAAGTAAAATATTCATTATCCCAACGCGTTGGATGAGTTGTCCACGCACCTTCCAATCCGCTTGTTACTGCATTTGCTCCGCCACCTTTTGGGTTTAACCAACCAAAACCTTGATTTTCAATTGCGCCAGCTTCAGGTTCTGGACCTAAAGTAGAAGCGTCTCCATTTCCATGTGCTTTTCCTACGGTGTGACCTCCAGCTGTTAAGGCTACGGTTTCTTCATCATTCATTGCCATTCTTTGGAAAGTAACGCGAACGTCATGAGCGGTTTTTAATGGGTCAGGTTGTCCATCAACACCTTCTGGGTTTACATAAATTAATCCCATCATTACGGCTGCTAACGGATTTTCTAAATCTCGTTCTCCAGAATATCTTGTTCCTTTACTACCTGATTTAGCTAACCATTCTTTTTCTGCTCCCCAATAAATGTCTTTTTCAGGATGCCAAATATCTTCACGACCACCAGCGAATCCAAATGTTTTTAATCCCATCGATTCGTAAGCCATATTTCCAGCTAAAATCATTAAATCTGCCCAAGAAATTTTGTTACCATATTTCTTTTTGATTGGCCATAATAATCTTCGTGCTTTATCTAAATTTCCATTATCAGGCCAACTGTTTAAAGGAGCAAATCTCAAATTTCCTGTTCCAGAACCACCGCGACCATCAGAAATTCTATAAGTTCCAGCAGAATGCCATGCCATTCTAATAAATAATCCACCATAATGTCCCCAATCGGCTGGCCACCAATCTTGACTATCAGTCATAAGATTTTTTAAATCGGTTTTAAGCGCTTCTAAATCTAATTTTTTAAATTCTTCTGCATAATTAAAATCTTTTCCTAAAGGATTTGTTTTAGTATCGTGCTGATGAAGAATATCAAGATTGAGTGATTTTGGCCACCAATCATGATTTTTAACACCATCACTCAAACCTTTTTGATTTTGATGAAATGGGCATTTGCTAATGTCATTTGAATGTTCCATAAGTATAATTTTGTTTGTTAATTAATTAGAAATTGAAATTATTGACTTTAACAAATTTATCTTTAAAAATGCTTTAATTATCATTTTTTATTATTTGTTTTTTATTGTGTAATAGTTTTTAACTATACTTCATCGGTTATTAAAACCTAAATTAAAAATTATATATTTGTTTTTACTAAAACCTTAAAATTAAAATTTATGTCGTTTTCCAATCTATTCCGAAGAAAAACGGTTCAGGATATTCTCAAACAAGTTGAAAAAAACGAAGCAGATGGTCATCACGCTTTAGGTAAACATTTAACCGCTCGTGATTTAACTGCTTTTGGAATTGCAGCAATTATTGGAGCCGGAATTTTCAGTACGATTGGAAAAGCCAGTGCTGATGGCGGTCCAGGCGTTATTTTTCTATTTATTTTCACTGCAATTGCTTGTAGTTTTGCCGCTTTTGCTTACGCCGAATTTGCTTCTATGGTTCCTGTTTCGGGTAGTGCTTATACTTATTCTTATGTAGCTTTTGGCGAAATCATCGCTTGGATTATCGGCTGGGCATTGATTATGGAATATGCTGTCGGGAATATTACAGTTGCCATTTCGTGGAGTGATTATTTTACTGGTTTACTCGAAAGTGGCGGCATGCATATTCCTCAATGGATGCAAATGGATTACCTCACGGCTTCGAATGGTTTTGATGAAGCAACAGCACTAATGCAAGGTGGAAAATCGTTTGAAAATCTTTCAGACAATTTAAAAGCAGCTTATACGGCATGGACAACCTCGCCTACTCTTGGTTCTTTTCATTTTGTGGCTGATTTACCTGCTTTACTTATTATTATCATTATCACTTATTTGGTTTATCGTGGTATGAAAGAATCGCGAAATGCAAGTAACCTAATGGTTGTTGTAAAACTTTGTGTGATTTTGCTCGTTATTGCTGTTGGAATATTTTATGTCGATACTGACAATTGGAATCCATTTGCTCCAAACGGTGTAAACGGAATTCTAAAAGGTGTTTCGGCAGTATTTTTTGCTTATATCGGATTTGACGCCATTTCAACAACAGCCGAAGAATGTAAAAATCCGCAACGTGATTTACCTCGTGGTATGATGTGGGCAATTGTCATTTGTACTATTTTATATATTGCAATTGCTTTGGTATTAACTGGAATGGTAAATTATAAAGACTTGAATGTAGGCGATCCTTTGGCGTTTGTTTTTAATAAACTTGATTTAAAATGGATGTCAGGAATTATTGCTGTAAGTGCCGTTGTGGCTATGGCAAGCGTGCTTTTAGTTTTCCAAATGGGACAACCAAGAATTTGGATGAGCATGAGTCGTGACGGATTATTACCAAAACGATTTTCTAAAGTTCATCCAAGATTTAAAACACCTTCTTATGCTACTATTGTAACCGGATTTGTTGTTGCCGTTCCTGCATTATTTCTGAACCTTACCATAGTAACCGACTTATGTAGTATCGGAACATTATTTGCTTTTGTATTGGTTTGTGCCGGAGTTTTGGTATTACAAAACCGACCAGATGTTCCGAGAGGAAAATTCAGAATTCCCTATGCAAACTCTAAATATATTTTTCCTTTACTGTTGATTGTCGGATTGTTTTTTGCTTTTACTATAAATAAAAAAGCCACTATGGATTTCATTACCAATGAAAAACAAATCAACGACGCTTCTACAATTGTAACTTCTTTAAAAGAAACCGAAGCCAAAGAAATTATGGCTCATTTTCAAGAAGAAAAACTCATTAAAGATCAAAATGCCGATTTAGAAGATGTTTTAAGCAAATTTTCTGAAGATGAAACAGTGTATAAAAATATTGTAGAATCATTACCGATTGATAATGCATTGAAATATGAAACCGGATTTGATCTATTCAAACATAAAATTCCAATGTGGATTTTCCTTTTCACATTAATTGGTTTGGCGGTTTGGTCTTGGAGACAAAATCTTTCCTTAATTCCGCTACTTGGATTGGTTTGCTGTTTGTATATGATGGCAGAACTTAGTGTTTGGAACTGGATTTATTTTACCATCTGGCTTATCATAGGATTGATTATTTATTTTAGTTTCAGTTATAAAAACAGTAAATTGAATTAAAAAATATCTAATTTTTAGACATAAAAAAATCCGTTTAAGAAATTAAACGGATTTTTTATATAAACTTTTTAAAACTTAATTCATTACATTTTCTAAAATTCCCAATTCAATCATACAACTTTTCATCGATTGATACGTTCTTTCAATATCATTATCCAATCCAATAGAAAAACGAATTAAACCATCAGTCAAGCCCATTTCTTTTTGTTCTTCCAAAGGAATTTCACTAGAAGTAGAAGTTCCAGGTGCTGAAAATAACGTTTTATAAAATCCTAAACTCACGGCTAAATAACCCAAATTTCGTTCCTGCATCAATTCCATCAACTCGTTGGCTTTATCCAAACTTCCAACATCAATGGTCATCATTCCGCCAAAACCATATTCAGGATTTATCATCGAAGCATAAATTTCATGACTTGGATGACTTTTCAAACCAGGATAAACCGTTTTTATTCCGTCATTTTCAAATTTTTCAGCCAAATACATTGCATTATGACTATGTTGTTTCATTCTGATGTGCAACGTTCGCAAGTTTTTCATCACACTTGCACTACGCAAACTATCCATCGTTGGTCCAAGTAACATACTCGCGCCACAATTCACATCTTTCAAACTATTTATAAATTCTCTCGATGCGCAAGTCACGCCACCAACCGTATCGCTACTTCCGTTGATATACTTCGTTAAACTGTGAATTACAATATCAGCACCCAATTTTGCCGGAGCAACACTCAATGGCGAAAATGTATTATCAACAACCAATTTCAAATTATGTTTCTTTGCAATCTTTGAAAGCGATGTTATATCAGCTACTTCCAACAACGGATTACTTACCGTTTCACAATATAAAACCTTGGTTTTATCAGTAATTGCAGCTTCCACAACATCTAGTTTTGTAATGTCAACAAACGATGTTTTGATACCAAACTTCGGAGTGAAATTCTTCAAAAACGCATAAGTTCCGCCATAAATCGTTCGGCTAGAAACAATATGATCACCAGAATTACACAATTGCAACAACGTTGGCGTAATTGCGCCCATTCCCGAAGCTGAAACATTTGCCGTTTCTGTTCCTTCCATCGCTGCCAACGCTTTATCCAAATATAAATTACTTGGCGACGAATGTCTCGAGTACAAATAGCAACCTTCGGCATTACCTTCAAATGTATCAAACATCGTTTTTGCCGAAAGAAAAGTATAAGTAGAACTATCTGAAATTGATGGATTTACACCACCAAACTCTCCAAAATATTGTAAATCTTGTATTTTATCTGCAGGATTAAAGTCTTTCATTTTTTTATGTTTTTGATATTGATTTTTGAAATTATTTTTTCAGAAGCTATTTGCTTCGCCAGTTTGCTTTTTTGGAGCTCGTGTCCAGCTATCCGTTGCAATCTTTTCTTTTTTAAAGAAAAAAAGAAAAGGATTTCCACTTCTATCTGTCCCGAAGCTTCGGGATAGGAACATTTCGTTACTAATTACATTCATCAAAAAAACAAATTATAAGATTTACAAACAATATATAATAAAATAATTAGAAAATAAATCTATAAAAATTAAATAATTTAGATTTAAAAACTAATTTTGAAATCAATTGAGCAACATTTTAGATTTTTATAAAAACTCGAAACTTAAAACATGGACGCTACCGATAAAAAACTTTTAGAATTACTTCAATCCGATACTAAAAAAACCACAGCAGCATTAGCCGTAAAACTTAATTTATCTGTAACTGCTGTCTATGAACGTATCAAAAAATTAGAGCGCGAAGGAATTATCGATAAATACGTAGCGCTTTTAAACAGAAACAAGATCAATAAAGGATTTGTAGTTTTCTGTCATCTAAAATTATTGCAACATACTAAAGAGTTCATCAATCAATTCGAAAAGGAAGTCATAAAACTCAATGAAGTTCTAGAATGTTTTCACGTCAGCGGCGATTATGATTACATTCTAAAAGTTTGCGTAAAAGACATGGAAGAATACCGCGAATTTATGGTTACCAAACTCACAACCTTGCAACATATTGGAAGTACACACAGCACATTTATGATTGGTGAAGTAAAAAACACAACGGCATTTACGGTTTAATACTTTTAATTTTGAAGTATTTTGTCATTCCGTAGGAATCTCAAAATTGAGTTTAGATTCCTACGGAATGACAAGATTGCAAATAATAATGTAATTAATTTGTGAAACTTTGTGTAATTTGTGGTAAAAAGAAAAAATGAAAAAGTCATCACTATTTCTCTTAATTTTCACTGTAACAATATCTTGCAGTAGTAAAAAGAATGCTCAAAACATCAAAAGAGTTTGGATGTTAGTTGAATATAAAGACTACAAAAAAGAGTATTTTGTTGAGCAAAAAGCATTTCTAGACTTGACAAATCCTGAAAGAGCAACATCTAAAATGGGTTGTAATAATTTATCTTTTTCTTATAAAATAGATAGAAGTTCAATCACTTTTTCGCAAGGAATTGCGACAAGAATGTATTGCCAAAACAATATGAAACTAGAAACTGATTTCCTAAATGAAATTCCTTCTATGAAAAACTACGAAGTAGAAGGTAATTTTTTAACGCTAACTTCCGACAACGGAGAAAAAATAAGTTTTGTAGCACAAGATTGGGATTAAATTTTTTGAAGTTGAAATTGAATTTTGAAGTTGATTTTCGAAATTGACTTTTGAACTTGAAATTGATTTTTGAATTTGATATTGAAATTGAATTTGAATTCGTAATTTTGTACGACTTTTATAAAAAAAACACATAAAACACACAAAAAAATAATATCATGAGTTCATTTGACGTAGTCATTATAGGTTCTGGTCCAGGTGGATATGTATCAGCAATCCGTTGTGCCCAATTAGGTTTCAAAACAGCAATCATAGAAAAATATCCAACACTTGGCGGAACGTGTCTTAACGTAGGTTGCATTCCATCAAAAGCTCTTTTAGCATCATCACACCATTACGAAGAATTACAACATTTTGCCGATCACGGAATTGAAGTTTCGGGCAAAGTAAAAGTAAATCTTGAAAAAATGATTGCTCGCAAACAAGCCGTTGTTGACCAAACATCTGGCGGAGTGAAATTTTTAATGGACAAAAATAAAATCACTGTTTTTGAAGGTATTGGTTCATTTGAAGATGCAACTCATGTTAAAGTTACAAAAGCCGACGGTTCATCTGAAGTTATCGAAGCTAAAAACATTATTATTGCAACAGGTTCAAAACCATCAAGCTTACCATTTATAAAATTAGACAAAGAAAGAATAATCACTTCTACTGAAGCTTTAAAATTACCAGAAGTTCCAAAACATTTAGTAATTATTGGTGGTGGCGTTATCGGAATTGAATTAGGACAAGTATATCTTCGTCTTGGTGCACAAGTTTCAGTCGTTGAATTTATGGACAGAATTATTCCAGGAATGGATGCTGCATTGTCTAAAGAATTAACAAAAGTGTTGAAAAAGCAAGGAATGAAATTCTATACTTCACACAAAGTACAATCGGTTGACAGAAAAGGAAAAACGGTTACTGTAAAAGCAGAAAATGCAAAAGGAGAAATCATCACTTTAGAAGGAGATTATTCGCTAGTTTCTGTTGGTCGTCGTCCTTATACTGATGGATTAAATGCAGATAAAGCTGGAGTGAAAGTTACTGATAGAGGTCAAATCGAAGTAAACGATCATTTGCAAACCAATGTTCCAAATATTTATGCAATTGGTGACGTAGTTCGTGGTGCAATGCTAGCTCACAAAGCTGAAGAAGAAGGTGTAATGGTAGCCGAAATTTTGGCTGGTCAAAAACCACATATCGATTATAATTTAATTCCTGGAGTAGTTTACACTTGGCCAGAAGTTGCTGCGGTTGGAAAAACAGAAGAGCAATTAAAAGAAGCTGGAGTTGCATATAAAGCAGGAAGTTTTCCTTTCAAAGCTCTAGGAAGAGCTCGTGCTGGTGGTGATACTGACGGATTTGTAAAAATTCTTGCTGATGCTAAAACTGACGAAGTTCTTGGTGTTCACATGATTGGTGCTCGTTGTGCCGATTTAATTGCAGAAGCTGTAACCGCAATGGAATTTAGAGCATCAGCCGAAGATATTTCTAGAATGTCTCATGCACATCCAACATTTGCAGAAGCAATTAAAGAAGCAGCTTTAGCAGCTACAGATAATCGAGCGTTACACGTTTAGTTAAGTACAAATTATAAAAGTCCTGAAAACATCAGGACTTTTTTGTTTATAATGCTTTACATAAAAAACGGAGATAATTAGATTAAGAGTTAACAATCATTTCTTGTGAGATGGAACATAGAATATGCTTTTTAAATTTCCAAAATAATTCCCTACTTTTGACCTTTTAAAATTATACAAAATGGCAGCAATAACATTAGGCGGAAACGCAATAAATACTTCGGGCGAATTACCAAAAGTTGGAACAAAAGCTCCTGAATTTCAATTAGTAAAAAATGATTTATCTATAGCTTCATTGGCAGATTTTGCTGGAAGTAAATTGGTATTAAACATTTTTCCAAGTATCGATACTGGAACTTGTGCAACATCCGTTAGAACTTTTAATGCAAAAGCTAGCGCTTTAGAAAACACTAAAGTACTTTGCATTTCTCGTGATTTACCTTTTGCTCAAAAACGTTTTTGTGGCGCAGAAGGTTTAGAAAACGTAATCAATCTTTCTGATTTTAAAACAGGAAGTTTTGGAAAAGACTATGGTTTAGAAATTACCGATAGCGTTTTAGCAGGTTTACATTCAAGAGTAATTATCGTTTTAGACGAAAACGGAACTGTGAAATATACTGAACAAGTTCCTGAAATTGCTGACGAACCAAATTATGAATTAGCACTAGCTTCGTTATAATTTCATACCAATGGAATTCGAAAAAGACAACTCCTTTTTTACCGGAAGATTAAAAAGTATTGGATTTGCATTCAAAGGCGCATTCAAACTAATCACAACTGAACATAGCGTGATGGTTCAATTTACCATTGCACTTTTGCTCATCATTGCTGGATTTGTTTTTGAAATTTCTCGCGAGGAATGGATGATGCAAATTCTAGCTTTTGGATTAGTTCTAGGAATTGAAAGTCTAAACACAGCCATTGAAAAAATTGCCGATTTCATTCATCCGGAATTTCATAACAAAATTGGTTTCATAAAAGACATTGCAGCTGGAGCAGTTTTATTTGCAGCTTTGGCAGCAATCGCTATTGGACTATTGATTTATGTTCCAAAATTTATGTAAACTCTCAATTAAATTTCTATTTTTATAGCAATTAAAATGTACTAATGGCAAAACAAGTAAAAAAAGAAACAACAGAACCAAAAGATAAAAACCCAATCAAAAACTCCAATAGATTAAAGCAATATAAAGTTCTTTTGGGATTTGTTTTGGTATTATCGTCAATTGCTTTACTGCTTTCTTTCATTTCATTTTTCATTCACGGACAAAACGATCAAAGTGCTGTTAATGATCTAAGTGACCGAAATGAAGTTGTTGGAAATTGGTTAGGAAAATTTGGAGCTTATGTTTCTAATTTATTTATATACAGAGGTTTTGGTGCTGCATCTTTTCTTTTTGTGAAATTATTCTTTTTAAGTGGAACCTTTTTACTACTTGATTTACCCATAAAAAGATTAAAAAACACTTGGTTTTGGGATTTGTTTGCCATCATCATTTTATCTATTTGTTTTGGATTTTTTGCCACATCGTTACCCGAACTTGGTGGAACAATTGGCTATGAAATGAACTTGTTTTTTCAAGATTATCTTGGAAAAATTGGAACACTTTTACTCGTTGCGTTCTCAATTATAGTTTACATTGTCTTCAAAATCAAAGTTTCTCCTGACTCGATAAAATCCTTTTTTGAGAAAAAACGAAAAGATATTAGCGATGATTTAAAAAGCATGACAGATAACAAAGATGTCGTTGCTCCAACTACTTCAAAAGAATACAATCTTGAAGAATTTGCCGTTAAAGAAGAAATCGAGGAAGAAGAAATTCCTGAGCCAACATTGATTACATCCAATTTTGAAATTAACAAAGAAGCTTTGAAACCAACAATTGAACATGCTTCCGAAATTAATCTCGAACCAACAATAAAACCAATAACTCCAATTCCAACTCCAACTTTGGTCGTTGAAAATCCACAAGTTACTGAACCGATTTCGGTATCAACCGATGAAGATTTTGTTATTGAAAAAGCTGCCGATGAAGATGTTATCGCGGAAAATCTAGCTTCAAAACTGGTTGCAGATTTTGGAGAATTTGATCCAACCTTAGAATTATCAAATTATAAGTTTCCAACGATAGATTTATTAAAAGAATATGCATCAGTTGGAATTACAATCAACCAAGAAGAACTTGAAAGCAACAAAAACCGAATTGTTGAAACTTTAAAAAACTATGGAATTACAATTTCTCAAATTAAAGCAACCGTTGGACCATCGGTTACGCTGTATGAAATTGTTCCCGATGCCGGAATTCGTATTTCAAAAATTAAAAGTTTAGAAGACGATATTGCATTATCATTGGCAGCTTTGGGAATTCGTATTATTGCGCCAATTCCAGGAAAAGGAACGATTGGTATTGAAGTTCCAAATAAAAATCCAACGATGGTTCCAATGAAAACAGTTATTTCATCGGCTAAATTTCAAGAAGCCGAAATGGAATTGCCAATTGCATTAGGAAAAACCATTTCCAACGAAACTTTTGTAGTTGATTTAGCTAAAATGCCTCACTTATTGATGGCCGGAGCAACTGGTCAAGGAAAATCGGTTGGATTGAATGCGGTTTTGACTTCTATTTTATACAAAAAACATCCAGCCGAAGTTAAATTTGTTTTGGTCGATCCAAAGAAAGTTGAGCTTACTTTATTCAATAAAATTGAGCGTCATTATTTAGCAAAATTACCTGATGTTGAAGATGCAATTATCACTGATAATTCTAAGGTAATAAACACACTGAATTCACTTTGTATCGAAATGGACAATCGTTATTCGTTGTTAAAAGATGCCATGGTTCGAAACATTAAAGAATACAACGAAAAGTTCAAAACCAGAAAATTAAATCCAGAAAACGGACATCGCTTTTTACCATATATCGTTTTGGTTGTCGATGAGTTTGCCGACTTAATTATGACTGCAGGAAAAGAAGTGGAAACACCAATTGCTCGTTTGGCTCAATTAGCTCGTGCCATTGGAATACATTTAATTATTGCAACGCAACGTCCATCGGTTAATGTAATTACGGGTATGATAAAAGCCAATTTCCCTGCTAGAATTGCGTTTAGAGTAACTTCTAAGATCGATTCAAGAACCATTCTTGATACTGGTGGCGCAGATCAATTGATTGGACGTGGAGATTTATTATTTTCTAATGGAAATGACTTAGTTCGTGTGCAGTGTGCTTTTGTAGATACACCCGAAGTAGAAAAAATTGTAGATTATATTGGTTCACAAAAAGCCTATGCAAGTGCTTATTTGCTACCAGAATATGTCGGCGAAGAAGGAAGTAGCGTAAATCTTGACATAGATATTTCAGAAAGAGATAGCTTATTTAGAGATGCAGCAGAAATAATTGTTACGGCTCAACAAGGTTCGGCATCATTATTGCAAAGAAAATTGAAACTGGGTTACAATCGTGCCGGAAGATTGATTGATCAATTAGAAGCTGCAGGAATTGTTGGTCCATTTGAAGGAAGTAAAGCGCGAAGTGTAAACATTTCTGATTTGGCTTCTTTGGAACAATTTTTAAACAATGAACAAAATAATTAGCACCATGAAAAATTTAATATCATTAGTTTTAGTACTTCTTTTGAGCTTTTCGATGAACGCTCAAGACAAAAAAGCTAAAGATTTATTGGATCAAGTTACTGCAAAGATAAAAGCGTATGACAATATTGTTATAGATTTTAAATATTCATTATACAACGGAAAAGAAAACATCAACAAAGAAAGTAAAGGAAATGTTATTCTTAGCGGCAATAAATATTACTTAAACTTTATGGGAATTACCAAAATTTTTGATGGCAAAAAAAATTACACCATCGTTCCAGAAGATGAAGAAATTACTATTGCTGGAGTTGAGGAAAAAGGCGATAATGCTATAACTCCAGCCAAAATGTTGACTTTTTTTAATAGCGGATATAAATATTACTGGGATATTGTTCAAGATGTAAAAGGAAGAAAAATTCAGTACATAAAATTGGTTCCAACCAATGCAAAAGATGCTCGTAAAGAAATCCTTTTAGGTATAGATTCGCAAACAAAGCACATTTATAACGTGATTGAAATGGGAAAAAATGGCACAAAAACTACTTTGACTGTTAATTCTTTTAAAACAAATCAGCCCTTATCAAAAAATCAGTTTACCTTTGTTGCCAGTAAATACCCTAATTACTACATCAACAAATTAGATTAAAACCAAGTGAAAATACTTGACAAGTACTTATTAAAATTATTCGTTTCTACATTTACGACAGTATTTGTCATTCTTTTATTTATATTCATTTTACAAACCGTTTGGTTATTTATTGGTGAACTAGCAGGAAAAGATTTGGATTTCGTTTCGGTAATCAAATTTTTATCTTTTGCCATGCCGCGAGTTGTTCCGCTGGTTTTACCATTATCGGTTTTATTGGCATCAATCATGACTTTTGGAAGTTTAGCAGAAAACTATGAATTTGCTGCTATGAAATCTTCGGGAATATCGTTGCAACGTTCGATGAAATTTTTAACGATTTTCATTCTCTTTTTAAGTATAGTTGCTTTTATTTTTGCTAATAACGTTATTCCTTATGCCGAATATAAATTCATCAACTTTAGAAGAAATATTGCTCAGGTAAAGCCAGCAATGGCAATAGCCGAAGGACAATTTAGTGAAGTTGGAAATTATACTATCAAGGTTGAAAAAAAATCGGGTGACGAAGGAAGATATTTAGACAAAGTTACCATTCATAAAAAATCCAATTTAGGAATAGGAAACACTACTATTATCAAGGCAAAATCGGGCGAATTAGTAAGTAGTGAAAAATCAAATGTTTTAAAATTAGTTCTAAAAGACGGAAATTATTACGAAGACATTACTCCTAAAAAATATGAAGAGCGCGAAAAAATTCCATTTGCCAAAAGTGAATTTGATCGCTATGTAATCAACATTGATTTATCAAAATTAAACAATGTAAAACTTGACGAAGAACAAATTACGAATACCAATACCATGCTTACTGTTGGTGAACTGCGATATACACTTGATTCTTTGAGCAAAAATTATAAAAAGGACTTAACTTCTTATGTTGACAATATCAATGCTAGAACTGGAATTTCTTTTGCAAAAGAAGAACCACATAAAGTAAAAGACACCACAAAAGAACCGCTTGATTTTAACAAAAAAGAATTACTTTCAAATTTTAACAAAAGCGAAAAAGAGCAAATAATTAGAGTAACGGCAAGCAATTTAGATGCAAATTTATTTTCAATTGACGGTTCAAAGTATGAATTTGAAAATAAAGTAAAAAACATCAACATGCACTGGATTGCATTGTATGATAAATTTGTAGTCGCATTTTCGTGTATTCTAATGTTTTTTATCGGCGCACCACTTGGAGCAATCATCAGAAAAGGTGGTTTAGGTTTACCTATTGTATTTGCCGTAATGATTTTTATTGTTTTTCACTTCGTAAATACTTTTGGGAAAAAATTAGCCCAAGAAAACGGAATTACACCATTTTTAGGTTGTTGGCTTTCAACTTTACTTTTATTACCGTTAGCTATCTTTTTAACCAAAAGAGCAACCGATGATAAAGGTGCAACTATTCAAATGGATTGGTTCTCTGATTTTATTGCCAAAATAGCTTCTTTCTTTCCTGCAAAAAAAGAAAAAGTAATTGCTATCAAAACACCTGATGCAACTGAAACCGAAATTGAAACTTTTGTAGAAGAAAAAACAGAAAGCAAACCAATTTCAGTTCCAAAAATTAATTCTTTAGAACTTGAACCGTTAACAAAAAAATATAAGTTATTCAGTACAATTGCATTGGTTTCAAATATTGTATTAATTGCAATTGTAACATTCTTAGGCAAACCCGAAAATACGATTGCTTACCTTTATACATTTGTTCCTGCTTTGCTTTTATTTGTTAGCATATTGATATCTCATTTTACACTTACTAAAATTAGTTTTATAACAAATAAAAAGCAAGACATTAACTTATTGACACTACTTTTTGCAGGATTTCCGTTTTATATCTTTTTCTATTTATACAACCGAAATTTCCTGAAATCCATAATAACTACAACAGAAAACAACAACTAATGAGTACCAATAAAATACAACTCAACACTATAGAAGAAGCCATTGAAGACATTCGTCAAGGAAAAGTTATTATAGTTGTTGATGATGAGGATCGAGAAAACGAAGGTGATTTTCTTGCTGCAGCCGAAAAAGTAACACCCGAAATGATAAATTTCATGGCTACACATGGTCGCGGATTGATTTGTGCACCTTTAACTGAAAAACGTTGCAATGAACTCGACTTGCACACGATGGTAAAAAACAATACCGATCATATGGAAACGGCTTTTACTGTTTCTGTAGATTTAAAAGGTAATGGAGTTACCACCGGAATTTCGGCTTCCGATAGAGCAAAAACGGTTTTATCATTGATAGATGAAAGTACAAAACCGTATGATTTAGCTCGACCAGGACATATTTTTCCGCTAATAGCAAAACAAGGTGGCGTTTTAAGAAGAACAGGTCATACTGAAGCTGCCATTGATTTTGCACGATTAGCAGGATTTAAACCCGCAGGTGTTATTGTGGAAATCATGAACGAAGATGGCTCAATGGCGCGTTTACCACAATTGGTTGAAGTAGCTAAAAAATTTGATTTAAAACTAGTTTCCATTGAGGATTTAGTAGCATATAGAATGCAACACGATAGTCTAATTACCAAAAAAGAAGACTTTGAAATTCAAACACGTTTTGGCGCTTTTAGATTAAGAGCATACCAACAAACTACTAATAAACAAGTCCATTTAGCATTAACGTTAGGCAGTTGGAATACTGGAGAAGCAATTCTTACTCGAATTAACTCAACACAATCCAACAACGATATTTTGAACACATTAACGAACGATGTTGACCGAAAACTTGACGATATGTTTAAACGCATACAAGAAGAAGGAAAAGGCGCAATATTGTTTATCAATCAAGAAGTAAACTCATCCGATTTATTAAATCGATTAACCGAACTAAAACAATTACAATCGGAAGGAACTTTAAAAGCACCAAAAATTAAAATGGATGTAAAAGATTTTGGTATTGGAGCCCAAATTTTACATGATATTGACATCTCAAAAATCAAATTAATTTCAAACACTACCCAAGCAAAACGCGTTGGAATGATTGGTTATGGTCTAGAAATTACAGAATATGTAAATTATTAATCAAAAAAACATTTAGGTAACTAATAGATTATGAAAGGGATATAAAAAAATCGAAAAAATAGTTTATTTTTTATCAAAAAAGGTTTTGGAAAATAAAAAAGGTTGCTATATTTGCATCCGCATTACGGAAGTAGTACCAACTTATTGGAGAAATGGCAGAGTGGTCGATTGCGGCAGTCTTGAAAACTGTTGACTGTAACAGGTCCGGGGGTTCGAATCCCTCTTTCTCCGCAAAATACTTTTTAAAGTACTTCAAAACCCCTTAAATCTTATGATTTTCGGGGTTTTTTGTTTTAATCCCATATCAAAACATTCATTAATTCGCAATACTAAAGG
>NZ_JAAMPT010000201.1 GCF_012911605.1 Flavobacterium solisilvae | reverse complement strand
TGCTCAAACTCCAGTTAAAACCTGTGCTGTTTGTAGCAGTAGTAGCATAAGTTGTAGTCGTTGTACCGTTTGGTAATTGACATGTCGGTTCTGTTCCTGACGAAACTGTTATTGCTGTTGGCGTTCCTACGGTTGGCGTTATGGTAACGGTTCTAACCACTTGCGCCGATGGACCGTTACAACCATTGGCAGTTACTTGAATATCTACTGTTCCTGAGAAACCATTTGCCCATGTCATTTCTCCTGTGGTAGCATTGATGGTTCCTGCTGCCGGATTGCTCAAAGTCCAGTTGAAACCTGTGCTGTTCGTAGCAGTAGTAGTATAAGTAGTTGTGGTTGTACCATTGGTTAACTGACACGTTGGTTGTGTTCCTGACGAAACTGTTATTGCGGTTGGGGTTCCTACGGTAGGTATTACGGTAATCGTCCCTGAACTTGTAGCACTGCCACTGCTTGGCGTGTTAACAAATATTGTTCCTGTTGTTCCTGCTCCTACTATAACTGTTACGCTTGTAGCAGTGGTTGCTGTAATTGTAGCGGGAGTACCGCCAATAGTTACCGTTGTTACATTTGCTAAATTAGTACCTCCTATGGTTATCTCTTCTCCTTGACAAGCACTTGAAGGAAACGAGGTTATTGTTGGTGCTGCCGGAACACAACTTATAGCTAAATTAAATCCAGCACAGGTGTTATTTCCATTAGAAATAAACCGAACAGTTAAAGGACCTGTTGTTGAAGTTCTTGTGGGTACTGGGTAATTTGTACAAATGTTGTTGTTTCCATGATTACTTCCACCCCATAATACATTTCCTCCTGTTCCTATACCATCATAAATGGTAAGGTAGTCTCCATTTCTAGAATTTATAGTACCGGAAACACTAACTAAATTACCCGCAGTTGGATAAATTACAGTATAGCCGTCGGAATTATTAGCATAATTACCTGTGCCGCCACTATCGTATAAATTCCCAGAACACATAGTGTAAGAGTTGTTTCCTGAGGAAGGGACTGTTAGTTCAGATTTGAAAACGCAAATAGTACCGTTCATGAAATTATTACCACCTGTTCTCATAATGCGTAATAAATAAGTAGTATTTGGTAAAACACTTATGTTTGTCAAGTTTGCATTATTTGCACCGGGTACTGTGCAAGAAACTTGTGTTAATGCTCCGCAAGTACCTGTATATAAAGCTAATCCAAACTGTTTTGTGTCGTTACTCTGTCCTTGAGCAGTAACGTAATAAGTATCAGCATCAGTAGTAAAAGTGTACCATCCATCTTTATATGAGGTACCGTTACAAGGAGCAGGTCCATCGTCTGTAAAAGCATTGGTAATATTAAAGTTTGTTGTAGAACAGCTTGTGTTTACCGTTAAAGGAGTTGCATTAGCACATAAATCACTAATTGGCGAAGTAACACAAATGGTTCCATTCATGTCATTATCACTGTTGTATCTTTGAACTCTAATTCGATATCTAACACCTGGTGTAGTAGCATAAGTTATTGTTTCAGTTCCTCCATTGCCAAAATCATCGGCACACGCAAGCGCTGTCATCGTGGTAGAACAACTTCCTGTAAAAAGATGAATAATTGCATCATTTGCACTATAATATGATATGGTTGTAGTAGTGCTTATTGCGTCAAACCAACCCCATGCATCATCATAGTCTCCAGCATTACATCCTGAAGCTCCATCCCAATAATCAGTATTTCCATTGGAATTGAAGTTTACAAAATTACAATTTGTTCCAACAATAATCTGACCAGCAGCTCCATCGCCACAACCGTTTGTTAATTGACTAAAAGCAATGTTGGAAAATCCTAAAAAAGAAAAAATTAGGATTGCAAAAAATTTTCGTTCAACTAGTTGTAGTAGCTGGTTCGTTGTTGAAAAAAAAGTTTTATTTATAACAGTTGTGTAATTATTTTTCATAATGGTTATGGTTTTCATTAAACAAATCTAAAACGAGTTAATTGAATAGTATAAAAATTCAGATACATAGCAAATAAATTCGACAAAATGCTTGTTTTGAATTGTACAAAAAATTGTAATGCAACAAATGTAAGAACTTAGTTGTTAACTTTTATGAAAAAGTAGCAGTTTTTTTTCTGTTAAACACGCTTAAGGTTTAAAAAATATCGATTAAAGTTTAATTTTAATAAAAAAAGTAGGAAATAAATTATTTATTTTTTTATTTTTTTGAATAGCTTAAATAGTTTTTTATAAGTAATTGATTTTTAGTTGATTTTGTTCGATTTTTTGTGCAGTTTGTCGAAAAGGTTTTAAGAAGGTTTTATAAAGGAATTATTTTTTGGAAGTTTAAAAAAGTAAGCTGCACTTTAATTCATAAAATCATAATTGTTTATATTTGTTTAAAATATAAGAGAGTTTGATGAAATCAATTGCTTTACTAATCTTTTTGTTTCCGGTGTTGGTTTTTTCTCAAACAAGCTTTGAAAAAGCTGAAAAACTTTATGCTCAAGAAAAATACCAACAAGCCAAAACACTTTTTGAAAGTCATTTAAAATCCAATCCCAATCATTATAAAACTATTGAATATCTAGGCGATATTGCCGGTCATGAAAAAGACTGGGACGAAGCCATAAAACAATATTCTATTCTTAAAAATCAGTTTCCAAAAACGGCAAATTATTGGTATAAATATGGTGGAGCAATGGGAATGAAAGCCAAGTCAGTCAATAAATTCAAAGCACTCGGAATGATTGACGACATTGAAAATTCTTTTTTGAAAGCCGCAGAATTGGATAAAAAACACATCGAAACGCGATGGGCTTTGGTAATGCTTTATATCGAATTGCCTGGAATTGTTGGCGGTAGCGAAAAAAAAGCCCTCAAATATTCCGATGAATTAATGGAGTTGTCAAAAGTAGATGGTCATCTTTCTAAAGGTTACATCGACGAATATTTCAACCGTTATAAAAAAGCCGAAACTAATTATTTAAAAGCGCATGAAATTGGCAATTCAAAAACTACGTTTCAAAAATTATATCATTTATATTTGAACAAAATTAAAGACAAAGCAAAAGCAACGAAGTTAAAAGAACAATTCGATAATAAATAACAAAACTCAAATTCCAAATTCCAAAACTTTAGATGTTTGGGATTTGGGATTTTAATAATTGGAATTTCAAATGCGTACACATTTCATAGCCATCGGCGGCGCAGCCATGCACAATTTAGCATTAGCACTACACAACAAAGGATATCAAGTTACAGGAAGTGACGACGCGATTTTTGAACCATCAAAATCACGTTTGGAAAAAAAAGGTTTATTGCCTTTAGAAATGGGTTGGTTTCCCGAAAAAATCACTCAAGACATTGAAGCAATCATTTTAGGAATGCACGCCAAAGAAGACAATCCAGAGTTGTTAAAAGCCAAAGAATTAGGATTGAAAATTTATTCGTATCCCGAATTTTTATACGAACAATCCAAAAATAAAACACGAGTGGTTATTGGTGGTTCACATGGGAAAACGACCATAACATCTATGATTTTACACGTGATGCATTATCATAATATTGAAGTCGATTATATGGTTGGTGCACAATTAGAAGGTTTTGATACGATGGTTCATTTAACCGAAAATAACGATTTTATAGTACTTGAAGGCGATGAATATTTATCGTCACCAATCGACAGACGACCAAAATTCCATTTGTATCAACCGAATATTGCTTTACTTTCTGGAATTGCTTGGGATCATATTAATGTGTTTCCAACGTTTGATAATTATGTGGAACAATTTGAAATTTTTGTAAATCAAATTACTAAAGGTGGAATTCTAGTATATAATGAAGAAGACGAAACCGTTAAAAAAGTAGCCGAAGAAACTACAAATACGATTAGAAGATTACCTTATAAAACACCAGAATATACTGTTGAAGACGGAACAACATTATTAGAAACTCCAGAAGGAGCAATGCCAATTGAAGTTTTTGGTGCGCACAATCTAAATAATTTGGCTGGAGCCAAATGGATTTGCCAAAATATGGGCGTTGACGAAGCCGATTTTTACGAAGCCATAGCCAGTTTTAAAGGCGCAAGTAAACGTTTAGAAAAAATCGCCGAAGGAAAAGGAAAAGTAGCTTATAAAGATTTTGCACATTCACCAAGCAAAGTTTCGGCAACGACCAAAGCGGTAAAAAATCAATATCCTGATAGAAAATTAATTGCTTGTTTAGAATTACACACATACAGTAGTTTGAACGCCGAATTTCTGAAAGAATATCAAAATGCTCTTGACGCTGCCGATGTTGCCGTGGTTTTTTATTCACCCGATGCGGTAAAAATTAAGCAATTAGAAGAAGTAACTTACGAGCAAATTGCACAATCCTTCCAAAGAGAAGATTTAATAATTTATACTAATCCAGCCGATTTTAAGAATTTCCTTTTCAGTCAAAATTTTGATAATTCAGCATTACTATTAATGAGTTCAGGAAATTATGGCGGATTGAATTTTGATGAGGTGAAGGAGTTGATGAAGTAGGTTTTGATACCTACGGAATGACAAGTTTGCGGTTAGTTTTTTAGTACAGTTTGTCATTCTGAAACAATTTCAAGCACTGTTTGTCATTCCGTAGGAATCTCAACGATATTTCAAGCAATACATTCACACACAGTTTGTCATTCCGTAGGAATCTAAAAAAGTGATTATGATTGAATACACTGAAGGAATTTATACTTTTTACGTTTACATATTGACAAATAAAAACAGAACAGTTTTATATACTGGTGTAACAAATAATTTAAAACTCCGATTACATCAACACGAAAGTAAACTAAATCCAAATAGTTTTACATCAAAATATAATGCACATTTTCTGATTTATTTTGAAAAGTTTACTTGGATACAATTAGCAATTGAAAGAGAAAAAGAAATAAAAAATCTTTCAAGAGAAAAGAAGTTGAATTTGATAAAGGAAATTAATCCAAACATAGAATTTTGGAACGAACATTTTAAGTAAAAGATTCCTACGGAATGACAAGTTTGCGGTTAGTTTTTTAGTACAGTTTGTTATTTCAAAACAATATCAATCACCGTTTGTCATTCCGTAGGAATCTCAATGATATTTTAAGGAATACATTCACACACAGTTTGTCATTCTGTAGGAATCTAAAAATAGTGTTATGATATTCCAACGAAATGACAAGTTTGAGGATAAAGTTATTCCTTAAACAAATAATGCCCAACAATTTCCCAACTAAACAAACAATCTTCTGCAACTTGTCCGCCACCAACATTGTGAACAATCATCGGATTTCCGTTTGAAGATTTTTTATGAGTAACAATTCCAATGTGGGGTAATTTTCCGCCAATCATCCAAGTAACCATTTCGCCAGTTTTATAATCTGAAGCATTTTTAGAAATAAGTAACTTTTTTCCTTTTCGTTCAAAAAAAACTTCCAAATTTGGAACGCGACGATGATCAATATTAGTGTCCGTTTTTTTCAAACCCCATTTGGTTGGATATTTTGAGAAATTAGCTTTCATATCTTCGTGAACTTCTTTTTGCAAATCAATACCAAGTTTGCGATAAGCACGAATAACCACATCGCTGCAAACTCCAGTTTTGGCAGGAACATCACCATTTGGATATTTTATCGAAACATAATCTGGCGTGTAAACGATACTTTCATCAATGATGGAAATGGCAGTATTGGAAAGCTTTTCTTCAAATGTTTTTGGATTAGCTATCGCTTTAACTTCCTTCTGATTTTGACTGCACGTAAAAAACGCCAATCCAATTAGCAAAAAATAAAATCGTTTCATATATTTAGCTTTTTATTTACAGAACGTAATAATCTAATTTTTAGTATAGTAATTTGGAACAAAATTTCTCCATAAAAAATTGGGCAGAAGACGATAAGCCACGCGAAAAACTAATGCTAAAAGGCAAACAAGCATTGAGTGATGCTGAGTTGATTGCAATTTTAATTGGTTCAGGAAGTCGAAATGAAAGTGCGGTTTCACTAAGCAAAAGAATTCTCGCAAGCGTTGATAACAACCTGAATGCTTTGGGGAAATTATCCTTAAAACAATTGATGGAATTTAAAGGAATAGGCGAAGCAAAAGCCATTTCTATCGCTGCAGCACTCGAATTAGGAAGAAGGCGTAGAGTAGAAGAAACCGTCGAACTCAAGAAAATTTCATCCAGCAAAGCCGTTTTCGACATTATGCAGCCGTTGATTGGTGAATTACCTCACGAAGAATTTTGGGTTTTGTATCTCAATAATTCCAATAAAGTTATACATAAATCGCAGCTTTCCAAAGGCGGAATTGCAGGAACTGTTGTGGATATTCGTTTGGTTTTTAAAATGGCTTTGGAACAAAATGCAACTTCACTCATTTTGACACACAATCATCCATCAGGAAAATTGGAAGCTAGCAATGCGGATAAAGAAATTACCCAAAAACTAAAATTGGCTGGCGAACAACTCGAAATTCGAGTGCTTGATCATATTATAATTACTGAAAAAGGTTATTTGAGTTTTCAAGACGAAGGAATTTTTTAAAACATGAATACAATTACCGATATATTTTTTGACCTCGATCATACGCTTTGGGATTTTGATAAAAATTCTGTTTTGGCATTTGATAAAATTTTTAAAACCCATCATCCAAAGATTGATACCAACCAATTTGTTGAAATTTACGCACCAATAAATCAAGCGTGTTGGAAATTGTATCAGGTTGACAAAATTACTCACGAAGAACTGCGTTATCAACGGTTGAAACAAACATTTGACATCTTGAATTATACTATTTCAGATGAAGAAATAGACCAAATTTCAGTTGATTATATTGAGTTTTTACCCGACAATAATTTACTTTTTGATGGGGCAAAAGAACTTTTGGAATATTTGTTTCCTAAATACAATTTGCATATCATAACCAATGGTTTTGCCGAGGTTCAAACTAGAAAGCTTAAAAATTCAGGAATAGAAAGTTATTTTAAAACCATAACCAATTCAGAAAAGGCAGGAGTAAAAAAACCACATCGAAACATATTCGAATTTGCCTTATCTTTGGCTAAAACAAATAAAGAAAACTCGATTATGATTGGCGATTGTATTGAAGCGGATGTTCAAGGCGCAATCAATTTCGGAATGCGAGCAATTTTATTTGACGAAAAAAATACAAATATTTCAAATGACGTTGAGAAGATTAACCATCTTTTAGAACTAAAAAAAATAATTTAATTATGAAAAAATACCTTTTATTGATTGCCTTCTTTGTTTTCAGTACAACTATTGCGCAAAGTGTCAATGACTATAAATATGTAGTTGTTCCATCAAAATTCGATTTTTTAAAAGAACCCAATAAGTATAACATGAATAGTTTAACGAAAATGTTATTTCAAAAATATGGTTTTGAAGTTTTTATGATGGATGAAGCATTGCCAACTGAAATCGCTAATAACCGATGTAAAGCACTTTTTGCAGATGTTATCGAAGATAAAGCACTTTTGACAACCAAACTTAAAATTATTTTAAAGGATTGTAAAGACAAAGTTGTTTATGAAACAGCTGTCGGAAAAAGCAAAGAAAAAGATTTTGCAAAAGCCTATACACAATCATTTCGCGAAGCTGCACAATCATTTGAGACCTTAAATTATAAATACAACGGCGGAAATGAACTAGCTTCTAACCCAGAAGAAAAACCAGAACCAAAGCAAGAAAGCAAAATTTATAGTCTTGAAACCAATCCTGAAAATCCAGAAGTTTTCTTTTTTGCACAACCCATTGCTAATGGTTTTCAAATTGTAAACAGCGAACCACGAGTAATCATGCGATTGTTTAAAACATCACAGAACAATGTTTTCATCGGAGTTAGAGGTGACGAAAAAGGTGTCGTAATTACCAAAAATGGAAAATGGTTTTTTGAAAACTACGTTGATGGAAAATTAGTTTCAGAACCCATAAATATTAGGTTTTAGTTTTCAGAAAAATAATAAATTTCAACTCACGACTTAGTTAAAATTGATTTTTGAACTTGAAGTTGAATTTGATTTTTGAAGTTGCAATTGTTAATACCCATACTTATCCTTCCAGCGATTTTTCAAGAAAGTACGCAACTCATTTTCGCGAGCATTATTTCCCGGTTTGTAGAAAGCCGTTTGTTTGAGTTCGTCGGGTAAATATTCTTGTTCCGAAAAATTATTTGGGTAATTATGCGAGTATTGGTATTCTTCGCCATAGCCTAACTCTTTCATCAACTTCGTTGGTGCATTTCTAAGATGAATCGGAACCGATAAATCTCCGGTTTGTTTTACAACAGCTTGTGCTTCGCCAATTGCCATATAACTTGCATTACTTTTAGGCGAAGTTGCTAAATAAATAGCACATTGGCTCAAAATAATTCTACTTTCAGGATTTCCAATAGTCGAAACCGCTTGAAACGTATTATTTGCCATAATAAAAGCGGTTGGATTAGCATTGCCAATATCTTCGCTGGACAAAATTAACATTCGTCGCGCGATGAATTTTACATCTTCACCACCTTCAATCATTCGTGCTAACCAATAAACTGCACCATTTGGATCACTACCACGTATAGATTTGATAAATGCCGAAACAATATCATAATGTTGTTCGCCTGTTTTATCATATAAAACGGTATTTTGCTGAACCAAATCCAATACTTTTTGATTGGTGATCAAAATTTCGTCTTCAGCGCTGGCGTTTACGACCAGTTCAAAAATATTTAATAGTTTGCGTCCATCGCCACCAGAAAGTCGCAACAACGCTTCCGATTCTTCGATTTCTATTTTTTTTGTCGCCAAAACCGTGTCAATTTTCATTGCTCGGTTTAGCAAAGCCAATAAATCATCTTTGGAAAACGGATTTAAAACATACACCTGACAACGTGACAATAACGCCGGAATAACCTCAAAACTCGGATTTTCGGTCGTAGCACCAATCAAAGTAACCCAGCCTTTTTCTACCGCCGCAAGAAGCGAATCTTGTTGCGATTTACTAAAACGATGAATCTCATCAATAAACAAAATCGGGTTTTTTGCCGTGAATAATCCGCCACTTTGTTTGGCTTTTTCAATCACATCGCGAATGTCTTTTACACCACTATTTATGGCACTCAACTCATAAAACGGACGATTACTTTGGTTCGCAATAATCTGTGCCAAAGTCGTTTTTCCCGTTCCGGGCGAACCCCAAAAAATCATCGACGGAATAATTCCTCTCGAAATCTGTTGGGTTAACGAACCATTTTCGCCAACTAAATGTAGCTGACTAATATAATCTTCCAACCGTTGCGGTCTGATGCGTTCTGCAAGTGGTGCTTCCATGGCGTAAAAATAAGGTTTTTAATTTTTTTTTGGAGCGAATGGTTCGCACTTTTTTGTTTTCCATTTTCCTGCTTTCCGTTATATTTTTACACCTGTCAGGTTTTTAAAACCTGACAGGTGTAAAAGATACCACTTCAATCAGGGCTAAAATCCAAACTTTTGGTTTCTTTTCAGCTTTGTTTTTCAGTTTTTTGTCATTCCGACGAAGGAGGGATCACATAATCTAGATAATTTGATGAGATTCCTCCTTCGTCGGAATGACAACAGCGTATGACAAAATAGCATTAAATAATTTTTGGTTGTATTTTTGATTAAACAAAATCACACCAAGCTAGCCGAAGTGTTTTTTATATAATGCATAACAACGAAATCAACCATTTTAAATTTACACCTTCGGTTTGGATAGTGCCAACTTTTTTGTTGCTACTCATTTGGATAGTATTTTATATTGAACATAGATTTAACCTCAATTTGACGCAACACGGAATTTTTCCGAGAACTTTCTCAGGATTGCAAGGTGTTTTGTTTAGTCCGTTTTTACATGGTGATTTATCACATATTGCCAATAACAGTTTTCCGCTTTTTATTTTAACAGCTGCTTTGATTTATTTTTACCGCGATATTTCGTTGAAAGTACTTTTGTACGGTATTCTGTTTTCTGGTTTAATCACATGGATAATTGGTCGAAGTTCGTATCATATTGGCGCCAGTGGATTGATTTATGTATTGGTTTCTTTTATTTTCTTTAAAGGAATGATGACGCAATATTTTCGATTGATGGCTTTGTCGTTAACGGTTGTAATGATTTATGGCGGAATGGTTTGGTATGTTTTTCCAAGTCCTGAACTTTCTGATGGAAACAATATTTCTTGGGAAGGACATTTGGCTGGATTTTTAACAGGTTTTGCTTTTGCTGTTTTGTTCAAAACACCCGATTACAAAGAATCCATAAAATACGAATGGGAAAAACCCGATTTCAACCCAATGGAAGATGCGTTCATGAAACGATTTGACGAAAATGGAAACTTTGTAAATCCTCCAAAACCGGAAGAGCTTGAAGTTGTTGAAGAAGAAGTTTTTCCGCCAAAAGTGAATTATGTTTATGTTTTTAAAGAAACTACAGACGATAACAAAAAAGAAGAATAGTTGCTTTTTTAGCCCCGATTGAAGTGGTATCTTTTACACCTGTTAGGTTTTTAAAACCTGACAGGTGTAAAAATATAACGAAAAGCGGGAAAACGGTTTACTGATAAATCCCGAGCGATTCGCTTCAAATTATCTTGTAAGTTTCAACTCGAAACTCGCAACTTTTAACCTCTTTGACGAACAGTTTCATACAAAAACGCGCCGCAAGCCACGGAAACATTTAGCGAACCGATGGTGCCAAACATTGGCAATTTTGCCGCTTCATCAACGATTTTTAAAACCGATGGATTGATGCCGCGATCTTCACTTCCCATGATGATGGCAACGGGTTCGTTGAGTGAAATGTCGTAAAGCTTGTTGTCTGTTTTTTCGGTGGCAGCAACGGTTTTTATTCCGCTTCCTTGAAGGTAAAAAATAGCGTCTTTGATATGGTCAACTTTGCAAATTGGTACGTTGAAAACCGCGCCAGCCGAAGTTTTTACAGTATCGCCATTTACTGGAGCCGAACCTGTTTTTTGAACAATAATGCCGTCAACTCCTGTGCATTCTGCTGTTCTGATGATGGCACCAAAATTTCGAGCATCGCTTAATTGGTCAAGGATTAAAAACAATGGCATTTTTCCACTTTCTACAACGCTATCAACTAGTGTTTCTAGTTTTACAAACGTAATTGGAGCAATGGTTGCCACAGCACCTTGGTGATTATTTGGGGTTAATCGGTTTAATTTTTCAACGGGAACGTAACTGAAATTGATGCTGTTTTTTTTTATCACTTTCATTAATTCTTTCATCAAATCGCCTTGTGCATCGCTTTGAATAAAAACTTTGTCAATTTCTTTTCCAGCCGAAATAGCTTCAATTATTGCTCTAATTCCGAAGATTTGGTTTTCTTTTTCCATGCCGCAAAGGTAAACTTTTTTAAGAAGTTTAAAAGGTTATGTGTTTAAGAGTTTAAAAGTTTGCTTTCAAGCTGATGTGAACTATCGAATTAGATAGTTTTGCGGTTTGTTCTTTGGTGCTTCCGTTGGCATAAATTAGGTTGAATAATCCGTTTTTGGTTTGAAGTCCAATGCCAAAACCAAGTCCTAATAAGGTATCGCTAGTATTCGAAGTGTTGTCTTTAAAATAACCATAATCAATGATGGAATGCGCATAAAGACTAGGTGAAAGTACATAGCGATATTCGGTTAAAATGGAAGTTAAGAGGTTTCCTTGAAGCGAGTTTTCGTTAAACCCGCGAATGGAATTGATGCCGCCAAATCTAAAAAGTTCGTTGACTAAATAATTAGTGCTTTGCAAATAGAAATTCTGCGATTTAATATTGATGATGTTTTTATCGTTCAAATAGAGATTGTGTCTGAAAACTAGATTTCCAAAAAATTGATTGGTGTTTTCGATGTTTGATTCTCGTTTTCCAGTTCCAAATTTGATTTCAAAATAGGTTTTTTCTGGGAAAAGAAAATCGTCAATTTTGAAGTTGGTGTATTCAAATCCTGTTGTGTAAAATGTGCTTTCAAAATCGCTTAACGAAAAGGTGTTTGCGTTTTGAATATCGCTCGATTCGTTGGATTGATAACCAATATAAGCTCGTGTTGTATAATTGAAATAGTAACCTATATCCAAAGCTGTTCGCGTGTTTTGAAATGTGCTGTCTTGTTTGAAAATATTCAAATTGGCTTTAATTCCAAACGGACTTTTGAAAATATATGGAATTTCGGTACCAAGGTTAAAGGTTCGTTGCTCTTGACCATCGCTTTTCCAAAATAGGGAAAGTTTTTCACCCGAATTTAGAACATTATTCAAAATTAAATCAACATAACCGCTAAATACTACTTTGTCTTGTTCGTCGTTTGTAAAACCAATGTAGCCGTCAAAAGTATTGGCTTTTGCTTTTTCTAGATAGACGTATATTTTTGTAGAATCTTGGGTGAATAAAATTTCAGGATATTTAGTTTGTTTTACAAAACGGTATTTTTCGATATCGTTGTGAAGTTTTTCAAGCGTTTGCTGATTGAAAACTTTGTTTTTATATAATCGAATTAAATTCTTTTTGTGGCTTTCAGGAAATTTATCAACGCCATTAATCACGATGTTGTTGACTTGTCTTTTTTTGCCAGTATCAATTTTTAAATTGGCTTTGATAAAATTATTTTCGCGTTCGATATTTTCTAGCGAAACTTTGCTCATGGAATAACCTTTGGTTTCGAGTTTTTTTATAATCGAGTTCAGAAATGCTTCACTTTCGGCAACAGGAATTTGAAATGGATTTTCGTCAGGAAACAATTCGCTAAATTCATTTTCTTTACCTATATATATATGTATCGATTTTGTTTGGTTGCCAATGTTAAATTTGAAACTAAAAACAGAATCATTTTCTTTTTTGCTTTCCAGTTCCCGAAAATCATAAAAACCAAACTGTGTTAACTGTTTTGCAAACAAGTTTTTTTCATCTAATAGACTTTTTACACTTAAATGCTTGCTTTTGTATCCGATAGAATCAATTGTTTTGGTTTCATTTTCTTTATCGGAAGTTATTTTCAAATAGAAATTTTGACCAAAGCTGATTTGGTTACAAAGAATAAAAAAGAGTATGAAGATAAATCTTTTCAATTTTAATGATTATCAGGTTTCAAATTAACGTAAAAAAACAAACTTTAGTATTAGAAAATAATTTAAAAATAATCTATTTGAAAATTAATGAATTAAGATTTGTTTTGATAAAAATAATTACTACATTTGCAACCCCTAAAAATAGGGTAAATTTAAAACATAAGAAATTTTTAGTATTAATTATGCCAACAATTCAACAATTAGTAAGAACAGGAAGAACTCAAATCACTAAGAAGAGTAAATCGGTTGCTTTAGATTCTTGTCCTCAAAGAAGAGGTGTTTGTACGCGTGTTTACACTACTACTCCAAAAAAACCAAACTCTGCAATGCGTAAAGTTGCGCGTGTACGTTTGACTAATGGAAATGAAGTGAATGCCTACATCCCAGGAGAAGGACATAATCTACAAGAGCACTCGATAGTATTAGTGCGAGGCGGAAGAGTAAAAGATTTACCAGGAGTTAGATACCACATCGTTCGTGGTGCGCTTGATACCTCAGGTGTAGCTGGAAGAACGCAAAGAAGATCTAAGTATGGTGCAAAACGTCCAAAAGAGGCGAAAAAGTAATTTTTAAAACTCAAAAAGAAAAGACATGAGAAAAAGAGCAGCGAAGAAAAGACCTCTTTTACCAGATCCAAGGTTTAACGACCAATTGGTAACACGTTTTGTAAACAACTTAATGTGGGATGGTAAAAAATCTACAGCTTTTAAAGTATTTTATGATGCAATTGACATCGTAGAGACAAAGAAAAACAATGATGAAAAATCAGCGTTAGAAGTATGGAAAGATGCGTTAACTAATGTTATGCCTCACGTAGAAGTACGTAGTCGTAGAGTTGGTGGAGCAACATTTCAAATTCCAATGCAAATTAGACCAGACAGAAAAATTTCTATGGCAATGAAGTGGATGATACTTTATGCTAGAAGAAGAAATGAAAAGTCAATGGCTGGAAAATTAGCTTCTGAAATTTTAGCTGCGGCTAAAGAAGAAGGTGCTGCTGTTAAAAAGAGAATGGATACTCACAAAATGGCAGAAGCAAATAAAGCATTCTCTCACTTCAGATTTTAATATTTAAGAAATGGCTAGAGATTTAAAATTTACAAGAAATATTGGTATTGCGGCTCACATTGATGCTGGTAAAACAACAACAACTGAGCGTATATTATTTTACACTGGAAAATCACACAAAATTGGTGAAGTACACGATGGTGCTGCAACAATGGACTGGATGGCGCAAGAGCAAGAAAGAGGTATTACAATTACTTCTGCAGCTACAACTTGTGAATGGAATTTTCCAACTGTGCAAGGTAAAATGACTCCAGAGTCAAAACCTTACCACTTTAATATTATTGATACTCCAGGACACGTTGATTTTACTGTAGAGGTAAACCGTTCTTTACGTGTATTGGATGGGTTAGTTTTCTTATTTAGTGCGGTTGATGGTGTTGAGCCACAGTCAGAAACTAACTGGAGACTTGCTGATCAATATAGAGTTCCACGTATGGGATTCGTAAACAAAATGGATCGTCAAGGTTCTAACTTCTTGAGCGTATGTCAGCAAGTTAGAGATATGCTAAAATCAAATGCTGTTGCAATCACTTTGCCAATTGGTGAAGAAAATGATTTCAAAGGGGTAGTTGATTTAGTAAAAAATCAAGCTATTATTTGGCATGATGCTACTCAAGGTGCAACTTTCGATGTGGTTGAAATTCCAGCTGATATGGTTGACGATGTTAAGCATTACAGAGATATCCTTATTGAAGCGGTTGCTGAGTACGATGAAAATCTACTTGACAAATACATGGAAGATCCGGATTCGATTACTGAAGAAGAAATCAATGCTGCTTTAAGAGCTGCTACAATTGATATGGCTATCATTCCTATGATCGCTGGTTCTTCTTTCAAAAACAAAGGAGTTCAATTCATGTTGGATGCTGTATGTAAATATCTTCCATCTCCATTGGATAAAGAAGGTATCGAAGGTATTCACCCTGATGATGCTGATTTATTAGAAGAAGATCAAACTAAAATCTTGCGTCGTCCAGATGTAAAAGAGCCGTTTGCGGCTTTAGCATTTAAAATTGCTACTGATCCTTATGTTGGCCGTTTGGCTTTCTTCCGTGCTTATTCAGGTCGTTTAGATGCTGGTTCATATATCTTGAACACACGTTCTGGAAACAAAGAAAGAATTTCTCGTATCTATCAAATGCATGCTAACAAGCAAAACCCAATCGAGTATATCGAAGCAGGTGATATTGGTGCAGCAGTTGGATTTAAAGATATCAAGACTGGAGATACAATGTGTGATGAAAAACACCCAATTATTCTTGAGTCAATGAAATTCCCAGATCCGGTAATCGGTATCGCTATCGAGCCAAAAACTAAGGCAGACGTTGATAAAATGGGTATGGCTTTAGCTAAATTAGCAGAAGAAGATCCAACATTTACAGTGAGAACTGACGAAGCTTCTGGACAAACAATTATCTCAGGAATGGGTGAGTTACACTTGGATATTCTTGTAGATCGTATGAAGCGTGAGTTTAAAGTTGAGGTAAACCAAGGTGAACCACAAGTTGAATATAAAGAGGCGTTTACAAAATCAGCACAACACAGAGAAGTTTACAAAAAACAATCTGGAGGTCGTGGTAAATTTGGTGATATTGTATTCCGATTAGAGCCAGCTGATTTAGTAGATGGAAAAGCTCCAATGGGATTACAGTTTGTTAATGAGGTAAAAGGAGGAAACGTTCCTAAAGAATATATTCCTGCTGTTGAAAAAGGTTTCAAAGAAGCAATGAAAACAGGACCATTAGCTGGATATACTGTTGATAGTTTAAAAGTAACCTTGTTAGACGGATCTTATCACCCAGTTGACTCGGATGCTCTTTCTTTCGAATTAGCAGCGAAAATGGGTTACAAAGAAGTAGCAAAAGCTGCTGGTGCAGTTATTCTTGAGCCAATCATGAAAATCGAAGTTATTACTCCAGAAGAAAATATGGGTGATATTGTTGGAGATTTAAATAGAAGAAGAGGTCAAGTAAATGATATGGGCGACAGAAATGGAGCTAAAACTATCAAAGCTAACGTGCCATTATCTGAAATGTTTGGATATGTAACTACATTAAGAACATTGTCTTCAGGTAGAGCAACTTCTACAATGGAATTCTCTCACTACGAGCAAACTCCTTCAAATATTTCTGAAGAAGTAATCAAAAAAGCAAAAGGTAACGCTTAATTTTTATCAAGATGAGTCAAAAAATTAGAATAAAATTAAAGTCTTACGATCACATGTTGGTTGATAAATCAGCAGAAAAAATCGTAAAAACTGTGAAAAGCACAGGTGCTGTTGTAACAGGTCCAATTCCGTTACCTACGCACAAAAAAATATTTACTGTATTACGTTCTCCACACGTTAACAAAAAAGCAAGAGAGCAGTTTGAGGTAAGTTCATACAAAAGATTACTAGACATCTATAGTTCTTCTTCGAAAACTATCGATGCTTTAATGAAACTTGAATTGCCAAGTGGAGTTGAAGTAGAAATCAAAGTATAAGTATACAATTTTCTGAAATGAGTATCAGGAGTAATTTTATTTCTGATACTTATTTCTTTGTTGAAAAAATAAAAAATAAACATTAAATAATTATTAATATGTCTGGGTTAATTGGAAAAAAAATCGGCATGACAAGCATTTTCGACGAAAACGGGAAAAATATTCCTTGTACAGTAATCGAAGCTGGACCTTGTGTCGTTACCCAAGTCAGAACCAATGAGGTTGACGGGTATTCAGCTCTTCAACTTGGTTTCGATGACAAAGGAGAAAAACACGCTACTAAAGCTGATTTAGGTCACTTTAAGAAAGCGGGAACTTCTGCTAAGAAAAAAGTCGTTGAATTCCAAGGATTTGAAGAAAATTACAAATTAGGTGATAATATCACTGTGGAAGTATTCAGCGAAGGAGAATTTGTTGATGTACAAGGTGTTTCAAAAGGTAAAGGTTTCCAAGGTGTTGTAAAACGTCACGGTTTTGGTGGAGTTGGACAAGCTACTCATGGTCAACATAACCGTTTAAGAGCACCAGGTTCTGTAGGAGCATCTTCTTATCCATCACGTGTATTCAAAGGAATGCGTATGGCAGGAAGAATGGGAGGAGATAATGTAAAAGTACAAAATCTTAGAGTTTTGAAAGTAGTTGCTGAAAAGAATCTACTAGTAGTTAAAGGAGCAATTCCTGGACACAAAAACTCTTATGTAATCATTCAGAAGTAATGGAAGTAAAAGTTTTAGATATCAACGGAAAAGATACTGGAAGAAAAGTACAACTTTCTGATTCAGTATTCGGCATTGAGCCAAATAATCACGCAGTATATCTTGATGTTAAGCAATACTTAGCAAATCAAAGACAAGGAACGCACAAAGCTAAAGAAAGAGCAGAAGTTGCAGGTTCTACGCGCAAGATTAAAAAACAAAAAGGTACAGGTACTGCTCGTGCAGGATCTAAGAAAAGTCCATTGTTCAAAGGTGGAGGAACAGTTTTCGGTCCAAGACCAAGAAGCTATTCGTTCAAATTGAACAAAAGTTTAAAAAGATTAGCTCGTAAATCGGCTTTCTCTTTAAAAGTAAAAGAATCAAATTTAGTAGTTGTTGAAGACTTTAATTTTGAAACACCAAACACTAAAAATTTCATCAATGTTTTGAAAGCTTTAGGGTTAGAAAATAAAAAATCTTTATTTGTGTTGGGTGAATCAAATAAAAATGTATATTTGTCGTCACGTAATTTAAAAACGTCTAGTGTTGTAACTAATTCAGAATTAAGCACTTACGAGATTTTAAATGCTAATAATTTAGTTCTTTTAGAGGGTTCTTTAGAAGGAATTGAAGAAAATTTAAGCAAATAATTAGACCATGAGTATCATAATTAAGCCTATCATCACTGAAAAAATCACCAAAGAAGGTGAAGTTTTCAATCGTTTTGGTTTTGTTGTTGACAAAAAAGCAAACAAAGTTCAAATTAAGAAAGCTGTTGAAGCTGCTTACGGAATTTCAGTTGTTTCTGTTAACACGATGAACTATAGAGCTGATAGAACTACTAAATATACTAAAAGTGGTTTAATCAGTGGAAAAACGAATAGCTATAAGAAAGCTGTCGTTCAAGTAAAAGAAGGAGAAACAATAGATTTTTATAATAATATCTAATACAAAATGTCAGTTAGAAAATTAAAACCTATTACCCCTGGTCAGCGTTTTAGAGTTGTGAATGGTTTTGACGCCATCACGACTGATAAGCCGGAGAGATCATTGATCGCACCGATAAAAAACTCAGGCGGTAGAAATAGTCAAGGAAAAATGACCATGCGTTATACAGGCGGTGGTCACAAACAAAGGTATCGTATCATTGATTTTAAAAGAACTAAAGTTGGAGTTCCAGCTACAGTAAAATCAATTGAATATGATCCAAACAGAACGGCTTTTATCGCATTACTTTGGTATGCTGATGGAGAAAAAACATATATTATTGCTCAAAATGGTTTACAAGTTGGGCAGACTGTAGTATCTGGTGAAGGTGCAGCTCCTGAAATTGGAAATACTTTGCCTTTAAGCAAAATTCCATTAGGAACTGTAATTTCTTGTATTGAATTACGTCCAGGTCAAGGTGCTACGATAGCTCGTTCGGCAGGAACATTTGCTCAGTTAATGGCAAGAGATGGAAAATATGCAACAATTAAAATGCCGTCAGGTGAAACAAGATTAATTTTGTTGACTTGTTCAGCTACAATTGGAGCAGTTTCTAACTCAGATCACCAATTGATTGTATCTGGAAAAGCAGGTAGAAGCAGATGGTTAGGAAGAAGACCAAGAACAAGACCAGTTGCGATGAACCCAGTTGATCACCCAATGGGTGGTGGAGAAGGACGTTCGTCTGGAGGTCATCCACGTTCTAGAAAAGGTTTACCAGCTAAAGGTTATAGAACTCGTTCTAAAGTTAACCCGAGCAACAAGTATATTGTAGAACGCAGAAAGAAATAATTAGATAGACATGGCACGTTCATTAAAAAAAGGACCATTTGTTCACTATAAATTAGATAAAAAAGTTCAGGAAAACATTGCTGGAGGAAATAAAGGAGTTGTTAAGACATGGTCTAGAGCTTCAATGATTACACCAGATTTCGTTGGACAAACTATCGCAGTTCACAATGGTCGTCAATTTGTTCCAGTTTATGTAACTGAGAACATGGTAGGACACAAATTAGGAGAGTTTTCACCAACAAGATCTTTTAGGGGTCATGCTGGAGCAAAAAATAAAGGTAAAAAATAAGAAGCAATGGGAGTTCGTAAAAGAGAAACTGCAGACGCAAGAAAAGAGGCTAACAAGTCTATAGCATTTGCTAAATTAAACAATTGCCCTACTTCACCTAGAAAAATGCGCTTAGTAGCAGACTTGGTAAGAGGTCAAAAAGTGGAAAGAGCTTTAAATATATTAAGATTTAGCTCAAAAGAAGCTTCAAGAAAGTTAGAAAAACTTTTGTTATCTGCAATCAACAATTGGGAGCAGAAAAATGCAGAAGGAAATGTAGCTGAAGCAGGCTTATTTGTTAAAACAATCACTGTAGATGGTGGAATGATGTTGAAAAGACTTCGTCCAGCTCCACAAGGAAGAGCACACAGAATTAGAAAACGTTCTAATCACGTAACAATCGTATTAGGACAATTAGATAACACACAAAGCAATTAATAAAGATGGGACAAAAGACAAATCCAATTGGAAACAGACTTGGGATCATCAGAGGATGGGATTCAAACTGGTATGGTGGAAATGATTACGGTGATAAAATTGCCGAAGATTATAAAATCAGAAAGTATATCCACGCTCGTTTATCAAAAGCTAGTGTATCAAAAGTAATCATCGAGAGAACTTTAAAACTTGTAACCGTTACTATCACTACTGCAAGACCAGGTATTATTATCGGGAAAGGCGGACAAGAGGTAGACAAGTTAAAAGAAGAACTTAAGAAAATTACTGACAAAGAGGTTCAAATCAATATCTTTGAAATCAAAAGACCTGAGCTTGATGCTTATCTAGTTGCGACTAGTATCGCTCGTCAAATTGAAAGCCGTATTTCATACAGAAGAGCTATTAAAATGGCTATCGCAGCAGCAATGCGTATGAATGCAGAAGGTATCAAAGTAATGATTTCTGGTCGTTTGAATGGAGCTGAAATGGCACGTTCAGAAATGTTCAAAGAAGGAAGAATTCCTCTATCAACTTTCAGAGCCGATATTGATTATGCTCTTGGTGAAGCTCACACTACTTATGGTAGAATGGGTATCAAAGTATGGATCATGAAAGGTGAGGTTTACGGAAAACGTGATTTATCTCCACTAGTTGGAATGGATAAAAAACAAGCTTCTGGTGGAAAAGGTGGCGATTCTTCAAAAGGAGATAGAAAGCCTTATAACAAAGGTGGTAAACCAGATGCACGTAAAAGAAAGTAATTTTTAAACTAAAGAAAAATGTTACAGCCTAAAAGAACAAAATACCGTAAGGTACAGAAAGGTAGAATGAAGGGCGTTTCTCAAAGAGGACACGAACTTTCTAATGGAATGTTTGGAATTAAATCAGTACATGAAACCGGAATGTTCTTAACTTCACGTCAAATCGAAGCTGCACGTATTGCTGCAACTCGTTTTATGAAAAGAGAAGGACAATTATGGATTAAAATTTTCCCAGATAAACCAATTACCAAAAAACCTCTAGAGGTACGTATGGGTAAAGGAAAAGGAGCCGTTGAATATTGGGCTGCTGTTGTTAAACCAGGAAAAATCATGTTTGAAGTTGGTGGAGTTCCACTTTCTGTTGCTAAAGAAGCTTTGCGTTTAGCAGCACAAAAACTTCCAGTAAAAACTAAGTTTGTAGTTGCTAGAGATTTCGAAGCATAATCAAAAAAATTATTATGAAACAATCAGAAATTATCGGTCTATCTACAGCTGAGTTACAAGTAAAACTTGCTGAGTTGAGAAAAGCATACCAAGATTTAACATCTGCCCATGCTATTTCTCCAATCGCTAACCCACTTCAAATTAGAGGTGCAAGAAGAGCTGTTGCTAGAGTAGCAACTGAGCTAACTAAAAGAGAGTTACAATAATTGTATGCTAGCTGAAAAGATGGAAAAAAGAAATTTAAGAAAAGAAAGAATAGGTGTTGTTACTTCTAACAAAATGGATAAATCTATTGTTGTTGCTGAAGAAAGAAGAGTAAAACACCCATTATATGGTAAGTTCGTGTTGAAAACTAAAAAGTATCATGCACACGACGAAAAAAATGACTGTAACATTGGAGATACAGTAAAGATCATGGAAACACGACCTTTATCAAAAACAAAATGTTGGAGATTAGTTGAAATCATTGAAAGAGCTAAGTAATTATGGTACAACAAGAATCGAGATTAAAAGTAGCAGATAACACAGGAGCAAAAGAAGTTTTGACTATCCGTGTTTTAGGAGGAACGAAACGTCGTTATGCCTCTGTTGGAGATAAAATTGTAGTATCAATTAAAGATGCAACACCAAACGGTAACGTTAAAAAAGGTGCTGTTTCTACTGCAGTTGTTGTACGTACCAAAAAAGAAGTGAGAAGAGCTGATGGTTCTTATATCCGTTTCGATGACAATGCGTGTGTTCTTTTGAACGCAGCAGGAGAAATGAGAGGAACTCGTGTTTTTGGTCCGGTTGCAAGAGAACTTCGTGAAAAACAATTCATGAAAATTGTATCATTAGCACCAGAAGTGCTTTAATTCGTTAGTAAGATGATAAAGCTAAAAATAAAATCAGGAGACATTGTAACAGTTATCGCAGGTGACCACAAAGGTGCTGAAGGTAAAGTTGTTAGTGTTGACCGTGAAAAAAACAAAGCAATCGTTGAAGGTGTGAACATGGTTTCAAAACATACAAAACCAAGTGCAAAAAACCCTCAAGGAGGAATTGTTAAGAAAGAAGCTCCAATTCATATTTCAAACTTAGCTTTGATAGATCCAAAATCTAAAAAGGCAACTAAAGTTGGAATCAAAACAGAAGGAGATAAGAAAGTGAGATTTTCAAAAAAATCTAATCAAGTATTATAGTTATGGCATATACACCTAGACTTAAACAAGAATATAAGGACAGAGTAATTGCTGCCCTTAAAGAAGAATTCGGATATAAAAACGTAATGCAAGTTCCAAAATTGGAAAAAATCGTTTTAAGCCGTGGAGTTGGAGCAGCAGTTTCTGATAAAAAACTAGTTGACTATGCAGTTGATGAGTTAACTAAAGTTACTGGACAAAAAGCAGTGGCTACTATTTCTAAGAAAGACGTTGCGTCTTTCAAATTGAGAAAAGGTATGCCAATTGGTGCAAAAGTTACTCTTAGAGGCGAAAGAATGTATGAGTTTTTAGATAGACTTATTACTTCATCTTTACCACGTGTAAGAGATTTTAATGGTATCAAAGCAACTGGTTTCGACGGAAGAGGTAATTACAACCTTGGAGTTACTGAACAAATCATTTTCCCAGAAATTGATATTGACAAAGTAAACAAAATCTCAGGTTTGGATATTACATTTGTAACTTCTGCAAACACTGACAAAGAAGCAAAGTCATTATTGGCTGAATTAGGTTTACCTTTTAAAAAGAATTAAGACATGGCTAAAGAATCAATGAAAGCCCGTGAGGTTAAAAGAGCTAAAACGGTAGCTAAGTACGCTGAGAAAAGAAAAGCTTTATTAGAAGCTGGAGATTACGAAGGGTTACAAAAATTACCAAAAAATGCTTCACCAGTTCGTATGCACAATCGTTGCAAATTAACAGGAAGACCAAGAGGTTATATGCGTCAATTCGGTATTTCACGTGTAACATTCCGTGAAATGGCTAATCAAGGTTTAATACCAGGAGTAAAAAAAGCTTCTTGGTAATCTCGCAAAAAGTTATTACTTTTGCAAACCAAAAAATAATTTAACTGGTTAAAGGTTCATTTAGTGAGTACTTTTTGAAAACCATAACCGCAAATTTATACATATGTATACAGATCCAATTGCAGATTATCTTACGAGAGTTAGAAATGCAGTGATGGCAAACCACAAAGTGGTTGAGATTCCAGCCTCTAACTTAAAAAAAGAAATCACAAAAATTTTATTTGATCAAGGATATATCCTTAGTTACAAATTTGATGATACCACTGTTCAAGGTACCATCAAGATTGCTTTGAAGTATGATAAAGATACAAAAGAGCCAGTAATTAGAGATATCCAAAGAATTAGTAAACCAGGTTTACGTAAATACGCAGGTGCTGCTAAATTGCCTAGAATCCTTAACGGATTAGGGATTGCTATTGTTTCAACTTCAAAAGGTCTTATGACTGGGAAACAAGCTAAGCAATTAAATGTTGGTGGAGAAGTAATTTGTTACGTATACTAATAAACAGTTAAACAATGTCAAGAATAGGTAAAAATCCAATTTCAATTCCTGCAGGTGTAACTGTTGAAGTTAACGAAAATACAGTTACTGTAAAAGGAAAATTAGGTCAACTTTCACAAGATTACTCAGATGTAACTATTAAAGTTGAAGAAGGTCAATTAACAGTTGAAAGATCTTCTGATAATAAAGAACAAAGAGCAAAACACGGATTATACAGATCTTTAATCAATAATATGATTGTAGGTGTATCTGAAGGTTTTACAAAAGAATTAGAATTGGTTGGAGTTGGTTATAGAGCTTCAAATCAAGGTCAAAAATTAGACTTAGCATTAGGTTTTTCTCATAATATCATTTTAGAAGTTGCTCCAGAAGTAAAATTAGAGACAATTTCAGAAAAAGGAAAAAATCCAATCGTGAAGTTAACTTCTCATGACAAACAATTAATCGGTCAAATCGCTGCAAAAATCAGAGGTTTCCGTAAACCAGAACCTTACAAAGGAAAAGGAGTTAAGTTTGTTGGTGAAGTATTAAGAAGAAAAGCAGGTAAATCAGCGTAAAAATTAGCATTATGTCATTAACAAAAACTGAAAGAAGACAAAGAATTAAATTCAGAATCAGAAAGATTGTTAGCGGTACTGCTGCTAAACCAAGATTATCTGTATTCAGAAGTAATAAAGAAATCTATGCACAACTAATTGATGATGTGAACGGAGTTACTTTATTAGCAGCTTCATCGAGAGATAAAGGAATAGATAACAAAGGTACAAACGTTGAAGTTGCTGCAGCAGTTGGAAAACTAGCAGCAGAAAAAGCTTTAAAAGCTGGTATTGATACAGTGACTTTTGATAGAGGAGGTTATTTATACCACGGTCGTATTAAATCATTAGCAGAAGGCGCTAGAGCCGCTGGACTTAAATTCTAATATATTATGTCTAAATACAAAAATGTAGAATTAGTAAAACCTAGCGGTCTTGAATTAAAAGATCGTTTGGTAAGTGTAAATCGTGTTACCAAAGTAACTAAAGGAGGTAGAGCTTTTGGCTTTTCTGCTATTGTTGTTGTAGGTGATGAAAATGGTGTTGTAGGTCACGGATTAGGAAAATCTAAAGACGTATCTGAAGCAATTGCAAAAGCAGTTGAAGATGCAAAAAAGAATTTAGTTAGAATTCCTTTAAGTGGTCAATCAGTGCCTCACGAACAAAAAGGTAAATTTGGTGGAGCAGCGGTATATTTAATGCCTGCGTCTCATGGTACAGGAGTTATTGCTGGTGGTGCTGTTCGTGCAGTACTTGAATCAGTTGGTATTCATGATGTATTATCAAAATCTCAAGGTTCATCAAATCCTCACAATGTGGTTAAAGCTACTTTTGATGCTTTATTACAAATGAGAAGTGCTTACACTGTTGCAAAACAAAGAGGTATTTCTTTAGAAAAAGTATTTAAAGGTTAATTCAAGGAAATTATGGCAAAGATATTAGTAAAACAAGTAAGAAGTCAAATCAACTGTCCGTTGACACAAAAGAAAACTTTAGTAGCTCTTGGGCTTAAAAGATTAGGACAAGTTGTTGAGCATGATTCAAATCCTGCTATCCTTGGAATGGTAAATAAAGTTAAACACTTGGTTTCTGTAGAAGAAACTAAATAACAAATTATAGTTATGAATTTAAGTAACTTGCAACCAGCTGAAGGTTCAACACACAATCAAAATAAAAGAGTAGGTAGAGGAGAAGGTTCTGGAAAAGGTGGTACTGCTGCACGTGGTCACAAAGGAGCAAAATCTCGTTCTGGTTATTCTAAAAAGATTGGTTTTGAAGGAGGTCAAATGCCACTTCAAAGACGTGTGCCTAAGTTTGGTTTTAAAAATATTAATCGTGTTGAGTACCAAGGTGTAAATCTTGATACTTTACAAGCATTAGTAGATAATGGTTTAGTAACAGATACAGTAGATTTTACTGTTTTAGTAGAAAATAGATTAGCTACTAAAAATGAAGTTGTTAAAATATTAGGAAGAGGAGAGTTAAAAGCAAAATTAAAAGTAACCGCTCATAAATTTACTGCTACTGCAAAAGCTGCTATCGAAGCTGCTGGAGGAGAAGTTGTAACATTATAATTGTATAAACAATGAAGAAGTTTTTTGAATCATTAAATAATGTTTGGAAAATAGAAGAACTAAAAAACAGAATTCTAATTACATTAGGTTTGTTATTAGTTTACCGATTTGGAGCACATGTTACTTTACCAGGTATTGATGCGACTCAATTGAATAGCTTAGCAGGACAAACAGAACAAGGTATTGGATCAATACTAGATATGTTTACTGGTGGAGCTTTTTCAAAAGCGTCAGTATTTGCTTTAGGAATTATGCCTTACATCTCGGCTTCAATTGTAGTACAATTAATGGGTATTGCTATTCCATACCTACAAAAGCTTCAGAAAGATGGTGAAAGCGGAAGAAAAAAGATAAATCAAATCACTAGATGGTTAACAATCGCAATTACTTTAGTTCAAGGTCCAGGTTATATCTATAACTTATACAGAACTTTACCTAGTAGTGCATTCCTTTTAGGTTTTGATTCTTTTTCATTCTTATTCTCATCTGTTTTAATTCTTACTACAGGTACAATTTTTGCCATGTGGTTAGGAGAAAAAATTACTGATAAAGGTATTGGAAACGGTATTTCACTTTTAATTATGGTTGGTATTTTAGCAAGACTTCCTCAAGCTTTACTTCAGGAGTTTACATCTAAAGTAACTAACAATAATGGTGGTCCAATGCTTCTTGTTTTTGAAATAGTGGTATGGCTATTAGTAATAATTGCTTGTGTACTTTTAGTAATGGCTGTTAGAAAAATTCCTGTACAGTATGCTCGTCGTACTACAGCAGGAGATTTTGAACAAGATATGTTAGGTGGAAACAGACAATGGATTCCATTAAAATTAAACGCATCAGGAGTAATGCCAATCATTTTTGCTCAAGCAATTATGTTTATTCCTGCAGCTTTAGCTGGTCTTTCAAAATCTGAAACTTCTCAGTCTATAGCAGGAGAGTTTAGTAATATGTTTGGTTTTTGGTACAATTTTGTATTTGCATTGTTAATATTAATATTTACTTATTTCTATACAGCAATTACAGTACCAACAAACAAAATGGCCGATGATTTAAAGAGAAGCGGTGGATTTATTCCTGGTGTAAAGCCAGGTGTTGAAACATCAGATTTTCTTGATAGAATTATGTCATTAATAACATTCCCTGGTGCATTATTTCTTGCTTTAATTGCTGTGTTCCCAGCTATAGTAGTAAGCTTAGATGTACAACAATCTTGGGCAATGTTCTATGGAGGTACTTCGCTAATCATTATGGTTGGTGTTGCTATCGATACTATTCAACAAATAAATTCTTATTTATTGAATAAACACTATGATGGATTGATGAAAAGTGGTAAAAATAGAAAAGCAGTAGCTTAATTTTTTATGGCAAAACAATCAGCAATAGAACAAGACGGATCAATAATTGAAGCATTGTCAAATGCTATGTTCCGTGTAGAATTAGAAAATGGACATATTGTAATTGCTCATATTTCCGGAAAAATGCGAATGCATTACATCAAGTTATTACCTGGTGATAAAGTGAAATTAGAAATGAGTCCTTACGATTTGTCAAAAGCAAGAATTACTTATAGATACTAAAGCTACTAATATGAAAGTAAGAGCATCAGTTAAAAAAAGAAGTGCCGAGTGCATTATCGTGCGTCGCAAAGGAAGATTGTACGTGATTAATAAAAAGAATCCTAGATTTAAACAAAGACAAGGATAGTTATGGCAAGAATAGCAGGGGTAGATATCCCAAAAAACAAAAGAGGAGTTATCGCTTTAACCTATATCTTCGGAATTGGTAAAAGTAGAGCAATTGAGATTTTAGAAAAAGCTCAAGTTAGCCAAGATAAAAAAGTTCAAGATTGGAATGATGACGAAATCGGAGCAATTCGTGATGCGGTATCATACTACAAAATTGAAGGTGAGCTTCGTTCAGAAGTTTCATTACACATCAAACGTTTAATGGACATTGGATGTTATAGAGGAATTCGTCACAGAGCTGGTCTTCCATTAAGAGGACAAAGAACTAAAAACAACTCTAGAACAAGAAAAGGTAAAAGAAAAACTGTTGCTAACAAGAAAAAAGCAACTAAATAATAAATAGTATGGCTAAAACGACTGCAAAAAAACGTAAAGTTATCGTTGAATCAACGGGTGAAGCTCATATTAATGCAACCTTCAATAACATCATCATTTCTTTGACTAACAAAAAAGGTGAAGTTATCTCTTGGTCTTCAGCTGGAAAAATGGGCTTTAGAGGTTCTAAAAAGAACACTCCATACGCAGCTCAAATGGCAGCAGAAGATTGTGGAAAAGTTGCTTTAGAAGCTGGTCTTAAAAAAGTAAAAGTTTATGTAAAAGGACCAGGTAACGGACGTGAGTCTGCTATCAGATCTATTCATAATTCAGGAATTGAAGTAACAGAAATCATTGACGTTACTCCAATGCCACACAACGGATGTCGTCCTCCTAAAAGACGTAGAGTATAATGAATGCTGAATTAATTTCAGCATCTTTATAATATTTTTCAAGTATAACAAAAGATAGAAATCAGATTATCGAAGGATTTGACCTGAATTCATAATCTCTATCTAAAAACAATTTAAAATGGCAAGATATACTGGTCCAAGTACAAAAATTGCTCGTAAATTTGGCGAAGCAATATTCGGAGAAGACAAAGCCTTCGAAAAAAGAAATTATCCTCCAGGACAACATGGGTTGGCTAAAAAAAGAGGTAAAAAATCTGAATATGCTGTTCAGTTAATGGAAAAGCAAAAAGCAAAATACACTTATGGTATTTTGGAAAAACAATTCAGAAACCTATTTGAAAAAGCATCAGCTTCTAAAGGTGTAACAGGTGAAATCCTTTTACAATTATGTGAAGCACGTTTAGATAACGTAGTTTACAGAATGGGTATTGCATCTTCAAGAAGAGCTGCAAGACAAATCGTTTCTCACAGACACATTACGGTTAATGGAGAGTTAGTAAACATTCCATCATACCACTTAAAAGCAGGTGATAAAGTTGCTGTTCGTGAAAAATCTAAATCAGTTGAAGCTATCGAGCGTTCATTAGCTAATTCTTCTCATGTTTATGAGTGGATTACTTGGAATAACGATACAAAAGAAGGAACTTTTGTTTCAGTTCCTGCAAGATTGCAAATTCCAGAAAACATCAAAGAACAATTAATCGTTGAGTTGTACAACAAATAATAATTGACATCAGTCTAAATTATGGCAATATTTAATTTTCAGAAGCCCGATAAAGTTATCATGATCGATTCAACCGATTTTGAAGGTAAGTTTGAATTCAGACCTTTAGAACCTGGTTACGGATTGACAGTTGGTAATGCACTTAGAAGAGTTTTACTTTCTGCCCTAGAAGGTTATGCAATCACTTCGGTTCGTATCGAAGGTGTTGAGCATGAATTCTCTACTATTTCAGGAGTTGTTGAAGATGTTACTGAAATTATCCTTAATCTTAAACAAGTACGTTTCAAACGTCAAATTGAAGATGTAGATAACGAAACAGTTTCTATCTCAATCTCAGGAAAAGATCAAATTACTGCTGGTGATTTTCAAAAATTCATCTCTGGTTTTCAAGTGTTGAATCCAGAATTAGTAATCTGTAATCTTGATAGTAAAGTTAACCTAAACATGGAATTAACTATCGAAAAAGGTCGTGGTTATGTTCCTGCAGAGGAAAACAAAAAACAAAACGCAGCAATTGGTACTATATTTACAGACTCAATTTTTACACCAGTAAAAAATGTAAAATATGCTATTGAAAATTTCCGTGTTGAGCAAAAAACAGATTATGAAAAATTAGTTTTCGAAATCAAAACTGATGGTTCAATCAATCCAAAAGATGCTTTAACAGAAGCTGCCAAAGTTCTAATTCACCACTTTATGTTATTCTCAGATGAGAGAATTACTTTAGAAGCTGATGAAATTGCTCAAACAGAATCTTACGATGAAGAATCATTACACATGCGTCAGTTGTTAAAAACTAAACTTGTTGACATGGACTTATCAGTAAGAGCTTTAAACTGTTTAAAAGCAGCCGAAGTTGATACACTTGGAGATCTTGTATCTTTCAACAAAAATGACCTTATGAAATTCCGTAATTTTGGTAAAAAATCACTAACAGAGTTAGACGAATTAGTAGCCAATAAAAATCTAACTTTCGGAATGGATTTAGGAAAATATAAATTAGATAAAGAATAAATTACTTCATATTTTGCGCTCCGGTTAGCGGATTGAAGCAAGATGAAGGTTAAAAAAGAACGTCATGAGACACGGAAAAAAAGTAAATCATTTAAGCAGACAGACTGGACATAGAAAATCTATGTTAGCTAATATGGCTTGTTCACTTATCGAACACAAACGTATTAACACAACTGTTGCTAAAGCAAAAGCGCTAAAACAATTCGTTGAACCGCTAGTTACAAAGTCAAAAGAAGATACTACACACAACCGTCGTATTGTTTTCGCTTACTTACGTAACAAATATGCAGTTACAGAACTTTTTAGAGAAGTAGCGGCAAAAGTTGGTGATCGTCCAGGAGGTTATACTCGTATCATCAAGTTAGGAAACCGTCTTGGTGATAACGCTGATATGGCAATGATTGAGTTAGTTGATTTCAACGAACTATACAACGGAGGTAAAAAAGAAGAGAAAAAATCGAAAAGCCGTCGTGGTGGAAAAAGCAAAAAAGCAGAAACAACTGCTCCAGCTGCTGAAACTCCAGCACCATCAGCTCCAGAAACCGCTTCAGAAGAAACTCCAAGTGCAGAATAATGAATACCTATTCATAAATTTAAAGGATAAACAAATTTTTGTTTATCCTTTTTTATTTCTTACATTTTTTATTTCAAACTTTTTATTGTTAACTTTTAGCATTTAAAAAGTTGTTAAAATAGTTCAATCTTCTATTTCTCTCATATTTATTTTTTATATTGCCTAATTAATATGTTTTTTAACTTGTTGATTTAAGGTTAGATAAAAACGTGCTATTTAATAAATGTTCATGTATACCAACTTTTTAATTTATCGCCAGAGATATAATCTATTCATAATTGTTTTTTTTATGTCTTTTGTTGGTTTCTCTCAAAATGAAACTGATCATTGGTATTTTGGAAAAAATGGAGGAATAGATTTTGGTATTGGCGAAGTTGCTATTTTAGAAGATAGTAGCATGGTTACTCCAGCTGGCTGTAGTAGTATTTCTGATGATGAAGGTGATCTAATGTTTTATACTAACGGGCAAACTGTATGGAACAGAAATCATCAGATAATGACAAATGGTGAAGGATTGTCAGGTGAAATAGATGGTATTCAGTCGGCAATTATTGTTCCAAAACCCAATGACTATTCAACATACTATATTTTTTATACAAGAGAAAATACTCAAACAAATCCGATTTATTTTCTGCCCGGAGTTTATTATTCAGAAGTTAAGTTTGATGCTCAAAACCCTTTAGGTTACATCACAGAAAATAAAGACATTCGAATTGCTGAAATTAATTCGACTTCAAGAATTGCTGCTATTCATCATCCAGAGAGTGACTCAATACGAGTAGTCTCTATAACAAAGCCTGATCCCGTATTTGGTTATATTGTACCTGATGGGGAATTTATTTTTAGAATTTTTAATGTAACTCCAAGTGGTGTTGACACAACTCCTGTAAAAAGGGATATAGATGAAAATTTAGGTAGACTTGGTGCAATGAAGTTTTCACCTGATGGTAGTTACTTAGCCTTTGCAGACAGTGCTAATCAAAAAGTTTATTTTTATCAGTATGATAATGATTTAATTAATTTTCAACTTTATTTTACACTCCCAACAATTCCCGCTTTTGGTATTTTTTTGAATCCATATGGAATCGAGTTTTCGCAAGATTCAAAAATTTTTTATTACACAGGTGGAAATTATATAGTGCAGTTTCCTTATAGGAATTTAGGTGGAATGGAACCTGTTGATTATTATTTAATACCTATTTCAAATCCTGGTTCAATACAATTGGCTCGAAATGGTAAGATATATATTGCACAAGGTAATTTATCCAGTCCAACAGGTCATTTAGGTGTAATAAATAATCCAGAAAATATTGGTGCTGAATGCAATTATAGACCAGCTAATATTCAATTTGAAAATGTCGCTTCAACTAGAGGTTTACCACATTTTGTTGCTTCTTACTTGAGAAGTAGAATTATACCGTCAAAAGACGATTGTGTTGATGTAGCCTTTAGTTTTGAATTGGATGCTTACAGACCAATTCTTTCTGTGTTATGGGATTTTGGAGACGGAACAACATCAACAGATTTTAATCCGACACATCTTTTTAGTACTCCAGGAAAGCATAAAGTAAAAGCTAGGATTGTTATGGATAATAATCAAGCAGTTACATTATACAAAGATGTTGTGGCTTATCCGTTACCTGATTTACCTCCAAACCAAACTCTTTCTCAATGTGATACAGATGGAGATAATTTTTCCGTTTTCAATCTTGAAAACATAAAAGATTATGCTGATGATGTAGATTCTGATTACACTTATACATTTTACCATAGTTTAAATGATGCTAATAACGATAGTAATCAAATTCAAGATTATCTTCATTACACCAATCAAACAAATCCTGAAGAAATTTTTGTAAAAATTGTTAGCTCAAAAGGATGCGTAACAATAACCAATTTTTTTATTGAGAACTATCAAGCCAATACATTACCAATACGAACAATGTATGTTTGCGAAAATTCAGATGCCATTGAAAATAATTCTCAAGGACAATTCAATATGGGATTTAAAGAAACAGATGTTAGAAATGAACTAGGAATTCCAGCCGATTTCACCATAACATTTTATGCAAACTTAGTTGACGCTCAAACAAAAATTAATCCATTAGAACGATATTTTATTTCGCCAACAACCATTATTTGGGTAAGAATTGAAGATGAAAGCCACAATTGTTTTGGTGTTATGCCTTTCAATGCAGTTGTAAATTCAAACATAAATTTGAATATTGATAGCCATTACACAATTTGTGATCCAAGTATGCAACCGCCAATAATTCTGGATGGAACAAGCGGAATGACTTCTTGGGCATGGAAAAATCAAGGTGGAAATATCGTTTCAACACAAAGATTTTATCAACCCATTCAAGAAGGTAATTACTCAATAACAGTAACTAAACTAGAAAATGGCTTAACTTGTTCGGCATCAAAAACATTTAGCGTTACAAAAGTGACGATACCTGAGTTTGTCAATGTAAAAGCAAACGATGGTGAAGTTTCTGTAACTGTGAGCGGAAACAGTATTTATGAATTCTCATTAGATGGATCAAACTATTATGGTTCAGGAAATTCGTACAATTTTATCGGTGTTGGAGCAGGGATTCATACGGTTTATGTAAAAGACATCAATAATTGCGAAAAAATGATTACCACAGAAGTTTATCTAATGAACATACCAAAATTTTTCTCTCCAAATGAAGATGGAGTTAACGACTATTGGAAAATTAAAGGACTGACTAGAAAATTTTATTCAAGCGCAGAAATCGTAATATACGATCGATATGGAACAATTTTATACAAAATGGATATGCAACAAAATCAATTTGGCTGGTCAGGAGTTAAAAACGACCGAAAACTACCAGCTACAGATTATTGGTACACAGTAACATTGGTAGATCTTCAAGGCAAACAAACCATTAAAAAAGGGCATTTCAGCTTAATCAGATAAGAAAAAATCAAAAGTTCTCTACAATGAGGACTTTTTTTTGGAGCGAAAGTTCAGGAAATACCAGTAAACCATTTTCCCGCTTTTCGTTACAATCTTGCCTTAAAATGGCAAGGATTTCCACTACAATCGGGGCTAAATTGGAAACAAAAGGAATGTTTATAAACTTTTTACAAAACAGAACTCAAAAAATTGCAAATTCTGAGTTAATAAAATAACTTTGCAAAACAACAACATAACTACAACAAATGACACGAGCGAAGCGACTGCATTTGATCTTTGAAAAAATAACTACAACTAATGAAATACACAACACGACCACAAGCACTACTACTACTAGCTGATGGAACCATTTTTTACGGAAAATCAATTGGAATTTCAGGAAAAACCTTTGGAGAAGTTTGCTTCAATACCGGAATGACAGGTTACCAAGAAATCTTTACCGATCCATCCTATTTTGGACAAATCATGGTAACAACAAATCCACATATTGGAAACTACGGAGTTAACGCCGAAGAAGTAGAATCAGAAAAAATTATGATTTCAGGATTGGTTTGTAAAAACTTTAGTTTTAACCATTCACGACCAGATTCAGAAAGTAACTTGTATGACTATTTCGAAAAGCAAAACCTAATCTGTATTTCTGATGTTGATACTCGTGCTTTAGTAAGTTATATTCGCGATAATGGTGCGCAAAACGCTGTTATTTGCACCGATGGAACTTCGGTAGAAGAGTTGAAAGAATTACTAGCCAAAGTTCCAGATATGAAAGGTTTGGAATTAGCATCAACCGTTTCGGTTACCGAACCTTACTTTTTTGGTGATGAAAATGCTACTTATAAAATCTCGGCATTGGATTTGGGTATCAAAAGAAATATCTTGAGAAACCTTGCTAAAAGAGATTGTTACATCAAAGTCTTTCCATACAATGCAACTTTTGAAGAATTACAATCGTTTAATCCTGATGGTTATTTCTTGTCAAATGGTCCAGGCGATCCTGAACCTTTGGAAGGTGTAATTAATGTAGCAAAGCAAATCATCAATTCTGATAAACCTGTTTTTGGAATTTGTCTTGGTCATCAAATTATTGGTTTGGCAAACGGAATTTCGACTTATAAAATGTTTAACGGTCATCGCGGAATTAATCATCCAGTGATGAATGTTTTAACTGGTAAAGGTGAAATCACATCTCAAAATCACGGTTTTGCGGTGAATAGAGATGAACTTGAAAACCATTCTGATTTAGAAATTACACATTATCATTTGAATGATAATACCGTTGCTGGAATGCGAATGAAATCGAAGTCGTGTTTCTCGGTGCAATATCATCCTGAGGCAAGTCCTGGTCCACATGATTCATCGTATCTTTTTGATGAGTTTGTTGCCAATATCAAAAAAGCCAAAAGTTTACAAACGGTTTAAGGAAAACTTTTTAGCCCCGATTGTAGTGAAAATCCTGTCATTGCATTCCAAATATTTGATAAGATTGCTTCGTTCCTCGCAATGACAGATTGTAACGGAAAGCGGGAAAAAGGATTACTGAAACTAACCAAGCCATTCGCTTCATAAAAACTGAATTACACTAAAACGTTTGCGTTAATAACATTAGTTAAAATTGTGAAATTGATAAAAAAAGATAGAATATATTTGTAATTATTCTTAAAACAAACCATAAAAATCTAATATCATAAAATATGAGCATTATTATCAAAGTACATGCAAGACAAATTTTGGATTCAAGAGGAAATCCTACTATTGAAGTTGATGTTGTAACTGAAAACGGCGTTCTTGGTCGTGCTGCTGTTCCAAGTGGAGCTTCAACTGGCGAACACGAAGCGGTTGAATTGCGCGATGGCGGAAAAGCATTTATGGGTAAAGGCGTTTTGAAAGCGGTTGAAAATGTAAATACTAAAATTGCTGCGGAGTTGATGGGAGTTTCTGTTTTTGAACAAAATCTTATCGATAAAATCATGATTGATTTAGACGGAACGGCTAACAAAGGAAATCTTGGTGCAAATGCAATTCTTGGTGTTTCTTTGGCTGCTGCAAAAGCTGCTGCTAACGAACTTGGTTTACCATTATACCGATATATTGGTGGCGTTTCGGCTAATACATTGCCAGTTCCAATGATGAATATCATTAATGGTGGTTCGCATTCTGATGCGCCAATTGCGTTTCAAGAATTCATGATTATGCCAGTAAAAGCAACTTCTTTTACGCACGCAATGCAAATGGGAACTGAGATTTTCCATAATTTGAAAAAAGTTTTACACGATAGACATCTTTCTACAGCAGTTGGTGACGAAGGTGGTTTTGCTCCAAACTTGGCTGGCGGAACCGAAGATGCGCTTGATACCATTAAAAAAGCGGTTGAAAATGCAGGATATAAATTTGGAGACGAAATTATGATTGCTTTAGACTGCGCAGCTTCGGAGTTTTATGTTGACGGAAAATATGACTACACAAAATTTGAAGGTGAAACAGGAAAAGTGAGATCGTCAAAAGAACAAGCAGAATATTTAGCTTCTTTGGCTGCTAATTATCCAATTATTTCTATTGAAGACGGAATGTATGAAGACGATTGGGAAGGTTGGAAATATTTAACTGAATTGGTTGGCGATAAAGTACAATTAGTTGGAGATGATTTATTTGTAACTAATGTTGAGCGTCTTTCTACTGGAATTGAAAAAGGAATTGCTAATTCAATTTTGGTTAAAGTGAACCAAATTGGAACTTTGACTGAAACGATTGCTGCTGTAAATATGGCGCATAATGCTGGTTATACTTCGGTAATGTCGCACCGTTCAGGAGAAACTGAAGATAATACGATTGCTGATTTAGCGGTTGCTTTGAACTGCGGACAAATTAAAACGGGTTCGGCTTCGCGTTCGGATCGTATGGCAAAGTACAATCAATTGCTTCGTATAGAGGAAGAACTTGGCGATACTGCTTATTTTCCTGGTGTGAAAGCTTTTAAACAGAAGTAATTTTAAAATAAAATTATACTTAAAACCTGTGAGTGAGAACTTGCAGGTTTTTTTGTAAATTTGAAATAGTACTTATAAAGTATAGAAAATCATGACATTATCCATAGAAACTCCGGCATTACTTTTCTCTGCAACATCGCTGATTTTATTAGCTTATACAAATAGATTTTTGACGATTGCACAAATCGTTCGCAGTTTGAAAACCCATTATGATGAAAAACACACGAAAAGTATTTTGCTACAAATTAGAAACTTAAATCTAAGATTATCATTAATTCGATACATGCAACTTTTTGGTGTTTTGTGTTTGTTTCTTTCGGTATTTGCGATGTTATTACTTTTTTTAGGACAACAAACCGCAGGAATTTATCTTTTCGCAGTCAGTTTGCTTTGTCTTTTAACTTCGTTAGGAATTTCTTTTTGGGAAATAAGCATTTCCGTAACGGCTTTGCGTCATCATTTGAGTGATTTGGAAGAAGAAGAAATGAAAAAATAATAACTACCTTTGGTTTTCTTTTTTTTCAAAAAAACCAAATCTATGGAAATATCTAAAGATCTTAAACTCGCTGTACTAATTGATGCTGACAATGTTCCTTACGCCAATGTCAAAGAAATGTTTGAGGAAATTGCCAAATACGGAACACCAACATTCAAAAGGATTTACGCCGATTGGACAAAACCAACCGTTTCCGGATGGAAAAATGTGTTGTTGGAAAATGCCATTACACCTATTCAGCAATATAGCTATTCGACAGGGAAAAATGCAAGTGATAGCGCATTAATTATCGATGCAATGGATATTCTATATACAGGAAAAGTTGATGGTTTTTGTATCGTTTCTAGCGATTCTGATTTTACCAGATTAGCTACAAGACTTAGAGAAGCTGGCATGAAAGTAATTGGAATTGGCGAAAAGAAAACACTTACGCCATTTATTACAGCTTGTGATAAGTTTATTTATATCGAAATTTTAAAGAAAAACGAAATTGAAATAACAACCGAAAACAGCAATAAAAAATCGTCAAAAAAGGTCAAACAAGAAAATACTCCATTGAGCAAAATTGATCCAAAAATCATCAAGCTTTTTGCTGATAGCATTACCGATTTGGAAGATGAAAACGGTTGGGCATTTTTGGGTGATTTAGGAAACCTAATGCTTAAAAAGAAGCCCGATTTCGATTCTCGAAATTATGGTTTCCCAAAATTATTGTCTTTAATAAAAAGTATCAATAAATTTGAAGTAGACGAACGCGAAAGCGGCAAAAATAATATCAAGCACATTTACGTTAAAAGAAAATAAAAAACTCCCAAGCTTTTATAGACTTGGGAGTTTTTGATTATTTATTTACTCAAATACATTTTTCTTCTGCTGTACAATTCATAGAACTGATCGTCTTTTAAATCATCTATGAATAAAATACTTTCTCCTGTGGATTTCATTTCCGGTCCGAGTGCTTTGTTTACATTCGGGAATTTGCTGAAAGAGAAAACCGGTTGTTTGATGGCATAACCATTCAATTTTGGATTAAAAGTGAAATCGGTTACTTTATTTTCGCGAAGCATTACTTTGGTTGCATAATTTACATACGGTTCGCCATATGCTTTGGCAATAAACGGAACCGTTCTCGAAGCTCTTGGATTGGCCTCGATGATGTAAACTGTATCGTCTTTGATAGCAAATTGAATATTGATTAATCCAACCGTTTTTAATGCTAATGCAATTTTCTTCGTATGATCTTTGATTTGCTGCATCACAAATTCGCCCAAATTGAACGGTGGCAAAGTTGCATTACTATCACCTGAGTGAATTCCGCATGGTTCGATATGTTCCATAATTCCGATGATGTACACATTTTCACCATCGCAAATAGCATCGGCTTCGGCTTCAATCGCACCATCAAGATAATGGTCAAGCAGCAATTTATTACCCGGAATATTTTTCAGTAAATCAATTACGTGTTCTTCCAATTCTTGTTTATTAATAACAATCTTCATGCCTTGTCCACCCAAAACATACGACGGACGAACTAATAAAGGAAAGTCCAAAACATCTGCCAAAGCTGAAGCTTGATCTGCATTTTCAGCCACACCAAATTTTGGAAACGGAATATTTAGTTCTTCCAAAAGTTCTGAAAAACGACCTCTGTCTTCGGCTAAATCCAAAGCGTCAAACGAAGTTCCTAATATTTTAATTCCGTATCGGTCTAATTTTTCGGCTAGTTTCAAAGCGGTTTGTCCGCCAAGCTGAACGATTACACCTTCTGGTTTTTCATGGCGAATGATGTCGTAAATATGTTCCCAAAAAACAGGTTCAAAATACAATTTATCAGCTGTATCAAAATCAGTAGAAACCGTTTCAGGATTACAGTTAATCATGATGGTTTCGTAACCACATTCTTTGGCGGCTAAAACTCCGTGAACACAAGAATAATCAAACTCAATTCCTTGTCCGATACGATTTGGTCCCGAACCTAAAACAATAACTTTTTTTCTGTTGGAAACAATACTTTCGTTGGAAACAAATTTTTTACCATTGGTTTCTATTTCGGCTTCAAAAGTGGAATAATAATAAGGTGTTTTTGCTTTAAATTCGGCAGCACAAGTATCAACCAATTTATAAACACGATTGATATTCATTTCTTCACGAAGTTTGTACACTTGACTTTCTAAACAACCCATCATGTGAGCAATTTGTCGGTCACCATAACCTTTTTGTTTGGCTTCCAAAAGCAATTCTTTTGGTAAAGTATCTACTTTATATTGTGAAATTTCTTTTTCTAATAAGTATAATTCTTCGTATTGCTTCAAAAACCACATGTCAATTCGTGTGATTTCATGAATTCTGCTTAATGGAATTCCCATAGCAATCGCATCGTAAATCACAAAAACTCTATCCCAACTAGCAAAAGTCAGTTTTTCGATGATTTGCTCGTAATTTTTATAACCTTTTCCGTCAGCGCCAATTCCGTTACGTTTAATTTCTAACGATTGTGTTGCTTTATGTAAGGCTTCTTGAAAAGAACGACCAATTCCCATAACTTCACCAACGGATTTCATTTGTAATCCCAAAGTTCTATCTGAACCTTCAAATTTATCGAAGTTCCAACGTGGAATTTTTACGATTACATAATCTAATGTTGGTTCAAATAATGCCGAAGTTGATTTGGTAATTTGATTTTGAAGCTCGTCTAAGTGATAACCTAAAGCTAATTTAGTTGCAATTTTAGCAATTGGATAACCCGTTGCTTTTGATGCCAATGCCGAAGAACGAGAAACTCTCGGATTAATTTCTATGGCAACAATATCTTCTTTTTCATCTGGTGAAACGGCAAACTGAACGTTACAACCGCCAGCAAAATTTCCGATGGAACGCATCATCAAAATTGCCATATCACGCATTTTTTGGAATGTCGTGTCGGATAATGTCATTGCCGGAGCAACTGTAATTGAATCTCCGGTATGAATTCCCATTGGATCCATATTTTCGATGGAACAGATGATAACTACATTATCATTTTTATCTCTAAGTAATTCTAATTCGTATTCTTTCCAGCCTAATAATGCTTTGTCAATCAAGACTTCATGTATTGGTGAAGCTTCTAATCCACGAGTTAGTAAGTCATCAAAATCTTCTTTTTTGTGTACAAAAGCTGCTCCAGTTCCACCCAATGTAAACGATGGACGAATTACTAATGGAAAACCAAATTCCTGCGCAATTTCTTTTCCTTTTAAGAATGATGTTGCGGTTTTGGCTGGTGCAGTTGGAACGTTTATTTTTTCTAACAATTGCTTGAATTGTTCTCTGTCTTCGGTGATGTTGATGGCGTTGATGTCAACTCCAATTAGTTTTATACCAAAATCTTTCCAAATTCCTTTTTCATCGGCTTCAAGGCAAAGATTTAATGCGGTTTGTCCTCCCATTGTTGGAAGAACAGCGTCAATTTGTGGATGTTCTTTTAGGATTTGGATGATGGATTTGGTTGTTAATGGCAATAAATAAACGTGATCTGCCATTGATGGATCGGTCATAATTGTTGCCGGATTGGAATTGATTAGGATTACTTCAATTCCTTCTTCGCGAAGTGAACGTGCTGATTGTGAACCTGCGTAGTCGAATTCGCAGGCTTGTCCGATGACTATTGGTCCTGAACCAATTATTAAAACCGATTTGATTGAGTTGTCTTTTGGCATTGTAGTTAGATTTTTTAGACTTCTTAGATTTTTAGATCTTTAGATTTCTATAGTTGTATTATTTAATTGGTGTGTTGTTTGTTTTTTGAAATTGTGTTTAGCAATAGCAATTGTCTTTGTTGTTTTTAGCCCCGATAGTAGTGGAAATCCTTTTTAATTTTTCTTTAAAATTAAAAAGATTGCAACGGATAGCGGGAAATAGCTCCAAGAAATTATCAATATTTATGAACAGGTTTAAAAAAAAGCCGCTACTAATAAAAGTAACGGCTTGATATTGATTAATTTCTAATCATTATTTTTTGTGTCTTGGTTCAGAAGATACGGTCAACTTATGTCTTCCTTTAGCTCTACGACGAGCAAGGACTTTTCTTCCATTTGCAGAAGCCATTCTGTCCATAAATCCGTGTTTATTTCTTCTTTTTCTTTTCGATGGTTGAAACGTTCTTTTGCTCATTGCTTTGTATCTTTAAAATCGTGTATTATTTTTTAATAAGCGGTTCTTTCAAAACCGAGTGCAAATATACAAACCTTTTTTTTTCTGGCAAGTACTTTTTTAAAAATATTTTTAATTGATTTTATTACCTTTGCAAACTAATTTTTTAATTATGTTTCACAGAAATATCAAAATCGTTTTAGCGGTTCTAATTTTTGCCACAGCGATATGGCAATTTACTGAAAGTAATATTGGAAATGGAATTTTTCTTATCTTTTTATCGTTGATTCCTGTCTTTCTTTATTTTAAGAATGAGTATATTTTATTGGCGTTTTTAAAATTGAGAAAGCAAGATTTTCCTGGTGCGAAAAATTGGTTGGATAAGATTAAAAATCCAGAAACGGCTTTGGTTAGAAAGCAACAAGGTTATTATAATTATTTGAATGGCTTGATGTTGTCGCAAACAAATTTACATCAGTCAGAAAAGTTTTTTAAGAAAGCGATTGAACTTGGTTTGAATATGGATATGGATTTGGCGGTTGCAAAATTGAACTTAGCCGGAATTGCGATGTCCAGAAGACGCAAAATGGAAGCTACTGCTTTATTGAACGAAGCTAAAAAACTGGATAAGCAAGGTATGCTGAAAGATCAGATTAGCATGATGAAAGAGCAAATGAAGAAAATATAGTTTTCAGTCGCAGTTTTCAGTATTCAGTTACATGTATAAAAAAGAGCTTTAGATTTTCTAAAGCTCTTTTTTGTTTTCTTTGCAAACTAATAACTGAAAACTGCGACTGAAAACTAATAACCTTCCGTTGGGATTTCGATTTCGTATTTCTTTTTACTTGGATTTACTAATTTTTTGTCGCGTAACCAAGGATTGTGGATTTTTAAAATCTTATAGTTAATTCCTTGTGTTTTGGCAAAGCTTGCTAAATCGGTAATGGTGCTGTCAACTTCGACTTTTTTGGTTGGAATTGGCGAATACAAATCGGTTGGATAAATATTGAAACCATATTTTCCTGGATTTTTCATAATTTCTTTCAACGCTAAAATCCTGAAAACATAACGTGATGTTTCTTCGGTTAAGGCTAAATCATAATAATTGGTAACTTGTTGTTCTTCAATTTTTTTATTTACACCATTCATTCCGCCGTTATAGGAAGCCGCAGCCATTGTCCAAGAACCAAATTTATTTTTGGCAGTCAATAAATATTTACAAGCAGCTTCGGTTGATTTTTCTAAATGATAGCGTTCGTCCACAAAATCGTTAACTTCCATTCCTTTCTCTTTAGCTGTTTCGGGCATAAATTGCCAAACGCCACGCGCACCAGCCGATGAAACCGCATTGACCAAGCCGCTTTCGATTACGGCTAAATATTTGAAATCATCTGGAATGCCATATTTTTGAAGAATTGGTTCAATTACTGGAAAAGCTCTGTTAGCTCTTTTTAAAATTAAAGTTGTAGTCGAATGAAGATTGGCATTGATTAGCAGTTCTCTATCCAATCGTTCCCTAACGTCAACAACATGCAATGGCGTAGTTTCGCCAGCAAAATCAGTAGTTGTTGGGAAATACATTGCTGTTCCTTCGTGAAGAAGTTTATCTTTTTTATCGCCCGAAATTCCGAAAACGAAAATTCCAGAGATTAAAACTACTCCAAGTGTTGTCAATAGTGCATTTGTCTTTTTCATAATAAAAAATTGTAATCGTATAATGGTAAAGCTACAAAAATCGCTCCAAAAAAGTTAATCTCCTAACAAAATTTTAGGTAAATTCTCATTCAGCCATTTGTATTTGCTCAAAATCATGATATGCGTTCCGCCTTTTACGGGAATAAATTCATTAATATATTTTGGTGGAAAAACTTCATCAGCATCGCCGTGAATGTGAATAATTTCGTTGTCAATTTCGGTTCGTTCCCAGTTGATGATTTGCTCTATTGCCCAATCTAAATAGCGTTTGTCTCTAACAGCTAGAAATTTTTCATACAAAGCCAATCGTTGTTTTACTATGGATGAACCAAAGGAAAATTTGGTTAGCAACTCAATGTTTTCGAATAATTTAGTTGGCATCAACTTATAAGCTTTGGTGGTTTTGGCGATTTTAAATCGTTTTGGGAATTCTACATTCGATTTTACACTAGAAATAATGACCACTTTTTTTGGATTAACAAATTGTTTCATCTCTTGAACTAAAACGCCACCAAAGGAAACACCAATCAATATGCAGTTTTCGTGTTGGATGTTTTGAGCCATTTTTTCGGCATAAGAAGTCAGTGATTGATTTTTCTCTGGAATAAACCATTCTAACAGATGGGTTTCAAATTGGTCTTCTGGCAATTGAATTCGTTCAAAAATTGAAGAGCTTGCCGCCAATCCGGGCATGAAGTAAACGTGAATTTTAGACATTTTTAACTGTAAACTCGTTTAAAATTAGTAATTTTGCCTAAAATTAACCCTTTTATTTTATTTGTAGATGAATGAAATAGTATTTTCAGAAAAAATGGAAATTAAAGACAATACTTTTGCACGTCAATTTGAAACTTTCATCGATGGAAACATGGTTTCTGTTGAATATTCATTTCAAGAAAAGAAAATATTTCTAACAAGAATAAATACTTTTGATGGTTTTGATAATGAAGAGTTTATCAATGATTTATTGAAAAATATCATGGAAATCGCTTATGAACGAAAATTGAAAGTTGTTCCAATTTTACCAAAAATTGCCGCTTTCATGAGAAAAAATACTACTTATAAAGATTTACTTCCTCCAGGAATTAAGATATAATAAAAAAAAGTAAGAGTTAAAATTCCAAATTCCAATTGTATAAGATTGGAATTTGGAATTTTTATTTTCTATCTTTATCAAATGAGTTCCGAAAATCTAAATTCTGATGTCATTCATTTTTTTGAAGAAATTCAAAAATATTATGGAATTAAAACCGAAATAACGCAAGGATTGTTTACTGAAATAGACAATCTTGATGCCAATCAAACGACTTGGAATTTATCTGAATTTGAGTTGGTTCGTTCGGCTTATCGCAATTCGGGTGGAAAATTTATGCTGGAAGGCAACGGAACTTACTATGAAATTTCTGCCGAAAAAATCATCAGTTTTAATCAAAATGGTAGAAATAAATTTGAATTTATCGAACAGTACAACGAAACGTTTTTTAGAATTACTAAAATTAGGTTTCATTATAAGTATTAAAAATGTTTTGAGATTCCTACGGAATGACAAGTTTGAGTAGAATTTGTCATTCCGTAGGAATCTTATTTTAAGCCTCGACATTCAAAAACTCCATTCTCACACTTCCATCTTCATCAATTCTGGTCAAATTAATTTCATGTAATGTATTGACTAATTCAGGATTCCAAGGTGTTTTTACTTTTACGTAATTTTCTGTAAATCCGTGAATGTAACCTTCTTTGTTTTCGCCTTCAAAAAGCACTGTATGGTTAGTTCCTATTTGACTTTCGTAGAAAGCACGACGTTTTTTAACCGATAATCCGCGAAGCATTTTACTTCTTTTGGAACGCACATTCATCGGAACCACATTTTCCATAGTTGCTGCTTCGGTATTATCTCTTTCGGAATAAGTAAAAACGTGTAAATACGAAATGTCTAATTCGTTTAAGAAATTATAAGTTTCTAGGAAATGTTCATCCGTTTCACCTGGAAAACCTACAATAACGTCAACACCAATACAGGCATTTGGCATTACTTCACGAATTTTATTCACTCTATCAACATAAACTTCACGTTGGTAGCGACGCTTCATTTTGCCCAAAATTTCATTACTTCCACTTTGCAACGGAATATGAAAATGAGGAACAAACGTTCTGCTTTTGGAAACAAATTCTATAGTTTCATTTTTCAAAAGATTAGGTTCGATTGATGAAATTCGCAAACGTTCAATTCCTTCTACTTCATCCAACGCTTTTACTAAATCGAGGAACGTATGTTCGTGTTTTTTATTTCCGAATTCACCTTTTCCGTAATCGCCAATATTTACACCAGTTAGCACAATTTCTTTGATACCTTGTTGTGAAATTTTGTAAGCATTTTTCAATACATTTTCCAAAGCATCAGAACGAGAAATTCCGCGCGCTAACGGAATGGTGCAATATGTGCATTTATAATCGCAACCATCTTGAACTTTTAAGAAAGCACGTGTTCTGTCTCCAATAGAATAACTTCCTACATAGAAATCGGCTTCTTCGATTTCACACGAATGTACTTCGCCCATATCATTTTTGGACAAATCATTGATGTAATCAGTGATTTTGAATTTTTCAGTTGCACCAAGAACTAAGTCAACGCCATCAACAGCAGCCAATTCTTCTGGTTTTAATTGCGCATAACATCCAACAGCAGCAACAAAAGCTTTGTCGTTGAGTTTCATGGCTTTTTTTACAATTTGTTTGAATTGTTTATCGGCGTTTTCGGTTACCGAGCAAGTGTTGATTACATACATATCGGCAACTTCTTCAAAATCAACTCTATCAAAACCTTCGTCTTGAAAATTTCTCGCAATAGTAGAAGTTTCTGAGAAATTCAATTTGCATCCCAAAGTGTAGAATGCTACTTTTTTTCTGTTTTCCATAAGTAAACTCAATTGATGAAATCGTTGTCAAAAAATTGAGTGTGCAAATTTAGGTAAAAAATTAAAATAAAAATAGCCACAGATTCACGGATTAAAATAATTTTAAAAATCTGCGAATCTGCGGCTAACTATAAAGACTTTAATTACTCTTTTCTATACTTCTTAGTTTCTTCAAAAACGTGTTCTAAAATTTTAGCATCTTCTTCAGAAAATTGAACATTACGTCTTGCCATTACGATTTTTGCCGTTTGAAAAGCTTTGTTGGTTAAATAAGTTGTAAATCCAGAACTTCCGCCCCATGAAAAGCTAGGTACAAAATTTCTAGGAAAACCACTTCCAAAAATATTAGCCGAAACCCCAACAACCGTTCCTGTATTGAACATAGTATTGATGCCACATTTAGAATGATCGCCCATCATTAATCCGCAGAATTGCAGTCCGGTTTTGGCAAAACCTTCGGTTTCATAACTCCATAAACGTACTTCTTCGTAGTTGTTTTTTAGGTTCGAATTATTAGAATCAGCGCCAATATTGCACCATTCTCCAAGAACTGAATTTCCTAAAAATCCGTCATGACCTTTGTTAGAATAACCAAACAAAACCGAATTGCTCACTTCGCCACCAATTACCGAATGTGGTCCAACGGTTGTGGCGCCATAAACTTTAGAAGCCAATTTCACTCTGCCAGATTCGCATAAAGCAAATGGTCCGCGAATGACTGAACCTTCCATAATTTCGGCATTTTTACCGATGTAAATTGGTCCAGTTGATGCATTTAAAGTTACAAATTCTAGTTTTGCTCCTTCTTCAATGAAGATATTTTCAGGAGAAATGACATTAACCGATTTTGGAATAGGTTGCGAATGTCTTCCATCGGTAATCAATTCAAAATCTTCTCGTAATGCTGTATCGTTTTTTGCAAAAATATCCCAAGTATTTTCAACGGTTAGACATTCTTCAGTATAATCTATTATTTCGTAAGTGTCAAAATCTACTTCTTCCTGCGTATCATTAGTGTAAAATGCAATTACTTCATCGCCTTTGAAAATGGCTTGGCTTTTCTCTAGATTTTTCACCATTTCAGATAAAATATCGTTTGGCAAAAACGAAGCGTTAATCATAATGTTGTCTTCCATTTCCAGCATTGGGTATTTTTCTGAAAGATATTCTTCGGTTAGAGTTGTGGTTGTATAGCCCAAATATTTTTCCCATTTTTCACGAATAGTTAGAATTCCAATGCGAATTTCGGCAACTGGACGAGTAAAAGTGAATGGTAAAAGTGCGTTTCTAACGGTTCCGTCAAAAAGTATGTAGTTCATTTTGGTTGCGAGTTTAAAGTTGCGAGTTCAAAGTTACGAAAGTTTGGTTCATAAAAAAACCCCGAATAAATTCGAGGTCTTAATAAAATTTGAACTACTAAAAAATAAATTATTTTGCTTTTTTAGCGTATTTGCTGTTGAATTTATCAATACGTCCTGCAGTATCGATAAGTTTTGATTTACCTGTGTAAAATGGGTGAGATGTTCTAGAAATCTCCATTTTGTAAACTGGATATTCAACTCCTTCGTGAGTGATAGTTTCTTTTGTTTCTACTGTAGATTTAGTAATAAAAACATCTTCGTTTGACATGTCTTTAAAAGCAACTAATCTGTAATTTTCTGGGTGAATTCCTTTTTTCATGATAAATCTTTTATTTTATTGAAGTAGTTTGTTTTGAAGCTTTCTTTTTGAAAGGTGTAAACTAGCTACAACTTTTTGTTACTATTCTTTTTTAATTTGAGAGTGCAAAAATACAACTTTTTTGCAATAATCAAAGTGAACTGTAACTTTTTTTAAATAAAGCCAACTTGCTGTTAAGTAATAATGGAATTACTATATTTGTTGTTTAATTTAAATCATAAAAAACATGAACGAGATTATAAAAAGAAATGGGATTAAATTTGGATTGATAAGTGGATTGATATCCGTTTTAATTACTGTATATGCTTATGTGTTCGACATTGAACTATTTGGCTCATTATGGCTATTATTGTTTATTATCGTTTGTTATTTAGTAATAAACATTGTTTTGTTGTCAAATACTAAGAAAAAATTAAATGATAATTTTACTTTTAAAGAAGCTTTTACAACCTATTTTATTTGTCTAATTGTTGGAGTTTCTATTTCTGTGATATTTAACATTCTCCTTTTTAATGTAATTGATCCAGAATTAGGGGAGAAAGTTAAAGAAGTTTCTATTAAATCTACAGTGGCATTTATGGAAAAATTTGATGTTCCAAGTGCAGAGATTAGTAAAGCTGTAGAAGGCATTGAGAAATCGGATAATTTTAGTATTGGAGCTCAAATTAAAGGTCTCTTTACAAATATAGCGGTTAGTTCAATTTTTGGATTAGTATTTGCATTAATTTTTAAAAGCAAACCAAAAGAACAGTTTTAATGAATTTATCCATAGTTATTCCGCTTTTAAACGAGCAGGAATCGTTACCCGAATTACACCAATGGATTGTCAAAGTAATGACAACTCACAACTATTCCTATGAAGTTATTTTTATTGACGATGGAAGTACTGATGATTCATGGGAAATAATCGAGCAGCTTTCTGCTGAAAATCCTAATGTAAAAGGAATTAAGTTTTTAAGAAATTATGGAAAATCTCAGGCGTTGCATGCTGGTTTTGCCAAAGCACAAGGTGATGTTATCATTACGATGGATGCCGATTTGCAAGATAGTCCAGATGAGATTCCTGATTTGTACGACATGATTATAAACCAAAAATTTGATTTGGTTTCTGGATGGAAAAAGAAACGTTATGACAATGCCGTGACTAAAAATTTACCATCTAAATTATTCAATTGGGCTGCGAGAAAAACTTCGGGAGTTTATTTGAATGATTTTAATTGTGGATTAAAAGCTTACAAAAATGTTGTCATTAAGAATATCGAAGTTTCGGGAGAAATGCATCGTTATATTCCAGTTTTGGCAAAAAATGCTGGTTTTGGAAAAATTGGCGAAAAAGTAGTTATTCATCAAGCTCGAAAATATGGCGAGTCAAAATTTGGTATTGACCGTTTTGTAAATGGCTTTTTGGATTTGATAACGATTTGGTTTTTATCAAAATATGGGAAAAGACCAATGCATTTGTTTGGTGCATTTGGCGTTTTGATGTTTTTAGTTGGATTTATTTCTACAGGAATCATCATTGCTTTGAAATTGATAAAATTGTATTCGGGTTATCAAACGATTTTGGTTACCGATAATCCACTGTTTTACATTGCTTTAACGACAATGATTATTGGAACTCAGCTATTTTTAGCTGGTTTTCTTGGCGAAATTATTTTGCGCACTAAGAATAATGAAGAACGTTATAAAGTTTCGGAGACGACGAATTAATGATTTTTTAGTAAACAAAAAGAAACTAGTTTTAGTTCAAAAAAAATAAGATTACGGATAAGTTTAGCCCTGATAGTAGCGGCATCCTTTTTATCTCGTTCTTCAAAACGAGATGAAAAGATAGAGCGAATAGCAGGATTAGCTTCTGAAAAAAAATAAGAATATGCATATTGAACAATCGATTTTAGATAAAGTAAACGAATGGTTAACACCAGTTTTTGACCAAGAAACACAAGAGAAAATTAAGGATATGATGACTTCTTCTCCGAAGGATTTAGAGGAAAGTTTTTATAAAAATCTGGAGTTTGGAACTGGCGGAATGCGAGGAATTATGGGCGTTGGAACTAATCGTATCAACAAATATACGTTAGGTAAAAACACGCAAGGTTTATCGGATTATTTGAAAAAATCATTCCCAAACGAGCAACTGAAAGTGGCAATTGCTTATGATTGTCGTCATAATAGTGATACGTTAGGTAAAATTGTTGCTGATGTTTTTTCGGCAAATGGAATTACGGTGTATTTATTTTCGGATATGCGACCAACGCCAGAGTTGTCTTTTGCGGTAAAACACTTGAATTGTCATGCTGGAATTGTATTGACGGCTTCACACAATCCGCCTGAATACAATGGTTACAAAGTATATTGGCAAGACGGAGGACAATTGGTTCCGCCACAAGACGGAGAAATTATTGAAGTAATTGAAAACTTGAATTATAGCGAAATTAAATTTGAAGCTAACGAAAGTTTGATACATTATATTGATGAAGCTGTTGATGAAGCTTTTGCGGAATCGACAGTGAAAAATGCTTCGTTTAATACTTCGGCTTCGGCGAGAGAAAATCTACGAATTGCTTATACTTCACTTCACGGAACATCCATTAAAATGGTTCCGAAAGTGTTGGAAAAAGCAGGTTATACGGATGTGAATATCGTTCCTGAACAAGCAGAACCAAACGGGAATTTCCCAACGGTACTTTCTCCAAATCCTGAAGAACCAGAAGCGTTGACAATGGCTTTGGCTTTGGCTGATAAAATAAATGCGGATATTGTTTTTGGAACTGATCCTGATAGTGACCGACTTGGTGTTGCCATTAGAAACAACGAAGGCAAAATGATTTTGTTGAATGGTAATCAAACAATGGTTGTCATGACGCATTTTTTATTGGAAGAATGGCGAAAAGCGGGAAAAATTACAGGTAAAGAATTTATTGGTTCGACTATCGTTTCTACACCAATGATGCTTGAATTAGCTTCAGGATATAACGTGGAATGCAAAGTTGGATTAACAGGTTTTAAATGGATTGCTAAATTCATCAAAGATTTTCCTGAGTTGAAATTTATTGGCGGTGGAGAAGAAAGTTTCGGCTTTATGGTTGGCGATGCTGTTCGTGATAAAGATGCTGTTGGAGCGATTTTACTAATGTGTGAAATTGCGGCGCAAGCCAAAGAAAACGGAAGTTCGGTTTATGATTATTTGCAACAAATGTATGTTGACTTTGGTTTTTACAAAGAATATTTAATTTCATTGACCAAAAAAGGTATTGAAGGAGCAAATGAAATCAAGCAAATGATGATTGATATGCGCGATAATCCGGTTTCTGAAATTAATGGACAACGCGTGATTATGGTGGAAGATTATCAAAACTCAACGGCGAAAAATTTATTATCCGGAGAAATTGAAAATCTGACTATTCCAAAATCGGATGTGTTGATTTATTATTTGGAAGATGGTTCTAAAATTTGTGCACGACCAAGTGGAACCGAACCAAAAATCAAGTTTTATTTCAGTGTAAATTGTGCTATCGATAGTATTAATGACATTCCAGAAGCCGAAAAACAATTGGATCAAAAAATTAAAAATATCATAGCAGAAATGCAGTTGAACTAATGGATGAAAATTTAAAGAAAATAATTCCTTTTGCAAAAAAGTATAAACCAAATGTTATTGGAAACATCTCATTCAACATACTTTATGCGCTTTTTGGAACTTTAGGAATGGTTTTTATTATGCCAGTTCTTTCGGTTTTATTTGACGAAAGGAAAAAAGATGTAATAGAATTGCCTGAATACACGGGTTTTATTGACGCTGTAGGAAATTGGCAAGATTATATTGCTTATTATGTGAAACAATTTTCAACTGAATATGGTGTTCAATATGGCTTAATGTTTACGGTCGCCATAGTTTTGATTACTTTTTTACTGAAAAATTTATCCAATTATTTAGCGCTTCAGCATTTAACCAAAGTTAAAAATGGTGTTTTACGTGATTTGCGTGAAAAAATGTTTGCGAAAATTGTGTCGTTACCTGTTTCTTATTATTCTGAAAAAAGAAAAGGCGATGTAATGGCAAGAATGCTTGGTGACGTGAACGAAGTTCAAAATTCATTTTTTATGATTTTGGAACTTATAGTAAAAGAACCGCTAACTATTGTGTTTTCGTTAATTGCAATGGTGTCAATTAGTTGGAAACTGACTGTTTTTGTATTTATTTTTATTCCAATTTCGGGTTTAATTATTTCAAAAATAGGAAAATCATTAAAAGGAAAATCAACCAAAGCGCAACAAGAAAATGGTTATTTAATATCAATCACCGAAGAAACTTTGACGGGTTTAAAAGTGGTTAAAAGCTATAATGCCGAAAACTATTTTGCTAAAACTTTTAACGATTCTATTAATCGTCTGTACAAATTAACCAATTCTATCGCCAAGAAAAATAACTTGGCTTCACCATTAAGTGAATTTATGGGGATTTTAGTTATTGGTGTTTTATTGGTTTATGGCGGAAATTTAGTTTTAGTTGATGGTTCATTAAAAGGTTCAGATTTTATTGCTTACATTGGATTGGCTTACAATATTTTAACTCCAGCAAAAGCGATTTCAAAAGCTTCCTATCAAGTTAAAAATGGATTAGCTGCAGCCGAACGTGTTTTTGAAGTTTTAGAAGTAGAAAATACGATTGCCGATACTGAAAATGCAAAAGAATTAACTTCATTTAATCAAAGTATTGAGTTAAAAAACATCACGTTTGCCTATAACGATGAAGCTGTTTTGAAGAATTTTTCTTTAACGATACCAAAAGGAAAAACAGTTGCTTTGGTTGGACAGTCGGGTTCAGGGAAAAGTACGATTGCTAATTTGCTAACTCGTTTTTACGAAGTAAATCAAGGCGAAATTTTAATCGACAATCAGAATATAAAAGACGTAACAATGAAGTCGCTACGTTCTTTAACTGGTTTGGTCACGCAAGACAGCATCATGTTTAATGGAACGATTAAAGACAATATTCGATTAGGGAAATTAGACGCAACTGATGACGAAATTATTGAAGCATTGAAAGTTGCCAATGCTCATGAATTTGTAAAAGATTTGCCTAGCGGAATTGAAACCAATATTGGTGATAGCGGAAACAAACTTTCTGGCGGACAAAAACAACGCTTGTCTATCGCTCGCGCGGTATTGAAAAATCCTCCGATTATGATTTTGGACGAAGCAACTTCAGCGTTGGATACTGAAAGTGAAAAATTTGTACAAGTCGCGTTAGAAAATATGATGCAAAACAGAACTTCGGTTGTTATTGCGCATCGACTTTCTACTATTCAAAAAGCAGATGTAATCGTGGTAATGCAAAAAGGCGAAATCGTCGAACAAGGAAATCACGACGAACTTATTGCAAAAGACGGAATGTATGCGAGGTTAGTTTCTATGCAGAGTTTTGAGTAACATCATAAAAAAAGGAATTACGAAATGAATTCCTTTTTTTTTTAACTTTTTAACTTCAATCAATTCACTTGAAATTCTTCGGCTTTCCATTCTTTGGAAGTTAGGTTAACAAAGCTGTACACAATTTTATCATTGCTATCAAACTCACCATTTTTGTTGGTGTCTTCTACAGCTCTAAAATAAATTCCGTTTTTTGCAGGAACATATTTCCAGTCGATTAATTCTTGAAAATCTTCGGTTAGTTTGGTAAAGTTTTTACCGTCAATTGAGCTGATGTATAAAGATTTAATATCGTTTATATCAAGTTTGTTGTCTTTATTGGTGTCTATATCTTGTAACATATAAACCAATAATTGTTGTTTGGTTTTATCAGCATGGTTTTTCAAATAAGTTGCCGATTGTATCAAAACATTTTTATCAGTCAAAGCATAAATGGTGTCTTTGCCAATTTCCTGAAATTTCAAATTATCTAAATAACCTGTAATTTCATATTCGCCATAATTGGAAATGGTATAGCTTATGTTTTTATCACTTTTGCTTGAAGCATAACCTTGTTTTTTGAAAAAATTCATATCGCCAACAGGAAAAATCAAAAAATTAGTTCCTTCCATGTGAACTGGTAAGTCAGCAATATCAGCTTTTGACGTATCAACTTGAGGTTTTGCTTGCGATTTAGGTTGGGTTTCATAAATCACTTTTGGTTTTTCTTGTTCTTCTTTTTTACAAGAAACAAAAGCCAGACTTACTATCAGAAAGAAAAAAAAGTTTTTCATAACAAATGAATTTTAATCATTTTCAAATATAAGACTTTTGATTGTATTTTCTATTTCTGTTGAATTTTATTAAGAAGTAAAGATTAATTAGAGCAAGTACTGATAAAGCTAAAAATAAATACCAATGTTTTTTAAAAAAAGATTTTTGAAATTTTTCATTCTCAAGTAATCTGTTTTGTTCATCATTATATAATTTTTGTTTGCGAATATAATCTTGTGTTCCACAATTCATCGTGGTTGATTTATTTTCACTATTTGTTTTTTCTATTTCGCTTGAACTTATATTTGTAATGAGCAGTTCGTTTTTATAAACCATATAAGTTGGTGTTTTTTCAATTTCAGCTATCTCCAAAATTTTTATAAAAACTTCATATTGCATTTGTTTACCAAAATATACATTTATAGAATTAACAGTATCTTTTTTATGATTGAATTGATTTAAAGCTTTTTGAAACTTCTTGATATTTTCATCCTCTGATTTTAGAGAACTATTAAATGAAAAAATGATTTTATTTCTTTGTTCAATGAATGGATAATTCTCTTTTATTGAAATTATTGTTTTTTTGCTTGGAAGTTCTAAATCAAAACCGCCTTCAACTTTGAATGCTTTTTTAGAACTGAAATAAAACAAACATAAAACTGGAATTAAAACCAATGAAATCATTCCTGGAACATAAAAAATTTTTCTATGTTTTGTCCTGATTTTCATTTACAGTTTCACGCTCAACTTCAAATTGAAAACACGAGTCGTCATATAATTTGGAATTCCGTATTGATTTTTGGTGTAAGCATCACGAACCCAAGTATTGGTAATCGCATTTTGATTGTTGAAAATATTAAAAATTTCAAAACCAAGAGACAAATCCTCAAAACGTTTTAGCCAATGTCCATCTGGTCGTTCGGTATTTTTTTCGGTTAAAACATAAGAAAAACCAACATCAGCACGACGATAATCTCTCAAACGACTTTGATACGTATAAACATCGGCATAAGATGGCGAACCGCCAGGCAAACCAGTGTTGTAAACCAAATTCATGTATAATTTCATGCTTGGCAAATTTGGCATATAATCTTGGAAAAGTATTCCAAATTTCAATCGTTGATCGGTTGGACGAGCAATATTTCCTCTGCCATTTTGATTTTCTTCGGTTTTCATATAACCAAAACTCAACCACGATTCAGTTCCGGGAACGAATTCTCCGTTTAATCGCATGTCTAAACCATACGCATACGCAGTTGCATCATTATTCGCTCGATAGCGAATTCTAACATTTTCTAATGTATAGGTATTTACATCATCCATCGATTTATAATAAGCTTCGGTAACTAATTTAAACTTTCGATTATTCATCATGAAATTATAATCATTGCTTGCTACAAAATGTATCGATTGTTGCGCTTTTACATTTGGATTAACCACGCCATTCATATCCCTTAACTCGCGATAAAACGGCGGTTGATGATAATATCCAACGGCAAATTTGAACAACATATCTTTTTCCCAATTTGGCTTTAAAGTTAATTGCGCTCTTGGACTAAATGTAGTTTGATTTTTAGAATTCGAAATATTATCGCCAGTTACTTTCCAATGATGAGCACGAACTCCAAAATTGAACCAATAATCCGTTGAACCAATTTGGTCTTTAAAACTCCATTGCGCATAACCCGAAAGACGATTAATGTCAATAAAATTGGTTGCTCTAACATTTTGATATGGAACTAACGGACCAATATAAGGATTGTAAGGTTGATCGTTTCCAGCAAAATTCAAATTTGGCGGATTGATTGAAAATCCTGCGGAATCAATTACTTCCCATTCCACAATTCGGTCGCGAATGTTTTCACGAGTGTATTTAAAACCCCAATCAATTTGATGTTTTTTGTTATTGACTTGGTGAACACCTTTAATTTCAGCATTAACAATTAAGGCATCCAAATCATTTCGAGCATGATTTAATTGCGTTCCAATGCCTTGACTAAAAGTAACTTCGCCTAACGTTTCCGAACCAATATTAGTGTCAACATCGCCTAAAAAATAAGCCGCAAAAATATCAAAATACTCTTGTTCTTTAGTGTGATAAACCGAACTTATAAACTTGAAGACATTGTCATCGTTTGCATTAAAAACGGTTTTGAAAGCTCCAAAAAGCGTTTCGTATTGATCATTTTCTTGTCCTTCGTAGAAAACTTGCAACGCAATTGGTTCATCAATTGTTCCAAAATTAGTTTGACGTGTCAACGGTTGATAGTTGTATACATTTCGAGAAGCATTTCCTAAAAAACTAAAATTCCATTTGTCATTTGGCTTAAAATTCACAATCGACTGAACATCCATAAACGTTGGTCGATAGTTGGTTTGCGTTTCCTGGCTATTAACCAAAAGTGAATTGTCTCGATAACGAACTCCGGTAATATTGGACCATTTTTTATTCTTAGAAACCAAATCGGCAGTTATACTTCCGCCAAGAAAACTGGCTTCGGCAGCCAATGCAAATTTTTTCGGTTGACGATAGGTAATGTCCAAAACCGAAGATAATTTATCGCCAAATTTAGCTTGAAAACCTCCAGCCGAAAAGTCAATATTTTGAACCATATCGGTATTAGTGAAGCTTAAACCTTCTTGCTGACCAGAACGAACTAAAAACGGACGATAGACTTCAATTTCGTTTACATAAACTAAGTTTTCGTCATAATTTCCTCCGCGAACATTATAACCAGAACTTAAATCAGAATTTCCATTAACACCAGGTAAAACTTTTAAAACACTTTCAATTCCAGGCATTGCACTTGGATTTTTTCTGATAACTTCTGGTTCAATACTGGTTATTCCTTGAACACGTCTTCGGCTGCTGGTAATAACAACATCGCTTAGTTGTTCTGCTTTATCGGTCATAACAACGTGATATTCAAATTCTTCGTTTGGTTTCAATTGTAATGTTGCCGTGATGTTTTTTAACGAAACATGCGTAAAAACCAAAACGACTTTTTGATTTGCCGGAACGGTAATGGTGTAAAAACCATTTTTATCGGTAATCGATGATTTTGAAAGATAGCTAACGTTAACGCTTTCAATAGGTTTGTTGTTTTCATCGAGCACAATTCCAGCTACTTTTGCAGTTGCATTTTGTGAAAACGATTTTATACTAAGGATAAAAAATAGGAACGAAAAGAGTAAATATTTTGTTTTCAAACTATATTATGGTTTTTGACTTCTAAAAAAATGTGTTTCAAATATAGTAGAATTTCCAACATTATCGGTAACAATCACTTTTAATTCGTTTTTTCCTTCGGCAACAATTCCATCAGAAAGCTTGTGAGTTAAACGTTTCAGTTTACTTTCATATTCCAATAAAATCCATTTTCCGTTGAGGTAACCTTCATAACTTTTTATGCCTGATAAATCATCAGAAATGGTTAAATGAATTGTTTTTCGGTCGGAAATCCATTTTTCTGCTATATTTTTTGCCAAAATTATTTCGGGAGAAACGGTATCTTTAACTAACCGATATTCGCCCAAAGTTTTGGTGTAAATTGAAAACGTATTTTTATAGCGTTTTGTTGTGTAGTGATTGATTTTTTTTCCGTCAAAAAGACCAATGAACATTTTTTCTCTATCTTTTTCAGATGAAATGCTGTCTTCAAAAGCAATTTGAAAACTAGAATGTGCCGGAATAATATCGCGATGTACTTTTACAGTATTGTTCTTTACTTCAAAATCCATGTAAAAATCTTCATAAAACGTATTGGTTGGAATAGTTACGGTAACATTTTCTAACGAAAAAATGTTGTCACGTTTCGTTTTTACATGATATTTTGATGTTTTTGGTTTTTCAGCAACTACTGATGATGTGTTAGAATGAGAAATTGGAATACAGATTTTGGATGTGTTTCCATGAAAATCAGAAACTTCAATTTTGTACAGTTTTGTTACATTATTTGTCACATTGATAATTCCAAAATCAGCATCGGTTTTAAGAATACTCAGCGGATACGGATTTATGGAAAACAGTTTTTGGATACGCTGTTTTTCACTTTTAAAACGTTCGTAATCAATCAAAGCATTAATGTATCGTGTTTCGTCAAATGAAAAAGTGTCCAAAGTATAACTAAAACTCACGTTTCCGTTGAGAAACGTTTCCACTTTAAACGCGCCGTTTGTATTCCACGAAACATCATCATAATCGTTTACCACAATTCCAAAACCAATTTTTCCATTGGCTGCGATTTTTTCGGCTAAATAATCGCCATTAACTTGTTGGTCATACGTTAAAAGTAAAGGTCTTTTAGATTGATTTACCACCGAATTTTCATCGATTGGATAAACATACAATCCCATAAAAAATGGTTTTTTGGTGTCCTTAATTTCGGTGTCAAATCCAAAATACATCGGATTAATTATTTTTTCAGATGCTGTATCTCTAATTTCAAAATGCAAATGCGGACCATCTGAACCGCCAGTATTTCCAGATATTGCAATGATTTCGCCTTTATTTACCAATAAATCGGTTGGTTGTAAAAGCAATTCAATTTCATAGGATTTGGCTTTGTATTGTTCGTTTATAATAAATTTTTCAATTTCTCCAAAACCCGATTGCAAATGTCCATAAACGGTTGTGTAACCATTTGGATGTGTGATGTAAATTGCTTTTCCATAACCGCCATGCGAAATTTTTATTCTCGAAATATAACCTTCGGCTGCGGCATAAACGTTTAGTCCTTCTTTTTGCTGTGTTTTAAAATCAAAACCAGCATGAAAATGATTGGAACGTAATTCGCCAAAATTTCCAGACAGTTGCAGTGGAATATCTAGCGGAGAACGAAAATAATCTTTTGGATAATTATTTTGGGCAAAAAATGATAGTGAACTGAAAAATAAGATTATAAAACTTTTCATATCAGATGTTTTTGCTAATTTAAAAAATAGTACGTAATAAATTACATTTTTTTTAACAAAAAAATAACTCGCTAAAAAACAAATTCTTAAACAAGCTTCTCAGAAAATTAATAAATAATCAAAAAAACTATTGCATTACTAAAATAGAATACTAACTTTGTGAATTAAGAAACGAAGATTCCATTTGAATGAGTGAAATTGCAGAAATAATTGATTCTGTTGAAGGTAGAATTCAAAAACTATTCGAAAAAATGAATAGTTTGCAAGTCTATACTTCTCAATTGGAAACAGAATTAAAAAAAGCTGCAGCAACTATCGATACTCAATCACGAGAGATTGAACAATTGAAAGGAGAAGCAAATTCGTTAAAAATGGCAAATTCGTTGCTTGGCAGTGAAGAAAATAAAAGAGATACAAAACTGAAAATAAATTCATTAATTAAAGAAATCGATTATTGCATAGCGCAACTATCAGATTAATGCTATGAGTGAAAAGCTTAAGATAAAAATATCAATTGCCGACCGAGTTTATCCGCTAACTGTTGATCCATCACAGGAAGAAGGTTTACGAAGTGCTTCAAAAAAAATTGATACGATGATTAAGCAATTTGAAGAGAATTATGCTGTTCGTGATAAGCAAGATGTATTAGCCATGTGTGCTTTGCAATTTGCTTCACAAGTAGAACAAAAACAACTTGATAAAGTTATTGACGGTACAGAAACAGCAGAACGATTGACAAAAATTAATGATTTATTATTGGAATATCTCAATAGAAAATAACACGTTCTTATACATAAAATTAAAACACTGCCTACATTAGATTTTAATTGGTAAACTCAACACTAACAAATTAAAATGAGCAAATCGTCGCTACTAAAGTATGTCCGCCAAGGCGGAAAACTTGAACAGTGAGTTAGCTCAAAACTTGTCTTTACGAGTTTATGCATTCACCTAATGTAGGCTTTTTTTATACCTAAAACACAAACAAAAAATGGAAATTACATTTATAATACTCGCCGCGATAGTTGGAATTGGTGGAGGTTTTGGAATAGCAAAGTTTTTAGAAAAAAGCAATGTTTCAAACCTAATCAAAAATGCAAAAAAGGAAGCAGCATCAATTTTAAAAGATGCTAATCTTGAAGCAGAAAACATAAAAAAAGATAAATTACTGCAAGCAAAAGAAAAGTTTTTAGAATTAAAATCAGAACATGAAAAAGAGATTTTAAACAAAGACAAAAAAATTGCTGAGGTAGAAAAAAGAATTCGCGACAAAGAATCACAGGTTTCAAACGAATTGTCAAAAGCTAAGAAAGTAAATGACGATTATGAAAATAAAACCAAAGAATATGAAGCAAAAATCGAAGTTCTTGATAAAAAACAACAGGAACTTGAAAAACTTCACAAAAGCCAAGTAGAACAATTGGAAGTTATTTCTGGTCTATCTGCTGAAGAAGCCAAAGAACAATTGGTTGAAAGCCTAAAAGCTGAAGCAAAAACCAAAGCCATGTCGCATATTCAAGATACAATTGAAGAAGCAAAATTAACGGCACAACAAGAAGCTAAAAAAGTCATCATCAATACTATTCAACGTGTTGGGACTGAAGAAGCTGTTGAAAACTGCGTTTCTGTTTTCAACATTGAATCGGATGATGTGAAAGGAAGAATTATTGGTCGTGAAGGACGAAATATCCGTGCGCTTGAAGCTGCTACAGGAGTTGAAATCATTGTTGATGATACGCCAGAAGCTATTATTCTTTCTTGTTTTGATCCAGTTAGAAGAGAAATTGCTCGTTTATCATTACATAAATTAGTTACTGACGGAAGAATTCACCCAGCAAGAATTGAAGAAGTTGTAGCTAAAACAACCAAACAAATTGACGAAGAAATTGCCGAAGTTGGAAAACGTACCGTTATCGATTTAGGAATTCATGGTTTGCATCCTGAGCTGATTAAAGTTGTTGGAAGAATGAAATACCGTTCGTCTTATGGACAAAATCTTTTACAGCACTCAAGAGAAGTTGCCAAGCTTTGTGGAATTATGGCAGCCGAATTAGGCTTGAATGTAAAACTAGCTAAACGTGCTGGACTTTTACACGATATTGGTAAAGTTCCAGACACAGAAAGTGATTTGCCACACGCATTGTTAGGTATGCAATGGGCTGAAAAATATGGTGAAAAAGAAGAAGTTTGCAACGCCATTGGAGCGCATCACGATGAAATTGAAATGAAATATTTAATCTCTCCTATTATTCAAGTTTGTGATGCTATTTCGGGAGCAAGACCAGGCGCAAGACGTCAAGTTCTAGATTCGTATATTCAACGTTTAAAAGATTTGGAAGGAATTGCTTTTGGTTTCCAAGGCGTGAAAAATGCTTATGCTATTCAAGCTGGACGTGAATTGAGAGTTATTGTAGAAAGTGAAAAAGTTTCTGATGAAATGGCTTCAAACCTTTCTTTTGAAATTTCTCAAAAAATCCAAACAGAAATGACCTATCCTGGTCAAGTAAAAATTACAGTTATTCGTGAAACTCGCGCTGTGAATATTGCGAAGTAATTTTAGAATAAAATCAATAAAATACGGCAATCCAATTAAGGTTGCCGTTTTTATATTATTAATTAAATATCTTTTTTAAACTATCGGAAGTCATTGGTTTTAAGAAATAATCCTTTACCTCAGGTTGATAGAATTTTGCTTTGTCTTTATCAGTTGTGTGGTCTGATGAACTTATGATATAAATTGTAATTTCTTTTTTTATTCTTTCTTTTAGTAATCTGTATTCTTCCAAAAATTGCCATCCATCAAGAACTGGCATATTGATATCCAAAAGGATTAAATCGGGCGGATTTTGACCATTGTTGAGCTTTGATTTAATTCCTTCAATGGCTTGTAAACCATTTTCAAAAAAATTCGGGCTAACGTCTATATTGTTGCTCGATAAAAGTTTTTTGATTAAGAAATGGAAAATTTTGTCGTCATCAACGACAAAAACATCGTTAAATTTCATTATAAGTTGTGTTAATTTGTGGTTGTGCTAATTTATAGCAAACTTTTTAAATCACAACTTTTTTTCGATATGATTTTAGTTTTTTCTAGGATGAAAAGAATTGATAATTTGTGTTAAATGTTTTTTATCCAAATGAACATAAATTTCGGTAGTAGTTATCGATTCGTGGCCAAGCATCATTTGAATAGAACGTAAGTCAGCGCCATTTTCTAATAAATGTGTCGCAAACGAATGGCGTAAAGTGTGCGGACTGATTTTTTTTTGCAAATTAATTTTAACAGCTAAATCTTTGATTATTGTGAAAATCATTGCACGCGTTAGCTGTTTTCCGCGTCGATTTAAAAACAAAGTGTCTTCGTGACCTTTTGCAATTTGCAGGTGATTTCGAGTACTATCTTTATAAAGTAGAATATGCTTTTTAGTCGATTTTGCAATAGGAACAAATCGATCTTTGCTGCCTTTTCCAGTAACTTTTATAAAACCTTCGTCAAAAAATAAATCAGAAATTTTAAGATTTACCAACTCCGAAACGCGTAAACCACAACCATAGAGTGTTTCGAGAATTGCTTTGTTTCGATGACCTTCATCTTTTGATAAATCAATTGCAGCAATAAGATTATCGATGTCTTGAATAGATAAAGTATCGGGTAGTTTTCGACCAATTTTTGGTGTTTCAATTAATTCCATCGGATTGTCCGTTCGATAATCTTCAAAAAGTAGATAGGAGAAAAAACTTTTTAAGCCTGATAGAATTCGAGCTTGCGAACGTGCGTTGAGTTCTTTTGAAACGGTATAAATAAATTGTTGAATAGTTTCGTCTTCAATTTTTATGGGTGAAACAGAAATGTTGTTCTCATCTAAATAACTGCACAATCGTTGTAAATCAAACGTGTAATTGTCGATGGTGTTTTTTGACATTCCGCGTTCAATTTTTAAATAATGCTGAAAACTTTTGATGTAGCTGTTCCAATTCATAGAAACAAAGAAACGAAATGATCGTCAATAAAAAAAACCTCTCAAATTTTGAGAGGTTTTGACGTATAAAGTTTATTTCTATTTGAATTTATAAGCCAAAGAAAGAGCAAATACACTATTTTTAATTTTAGTATTGTCGCCATCTTCTGTTTCAGCAATATTCGTTAAACCAAAGTTATATCTCAAATTAGCTCCAACTTGTTCTGAAAAATTGTAGCCAATTCCAAATCCTAAGCCTAAATCAATTGTTTTAAAAAGTTCTTTTACATCTTGATTGCCCGAACCAAAGCCTTCAACGCTAGTTTTTAACTTTGCAGAAGTTAAAAATCCAATTTGTGGACCGGCTTCAAAAAATAATTTATTTTCATTGTATTTAAACATTAATGGAATGTTCAAATAATTTAATTTAAAAGTGTTTTCTGTGTTATAAACATCTGTTCCTTCAACATATAACATATCAAATTTTGAGCCTTGCATAGAATAGATTAATTCGGGTTGAAAAGCCCATTTTTCATTGATGCCAATTTCTACAAATGCACCAATGTGAAAATTAGGTAAAGCTTTTGTGTCTGGAGCAAAATCACCAGACACGTTCATGTTGGTAACGTTTAACCCAGCCTTTAAACCAAATTTCACATCACTTGATTTTGCTTTGTTTTGATCTTGCGCATTAACGAAATTCATTCCAGTTAATACGATAAAGGTTAAAATAATTTTTCTCATTTTGTTTTAAATTTTTGGCAAATATAGAAGTTAAGTAATGAAATTAATCTTTTGATATAAAAAAACCTCCCGAAAATCGAGAGGTTTTTGAAATGTTTTGAATAAGAGTTATTAGAACTTATAGTTAAATCCTAAATTAATAGAAGAAAAAGTACCTCCATCAACAGAAATACCTTTATAACCTGCATATACTTCATATTTTTCAGCTTGATAGCCTACTTTTGGCTGATAAAGAAAACCACCGTCATTACCACTTGGAGAAACTCCAAGAGCATATCCTAGATCCAATCCTCCGAAGAAATTGTCAGTGAAAGAATATTGAGCAGTACCGGCTACAGGAACAAAACCTGCATCGTCAATCCAATCTTCTTTTCCCATGTAATGAGCATAACCTGTAGTAACACCAGCTTGGAAACCGTCACCAACTGACCATAAATAAGCAGCATCTACTCCTATCGCAAAAGAGTAAGCATCTTTAATGTCTCCCATAGGTAAACCTAAATTAACTCCCAATTTGAATTTTCCGTCTTGTGCATTCGCTAATCCAAAAGCGAAAACTGCAACAATTGTTAAAATAATTTTTTTCATGTTTGTTTTATTTTAAAATTTAAGTATATCAAATTTATATTTTTAATTTAATAAGAATTAATGGTTGTTTTACAGTTATTAACAAGGTTATCAACAGTTTTTAACATTAAAATCGTTTGTTTACAGTTGTTTATAAATAAATCAAGGTTTTTAACAAAAAAGGGATATTTTGAAAAAGTATGGTTTTTAGGGAAAATATACTAAAAGTACTATACAATATTAGGATGTTTTACGTTTATATATGTATCACTATAAATTTTGAAAAACATGAAAAAAATTTTGTTTGTTATGTTATTGTGTTTTGGGATGAACACTGTAAACGCTCAGATGTTTAAGTTTGGTTTAAAGGCTGGTGCTAACTTTTCAAATCTTGAAGGCGATGGAGTTGATGGTTCTACTTATACTAGCTTTCATTTTGGAGCAGTAGCCGAAATAAGTTTGCTTGAGAATTTATCGTTACAGCCAGAGCTTTTGTATTCTTCGCAAGGAACGAAGGTTGATGCTGCTGGTGCTAAAGACATCAACTATAACTATGTTACTGTTCCAGTTTTGGCTAAATTTTATTTGACTAGCAAGAAGTTGAGCTTAGAAGCTGGACCGCAGTTTTCGTTTTTAATTAATGAAGATGTTGAAGAGCAATTTGAAGCGGAAAGTTTTGATTTTGCTGCCGCAGTTGGTTTAGGTTATAATATTACCGATAACTTTTTTGCACAAGCAAGGTATGTAATGGGTTTAACTGAGGCGAACAAAGATGCTGAAGTGACCAACAGAGTTATCCAATTATCGGTTGGGTATCGATTTTAAACTGATTTAGAAGTTATTTATAAAAACCGTTGTCCAATTGGCAACGGTTTTTTATTTTTACTCAAAATACTTCCCATGAAAATCATCATTATCAACGGTCCCAATTTAAACTTACTAGGAAAACGCGAACCAGAAATTTATGGTAGTCAAACTTTTGAGGATTATTATAATCAGTTGAAAGCAGAATTTCCGGCTGTTGAATTAGCGTATTTTCAGAGTAATATTGAAGGCGAATTGATTGATAAAATTCAGGAAGTTGGTTTTAGTTATGATGGTATCATTCTTAATGCTGCGGCTTATACTCATACGTCTGTTGGGATAGCCGATGCTGTGAAAGCAATTACAACACCTGTGATTGAAGTGCACATCAGTAATACTTTTGCTAGAGAAGAATTTAGACATCATTCTTTTATTTCTCCAAATGTTAAAGGAATAATAATTGGTTTTGGGATGAAAAGTTATGCGTTAGCTTTACAATCGTTTTTATAAAAGCAATGCAACCCTTTTACATTTTTATTCGTCTATCAATTATAATCTAAATTCTATTCCATGAAAAAAAACTTTACGCTTCTATTTTTATTCTTTGCCATTATTGCACAATCTCAAATTAAAGGTACTGTAAAAGATGTAAACGGAAAACCGCTTCCCTTTGTTAATATTTTTGAAGAAAACACGTATAATGCTACAACTTCAAACGAACTGGGAAGATTTGAACTCAACATTAAAACACCAGGAAAACACGTTGTTATCTTTCAATATCTGGGTTACAAAACGGCCAAACAGGTTGTAGATGTTGATGAAAATTTACAGCCATTGGACATTGTTTTGCTGGAAGAGGAAATTTCGTTGAACGAAGTTGTTGTTAATATCAATGATAATCCGGCGAATGAAATTATTCGAAATGCTATCAAAAACAAAAAGGCTAATTCAGAAAAAACAGCTCGTTATACAGCTGATTTTTATTCGAGAGGAATTTTTAGAGTGAAGAATTTACCTAAAACTATCTTGGGACAAAAGCTAGATTTTTTTGATGAAGTGATTGATTCAACTCGAAGCGGCATTTTATACTTATCTGAAACGGTTTCAAAAGTGACGTTTCAAAAACCGGATAAGTTGAAAGAAGTTATCGTTGCTTCAAAAGTAAGCGGAAAAGACAATGGTTTTAGTTTTAATAATGCCAGCGATGCTAATTTTGATTTTTATGACAACTATCTAGAATTTGATGCCAATGTAGTTTCGCCAATTGCTGATAATGCTTTTAATTACTACAAATATAAATTTGAAGGTTCATTTTTTACTGAAAACCGTCAGCAAATCAACAAAATCAAAATCATTCCTCGTCGCGAAACCGAACCTGTAATGTCAGGATACATTTATATCGTTGACGATACGTATGCTATTTATGCTGTTGATGTAACTTTTACTGGAAAACAAATCCAAAATCCAGCGTTGAATACGTTGAACTTAAAACAAAGTTTTAGTTATAATAATCTATCTAAAATTTGGACAAAAAACACGCAAACACTAGATTTTGATGCCGGAATGTTTGGTATTAATATGTCGGGCGGATTTACTTATGTGTTTTCTAATTTTGAGTTTCCAGAGAAATTTGAGAAGAAAACGTTTACAGCCGAAGTGGTTCGTTTTGAAGAAAATGCCAACAAAAAAGAAGACAGTTTTTGGCAAACTATTCGTCCGGTTCCGTTAACCGATGAAGAAGTTAAAGATTATGTGAAAAAAGATGCGCTTCAGGAAAAGAAAAAGTCAAAAGTGTACTTGGATTCTATTGATGCTAAAAAGAATAAGTTCCGATTTATGGATGTTTTAAATGGATATTCTTATTCGAATTCGTATAAAAAATGGTCGATAAATTATAACGGACCAGCATTGAACACTAGTTTCAACACGGTTCAAGGTTGGAATACTAGCGTTGGTTTGTCTTTCTTCAAAAGAAATGAAGACAAAAATACCTATTATCAATTTGGAACCAATGTTGCTTATGGTTTTTCGGATGAAGCGTTTAGACCAACGGCTTTTTTCTCAGCAAAATTGAGTAACAAATCAAAATCGTATCTTACGGTTTATGGAGGAAATTCGGTTAATCAATTCAATCCTGACGAGCCAATTTCGAAGTTAGTAAATACGGTAAGCACCTTGTTTTTCAAGGATAATTACATGAAATTGTATGAAAAGAATTTTGCAACGGCTAGTTTCTCTAGAGAAGTTTTCAATGGGTTGAATATGACTGCGGCTGTGGAATATGCTGAGCGAAAACCGCTTTTCAACACAACAGATTATACCGTGATTAAAAATGACGATTTATATACTTCAAACAATCCGTTGTTGCCTTTTGACGAATTTAATCCAGCGATTTTGAAGCACAATTTGGTAAAACTAAATGTGGTAGCGAGAATAAAATTTGGTCAAGAATACATCACTCGACCTGATGGAAAATACAACCTTGGAAACGACAAATTTCCAACACTATTGATAGGTTATGAAAAAGGATTTGCCGGAAGCGAAGACAACTATAATTTTGATAAAGTTTCGGCAAGAGTAACACATAATTTGACACTTGGAAACAAAGGCGAAACCGGAATTAACATCAAAGCGGGTAAGTTTTTTAACGCCGAAGGAATTTCATTTGTAGATTACAAACATTTCAACGGAAATGAAACGCATGTTATGATGGGAACTTCGTATATCAACTCGTTTAATTTGTTGCCTTATTATGCAGCAAGCACGAACGACAGCTATTTCGAAACGCATATTGAACACAATGACAAAGGTTTTATCATGAATAAAATTCCGTTGTTGAACAAATTACAATCTAAATTAATGCTTGGATTTAAAAATCTTGCTATTCCAGATAGAAAGCCTTATCAAGAGTTTTCGGTTGGTTTGAGTAATTTAGGTTTTGGTAAATTTAGAATTTTGAGAATTGATTATGTTCGCTCTTATCAAGATGGATTTCAAGGCGATGGCGTAATGTTTGGAATTAATTTTTAAGTAAAAAACACATCATATCCAAAACGGATTAACGTTAGGATTACTACAAAAAGGAAAAACTTTCTAATGAAGGTATTTCCTTTTTTTATGGCCAATTTTGCGCCAATAAATCCGCCAAGCGCATTACAAAAAGCCATTGGAATAGCGATTGCCCAAACTATTTTTCCTTTTAAAACAAAAAGACAAATCGAACCAAAATTAGTTGCCAGATTGACCATTTTTGCATTGGCAGAAGCATGAAGAAAATCAAATCCTAAAATAGTTACAAAGCCTAATACTAAAAAACTTCCTGTTCCTGGACCAATAAATCCATCATAAAAACCAATAACGACACTGATTAAAACGGCTAGAAGCAACTGCTTCTTTTGACTAAAACCTTTCACCTGATGTTGTCCAAAATTTTTCTTTTTAAACGTATAAAAAGCAATGCCGATTAAAACAATCAACAATAAAGGTTTCATAAAATCGTTGCTAACTTTCGTCAGCATATAGGAACCAAAAAAAGCAGAACCAAAAGCCACTATCGCCATTATTGCCAATAATTTCCAGTTCATAGTTACTTTTTTCAGGTATTGAAATGCCGCAAAACTGGTTCCACTGAAGGCAGGAATTTTTAGCGTTCCTATTACATTGGCAACTGATAATTGTGGTAACACAATCATAGTAACTGGAGTTTGAATTAAACCGCCACCACCAACAATAGCATCAACAAATCCAGCGAAAAATGAAGCGATGCAAAGTATAACAATAATGTAGGTTTCCATAGCTAAAAAAATAAAATCCCAAAACTTGAAAAGATTTGGGATTTATATATCTAAAATTTAATATCTAAATAAATTAATTAAACACGAACAATGTTTGCTCCAAGTGCGCGAAGTCTTTCGTCAATTCGTTCGTAACCTCTGTCGATTTGTTCGATATTTTGAATAGTTGATGTTCCTTTTGCAGATAATGCTGCAATCAACAACGAAATTCCCGCACGAATATCTGGTGAACTCATTACGGTAGCTTTTAATTGTGATTGAAAATTATGTCCCATAACCACAGCGCGATGCGGATCACAAAGCATAATTTTTGCACCCATATCGATTAGTTTGTCTACAAAGAACAAACGGCTTTCAAACATTTTTTGGTGAATTAAAACATCGCCATTGGCTTGAGTTGCTGTAACGAGAACGATACTCAATAAATCAGGAGTAAATCCTGGCCAAGGTGCATCGGCAATGGTTAAAATCGAACCATCGATATCAGTTTTGATTTCATATCCATTTTCATGAGATGGAATATAAATATCATCACCACGTTTTTCTAGTGTAATTCCTAATTTTCTAAACACACTTGGAATTACACCAAGATTATCCCAAGAAACATTTTTGATGGTGATTTCGCTTCGCGTCATAGCAGCAAGACCAATCCACGAACCGATTTCAATCATATCAGGAAGAATTCTGTGTTCGCAACCGCCAAGACTTTCAACTCCTTCAATTGTTAATAAATTAGAACCAACTCCGGTGATTTTTGCACCCATTGAGTTCAACATTTTACACAATTGTTGCAAATAAGGTTCGCAAGCTGCGTTGTAAATTGTTGTTGTTCCTTCGGCTAAAACCGCTGCCATAACAATGTTTGCCGTTCCAGTTACCGATGCTTCATCAAGTAACATGTACGTTCCTTTTAGTTTTCCATCGGTTTCAACTCCATAAAAATGGTCTTCTCTTTCGTAGCGAAATTTTGCTCCAAGATTGATAAATCCTTCAAAGTGTGTGTCCAAACGACGACGACCAATTTTGTCTCCACCAGGTTTTGGAATATATCCACAGCCAAAACGAGCCAAAAGCGGACCAACAATCATGATAGAACCGCGAAGACTTCCACCTTCTTTTTTGAAAGCTTCTGTTTTTAGGTAATCAACATTTACTTCATCGGCTTGAAAAGTATAATCGCCAGGACCATTTTTTTGGATTTTTACACCAAGATTTCCAAGTAATGTAATTAATTTATTAACGTCAATAATATCAGGAATATTAGTAACTCTAACTTTTTCTGAGGTTAATAAAGCTGGACATAAAACTTGTAAAGCTTCGTTTTTTGCACCTTGTGGCGTTACATCACCTTTTAATCTTATTCCGCCTTCTATTTTGAATGTTCCCATATTGTATATGTTTCGGGTTAAAAAAGTTTCGGGTTTTGGATTGTATAAACTCGCAACACGTAACTCGTAACTCGCAATTATTTTGGATTTTTATTGTTATTTTTTACAAAAGGTTTTTTGCCGTTTTTGTTGTTTTTGATTTTTGCATTTTGCGGCATATTTTTGTTGGATGTTTTTTTGTTGGTTCGCATGATGTCTGTTGTAGTCAACAATTCTTCAGAGCTTTGCAACAAATTTAATTTCCCATCAGATAATTCTAACAAATGCTCAAAAATCACCGCATCAGTAACTGTGTCTTTGTTCCAACTTAAATAGGATTTTTTCATGTGATTGGCAATTACTTTTACCAATGCGCTTTTCATTTCGCCTTCTTCCCAACTGTTAGCAACATTAATCATATATTTAATGTTATTGCCATAAAATCGGTATTTTGGATTTTTTTGAGGATAAGCTAATCGTTCTGGTTTTAAGTTAATCACTTCACGTGTTGGAACTGGATATGGTGAATCGACATCCAATCTAAAATCGGACATGATAAATATTTGGTCCCAGAGTTTGTGTTGAAAATCGGGAACATCACGCAAATGCGGATTTAAACTTCCCATGACTTGAATGATGTATTTCGCCGCTTTATTACGTTCGTCTCTATCGGCAATTTCAGTTGCTTGATCGATTAGTTTTTGTAAATGACGACCATACTCAGGAATAATTAAATGCGGTCTTTCGGCATTGTACTCAAGATGATGTACTACGTCATTTGCATTTTCTTTGATGTATTTTTCCATAATTTTTTAAAGCGAAATTATTCCTTCAATATTTGAAACTTCAATATATTTTTCAATCACATGTTCAGGGCTTTCCATAGTAACATTGACGGAAAGACTAGTGTATTTTCCAGTTTTTGATTGTGTAGTTTGAATTACCGCGCCAAGATTGTCAAAAGCATTTTCTACTTCTTCAATCTTTTTTGCATCTGTTGGTACAATAAATTTATATAAATATTCACTCGGCCAAACGGAAGTATTGTTCAATTCCTCACGCAGTCTGCTATAAAATTCTTCGGTTTTTTTATCCATTGATAGTAAAAATAAAAGCAAATATACAGTATTGATTTTAGATTTTATAGGGATGCGATTTACTTTTGGTTTTTTGAAGTGAATTTTGTGTTAAAAAAACAAATCGGAATAGATGTAAACTCTATTCCGATTTTTATTTGTAAAAAAGTATTTACTATATTATGACAAAGCTGCTTTTACTTGATCGGCTGCTTCTTGGAATTGTACTGCCGATAAAATTGGCATTCCAGATTGGTCAATCATTTCTTTTGCTAATTCGGCGTTTGTTCCTTGAAGACGAACGATGATTGGTACTTTAATAGCATCGCCCATATTTTTATAAGCATCAATTACACCTTGAGCAACACGGTCACAACGAACAATTCCTCCAAAAATGTTGATTAAAATTGCTTTTACGTTTGGATCTTTTAAGATGATACGGAAAGCTGTTTCCACACGTTTTGCATCGGCAGTTCCACCAACATCTAGGAAGTTTGCTGGTTCAAAACCTGCATATTTAATTAAATCCATTGTTGCCATTGCTAATCCTGCACCGTTAACCATACAACCAACAGTTCCATCAAGATCAACATAGTTTAATCCAACTTCTTTTGCTTCAACTTCGATTGGATTTTCCTCACGAATATCGCGCATGTCTGCATATTTTGGTTGACGATATAAAGCATTATCATCGATATTTACTTTAGCGTCAACTGCCATAATTTTATTGTCAGATGTTTTTAAAACTGGGTTGATTTCAAACATAGATGCATCAGAACCAATGTAAGCATTGTATAAAGCATCAACAAATTTTACCATTTCTTTGAAAGCATTTCCAGAAAGACCTAAGTTAAAGGCAATTCTTCTTGCTTGGAAACCTTGTAATCCAACAGCTGGATCGATTTCTTCAGTAAAAATTAAATGTGGAGTATGTTCTGCAACTTCTTCAATATCCATTCCACCTTCGGTTGAATACATAATCATGTTTCTTCCTCTTGCTCTGTTTAAAAGAACTGACATATAAAATTCAGAAGTTTCACTTTCACCTGGATAGTAAACATCTTCCGCAATTAAAACTTTATGAACTTTTTTCCCTTCTGGTGGAGTTTGTGGAGTGATTAATTGCATTCCAATGATTTGTTCTGCCAATTCTTCAACCTGTTGCAAGTTTTTTGCTAATTTAACTCCGCCACCTTTTCCTCTTCCACCAGCGTGGATTTGAGCTTTAATAACGTGCCAACCTGTTCCTGTTTCTGCAGTTAATTGTTTTGCAGCTGCTACAGCTTCAACTGGACTATTAGCAACAATTCCGCGTTGAACGCGAACGCCATAACTAGCTAATATTTCTTTTCCTTGATATTCGTGAATGTTCATATTGAAAATTTAATTGCTTTAATAAAGTGTCACAAAAGTAATCAATTAGTATTAAACCCAAAAGAAATGTATATCAATTTAGTATATTTTATTTTTAATTTTTTCACGCAACCTTTTGATTAATATTGTCATCATATTCAATAAAAATAGTTATATGAAAGTGTTTTACAAAGTTTTATCATTGGTAATAGTTTTAATTAGTTTTGGTTGTCAAAACGATAATGAAAGTAATTTTACTCAGGATCAACTTTCTCGTGAATGGAAATTTGTTAAAGTAACTGGCGGTTTGCTTGGTGTTAATCAAGAAATAGAACCTGGTATGATAACTTGGAGTTTTAATTCAATTACTAACACGGTAACGATTGTCAACACAACAACTGACCAAATGCTTTACGATTTTTTTGAAACAGGAGTTTATAATTACCAAATATTAGAAAGCTCATCAGATTTTGGTTGTGATGAAGTGTTAAAAATTGATAATATCGAATTGGGTTGTCTATCAATTGTTGATGATAAATTAGTTATTGATCAAACTTATGCCGATGGTTTTCGGTTAGAATTGATAGATTAGCTTTCAAAAATCACGAATTCTGGTATTTTTTTCTTTGGAATTCCCACATTGAGCGATTAGATTTGCATAAAATAATTTAAAAATAATTAATAATGCAAACAAAAGACTTATTAGACCTTGCCAACGAGTTTGGAAATCCATTGTATGTGTATGACGCTGAAAAAATTGAATTTCAGTATAAACGCTTAACCAATGCATTTTCCAAGGTGGAAAAGCTTCGCATCAATTATGCTATGAAAGCTTTGTCTAATATTTCGGTTTTGAAATTATTAAACAACTTAGGTTCAGGATTGGATACGGTTTCTATACAAGAAGTTCAACTTGGATTACATGCTGGTTTTACTCCTGATAAAATTATTTTTACTCCAAACGGCGTTTCATTTGAAGAAATTGAAGAAGTTGCTGCGCTTGGTGTTCAAATCAATATCGATAATCTTTCGGTTTTAGAGCATTTTGGAACAAAACATCCAAAAGTTCCAGTTTGTATTCGTATCAATCCACATGTTATGGCTGGTGGAAATGAGAATATTTCAGTAGGTCATATCGACAGTAAATTTGGTATTTCGATTTATCAAATTCCACATATTTTACGTATAGTTGAAAATACTAAAATGCACATCAACGGAATTCATATGCATACAGGTTCAGATATTTTAGACATTGAAGTATTCTTGTATGCGGCAGAAATTTTATTTGATGCTGCAAAACAATTCAAAGATTTGGATTTTCTAGATTTTGGTTCAGGATTTAAAGTTCCATACAAAAAAGACGATATCGAAACGAATATTGAAGAATTAGGAAAAAAATTGACCAAACGATTTTTGGCTTTTGAGAAAGAATATGGTCGCGAATTGACATTAGCATTTGAACCAGGAAAATTTTTAGTAAGCGAAGCAGGTTGTTTTTTAGCCAAAGTAAATGTGATAAAACAAACAACTTCTACTGTTTTTGCTGGAATTGATAGCGGATTTAACCATTTAATTCGTCCGATGTTTTATGGTTCACAACACGCCATTGAAAACATTTCAAACCCAAAAGGAAAAGAACGTTTTTATACTGTTGTAGGTTATATTTGTGAAACAGATACTTTTGCCAGCAATCGAAGAATTACCGAAATTCACGAAGGTGATGTTTTATGTTTTAAAAATGCTGGAGCGTATTGTTTTTCGATGGCATCTAATTATAACTCAAGATTTAAGCCAGCGGAAGTACTTTGGAAAAATGGCAAAGGACATTTAATTAGACAACGCGAAACGTTTGATGATTTATTGCAAAATCAAATTATGATTGAAATATAAAATAAAAAAATCATTCAATACTTATAAACAAAGCTTCTCTTAATCGGGAAGCTTTTTTATATTTGTCAAAATCCGTGTTAAAAAGTGATGCTTTTTTGCACAAAATTAATTTTATGCTACAATTAAATGTAAAAAACGAAACCTCAAGATTAAGAGCAGTTGTATTAGGTTCAGCTTTAAATAATGGTCCAACACCAACTGCAGAAGAAGCTTATGATCCAAAATCTTTGGAACACATTCTCGCTGGAACTTATCCGATTGAAGCTGATATGGTAAACGAAATGGAAGCTTTCAATCAAGTATTTCAAAAATACGATGTAAAAGTTTTTCGACCAGATATGATTGAAAATTACAACCAAATTTTTACTCGCGATATTGGTTTTGTCATCGACGATGTTTTTGTAAAAGCCAATATTTTGCCTGATAGAGAACGAGAATTGGATGCCATTCAATATGTAATCGACCAAATAAATCCAGCAAAAGTCATTCGTCCGCCAGATGAAGTTCATATCGAAGGCGGCGATGTGATGCTTTGGAACGATTATATTTTCATTGGAACATATAAAGGTTCGGATTATAAAGATTACATCACAGCACGAACTAATATGCAAGGTGTTCAATATATTAAGGATTTGTTTCCAAATAAAATTGTGAAGGAATTTGACTTGGTAAAATCAAAATTGGAAGCTCGTGATAACGCATTGCATCTCGATTGTTGCTTTCAACCTGTTGGAAAAAACAAAGGAATAATCTATAAAAGCGGTTTCCGTGAAGAAGCCGATTATGTGTATTTAGTAAAACTTTTTGGAAAAGAAAATCTGTTTCACATTACGCGAGACGAAATGTATCACATGAATTCTAATGTGTTTTCTATTGATGAAAATGTAGTTGTTTCTGAGAAAAATTTCACCCGATTAAACAATTGGCTTCGCGAAAATGGATTTACAGTTGAAGAAATTCCATATGCCGAAATAGCCAAGCAAGAAGGATTACTTAGATGTTCAACTTTGCCGTTGATAAGAGATTAATTTCGTACTTAACTGAAATAATTACTATATTTGATTATCAAATTGATAGCTATGGAAACGACAATTTCAAAAAAAGAACTTATTGATTGGATTTCAAAATTAGAAGACAAGAAGATTCTTGAAGAACTTTCGGTAATTAAACGAAATGCAACTTTTAATTTTGAGGAAGAGTTTAAAAAAGGAATAACTGGTGAAGAATTAAAAAAAAGACTTTCAGAAAGACTTAGAGCTTTACCATGGAAAAAGTAAAAATCTTGTATAAACCTGAAGTCGAGGATTATTTCTTTGATTTGGTTTTGCTACTTTTTAGAGAAGATTACTTTTCTTATCTTGAAAATGCTGAATCGTATAAAAATAATATCATTGATTTTGTAGAAAATAGTATTACCACTTTTCCATCTCATAAAACACCCTTAAAATTAATAGATTTCGGTAGCAATTATATTTTTTATAAATCCAATTCACGAACAACTTGGTTTGTGTTTTTTGAAAAACATAAATCTAATTACTTAGTAACACATGTAATAAACAACCATTGCGAAGAAGCAAAATGGTTATAAATTAATTTCTAAATCCTATCAAATTAAGAGAAAATGAATCAAACAACAAACTCAATTCTAATGATTCGTCCGGTAGCGTTTAGAATGAACGAGCAAACGGCGGTAAACAATTATTACCAAAAAGTCCTTGACGGATTATCTCCTGAAACAGTAAACGAAAAAGCCCAACAAGAGTTTGATGCCTTTGTTGCCAAATTAAGAAAAGTTGGCGTGAATGTTATTGTCGTTGACGATACGCTTGAACCCAACACGCCAGACAGTATTTTTCCAAACAATTGGATTTCATTTCATGAAAATGGCGACGTAGTTTTATATCCAATGTTTGCCGAAAATCGTCGTGCCGAAAGAAGAGAAGACATTCTTGATATTTTGGAAGACGAAGGTTTTGTAATCAATGAAATCATGGATTATACTTTGGCAGAAGAAGATAACGTTTTCCTTGAAGGAACAGGAAGTTTGCTTCTCGACCGCGAAAACGGAAAAGCCTATTGTGCACTTTCTCCAAGAGCTGACGAAGAACTGATGATAGAATTTTGTGAAGATTTTGAATTTACACCAGTAATTTTCGAAGCTTTTCAAACGGTAAACGGCGAGCGAAAACTGATTTATCATACTAACGTAATGATGTGTCTTGGCGATACATTTGCCGTGATTTGTGCCGATTGTATCGATGACAAAAAAGAACGCAAAATGGTTCTTGATAGTCTTCGTGGCGATGACAAAGAAGTAATTCTTATTACCGAAGAACAAGTCAATAATTTTGCCGGAAATATGCTTGAAGTAAAAGGAAATGACGACAAACGATTTTTAGTCATGAGCGAATCGGCTTATAAAAGTTTAACCAAAAAGCAGATTGCCCAACTCGAAGCTCACGTTGAAATTATCCATTCCAGTTTAGATACCATCGAAGCTTGCGGTGGCGGAAGTGCGCGTTGCATGATGGCAGAAATTTTCCTTCCAAGAGAGTAAAAGATGAAAATTACGAATTAAAAATTACGAATTGAGTTTCTCATAATTCTTAATTTTTAATTCGTAATTGAATTTAGATTCCTCTAATAATACTCAAAATCGCACTAATAATATACTGAATTCCAATAGCAACCGTCAAGAAACCAACGATTCTAGAAATAGTAACAATTCCCGAAGCACCAAGATATTTCGCCAAATAGTGAGCACTTCTCAAAATCAGGAAAATTAACAGCGAAACGGTCAAAATGGATAATGAAGAAGCCAAAATATCGGTAGTTGAATTATGATCTTGATAAAAAGCAATCAATAACGAAATCGAACCTGGACCAGCCAACATCGGCATTGCCAGTGGCGTTAACGCAATCGAATTTCGGTTCAGCGAATCTTCTTCCACTTTTTTGCTAATACCTTTTCGTTTTTTCGGATTAGCATTTAATAAACCAAAACCCGAACTCGCAATCAAAATTCCACCAGCAATTCGAAGTGCCGAAATCGTAATCCCAAAAAATTTCAAAACATATTCACCAACAAAAAACGAAATAGTCAAAATAATACAAACATTTATCGCTGTCATTAGTGAAACTCTAGAACGTTCCGCTTTGTCATAATCCTGCGTCAAACCCACAAAAATAGGCACAGCACCAATCGGGTTCAATACCGAAAACAAAGCACCAAGCAGAACAAAAAATGTGTTTAAAAAGACTTCCATTTTTTCTAAAAATTTTTATTCTCTGCAAAGATAGGCAAACAATAAAAGGCAACGTTAAATAAAAAATAATATTCACTAATTTTGCAATATGAAAAACAAAAAAACACTCGTTCTCGGCGCCACAACAAAGCCCGATAGATATGCTTTCAAAGCCATAAATATGTTGGTTGACAAAGGACATTCCGTTTTGGCAATCGGTCAAAATGCAGGCGAAGTTGCCGGAATAAAAATCCACACAAAACAAATTCCACTAAAAAATATCGATACCATAACCTTGTATTTAAACCCAGTTCGTCAGCGCGAATATTACAATTACATCATCGAAACCAAACCCAAAAGAGTACTTTTCAATCCTGGAACCGAAAATCCAGAGTTTTACCAACTGCTGCAAAGCAACGGCATCAAAGTAGAGATCGCTTGCACGTTAGTTTTATTGACAACCAATCAGTATTAGGAGCGAATCTATTGGGCATTTCAACAAACCATTTTCCCGCTTTTCGTTACAATCTGTCATTGCGAGGAACGAAGCAATCTCATCAAACTTTAAGCTTCGCAATGACAGGATTTCCACTTCAATCGGGGCTAAAAGTTATCCATTGATAAACCTGTCAGGTTTAAATACGAAAGACTTTGCGGTTAAATTTTAAAACTTCATCTGACTTGTCGTTGGTTTACTAATCAATAACAAACCGATAAACGTAATCAGACCATTAATGATAATTAATTCGTTATCAATAATATAATTTCCAAAAAGCACCGCCGAATTTTTTGCCAAGAAAAAACAAACCAATGGAGAAATAATGCAAATAAACGGAACAAATTTATCGTGAACTGTTTTCGATTTCATAAACAAACCAAAAGCATATAATCCTAATAACGGACCATAAGTATAACTCGCCACTTTAAAAATCATAGTCACGACAGATTGGTCATTCAGTGAGTTGAAGATAACAATCACCAAAAACATCAACAAAGAAAAACCTAAATGAACCAAATGACGCGTTTTTACATTCTTAGGATTTGATGCATTTTCAACTTTATCCATATTCAGGAAATCTACACAAAACGAAGTCGTCAAAGCTGTCAAAGCACTATCTGTTGTGGCAAAAGTTGCAGCCGTTAATCCTAAAAGGAAAATAATTGCAGGGAAAACAGCCAAATGATTAAACGCAATTTCTGGAAAAAGATAATCCGTTCGTGCAACACCATTTACCATCGGAATTTCAATATTGTTTTTAGTCGCAAAAAGATAAAGCAACGCACCAACACTAAGAAAAAAGATGTTGATTATAACGAAAATTCCAGTAAAGGTGAACATGTTTTTTTGAGCTTCGCCTATGTTCTTACAGCTTAAATTCTTTTGCATCAAGTCTTGGTCAAGTCCAACCATAGCGATAGTAACAAAAATTCCTCCAAGGATTTGCTTCAAAACAAAATTGCCTTTTAAGTAATCTTCATAGAAGAAAATTTTAGAATAATTACTGTTTTTTACGGCTTCAAAAGCTTCAATTGCCGATAAATCTAAACTTTGGCAAATAAAAATTATCGTCAAAAAAACCGAAGAAACTAAGAAAAAAGTCTGTAAAGTATCCGTAATGATAATCGTTTTTAATCCGCCGCGATAGGTATAAGCAAAAATCAATCCGAGCGAAATTAAAACCGTTGCTGCAAACGGAACATTGAAAAAATCAAACACATAACGTTGCAAAACAATCACGACCAAATACAATCGGAAAGCCGAACCAATCGTTCTGCTAATCAAGAAAATAGAAGCGGCGGTTTTATAACTAACTGTGCCAAGTCGTTGTTCGATATAACCATAAATGGAAGTTAAATTCATCCGATAATATAGCGGAAGCAATACTTTGGCAATTATCAAAAATCCAATAGCGTTTCCTAAAACAAATTGAAAATAACTAAACTGACTTTCGGGTGAACCAACATTTCCTGGAACCGAAATAAAAGTAACGCCAGACAACGCTGTTCCAATCATTCCAAAAGCAACCAAATACCATTTGGAATTTTTATTGGCTTTAAAAAAAGTATCATTATCCGAACTTTTCTTGGAAACAATATTCGAAATAAGAATTAGAACTCCAAAATAAATAATGATAATAGCTAAAATAGTTCCTGCTGACATGTGAGAATTTTTGTTGTGCTAAAATAGAAATAAAACAGAATATAGAAGAAAGAAAATAGAGAATAGATAACTCTGCATTCTTTGTTCTATTTTCTTTTCTCTTTTTACACTATTTTTGTCGCATGGAATTTTCTTCAAAATTGTTAGAAAAAGCAGTCAACGAAATGGCGCAATTACCTGGAATTGGTAAACGAACAGCGCTTCGTCTAGTTTTACATTTATTAAAACAACCTGTGGAACAAACTCAGTTTTTGTCGCAAGCGTTAACCACGATGCGAGAAGAAATAAAGTTTTGTAAATCCTGTCATAATATTTCCGACGTTGAGGTTTGTGAAATTTGCAATAATTCGGCTCGAAACCATAAAATTATTTGTGTAGTTGAAGATGTTCGCGATGTTATGGCTATTGAAAACACGAATCAGTTCAAAGGAATTTATCATGTTTTGGGAGGAAAAATTTCTCCTATTGATGGCGTTGGTCCAAGTCAGTTGAATATTCATTCGCTAGTAGAAAAAGTAAAATCGGGACAAATTGAAGAATTAATTTTTGCGTTAAGTTCTACAATGGAAGGCGATACAACCAATTTTTATATCTACAAACAAATAAAAGATTGCGAAATAAAGACTTCAACAATCGCTCGCGGAATAGCCGTTGGTGATGAATTAGAATATGCTGATGAGGTTACTTTGGGACGAAGTATTTTACATCGAGTTCCGTTTGAAATTTCTCTCAATCGATAATGATTGAATAATAGTTTTTTACATTTTTATTATTAGATTTGAAAAACTATCTTTGTTGACAATTTTTACTCAATGATGAATAAATTTAACTTGTTTTTTGCGCTTTTAATCAGTGTTTTGTTTACTTCTTGTATTCCAACAAAAGATTTAATTTATCTTCAAGATAAGTCAAATGGCGAAACAGCAAATCAATCGGTAGAAGCAATTAATCAAAAACCTTATCGACTTCAAATCAGTGATGTTTTGGATGTTTCAATAAAATCTAAAAATCCAGAACTTACAGAAATGTTTAATGCCTCAAACCGCGTCAGTGGAGCAGTTAGTGAACAAGCAGTGTATATGAGTGGATATCATGTTGATGATCACGGTAATATTAGATTGCCAATTCTTGATGAGGTAAATGTATTGGGTAGAACAGTTGAAGAAGTTAGAAAATTGATTGAAGAACGTTTACTTCGAGATCATTTTACTACTGAGGCTGGAATTTTTGTAACAGTAAAATTAGCAGGTTTTAGATTTGTAACCAATGGAGAATTGGGAACAACAGGTACGAAAATTTTGTTTCAAGAAAAGGTAAATATTCTTGAAGCTGTTGCAAATTCAGGTGATATCAATCTTACAGGAGATAGAAAAGATGTAATTGTAATGAGAAAATTTCCCCATGGAACAGAAACATTTCACATTGATTTAACCGATGTTAATGCTATGAAATCTCCTGTTTATAATCTTCAACCGAACGATTACATTTATGTAAAACCGCTAAAGCAAAAAACTTGGGGAACAGGAAAAACAGGATTAGAATCGTTGTCAACTTTTATAACCCTACTTTCGTTAACCACTACCGTGTTTTTACTATTAAGAAATTAAATCAACTTAAATGTTAGACGTAAAAGATTTTTCTTTTTTTGAGAATAAAAACAGTTTTGATTTTAAAAGCTTTTTAATCAAGATTGTAGGTTATTGGAAATGGTTTCTAGTTTCATTAATTCTTTGTTTTATAGTTGCTTATCAAGTTAACGTTAGAAAGCAAAAAATATATGGTTTAGAAACAACAATAGCTATAAAAGAAGAAAACAATCAGTTGTTTTCATCCAATACAAGTTTGATTTTTAATTGGGGCGGAACATCGGATAAGGTGCAAGGAATTATGACAACTTTAAAGTCGCGTTCTCATAATGAATTCGTGGTTGATGAGTTAAATTTTTTTATTGATTACATCAAAAGAACTGATTATTATGATCGAGATGTTTATGGTCAAATTCCTTTTAAAATTGTACCTAATAAAAATGAATTTCAGTTACTAAATTTTTATATTTCGGTTACATTACTAGATCAAAATTATTATCAAATTAGTATTCCGTTTGAAACAAATTCGGCTAGTGTTATTCGATATTCTGATAATTCAATAGAACCAATAAAGGTTAAAGCTGAAACATTTTCTAAAAAATATAGAGTCGGAGAAATAGTTTCATTGCCGTATTTAAACTGGAAATTAGAATTAGATTCTAACGTTAAATTTAAAACAGGAGAAGAAATCTTGATTAAATTTAACTCTTTTGATGGTACTGTTAGTACATTCAAAACTATAAATGTTATTAACGACGAAAAAGCTGCCTCTATATTAAAAATTAAAATGGAAGGTACGAATAAAGCTAAACTCGTTGATTATCTTAATATGACAGTTGATGTTTTGAAAAAAAATCAATTAGATAGTAAAAATAAATTTGCCGAGAATACCATTAGTTTTATTGATCAAACATTGCTCGAGATGGAGCAGAAACTAAATACTTCGGGTAATGACTTGAAGAATTTTAGTAAAAAAAATAACGTACTTGATATTGAAGATAAAGGAGCAAACTTTAAAGAACAGTTTCTTACTTTGGATGTACAAAAAGACGAAATTGATAGAAAGATTGCCTATTTGAATTCGTTAAACGACTATTTGAATAAAAGTGTTGATTTTTCAAAACTGCCAGCGCCAACAGTTGTTGGAATAGCAGAGCCAAACATTGTAGGTAATGTTGCTAAAATTATCGAATTATCAGTAAAAAGAGCTGATATGAAATTATCTGTAAAAGGTGATTTATTTTATAAAGATATTGATAATCAAATAGGTTCGCTAAAAAAAGTTTTACTAGAGAATATAAGTTCTTTGAAAAGCACATATCAATATGATAATTTAAAAGTAAACGAAAAACTACGTAGACTTGAAAGCGAAATAACCATACTTCCTGAAAAACAATTAGAATACCTTAGTATTTCTAGAAAATATAATCTTAGCGATAACATTTACAATACATTTTTGCAAAAACGATTAGAAGCTTCGATTGTAAAAGCTGCAAATATGTCTGATATTCAATTTATTGATAAAGCAAAAGATGTTGGTGATGGTTTAATTGGTCCAAGAACAGGAATAAATTATATCATTGCTTTATTTGCCGGATTATTAATTCCGTTACTGATTATTTTTGTTCTGTTTTTGGTTAAAAATTCCATTCAAAATATAGATGATATATCGGCAATTACACAAATTCCAGTAATTGGAATAGTTGGAATAAAAGTAAACGAGTCCAATTTATCTGTTTTTGAAAGACCAAAATCAGCTTTGTCAGAATCGTTTAGAGCTATTCGTTCCTCGCTTCAATTTTTGTATAAAAAACAAAGCTTATCAGGTTCAAAAACCTTGATGCTGACTTCTTCTATTAGTGGTGAAGGAAAAACATTTTGTTCCATCAATATCGCAACCGTTTTTGCGTTGAGCGAAAAGAAAACAATAATTCTAGGATTGGATTTAAGAAAACCAAAGATTTTTGATGATTTCAATATAAAAAATGATATTGGAGCTGTGAATTATTTAATTGGTCAAAAAGGATTAGATGAAGTAATTCAAAAAACGCACATTCCTTATTTAGATGTAATTACTTCTGGACCAATTCCACCAAATCCTTCTGAATTGATTATGGGCGAATCAATGAAAGAAATGATGGATGAATTAAAGAAAAGATACGATTATATCATTCTTGATACGCCGCCAGTTGGATTGGTTTCTGATGCATTAGAATTGGCTCAATATAGTGATGTGACGCTGTATGTAGTTCGACAAAATTTTACCAAAAAAGAAATGTTAACATTGTTGAATAACAGAACAAAAAGAGGAGAATTGTCTAATATTAGCATTATTTTTAATGGTTATGAAAACAAAGCTAAATATGGTACAGGATATGGTTACGGCTATGGCTACGGTTATGGATATGGTTATTCTAATGGTTATCACGAAGAAGAAGAAGAAACAAAAGGAGTTATTGCTAGACTAAAAAATATATTGCATAAAAGAAAAAACAATGAGTAACAATAAATCAATATTAATTACTGGTGGCGCTGGATTTATTGGATCCAATTTGTGTGAATATTTTTTAGCAAAAGAATATAAGGTTGTTTGTTTAGATAATCTTTCAACGGGACATAAACATAATATTGAGCCTTTTTTTCAAAATGAAAATTTTCGATTTATTGAAGGCGATATTAGAGATTTTGCTACTTGTCAAGAAGCGGCTAAAGATATTGATTTTGTGTTGCATCAAGCCGCATTAGGTTCGGTGCCGCGATCCATTAAAGATCCAATTACTAGTAATGATGTAAACGTAAGCGGATTTTTAAACATGCTTACGGCTTCGCGCGATGCTGGGGTAAAACGATTTGTATATGCAGCAAGTTCTTCAACCTATGGCGACTCAGAGAGTTTGCCTAAAGTAGAAGATGTTATAGGGAAACCGCTTTCGCCTTATGCAGTGACAAAATATGTCAATGAATTATATGCCGATGTTTTTAGTAGAACTTATGGAATCGAGACAATTGGATTACGCTATTTTAACGTATATGGAAGAAGACAAGATCCAAATGGTGCTTATGCCGCAGTAATTCCTAAATTTGTACTTCAATTAATTGGTCATGAAAGTCCAGTAATAAACGGTGATGGAAATTATTCAAGAGATTTCACTTATATTGATAATGTAATTCAAATGAATGAATTGGCTATGCTAACTCAAAATCCAGAAGCGATAAATACGGTTTATAATACCGCTTTTGGTGATCGAAATACATTAAAAGATTTAGTAAATTATCTAAAACTATATTTATCTGAATTTGATGAAAAAATAAACGATGTTGCGGTAATTCACGGTCCAAATCGAGTGGGCGATATACCGCATTCATTGGCAAGTATAGAAAAAGCAAAACAATTATTAGGGTATCATCCTAAGTATTCGTTTCAAGATGGTTTGAAAGAAGCTGTGAAATGGTATTGGGAGAATTTAAAATAAAAAGAATGAAAATTACAAAAATTTGCTGTATCGGCGCAGGATATGTTGGTGGACCAACTATGGCAGTAATTGCTGAAAAATGTCCACACATAAAAGTAACCGTTGTTGATTTAAACGAAAAAAGAATAGCCGCTTGGAATGATGAAAATGTTGATAATATTCCGGTTTATGAACCAGGATTAGGCGAGATTGTAGGCAAAGCTAGAGGGAAAAACTTATTTTTTTCTACCGAAGTTGATAAGGCTATCGATGAAGCCGAATTGATATTTATTTCGGTAAATACGCCAACGAAAACGTATGGAACAGGAAAAGGAATGGCAGCTGATTTAAAGTATATCGAACTATGTGCTCGACAAATTGCGCGCGTTTCTAAAACCGACAAAATCATTGTAGAAAAATCGACATTGCCTGTTAGAACAGCCGAAGCTATCAAAAGTATTTTAGATAATACCGGAAATGGTGTCCAGTTTCAAATATTATCAAATCCAGAATTTTTAGCAGAAGGAACTGCGGTTGAAGATTTACTTAGTCCAGATCGCGTTTTGATTGGTGGCGAAACTTCTCCAGAAGGTCAAAAAGCTATTGAAGCTTTAGTCGATGTATATGCTAATTGGGTTCCAAGAGAGCGAATTTTAAAAACCAACGTTTGGTCATCAGAATTGTCAAAATTAACTGCGAATGCTTTCTTAGCTCAACGTGTTTCTTCCATCAATGCTATATCAGAATTGTGTGAAAAAACAGAAGCGAATGTAAGTGAAGTTGCCAAAGCGATTGGGATGGATAGCCGAATTGGTTCTAAATTCCTTAAAGCATCCGTTGGTTTTGGTGGTTCATGTTTCCAAAAAGATATATTGAATTTGGTATATATTTCAAAAGCATTTGGTTTAAACGAAGTAGCCGATTATTGGGAACAAGTAATCATAATGAATGACCATCAAAAAAGACGTTTTTCTAGAAATATTGTGCAAACATTGTACAATACTGTTTCGGGTAAAAAAATCACGTTTTTAGGTTGGGCTTTCAAAAAAGATACCAACGATACTAGAGAATCCGCTGCGATTTATGTAGCCGATGATTTGATTAACGAACAAGCCACTATTGGGTTGTTTGATCCAAAAGTTCCTTATCAACAAGTGTTGAGTGATTTGGATTATCTTGAAACTCGTTCTTCAGTAGAAAATCAAAAATACATCAAGTCGTTTGACAATCCGTATGAAGCGTGTAAAGATGCTCATGCCATAGCAATTCTAACCGAATGGGATGAATTTAAAGACTATGATTGGCAAAGAATTTATGATAACATGCAAAAGCCAGCATTTGTTTTTGATGGACGAAATTTATTGGATGCTGCAAAAATGAAAGAAATAGGGTTTGTTTATCAAGCCATTGGTTCTTAACAGATTAAAATTAAAATTTCACATGAACATTAAAATAGCAATTATTGGATTGGGTTATGTTGGATTGCCATTGGCACGACTTTTTGCTACCAAATATCCAGTAATAGGATTTGACATCAATCAAAGTAGAATAGCCGAACTTAATTCGGGGCAAGATGCCACATTGGAAGTGGAAGAAGATATTCTAAAAGCAGTTTTGACTTCTTCAATTCCCGTTGATAAAGGTTTGTTTTGCTCTTCAAATATTAATGATATAGCCGATTGTAATTATTATATTGTTACTGTTCCAACGCCAGTTGATAAAAACAATCGACCAGATTTAACTCCGTTGTACAAATCGAGTGAAACGGTTGGAAAGGTATTGAAAAAAGGCGATATTGTTATTTATGAATCTACCGTTTATCCTGGTGTTACTGAGGAAGAATGTATTCCTGTTTTGGAAAAAGTCAGCGGATTAAAATTCAATGTTGACTTTTTTGCAGGCTATTCTCCAGAGCGAATTAATCCGGGTGATAAAGAACATACCGTTGAAAAAATTCTAAAAGTAACTTCGGGTTCCACACCAGAAATTGGACAAAAAGTAAACGAATTATATAAAACAGTTATTACAGCTGGAACACATTTAGCACCTACGATTAAAGTAGCCGAAGCTGCCAAAGTGATTGAAAATTCACAGCGTGATATCAATATTGCGTTTGTAAATGAATTGGCAAAAATTTTCAATTTATTAGAAATAGATACCCATGCTGTTCTTGAAGCAGCAGGAACCAAATGGAACTTTTTGCCGTTTAAACCAGGATTGGTTGGCGGACATTGCATCGGTGTTGATCCCTATTATCTAGCGCAAAAAGCTCAAGAAAAAGGATATCATCCTGAAATCATTTTGGCTGGAAGACGTTTGAACGACAGTATGGGTGAATATGTTGCTTCGCAAGTGGTTAAACTAATGATTAAAAAAGGAATTGCTATCAACGGAGCTAATTTGTTAATGCTTGGAATCACTTTTAAAGAAAATTGTCCCGATGTTAGAAACACTAAAATTGTAGATGTAGTTCAGGCATTGACTGATTATGGTATTCAAGTAACTATTTTTGATCCATGGGCAAAACCAGAAGAGGTAAAACATGAATACAATTTAATTACTACCAATGAATTGCCTTCTGAAACATTTGATGCATTAGTTTTAGGTGTTGCACATAAAGAATTTACAACTATCGATTTTTCTAAAATGAAGAAAGAGAATGGAGTTTTATTTGACGTAAAAGGAATATTAAACGGAGTTGCAGATGGCAGATTATAATAAAAAAATAGTAATTACTGGCGGTGCAGGATTTATTGGTTCGCATGTTGTTCGATTGTTTGTGAACAAATATCCAAATTATCAAATTTTCAATCTTGATGCTTTGACCTATGCAGGAAATCTTGAAAATATTGCTGACATTGAAAATAATGAAAATTATCAATTTGTAAAAGGCGATATTACGGATGCCGATTTTATCAATGATTTGTTCCAAAAGCATCAGTTTGATGGTGTAATTCACCTAGCCGCAGAATCACATGTTGATCGTTCGATAACTGATCCATTGGCATTTGTGAAAACCAATGTTATCGGGACGATGAATTTGTTGAATGCCGCAAAATCTATTTGGGCAACTAATTACGAAGGGAAACGTTTTTATCATGTTTCTACCGATGAGGTTTATGGTTCGCTTGGCTCCACCGGTTTATTTACCGAAACTACACCATATGATCCCAATTCTCCTTATTCGGCATCAAAAGCGAGTTCTGATCATTTTGTTCGTGCTTATGGAGAAACTTATGGTTTGCCTTATGTTATCACTAATTGTTCTAATAATTATGGACCAAACCACTTTCCAGAAAAATTAATTCCATTATTTATAAATAATATTATTGAGAAAAAACCTTTGCCAGTTTATGGCGATGGAAAATATACTCGTGATTGGTTGTTTGTAAAAGATCACGCTGTTGCTATTGATTTGGTTTTCCATGAAGGGAAAAATCACGAAACCTATAATATTGGTGGTTTCAACGAATGGCAAAATATTGATTTGGTCAAATTGCTTTGCCAAAAAATGGATGAAAAACTTGGAAGAATAATTGGTGAATCAGAACAATTGATTACCTATGTAAAAGATAGACCAGGACACGATTTGCGTTATGCCATCGATGCAAGTAAAATAAATCGTGAATTAGGATGGAAACCTTCTGTTACTTTTGAAGAAGGTTTAGCGCAAACGATTGATTGGTATCTTGCCAACGAAACTTGGTTGAAAAACGTCACTTCGGGTGATTATCAACACTATTACGAAAAGCAGTATTCGTAGAAGTTATTTTGTCCAAATGATGGTTACTGTATTGTAACTTCGTTTTAGTTCGATTGATTTTCGTCGGTTGTTTTTTGAAAACCCGATATATAAAAAAAGGATGTGTAGCTGATTGTCTTTTGGTGTTTTTGTTTTTAAAATGCCATTTTCAACGGTTGTATCATCCTTTTTTAGTATAATTTCTTCACTGTATTCCGTTGTAAATGTGTTTTCGAGATAATTCCAATTAGCCAAAGCAATTGCTAGGTGAGCTTGTTCGGCGGTTTCTGGCCAATCGATATGTTTAGAGGGAATTAGTTGTTCAAAACGAAAAGTTGCTTCGTTTTCATCCCAATGCCAGTTGGCTTTTAAGACTTCATTCAACGGACGGAGTTTGTTTCCTTCAAAATTTAAAAAATAGGTTTTAGTTTCGGGTTGCAGCATGCCGTTTTCGAATGTTCTTTCGCCTTCTGGATTTATGGTGTCTTCTTTGATGATTTCGAGTAGTAGTTTGTTTGCTCTACCCGCAAAGCTTCCGTCTTTTGCTTTGTTGTAAAAATAATGTGCTATGGCTCTAAAACTTTGAGCTTTTTTTACGGCTTTGCCAAATTCTTTTCCGTGGTTTTTAACCTTAGTAAAAATAGGATTTGATAAGAACTCTTCGCTACTCACACCTGTTTTTCCTTTTGTTCGAACCCGGTTGGTGTTGTTCTCATCGATGTAGAAGTTGAGGTCGTCTAGTGTGCCTACTATTTTAAACGGAGCGATTACTTTTGCCATATTTTTAGGGTAAGGATTTTATATATTTGAGTTCATATTATTATTTAAAAAGCACTATCGAATGAATGTATAAAGATGAATTCTTGTAAAAATACAAAATATAAAGTTTGGTTTTTTGACTATTTTCTTCTTTTGTTTCATTGAAATTTAGTGTATTCTACTACGAAGTGTAAATGAGCTCAAAAGTTTCTTACTTACGTTATTTATCAACACGAAAACGTTTTCGAAGACTAGTTTTTAAAGTCTATTATATAATTGTTAAAATATTGTTTATTTTTATGCATTATTCGCTTTTTTAACCTTAAAAAAAATGATACTTTTTAATGTTAAATGTGAGTATTTTATTTAAATAAATTAAACAATAAATTTATGAAAAGAATTTTACTTTTTTTAGTTTTAGTCTCGTCTTTTTGTGGTTATTCGCAAACGACAGTCTATTGGAGGGCAGATGGACCGAGTGATGGAAGTTGGTTGTCGGGAAGTACTTGCGAACCATCAGGTGATGGTCAATGGTTTTAAAACAAACAGTTGGGGTGGATTTCGCCAAGCTCCAGATTGCTTTGATAGTCATGATGTGTATTTTAGTGGCAATGGTATTAATACCATGAAGTTGAATACTAGGGATTTTAATGTTAGAAGACTGTTTTTCACATCAAATGCGTCTAGTCAAAGAATTTTGAATGCAGATTCTAATTATAGATTGTTTTTAAATGCTAACAATGGAGTACCAAAAATTGAAAATAATTCAGGAACAAGACATGTCTTTAATGCTCCAATAACATTAAATGCTGGGGCTGAGCTTAATCCTGTTGATGGAGATTTAGATTTTGATTTCATTGATAATAATTCTAATTCAATAGATGTTTATGGTGATAATGGTAAGGTAATCCGTTTTTTAAATGTTATATCGGGAAGTGGTGCTTTACGAATTAAGCAATACAGTATTGCTAAGTTAAGTGCTTTGAATACTTATACTGGTAATACCGAAATTGATGAAGGAGAATTGTGGATTGAAAACGGAGGTGATATTGCTTCAGGAAGTGCCATTTATTTAGGTAATGGTGGACAGTTAGGTAATTTTACTAAGTTTTTCTTATCTAAAAGTGATGGAGGAACTAATTTTACTAGAACTATCAATGTTAATCCAGGTAATGCAAATACTAGATACATTGGCGGTTTAAATGCTTCGGGTACTAATACGTTCTCGGGTAATATTGTTAGAAACTCAAATCAACCTTTGAATATAGAAGTAGTTAATGCTGGTGGAAATGTAACTTTTTCTGGTGTTATAAACGGAAGTGGAACCGTTACAAAAGTAGGGAATGGTACCGCTACCTTTACAGGAAACAATACCTATACAGGAGCAACAGTAGTTACTGGTGGAACTTTGATTGTTCAAAAATCAGGTTATGCTGCAACTATTACTACATCTGGCATTGCTGTAGCCTTTAGCTCGGTGCCAACAAGAGGAACTTATACTGTTTTACCTGGAGCATTGAGTAGTAGTGCTACACTTTCTACTTCGGGTTTAGGTTTTGGTCAAACCGCTTCTTTTAATGCTTCAACTGGTGTATTGACTGTGTTTGATGCTCCAACTGTTTCATTAGTTAGTAATGATGTAGATAATTCTTTTTGTGCAGGAACAAGTGTTACTTTTACAGCTACAGCCAATCAAGTTGGAGGTGGAACTGTGAATTATGATTTTAAAGTGGCTGGAAGTAGTGTGCAATCGGGTGCTTCGTCAACCTATACGACTACAAGTTTGACTAATGGTCAAGCTGTAACAGTTGAAATTACTGTTACTGGTGGAACTTATTTATCAAGTACTACAGCGACCAGTAATTCTATTGTAAACACGGTAATTACCCCTCAACTTTGGTATTTAGATGCCGATGGCGATGGTTTTGGATCGGGCGAAGCAGTTTTAGCATGTGAAAATCCTTCTACAGCAGAGATTGCCTATGTAAGTAATGCTGATGACTGTGATGATTTCAATCAAAATGTATATCCAGGTGCGCCAGCAATTTGCTATAATAATATCATTGAAGATTGTAATGGAGGAACCATTTATACAGGTTGTCCGGTATTACCAGTGTCGATTACATCACCATCTTGTGGAAGTATTTTAAATTACAGAAATGCACCAATTAGTTGCAATGCGGTAAGCGTTGAAGGGCATACAGTTCAATATCGATTTAGAATTTCTCAGGTTGGAGGAAGTCTTTCAGGATTTGTAACGAATTCTACACCATATTTTACGTTATTACAACTAGGTTCATGGGCTCATTTGTATGGAGTTACTTATGATGTTTATGTTTCATTAGTGATTGATGGAGAGCAACAGGGTGAAAGTTCTGCATGTAGAATAACTACACCACCCGTTCCTGTTTTGGGTCAAAGTTTAATAAATTGTACTACAATATTAACTGCAGCAACGACACCAGTTTATTCTCCATCGGTTCCTGGTGCGGTAGCGTATCAGTTTAGAGTTAGTTTGGGTTCGGAGAATTATGAATTTGAGAGTTCGACAAATTATTTTAGATTGACGGATCATTTTCCGACCTGGAATTATGATACGACTTATACTGTTGAGGTAAGAACTCGTCAGTTTGGAGAAGTATTTCCTTCAGGTGATGAGGGATATGGTATCCCTTGTACTCTAACTACTCCGTCGGTTCCTGTAGCTACTCAAAGTTTAACGAATTGTGCTACTTTATTAACAGCTGCTTCGTCACCGGTTTATTCACCGTCAGTATATGGAGCTACTAGTTATGAGTTTCAGATTAGTAGTAGTGAAGGTGTATATATTGGAACTATTTCTAGTTTGACTACTAATTTTAGATTAACGACAGGATTACCAGATGTTTGGAATTACAGCAGAGAATATCAGGTAAGAATGCGAGCAATTCGAAATGGTAAAGTGGGAGAATGGAGTTCGATATGTACAGTAAGTACACCAGCAATGCCAACACCAGCACAAGCTTTGGCAAATTGTGCAACAGTAATGACTTCGTCATCAACTATTTTGTATACACCAACAGTTTTTGGAGCTACAGATTATGAGTATAGTGTATCAGGTTTTCCAGAGAATATAACAAAACAAGTTAATTATTTACGATTAAGTGATTTACCAGGATGGATTGCTGGAACGACTTATAATGTTACTGTAAAAGCATTTAGAAATGGAGTAGAAAGCGGAACGAGTACATCGTGTACGTTTACCACACCAGGAACAGCACCAGTTGCACCAGTAGCAAGAATTGCACAAGTACCATTTGCAGTAAAGGCGTATCCAAACCCATACAGCAATGCATTCCAATTGGATGTTACGTCAACGGACAAAACAGCGTCAATAGATGTAAAAGTATTTGATATGTTGGGAAGAATGGTAGATAGCAAAAACACAACTGCAGGCGATTTAGAAACCGCAACGATTGGTTCCGATTATCCAAGTGGTGTTTATAATGTAATTGTAACACAAGGCGAGCAGACGAAAGTAGTTCGTGTAGTGAAACGATAATTTTTTAAGTGAAGAGTGAGAAGTAATTAGTGAAAAGCTATTACTGTTTAAATTAACTCCGATGAAGTTTATACTTTGTCGGAGTTTTTTTGTAGCACTATGTTTCACGAAGTTTTTTCACAAAGTTGCGCTGGGTTTCAAGTTTCGGGTTTCGGGTTTCGGGTTGAAGGTTTCAAGTTTGGAGATTTTGGTAGCACAATGTTTCACGAAGTTTTTTCACAAAGTTGCGCTGGGTTTCGGGTTGAAGGTTTCGGGTTTCGGGTTTCGGGTTGAAGGTTTCAAGTTTGGAGATTTTGGTAGCACAATGTTTCACGAAGTTTTAGCACTAAGTTGAGCAAAGGGTTTCAGGTTTCAAAATTGAGGTTTTCGTGCTTCGGGTTGAAGGTTTTGAGATTCTTCACTTCGCTGCGCTGCGTTCAGAATGACAAGTTTGTGGGGAGTTTCAGGTTTCAAGTTTGAGGTTGAAATTGAATTTTGAAGTTGAGGTTGAAGTTGAGGTTGAGGTTGAGGTTGAAGTTGAGGTTGAAGTTGTGGTTGAAGTTGTGGTTGAAGTTGTGGTTGAAGTTGTGGTTGAAGTTGAAATTTGTTTTTGAATTGATTAAGGCTAATTTCCTATCTTTGGTGCAAATTGTTTTATATGCCATGGTATGCTTTATATACTGAACCTAGACACGAGAAAAAAGTGTCGGAACGACTTGAAAAATTAGGTGTAGAAGTATATTGTCCATTGGTTACTCAAATCAAACAATGGTCGGATCGAAAAAAAAAAGTGGAAGTTCCATTATTGCCATCCTATGTTTTTGTGAATGTGGAAGAAGCACAGCGCGATATTGTTTTTCAGGTTAGCGGCGTGGTTCGTTATTTGTATTGGCTTGGGAAACCTGCTGTTGTTCGAAACGCTGAAATTGTGAGTTTGCAAAAATGGCTTCATGATACGGTAGTAACTTCGTTTGAAGTAACTGGAATTGAAGTAGGTTCTGTTTATACTATTGAAACTGGACCGTTTTCGGGTTTGGAAGGCACAGTTTCTAAAGTGGATAAAAACCAAATGGAGATTATTTTAGAGCAATTAGGATTTAAGGTGATCCTGAAGAAGTAGTGTTGTTTTACACGAATTTTATTTATTTACTCGCTTTGCTCGTTGTTTTTTGCCACTGATTGTACAGATTTTACGGATTTTCTCGCTTTGCTCGTTTCTTTTTGTACCATGTAGAGAGTTAAGAGTAGTTAAGTTTGTGGTGTTGAAACAAATTTTACGAATTGGCACGAAATGGTTTGGTTGATTTCATGGATGTATTCGCTTTGCTCGTTGGTTTTTGCCACGGATTGTACAGATTTTACGGATTTACTCGCTTTGCTCGTTTCTTTTTGAACCATGTAGAGAGTTAAGAGTAGTTAAGTTTGTGATGTTGACACAAATTTTACGAATTGGCA
>NZ_JAAMPT010000200.1 GCF_012911605.1 Flavobacterium solisilvae | reverse complement strand
GTTATCACGACACATGGAATATAAAAGGATTAGAAAACTTTGCTGATGCGACTAAAATTTATATATTTGACCGCTATGGAAAACTATTAAAACAAATCAGTTCGAAAAGCGACGGTTGGGATGGAACGTTCAACGGACAGTTAATGCCATCAACCGATTACTGGTTCAAGGTAGAATACCCAGAAACAGGTGTTATGAAAGAATTTAAAGCGCACTTCTCGTTAAAACGATAAGATAACAAACAACAAAAAAACCACTCAATTGAGTGGTTTTTTTATGGGATTAAGTGTTATTTAAATTACTTTTATGAACCTTGTGTTTTCATACACTCTTCATACAGTAAGTAGGGCGAAGGTATACTTTAGCTATGTAGTAGATGCAAATTTTGGAATTCCTTGAAATAATTGATAATTTTTCTTAATATTTGAGCTATCTTTAATATTGGTAATGTATCAAATTAGTGATGAAAGAAACCAAGAGTTCAATTCGTTTATCTTTTAGCCCCGATGGAAGCGGTTACCGTGTAAAAGCGTACAGCGGGAAAATGGAAAGCAAGAAAATACAAGTCACTCGCTTCAAAGAAATGGCAATGTAGAAGAAATGAAATCAGAATTAGAAATATGTTTTGGACTATGAATATGCAAAAAAACCACTCGATTGAGTGGTTTTTTTATGTAATCAAATTACTTTTTTAAGTAGTAATAAAATATTATTTATTGTATTTGGTCAGCGCATCTTTCAAGATTTCAACAGAGCGAACTAAATCTTCTTTCTTCAATACATAAGCAATTCGGATTTCATCTAAACCAACATTTGGCGTAGAATAAAATCCAGCCGCAGGAGCAACCATTACGGTTTCGCCATTGTTGTCATAAGAATCTAATAACCATTTGGCAAAATCATCTGCGCTTTTAACGGGCAATTTAGCAATACAATAAAAAGCACCTTTTGGAGTGGCTACTTTTACACCGTCGATTTTGTTTAATTCAGAAATAAGTGTGTCACGTCTTTCTTTATATTCATTGATAACATCATCAAAATAACTTTGTGGAGTATCCAATGCTGCTTCACTAGCAATTTGCGCATAAGTTGGCGGACTTAATCTAGCTTGTGCAAATTTCATAGCTGTTGACATTACTTCTTTGTTTTTTGAAACAATACAACCAATTCTTGCTCCACACATGCTATATCTTTTTGAAACTGAATCAATCATAATAGCATTTTCTTCAATTCCAGGAACGTTCATAACAGAGAAATGCTCATCGCCATCGTAAATAAATTCGCGATATACTTCATCTGCAATTAAGAATAAATCGTGTTTTTTTACAATTTCGGCAAGTTGTAAAATTTCTTCTTTTGAATATAAATAACCCGTTGGGTTTCCTGGATTACAAATTAAGATAGCTTTAGTTTTTGGTGTAATTAATTTTTCAAAAGCCGAAATAGGAGGTAAAGCGAAACCTTCATCTATAGTAGAAATTACGGGAACAACATTTACGCCAGAAGCTGTAGAAAAGCCGTTGTAATTTGCATAAAAAGGTTCCGGAATAATAATTTCATCGCCATTATCCATAGTGCTACCCATTGCAAAAAGTAATGCCTCAGAACCACCAGTTGTAATGATAATATCTTCAGTATTGATAGGTAATCCGTGGTTTTTATAATAATTAGAAAGTTTAGTTCTATAGCTTTCAAAACCTGCCGAATGGCTATATTCTAATGTTTCAATAGTGTTGTTTTTGATAGCATTTAGAGCAACTTCGGGTGTTTTTATGTCAGGTTGACCAATATTTAGGTGATATACTTTGTGTCCTTTCTTTTTTGCACCTTCTGCATAAGGAACTAATTTTCGAATTGGAGATTCAGGCATTTGCTGACCTTTGGTTGAAATTTTAGGCATGATGTTAAAAATTTAGTTGTGCAAAATTGCGATAATTTTTTTTTGAAACCAACTAATTACGAGTTTATAAAAGTTTGATTTTAAAATTGGAAACTATATTTTTATTAAATTAGCAAAAATCATTGCTAATGTTTAAATCATTTTTATTTTTTTTCGTTTTTATTGCCATTTCAACGAACGCTCAATCAGAATTTAAGTTTGCTACTAATAAAAAGAAGGTAACAATTCCGTTTCAATTAATAAATAATTTAATGTTTATTCCAGTTAACCTGAACGGTGAAGAGTTGACTTTTTTGTTAGATACTGGTGTTGATGAAACTATATTGTTTAGTCTTGATGAAACTAATGAAATAGAGTTAAATCATGTAGAAAGTATTAAATTGAAAGGACTTGGAAAAGAAGAAGCCATTGATGCTTATAAATCATCGAATAATGTATTAAGTGTAAAAAGTTTTTCCGATAATCACCACACAGTTTATATCATTCTCGATCAAGAAATTAATTTTTCTTCTCAGGTTGGAATTCCTGTGAATGGAATTTTAGGATATAACTTTTTTAAAGACCATTTGATTAAAATTGATTACAAAAAAAGGAAAGTCACTATTTATTCTGATGAAGATAAAAAGAGTAGAAATCAATTAAAAAGTTACCATAAAGACAGCATTTCTCTGGAGTTGAATAAACCTTACGTACATTTAAACATAAAAAAAGACAAAGTAAAGCAAAAGTCGAAACTACTAATCGATACGGGCAATAGCGATGCACTTTGGTTATTTAAAGTTAAAAACAGCGAAATAATTTATCCAAATGAAGTAATAGACGATTATCTCGGAAGAGGTTTCAGCGGAAGTATTTATGGAAAACGTGGTCGATTATCGGCTTTAGAGTTTGGCGGTGTTGTTATAAACGAACCCATTGCAACTTATCCAGATTCTGTTTCGTTAAAAAGTGTCAATTTTGTTGAAAATAGAGTAGGTTCAATAGGTGGCGAAATTACTTCTCGATATACAATTTTTTTTGATTACAAAAACAATGCTATCTATACAAAACCCAATGCAAAAATAGACGAACCCTTCGAATTCAATATGAGTGGAATAGAAGTGCAACATAATGGATTAGAATGGTACAACGAAACGATAGAAGAAAAAACTAATGGAATAAAAGTCTATACCGACAGTGGATTTGAAAACCGACTAAAAGTAAGGTTTTATTTAAAACCCATTTTTAAAGTCTCAAACATCCGTCCAAATTCACCTGCCGAAAAAGCTGGACTAAAAATAGGAGACAAAATAACCGTAATCGATAACCAAAACATGCAACGAATGACTATTGAAAAGATAAATAATTTATTAAAATCCGAAGAAGGAAAAACCATCACGCTAGAAGTAGTTCGAAATAACAAACCCATCAAAATTAAATTTCAGCTCAAAAAAATTCTATAAAAAAAGCTCCGAAGATTTTCGGAGCTTTTACTTTATTTATTGCATCAACGGACTATTTGATTTCTTTTCCAGCAAATTCACTACTGGTTTTACAACCACTTCTCCTTTTATTTTCAAAGCAACACGACCTTCTTCGTAGTTTACCGCATTGGTTTCAATTGTAATCGTTTTTCTAATCGGACCAGTGTTCATATTGTATTTTACCTCAATTTTTCCTGATTGACCTGGAGCAATTGGTTCTTTTGGAAAACTTGGAACCGTACAACCACAAGTACTTTTTGCATCTTTAATAATCAGTGGCGCATCACCGGTATTAGTAAACACAAAAGCACGCAAACCATTATCATCTTCCTTATTAACAGTACCATAATCAATAGTATTGTCCTTATCCTTAAACTCAATTTTCGCACCACTTTGCGCAAAAACAGCACTACCAAAGGTAACTAAAGCTAAAAGTAAATATTTTTTCATAGGTTAAAAATTTTAATATTTGGTTTCTGTAAAAATACTTCGTTTAAATTAATACACAAAAATTTAATTCTTAATTTTTTCTAAAGTACAGATTAACTACTTTTGCAAATCAAATTACAAAAAGTGTACCAAAACAAATTAATACAGATTTATAAACAAATTCCTTCGTTCAATCATGAGCGAGTCTACGGTTTGTATCTATAATCCTTATTCCTGCTGTTCGCGCTACACGGTAGCTCGCTTCCATCAGGGCTAAAAAGGAAACTAATCGAATTTTTGTAATCTAAAGTAAAACTTAAAAAATCAAATATCTAATTCAGATATAAAATAAAAATATGACACCAGCACAATTTAATGCCGCAGCCGTAGAAAAAAAATGGTACGACTACTGGATGAAAAACAACTATTTTCATTCAAAACCAGACCATAGAAAACCATATACCATAACCATTCCACCTCCAAACGTAACTGGAGTGCTGCACATGGGACATATGTTGAACAACACCATTCAAGACGTATTAATTCGTCGTGCGCGATTAAAAGGTTTCAACGCATGTTGGGTTCCAGGAACCGATCACGCATCCATTGCAACCGAAGCCAAAGTGGTAGCCAAACTAAAAAGTGAAGGAATTAACAAAAGCGATTTAACTCGCGAAGAGTTTCTAAAACACGCCTACGATTGGACTGATAAATATGGAGGAACAATTCTTGAGCAACTAAAACAGTTAGGATGTTCTTGTGATTGGGATAGAACTAAGTTCACGATGGACGCAGACATGTCAGCTTCTGTTATAAAATCATTCGTAGATTTATACAACAAAGGATACATTTATCGCGGTTACCGAATGGTAAATTGGGATCCAGAAGCCAAAACAACATTATCAGACGAAGAAGTAATCTTTGAAGAAAGACAAGGAAAACTCTATTTCATCAACTATAAAATTGAAGGTTCTGAAGATTTCTTGACCGTTGCAACAACGCGTCCTGAAACCATTTTTGGTGATACCGCAATTTGTATTAATCCAAACGATGAGCGTTTTTCTCATCTAAAAGGAAAAAAAGCCATCGTTCCTGTTTGCAATAGAGTTATCCCGATTATTGAAGACGAATATGTTGATGTAGAATTTGGAACAGGTTGTCTAAAAGTTACGCCAGCACACGATGTAAACGATAAAACACTTGGCGATAAACACAATCTTGAAATCATCGATATTTTCAATGAAGATGCCACGTTAAATTTATTTGGATTGCATTATCAAGGAAAAGACCGTTTTGTAGTTCGTGAAGAAATAGCCAAAGAATTAGAAACTATTGGTGCTTTATCAAAAACAGAAACACATCTTAATAAAGTTGGAACTTCCGAAAGAACCAAAGCCGTAATCGAACCAAGACTTTCTGATCAATGGTTTTTAAGCATGGAAGAATTGGTAAAACCAGCCATCAAAGCCGTTTTAGAAACTGAAGAAATTAAATTATATCCAAGTCGTTTTAATAATACGTATCGTCATTGGTTAGAAAATATACGTGATTGGAATATTTCACGCCAACTTTGGTGGGGACAACAAATTCCTGCCTATTATTATGGTGATGGAAAAGAAGATTTTGTAGTTGCTGAAAATATTGAAGATGCTTTAAAACTAGCTAGAGAGAAAACTTCAAACGCCCAACTTCAAACTTCCGACTTACGTCAAGATGCCGATGCTTTAGATACTTGGTTTTCTTCTTGGTTGTGGCCAATGGCAGTTTTTGGAGGAATTCTTGAACCAGAAAACGAAGATTTCAAATATTATTATCCAACCAATGATTTGGTAACTGGACCAGATATTTTATTCTTTTGGGTTGCTCGAATGATTATCGCAGGATATGAATATGCAGGAGAAAAACCATTTACCAATGTATATTTAACAGGTTTGGTTCGTGATAAGCAACGTCGTAAAATGTCTAAGTCATTAGGAAATTCGCCTGAACCTTTGGAATTGATTGAAAAATTCGGTGCTGATGGTGTTCGTGTTGGATTGCTTCTGAGCGCTTCGGCAGGAAATGACATTATGTTTGACGAAGAATTATGCAATAATGGTAAAGCTTTTGCTAACAAAATTTGGAATGCCTTCCGATTGATAAAAGGTTGGGAAGTTGCCGATATTCCGCAACCAGAAAGCTCTAAAGTTGCCATTGAATGGTATGAAGCCAAGTTGCAACAAACCTTAGTTGAAATTGAAGAAAATTTCGAAAAATACCGTTTGTCTGATGCATTGATGGGAATTTATAAATTGGTTTGGGATGATTTCTGTTCGTGGTTTTTAGAAATGATAAAACCAGCTTACCAGCAACCTGTTGACCGAGCTACATTTGACAAAGCGATTGAAATGCTTGAAGCTAATTTGAAGTTATTGCATCCGTTTATGCCGTTTTTAACGGAGGAAATTTGGCAACATATCACTGAAAGAACTCCTGAGCAAGCTTTAATTATTGCAGAATATCCAGTTTTGAAATCATTTGATGAAAAATTAATTGCTGATTTTGATTTTGCTGCCGAAGTTATTGCTGGCGTTCGTACTATTCGAAAAGAAAAGAATATCGCTATGAAAGATGCTATTGATTTAAAAGTGGTAAACAACGAAAAAGTGTCAACTTATTTTGATAGCGTGATTACCAAACTTGGAAACATCGTTTCATTGGAATATATTTCTGAAAAGATTGATGGTGCATTGACTTATAGAGTAAAATCGAATGAATATTTTATTCCAGTTTCTGGAAATATTGATATAGCTGCCGAAATTGCTAAGTTAACCGAAGAGTTAGTTTACACACAAGGTTTCTTAAAATCGGTTCAGGTTAAATTGTCCAACGAAAAATTTGTTGCCAATGCCAAGCCCGAAATTATTGCTAACGAAAGAAAAAAAGAAGCCGATGCTTTAGCAAAAATTGCTACAATCGAACAGAGTTTAGCGAGTTTACAATAAAGAAATTAGTCCCGAAATTTTTCGGGATTTTTTTTTGGAATCAATTCGTATTTCATCGGAAGTAAACATCGATTAACTCCAATAGCTTCGTGATTAATAGATTTTTTTAATGCATTCAACGATTATTCATTTTTTTAATAACCATAGTTTATAGTTTTGATTAAAAATTATTTAACACCACATCAAAAGAAATGAATAATATTTTCAACCCAGTATATAGAAAAGATTATATCCAAGGATATTCAAGAGGATTAAACCCGAATATCGATTTTGATACTAATCAAAGTGAAGGTTACAACTATGGTTTTCGTCAAGGTCGTGAAGATTACGAAAGCATGAACGGAAAAATCATACATGGCATTCCACAATTGATTGTTACTAATAAAGTCTTGGAGGATTTTCTTTTAGCAGGAATGCTTGGAATGAGTATAAATTCTGATGGATATACAGCATATCAAATTGATATTATCCAAAAATGGTATCAAAGTGGCGTTGAAAAATATGACGCTAAACAAAGCGATTATTTGCTAAATATTTTAGAAAAAAACGGAATAGAACTGAGTTAACTACTCAGTTTTTTTATGTCAAAAAAATATTGAGAAGAAATTAGTCTAGCATTTTTTGCATAATTACCGAATGCAACCAACGGTCAAATTTATAACCTGTTTCTTTTAAAACAGCCACTTTTGTAAATCCAAATTGCTCGTGAAAAGTAATACTACTTTCATTTTCAGCATCAATAACGCCAATCATCGTGTGAAGTTTTTGTTTTTTTGCCAAAAGAATAAGCTCATTCATAATTAATTTTCCGATGCCTTTTCCGTGAAAACTTTGGTCAACGTAAACCGAATGTTCAACCGTAAATCGATAAGCATCACGGAAACGAAACTCACTATAATAACCAAATCCAACTACTTTTTCATCCAATGTTGCCACAATAATTGGAAACCCTTTTTTTAGTTTTTCGTCAAAAATTTCAATTTGTAACGCTACATTCCTCGGATTATAATCATATAAAGCCGTAGAGTTTAAAATCACATGATTAATGATAGCAACAATAGTATCGGCATCATTTTCAGTATAGTTTCTTAGTTTAATTTCCATTTTTCAAAAGTATAAAAAAGGATTGAAGTTTGTTTTATCAATTTCAACGAGTATTTTGATGGTTTTAACCTTAAAATAGTAGAAAATCAGCCGATTTCTTTATATATTTGTATAAGCAAACCTTTAAAAATGATTTACCCAAAAATACCTTTAGCGCAAAGCATCATTGAAATTTGTAATGTTAAAGGTGTAATAGATATCATTATTTGTCCGGGTTCAAGAAATGCACCTTTAACAATTGGTTTTGTTAATAATCCAAATTTTAAATGTTACAGTATTGCTGACGAACGCAGTGCTGCATTTTTTGCCTTAGGATTAGCAAAACAAAAACAAAAACCGGTTGCAATTGTTTGTACTTCGGGTTCGGCATTGTTGAATTTTTATCCTGCTTTTGCTGAAGCTTATTACAGCCAAATTCCATTGATAGTAATTTCTGCTGATAGGCCAAAAGATAAAATAGACATTGGTGATGGACAAACCATTCGTCAAGAAAATGTTTTTAGCAATCATTCGTTGTACAATGCTAATTTAACCGAAGATGTTTCCGATGAAAATGATGTTTTTATCAATGAAGCTATCAATGTTGCTATTGGGAAAAAAGGTCCAACACATATCAACGTTCCATTTGAAGAACCTTTGTATGAAACGGTAAAAAAACGTTCAGTCGATTTCAACATTACCAGTTTGTTCAAAATTTATCGATTAGTTTCCATTGATGATATCATTGCTTTTTCAACACTTTGGAACCATAGTAAAAAAATATTAGTTTTAGTAGGCGAGTTACCTCCAAATTCTATCGAACAAAAATGGATAGAATTATTGGCAAGTTTTCCATCAGTAGTGGTAATGACTGAGTCTACTTCAAATTTGCATCATTCCAGTTTTATAAATAAAATAGATACTTTAATAACTCCATTTAGTGCCAAAGATTCATTGATGTTACAGCCAAGAATTCTTATCACTTTTGGTGGAATGATTGTTTCAAAACGAATTAAAACTTTTTTGCGAAAATACAAACCAAAACATCATTGGCATATTGATGAACTTAGAGCATATGATACTTTTGGAATTTTGACAAAGCATTTCCATGTTTCTCCCAATCAGTTTTTTACTCAGTTTTTGCCTTATGTAAAAACAGTTGAAAGTGATTATAAAAACAGAATTGCCTCTGTTTTTGCTGATAGAAAAATAAAACACAAAAGTTATTTAAAAACTATTCCATTTTCTGATTTAAAAGCTTTTGAAATTATTTTAAAAAAGCTACCTAAGAACTTAAATCTGCATTTTAGTAATAGTTCTTCTATTCGATATGCACAGTTGTTTAAGATTGCTGCTTCTATAGATGTAGCTTGTAATCGAGGAACAAGCGGTATTGATGGCAGTACTTCAACAGCTATTGGTAGTGCAATTGCTAGCGAAAAACCCACTTTGTTGATTACAGGTGATGTTAGCTTTTTATATGATAGTAATGCGCTTTGGAACGATTATATTCCCAAAGATTTTAAAATAATTGTAATTAATAATGGCGGTGGCGGAATTTTTAGAATTCTTCCAGGTCATCAAGAAAATCAAGTCTTCAATACCTTTTTTGAAACTTCTCATTGTTTAACAGCAGAACATTTGGCAAAAATGTTCCAATTTGATTATTACGTTGCTAGTGATTCTGAAAATTTGAAAGAAAATTTAAAATCCTTTTTTGAAAACAATGAAAAACCAGCAATATTAGAAGTTTTTACACCAACAAAAGACAATAATAAAATACTACTTCAGTATTTTAAACAATTGGTCTAATTAAAATTTACAAAGTGAGCCAAACCAATAAGTTAAAAATATTCAATGATCCAATTTATGGTTTTATAACCATTCCCAATACCTTAATTTACGATTTAATTCAGCATCCTTATTTTCAACGTCTTCGTAGGATTTCGCAAATGGGTTTGTCTTATTTGGTTTATCCTGGTGCGCATCATACTCGTTTTCATCATGCGCTTGGAGCAATGCACATGATGCAAAAAGCAATTGAAGTACTTCGATTTAAAGGAGTTGCAATTTCTAAAGAAGAAGAAAATGCGCTTTTGATTGCTATTTTGTTGCACGATGTTGGTCATGGTCCGTTTTCTCACGCTATGGAACACAGTATTGTAGCAGTTCATCATGAGGAAATTTCGTTGCTTTTTATGGAACAATTAAATACTGAATTTAGTGGTGAATTAAGTTTAGCTATTCAAGTTTTTAAAGGCGAATATCATCGAAAATTTATGTTGCAATTGGTTTCAAGTCAGTTGGATATGGATAGAATGGATTACTTGAAACGCGATAGTTTTTATTCTGGCGTAGCCGAAGGAAATATCAATTCTGATCGATTAATTCAAATGCTCAATGTAGTTGATGATGTATTGGTTATGGAAGAAAAAGGAATTTATTCAATCGAAAAATTTCTGATGGCAAGAAGATTAATGTATTGGCAAGCTTATTTACATAAAACTAGCTTAGTAGCAGAACTTACATTGACTAAAACTTTAAAGCGAGCAAAAGAATTATTGCACAAAGGAATTGCGGTAGAATGCAGCAAACCGTTTAAGTTTTTCATGGAAAATCAAATCACAATGGAAAGTTTTACGACTAACGATTTGAATACATTTGCTCAACTTGATGACTTTGATATTGTTTCCGCTTTAAAAACTTGGCAATATCATGACGATTTCATTTTAAGCAGTTTGAGTAAAATGATTATCAATCGTGATTTACCTAAAATAAAACTGAGTAGCGATAAATTTCCAAAAGAAGTTTTAACTCAATATATTGCTGCTTTTTCGCAACAAAACAATGTAAGTAATCAAGAAGCTGAATATTTTATTTTTAAAGGAAAAATTAAAAATCAAGCCTACAACAAAGAAGCTGAACCTATTAGAATATTGAAAAAAGACAAAACAATTGAAGATGTAGTCGAAGCTTCGGACCAATTGAACTTAAAAGCTTTGTCCAAACCTGTGACCAAGTATTTTATATGTTTTCCAAAACAACTTATCGAAAATTAACATTAAAATCTATTTTTTTATACTTTTGTAGCGATGAAATTTACAGCAGCGCAAATAGCAGGAATTTTAGAAGGCGAAGTAATAGGCAATCCTAATGCAGAAGTTTTCAAACTATCCAAAATAGAAGAAGGTACCGAAGGTTCGCTAACATTTTTAGCTAATCCAAAGTACATCAATTATATATATTCTACCAAAGCAACGATTACTATCGTTAACAATTCATTTGAACCCGAAAATGAAATCTCTACCACTTTAATAAAAGTTGATGATGCTTATAAATCGTTTTCAAAATTGCTTGAATATTACAATCAGGTGAAGTTGATGAAATCGGGAATTGAGCAACCATCGGTTATTTCTGAAGGTGTAACTTATGGAGAAAACCTTTATTTAGGAAGTTTTTGCTACATTGGCAAGAACGTAACGATTGGAAAGAATGTAAAAATATATCCTAATTCATTTGTTGGCGATAATACAACCATTGGCGATGATTGCATCTTATTTGCTGGTGTTAGAATTTATTCTGAATCAGTAATTGGTAGTCGTTGTGTTATTCATTCCGGAACTATTATTGGTTCGGATGGATTTGGTTTTGCGCCGCAAGAAGATGGAACTTATAATAAAGTACCACAAATAGGTAACGTGATTTTAGAAGACGATGTTGAAGTTGGTTCATGTACCACAATTGACAGAGCAACCTTAGGTTCAACTATTGTTAGAAAAGGAGTGAAGCTTGATAATCAAATTCAAATTGCTCACAATGTTGAAATTGGAGAAAATACCGTAATTGCTTCTCAAACTGGAATTGCAGGTTCGACAAAAATTGGCAAAAACTGTATGATTGGCGGACAAGTTGGAATTGTTGGTCATATTACTATTGGCGATAATGTTCGAATTCAAGCGCAATCAGGTGTTGGGAAAAGTGTAAAAGATGGAGAAACATTACAAGGTTCGCCATCATTTAATTATGGAGATTGGAATAAATCGTATGTACATTTTAGAAATTTACCTAAAATTGTAGCCGATTTAGAAAATTTAAAAAAGAAAACAAACTAAACTAAAAATAGATTAAAATGGTTAAACAAAAAACCATCCAAAACGAAATTTCATTAACCGGAGTTGGATTACACACAGGAGCAGAAGTTACTATGACTTTTAAACCAGCACCAGTGAACAATGGTTTTACTTTCGTTAGAGTTGATTTAGAAGGAAGTCCAGTTATTGAAGCAGATGCCAATTATGTAGTCAATACACAACGTGGTACAAACTTGGAAAAATTAGGTGTTAAAATTCAAACTTCAGAGCATGTTTTGGCAGCTTTTGTTGGTTGTGATGTTGATAATGTCATTATTGAATTAAATGCTTCTGAACCGCCAATTATGGATGGTTCGTCTAAATTTTTTGTTGAAGCAATCGAAAAAGCTGGAATTGTTGAACAAGATGCTGAGCGTAATTATTATGTAGTAAAAGAAGTAATTTCGTTTACTGATGAAACTACTGGAAGCGAAATTATTTTGATGCCAGCCGATGATTATCAAGTTACTACAATGGTAGATTTTGGTACAAAAGTATTGGGTACTCAAAATGCTACTATGAAAAATATAGGTGAATTTAAAACTGAAATTGCCGATTGTAGAACTTTTAGTTTCCTTCACGAATTAGAAACTCTTTTGGATAATGGTTTAATCAAAGGTGGCGATTTGAATAACGCTATCGTATATGTTGACAAAGAAATTTCGCCAAAAACAATGGAAAACTTGAAAGTTGCTTTTGGAAAAGATAATATTTCGGTTAAACCAAACGGAATTTTAGACAATCTTACTTTGCATTATCCAAACGAAGCAGCACGTCATAAATTACTTGATGTCGTTGGTGATTTGGCATTGGTTGGAACCAAAATTAAAGGAAAAGTTATTGCTAACAAACCTGGACATTTTGTAAACACTCAATTTGCTAAGAAATTATCAAAAATCATTAAAATAGAGCAACGCAATCAAATTCCTGTGTATGATTTACACAAAGAACCATTGATGGACGTTAATAAAATCATGGCAATGTTGCCTCATCGTCCGCCATTTTTATTGGTAGATAAGATTTTAGAAATGTCAGATAGTCATGTGGTTGGTTTGAAAAACGTCACTATGAATGAAGATTTCTTCGTAGGACATTTTCCTGGTGCGCCAGTTATGCCAGGTGTTTTAATAGTAGAAGCAATGGCACAAACTGGAGGAATTTTGATATTAAGTTCGGTTCCAGATCCTGAAAATTATTTAACTTACTTCATGAAAATAGACAACGTGAAGTTCAAACATAAAGTATTGCCTGGCGATACATTAGTATTCAAGTGTGATTTGATTTCACCAATTCGTAGAGGAATTTGCCACATGCAAGCCAATGCTTATGCTAATGGTAAATTGGTTGCGGAAGCCGAATTGATGGCACAAATTGCAAAAAAACAATAAATTTTTGATCATTTGGTGATTCGGTTATTTGATTCCGTTTAACCAAATTAACAAATAACAAATTAACAAATAACATGAATCAACCTTTAGCATACGTTCATCCAGGAGCAAAAATTGCACGTAATGTAGTTATTGATCCTTTTACTACTATTCATAACAATGTTGTCATTGGCGAAGGAACTTGGATAGGTTCTAACGTTACCATTATGGAAGGTGCAAGAATTGGTAAAAATTGCAACATATTTCCTGGTGCAGTAATTGCAGCCGTTCCACAGGATTTAAAATTTGGTGGCGAAGATTCATTGGCAATCATTGGAGATAATTCTACCATTAGAGAATGTGTTACCATTAATCGTGGTACAGTTGCTTCTGGGCAAACCGTTATTGGAAAAAACTGTTTGATTATGGCAACGGCACATATTGCTCATGATTGTCACATTGGCGATAATGCAATTATTGTAAATGGTGTTGCATTGGCTGGACACGTAGTGGTTGGAAACTATGCTATTATCGGTGGTTTAGCAGCAGTTCATCAATTTATTCACATTGGAGATCATGCTATGGTTTCGGGTGGTTCATTGGTTAGAAAAGATGTTCCGCCGTTTACTAAAGCAGCAAAAGAACCTTTATCTTATGTAGGAATCAATTCAGTTGGTTTAAGAAGAAGAGGTTTTACTTCCGAAAAAATTAGAGAAGTTCAAGACATCTACCGAATATTATATCAAAAAAATTACAATACTTCACAAGCTTTAGCTATTATCGAAGCCGAAATGGAAGCAACGCCTGAACGCGACGAGATTTTACAATTTATCCGTAGTTCTTCACGAGGAATTATGAAAGGATATACTGGAGCTTATTAAATTTAGAATTCAGAAATTTGAATTTAGAAGTGTACAATTAAAAATACAATTAGAAATAAATTAACAAATAAACATACAAATGGCATCTACAGCAGATATTAGAAACGGATTATGTATTAAATTTAATCATGATATTTATAAAATCATTGAATTCCTTCACGTAAAACCTGGAAAAGGTCCAGCTTTCGTTAGAACAAAATTAAAGTCATTAACTAACGGAAAAGTATTAGACAATACTTTTTCTGCTGGTCATAAAATTGACGTTGTTCGTGTAGAAACACACACTTTCCAATATTTATATGCTGAAGGAAATGATTTCCATTTCATGAATACTGAAACATACGAGCAAATCACATTAAACAAAGATGTACTTGATGCTCCGGATTTATTAAAAGAAGGAACAAACGTAATGGTTCAAATTAATACTGAAACTGATTTACCTCTTGCAGTAGATATGCCAGCTTCTATCGTTCTTGAAGTTACTTATGCTGAACCAGGTGTAAAAGGAAACACGGCTACTAATGCAACTAAACCTGCAAAAGTGGAAACAGGTGCTTCAATCAATGTTCCGTTGTTTATCAATGAAGGTGATAAAATCAAAATTGATACTGCTACCGGAAAATACATGGAAAGAGTATAATCTAGTCTTTAGTAAGTTGTGAATAGTAATTAGTTTTTTCTATTCACTAATCACTATTCACTAATCACTAAAAGAATGAAATTCTCAAGAATACATACTTTAAAAGAAATTGCTGCTATCATCGGTTGCCACTATGTTGGAGCCGATGATTTTGCGGTTCATGGCATGAACGAAATTCACGTGGTTGAACCCGGTGATATTGTTTTTGTTGACCATCCAAAATATTACGATAAAGCTTTGCAATCGGCAGCGACAATTGTTTTAATCAATAAAGAAGTTGATTGCCCAGAAGACAAAGCTTTATTGATTTCTGATGATCCGTTTCGCGATTTTAATACTTTGACTAAACATTTTCGTCCGTTTGTTGCGGCAAATGTTAGTGTTTCGGCTTCGGCTACTATTGGAAAAAATACGGTAATTCAACCCAATTGTTTTATTGGAAATAATGTAACGATTGGCGATAATTGTTTGCTTCATGCCAACGTAATTGTGTATGACAACACAGTTATTGGCGATAATGTTATTATTCATTCGGGAACCATTCTTGGAGCAGATGCTTTTTACTATAAAAAACGTCCCGAAGGTTTTGATCAATTGCTTTCTGGCGGTAGAGTTGTTATTGAAGACAATGTTGGAATCGGCGCTTTGTGTACGATTGACAAAGGCGTTACTGGCGATACCACTATTGGTGCTGGAACCAAAATTGATAACCAAGTACATGTTGGTCATGATACCGTTATTGGTAAAAAATGCTTGATTGCTTCACAAACGGGAATTGCAGGTTGCGTAATCATTGAAGATGAAGTGACACTTTGGGGACAAGTTGGAACTACTAGTGGAATTACCATTGGCGCAAAAGCCGTTGTTCTTGGTCAAACCGGTGTAACCAAATCTATTGAAGGTGGAAAAAGCTATTTTGGTACACCAGTAGAAGAATCTCGTGAAAAACTGAAGCAATTAGCCAATGTTAAACGTATTCCAGAAATTTTAGATAAACTTAAATAGATTATGAGCGCAAAAGATATCGTTCAAAATTTTTACAAATCAGATGTAATTCTCGAAGCCCAAACCGTAAATGATTTTTTGCATCCCGAAGTTATTTTGGAATGGCACAGTACCAAAGGTTTTTTGAAACTCAATCACGAGCAGCTCATCGGAATTAGTAATGAATTAGGAAAAACCTATGTTCGTTCAAAGTATAAAATTTCACATCTTGTAGAAGAAGGAAATACGGTTGCTGTTCGTTATTCGCAATATGTAAAAACGATTGAAAACCCAAGAGAAGAAATGCTTTTAGCTCATTTTATGGTTATTTGGGAAGTAAAAGATAATAAATTGTATCGTGGCTATCAAATGAGCCAGCTTTAATATAGTTTTCAGTTGTTGGTTTTCTGTTGACAGTTTCTATTTCAAAGTGGTAATCCAAATAATGTATAGAAATTTTACAAAAAAACTAATCACTTATCACTATTTACTAATTACTATTTTCTACTTTTGCAATACTTAAAAATAAATCAATTAAATAAACACACACATGAGCGTTTTAGTTAATAAAAATTCAAAAATAATAGTACAAGGATTTACAGGAAGTGAAGGAACATTTCATGCTTCTCAAATGATTGAATATGGAACCAATGTTGTTGGTGGTGTTACCCCAGGAAAAGGTGGTTCAACGCACTTAGACAAACCCGTTTTTAACACCGTTAAAGATGCAGTTGATCAAGTAGGAGCAGATACTTCTATCATTTTCGTTCCACCAGCTTTTGCTGCTGATGCTATTATGGAAGCTGCTGATGCTGGAATTAAAGTAATTATTACGATTACTGAAGGTATTCCGGTTGCAGATATGATTAAAGCGTATGACTTCATCAAAGGAAAAGAGTGTCGTTTAATTGGACCAAACTGTCCAGGAGTTATTACTCCAGAAGAAGCAAAAGTAGGTATCATGCCAGGTTTTGTTTTCAAAAAAGGAAAAGTAGGTATCGTTTCTAAATCAGGAACTTTAACGTATGAAGCGGCTGATCAAGTGGTGAAACAAGGATTAGGAATTACTACTGCAATCGGAATTGGTGGTGATCCAATTATTGGAACAACAACTAAAGAAGCGGTTGAGTTATTGATGAACGATCCAGAAACAGAAGCTATCATTATGATTGGTGAAATTGGTGGTCAACTTGAAGCTGATGCTGCTAAATGGATAAAAGCTGATGGTAATAGAAAACCAGTTATTGGATTTATTGCAGGAGAAACAGCTCCAAAAGGTAGAACAATGGGACATGCTGGTGCCATCGTTGGTGGTGCTGATGATACAGCAGAAGCTAAAAAACGTATCATGAGAGAAAACGGAATTCACGTAGTTGATTCTCCTGCTGAAATTGGTAAAAAAGTAAAAGAAGTTATAGGATAATATTCTTTTTAGAATACATATTTAAAATCCCAAAAATTAGTTTTTGGGATTTTTTTTTTGAGTTTGTTTTAAGTATTTGTCTCAATTTAGATGTTATTTACTAGATTTGTTTTGAAGTGGTTTGCGGGCACGGATTGCAAATCCGCGCTATCGGGCAATTACCAACGATTATATTTATGGGGCAATGAGAAAAAATGTAATTTTAATAATTGTTAGTCTTTTGTTAGTTAAATGTTCTTCAACGCAAACTAAAGAAAAGACATTTAATGAAAGGCTTAATTTTTCTAAATGTCTTTTAGAAGAGAAATCATTTGACTATATTGAAACAAAATTATCAAAGGGTTATTCGATTAAAAAGATAAATCTTAAAGGATTCTGTGAGTATAGATTTGTTTATAAAGATAGCTCTATTTTTTATGTTTCGAGTAATATTTATAATGGTTCAAGATTGAACTATGATAATCTTTTCTCTATAGGAATAAATGGTTATAACAAAAGAAATACTATTTCATCTGATATAATTAAAAATGAAGGAGTAAATAAAAATTTATATTGGTTAGAGTTTATACTTGGTGATTATGTCGTAGGTTATGTGGGTGTAAAAGAGGAAAGGAAAAATGAATTTAATGAGATGGTTAAGAATGTGATAGTATTAAAAAAGAAAGGGTAATGTATCAGATGTGTTGATTTGATATTTTAAAAATATTAGATATTGATTTTCAATACTATGAAAAATGATTTTAATGAATAAAGCAACAATCTTCGGGTTGTTGTTTTATTTTTAAGGCTTTAAAACCCCTAAAAATGACTTCAAAAACAATCAAGTGTTTCAGATGTGTTGATGGAAAGAATTTGATGGTAAAGAATGGCAAGACAAAATCAGGAAATCAACGATATATCTGTAAAATATGCCATAAAACCAAAGTTGCAACCTATATTTATAAAGCATGGAATCAAGATGTAAACCAAAATATCATTGAATTTACCAAAGAAGGTTTGGGTATTAGAAGTACGGCAAGAATATTAGAAATTTCTACGACGACTTTATTAAAAAGAATTATAACAATTGCTAAAGGCTTCATCAGCCTATTATCAGTAAAGGAAAAACGTATGAAGTAGATGAAATGTGTACTTATATCCGTCATAAAAGAAATTTTAGTTGGATAGTATTGGCTTTTGAAAGAGAAACTAAAAAAGTTGTGACCTTTTCTGTTGGAAAACGAACTAATAAAACACTAAGTTTTGTTTTAAATACTTTAAAATTATCAGTAGCTAAAAAGATTTTCAAGGATAGATTAAAAAACTATCGATATTTGATAGAAGAAAAGTTTCATTCAATAAAACGATTTGCTACTAATCATGTTGAAAGATTGAACTTGACTTTAAGAACCCATTTGAAACGATTGAACCGAAGAACGATTTGTTTTTCCAGAAGTTCTATTATTTTAACTGCTGTTTTGAAGATTTATTTTTGGGGATGACAGCAACCAAGAATTCAAATAGTATCATTTTTAGCCCAGATGGAAGCGAGCTACCGTGTAGCGCGAACAGCGGGAAAACGGATAGCAAAAATGCCCAAACGATTCGCTACTAAAATCAAAAACAGATTTTTTTGTTAAACCATTTTTAATACTTCATTATTCCGCTATATTTGTAGTTCGATAAAAAATAAACAAACTAATTTTTACTGATATGAAATTATTAGAAGGAAAAGTAGCCATTATCACTGGCGCAAGTAGAGGAATTGGAAGCGGAATTGCTAAAGTTTTTGCACAACACGGTGCTAATGTGGCTTTTACTTATAGTTCGTCTGCCGAAAGTGCTTTAGCATTGGAAAATGAATTGTCGGCTTTAGGGATTAAAGCCAAAGGATATAAATCAAACGCTGCCGATTTTAACGAAGCTCAAAAGTTGGTTGATGATGTTATTGCGGATTTTGGAAATGTAGATGTACTAATCAACAATGCCGGAGTTACAAAAGATAACTTATTGATGAGAATGAGCGAAGAAGATTTTGACAAAGTAATCGAAATCAACTTGAAATCGGTGTTTAATATGACCAAAGCGGTTCAAAAAATCATGTTGAAAAACCGTAAAGGTTCTATCGTTAACATGAGTTCTGTAGTTGGTGTGAAAGGAAATGCTGGACAAGCCAATTATGCTGCTTCCAAAGCGGGAATGATTGGTTTTACTAAATCAGTGGCGTTGGAATTAGGTTCAAGAAATATTCGATGTAATGCTATTGCACCAGGATTTATAGAAACTGAAATGACGGCTAAATTGAATGACGATGTGGTTCAAGGTTGGAGAGATTCTATTCCATTAAAACGCGGTGGAACTCCAGAAGATGTTGCCAATGCTTGTCTTTTCTTTGCTTCCGATATGAGTGCTTATGTTTCTGGACAAGTATTGAATGTTTGTGGAGGAATGCTTACTTAATCTGAATTTAGAATTTAGAATTTTGAAATTTTATGAAAAATAAATATCTAATAGTCATTTTTGTTATTGGAATTATGTATATCATTTTTGGTGCATTATTCAAAATTTTACACTTAGAAATTGGTCCAATTACTGGAAGTGTTTTGTTAACTTTTGGAATGTTATTAGAAGCTTTGGCATTAATTTTATTTGTTATAAAATTGATAAAGAATAAAAATAATGATTTTTTAAATAAGTAATAAACAACTGATTACTAAAACCTGTTTATTTAAACTAAATGACGACAAATACTATTTTATTGATTGTACTTTCTTTAGTAATCGCATTTGTCGTTTCATTTTACCAATATTTTTATAAAGTCAAAAGCAGGTCAAAAGTGACATTGTTTTTGGCTTTTTTGCGTTTCTTTTCGGTTTTTGGATTATTACTTTTATTGATTAATCCAATTATTACCCGAAAAACAACAGAAACAGTCAAAACTCCTTTGCCAATTGTTATTGATAATTCGGCTTCGATGGCAGATTTAAAATCAGATAAGGAAGCATTGGAATTGTTCAACAAACTAAAATCCAATTCAGATTTAGCCGATAAATTTGACATACAAACTTATCAGTTTGATGAAGATTTTTTGCCTTCGGATAGCGTTAATTTTAAAGGAAAGCAATCCAATATTGATGTCGTTGCCAAAAATCTTAAAAACATTTACAAAAATCAAACGTTTCCAACGGTTTTAATTTCAGATGGAAATCAAACTTCTGGCGAAGATTATGTTTTTACATTTAATCCGCAAAACAAAGTTTATCCTTTGGTTGTTGGCGATACCACGACGTATTTGGATTTAAAAGTTACGCAACTGAATGTCAACAAATATGCGTTTCACAAAAATAAATTCCCGGTTGAAGTTTTCCTGAATTATGCCGGAACGAAAAGTGTGAATGCAACCTTCAAAATCACGCAAGGAAATTCGGTTTTAAATGAGCAAACGGTTTCGTTTTCGCCGTCTAAAAAATCGGCAACGCTTAATGTTTTATTACCTGCCGAAAAAGTTGGTTTACAAATTTTCAAAGCATCGATAACTTCAAAAGAGCAAGAGAAAAATACCTATAACAATATTAAAAACTTTGCTGTAGAAGTTATTGATCAAAAGACAGAAGTTGCTTTGGTTTCGGATATTTCGCATCCCGATTTAGGTGCGATAAAACGAAGTATAGAAACTAATGCGCAACGTAAAGTAACTTTGATTAAACCAAATCAAATCAATAGTTTACAGAATTACAATATTTTAGTTTTGTATCAGCCAAACGGAACGTTTAAATCAGTTTTTGAACAAAACAAAAATGCTAAAATTAATACTTGGATTATCACAGGAAATACAACCGATTTTAATTTTTTGAACCAATATCAAGACCATTTTGATTTTAAAATGAGCAATCAAAAAGAAGATTTTTTGGCTGGATTTAATTCGCAGTTTAATCTTTTTGCTTTAGATAATATCGGTTTTGAACAGTTTCCGCCATTAGAAAATTCATTTGGAAAAATTACGCCAAAAGGCAATATCAACGAATTACTTTCGGCAACTATCAGAGGAATTTCTGCCGAGCAACCGTTGTTTGCTTTTGCAGAAAATCAAGGAAATAGAAGTGCATTTCTTTTTGGTGAAAACATTTGGAAATGGCGTGCTGCGGTTTATCTGAAGAATAAAAATTTTGAGAACTTTGATATTTTCTTAGACAAAACCATTCAGTTTTTGGCTTCTAATAACTCCAGAAAATCATTGGTTGTAAATCACGAACGCTTTTACAATTCAGGAGAAGCGATAGAAATTACTGCGCAATATTTCAATAAAAACTACGAGTTGGACGAAAAAGCAAGGTTGACGATTGCTGTAACCAATGCTAAAACCAAGCAACAGAAAAAATACGATTTGCTGCGAACTTCCAATTCGTTTAAAGTAAATCTCGACGGATTAGCTGCTGGAAATTATTCGTTTACGGTAAAAGAACTGAATTCTAATTCGGTTTACAGCAGCACGCTTGAAGTTTTGGATTTTGATATCGAAAAGCAATTTGTAAATCCCGATTGGAATAAACTAAACCAATTGGCAAATCAAACCAGCGGAAAAGCTTATTTGGCAAATCAAGCCGATGTTTTGGTAAAGCAATTAATAGCTGACGAAAGTTATAAAGCTATTCAAAAAACGTTGGTTAAAAAATCGCCTTTGATTGATTGGATTTGGTTGTTGATATTAATCGCAATTTCTTTGGCAACCGAATGGTTTGTTAGAAAATACAACGGTTTATTGTAATGTTTCTTTCTTTTTTGAAACTATTTTTTCAATTCCAAGTGTAATCAAAATTCCTCCAACATAAGCCAATAAATCGTGAAAGGAAAATGAATTTCCAATGATGGTTTTGGCTACTTTATTGTTTTCTAATCCAAGGAAAGTAATGAAGTTGAAGTACTGTAATGTTTCGACTAAAAAAGCAAATAGCAAAACATAAATTGCAGTTTTTGTTTTAGACAAATTAAAGAACGTTTGAATAAAACAATAAATCAGAATTACCACTAAAACATCACCAAAATAAGGACGAATGAAGTTATCGTGTACAAAAAGTGCTATGAAAACTTCGGTACAAAACAGTAAAATCGTTAGTAGAAAATATGTTTTGTTGAAGCGTAACATAGCACTTTTTTAGAATTTTAAAATTCTTATTTGGTAAATTTATTGTTATAATCTTCGATAGCTTTTTGAACGATTTCTTTAGCAACAACATTATCTTGAAACTCTTCAACAATAACGGTTTTCTTCTCTAATTTTTTATAGTCTTCGAAGAAACTTCTCATTTCAGAAATAAAATGTTGTGGCAATTCCGAAATATCGTTGATGTGGTTCACACTTGGATCACCAGCAGCAACCGCAATAATTTTATCATCTGCTTCACCGCCATCAATCATTCGCATTACGCCAATAACTTTTGCTTCTACCAAACACATCGGAATAAGGTCAATTTGACAAATAACTAAAATATCCAACGGATCATGATCATCACAGTATGTTCTTGGAATAAAACCATAATTAGCTGGATAATATACCGAAGAATACAAAACGCGGTCCAATTTTATCATTCCGCTGTCTTTGTCTAATTCATATTTTGCTCTCGAACCTTTTGGAATTTCGATGATTCCGTTTACAATATTTGGAGCATCTTCACCATAAGACACATCGTGCCAAGGATTTGCATTCATAATGTTGAAATTTTATTTATAATTCTAAATTAAAAGGTTGCAAAGGTACGCTTCAAAGCAGTATTTACAAGCAAAGTTTAACATTTTTACATGTAAAATTATCATTAAATTTTTAGTTCGTCATTGGGTTAACTTTTGCTTAAAATGTGTTTAAAATAAAATTCTTAATCAAATATGAAGTATTTTTACCCAATTAAATTGAGTATTTTATTGATAATGAATGACTAAATTCATTAATTTGAAAACGAAATAGTTCAGAAAAAACAATATGAAATTACTTTTAGTAGAAGACGAAATCGGCATCATGCAGTTTCTCCAACAAGGATTGGAAGAAGAAGGTTATGAAATTACCACAGCAAATAATGGTAAAACAGGTTTGGAATTGGCTCTAAATCATAAATTCGATTTGATTTTACTCGATTGGATGTTGCCACAAATGACAGGTTATGAAATTTGTACTTCTTTTAGAGAAAAAAATACCACAACGCCAATTATTTTCCTAACGGCAAAAGATACTGTTCAAGAAACAATCGAAGGATTGAAAGCTGGCGCAAACGATTATATCAAGAAACCTTTCAGTTTTGATGAATTGCTAGAACGAATTAAAGTTCAACTTCGCGATAAGATAAATTCTCCAGTTTTAGTACTTGGAAATGTGGAAATTGACACCCAAAAATACCAAGTTTTAGTCGATGGAAATGAAGTTTCGTTAACCCAAAAAGAGTTCGATTTATTGCATTATTTGGTGAAAAATAAAGGAAAAGTTTGCACCAGAACCGAAATCATTCAAGACGTTTGGGATATTCATTTTGAATACGATACTGGCGTTATTGATGTTTTTATGAACGCTATCCGAAAAAAACTCAACTTAAAAGTAGAACAAGATTTTATAAAAACCATTCGAGGTGTTGGCTATATGGCTAATGATTGATTATGAAACAACTTTCGTTTAAAAATAGAATAGCATCAAACTATATTATCACTACAGGATTATTGATTTTTGTGGTGTTTTTTGTCATTTTTTCTATAGTACGATATAGTGTTTACGTTCGGGTAAATAATGAAATTAAATCCGAAGTTACTAAGCATTTAAAGGAAATTGAAGTTATAGAAAATTGTGTTTTGCTTATTCGCGAAGAACAATGGAAAACAAAGCAATTTAACAAAGTAGAAGTAAGTCCGGCATTTATTCAATTTGTGGATGAACTTGGAACTTTAGTTGAAAAATCGCCTAATTTAAAACAAAAACAACTCGCATTTAGCAAACAAACATCTGTAAATGAATTATTTGACACCAAATTAGAAGATATTTCAGTTAGACAAATTCAAGTTCCGCTATATCAAGGAACAAAAATTATTGGTTATTTAATTGTTGCTATGTCGCTTGAAGATTCTGTGATGGTTTTAAACAACCTTTTTACAGTAATGTTGATTGCTTATCCGTTGATATTATTGGTACTGTTTTTAATTGCTCGTTTCTTTGCAGGACGAAGTATCAAGCCGATAAGTTCTATAATCGATACGGCAAATTTTATTACCAAAGACAACTTAAAATCACGTATTCCTTTGCCTCAAAACAAAGACGAATTACATTTACTTTCCAATACGATAAACAACTTGTTGGATAGAATTGAAAATGCAGTTGTTCGAGAAAAACAATTTGCTTCCGATGCATCGCATGAACTCAGAACGCCATTAGCGGTAATTAAAGGAACACTTGAAGTTTTAATCAGAAAAGAAAGAAAACCAGAAGAATACAAAGAAAAAATTGAATTTTGTATAAGCGAAGTAAACCGATTAAATCATTTGGTTGACGAATTACTTTTATTAGCACGATTTGAAAATCAAAGGCAAAATATCAAGCTGGAAAAGGTTAATTTGAATAGTTTAATTACCGATGTAATTTCAAGAAATGCTCAAGCCATAAAAGAGCAAAAAGTGAATTGTCAAACGGAGTTTTCAGAAGAAGTGACTGTTCAAACTGATAACTATTTGTTTTCCATAATTGTTACTAATTTATTGACAAATGCCATAAAATATTCGAATAAAGGTTCGAATGTTATTGTGAAATTATATCATTCTGATGGAAAAGCTCAATGTGATATTATTGATTTCGGTATCGGAATTCCAAAAGAAGATATCAATATGATTTTTAATCAATTTTATCGTTCCAATTCAACCAATCATCCCGAAATTAAAGGAACAGGTTTGGGATTATCGATTGTAAAACGTCTTTGCGATTTGCTCGAAATTGATGTGAAATTGGAAAGTGAAGAAAATGTTGGTACAAAAGCTACGATTAGTTTTACTAAATAATACGTAGTAGAGTTACTCAAAAATTACTTTTTTTATATTATTTTCAATAAAAACGAAGCATTTTCATTGATATGCTAATTTTTCAAAATCCTTTTGTTTTCAATAGTTAATAACCTATATTTACTTTTTAGGATTAACAAAAATTAGAATGCAAAAAGAAGTAGAAAACTTAGTTGAAGATGTAGAAAGCAAAAAAATAATTGAACCTCAACTCAATATTATTTTAACCACAGACGAAGACGACGAACGACCAGTTTATATCTCAGGAAATTTCAATAATTGGATTACCCAAGACAAAAACTTCGAAATGGAACGCGTTGGACAAGGTTTGTATCATTTTAAGTTTGCTCACGATTTCAATTATCCCGATGAATTGCTATATAAATTCACTCGTGGCGATTGGAGCGAAGTTGAAATTGATAAATTTGGAAATCGTACCGAAAATAGAAGTTGCAAACAAAAAAATGGCGTTCGCAAAGAACACGTTGCAAAATGGCGTCACAATTGGTTGCCTTTTAAATCCAAATTTTTACCCAAAGTACATTTAATTTCCGAAGAATTCGAAATTCCACAGTTGAACAAAACCCGCAGAGTTTGGGCTTTGTTGCCACACGATTATGAAACATCAACCGAACATTATCCTGTAATTTATCTTCAAGATGCACAAAATTTGTTCAATGAAAATGCACAGTATGGTAATTGGGAAATCGACAAGAAATTAGCCGTAATGGCTGAATATAAAATTGGAAAAATTATCGTTATTGCGGTTGAACATGCTGAAAAAGAACGGATTAAAGAATATAATGTTGGCAATACTGTTCTCGGAACTGGCGAAGGCAAAAAATACATTCGTTTTTTAACCGATACCTTAAAACCGTTTGTGGATGAAAATTTCAGAACCAAGCCCGAACGTGAATTTACAGGAATTGGCGGAAGTTCGATGGGCGGATTGGTCAGCATTTTTTCCGGAATTATGTATCCCGAAGTATTTGGAAAACTGATGATTTTTTCACCATCACTTTGGGTTGTGCCAAAAATCAAATTGTCATTCCTTGATATGGATGAACCACAAGACACGAGAATTTATCTTTATGCTGGTGGCGATGAAAGTGCAACGATGATTGATCATGTCAAAAATTTCAAAAAACGATTATTGAACAAAGAAGGTTTTGCCGAAAAAATGAAAGTGCGATTGAGCATTAACATGGAAGGAAAACATAACGAACGTTATTGGAGCGATGAATTTCCAAAAGCGATTGAATGGTTGTTTTTTAGTGATAAAAATGAGTAAATGATCAAATTTTAAACACTAAAAACTTTGTGAACTTCGTGACACCTTTGTGTTCTTAGTGGTTAAGAAAATAAAAATAATTTGAGGACGCGATTGCTTCGTTCCTCGCAATGACAAAAAAATGAAAACAAAATACATCCAAAGTCTAGATAATTTCACAGGAACCATTTTAATTCCTGTTTTTGAAACCAATGTAAAAAGTATTGTTCCGATAGAATATCACGGAATTTCGGTTCCTTCAAAAGTGTTTTATGGAAAAAAAGACACGCATTATTTGGTCGAAAAATACGATTGTACACATGTTTTTATCGGTTTAGGAAAAGACATTGATTACAAAGCATTGAAAACCATTTTTCGCAGAATTTCAGCCAAACAAAAAGATGTTTTTGGAATAAATGTTGCTCTGGTAATTCCGGATGAATTCAAAAACGACCAAGTTGAAGCCACGATTTCCGGACTTTTATTAGGAACATACGATTTAGGTCATTATAAAAAATCAGAGCTTCATTCGTTTAAAAAGGAAGATTTTGAATTACAGATTTTAACCAAAAAAGACATTCATTCTGATGTTGAAAAAGGAATAAAAATTGCCAATGCACAACTCGAAACATTCAACTTAGTTGATTTACCACCAAATAAAGTAACACCAAAATACTTAGCCGATTGGGCAACCGAAACCGGAAAAAAATATGGTTTCAACGTAACTGTTTTTGGCAAAGAAAAAGCCACTGAAATTGGTTTGCATTCGTTCCTTTCCGTTGGTCAAGGAAGTGCGCGCGAACCGCAATTTATCATTATGGAATACAAGCCAGCCAATGCCAAAAAACATATCGGTTTGGTCGGAAAAGGAATTACGTTTGACACTGGCGGTTTGAATATTAAAACGGCCGGAATGGTGCAAATGAAATGTGATATGGCTGGAGCTGGAGCTGTTTTAGGCGCGATGCAATTGATAGCCGATTTGCAATTGCCATATCAAGTTACCGCAATTGTTCCGGCTTGTGAAAACTCGGTTGATGCCACTTCATTTTTACCTAGTGATGTGATTAACAGTTATTCAGGTCACACGATTGAAATCATTGATACCGATGCCGAAGGTCGATTAATTCTTGCCGATGGATTGTCTTATTTGATTAAAAATTACAAACCCGAAACCGTTCTTGACTTGGCTACTTTAACCGGAAGCGTTGTTGGAACTTTAGGCTACGAATGTGCCGGTTTGTTTACCAACAATGATGATTTGTCAAAAAGTCTACAAAATTCAGGAAAAGAAATAGGCGAGAAGTTATGGCAATTGCCACTTTGGGACGATTATAAAGGCGATATTGATAGTGAAATTGCCGATGTAAAAAACTATTCAGGAAAACCAGTTGCTGGAGCCATTTCGGCAGCTAAGTTTTTAGAATTTTTTACCGAAAAACATCCATCTTGGGCACATCTTGACATTGCAGGAGTTGCTTTTGGCGATAGCGAATTTGCCAAAACCAAACACGCCACGGCTTATGGCGTACATTTAATTACTAAATTCATCGAAAATTTATAGTATATGGAAAATCCAATCAAAAACTTTATTTGTATTTCAAATTATTTCAAGGGAAATGATTTTTTAATTAATTTAAAAAAACAAGGAAATCGTGTTTACCTAATTACTTCCGAAAAACTGCGTGATAAACCTTGGGCAATGGAATATATTGATGAAATATTTTTCATGCCAGGACAAGATGTTGATTGGAATTTAGAAGATTTACTTTCTGGAGTGGCGAGTTTAATGCGTCACAAAAAAATTGACGGTATTGTTGCCTTGGACGATTTTGATGTTGAAAAAGCAGCGTTTCTTCGTGAAAATCTGCGTATGCAAGGAATGGGACAAACCACTGGAAGATATTTTAGAGATAAATTGGCAATGCGCATGCGTGCGAAAGATGCAGGAATTCCAATTCCGGCGTTTAGCGCTTTATTTAACGATGAAGAAATCAATGAATTTGCTGATAACGTTGATGCACCTTGGGTTTTAAAACCGCGTTCCGAAGCTTCGGCATCAGGAATTATGAAAGTACATTCCAAAGAAGAATTGTGGCAAAAAATCCACGAATTAGGTAATGAAAACCGTATTAAATATTTGGTGGAACAATTTAAACCCGGAGCGGTTTATCACTGTGACGGATTGAATATAAACGGAAAAACTATTTTTTCTATTACGTCGCAATATTTAGCAACACCAATGGAAATTTCGCAAGGTGGCGGAATTTTTAGAAGTGCCAATATTCCATATAACACAAAAGATGACAAAGAAATTAAAAAGGTAAACGAACAAGTTTTGAAAGCTTTTGGAATGCAACACGGTGCCAATCATACCGAGTTTATCAAATGCAATGATGATGGAAAAATTTACTTTTTGGAAACATCGTCGCGAGTTGGCGGTGCACATTTAGCTGAAATGGTTGAAGCAGCTTCGGGTGTAAATCTTTGGAGCGAATGGGCAAAAATTGAAGATAGTTTGGTAAAAGGAAAAGAATATAAATTACCAAAAATAAACAAAGGCTTTGCCGGAATTGTATTGACTTTATCCAAATTTGAACATCCTGATTTGTCTGGTTTCAACGATAGCGAAGTGTGTTTCCGCGTGCCGCTAGAATATCACGCTGGTTTGATTGTAAAAAGCGATAATCATGCTAGAGTTCGTGAATTATTAGACGATTATGCCGAAAGATTAGTTCGAGATTTTGCTACTGTTGCACAGCAAGAAGCGGTTAAAAAGTTGCATTAATAGTCTACCGCAAATTCACGAATTATTAATTTGAAATCATTAATAGATTTAAGGAAAATTAAAGGTGACAATCTTAATGAAACTTAATATCTTAATGATTTTATTAAAATGACTTTAATTTGCGAATTTGCGGTTTTTAAAAAAAAGTTTCTTGAAAACCTATAACAAACTTAACTTCCACAAATATACTTTTTGCCTTTGGCGAGAAGTTTCTTTTGCTGAAATTGAAAATCTACCGTTAAGTCACAAAAGCAAATCGTGTAGTGGTTATATTTTTACAGAAGTTGGTGTGTATCGAATTTCTAATCATTGGGGAAGAGCTGCCAATTGTCGCTGGCGATTGATAGCCGATGATAACTTCAAATCACAGCAAATGAAAGTTGGTTTTGCCAATTGGACCGATTTTTATCCAAATGATGAAACCTCAAAATTATTTTTTATAAAAGTAGATTTTATTTCAAATGAAGTAAATTTTTATCATAAACTTTCACCAGATTATGAGCCGAAATATGTTCTAAGAAATGCCTCCGAAACTGCAAAAACTATCAAAATCATTAAAGAAATTCTAACCGAAACCTCTTGGTCAAAGTATTTACAATTTGATGATTTGGATGAATTGCGAAAAGAAATTGTTGAGCAATTAATTACGACAGAAAAGAGTTTTTTGGAAATAAAAAAGATATATTTTTAATTTGTCATTTCGACGAAGGAGAAATCACATAATCTTTTGCTGATGCGATTTTTCCTTCGTCGAAATGACAAGTTTGCGTATTGGATTAAAAAAAAGATTGCATTACTTCTCAAACATTCCAACAGTTCCGCCAACCCAATCTTTATCTTTGTTGAATTTTACACCAATCATTTCGCCACGACTTAGTCGAACTAAATTGGTAACTAATGTCGGTTTTTCGTCATCTTTTGGCCAAACGGCTAAAATTCGTACTTCGGCTTTTACTAATCCGTCAGGACTTTGAATGATTGGTTTGTAATGGACTTTTTTCTGAAGAATGTATAAGTCTTTTTCAGTTACAGCTTCGATATCTTCTCGTTTTACGTGGAAAATAACGCCACTTCCGGAGAAAGAGAACAAAGGTTTTAATACATAATTCTCTAAATCATTTGGAATTTCCTTCAAATCGGATAGAAGTGTGGTTTCAATAAAATACTTTCCTTTCAAATAAGGCAAAATGAATTTACTAATTCGGAAAAACCAGTTGGGATGTCCAGCCCATTCTACATCATAGCTTTTTGAGAAATCAAAATTGAGTTGTAAATCAGTACGTAAATCCAATTCGTCAAAAATCACACGGTTGTAAATTCGTTTTACTTGAATTTCTTCACCTTTATCATTTTTATAAAACAATTGCTTTCCTTTTTCGTATAATTCAGTTACGCAAACAAATGGAATTCCGATGTCTTTCTTGCAGTAATAAAAGTCGATTTTGGTATTTTGTTTCTCAGGTTCAATTTCCAGCAGAATTACATTTTCTATTGGAATGTTATTAGTGATAACTTCTTTAATTAAAGCTAGATAACTTTCCTGATTTAAACCATTTAAGAAAGGTGTGAGTTCTGATAAAAAAGGATAATGAGAAACGAATTTCTCGGATAAATGATTTTGAAAATTAAATAAGGAAGGAAATCCTTGTACTTCAATTAGCTTTGGAACAATTTGTCCATCTTCTTCACAAATTCCAAAATCGATGGCTAAAAAAGTAGTATGATTATCTTGATTTGGAACTTTTCTGTTCAATTCCAAAGCTCTTTCGGTTAAACTATTGAAATCATCACGCTGAATAAAATCAATCACTTGTTGGCAACCTTCAAGTAATTGTTTTTTTAATTCATTGGAAATAAAAAACGGTGTTTCTCCAATTCTAAAGGTTACTTTATAATCAAAATCTGAGTTGATGTCGTCAATGAAAGCATTGTATTTTTCTACTGAAAAAGCTTGGTTGAATAGGTTTCTATAGTTAGTGTTCATGGTTTAAGTATTAAGATTTGAGTATTAAGTATTAAGATTTTGACAGTCAAAATATAGTCTTGATACTTAATACTTTATACTTGATACTAATTAGATAACGTTTTTCTATGTTTCATCAAATCGTTTATAGCAATTCGAAGAAAGTTAGGGATAATCGTTTCATTGGTTTTGTAGATTTTATCTTCGTCCAATAAATCCTCAAGCATGTCGCGGAATTTGTTTTTCCCTTTCATCGCGATGATATTTTCTCTTTTTTCTTTGCTTTTTAAATTGGCAATAAAACTTAACGCATCAGCTTCGGGATGGAATTGTAAACCAACAAATTCATCTGAAAATCGAACTCCCATAATCGCTCGTTCGTATTCAACATGATTTCGAATTTTTTCTAAAGCTATAATTTGAGCACCTTTTTTGTTGAAAATGCTCAATTTTGGTTGAACTACTTGAAAATCTCTGCTATCAATGGCGTAAAAAGGACTTTGTAATCCTTCAAGAATTGGATCATACGTTCCAGCTTCGGTTTTATGAATAGTCATAACGCCAAAAGAAGTTGATTTTCTTTTATTTAAAGTTGCTAAACCAAAGTGATGACACGCCATTTGAAACGAATGACAAATAAAAAGCACGTGTTTTTTTGTCTTTTGTTCTTTATTCCATTGCCATAATTGTTCAATAAAATCATACCATTTTAAATCCCAATTTCCATCGCCTTCCAATGGATTTCCTGGTCCGCCAGTGGAAATGTAAATGTCAAACTTTTTAATATCGGGGAATTCATTTTTACCTCGAACATCAAAAATCTGAAACGTAACCATTTGGTTAAATCGATTGATAATATCTATAATACAGCGCATTCCTTGATTGGGTTCGCCATTATACATATCTAAAACTGCTACACGGATTTGGTTGCTCATTATTTAACTATTTGATGATGCAAAGATAACTTTTTCAATTTCAATGTCAAATTCAAAAATCAACTTCAAAAGTCAATTTGAAAAATCAATTATAATTTTATAAACCTCTTGTAAATTCGCTAGTAATCATATCAACCACTTTTGATAAATCGTGGGTTTGTTCAAAAACACGCAACTGTTTATCAGCACCTGTTCCTTCGTTTAAAATGGTATGGATGTAATTAATTTCATCTCGACTGCCTAGTTCATCGACTACATCGTCAACAAATTCAAGTAATTCGTGTAGTAAAAGTTTGGTTTCTACTTCTTCTTTTAGACCAAAATCAATCATTTTTCCATCAATTCCATATCGAGCAGCACGGAATTTATTTTCCTTTATCAATGCCAATCTATAGATGTTAAAACTTGTGTTTGAAATGGTTAGCTTGTACAGTTTTGCAACAATTGCTTGAATAATCGCCACAATACACATAGCTTCATCAACAGTTAAACTCATGTCGGTAATACGGAATTCAATCGTATTGTAAAATGGATGCAAACGCAAATCCCACCAAATTTTCTTCGGATTATCAATGCAACCTGTTTTTACCAATGTATCTAAATAGTTATCATAAGACTGAACGCTATCAAAATATTCGGGTAAACCTGTTCGTGGAAATTTATCAAAAACTTTGGTTCTGAAAGATTTATAACCCGTATTTCGTCCTTCCCAAAAAGGCGAATTGGTGGAAAGTGCAAAAATGTGTGGCAAGAAATAGGTCGCTTGGTTCATTAGTTGTAAACCAATTTCACGATTTTCAATACCAACGTGGCAATGCATTCCAAAAATCAAATTGGAACGTGCCGCATCTTGCAATTCGTTTACAATATGATGATAACGCGGATCATCAGTTATGGGTTGGTCTTGCCAACGTGAAAAAGGATGCGTTCCTGCGCCACCAACAACCAAACCTTGTTTGTCTGCCAATTCAACAATTTTACTTCGCAAAACTTTGATTTCGCATTTGGCTTCTTTCACATTATTGCAAATCATGGTTCCAACTTCAACAACTGATTGATGCATTTCAGCTTTTACCTGTTCGTTTAGTGTTACTTTTGCTCCGTCAACGATTTTTGACAAATGCGAGCGTAAATCTCGGGTTATCGGATCTATTATTTGGTATTCTTCCTCTACACCAAGAGTGAATACGGGTAGTTTTTTTTGCATAATTATTACTTTTAGTATTCAGTCGCAGTCGCAGTTTTCAGTGTGTTTACTGATTACTGAGACTGAAAACTATTTAACAGAATCCTTGATGAATGTTCCCCAAGTCATGTTGGATTTTCCATCTTTGTGTTTTTTAGCAAAATCGATTGCCATTTTTGCTGCTTCTTCCACAACCCATTCGAAATTTTCGGCACCAACCGAAGTCAATTCGGCATCTGGAGCTGGATTTCCAAAATCGATTGCATAAGGAATTCCGTCGCGAACAGCAAATTCTACCGTGTTGAAATCATATCCTAAACCTTTGCAAAGACGTAAAGTATAATCTTTAATAGTTGCCATCAGTTTTTTATCGGTATTTGGATTTTCAACTACATAGCGCAAATGATGTGGATTTCTTGGTTCATAAGGCATAATTCTCACGGCTTTTCCGCCCAAACAATACACGCGATAGTAATCTTGGAACACAATTTCTTCTTGTAAAAGCATTACTAATTGCCCAGTTTCGCGATGTTTTTCCCAAAATTCTTCTTTGTTTTCTAGTCGATAAACGTTTTTCCATCCGCCGCCAGCATAAGGTTTCATATACGCTGGAAATCCGATGTAATCAAAAATTCCATCCCAATCTAAAGGAAAAGCAAGATTTCTAAACGATTTTGAAGTTGTATCCGTTGGATGTTCTGCCGATGGAAGAATTACAGTATTAGGTAACGGAACGCCAAGTACATCTGCTAAACAGTTATTGAAAAATTTATCATCAGCACTCCACCAAAATGGATTATTGATGATATGAGTTCCAGTTAAAGCGGCATTTTTTAAATACGCACGATAAAATGGAACGTCTTGCGAAATTCTATCAATAATTACGGCATATTCTGTTGGTTTATTTTGTACCACTTTATCAATGGTTACAGCTTCGGCAACGATACCTTTTATATTTTTAGAATTTACTCTGTCGATGAAAGCTTGCGGAAATGTGTCTTCCATTCCAAATAAAATACCTATTTTTTTCATATTCTTAGTTTTATTAATGTTATTGAGTGTTTTTAAAAGAATTTAATTCGGGATAAATAATGAGGAAACATTTCCTTCCAAACTGGCCAATCGTGTTCTCTGTCTTTGCGAACATCAAGCCAATGAGGAATGTCTTTTTGTGCTAGAATTTTACTTAGTTTCAAATTAGCATCAAAGCATATATCCCAATTGGATGTTCCAAGAATAATATCCATATTCCAGAGTTCACCATCGTTTAAACCGTATAGATAATCTTCGGGAGAATTGTAGAAAACATCATCGTCCCAATGTCCATCCATAAAACTTTTGATAGAAAAAGCACCACTCATAGAAAACACATGACTTACATAACCTGGATGGCGGAAGGCAAAATTTACAGCATGATAACCTCCAAAACTGCAACCTGCAACAACAACTTTTCCAGAATAAGTATTGTTTTTTACTCGTTCTACAATTTCGTGACAAATCATTTTGTCATACCAAACATGATTTTGAATACGGTGAACGGGATGAATTTTTTTATTGTAAAAACTATCTTTATCAATACTGTTTGGGCAAAATATTTGGATTAATCCTTGTTCGATATACCATCGCGCGCTTTCAATTAATCCTTGGTCTTTGTTTTCGTGGAAACTTCCCATTGAAGTTGGAAAAAGGATAACTGGATAACCTGCATGACCAAAAACTAACATTTCAATTTCGCGACTTAGGTTAGGTGAGTACCATTTAAAATATTCTTCTTTCATAAATGTTAATTGTTTTAACAATTATAATAAAAAAAACATTGTAAAAAATTCAAAAGTTTGATTATACTTAAGTTTTACGATAAAATAGTTATTAATATTTAGCTATTGAAAATTTGCCAATAAAAGTCCTTAAATTAATAGAAGATTTTAATAATTGTCAATAAATTAGGATAATAAGAGTTTGTTCGTAAGAGTTTACGACACTAAAAATGCTGATTTTTATTTAAAAATAAGAAGAAATTGGTTATTCTTCGATTGTAATGACTTGAATTTGGCTTTTTAAACGTTCAATAAGCATGTTCATCATTCGCTTGTTTAGATTGGATGAATTTTGAATATACTCATTATATTCATCAACTGTAAAAAGTCCGAATATCATTCCTTTTAATGAGTTTCTGAACTTAATATCACGTTGGATAACATTTTCAATGTAAGCCATTTTTTTTTCGGGAGATAAAGAAAAGAAAACACCTTTTTGTTTGACAGCATAATTAATGAATACGGCAATAAACAAATCGTTTTGTAATTTAAGAATTGGGCGAAGTGTTTTGTTTTGAAAAACTTCTTCATTTGAAGATTGGTTGGTTATTGTTCCTAAAGCTTCGCCTCTAATTTCAAGAACGTGGTTATCTCTGGCTTCCATTTTTTCTTTTAAAGTTAAAAAAAATAACCTCTGTAATTTACAGAGGTTATTGAAGTTATTAAAAACTAATTGTTAATTAGTTATTTGATTTTAAAGATTACTTTACGAACCAAACGTCTTGCTAAATCTGAGTTTTTATCAACTGATTTATCTGTTCCGTTAGCTTGGATATTTAATCTCGATGGAGAAATTCCAGCTTTTGTTAGGATAGATTTAATGCTTTCAGCTCTATCGCCAGATAATTTGTCGTTGTATTCACTGCTTCCAATTTCATCTGCATAACCAATAATATCGATTGATTTTGAAGGGTTATTTTTTAGATAGTTTAGAATAAATCCAATATTATCAGTAGAAGCTGAAGTTGGTACACGTTTATTAGTATCAAAATAAGCAGCAATGTAACCATCGTTAATTAATTTGGTAACCATTCCATCGCTTACAGTTGTTTCGTTTGCTTTATTATTTTTGTCAATTGATTTATCGACATATCTTTCTAATTCATCTGGAACACCATTATTGTTTAAATCAACCATTCTACCTTTAGTATCAACTGCTACACCAGGAAGCGAATTGTTTTCAGCATCTAAATAATCAGGAACACCATCTTTATCGGTATCGTTCATTAATGTTTCTATTTCACCAATTCTAGCTTCAAGTTCATCAATTTCTTTATCTCTTGGATCTTCAATGATTGCCCAATCTCCATGAATTTTTTCGTTCCCAAATGATATTGATAATCCTAAGCTAATACTTGACATTTGTCCAGACAAATTGTTATTTGCATCAGCATAAGAACCATCCCAATTGAAATGTTGTCTAAAGTTGCTTAGAAAGCTAAAATCACTAACGATTGAAATTGTTTTTGTAACTCTAAATTGAGGAGAAAATCCAAAAATTAAACCACCATTCCATTCATTAATATCATATATAGTTGAAGTCATCCTAGAAGCTTGAAAACCACCGTGAAGTAATAATCCAAATCTTCCAAGAGATTCTTCAATACCAAATAGGCGAACAGCATTTACAACACCTTCAAGATTTGCTCTGTATTGATAGGTTTCAAAATCTAGACTTCCGCTATTTTTTTGATTGGTAAATTTATCATAGTTGAAGCCTAATTTAAAACCAAACTTAGGACTAATCATGTATCTTGCTGCTGCGCCATAAGAATTAAACTGAATTCCGCCAAGAACTTTTCCAGGATTACTGGAAAAATATCCAGCTTGATATGGTTTTATTCCTTTTGCTTGACCAGCCGTTAATTCAACAGACCATCTATTATAAGCATCATAAACAATTTCTTGATTATCTTCAAGTTCCTTTGTTGCTTTATTTTTTTTGGTAGTCTTTTCCTCTTGTCCGTAGGAAACAAAAGTAAAAGTTGAGAATGCAAACAATACCAGTAGTTGTTTTTTCATAAATGTATATTTGGAGTGCAAAAAAATGTTACAAATGCAAATATATAGTTTTACATTTAAAAATCAATGTTTTTCAATTTTAAAGGGTTATTTTAATGTAAAAAAAGGTATTTTTTAGATTATTTTTTCTGTAGATTTTAGTAAAGATGTAACGAAAAGGTTTTCGGTTAAGATTTTGTAAAAAACAATTGTAATCCATAATCTAATAGTAAATTTGAAAAAAAAAATAGAAATGAGATTTCACACTAGAAAATGGGTAAAACCCGAAGATTTAAACCCAAACAGTACACTTTTTGGCGGTAGATTATTAGCTTGGATAGACGAAGAATTGGCTTTGTATTCAATCATTCAACTTCAAAATCCTAAAATTGTAACCAAACACATGTCGGAAATTAATTTTAGAAGTTCGGCTAGACAAGGTGATATTGTAGAGATTGGAATTGATGTGGTAAAATTTGGCAATTCGTCTATAACTTTAACCTGTCAAGTTAGAAACATGATGACAAGAGAAATAATTATTTCGATTGAAACTATAACAATGGTAAGTCTTGGTGAAGATGGAAAACCAAAAGCACACGGAAAAACTCAAATAGAATATGTAAAAGATAGATTGACGGATTAGTTGAATTTATCTGAAGTTAATTCATAAATTTCTAAATCAAAATAGGGAATTGACGCAATAACATGATCAAAAATATCAGACATTATATGTTCGTAGTTTTCCCAGCGTTTATCACTTGAAAAGGCATATATTTCCAAAGGAATTCCTTGTGAAGTTGGTTGTAACTGTCTGCACATTAGCATCATATTCTTATTAAGTCCGGGATGATTTTGTAGATAATTAGAAATATATTTTCTAAAAAGCCCAAAGTTTGTCATATTTCTACCATTAATTGAAATAGATTTATCAATTTTATTTATGGTATTGAACTTATTGATTTCGTTTTGCCTGTGTGTTATGTAGGTTGTAATTAATTGTATTTTTTTCAATTCTTCTAATTCATCTTCTTTTAAGAAACGAATGCTTGTAGCTTTAATTAAAATATGTCTTTTTATTCTTCTTCCGGGAGAATTAATCATTCCGCGCCAGTTTCTAAACGAATCCGAAATCATACTGTAGGTTGGAATTGTAGTTGTTGTATTGTCAAAATTTCTAACTTTTACAGTAGCAAGGTTGATTTCGATTACGTCGCCATCGGCACCAAATTTGTCAAAAGTTATCCAATCGCCAATTCGAACCATATCGTTTAGCGAAACTTGAACACTAGCTACAAAACCCAAAATTGTATCTCTAAAAATCAATATGATAATAGCCGAAATTGCTCCAAAAGCACCAAGCATTCTTCCGGTGTTGATGTCAAAGATTTTGGAAACAATTATAAAGAAACCAAAAATCCATAACACGATCATTATCACTTGAATATAGCTGTCAATTGGTTTGTCTCTATAAGACGGATTTTGCTTTAAATAATCGCGAAGTGCATTAAAAATGGTTTTGATAATCCATAAACTTAATATCACAATATAAATACCAACAAGCTTACCAAAAATGCCTTCCCAATAAACAAAATTCTTTAGTATTACTGGAACCGATTTATAAATAAAAAGTAACGGAATTAAATGAGAAATGTATTTGGCCGTTTTGTTTGTAACCAAAAAATCATCAAATCTAGTTTTTGATTTTCGGGCAATGACAATCATTGCTCTAACTAAAAAATATCGAAATAACTGAAAAATAAAATAGGCAATCGTACATAGCAAAACGATATTGATAGTCAAACTTGCATAAGCCGAAAAGGTTTCGCCTAAGTCAAGTTTTTTCAGTAATGGATAACTCCAACCGTATAATTTCTCGAGTAGATTATGCATTTTTTACATATTTTTTTTCAATATAAAAGGTAGCAAAAGGTAGGAGTGAAGCCAATTGAACGATTGCTAAATCTTTAAAACTCCAATTTTGTTCTTTTTTTATCAGAAAAGCCAAAAGTACATAAGCGATAAACAATATTCCGTGTGCCATTCCAATTGGGAAAAGTAAATTTTTATACAAATCTATGTTTGTAGGTTTGATTACTAACATGTTAAAAAATAAAACCAAATACGAAATACCTTCGGCTATAGCAACGAATTTGAACAATCTTATCATAATTAAAAATTTTAGCAAAGCTATTTAATGTTTTTTGAATATAATAAAATAGTTAATTTTTTAACAGACGAAAATTAAAATGATTTTTAGTAGTACTTTTGCAAATTAGCAAAAACCAGATGTCAAAAAGCGATATTATTTCGGAAATAGAAGATAAAAAAGAACTCTATGCTTATCAGGTTAAAGATATTGACAAGATATTTGACCGACTTGATAACGCGCCAAATAATTATCATTTATTGTATCAATTGCCAACTGGTGGCGGAAAAACGGTAATTTTTTCGGAAATTGTTAGACGCTATTTATCCAAACACAATAAAAAAGTAGTTGTTTTAACCCATCGAATTGAGCTTTGTAAACAAACCTCAAAAATGCTAAAAAGTTTTGGTGTAAAAAACAAAATAATCAATAGCAATATCAAAGAATTGCCCGATCAAGATGAATATTCTTGTTTTGTAGCTATGGTTGAAACCTTGAAAAATAGGTTAAACGATGAAAAGCTGTTGATTGATAATGTTGGTTTGGTAATTATCGATGAAGCACATTATAATTCGTTTAGAAAATTATTAAAATCGTTTAAAAACTCCTTTATACTTGGTGTAACAGCAACTCCATTGAGCTCAAATATCAAGTTGCCAATGTATCAAAATTACTCAGAATTAATCGTTGGTGATACTATTCAAACGCTTATTGACCAAGGATTTTTAGCAAGAGCAACAACTTACAGTTATGATGTTGGGTTAACTTCGTTAAAAGTTGGAATAAATGGCGATTACACCGTTAAATCTTCCGATGATTTGTATATGAACATGATTATGCAAGAAAAATTGTTGCATGCATATACCGAAAAATCATTGGGTAAAAAAACGCTAATTTTCAATAACGGCATTAACACTTCGCTATACGTGTATGATACTTTTAAAGAAGCTGGATATCCAATAAAACATTTGGATAATACGACTTCCAATGAAGATAGAAAAGATATACTGGCATGGTTTAAAAAGACACCCGATGCCATTTTAACTTCAGTTGGAATTTTAACCACAGGTTTTGATGAACCAACAGTTGAAACGATTATTCTTAATCGAGCAACAAAATCGTTAACACTTTATTTCCAAATGATTGGTCGCGGTTCGAGAAAATTACCTAACAAATCAGAGTTTTCAATTATTGATTTAGGAAACAATGCGTTGCGTTTTGGACTTTGGAATGAACCGGTTGATTGGCAACATATTTTTAAAAACCCAGAATATTATTTGGAGAATTTAAGAGATGATGCCGAAATCGAAAGAAACTTCAACTATCAAATGCCCGAAGCTGTTAGAGAAAAATTTAAAAATTCCACTGACATTAGTTTTGATGTAGAAGAAGAATTTAAGATTATCACAAAGCAAAATCTTCGTTCCAAAGTAGTTATGGATAAATCTATCGATCAACATGCCGCAATGTGTGTTGATAATGCCGACGAACTCTATGAAGCTCGAATGCTTTCAAAACTTCTTTTCGACGATATAGAAAGTCGTGTGAAGCAATTCATCAACTGTTTAGGCAAAACCAGTAAGAATTACCGCGAATGGTTAATAGAAGACTACAAACAAAAGCTAAGCCTAGCCATAGGTAAAAAATTTAGAGAAAAACTAAATCTCTAATAATCAATCTATTGAAAAACACCTTTTTTTTAATAAAACAGCGTTATATTCTAGTTGAAATAATAGTAACGATGTTTTACATCGATATATTTTTCACGTAAATGCATTTCGTCGATATTATTTTTGGTTTTAACAGATATATTGTCAGAAATAACAATTCTTTTTGATTTCGAAATAAATTTGTCATGTAATTAAATGTTAAAAGTTTAAGTTTTTATTATTACTATAAAACGGACATTTTTTTTACACTAAAAAAATCAAATATCATGGAAAATAAATATGACGTATTATTGATTCTTGAAGGTACTTATCCATTTAACGGCGGAGGAGTTTCTACTTGGTCACACATGTTATGTAATGAAGTTAAAAATGCAAACTTCGACTTATATTCCATTAACGCAGCTTTTGAAGTTGAGCCAAAATACAAATTGAGCGAAAGTGTTAAAAATGTAATACAAGTTCCGCTATGGTCGCCGCTTGAACCACAAGAAATGGTTAATTATGGCAAAAAATTTCATAAAATAGTAAAAACAAAAGAGCGTTCAGACGATAAGGATATTGTAGAGAAATTTATTCCAATATTCGAAAAATTAATCAAAAGTATTTATTCAGACACAAGAGTTGCTGCTGATTTTGATGTTATCATCTACAACATGTGGAATTATTTTCAAACTCACGATTACAAAAAAACAATGCTTCACGAATCAGTTTGGAAATCGTTTTGTTCATTAGTAAAAGAAATCATTTCAAAAGATAATGAGCAAGCTACTTTATATGATTTAACACTAGGAATGCGTTGGATTTATCGTTTCTTGATACCAATATCAATTGATGTTCCAAAAGCTGATATTTCACATTTAACAATCTCGGGTTTTCCAGTAATTCCTGCATTGGTTTTAAAATATAAATATGATACGCCAATAATTGCTACAGAACATGGTGTTTTCATTAGAGAACGATTAATTGCAATCAACACATCGGAGTATTCATTTTTCTTGAAAAAATTATTAATTCGTTTTTCTGAAAGCATCACAGAATTAGTATATTACAAAGCTGACGTTATACTTTCGGTAAATAAATTCAACATGAGTTGGGAAAAAATGTATGGTGCAAATCCTGATAAAATTGATGTGATTTATAACGGAGTTGATCATAATGTATTTGTTCCTGCTCCAAAACCAGAACGAACAAAAGATGTTCCAACGGTTGTTTCTGCTGCAAGAATATTTGAATTAAAAGACATTCTAACTATGATACGTTCATGTGCAGAAGTTAAAAAATCAATTCCAAATGTTCAATATTTGGTTTATGGAGATAATGAAGCCGTTCCAGAATATACTAGAGAATGTAATAAACTTATCGCCGAACTTGGTTTAAAAGATAATTTCAAATTGGCTGGTTTTCATGCAGAACCAAGTAAAATTTTCTGTGAAGGCGATATTTCAATTTTAACCTCAATTTCTGAAGGTTTTCCATATACAGTTATCGAATCGATGAGTTGTGGAATTCCAGTTGTTGCTACTGATGTTGGTGGAGTTTCTGAAGCGTTAGATTCATCTTGTGGATTTATTTGTAAACCAAAAGACCACGTTGAAATTGGAAAAAGAGTAGTGGAATTGCTTCAAAACGAATTGTTGAGAAAACAAATGGGAGCAAATGCTCGTAGAAAAGTTGTAGAAAATTTCACGATTAATAAGTTCATCAAAGGATACGAATATGCTTATGAGAAAGTAATGTCTCGAAAAGATGTTCAAACGCCACACCCAATTTTTGCTCAAATGGAAATTGGAGAAGCGCAAGAAGCTTCATAATAGCTCTGTAAATTAAGGAGTTTTCATTTATATTTGCCCTAACCAATCTACAATGAAAAACCACTACGAAAACACTGAATTTTTGATGCAAAGCGTCAAAGATAAAATCGGCAAACCTGTAAGTTCCAGGGTAGTTATTGCTACTATAGAATCTTTAGGAATTAGAGATATTGATGTTCCAAGCGATTACGGTTTTGAATCGATAAAATCTTTGGCAGATTATATTTTTAAAGAAATAAATTCACTTGCCGATTATTCAGAATTAAAAAATAGTAAAGAAAAAGAAGATATTGAGAAACATGAAACCATTCAAGTTTCGGATTATGTTCATGTAAAGGCGCGACTTTTTGCAAAACATTATCCTTTAGGAATACTTCATTTACTTCCTGTATTTCTTCAAATTGCTGCCATTATTTTATTTGGTTATTCGCTTTGGACTTACATTGGTTTTAACGAAATTCAATCAACAGCAGTTGTACTTGGTGTAATGGTTGGACTTATTGTAACTGGTGGATTTGTTCAAGTTATTGGAAGACAAGCTACTTTTTATTGGAATTATGAAGATTATCAAATGGCAAAAGAAACCATCTTTTATTTGATAAGAAAAGGTGGAAAGAGTTTATTATTTGTCATTTTTGTTATTTCATTTTTCAATATCTTTTTTCATTTATTTCCGTTTAATGTATTGCTGGTTATTTTTACCTATGCATTTCTAATAGGTTTATTACTATTGGTTTTTGCACCATTGCATACAATTAAACAACGCTGGGTAATTTCGGTAGCGATTTTGGCTGGAACAGCTTTGGCAGTTTTTGCTAAGGAAAAAACAACACTTCTAATTTATGTAACCCATTGGATTGGAATATCTTGTGCAATATTAATTTCGTTTCTTTTCTTGATTTTCTTTTTCAAATTTAAAATAAAGAAAAACCAAAATCATACCAATATTCGATTTAAAACACCAATTTTATTGTATCAAAACTACAAGTATTTTTTCTACGGAACGGCTGTTTATATTTTCATCTTTATTGATAGAATTCTAGCTTGGACATCAGATACAGAAGGGAAATTACCGCTAATTGTCTATTTTGAAAAAGATTATGAATTAGGAATGGATTTGGCCATTTTAGTTTTTCTTCTAATGACTGGAGTTTTGGAATATAGTATTGTTTCGTTTACGAAATTTCTTGATATAGGTCAAAAAATCACCTCATTTGATACGCCAGAAAAGTTCAACAAACAGTTTATAAAAATGTACTGGCATAGTATATTATTGCTAGTATTAACCTGTGTTTTGATTTCCATTTTAATTTATTACATCATTACGGCTTCTTGGGGTTATAAAGGACAATTCAATCAAAGTCTAGATGCTGTTAGTATTCGAGTTTGTATAATCGCTGGAATAGGATATTTCTTTTTGGCTTGGGGAATGCTTAATTCGTTGTATATGTTTACTTTAGGACGACCAGATATTCCAGTAAAAGGAATTATATTGGCTTGTGTTATAAATGTAGTAGTTGGGTTTATTCTGAGTAGATTTGTTTCTTATGAGTACAGCGTTATCGGAATGTTTTGTGGTTCAGTGTTTTATATGTGTTATACTTTTGTAGAAAGCAGAAAGTTTTTTAATAATCTTGATTACTATTATTATGCAGCCTATTAAATTCTTTCTTTGGTTATTGCCATCCGTTTTGATACCAGGAACTTTCAGTAAAAATGAAGACAAAAGCACTGTTTTATTTTGTTACGGAAAGTTCAATACAGCATTAGTTAAAAATTATAATCAAGTCATTATTGAGCCATTTCATTTTAATTTAACCGAAATTAAGCAATTAAAAAAAGACAATAAACAGGTTTTAGCTTATATCAGTTTAGGTGAAGTAAATAGTCAAGCTAAACACTATAAAAAATTAAAGAACATAACATTAGGTAAAAACAATAATTGGGATAGTCATTATTTAGATTTAAAATCAGAAAAAACAAAAGAAGTTTTATTACAACTAATGACAGAAGCTTTTGATAAAGGTTTTGATGGAATGTTTCTTGATAATTTAGATAATTTCACTCAGTTTGGACCACAAAAAGAGGATAAAAAAGAAGCTATAGAATTTCTAAAAATTATTGCTGCTAAATTTCCAAACAAAGTTTTTTATCAAAATGCAGGTTTAGAATTATTAGAAAATACCCATAAGTATATTGATGGAGTAGTAGTAGAGTCAGTGGCGAGCAGTTATACTTTTAAAGATAAAAAGTATGGTTTACGAAACAAACAAGAATTTGATACCTACATTAACCGAATAGATTCATTAAAAACGAAATACAATACCAAGTTTATTTTAGTAGAATATGCCGATACTAAAGCGTTGTATGACAAAATAGCATTGCGATTAGCTAAATACAAATTAGACTATTTTATTGGAAAAATTGATTTACAAACCCTACCAAATTACAAGAAATGATATATTCATCAACTATAGCATTAGGTTTTTTTAGACTTTGTCTATTGGTTTTGGTATTGTTTTATTTGAACAGAAAATTTATCAATTACCATAAACAAGAAAATATCTTTGATTTTATTGCAAATCAGTGGTTTAAATATGGAAGTTTGCTAACTATTTTACTTTTTGTATTGGTTCAATTAGGAATTTACAATTTGTTCAACACAATAGTTTTATTTAGTTTATTTATTGTTATTGACTATTTAGGTATTCGATTGATAGGAAAATCATTAGCGTTTAGTTCCAGGAAAATAAAACAAAAAACATTTGAGCTTATTAAAAATGTAGAGCTAAAAAAAAGTTGGTCTTACTATATCAGTACAAAAACCAATTCCAAAACTAGAGCAAAACGTCTTTGGATGTTGCCATTGTTGGCAGTTTTAGGTTTTATAACTTTTTTCAGTCGCTATTATTTTACAAAATATGATCTTTATGCTTTGTCCAATTTATGGATTTTAGAGCTAGAAACTGTAATTGATTTTGATAGACAACGCTGGTTTTATAATGGTGTAACACCTGTTGGCGAATTGGCTTTAATCAATTTTTACAGTAAAATATCAAGTATTTCTCCCGAAATAGCACTTGAATCTATGGGAATTATTGAATCGGTATTGATTGGAATTCTTATTTTTTGGAGTGTTAGTAAAATAACAGCTTCAAGGATAATTGCACCAATCGTAGCTTGTCTGTTTTTTGCTTTATGTTATGTGCTTTCGCCAATCAATATTTCTTATATTTTACAGCACAAACCAATGTTTTTGGCACTTTCATTGGCTATTCCAGCGATGGTTTATTACTTAAATCCAAGTCTTTTAAAATGTAGTAAACGAAATTATTTATTGAACTATATTTTTGCATTTATTGCCATTGGTTTAATTGATATTTTTACCTTATTAATATTGGTTTTACCATTTTTAGTGATTGGATTTATATTTTCAAAGCGATTATATAATTCTTATAATTTAATTGTTCTAAAAGCATTTTTACTTTCAATAATTATTTTAGCAACTATCTATGGATTAGAATGTTACTATCTTGGTTATGACTTTGAGCTATTTATCAATTCGAGTTTGATTGCTGCGAGTTCTTATACCTATTTTCCTCATTTAATAGTACCATACAATCTTTTGATGAGTTATTATCTTGTAATTTCGGTTGGATTAATCGTCTTTTTATTGGTAATGACTTATGGATTTAAAGAAAATTGGCGGGAATCATTTACGTTTTTGATCCTTTTTATATTTCTAATTCTGTTGAGTAATGTTAACAATCAATGGTTGGATAGAGAAATGACAAAACAAGCCATTGCCGTTTACATTCCAATATTTATTGGGATTGCAGTAGCTGTTGTACTGAGAATTTTATATCCGTTGTATAAAAAAGTAATGGTTGTAAAACCTTATTTTGCTGTGGTTACCATTGCATCGTTATCATTTGGAGCAATCTATTTTCAGCAACCTGAGTTTGCAAAATTAAAACAATCAGATGCTACAGCTCGAAAGATTTTAGATGCTTATGAAAATATTTCTAGCGAATTTTTCTCTTTTTCTTATGCGGTTGTAAACGATTATGCAGCGCATTCTATTAGTACAAATCAGCATTTTTTCATCAATTATGATGCGTTTTTAGACAACTATCTAGAAAAAGATTCGCTGTATTTTAAAAACTTAAAAAACAAAGAATACTTTATTAAAAATCCTGATAATGTATTGCCAAAAAGTGTCATCGTTTTTGTTTACAAGCAAAAATCAGAAACAATAACATCGCTTGATGATAGCTATAATATTTCGGGAGAAATTCTACAACAAATAAACACCTTAAAGAAAAGAGGTCGAAAAATAAACGTAATTTATAGTAACGAAGTTTTTGATGTTTATGAAATAATAAACAAACCAAATGAAGCTCGAATTAATGACTTAATTTTCAAAATATGATAAAGTTAAATCAAAATATAAACGCCTTACAATCACTAAAAAAACTGTCACTTTTATTGATAATTCTTTTAGTAACAAGTTGTGGAAAATTGGAAAAATTATCCAATACAGATGAATTTGATTTCTTTAATTCTAATAATGACGAAAGAGAATTAAGACGTTATACTAATGAATCGCCAAATAATCCGCCGGTTATACAATTTGTTGTAGATAACAATGATTTAGAGAATGTTAAAACATTTAATCACATTAAAAAAGTATGCGATTATACTAAAATGCCCATAAAAAGTGTTTCGTTAAACGAATGGAATACTGGCGCAGAAATTTTTGAAACCACACGTGTTCTTGGATTTTACAATACTAAAAAAGTTAGTACATCAACAATAGAAAAAATCATTGATTTTATTGCTAAAGGCGGAACGTTATATTTACCTTATAATAGTGAAGATTCACGATTTTCGTTTTTAATTGGCTTAAAACCAACTGCCGATATGAACATCGATGTGGCTTCGGCTGGATATAATTTTAAAATCCCAATGTTGCCAGGTTATAGTGGTAAAAAGTTCTCAAAAGACATTATTTTCTTTGGACTAAAAAGAAATAATTTCAACGAAAATGTGAAAGTTTTTGCTACAGCTGCTAACAACGAATACTATCCATTAATTACCGAAAACAAAATTGGAAACGGAAAAGTAATCTTTTATAATACAACAAATTATAATGAAAAAGCTGATAGAGGTTTATTATTCTCGGGAATTTTAAAAGGTTTAGAAGCAATTCCTTATCCAATTGCCAATGTAAACACCGTTCATCTTGACGATTTTCCTTCGCCTTTATATGATGTAATGCAAGAACCAATTGCCTCGGAATTGAAACAAAATCTATCGGATTATGTGTATAAAACTTGGTGGCCAGATATGGTTAAACTTGCAGATGAATTTGATATAAAATATGTTGCGTTAACCACTTTTGATTATGACAACAATATTCAACCGCCATTTTTATTCAATCAATGGGATGGAAAAAAAGCATCTATCAATGGTCAAAATCAAGTTTTAAGTAATTGGTTATCAAAAGATATTCTAAAAAATGGTCACGAATTAGGTTTTCACGGTTATAATCACGTTTCATTGGTTCAAAGCGAATGGAAAAACCCAGAATTCATGCGTTTATCATTGGCTTCAGCCGAAAAAAAATGGCGAATTAACGGTTTTGGTACTTTGCCATCAATTTATGTTCCGCCATCCAATGTTATTGACAAAACAGGTTTACATCAATTGGTGAAAGGAATGCCATCGATTAAATTCATGTGTAGTATTTATAACGGAGAATACAAAGATGGAGGAAATCGTGAATTTGATTTTGATGCATTAGAACCAAAATTATACGATATTCCTAGAACTGCCAGCGGTTTTTATCTAAAAGAAGAAGCCAATTTTGCGCTAAATTCGGTTTATTTATACACTGGAATTTGGATACATTTTGTTCATCCTGATGATGTTTTTCAAATTCCGGGCGAAAAAAATATCAGCCAAGGAAATTATGCACTTAGAAATACTGATGCTTTAGGTTGGCATAAAACTAAGAATTCTAATCGCGCAATGTATCCAGCTTTTAGAGGAATTATTAAAGACATGAAACAACGTTATCCACAGTTACGTTTTGTAGAAGGAACAGATGGAAGTTATTTGATAAATGACTGGCGTGCTTCAAAATTTAGTCATGAATCGGGTAATGGCGAATATTTGGTACAAGAATTAAATAACGAAGAATCAATCACAGAAAAACAATATTGGTTTTTATACGGAAGTAATGAAAACGCAAGTAGGATAGAAGCTCAACTAAAAAATGAAGGTGCAATTTATAGAAAAACACCTTATTTAGAAGGAAATTTATATTCGGTTTATACCAATAAATCGAAACTAAAAATGATTGACTTATTTCATAAATCGACATTAGAAATCAATGCTTTAGCAGCTATTCAAAAAGCAGTAAGACAAGATTATGCTATTTTCAATACAAAAATGCAAGATTTTAAAATCGAGCAAACTTATGTTGATACATCCGAAGAAGATTTAAAAAAGGAAATCGCTGCGCTGAAACAAAAAATGCTTTCTGAAGCTAAAATTGATGCTGCAACTTGGAACAAATATGCAACATACATGACTTGGGAAGAAAAAGGAAATGACGTTTGGAAAATGCTTGATTCTCATATTGCAAAATATCCAACGACAGAAAATATTATGTATTCAGCCAGTTTAAGTGAAGTTGCTTATTATCCAACCGAAGCCGAAAGAGAAAAATGGCTACGAATGCAGATGTATGCAAAACCAAATGATAAATCCATTCTAACCGATTATATTGAAAGCTACAATTCTGAAGAAAATAAAGAACACATCAAGTTTGCGTTAGAGAATTTAATTAAAATTGATAGTTCTCAAGAAACGATGCTAAAGTATCTTGAGTTTCTATTGGCTTATGATCCAAAAGCGGCTTTGAAATTACTAGAAAACATTACTCCATCGGCTGATTATGAAAACTTAGCATCATCAATTGCTTGGTTGTATGCCGAGGAGAAAATGTATTTGAAAGCTTATGAATGGTCAAGTTTTTCTCCAGAAATTGATTTTCTTAGCAAAATGAATTGGTTAATTGAAGCTAAAGAAAATGATTTACTGGTAAATGAATACACTAATCATATCGAGAAAAATCCAAATGATTATAAGGCAAAAGCTTTGATGAGTACTTATTATAGTGATACTGGAAAATTTAAAAACGCATGGATAATTGCCAATTCGTTGCCTGATAGTTTTGAAGAAAAAGAAATTTTGCGCGCTAGTTACAACAAAGATGTAATTTATGAAGAACGAAATCTGCAATTGGATTTGGTTGAAAATCACGTAGAGTTGTTTTATCCTGAAGTTTTGAAAGAAATCATGAAAAATGACCGAAAAAAGTATGGTGATTTTCTAAAATTGGACAGTTCGTTAGAAACCAACAGAGAATTAAATTCTGCGGTAAAAAATTCATTTTCGTATAATGTTTTCGACAAAAAACAGAACATTCATTCTTTTGGTGCAACGTTCAGTAAAATGTATGAGTTAGATTTTGACATTAAAGATGAATTGCACAATTTAACGCATGATGTTTATGGAATTGAGTATAAATTCACTCGAGCAGTTAAAGAAAATAAACTGAATTACTGGACATCAGGACGATTAGAATATAGCAATCAAAGTAAGGCATTTTTCCAATTTTCATCGGGAATAAATTTGTCTAAAGAAAAGAATTTCAGCTCATTGATATTTAAAATTGCACCTGCAGAAACTGGTGGCGCACATAGTAAAAGTATTTATAGATTTCAGTTGAATTATTACCAAGACGTTTATTTATTTGGATTTTTAAATGCTAATCTTTCGCTAGAAGGAAATTATTACAATCCAAGTAGTACTGAAGATACTTATGTTGTTACAGGCGATACTTATGAAGGTTCAATTACTGGAAAAGTATTTTATGATGATGGCGTTGACAAGAAACTGAAAATTCTACCGTTTATAGAATCATCTCGTTCTCAAGGTTCATTTAAAAGTGAGTATGCTTATTTTTTACGCTTTGGTTATCCATATTGGGTAATTGACGACCGATTTTATTATGGCGGTGGAATGGCAGCTAAATTTGGAAAAGATACCGATGATTTCAATATAAGAGTTGAAGGTTCGTACTTCTTAGATGACTTTAGTGATAAATTTCAGCGATATACAGGAACATTAAATTATTTACTTTTTGATTATACCGAAATTAACGTTGGAGTAGAAGTCTTCGTTCAATCATTGTATTATTCTAATGCGGTTCAACTTGGAATTAAACATAGTTTAAAGAAAAAGCAAGCGAAATAAAAAATCGGAGCTAAAATAATTCTCAACTCCGATTTTAGTGTAGGTATTTTTAACAATTAGTGTTTCACGATAATTCTTTTAGTGTCAACGATATTTCCGTTTTCAAAACGAAGTAAATAAACACCATCAGAAAGACTTTGCGTATTTAAACTCAATTTATTTCCAGCTATTTCATTTGAAGAAATGTTGAAGTTTTGACCTAAAGTATTGTATAATGTTACTTTAAAATCTGAGATATTTTCCATTTCTACAATCAGTTCATCATTTGCTGGAACTGGATAAATTACTGGGTTAATTCTAGTATTATCAGCTACAGAAAGAGCTTGAGTAACATTTAAAGTATGGTTCAATTTATTGTAACCTGTTGTTGCTTCCCATGTGTTTTCATTGGCTAAACGAATTGCATATTCTGGTCTTGCGCTAATAGTTGCACTTTTATCTGGTAAATGCAAATACATTTGATAATTACCTGGAACAATGTCATTTGGTAACGTTAATTGCTCGTTAATCGGAATTACATTCGTATCTAACCAAAGCTTTGGATTAGAAGCCAATGGCAACGAATAGGTTTGATTTGTTACTGTATTTTTCAAAACGATGTAAGCAGTTCTGTCATTATAAACCGATGCAAATCCGGTGTTTTTTATAGTAAGAGCAATATTCAATAAACCGTTAGATGAAACTGTATTTGGAAAAGTTCCCGAAACTAATTCATAACGATAACCCAATTTTTTCTTGATGTCATTTAAACAATTATTGTCTTCAAATCCATCAATTACTTCAGGATAATAGTCAATATTCATATATGACCAATGAAAAAGTGCCATTTCTGAAGTTCCAACATTACAAGTAGAACGATTTGGATCAAAATCACATGATTCTCCGCCCATTGGAACGAACTTAGTTTCTTGTGTTAAATATGGATACTCTGTTGCAATATTAGTATAAGTTCCAACATCTGAAGCATCAGAAAGAAAACAATCATTATGATGTCCAACACGTGAACCTGCAATGTTGTTGAAATATTGAGACTGAGTTAAAGCAACAGTCGAGTTGAAAAGCCTTTGTTTTAATTTTGGAGTTCTAACTTGAATTTTAATAGAAGAAGGTAATGCAGTTAGCAATGCATCAACAACTTCTCGGCGATTTGCATAATCAGCGGTAGTTGGATTCATTCCAAAATGATCAGTATAATACCATTCACCATACGTTCCAATAAAACCAGCTTGAACAGCAGTAATGATATCACTATTAGCATTAAAAATTGGAGTTAATTGTTGAATGTGAGATAAAATCTGCGCTTTTGAAGCATCGCGTTGTCCTAATGTTGTTGAGCTAGAATATGCAAATCTCAAAATACATTTAATTCCAGCATTTCTAGTTCTTGTCATGTCGGTAGTAATGTTATCTAAAAAAGTTTGCGAAATTGGAGACGTTAAAAATTGATCCAAATAATACAAACGCAAAATCAAAGTGATTTTTTCATTCGTTCTGTAATTTGCTAAACTACTTTGAGTTAAGAGCGAATAATTTGAAGCTCTAGTTTCTTTGTGGTGATAAAATCCTCTTTCTGGATTTGGAAAATTTTCTGTAGATACAGTGTAGTTCACAGTAGTGTTCTGTGAATTTGCTAATAAAGCAAAAAATAAAACTAATGTTGTAAAAACTCTTCTCATAATCGTGTAGGTTTTAGTTTTTAATTTTTTATACTTTATCACTTTCTAGATTTGGGGACTGAAAGTGATTTGACAAATCTAAATAGTTTAAGTGCAACTTTTATCGTTTAAGTGTAAAAAAATGTTGTAAAAATCGATGAAATGCGTATTTCTATTAATTTTTGATAATTATACTTACAAAAAAGAACTGTTTTGTAGTTAAAAACATAATTTCACATCAATAAAGTTATTAACATTCTTTGTTTCAAGTGTTTATAACTGTATTTTTAGAATTATATTGTGCAAATTATTCTGATATTATAAAAATTAAAATGTCGTGAAATGGAATTAGTTACCAATAAAGAATACAAATAAATATGAACTATAATTTATATTATGTAAAATAGAAAATACAAAAACCACTCTTAACTATTTCTCATAAATTTTAAAAAAGAAATAATTTTAGCACGATAACATTCCTTATTTTTGTAAAATAATTTTTAGCAAATCCATGAATACAATTGCAGAAAATATTGCCATATTTTTAAAAGAATACGCACCGTTTAATTATTTAAGCCATGACGAACTCGTTGAAGTTAGCAACAGCATTGGCGTCATAATGCTTGAAAAAAACAAAACGTTGTTTAAAATTGAAGATAAATTACACGAAAGTTTTTATGTTGTAGCTTCTGGTGTTATTCATTTGTCATTCATTGCTGATGCCGAAGAAACAATGCTTAATAAATGTTATGCCGGAGATGTTTTTGGTTTGCGTCCGTTTTTTGCTAAAAACAATTATATGATGACAGCAAAAGCTCGCGAAGACAGCATAGTTTATGCAATTCCTATTAAAATATTCAAACCTTTTGTATCACAAAATCCAAATGTGCTTGATTTTCTTTTAGAAAGTTTTGCTTCTAATACAAGAAATTCATTTGATAAAGAAAAACGAGGAAATTTAATCACTGATACTATTTATTCCGATCAAACTTCTGGAGAAATTCAATATTTTCAGTCATTGAGCTATAATAAAACTCCTTTAAAAATTGCGTCAAAAGCTGTTGTGAAAGATGTTGCCCAATTGATGACAGATAATTTAAGCAATAGTGTTATTGTTATTGAAGAGAATTTTCCCATCGGAATTGTAACTGATACCGATTTTAGGAGCAAAATTGCCAACGGAAGATTTCCCCTTATTTCTACTGTTGATAAAATTATGTCATCGCCTGTTGTTACGGTTTCTGAGAATGTTTCTGTAGCCGAAGCGCAATTAATGTTGCTAAAACACAGCGTTAGTCATCTTTGCGTAACCGTTGATGGTTCTGATAAATCTGATGTTAAAGGTGTAATTTCTGAACACGATTTGGTTGTTGCTCAATCCAATAATCCAGGCGTTTTGGTTAGAGAAATTAAACGTGCTTTAACGCCAAAAGAATTGAAACAAGTTCGAGAAAAACTAACCGATTTAATTCAATCTTCAATTGCAAAAAATATTCCGTTAGCACATATTTATAATATTTCAGGCGAAATAATCTCAGCAATAAACAAACGTGCAATTGAATTGGCTATACTCGATTTAGGTTCGCCACCAGCACGATTTGCTTGGTTAAGCATTGGAAGTCAAGGTAGAAAAGAACAACTTTTATTGACTGATCAAGACAGTATTTTGATATTTGAAGATGTTGCTGCCGATAAATACAGAGATGTAAAAGATTATTTTATAAAGCTTTCAAAAAGAGTGACTACTATTCTAGAGAAAGTTGGTTTTTTATATTGTCCAAATGGTCATATGGCAAGTAATATGACTTGGTGTAAATCATTGACTGACTGGGTAAAACAATACAACAATTGGATGAAAACTCCAGGTGAAATTACCGATGAAATGAGTAGTATTTTCTTTGATTATGAAATCGTTTTTGGCGAAAATAAAATTGAAGATGCTTTAACTGAAGTTATTTTTAATAATGTAAAAAACAACAATCTTTTCTTTGACTATTTAGGAAACGATACTTTACGAAAAAATCCACCGCTTAATTTCTTTAAAAAATTCAACCTCGAAGAAGAAGGCGAAAACAAAGGGAAATTTGACATTAAAACCAAAGCAATTATGCCTTTAATCGATGGTGCTCGATTGCTTATTTTGAGTATGCAAATCAAAGGTGTAAACAATACCTATTTAAGATTTAAGCAATTGGCTATGGCAGATCCAAAATATTCTGAAATATATCTTAGCTGTGCAGAAGCTTTTCAAGTTTTATCCAAATACAGAACGCTCGAAGGTTTAAAAAATGATTCAACGGGACAATTCATTAATATTGATGAGTTAACAAAAATTGATCGTGAAAAAATCAAAGCAGCTTTGGTTCCAATGAAAGAATTAGAAGAATTAATTAAAGATCGTTTTCAACTAACACAGTTTTCATAATGTTTGATTGGATAAAAAGCAAAAACTATCCTGAATTTTGGAAGAATTACGTAGCAGAATTTGAAAATAAATCAAATCGATACGTTATTTTAAACACCGAAACAACAGGTTTAAATCCCAAAAAAGATGTTATTCTTTCCTTTGGTGCCATTGGTATTACCGAAGATGTTATTCGTGTAAATGATACATTGGAATTGGTTATTTTACAATATAAATACTTGCATGACAATGGTTTGTCTAACGATTTTTTAATGGAAAGCAAATTACCCAAGTTTGCTGAACCGCTTGCTATTGAAGAATTTATAAAATATATTGGAAGCGCAACCTTAGTTGGTCATCGAATTCATTTTGATATTGAAATGATTAATGAAGTTTTGGAAAAAATGGAATGTGGCAAACTAAAAAACGAGGCTTTGGATATTGAAATAATGCATCAAAAACTGTATGATATTACTAATAAATCATTTTCATTAGAAGAATTGAAAAACGCGTATAAAATTCCACAAAGCGAAAGAAATTTTGCTCTTGATGAAGCTTATTCGATTGCATTATTGTTTTTAAAATTAAAATCAAAACTCGGTTTTAAATAAAAAAACTCACCGTTTATGGATGAGTTTTTAAAGTGATCTGTCAAAATCAAACAAAACAATAATCAAACTATTTTTCTTTCATGAATATATTCGTGTAATATTTTTTTCCAGTTGCTTCATCTACTGAAACAGATATTCCAAAGTGTGTAAAATCACCTTCTATATTAGCTCTGTGTCCAGGACTATTTTTCCAAGCGGCAACAACACTTTCTGCTGTAGCATAGTTGTAAGCAACATTTTCAGCTACTTTTTCAGCTCCTAAAACCTGAATAATATTTTGAGAACGCTGTTGAAAACCGTCATGACTGATAGATTGTTTTTCAATCATGTACTCGTTGTGACCTTCTGATTTTATAGAAATGTAATTGATAACTTCTAATGGATTTAATCCTATGCTTTCTCTATGATTATTGATTAATTCCACAATTCTTGATTCAGTCTGATTGTAAGCATAGTTTACTTCAACAGCTTCTTGAGTTGAAACTTCTTCAGATGAGTCTGATGAACAAGATACGGTAGTGAACACAATTGATAATATCAACAATGCTCTAAACATTTTTGATTTCATAGTAGTTAGTAGGTTAAGTTTAATAAAGTAGATGTTGGGGCAAACACTTTAAAATAATCTAATCTTTAAATTTTTATTGTAAGAACGTGTTGTTGTAGATTTGGTATGTCAAACTTACATCAATTATCGTTTAAAATACAAATAAAATCGATTAAATGCACAATTTAATACTTTTAAGATATAATAAACTTACAAATTAAATGAAAAACGCATACATTCATTAGTAGCAAAAATTAAAAAAACCACTTAAAAAGTGGTTTGATTTCATTTTAAGGAGATAATCGATCAATTTTCCAATTGAAATTGTCTTCGAGTTTATATCTAATTCGATCGTGAAGTCGATTTGCTCTTCCTTGCCAAAACTCTACTTCTATCGGTCGAATTAAAAATCCACCCCAATTTTCTGGTCTTGGTATTTCTTTACTTTCAAATTCCTTTTCTAACTCTTTTAATTTTGTGTCTAAAAATTCTCTGGATGGAATGACTTCACTTTGTGGCGAAACTATTGCGCCAAGTTTACTTCCATCTGGTCGAGAAGCAAAATAATTATCGGAAATTGTTGCTGATGTTTTTTCGGCGATACCTTTAATAATAATTTGTCGTTCCATACTGTGCCAAAAAAAAGACAAACAAACGTTTGGGTTGTTTAGTATTGCTTTTCCTTTTTCGGAATTATAATTAGTGTAGAAAATAAAACCTTCTTCGTTGAATTTTTTAAGTAGCACTACTCTACTTTTTGGAAATCCGTCTAAACCAATGGTTGAAACCGTCATGGCGTTGACTTCTTCTATGTTGCTAAAATCTTCGGTTTCGTGAAACCAACGGTTGAAAAGATTGATTGGATCTTCGGGAATATTAGTTTCAAGAAGTTCGCTCTTTTCGTATGATTTTCTATAGTTGCTTAAATCTTTCATTGACTTATGATTTGATGTTGCTAAGTTACTAAGTTTCCTGATTATAAAATGGTTTTTCAACTAGCCCTGATGGAAGTGAAAATCCTGTCATTGCTTCTCCAAGGTTTGATTATGAGATTGCTTCGTTCCTCGCAATGACAGATTGAAACGAACAGCAGGAATTACGTTTACAAAAAAGTTCGAACGATTCGCTTCAAAATGAATTAATTGAAATCAAATGTTTTTCCGTCGTCTGCTAATGTTACATTTTCAAAAATGGTTTGTGCTTCTTCTTTAAACAGTTCAATATTGTCATATCGCGTGCTGTAATGTCCTAAAATCAAATGTTTTATATTGGCAAGTTGGGCAATTTTTGCGGCTTCTTTTGCGGTGCTGTGCATAGTTTTTTGGGCTTTATCAGCTTCGGTTTCAAGAAAAGTGGTTTCGTGATACAGAATATCAGCGTTTTGAATTATCGGAATTATAGTTTCGTCATACATCGTATCGCTACAAAAGGCATAACTTTTTGGTTTTGGCGGATCAAAAGTCAATTTGGCATTAGGTATAATCGTTCCGTTGTCGAGCGTAATGTCTTTTCCGTTTTTTATGTTTTGAAAATAACAGGTTTCGATGTTGTGTTTTTGAACTTCGTCAATGTTTAGTTTTCGTTCACCAATTTTTTCCTGAAATAAAAATCCGTTGGTATAAATTCGGTGTTTTAGCGGAATGGTTTTTACGATTACTTTTTCGTCTTCAAAAATGATTTCGCTTTTGGTAGCGCTTAATTCGTGGAAATATAAATTGTAACCAGTATAAGAATTAGAATATTTTAGTTGCAATAAAATGATTTCTTTGATGCCTTTTGGTCCGTGAATGTGCAAATCGGTTTGACGATTTAGTAGCATAAACGTTGAAATCAAACCTACTAATCCATAGAAATGATCGCCATGAAGATGGGAAATAAATATATGATTAATGGATGAGAATTTGATTTTGTTTTTGCGAAGTTGCACTTGAGTTCCTTCGCCACAATCGATAAGAAACATTCGGTTTTTAATTTCTAAAACCTGCGATGTTGGATTGGTAATGGTTCGTGGTGTTGCCGCATAGCAACCTAATATTGTTAACTTCATGGTTGTTTTTTAGAAACCTAAATCGCGTTCTATTTCTTCCATTTCAATTATATCGTGAGCTTCAAGAAGCGTTGGAACTAATGTTATACTGCTTGGAACTTTGTTGAAATCAATAGAATCGGTTACTAATACGAATGATTTTTTATTCTTTTTGTGTTTCTTTATTAATTCTGAAAACGATTTTACATCTTCCATAACAATTTCTTTATCAGTCGATAAATCAATTATAAGGTTTTGATTTTTAAAGCTGTTGTATTCATGCGTAAGTTTAGTTATGAATTCAGCGGTTTTATACTGCGTATTCTTTATAGTAGTGGTGTGTCCTTTTTGATCTACTTTCATGTGACAAATATATTATGACGCAATTTACTAAGAAAATACCATTTTCTATGTTTTTAAAAGTAGTTTCTATTTTGATTTGCGCAGTTCATAGAAATTATTGGAATTTCACCGATGAAATACACGTTTTTTTAACATTTTATAGATGAACTGCACTAAAAAAACGCTCAAAACCCTTGATATTGTTGATTTTGTCGTTTAAACGACTTTTAGAGTTAATTATCGAAAAATTTTCACCTCGTTGCATCATCGACGTAGTTTTGGTTCAGAATTAAAACAGAAACTAAAACAAAAGATATGACAACAACAAACACAAATACTTCAAAAAGAAACTCAATCGTTACTTTATTTGTTTTATTTGTAGTTATGTTTTTATCAACTTCAACTGTATTTGGTCAAGAAACTAAAAATGAAGTTTCTATTGTTGAACCAACTACAGAAATGGTTTCTACTGAAAATTCTGTTGCTGCAACAACTACTGAATTTGCGGTTTGGTTCGTTGGAAGTGTAAACAAAACTTCAAATGATAAACCAGCTACTTTATCATTTGGTAGAAAACAATTAATCAACTCTGGAATTACTACTAACAAAGTATTAATCAAAACAGTATTGAAAAAAATCGTTGGTCAAGAAAGCAGCGTAGCTTAAGGATAAATTTAATTTATTATAATTAGTTAGTTTTTGGAAAATGAAAATCCCGATTGGTACTCGGGATTTTTTTTATTTGTTTTGCTTGAAATACACTTCTGTTGCGCCAAGACCATATTTTTGATAATTAGCATCTTGAAACGTAACACCATCATATCGACCAAGCATAAAATTAATTTCCGATTTAAGAACACCATCGCCAACACCGTGAATTAGAACAATTTTTGGAATTCGGTTTCTGATAGCAAAATCGATATGCTTTTTAGCAGTTTCCGTTTGAATGGTTAAAATTTCATAGTTACTCATTGATTTATAGTTTTTCACTAATTTTTCAATGTGTAAATCAAAATCAGGAACAGGAACTTCCTTTTTGGATTTTTTCTCCTTATTGATATAGTTTGGCTTTGGAATTTCTTTTTCGCTAATAACTTTGGCTTTGCTGAAATTAAAATCAATTTCTGCTGAATTTCCAATTTTAATTAATTCATTTGCTTGAAAAGTCAACAAAAATCCATCCGAAGTATCAATAGTAACTTCTTGATTTTTAATAGAAACCACTACTCCATCGATATCATCATCTAAAACTGAAACTTTATCACCAACTTGAAACATGCTTTTTTTTATTTCAAAAATAAGAAACTTTACAGCGATACCATTTTTTATTGAAAAAATAATTTGTAAACTTGTTCTTTCTTTAAAAGAAAGTAGCAATGGAAGAATATATGTTGCCTTGCATGAACAAAAAACTTTTTGGCATCGAATGTTTCGGTTGTGGAACACAGCGTTCATTGATGCTTTTACTCAAAGGCGATTTTGTTGGCGCTTTTAATATGTTTCCTGCCATTTTTACAACGCTTTTATTTTTTATTGTTTTAGCACTTCATTTTATTGACAAATCTCGAAACTACCAAAAAGCAATTATTGGTTTAGCTGTAACCAATGCTGTAATTATGGTTGTTTCCTATTTTTATCGTGTAACCAATTATTAACTATATCTTTTATTTTATGGAACAATCAAACTTTAACAATTTTGAAGGTAAACAAAAGCTTCCCAACGAACAAGCTGTAATGATTTTAGGAATATTATCGTATGTAGGTTGTTGTTGTACTAGTGGAATTCTAGGAGTTATTTTATCTGGAATAGGAATTTTTTTAGCAAATAAAGCAGAAAAAATATACGCAGAAAATCCAGAGCAATACATTAGCGGAAGTTTAAACACATGGAAAATCGTGAATTATGTAGGTTTAGCACTAAGTGTATTGTCTTTAATTTATTATATCTACATGAAAGTTACTGGAAAAGATGTTGAGCAACAACAGCAACTTATGGAGTTAATTAGACAAATGCAAAACAAATAGTATTTTCAATTTTAACCCTAAAGAAAAACCGTCTTGTTGTTATAACGAGACGGTTTTATTATTTCTAATGAATTTGAGTTTTTACTTCTCAAATTCCTTTAACGTATTAATGATAATCGAAACACAATCAAGTAATTGTTCCTCGTTCATAACTAATGGCGGAGCAAAACGAATAATGTTTCCATGCGTTGGTTTTGCTAGTAAACCATTCTCTGCTAATTTCATACAGATATTCCAAGCCGTATCGCTTTCTTCAGTATCGTTAATCACAATGGCATTCAACAAACCTTTTCCGCGAACAAGCGTTGCAATGTTTGAATTAGTAACAAACTCTCCTATTTTTTCTCTGAAAATTGCTCCTAATCGTTCTGCGTTTTCAGCAAGGTTTTCATCTTTTACAACTTCCAATGCCGCAATGGCAACTGCAGCCGCAACTGGATTTCCACCAAAAGTTGAACCGTGTTGTCCTGGTTTAATCACATTCATGATTTCGTCATTGGCCAAAACGGCAGAAACTGGATAAACGCCACCAGAAACGGCTTTCCCTAAAATTAAAACATCAGGTTGCACATTTTCGTGATGAACGGCTAATAATTTTCCAGTACGAGCAATTCCTGTTTGAACTTCATCGGCAATGAATAAAACGTTATTCGCTTCACACAATGCTTTTGCTTTTGCCAAATAACCATCATTTGGAACATAAACGCCAGCTTCACCTTGAATAGGTTCAACTAAAAATCCGGCAATATTGTTTGACGATTGAAGTGCTTTTTCTAGAGCATCGATGTCATTATATGGAATTCTTATAAATCCTTCGGTGTATGGACCAAAATTCTTTCTAGCATTTTCATCATTAGAAAACGAAATGATAGTGGTTGTTCTTCCGTGGAAATTACCTTCACAAACAATGATTTGTGCTTGGTTTTCCTGAATTCCTTTCTTCTCATACGCCCATTTTCTGGAGATTTTCAAAGCCGTTTCTACTGCTTCTGCTCCAGTATTCATTGGAAGAACTTTGTCAAAACCAAAATAGTTTGTGATGAATTCTTCATAAACACCAAGTTTGTCGTTGTAAAAAGCACGAGAAGTTAAGGTTAACGTTTGTGCTTGATTAATCATAGCTCCAACAATTTTTGGATGGCAATGACCTTGATTTACTGCCGAATAAGCCGAAAGAAAATCGTAGTATTTCTTTCCTTCAACATCCCAAACATACACACCTTCACCTCTACTCAATACTACTGGTAGCGGATGATAATTGTGCGCACCATATTTGTCTTCTAATGCAATAGCATCGGCGGAAGTTAATTTTTCTAAAACTGACATTGTTTTTTGTAATTTTAATTCTGTAATATCAATTCCTTCTTAATGGAGAGAAATCATCCCTTGATAACAAAAGTAGTAAAATTAAATGCCAATTTAAAATTCGATATTGCTTTAACTTTTTTACTTCTTCATTCTTTCTAGTATATCATTCATCATTTCAATTTGAACTTTTTGAATTTCAATTAACTCTTGTTGCTGATGCATTATCAAATGATCCAATTTTTCATCAAGCATTCTAATTTCCAATTCAGATTTCAAATTAATCATATAATCTTTTTTTGCTCTTTCTCGGTCTTTTTCTTCCTGGCGATTTTGGCTCATCATAATAACCGGTGCTTGTAAAGCTGCCACACAAGACAAAATCAAATTGAGCAATATAAAAGGATAAGGATCAAAACCTTTGTTCATCAATATAAAAACATTTGCTCCAATCCAAAGAAGCAAAAAGATGAAAAAGGAAATAATAAAAGTCCAGCTTCCGCCAAATGCCGCTACTTTATCGGCCACAATTTGTCCTATGGTACGGTTTTCTTCATTATCTTCTACTTTGGAAACAAAAGAAGTATCATCAGATAATGAATGAATTACATTTTTCTGCAAATCAGTAAGCTCTTTGACTTCGGTTTGGAGAAATTTTGAAATATATTTTTCTCTGTAATAGTTAAGCTCACTAACAGAAATACATTCTTTTGCATCAAAATTAGGATAATCACTTTTTATCAAATCAAAAATAGTTGCTCTGATGGATTTTCCCCAAACTCTGTCGTGCTCAGGAAACTCAATGCCCGAAATAGAACTTTTAAAAGTGCTTTTACCACCCATGTTTTTTTGTGTATTTATTGGCTAATTTACAATTTATTGTTCAATTCTCTCTTGATACATTTCCAATAATTTGCTCACCGTGTTATAGTTTCGCATGGTTGCTGTTACGTTTAATTTTTTCTCAATATACTTTTGGTCCAAGCGCGTTTTTCCCGCGCCAACAGCATATTTTATAAAAATTCTGTTGCCATCAATCACGGCTTCATCAGGTTTGAATTGACTTATTTTTAACTCATTGATGGCAGAACTCGGTAATTCTTTAGAAATAAAAGCAACGTATAATTTCTTGATATCAACTTCCTTTTCCTTTAAAAACGGATTGTTTGTAAAACACAATTCCAAGTCGTTTTTAGTAACCACAATCACTGGAACATCGTGTCCAAAAACTTTATAAATTTCTTGTTTGATTTTAAAACCAACTGCCGAACCATTTTCTTCTTCACTAGTAACAAACACATTTCCACTTTGAATATAGGTTTCCACGCCAGTAAAACCCATGTTTTCCAGCATATTTTTCAATGCTTCCATTTTTATCATGTTGTGTCCCGATACATTGATGCCGCGGAGAAGTGCTAGGTGTTTCATGGCGTAAAGATAAGCAAATACAATAATTCTAAATAATGATTTATTCTAGGAGATGTTTGATTATTTGCCACAGATTAACACAGATTCAACGGATTTAATCTGTGTCAATCTGTTTAATCCTTAAAATCCGTGTGTCATTTTAGATAACAATAAAGTTTTAACATATTAGTTTATATTTGTGTAAAATTTTAAAAAAAATTTTAAATTTGTAGAAACCCACAAAACAAACAAAATGAGAAAATTTTTAACCCTTTTAACACTTATTGTCGTTGCTGTTGGCATTAGTTCGTGTTCTAGCGATGACAAACCCGAAACTGGACTTTCGGCAAAAATTGATGGTGTTTCTAAGAAATTTATAAACGTTACTGTAACTGAAGAAGAATATGATGAGTATTCCGATTATATAGTTACCGCAATTCAATCGGACGATCCATCAAAGTCAATACAAATTTCGCTTGGGAAAGATTTTATAGGAACAGAAAGTATTTATTATATTCAATATTTTGACGGTGAAAACTATTATGACCTTTCTAGTCCGGGTATTGTTTCTAACGTTACTGAAAGCTCAAATACTAAAGTAAAAGCAACTTTTTCGGGTATTTTGGTTAGCGATGTTGGTATGGGAAATGTTGCCGTTACTGATGGTACAATTGATGTAAAACCATAATCTAAAATTTTCATAAAACAGTAAACGTCTCATTTTGAGGCGTTTTTTTTGTATCATAATGTGGTAAAAATCATGTTTTATGATTATAACGAGTTTTTGTGTAGTTGGTAGATATTTTTTGCCATTCCAACTGGTTTGTGACATCTTTGGCATTCAAAATTTATTTTAATGAAAAAAATCTTCTACGCCTTTACTCTGCTTTTTATTGCTTCTGCTTTCATTGCTTGCTCTGACGATGATGACAATATTAAAAACAAAATTCATAATGCCACCGGAACTTTATCGGTTAAAATTAATGACGAATTAAGAACTTTTGGTTCATTAACTGTTACCGAAGAAAAATATCAAAACTATACCGATTTAGTTCTTCAAGGAACGCAAACGAATGATAATACTAAAAACATTAGAATTTCTTTGGGTAAAAATAAATTGGGTTCAGATAGTGTTTATTTTGTGCAATACATCAATAACGGCACGCATTACCAAATGGGAAGCGCTGATATTACTGCCGATATAACCGAAAGTAACGATACTAAAATTATTGGAACATTTTCGGGAATACTAACAACAATCAATATGGATGGTTTAACACTAACCGAAGGAAATATAAACGTTTCATACTAAAAAAGAATAGATTACCACAAATTCTTCAGACGACGCTACATTACTAGCGTCGTTTGTTTTTTAAAATAAATTCTGCAAATCGTTATACAGTTTTGTGCAATAGTTTATTTTTGCGCTATGGGAAGAAAACAAACAAAAAAAGTCATTTTTGAAAACATAACCGTTTTAGATGCTGGCGCCAAAGGTGTCTCGGTAGCTAAAGCTCCAGAAGGTCAAGTTATTTTTATACCAAACGTTGTTCCTGGCGATGTGGTTGATGTGCAAACATTCAAAAAAAGAAAAGCCTATTATGAAGGTAAAGCCATAAAATTTCATGAACTGTCTAGCCATAGAGTTGAACCAGTTTGCGAGCACTTTGGTGTTTGTGGCGGTTGCAAATGGCAAAATATGAAATATGAACAGCAATTGTTCTATAAAAATCAAGAAGTTTATAATCATTTAAAACGTATCGGAAAAATTGAATTGCCTGATTTTGAGCCAATTTTAGGTTCAGAAAAACAGTTTTTCTATCGTAATAAAATGGAATTTGGTTTTTCTAATCAGCGTTGGTTAACCGAAGACGAAATAAAATCGGATGATGATTTAGGAAACCGAAATGCATTAGGATTTCACATTCCAAAAATGTGGGATAAGATTTTGGATATTTCAAAATGTCACTTACAAGAAGATCCGTCAAACGCTATTCGCAATGAAATTAAGCGTTTTGCAGTAGCAAATGAGTTACCCTTTTTTGATGCTAGAAATCACGAAGGTTTGTTGAGAACGTTAATGATTAGAACGGCTTCAACAGGTGAAATCATGGTTTTAGTTCAGTTTTTTAAAGAAAATAAAACGCAACGTGAATTACTTTTAAATCACATTGCAGAACAATTTCCACAAATCACTTCGCTACAATATGTTATCAATGGTAAAGCCAACGATACGTTGTATGACCAAGATATTAAACTGTTTAAAGGAAGAGATTATATTTTGGAAGAAATGGAAGGTTTGCATTTTAGTATTAATGCCAAATCGTTTTATCAAACCAATTCAGATCAAGCCTACGAATTATACAAAATCACTCGCGAATTTGCTGGTTTAACCGGAAACGAAACGGTTTATGATTTATATACAGGAACCGGAACTATCGCACAATTTGTTTCCAAAAAAGCAAAGAAAGTTATTGGTGTAGAAGCCGTTCCCGAGGCTATTGCTGATGCAAAAGAAAATGCAAAACGCAATGAAATCACGAATTGCGAATTCTATGTTGGTGATATGAAAAACGTTTTCAACGATACTTTTATTGCACAACACGGCAAACCAGATGTTATCATCACCGATCCACCAAGAGATGGAATGCATAAAGATGTTGTTGAGATGTTATTAAAAACAGGTGCGCCAAAAATTGTTTATGTAAGTTGTAACTCGGCTACGCAAGCTAGAGATTTAACTTTGATGGACGAAAAATACAAAGTAACTCGTGTTCGACCTGTTGATATGTTTCCGCAAACGCATCATGTTGAAAATGTTGTACTTTTGGAACTGAGATAAGTAAATAGTAAATAGTAAATAGTAAATAGTAAATAGTCTTTATTATCACTTTTTACTAATCACCAATTAATAAAGAAAAATGAAAAAATTGCTTTTTATAGTCTTAGTTGCCTTTGGTTTTTCTTCTTGTGAGAAAGACGACATTTGTAGCGATGAAACTACGCCTCGATTGATTATTGAGTTTTTTAATATTGCTCAACCTGCTAATAATTTGAATGTGACTAATCTAAAAGTTACAGGTGTTGGAATGACTGATGAGTTAGATACGTTTACAGCAGTTAGTAAAATAGAATTACCGCTAAAAATTACTGACGATGTAACTCGATATAGTTTAACTTTAAACAGTACAAACGATCTTATCAAAAATGAAGATATTCTTGAGTTTAACTACACGAGAAATCAAGTTTTTGTTTCTAGAGCATGTGGTTATAAAACCGTTTATCAATTGAATGCTGATAATGGAATTGTGCATACAGATAATGACACGCCAGAACTAAAATGGATAAAAAATATATTTATTGAAAACAAAAGTATATCAACTGAAAATGAAACACATATCAAAATTTACTTTTAGTATTGCTTTGATGTTAGTTTCATTACTAACGCAAGCTCAAGTTACCACAGAAAAAGATAGTATTGCTCCAAAAATGGAACGATACGGTTTGAGAGTTGGGGTTGATTTATTCAAATTAACACGTTCTTTTTATGAAGATAAATACCGTGGATTAGAACTAGTTGGCGATTATCGATTAACCAGAAAGCATTACATCGCTGCTGAAATTGGTAACGAAGACAAAACGGTTGATGATGAACAGCTAAATTTTACAACCAAAGGTTCTTACATTAGAGTTGGATTTGATTACAACGCCTTTGAAAACTGGCTTGATATGGAAAATCAAATCTACGTTGGTTTACGTTATGGTTTTAGTACTTTTAGTCATACTTTAAACAGTTACACGATTTATGACTCTAATCATTATTTTGGTATTCCAACCGAAGTTCAATCAGGAGATGAATTCAAAGGATTAACGGCTCAGTGGATGGAAGTTGTAGCTGGTGTAAAAGCTGAAGTTTTTGACAATGTATTTGTTGGCTTTAGTTTTCGACTAAACCGATTGATTTCACAAAAAGAGCCCAATAATTTTGAAAATCTATACATTCCTGGGTTTAATAAAACCTATGGTGGAGAATTTGGCATCGGGTTTAATTATTCGGTTTCCTATTTTATTCCTTTATATAAATCGAAAGTAAAACCTAAAGAAAAGGAAGAAACAAAAAAATAAAAAAATAAAATGAGTAAAAAAACCAAAGCGCTACTGTATAACTTAGTTTGTTTTGCAGTTATTTTCATCAGTTTCCGATTTTTAATTGACCTATACACCAATTTAACAGGTTATTGGATTCCTTTAACTGCATTTGTTATTGGGACAATTTTGGCACCTAAATTTCAAGCTATTTCAAGTCCAACAGGTGAAAAGATTTATATGCGTTGGATATTTCTAAAAGGAATTAAAGAAGTAGGATAATACATGTTTTTTTATTTAAAATTTTAAAATAATTTTAGTCCTATAAAACATAGCAAATTACTCAATTTTATCAACTTAAAAGTAAAAAATCCGACAAAAGGATAAAATTTACCGACAAAATTATGTTAAAATAAAATATCGTAGGCATTTTATTAATTATATTTGCATTACCCAAATTTATATTAATTTAATTTATTTTATCATGAACGTTACAGATTACAACTATAAAATTCGTTATAAGTTGGATGATTTCGGTAAACGAATTGTGATGCTTTATCAAACACCAATCCCAAAAGGTGAAGAGAAATTCCTTGAAATTCCCGAAGACGATTTAGATATCATAGTGAAAAAATTAAGCAATATCAGAAGTATTGTTGACGAACCTATTATTCCATATGAAGAACAGAAACCAACTAATATTGAGCTAGAAGCTAATATAGTTCAAACGCTTGTTGCTTTATTCTTTTCGGGTGTTTCTATACAAGATTTAGCTACACAATATGATTATCCTGAAGAATTGATTAAAAATCATTTAGAAAGTAAAGGAATTGTAATTTTTGATGACTTTAGTTTTTAGAATAATTTAATTAAAACTTATCTTTTACAGAATTAAATTTCCATTATTTTTGTAGTATATGCAATTTAAAAAAGCATTAATGCTATGAAGAAAATATTTTTTTTATTTTTTTGTCTTTCTGTTTTTACAAGTCATGCCCAAAACGGCTATGATATTACTATTAATTTAAAAAATTGCAAAGACACACTCGCCTATTTAACCTTTTATCAATTTGACAAAACGTTAATTAAAGACACTTGTACCACGATAAAAAACGGGAAAATTGTTTTTACAGGCAAAACAAAACTCAACAAAGGTGTTTATTCATTAGTCAGTCAACAGAAAACAATTTACTTCGATTTTTTTGTAGATGATACCAATCAAAAATTGGAATTTAATTCAGAAATTGGAGCAAATATTGTTAATAATCTCACTGCTGTAAATTCAATTATTCATAACAACTTCTTTGATTACATCAAGAAATTAAATAAAGAAGGAACCGATTTTCAATCTTCTAAACAAAATCTAAATATAAAAGTTAAAAACGATTCGCTACAAATTCTTGCTAAACAGCAAGATTTTGAATTAAGAGTTCAAAATTTAGAAGAAGATTTTATTGCCAAAAATAAAGGAACTTTTATTGCAGATGTTATCAATTTAAAATCGGAAAAAACGCTAAAAAATGTTCCAAAAGCTTCAAATGGCAGACCAGATAGTTTGGCGGTTTTCAAGTATTACAAACAAAATTATTGGAAAGACGTTAATTTTAAAGACGAAGGTGTTTTTAGAAATCCGTTTTTTTTCAACAAATTAAAAAAGTATTTTGATCAAGTTGCTTTTCCTCATCCCGACTCGTTAACGGTTGAAGTGGACAAAATGATAGCCAAAGTTGAACCTAATGGCTTGCTTTATAAGTTGCTAGTCAGTCATTTTACATATACGTATGAATCGTCAAAAATCATGGGATTTGACAAAGTTTTTGTCCATATGTCTGATACTTATTTTAAAACCGGACGAGCAACGGGAATTTATCAAGATGAAACTAGCGTTCAACGAATTATAAAACGAGCTGATAAATTAAAACCCATAACGGTTGGTGCAATTGCTCCCGATATTTCGATGATTGATGTAAAAAACAGTGCCCGAATTAAACAACTTGGCTTTGAAACCGCAACAACGAGCGAAGAAGTCACAAAACTTTTTTATGCCAATCAAGCGGAATTAAACAAACAATTTGTAAAACTTCATGACATCAAAGCCGATTATACTATTCTAGTTTTTTGGGATGTTGATTGCGGTCATTGTCAAAAAGAAATTCCAGTACTGAAAGAAGTTTATCACGAATTATTGAAAAATAAAATCGATGTAAAAGTGATGAGTGTTTACACGTTATACGATTCTGATAAATACAAAAAATACATCGCGGAACACAATCTAGATTTTATCAACGTTTATGATGGTCCGCATTTGAACAACATTATCGAAAAATATGATGTATATTCAACTCCAGTGATTTTTATTTTGGATAAAGACAAGCGAATTAAAGCTAAGAAAATCGCAGCCAACCAGGTGAAAAATATTATCTCAATTTTAGAAAAAGAAAAACAACAACCATGAAAAAACAACCTCAATTATCCGAATTAAGCCTTGAAGAACTGGAAAAAAGAGCAAAAATGACTAAGTTTTCCAGCATAATGTTAATTATTGCTGTTTCATTACAGTTTTTTGCTGGTGTTTATTTAACTTTCAAAAACGGTTTTAATGCTTTTATAATTCTACCAATGGCATTTCTTCCTTTAATAATTGTCAATTTTACTAATTTGAAAAAAATTAACGAAGAAATAGCAAAACGAAAATAACCATGAGGAAAATTATTATTGCTTTACTATTGATTTCTATAAATTCATTTGCCCAAAATAAATTTGGCGCTTTTGCAGGTGTAAATTATTCCTACTTTACCGATGGATTTGGTCAAGTTCTTGCCGAAGAATCGTTTGGGTTGCAACTTGGTGTGGTTTATGAAAAACAGCTTTCGCCAAAAGTAGCTTTTCGTCCAAAATTAATTTTCTCACAACAAGGTGACAGAACCAGAACGCCAATGAATGTTGATTTTGATCCAGTGGTTTATGAAAATTTTGAAGTAGATAATTTAGATAAAAAGCTTACTTACATCAATATTCCAATTGACTTCAAATTTTGGAACAAAATCTATTTAATTGCTGGTCCGCAAATTGGTTTTCTTGTAAACGAGAAATCTTTTGGAGATTATCCAGAAAAAGCAAAAAGTGATATTGATTTTGGAGTAAACTTAGGAACAGGATTTACGATTAACAAAATGTTTTTTGAAGTTGGAATTTACCAAGGACTAACTTCAGTTTATGAATATCGTTATTTTTTCACAGGAAATAATGTTAGTGCTCAAAACGGTTTTGTAAAATTTACTGTTGGCTATATGTTTAACTAATCTTCTTGTTGTTGAAACTTAGTTCTTTTACTTCCTTCATACATTTCATATTTCACCAATCGAGCTTCTAAACTTCCGTTGAAAAGCTTGATTTTTCTCGAAGGACGAAGTCCAACATATTTCAATGCTTCCAAATTAGCCGTGATGAACCAAGCATTCGTATTTGAGTAATTATTTTTCAGCGTATCGCCAAGTTCTCTGTAAAAACGCTCTAATTCAATATCCAAACGTTCTCCGTATGGCGGATTGAAAACCATGTGTAATGGACCAACGGTTTCTTTTTTGGTTTCAAAAAAATTAGCTTGACTTATTGTGATGTAATCTTCTAAATTAGCATTTCTAACATTGTCTTTTGCTTTTTGAACAGCACTCGGAGCTTTGTCATAACCAACAATCGTATGATGAAATTCTCTAGTTCGTTTCATCAACGCATCAATAATTTGGTCAAATAAATCATTGTCCCAATCGTTCCATTTTTCAAAAGCAAATTCTTTTCGATTGATATTGGCTGGAATATTACAAGCAATCATCGCGGCTTCAACCAAAATTGTTCCCGAACCACACATTGGATCCAGAAAATGAGAGCTTCCATCCCAACCCGAAAGCAAAAGCATTCCTGCGGCAAGAACTTCGTTAATTGGAGCAATATTAGTTGCTGTTCTATAACCTCGATGATGCAACGAAGCTCCAGAAGTATCAAGTGCAACCGAACATTGATCTCTATCGATGTGAATATTTATTCTTAAATCGGGGAAATCTTTATCAATACTTGGTCGTTGTCCAAATTTATCACGAAACTGATCTACAATCGCATCTTTTGCTTTTTGAGAAACAAACTGCGAATGCTTGAAATTATCCGAATGAATAGTAGTGTCAATTACAAAAGTTTGGTTAGCATTTAGGTATTTACTCCAGTCAATTCCTTGAATTCCTTTATATAAACTTTGATCGTTAAAAGCTCTAAAATGATAAATAGGTTTCAAGATTTTTAAAGCCGAACGCAACGACAAATTGGCTTTATACATAAAACCTTTATCGCCTTTAAAACTTACCATTCGAGTGCCAATTTCAACTTCTTGCGCACCAAGTTGTTGTAATTCTTTTGCCAATATTTCTTCAAAACCAAAAAAGGTTTTGGCTACCATTTTAAAATTTTCCATATCGAATAAATTCCAATTTCAAAAATCCCAAATTCCAATTGAATTTCAAACTTAAAATATCAAATTCTAAATTGGGATAATTTTGGCAAAAATACACTAAATTTGTCGGTTCAGAATTCATTTGAAAAGAATTAATGTCAGAAATCACAAATCAGCAATCTCAAACCGATAATCAACAGTCAAGTTGGTATGAATCTTGGTTTGATACAAAATATTATCACATTCTTTATAAAGACCGAAATTACCGTGAAGCACAAGTTTTTATGGATAATTTGACGCATTATTTAAACTTGCCCGAAAAAGCCAAAGTATTGGATTTAGCTTGCGGAAAAGGTCGTCATTCTATTTATTTAAATCAATTGGGTTTTGATGTAATTGGAGCTGATTTATCCGAAAACAGTATAGCCGAAGCCAAAAAGAACGAAAATGAAAACTTGCATTTTGTCGTTCATGACATGCGCGAGTCATACGAAGAGAAATTTGATGCTATTTTCAATCTTTTTACGAGTTTTGGTTATTTTGAAAACGAAGAAGACAATCTTCAAACTTTAGTCGCCATCAAAGAAAGTTTGTCTGAATATGGTTTTGCTGTGATTGATTTTATGAACGTACATCAGGTTATTCCAAATTTAATTCCTGAGGAAATAAAAACCGTTGATGACATTGATTTTCATATCAAACGATTTGTTTTAGACGGATTTATCATCAAGCAAATTGATTTTGAAACCGAAGGAAAAACATTCCATTTTGAGGAAAAAGTAAAAGCATTCACTTTGGAAGATTTCCAAAATATGATGGACAAAGCTGGGATTTATCTGTTGGATACTTTTGGCGATTATAAGTTGAAAAAGTTTCACAAGAATACAAGCGAACGATTAATAATGATATTCAAATAAATGAACTATTTACTTCCTTTATTATCAGTTGTTTTAGGTTATGCAATTGCATTATTGCTTAAACCAAAAAAGAAAAAAAATCTAAAACTGTTATTAGCATTTAGCGGTTCATTTTTATTATCGATTACCGTGATGCATTTGCTTCCAGAAGTTTATGAAACTCATAGCCATAGTGTTGGAATATTTATTATGGTTGGAATTTTGTTCCAAATTATTTTAGAATTTTTCTCCAAAGGTGCAGAACACGGTCACGTTCATGGTCATGATAAAATTGCTCGAATACCTTGGTTATTGTTCATTAGTTTGTGCATTCATGCCTTTTTAGAAGGATTTCCAGTTGGTCATCATCATGATTTGGCTTATGGAATTGCCATTCACCACTTACCTATCGCTATTATTTTGACGACTTTTTTCATCAATGCCGAATTGAATAAAACAGCGTTGTTTATTTTCATGCTGACTTTTGCTTTTATGACACCGCTAGGAACTTTTGTTTCCGATAATGTTCCGTTTATTACGCAATATTACACCGAAATTACAGCGGTTGTTATTGGGATTTTATTTCATATTTCATCTACCATTATTTTTGAAAGCAGTGAAGGACACAAATTTAATATTGCTAAAATTTCAATGATTATTTTGGGGATTTTGTTGGCGGTTTTTGTGTAAAATCATATTGTTTTTTTAACTAAATTTGTATCAAACGGATAAAACTATGGAAAATACAGTTTTAGATAGAATTACAATATTACCAGATTTATGCAATGGTAAGCCAACCATTCGTGGATTGAGAATTACTGTTGAAACCATTCTTCAATTTCTTTCTGAAGGTGATTCTGCTGAAGATATTTTAGAAGCCTATCCTTTTTTAGAAAAAGAAGATATTCAAGCTGCTGTTGCCTTTGCACTCAAGAATTTATCTTTACAAAGAAACGACATTCAATTAGCCAGTTAAAATGAGTTTGTTTCTAGTAGATGTTAATTTGCCTAAAAACTTCAGTTTTTTTAATCACGATAATTTCATTTTTGTAGCCGATATCAATTTGCAAATGACTGATACTGAAATTTGGAATTATGCTTTAAAAAATAATTTAATCATTCTAACAAAAGATGCTGATTTTTATTCAAAATTTCTTTTATCAGATACATTTCCAAAAATAGTTTATTTCAAAATTGGGAATTGTTCCTTAAAACAACTTCACGCCTATTTTAATTCCAATTGGACAATTATTGAAAGAGAAATTCAAAATTGTAGATTTATCATAGCCAAAGAAGATCATATTGAAAGTATTTATTAAAAAAAAACAATGAACTTCACCAAAACCACCGAACAATCTTCGCATTACGACAGTTTGAAAACTATGTCGGTTAATGGTTTATTCAAAAAAAGTATAAGTGAAATTCAAAACCATTACTATATTATTATTCTAATATTAATATTTACTTCGTGTAAAAAACACAACGATAATGACGTTTCTAAAAATGAATTTGTCAAAATATGGCAATCTAGAAAGTCGATTATTCCTCACAAAGCTCACTTAAACATCAAATCAGATAACACTTTTGATTATAAAGATAGTGGTTGTCAATGGAGTTCAAATTCTTTTGGAACATGGAAAATCATAAAGGATACCTTAATTTTAAATAGTATTCCTTCTAAAGAATGTCAATATGTAAATGGTTTTGGTAATAACTGTAGAGTTGCAAAATTTGGAGAAGATTTTACACTTGAAACCTCAATAAAGGATTGCAAACCAGATGAACGAAATGGTGATTATACAACGTTTACCAATGACAAATTTTACTTAAAAAATGACACTTTGGAGTATGTAACCAATATCAAATTTCCATTTAACGACAGAATAGCTTTTTTTGCCAAAAATTAAAATCTAATGAACTTCACCAAAACCACTGAACAATCTTCGCATTACGACAGTTTAGAAACTATGTCGGTTATTGATTTATTGACCAATATTAACAAAGAAGACAAAACCGTTCCACTTGCCGTGGAAAAAGCATTACCACAAATTGAAAATTTAGTTGCCAAAGTAGTCGAAAAGCTAAAGCTTGGCGGCAGATTATTCTATATTGGCGCTGGAACTTCTGGAAGATTAGGCATTGTTGATGCTTCGGAATGTCCGCCAACATTTGGTGTTCCTTTTGATTTAGTAAACGGAATTATCGCCGGTGGTGACAAAGCCATTCGTCGCGCTGTAGAAAATGCAGAAGACAACCGCGAACAAGCCTGGATTGATTTACAAAACGAAAACATTGGTAAAAACGATGTTGTGATTGGAATTGCGGCTTCGGGAACAACACCTTATGTTATTGGCGGTTTGGAAAAATGCAATGAGCAAAATATCATTACTGGTTGTATTACTTGTAATGATGGAAGTCCATTGGCTTTAACAGCACAATTTCCAGTTGTTGTAGTTGTTGGTCCAGAATTCGTAACCGGAAGTTCAAGAATGAAAGCTGGAACAGCTCAAAAATTGGTGCTGAACATGATTTCTACTGCAACGATGATACAACTCGGAAAAGTAAAAGGCAACAAAATGGTCGATATGCAATTGAGCAACGACAAATTAGTCGATCGTGGTGTGAAAATGATTATGAGTGAAATTCCAGTGGATTATGAAAAAGCTGCTGAATTATTGAAAGAATTTGGCAGCGTTAGAAAAGCAGTTGAAAATCATAGAAATTAAACATATAAGGCACTTAAGGTCATGTAAGTTATATGACCTTAAGTGCCTTATTTGGTAAAAAAAAATAAAAAACATGCCAACAAATAGAGATTTACTAGCAAAAGGCGTTAAATATCTTGCGGGTTCATTACCGTTGATGTTTCTTGGTCCGAGTGTGATTTATAACGCTTTTATGAATCAACACACCAATTGGCATTACCTGGTTTTAGCCATTGGAATTATACTTTGTATCACTTCGGTGTTTTTTGCTTTCAAAGGAATAAAAACCATAACCGATGCTTTTTTTGATGGTGATAAATAATCAAAATACTAGAAAATAATTTGTGAAAATTCGTGAAATTTGTGTCTCAAATAAACCTATGAAAAAAACAGCCTTACTTCTACTCTCTTTTTTGATGATTTCGTGTTATGAACAAGAACGAAAATGTGCCGATTTCAAAACCGGAAAATTTGAATTCTCTCAAGAAATCGATGGCAAAAAACACACTTCTGTTTTTACCCGAACAGCCGATTTACAAATCGAAACCTATAACGGAAAGACTGATACAGCTTCGGTTCGCTGGGTAAACGACTGCGAATTTGTATTGCAAAAACTACATCCAAAAAATATGCAAGAAAAAAAAGCCATCAGCATGAAAATCTTGTTTACCCAAAACAATACCTATACATTTGAATATGCCTTTGTAGGCGATGCAAAAAAACAACGCGGAACTGTAACAAAAATTGAATAATTTAAAAATTAGAAGCGAATCGCTCGGGATTTATCAGTAAACGCAATTCCCGCTTTTCGTTACAATAAAAAAACCTTTCTGAACACCAGAAAGGTTTTTTATTTCCACTTCAATCGGGGCTAAAAAGTTAACCTTAAATATCTTTGTTTAATCCAAACTTAATGTAATCTGACCATCATCATCGGTTTCAGTTTGAATGTTTTCGGAAACATTATTTTCATCCGTTACTTCCATTTGTTCTGGGATTTCTTCTTCCGGTTCTTCAAACGGTAATGGTTCTAATAAATTGACTTGTTTTAATTTATCCGTTGTTAATTGATTACCTAAAGCTTTAATTCCTTTAACTGCAATAAACTCTTCTAAATTAATAGTTTGGTTGTCTTTTTGAACACCTTTTACTTTAGCAAAAACAATTTCGGCAACTGGTCGCCAATCGGTAGAAACAATTTCCAATTGTGATTTTTCGTGTTCCGTAATGAAGATTTCTTCCTTGTTTTCGTTTTCAACCAAAAAGCGTTTGATGAAATAACGTTCTTTTTCACCATCATAATAAATCGCCGAAATTGGTTTCTTTGGATTCCATTTTTCCATTACAACTATATCTTCGTCAAAATGGGTTGTCAATTCAGGAATAATTGTTTTCAATTTCCCTGATTGATTGATTAAAAGCAATCTATCGTTTGGTCTAAATTCGCCAAGCAATTCGCCTCGACCATCTACATTCAATCGCTGAACAGTATCGTCAAACCAAACTTTTCTTGGTCGCAATGTGGAAATTCCTTTTTCCTTTAGTTCAATCTTTTTAATCGGATATTTGGTAACCGTATTTCCTCGCGAAGCTCTACCTTTTATGGCAATATCAGAGAAATCAACATCCCATTTTAGTTTTTTAACGCTTCCAACTTGACGTAGCAAAATAGTAACTGTTTCTGCTTCACCATTTGGATTAGCCGAAAAATAAAGTACTTGACTTCCAGCTTTTTCCTGAGTTAAATCGTAGAATTTATCACGAGTTATTCCCGAAACATTGAAACGTTTGATAAACGCCGAACCATTTTTACCATCGCGATAAATCATGTTGTAAATGGTTCGCTTATCGTTTTTGTCAAAAACTGCTATGTGAATAATGTCTTTTCCAACGAATTTTTTATCATCTACTTTGGAAACCATCATTTTTCCGTCACGCAAAAACACAATCACATCATCAATATCCGAACAATCGGCAACGTATTCGTCTTTCTTTAAACCAGTTCCAAAAAAACCTTCTTCTTTATTGACATACAATTTTGTATTTCGGAGAACCACTTTCGTAGCTTCAATCGTGTCAAAATTTCGTAGTTCCGTTTGGCGTTCGCGACCTTTTCCATATTTGTCTTTCAGTTTTTGGAAAAAATCAATCGTAAAATCAATAATATGATCCAAATGATGCTTTACTTCTTCCATTTCGGCTTCCAATTTTGCAATGGCATCATCGGCTTTATCCGAATCGAAACGCGTAATGCGAATCATTGGAATTTGTGTCAATTTTTGTAAATCGTCGTCGTTAATTTCTCTAACAAACGATTTTGCGAACGGTTTGAAACGATTATACATGTATTCGTAAAGCGATTCTCTATCAGAATACAATTTGAAATCGATGTACATTTCTTCACGAATGAAGATTTTTTCCAAGGTAGAAAAATGCCATTTATTTTCGAGTTCGTCCAATTGAATTTCCAACTCACGTTTGAGTAAATCTACTGTTCGATTAGTCGAAATTTTCAACATATCCGAAACACCAATAAACAACGGTTTGTGGTTTTCAATCACACAACCCAATGGCGCAACCGAAGTTTCGCAAGCAGTGAAAGCATACAACGCATCAATCGTTTTATCGGGAGAAACACCTGGCGGAAGATGAATTAAAATCTCTACTTCGGCAGCAGTATTGTCTTCAATCTTTTTAATTTTTATTTTTCCTTTTTCGTTGGCTTTCAATATACTATCAATAAGAGTTGAAGTATTAGTTGAAAAAGGAATTTGTGTAATTACCAAGGTTTGTTTGTCCAATTGATTGATTTTGGCACGAACACGAACTCGTCCGCCACGCATTCCGTCATTGTAATTGGAAACATCCGCAATTCCGGCTGTTGGAAAATCAGGATACAAGGTAAATGATTTTCCTTTTAATATTTTTATAGAACAATCGATCAGTTCATTGAAATTATGAGGCAACACTTTGGTAGATAAACCAACGGCAATACCTTCAGCACCTTGAGCTAAAAGCAAAGGAAATTTAACTGGAAGATTGATCGGTTCGGCGCGACGACCATCATAAGAAACTCCCCATTGTGTAATTTTTGGCGAATACAAAACATCATGACCAAATTTAGAAATACGTGCTTCGATATAACGTGAAGCTGCCGCACTATCACCAGTTAGAATATTTCCCCAGTTTCCTTGCATGTCGATAAGCAAATCCTTCTGCCCGATTTGCACCATCGCATCACCAATACTGGCATCACCGTGTGGATGATATTGCATCGTATGTCCAACAATGTTTGCCACTTTATTGTAACGACCATCGTCCAATTCTTTCATGGAATGCATAATTCGACGTTGAACTGGTTTAAATCCGTCTTCAATCGCCGGAACAGCACGTTCCAGAATTACATAGGAAGCATAATCCAAAAACCAATCTTTGTACATTCCTGTAACTTTGGTAATGGTATCTTCTGGATTTTCGTCGTTTTCATAAAAATGACTGCCCGAAGAAAGTCGCACTTCTTCATCAAAATCATTTTCATTGCTATTTTCCATCGGCTCGTTGTTCTCGTCGTCGTTTGGAATGATGTTATCTTCTTCTTCGTCTTTCATGTTTTTTGTATCACTATGTTACTCAATGTTTTCACAAAGTTTCACAATGTTATAGTATTAATCTTTTTATTCCGTCTTTTAATGATTTTTTATAAAAATTTAAAAGTAATCCCAATTTACATTCTGAAAGTCGCATATAGGTCAAACATTGAGCTGTATGTTCAACTGTAAAATCTTCAACTACTTTTAATTCAATAATTACTTTATTATTTACAATAATATCAACCCTGTAACCGCAATCCATTTTTATGTCTTCATAAATAACTGGAAAGGCTTTTTCTTGTTGAACATCTAATCCGCATTTTATCAATTCATAAGCCAAACATTCCCTATATACTTTTTCCAACAATCCTGAACCTAATTTCGTATGAACTTTATATGCACAATCTAAAATTATTCGGCTAATTTCATTCTCTTCTGTCATAATTGTTTGTTTTATAGCACAATGTTACTCAAAGATTTTCACTAAGTTCCACCAAGTTTTAAAAAATCATTTTGTGTGACTTTGTGCTAAACATTGTGAAACTTCGTGCTACGATTTCTCCACCACATCCAATTCCACTTTCAAATTATTGATAATAAAATCTTGTCGGTCTGGTGTATTTTTACCCATATAAAATTCCAGTAAGGTTTCAATACTTGTGGCTTTATCTAACATAACTGGATCCAATCGAATGCTTTCGCCAATGAAATGCTTGAACTCATCTGGTGAAATTTCTCCTAAACCTTTAAATCGGGTGATTTCGGGTTTTGGTTTTAATTTTTCGATAGCATTAACACGTTCTTGTTCGCTGTAGCAATAAATCGTTTCTTTTTTATTTCGCACACGGAATAATGGCGTTTGCAAAATATATAAATGTCCGTCTTTGATTAATTCTGGGAAAAACTGCAAGAAAAACGTAATCAACAACAAGCGAATGTGCATACCATCGACATCGGCATCGGTAGCAATTACGATATTGTTATAACGCAAATCGCCCATATCTTCTTCGATGTCCAAAGCCGCTTGAAGTAAATTAAACTCTTCGTTTTCATATACAATTTTCTTGGTCATTCCATAGGAATTCAACGGTTTTCCACGCAAACTAAAAACGGCTTGTGTGTTCACATCACGACTTTTAGTAATCGAACCCGAAGCAGAATCTCCTTCGGTGATGAAAAGTGTACTTTCTAAACTTCGTGGATTTTTAGCATCGGTTAAATGCACACGACAATCGCGCAATTTTTTATTATGAAGACTGGCTTTTTTAGCTCGGTCTTTGGCTAATTTTCTAATTCCCGATAATTCTTTTCGCTCACGTTCGGCTTGAAGGATTTTACGAAGTAATAAATCGGCTGTTTCGGGATTTTTATGTAAAAAATTATCAAATTTTGTTTTGATAAAATCATTTACAAATGTTCGTACTGTTGGACCATTCGGACCAATATCCGTTGAGCCTAGTTTCGTTTTCGTTTGACTTTCAAAAACAGGTTCTTCCACTTTTATGGAAACCGCCGAAACTATCGATTTACGAATATCCGAAGCTTCAAAAGGTTTGTTGTAAAACTCTTTGATGGTTTTTACAATCGCTTCACGAAAAGCACCCAGATGCGTTCCACCTTGCGTTGTGTTTTGTCCGTTGACGAACGAATGGTATTCTTCGGAATATTGTGATTTACTGTGTGTCAAAGCAATTTCGATATCATCACCTTCCAGATGAATGATTGGATATTGCATGTCTTCTTCAGTAATGGTTTCTTCCAATAAATCTTTTAAACCAAACTCCGAAACGTATTTTTCACCGTTGTAATAAATCGTCAAGCCACGATTTAAGTAACAGTAATTTTTGAGCATACGAATGATATACTCATTTCGGTATTTGTAATTTTTGAAAATGGTTTCATCGGCTACGAAAGAAACTTTGGTTCCTTTTCGTTTGGTTGTTTCAGTAACATCTTCTTCGAGAGTAAGATTTCCAGCGGAAAATTCGGCCGCTTTTTGTTGGTTATCACGAACTGATTCTACACGGAAATAATTGGACAATGCATTTACCGCTTTCGTACCAACTCCATTCAAACCAACCGATTTTTTAAAGGCTTTAGAATCATATTTTCCTCCGGTATTCATTTTGGAAACTACGTCAACCACTTTCCCTAAAGGAATTCCACGGCCATAATCGCGAACGGTAACCATTTTATCTTTGATGGTTACTTCAATCACTTTTCCTGCACCCATGACAAATTCATCGATACAGTTGTCCATTACTTCCTTTAGGAGAATGTAAATTCCATCGTCGGGCGAAGAACCGTCGCCAAGTTTTCCGATGTACATTCCTGGACGCATTCGGATGTGTTCTTTCCAGTCGAGTGAACGAATATTATCTTCGTTATATTGTGTTTCTTGAGCCATTTTAAAAACTATCGATTCTTTGCTAATATAGTGGAAAACGAGCGTTTTTAAAAGACGCGCAATAAGAAGTTATTAAGAATGATATTGACAAAAAAAGTACTCGAAATTAAAAAAACTATGTTAATTACTTAGAATATATTTGAACTTTTATTTTTTACAATAAAAATTTATTTACATTTGATTTGGACATCATCTCTTAAAAATGAAAAACAAAAATCCTTATCGAGAAAATAACTATATTTTAACTAAAAACTTTGAGTCTTTGGGTAGATATTATTTAGAGATTGGCTTGAATTTTTATAAAAAAACAAACTATCTTAATTCATCTGAATATTTCAAAAAAGCTTTAATTTTTATAAATTGTTTAAATCGTAAACAAATTGATTCCGAGTTAGAAGATTTTTTTTTCAAAGATTTAAACGGAACAGAAGATGACGAACTAGTTTTTTCATTAGCTTTTGTTAGTTTATTTTGTACAAATAATAATGAGCATTGGACTTTAAAGTATGTAGATATTTATCTAAAATCTAATGAAGATTTTTTTGGAAATTTACTAAAAACCATCGCTTTACATCAGTTGGAAGATGATTATAACTTAAAAATAAGTTATGAAAAAACCATTAAATTTCAAGAAGAACATACTTTTCTAAAGTATTTAAGTGCTAAAATTAAAAAAAGTAATGGAATTAAATATATTCAAATCATTCATCAAAATTTTGTAGAAAATTATACGGATTATAACTCCTTACTTTATTTATATGAAATGTATAAAAAAATAGATAATCCAAATTATTTAATATTAGATGAAGAAAAATTGAATAACATTTTAATAAACTATTTTTATTACAAAAGTGCAAACATTTCAAACTTTATAAGTTTTTATATTAATGTTGTTGATATGCAAATTAATAAAGATGGTTTGATAAATTACCCTATCGTAAACCTAATAAAAGATTTCACAAAAATGATTGATCAAAATAGAGATTTTTTTATTGAAGTTGAAAATAGTACTAACTCATTTTATCATGTGAAAATAATGGATGAAGAAAATAAATTAAATGACCTATTAAACGAACATGAAGTAGCAAGTTATGAATACGAAAGAGAGAATGATTATTACAATGAAAATTTAGATTTAGACCAACAAGATCCGGATTTTTGGGATAACTTTTAATTCCAAAATACTTTAAACAAAAAAACCGCAAAATCTCTTCTGCGGTTAATCTATTTTCTTTATTCTTTTTTCTTTTCTCTCAACTACACATTAAAACGGAAATGCATCACATCGCCATCTTTCACGATGTATTCTTTTCCTTCTACGCGAAGTTTTCCAGCTTCTTTGCATTTAGCTTCTGATCCTAAAGTTGAATAATCTTCGAAAGCAATAACTTCGGCACGGATAAATCCTTTTTCAAAATCGGTGTGGATTACTCCGGCAGCTTTTGGTGCTGTATCGCCAATGTTGATTGTCCAAGCGCGAACTTCTTTCACACCTGCGGTAAAGTACGTTTGAAGTTTTAAAAGTTTGTAAGCCGCACGAATTAAAACCGAACTTCCTGGTTCTTTTAACCCTAAATCTTCTAAAAACATTTGTCTTTCTTCATAGGTTTCCAATTCCGTGATATCGGCTTCTGTACCAACGGCAAGCACAATTACTTCGGCTTGTTCGTCTTTTACTAATTCACGAACTTGGTCAACATATTTGTTTCCTGTTGCTGCCGAACCTTCGTCTACGTTACAAACGTATAAAACAGGTTTTGTGGTAATTAGTTGAAATTCTTCCATCAAAACTTCTTCATCTTGGTTTTGAGGAATTACGGTACGAGCTGATTTGGCTTGTAATAAAGCTTCTTTAATTCTATCTAAAAGTGCTTTTTCAGCTTGTGCTTCTTTGTTTCCTGTTTTGGCAGCGCGATTTACTTTTTCCAAACGTTTTTCAACCGTTTCTAAGTCTTTTAATTGCAACTCGATATCGATAGTTTCTTTATCGCGAATTGGGTTTACATTGCCATCAACGTGAACAATATTGTCGTTATCAAAACAACGTAAAACGTGAATAATTGCGTTACATTCTCTAATATTTGCTAGGAATTGATTTCCTAAACCTTCGCCTTTGCTTGCGCCTTTAACCAAACCAGCAATGTCAACAATATCAACAGTTGCCATTTGAACGCGTTCTGGTTTTACTAATTCTTCTAAACGATTTATTCTTGGATCGGGTACGTTTACAACACCAATATTAGGTTCGATTGTACAAAACGGAAAGTTAGCACTTTGCGCTTTAGCATTTGATAAACAATTAAATAGAGTTGATTTTCCAACGTTTGGTAATCCTACAATTCCTGCTTTCATGAATGAAGTATATTTTAAAAGTTTGCAAATATACTTCTAAGTAATTGAAAAGCATAAAAAAATCAAAATACTATTCAATTTTATCAATTATTTCTTTTTCTTCAGCAGTTGCGGCTAATCCAGAAACGTTCCAATAGTCGGAAAGAATGACGTTTTTCTTGTTATAAAGTGTTTTTTCTTTAAAGACTTCGCTTTCTTTATAAATGTAATTTTGATTGCTAAAATTAGTCGTGACAAAGTAATTGCGAACTTCAATATCCGTTGTAATATTATTTTTGTCAACTCGCTCAAAACCAATTTCTTCCTTAGAACTAGCTAAATAATAGTTTTGAGTATCGGTTCGGTAAATAGTTTTGAAAATAGACTTATAAATATTTTTGGAACCAACTGCTGTTTTTTCTTTGGAACGAGTTAAACTAGATGGTGCAATGATGGAACTTACTTCGATGATTAATTTCTTTTTGGGATCATAAATTATCGTAAAATCGTCTTTCAATCCTTTGCCTTCGTCTAATGGCGTTGCTGAAATTAAGTTGTAATTATTGTTAGCCGAATAGACTTTAATCACAAATTCATAGTCTTTTTTTGCTCTTTCAACAAGAATAGGTTCTAAGTATTTGAAATTGTAATAATTCTCCATAATGTTGTTTAGATTATAACCCAAAACATCACCACTAATTTCTTCATTTATCAAGCCAATGGAACGATTTTGCTCTACTAAAATATTGCTTTTAAAGTTTTTATCTCTGCCAAAGATTTGAAAATTCATCAATCCGTCGTTGTAATACGAATACGTTCCGTTCATCTTGAAAAACTCTCTGGAATAGACTTTTAATCGTGCTGGAACAGTAAGTTGTTTGATGGAATTTTGAACTAATGCTTTCAAGATTTTCTGCGGATGTTGTTTGGTAACTATGATTTCATCCAAATCTTTAGTGTTATTCTTTAGATAAATGATGTTATCGGTTTTCAATAATGCTGAGGAACGAATATTTACGGTAACATAAGACGAATGCGATACTTGAATGTTTGAAATTCCGTTCAAATCAAAGGTGACTTTTCCTTCGGAATTACTGAGTAAAAGCTGTTTGGTTTTGGTTATAAAAACAGAAACGTCTTCTATTGGATTATTGGTATCGGCATCTTTAATGATAATAGAACGCTCAACTTCCTGAGCGGAAATAGTGAAACTAAAAACTAAAAAAAGTAAGAGTAATGTTTTTTTCACTAATTGGTCATTTGTAACAAATTAACAAAAAATATTTCAAAAAAAATCCCTTCTGGTAATTGAAGGGAAGATTTTTTATTCGTTATGTAAGAAAGCTTGTCTGTTTAGCAGTGTTTCTTCGCTTTCAACATGATTATCATCGGGAACGCAACAATCTACAGGACAAACAGCCGCACATTGTGGTTCTTCGTGAAAACCTTTACATTCAGTACATTTTCCTGGAACGATATAATAAATATCATCCGAAATTGGAGTTTGTGCAGCATCTGCATTTACTTCTGTTCCATCAGGAAGAACAATTTTTCCTCTTAACGCGGTTCCATCTTTGTAACGCCAATCGTCAGCGCCTTCGTATATTGCTGTATTTGGACATTCCGGTTCACATGCTCCACAATTGATACATTCGTCAGTTATTATGATTGCCATAGCTATTTAATATTAAATTTTAGATATCAAAATATTAGATTTTGATGCTCAACTTATGATTAGAACTAATTTCTTTTATTGAAAATTACATCTTTTATCTATATTCTATTTTCTATTATCTTATTTTTGTGCAAAATTACAATCAAAACCATTCATAAACAAGTTACACATGTTACAAATCGATAAAAAAAAGTGTTTTATTGAATTAGGGAAGTTTTTAAGTCAGTTTTCATTAGATAATAACCGTAAAAACGAAGCTGTTCTTCACAACGATTTGTACTTTGACCGTTTTGTAGATTTAATTCATTTATCACAATCGCATAATGGTTGGTTTACGCCAGAGCAAGTTTATTTTTCAGTGCAATCGTGGGCAAATGCGTTAACAGATGAAAACTTAAATAAATGGTTGTCTGCTTATAATTTTTCAAATGTAACAACTAAAACCGTCGGGTTAATTCTTGCTGGAAATATTCCACTAGTTGGGTTTCATGATTTTCTTTCGGTATTGATTTCTGGACATAAAGTTTTGGTTAAAACTTCTTCCAATGATCAGCATTTGATTAAGTTTTTAGCGAATTATCTAATGGCTGTAAATCCTGATTTTGAAAAGTACATCACTTTTACTGACGGAAAACTAGAAAATTTTGATGCTGTAATTGCCACCGGAAGCAACAATACGGCAAGATATTTTGAATATTACTTTAAAGATAAACCGAGTATTATTCGTAAAAACCGAAATTCGGTTGCTGTTTTGACTGGTGATGAAACTAAAGAGGATTTAATTAATCTTGGCGAAGATATTTTCAGGTATTTTGGTTTAGGTTGTAGAAATGTGTCCAAATTATTTGTTCCAAAAGACTATGATTTCAAAGCTTTTTTTGAAGCCATCTACGAATATAAAGATGTGATTTATTACGAAAAATATTCCAACAATTACGATTACAACAAAGCGGTTTTCCTGATGAGTAATTTTAAATTATTGGACAATGAGTTTCTTACTTTAAAAGAAGATAGCAGTTACGCCTCGCCTATCTCATCAGTGTTCTATGAATATTATGACGATATTGAAGTGCTAAAATCACAATTAAAAAATGACGCAGAGCAAATTCAATGTATTGTTTCCAATGACATTGTTGAAAACAGCATTCCTTTTGGAAAAACCCAAAAACCAGAACTTTGGGATTATGCGGATAATGTGGATACCATCCAATTTTTAATGCAACTCTAAAAAAAGATTAACCATATCCATTCCCTTCATCTAGGGTTAACTTTTAAACATCCTTTACAAGCCGTTTTTGCAAATACAACAGCCAAAAATGACGTTATAAGGTCAAGAAATCGCAATTTTAGGTCGTCAGATTGCAATTTAATGTCGTTAAATTGACGTTTAAGGTCGTCTGATTGTAATTTAATGTGTTTAAGGTCGTTGAATTCGCATTTAATGTCCCCAGATTGGCATAGTTTTCAACAAAATTTCAATCATTTAAAACCAAAAAACCTCCAAAACCCTTATAAACACTACTATTATGCTGCGTTGTAACAACACTACTCAGACTAAAACTTGTCTAATTGGTCTGCAAACGCGTCTAACTGGTCTGCAAAGGGTTGATTTTGCTGGGTTTTTTGGATTTTAGGGTTTTTGCGCAAGGTTTTTGCCTCGGATTGCACTGATTTTAATGGATTGTGTTTGTATGCTGATGAGTTTATGGAGAAAATTTGTATAATTGTTTTGAAGCAGTTTGCAGACACGGGTTGAAAAGTTCTGCTATCAGAGTGTTTGTAGCGGTACAGTTTGTTATTTTTTTTATTTTATATACTAAGGCACTTCGATTGAAGTGCTTTTTTTTTTGATGTAAAATCCCAAGTAATTTGGTTTTATTCAACATCTCGTGCGGATTGATTGCGTTGCATGGTGACGTCGAGTTCTATTCTTTTTTCTGATATGATACCGACTTGACGGTTTGTGGTTTCAAAATCTACTCAAGAGAAGATAAGGTTATACAGACTGCTTTTTAAACTTGTCAGGTCAAGTGCAA
>NZ_JAAMPT010000199.1 GCF_012911605.1 Flavobacterium solisilvae | reverse complement strand
TCTAGTTTGTCATTCCGTAGGAATCTCAAAAAACAAGTTTATCATTTCTTATTATTTCAACGTCTGGTTTGTCATTCCGTAGGAATCTCAAAAAACAAGTTTACAATTTAGTATTATTTCAGCATCTAGTTTGTCATTCCGTAGGAATCTCAAAAACCAAGTTTATCATTTCTTATTATTTCAACATAACGTTTGTCATTCCGTAGGAATCTCAAAAAACAAGTTTATCATTTCTTATTATTTCAACGTCTGGTTTGTCATTCCGTAGGAATCTCAAAAAACAAGTTTATCATTTCTTATTATTTCAACGTCTGGTTTGTCATTCCGTAGGAATCTCAAAAAACAAGTTTATCATTTAGTATTATTTTATCATCTAGTTTGTCATTCCGTAGGAATCTCAAAAAACAAGTTTACGATTTATTATTATTTCTTTTAGATTCCTACGGAATGACAAGTTTGCGGAGAAAGTTTACGGAAAAGTTTTAACAAAAAATCATCCAATTGCGGAAAACCGTAATTATCATGTTTGAGAATTTTGTAGATTTGAATTGAAAAAAAATATTATGCAGTTCCATTTTGAGAACTTACTAATATTTGATAATTATAGAGCAACTAATAAACCTATATATGAAAAGATTTTTGTTTATAATGTTACTTCTGAGTTTCAAAAGTTACTCACAAGATTTCATTGGAAAATGGAAAACACTTTCATATGAAGATGAAATTGTATTTTATAATAAAGCTAAAGACTCTATATTCTACAAAAATATTGATAGAAAAGACGAAGCAGAAAATTTTAAACAAATGTCTGAGTTACTAATATTTTCAGTTACCTATAGTTTTGAAAGTAATGGGAAATTTGTTACTGACTTTCCTGCAGTAGGACAAACTGTTAAAGGAAGTTTTGAGGTTGACAAATTAAATAGAAAAATCGTCATGATTGATAAAGAAGGCAAAAAAGATGAACTTTCATACATTTATACCAATGGAGTTTTATATGTAGATATGAAAATGGAAACAGGTTTTATAAAGTTAGGATTGACCAAAATTAGTGATTGACCATCGGCTAACCCAAAAATATATTTAAAAATAAATCATATTCATAAGAAACCTTAACAATGTCTAAATCCAAAAATCTTTCTGCTAGTCAAATCCAGGAATTACTAAACATTTTGAAAACTCGTTTTGAAAAAAACACAAACCGTCATCAAGGAATGGAATGGCAAAACGTAGCGACAAAACTCACAGCTAATCCCGAAAAACTTTGGTCGCTAAACGAAATGGAAATTAGCGGTGGCGAACCTGATGTAGTGGAATATGATGCAAAAACCAAGGAATTTGTTTTTTATGATTGCGTTGCAGAAAGTCCAAAAGGCAGAAGAAGTTGCTGTTATGACCGAGAAAGTCTTGAATCTAGAAAGGAAAACAAACCAGCTCATAATGCAATGGATTTGGCAACCAACATGGGAATTGAAATGTTGAACGAAGAACAATATCGCGCGTTGCAACAACTTGGCGAATTTGACCTAAAAACATCAAGCTGGATTAAAACGCCTGCCGAAATTAGAAAACTTGGCGGAGCCATTTTTTGCGACAGACGATACAACACCGTTTTTCTTTATCACAATGGTGCGGAATCTTATTATGCTGCAAGAGGTTTTCGAGGTTTGCTTCGTGTGTAATTATTTTTCAGCCGAAATCATTCGGTCGTTGCCATAAATATCTTTAATCAACTGAACGTTTTTAAAACCATAACTTTCTACCAAAGCTACCGTATCTTTGCCAAGATATTGATTGATTTCAAAATACAATTTTCCGTTTTCCGCTAAATGACTTTTTGCTAATTCGGTAATTTTTCGGTAGAAAAGAAGTGCGTCATTATCTTCAACAAATAATGCCAAATGAGGTTCAAATTCCAGAACATTTGGATTGATTTCTGCTTTTTCCAAATTACGAACATACGGTGGATTGGAAACGATGATATCGAAAGAAGCTGGAAGCTGGAAGTTGGAAGTTGGAAGTTTTTTCAAGTCATTAACTTTTAAAATATCCGTTTGAATAAAATTAACTTCTACTCCATTGATTTCAGCATTTTTTTGAGCAACTTCCAAAGCATTTACAGAAACATCAATAGCAAAAACTTCTGCCGAAGGCAAATTCTTTTTCAACGAAATAGGAATACAACCCGAACCCGTTCCAATATCGAGAATTTTCAATGAACTTGAAACTTGAAACTTGAAACTTGAAACAATCAATTCAACTAATTCTTCCGTTTCTGGTCGTGGAATTAATACATTTTCATTCACTAAAAATGGTAAACCGTAAAACTCTGTTTCACCTAAAATATATTGTATCGGCTTGTAGGTTTTTAATTCCGTCAAGACAGTTTCCCATTGCGACAACTGCGTTTCATCCATCGATAAATCGGGTTGCAACGCCAAGTCAATTCGCTTTTTTTGATGTAATTTTTCCAATGTCAAATAGAAAAAACTCTCAACTTCTTTTTCGTCATACAAAGAAGAAAGCGCTTGAAGAAACCTATTTTTATAATTTTTTATAACCAAAATAAACTGTATTGATTTACACCTTTCTAAATTCTAATTTCTAAATTCTAATTTTTAAAATCCTTCAACATCCAAACTGGACAAGTTGTATGACCAGTATTTCCCAACGGCGAACAAAGGTATTCAAAACCAAATTTGTTATACAAGTTTTGAGCCGCTTTCATTTCAGGTAAAGTTTCGAGATAGCAACTGGAATAACCAAATTCAATTGCTTTTTCCAAACATTTTTCAATCAATTTAAAGCCAATCCCTTTGCCACGAGCTTCTTGCAGAAAATACATTTTTTGTAATTCGCAGATGTTTTCTTTAGAATTTTCAAGCTGACTAATTCCTGCGCCACCAATAATTTTGCCTTCGGTTTCAACTACAAAATATATCGCTTTTGGTTTATCATATGTTTCAAACATAAAATCCAATTGAGCGTCGGCAAAAGCTGTTCCCGTTTTGGGAAAATCATCATCAATAAAAACTTGCCGAATTACCGCAGCAATTTGAGCATTGTCTTCGGGTTGAATTGGTCGAATAATTATAGTATTCATTATAAAAGTAAAAAGCTATTTTTGCAATGTGAAGATACATGAAATTTACATAAAACGTTGCATTGAATTGGCTAAAAACGGTTTGGGAACAACTTATCCTAATCCGTTGGTTGGCAGCGTAATTGTGCACGAAGGAAAAATTATTGGCGAAGGTTGGCACCAAAAATCAGGCGAAGCTCATGCCGAAGTTCACGCTATAAATTCGGTAAAAGACAAATCGCTTTTATCAAAATCCACCATTTATGTATCGCTTGAACCTTGCAGTCATTTTGGAAAAACGCCACCGTGCTGTGATTTAATTATCAAACATAATATTCCAAATGTCGTTATTGGAACCGTTGATCCCAACGAAAAAGTAGCCGGAAATGGCATCAAACGGTTGCTAGAAAATGGCGCAAATGTTACTGTTGGCATTCTTGAAAACGAATGCAACGAGTTGAACAAACGCTTTTTTACGTTTCACAACAAAAAACGTCCATATATTATATTGAAATGGGCAGAAAGTACTGATGGTTTTATTGCACCAATGCATCGCGACAAAAAAGAACCAGTTTGGTTGTCTAACGAATTTTCGCGACAATTGGTTCACAAATGGCGAAGCGAAGAACAAGCTATTTTGGTTGGAACGAAAACCGTTTTGGATGATAACCCAAAATTGGACGTTCGCGATTGGAACGGAAAAAATCCAATTCGAATTGTTATTGACAGAACTGGAAAAATTGACAGTTCATATTACGTAAAAGACAAAAAAACCAAAACCATTTTCATAACTGAGCAAGAAAATATGACATCGGATGAAAATTGTATATATGAAAATGTTATCTTTGAGAATCGCCTCGCCGAAAAAATTTGTACCATTTTATATAAAAACAACATACAATCAGTAATAATCGAAGGCGGAACGACAACTTTAGAAACTTTTATCAATGAAAATTTATGGGATGAAGCCCGAGTTTTCAGAAGTAAAATCCAATTAAAAGAAGGTGTAAAATCGCCTGTTTTAAAAGAAAATTCTGAAGTGACAACAATTCAAAATGACGAACTAACTATTTTTAAGCATCATGATTAACGCAATTATTTTTGATTTTGGTGATATTTTCATCAATTTGGAAAAAGAAAAATCAATCGAAGAATTTAAAAAACTAGGATTGAATGGACCAAATGAAGAATTAATAGCAAAAAATGATTCGTTTGAAAAAGGGCAAATCACCGAATTACAATTTATAGAAAGTTTTCAAAAATTTATTCCAAATGCAAGTTTGGAAGAAATTATCAAAGCTTGGAATTCAATTATCGGCGATTTTCCGCTGTATCGATTGGAATTCTTACAAATGCTTTCTACGCGTTATCGCTTATTTTTATTGACCAATACGGATTCAATCCACATAAATCGATTTGAACACAAAGTTGGCATGTCTTTCTACACTGATTTTTATCGTTGTTTTGAAAAAGTATATTATTCATACGAAATGGGAATGCGAAAACCGCAACCCGAAATTTTCACTACCATTTTAAACAAACACGATTTATCGCCAAAACGTACGCTTTTTGTGGATGACAAAAAAGAAAACACCGATGCTGCTGAAGCTTTAGGAATACACGTTTGGAATTTGCAAGTAGGTAAAGAAGATGTTGTCAATTTGTTTGATCAAAAACACTTACCACTACAATAATTTCAGCCAAAATTTTCAATTCCTTTGAAAGATACCTATAATACGATTGCCTTTTCGTCGCCCGAAATCCTGTATAAAGAGAAAAACAGTAAATTTTTCGGTTACGCATTTCCTGTAACCAATGAAGAGGAAATCAAAGAACATTTAGACGTTTTAAGAAAGCAACATCACGGCGCGGTTCACTTTTGCTATGCCTTTCAACTTGGAACTGAAACCCTATATTTTAGAGCAAACGACGATGGCGAACCGAGCAATTCTGCTGGAATGCCAATTTATGGACAAATTCAATCCTTTGGTGTAACCAATGTTTTAGTCGTTGTTGTCCGATTTTTTGGTGGAGTAAAACTTGGCGTCGGCGGATTGATTTCTGCTTATCGAACTGCAGCACAAATGGCATTAGCTGAAGCTGAAATAATCGAAAAAACCATCGATGTTTCTTTTGAAGTTACTTTTGAATATAAAAACATGAATAAAGTAATGCGAGTTATCAAAGAAAAAAACTTAACTATTGTTTCTCAAGAGATGAATGAAAGTTGCAAAATCATCATTTCAACCCGAAAAAAAAATGCCGAAATGATTTTCGACATTTTTAATAATTTGTTTGAAATCGGGATAAAAAATATATAATTCCTAACGATTATTCTAGTTCGTTAAACAATTCTAAAATATGCTTCGGCGGAACGACTGGTTTTCCTAATTTTACATCCACAAAAACCAATATAAAATGAGCCGTTGTTAATAACTCATCATTTTCGTTACGAATTTCACAATCAAATTCCACCTTAACAGAGCTTTGCGACTTGAACTTAGTTATCACTGTAAGTAAGTCGTCATAACGTGCTGGTTTTTTGTAATTTAAATGCATAGAAACTATGGGTAACGCAATTCCGCTTTCTTCAAGCTCTTTATATGAAATCCCTTTGTTTCTAAGCCATTCCACGCGTCCAATCTCAAAATAAGGCACATAACTACCGTGATAAACAACTCCCATTTGGTCTGTTTCAGAATATCTAACTCTTAGCTGAACTTTATGTTCTTTCATACTTTTTTTATATAGTTTAAATTATATTTTTATTTTCTTTACAACAATATTTTTAAAAAATCAATACCAATTTAATTTTTTTTAAAATATTTTATTCACATATTTGTTACCCCAAAAACAATGAAGGTTTTCGTCTTCATTTTTGTTAAAAAAATCTAACAATAATAACATTTTTTTTATTAATCTTATGAGCAAAACTGCGCAATCGGTATGGGAAAACTGTCTAGCATTTATAAAGGACAACATTCAAGAGCAAGCTTTCAAAACTTGGTTTGAACCGATTAAGTCAGTTGAACTTACAGATAACGCTTTGTATATTCAAGTACCAAGTAAATTTTTCTACGAATGGCTTGAAGAACATTATGTGAAACTGCTAAAGGTTGCCTTAACAAAAGAACTTGGTAAAAATGCAAAGTTACTCTATAAAATCAAAATGGAGAACACTTATGGTAACAAACAACCATTCACAGAACAATTACCAAGCGCACACAGAAGTCCAATTAAATCGCAAGAAGTTGACGCACCGTTCAAAAACCTAAATCCTGAACTCAAAAACCCTTTTGTAATTCCAGGAATTAGAAATTTAAAAATTGAATCGCAACTTAATCCAAATTATAGTTTTGACAATTTCCTTGAAGGAGATTCTAACCGTTTGGCTCGTTCAGCAGGTATGGCAGTTGCTAATAAACCTGGCGGAACATCATTCAATCCGTTATTGATTTTTGGTGGTGTTGGTTTAGGAAAAACACATCTTGCTCACGCAATTGGTGTTGAAATTAAAGATAAATATCCAGAAAAAACCGTTTTATACATTTCTGCAGAAGTATTTACACAACAATACATCGATTCGGTAAAGAAAAATAACCGTAATGATTTCATTCATTTTTATCAATTAATTGATGTATTGATTATTGATGATGTTCAATTCCTTTCAGGAAAATCAGGAACGCAAGACGTTTTCTTCCATATTTTCAATTATTTACACCAAAACGGAAAACAAGTAATTCTTACTTCGGATAAAGCACCTGTTGATATGCAAGATATTGAGCAACGCTTATTATCTCGTTTCAAATGGGGTTTATCTGCCGAATTACATCAACCGGATTACGAAACTAGAATTTCAATTTTGAAAAACATTTTGTATCGTGATGGTGTTGAAATGCCAGATGAAATCATTGAATATGTAGCTAGAAATATCAAGTCTAACGTTCGTGAATTGGAAGGCGCAATTATTTCATTGATTGCTCAATCTTCTTTCAATAAAAAGGAAGTGACTTTGGATTTAACAAAAAGTATCGTAGAGAAATTTGTTAAAAACGTAAAAAGAGAAATTTCTATCGATTATATCCAAAAAGTAGTTTCGGATTATTTCCAGTTAGATGTTGACACTTTGCAATCTAAAACGAGAAAACGTCACGTAGTACAAGCCAGACAATTAGCTATGTTTTTTGCTAAAAAATTCACCAAAGCTTCATTGGCAAATATCGGTTCCCAAATTGGCGATCGTGATCACGCTACCGTTTTGCACGCTTGTAAAACCGTTGACAATCTAGTTTCTACCGACAAACAATTCAAAAAATTTGTAGAAGATATTCACAAAAAATTATCCTTATAATCCAAGCGAGTTTTAAAAAACTCGCTCTTTTTTTATTCAATTATGTCTGTAAAAATTCTAATGGTATGTCTGGGAAACATTTGCCGTTCGCCATTGGCAGAAGGAATTTTAGCTTCTAAATTACCCAAAGATAAATTCTATATCGACTCTGCTGGAACAGGAAATTATCACATCGGCAAACAACCCGACAAACGTTCCATCGATACAGCTTTGAAAAACGGTTTAAACATTTCAAACCAAAAAGCAAGACAGTTTACTTCAAAAGACTTTGATGCTTTTGACTATATCTTCGTGATGGACAATTCCAATTATGATAACGTTATCGAATTAGCTAAAAATGAGGAACAAAAAGCCAAAGTAGATTTAATCTTGAACCAATTGTTTCCTGGTGAAAATGTTGATGTTCCCGATCCTTATTACGGACTTCAAAACGGATTTGACATGGTATATCAAATGCTGGACGAAACTTGTGATATTTTGGCAAAAAAATTGATTGAAAAACATTCGTAACCAATGAAAACAACTCCATTAAAAGGGAAACTATACTTAATTCCAACAACTTTGGGCGAAAATAATCCCGATGATGTTTTGCCTCAAACGGTAAAAAGAGCAATTGATTTCATCGGTACGTATATTGTTGAAAACGAAAAAACCGCTCGAAAATTCATCAAAGCCATTCATCCCGAAAAGGTTCAAGCCGATTTAAAAATTTCACTTCTAAACAAAAGAACCGAAGCAACAGAACATAAAGCTATGCTTTCGCCTTGTCTAAATGGAGAAAACATTGGTTTAATGAGTGAAGCTGGTTGTCCTGGCGTTGCTGATCCTGGTGCGGTTATTGTGAAATTAGCGCATGAAAATGGCATTCAAGTCGTACCGCTAGTTGGTCCATCTTCTATCTTATTGGCCATGATGGCAAGCGGAATGAATGGACAAAATTTTGCTTTTAACGGTTATTTACCTATTGATAAAGGCGAAAAAAAATCAGCATTGAAAAGTTTTGAAAATCTATCGAACTCCAAAAATCAATCCCAGATTTTTATTGAAACGCCATATCGAAATAACAAACTGATGGAAGATTTAGTTCAAATCTTGCAACCCAACACGCATTTGTGCATTGCCGCCGACATTACTTTACCAACCGAATACATTAAAACACTTCGCGTAGCCGATTGGAAAAAAACAAAGGTCGATTTACACAACCGACCTACTATTTTTATTATTCATAAAATGTGATTGAATAAAAAGTGGTTGTGTATTAAGCGCTCATTAAATATCGTTTATCAAGAAGTTCTTTAATAAATACCGAAGGTTTTATACCTGTATGTTTATAAAAAACTCTTGAAAAAGTATCTTCATTTTTAAACCCTAGATGTTTTGCTATTCCATCCATGGAATACTTAAAAAAGTCAGAAGCACTGTTGGTTACCATTTCTTTAGTAAGATAATTTATCCTTAAGCTATTAACGTAATCATTAAATTTTTGATTTTTATGTGAATTGATTACTGAGGAAAGATATGTTGTATTTGTTCCAAACTCTTTTGCTACTTTTTCTAACGTAACATCTGGTTTTAAAAATTTTTGTTTCTGTTCAAAACCAGTTAATTTTTCTAAAATTTTTAACACTATTTCGTCATTAATACTATTTGTTGTCTTTGGTATAATTTTGAGTTCTTCAGACGAAGCTACAATTTGCTTTTGCATGCTTTCAATCTTTCTAATTAATTCTTGTGCTACTTTTTTTGCTTTCTTATTCTGTTGAAAATAAACTACCAAACTTACAATTAGGATTAAAAAAGCTACTCCAGAAATTATTCCTGTTTTATATTTTTCAACAAACAATGACCTTTCCAATTCTTTTTTGACTTGCAACAAATCTTTGGTTTCATATTCTTTATGTATTTTATGAATAAGATGTTTGTGATTTTGACTGTAAATACTATCCGCTTTTACCAATTGTTCTATATAATACAACTGTTTATTCTTATCATTTTTTGATTTATAATGAGAAATTAGTAACTCATAACTTTTCCTTACATCGGGATGTGTATATTTTTTGGTTTCAAATACTTGGTTTACTTTTTCAAAATAGGATATTGCTTTTTCTTTTTCGTTCATATCCCAATAAGATTGTCCAATATAAAAGTTACCCACTGTTGCCCATGCAAAATCTTCGTTTTCATACAAAAAAGGTATTTTTTGCTCTATTTTACGAATTCCTTCGCTATAATTTTTCAAGAAATAATCATTGATTCCTTGTTTAAAAACAAGATAATGTTCATCGAGTTTAGAAAAATTATTTTTTTCAACTGAACGCAATGCGGTTTGTAAAACTTGGTTACTTTTCTTAACTCGATTCATTTTGGTATAAGACCAAGCCAAACCTTCAAGTGAACTCACATAACCTCTTTGCATATTATACGTTTCGTCTTGACTATAATAATCAATACATTCTTGAAATAAACTAGCTGCATCCGCATAATAACCCAAATAGTTTTTAACAATTCCAATTTTATACTTGATGCGCTTTTTATTATACACATCATCGGTTTGAGAGATATATCCATTAGCTTTCAAGTAATTATCTAATGCTTTTTGAAAATCTTTCATACTATAAAACAATGTTCCTTTGGTAAGATAGACATCACCAATTACTGCTTTATCTTTAGTTTTAAAAGCATAAGGCAACGCACTGTCTATAAAAACTAAACGTTCTTCCGCTTTTTGCTGAAAGACAAAATTCTTATAGTAAGCACTTATTCTTTCGTCATTTTTCTCTCTAAAAGCTCTTTGTTTATATTCTTTAAGATAGGTATGCAGTCGAAGCGAATCCTTTTCGGCATCCATAATGCGATAATGTAAATCAACGTATGAATATTTAGATAACGAATCCTTTTTTTGCGCGAATACATTTCCTGAAAATACCATCAGTAAATAAAAAGAAATAAATAAGAAACGGTTTTTAAGCACAAAAAACATACAAAAAACTTACGATTTTAAACAAATTTAAGTGTTTATTTTTTATTTCTTCAAAAACATCGATAATTATTTACAAAGAATTTAAAATCAATTAATTAAATACAAAAACACAACCTTGAATTCTTAAAAAATTTAAGAATTCAAGGTTACATCGTTTGAAAAAAACAAAAAACCTTCTTTAGTTTGATGATATAAATGAACAAAGCCGGCAGCGTTCATAATTGTTTAATCGTATAAAAAATAATTATGAAAAAATATGCTTTGTTGATAGGAATCGTGTGGTGTTTTGTTTCATGTACAATAGATGAATTAGAAACGAATACACAAAACTCAAATAGTAATAACGCATTCCTAGAACGAGATTCAGAACCTGATCCTAAACCAGATTGGGGTAAAGACAAACATAATGACAATCCTCCATCTAATGAAGGTGGCAATTAAAATACAGTTTTAGAAAAAGTGATGCAATACATTGCCTGATGATTTCGTTATCGATAAAAGAAAACGAGAAATATGACGGAATGGTTATGAAACATAACATATTGTTAGCATTACTTAAAATCTGTAAGTCGGGCAAAACCTAAACACAACGACTATAAATTTTGTGATTGGAAATTTTTTATTAACTTTAATTAAACAAAATGAAAAAATTATTTTTTAGTGCTGTAGCACTAGTAGCTTTTAGCAGCGTTTCGATGGCAGAAAATACAGTAAACGTTTCAAAAGAAGACAAGACTGCAGGAACCGTTTCTTGTACAAGAAGAGTAACAAATACATGTCCAGACGGCACAGTCAACAGTAGTAGTGCAACAGCATCAGTTCCATCTAGTGGTGACTATGAAGTAGATCGAGGCAAAGCCTGCGATAAAGCTAAAGCTCAAGCAACATTATCTGCAAATACATGTCTATAATTTAAACCTTGATTTATAGCAGGTATTTGCCTGCTATAAATTCAAAAAAAAAAAATGAAAAAATGAAAAAAAAACCATTAACAATAATTTTGATATTTAATTTTATTGCTTTATTTGCGCAAAACAATATTATTACTATTAACTATTCTTCTTCACTTGACGATTCAAAAAATCCATATGGAGCAGTTGATTTTAAAATAGGAACTTTAATCACTGATGGCAAAACAAGTTTATATTCTGAAAGAAACATTGACACTACATTAGTTTTAATGGACGGTGATGTAATGACCTTTGAAAAGAATGATTTTATTTATAATTACAGTAAAAATTTAGTAGATAAAATTATCTTATATAAAGACAGAAATATAGACATGAGTAATGTTATCAAAGATACTACATATAAAATAGATTGGGAAATTACAGGCAATTTCAAGGAGGTTATGAACTATAATTGTCAAGAAGCAATTTGTGATTTCAGAGGCAGAAAATTTAAAGCATATTTTCTCAAAGATATTCCCTATGCCGATGGTCCTTTTAAGTTTCAAGGTTTGCCCGGAATAATCTTAGAAGTTATTTCAGAAGATGGAGCCGTTAAAATTACAGCACATGAAATTTCTATAGATAAGGACAAAATAGTCTACCCATTTAAAGATGTAAAAAAATTCATCTCCTATGAAGATTCAATTAAATTATATCAATTAAAGTTTGATAAGGTAAAAAATTATCAACCCGATGAAAATGTTTCTGTTTCTATACCAAATAGATTTATAGAAATTTATGCTAAATAGACCTTTTTTCCGTTTAGTTTTCTATTTTTTTATACTTTTTGCCTTAATTTATAAAGGCAATGCTCAAACTATAAAAGGCACTGTTTTTACAAAATCAGGAACAGTTCCTTTTGCCAATGTATTTATAAAAAATAAAAAATCTATCAATATAATTCTAAAACACACAATCTCAGACGAAAACGGTTTTTATGAAATAAAAATCCCAACCAATATAGATACATTGATAGTGGCGGTAACTTCACCAGGATATAATTCAGAGGAAAAATTACTTGTTCTTCCCTTAGAAAAAAAAGAGGCAATAGTTTTAAATTTTAACTTACAAGAAAAAATCACTTCGCTAAAGGAAGTAATTGTATTGGCAAAAGAAAAACCAATAACGATTATAGGTGATACCACAACCTACAATCCAAATTCGTTTAAAGATGGCTCGGAAAAAGTTATTGAAGATTTATTAAAAAAACTTCCTGGAATAAAAGTTTCTGAAAATGGGGAAATCAGATTCAAAGGCATGACTATTAAAAAAATGCTTTTGGATGGTGATGATTTATTTAGTGCTCAATATACAATTGGTTCAAAAAACATAAATGTCGATTTAGTTGATAAAATTCAAGGAATTGAAGACTATCATGAAAATCCATTACTGAAAGGAATAAAAGACTCTAAAGAAGTGGTTTTAAACATTAAAATGAGAAAAGGAAAAACAGATTTTTCAGGCAATATTGATATGGGTTATGGTATAACTGACCGTTATGACATTAATTCAACTGGCTTAATTATCAACAAAAAAATTAAAAGTTTTGGTTTAATTAGCTATAACTCAATAGGTAAAAACAGAAGTAACCACAATCTTGATACAGAAGTACTCTCAACGGAACGATTAACAGATAATAATTTCTATGCTAAGGAATTAATTAAACAAGGTGATTTTTCTTCTGCTATTGACAATCAATTCAGCAACATAAATAATAACATTTACACAAGTTTCAATTCACTATTTAAAATTTCTAATAAAGTTGTCTCGCGAATAAATTTAGGATTTTATTCAGACAGAAACTCTAGGATAACTGAAACAATCACAAATTATTCGGATACAAATTCAGCATTTGAAGTTAATCAAACAGAGAGTGCTATAAAAAAACCGAGTTATTTTAATGCTAATTTTCAATTAATTAATAAAAACTCAAAAAAACAGAACTGGGAATATATTGGAATTTTAAATATACACAAAAATGATTTCAATTCAATCACCACAAACAACAATACAACCCAAAAAAACAGTGTGAATGGAGATTCATTTTTTACAAAGCATAATTTAAATTACTCAAAATTAATAAATGAAAAAAATGTTTTTACTACTTCTGTTTTATATTCAAAAAGTAAAGCTCCTCAAAATTATATAGGAACTCCTGGAACAAATATTTATGAAAACTTGTTACTTGAAATAGATAAAAATATCCAAAAAAGTAATTTTTCTAAAGAAGTTCTTTTCATTACATTTGATTTTTATGGAAAAATTAAAAATTATAATTGGTCTGTATTAACTGGCAGTAATTATTCAGGAACTTCATTATTATCTTCCTTAAAACTTTTTGAAAACGAAGTTATTCATCAACCAAATAACTATTTAAACGATAATTTTTACAAATCCATAAATACTTTTTCAAAATTTTCTGCAAAATTCACCAAAAATAAATACTCTTTTGAAGTAGGATTAGAATTACATTATTTTAATTTGATTTTTGAGAACAATACAACTAATACCTTACAAAAAAAATCTCAGTTTTTAACTTTACCCAAACTGAAGTTTTTACATAAAATAACCAAAAAATCTTCTCTATTTTATGGTTATAATTTTAATCAAATTGCTCCAAATGAAACCAATCTTTTCGAAGGATTAGTACAAACAAATTTTAGAAATTTCATTAACAATACTTCCAACTTAGACTTTCTAAAAACACATCATTTCAGTTTAGGGTATAATTTTTCAAACATGTTCAATCTGAATCGTATCATGCTTGTTACCAATTATTTTTTAAACAAAAACAATTACTTTTCAGATTTTCAAATCAACACAAATACGACAACTACTAATTCTTTTCTTTTGAACTCAAAAAGCGATAGTTACGTTTTTAACTTATTAACCGTAAATTATATTCATGCTCTCAAAACTACTATAGATTTTGACGTTAATTATGATATTAATTATTTTAAAAATATTATCAATAATTCAGATTTAAGAAATGTAATAAGTAAAAATTTATATCTAGAATTAACGATTAGAAAAAAAATAACCAAAACCATATATTCTGAAGCAAAAAGTATATTTCTGTCAACCGAGTACGATTTAGAAAATTCAAATAAAAACACTCTAAATAGTTTAAATCAAAGTTTTAAAATAACTTTCAACGATAATAATCGTTTCAAAATCAATAGTTCTGTAAACTTTTTATTAACCGATTTAAAAACAAATAATAATTACTGGTTCTTAAACACCGATATCAGTTACCAAAATAAAAGTAGAAAAATAGAATATAACCTAACAGGAAAAAATTTAATTAATGAAAAATCTTTTAATATATCTTCCAAAACTGATTATGAAACCGCAATAATATCACAAAATCTTATTAGACGTTATGTTTTGGCAAGTATTAGCTTTAAGTTTTAATTCAACAAACGACGAACTTTTGTTTTACCTCGAGTAATTCTGTTTTCTGTGAGTTATAAGTTGTAATTAGTAAGAACGGTTAATTAAAATCAAAACTAAATATGAATATCAAAAAGATAATAACAAGCATAATCATATTCGTAAATTTATCCTACTCTCAAAAAAGTGATAATATCTATGTTGAATACGATTTTACAGATAACTCCATTTATAAAGAGGTAAAAGCTGTTCTAATTTTTAATGATACAGAGTCAATATTTAAAACTTTTTTCGGAGAACAAGAAAATGAACCCGAATTTAAAGGCAACTCCATTTTTATAGGTGGTCTAATCGATATATATCAACAAACTAACAAGACAAAAGACACACTTGCAACCTACAATTTAATAGAAGACAACAAAATATTAAAAATTAATGAAAAGATTCCCAATTTTAACTGGAAGTTAGATTTTAATGACGAAAAAAAGATTGGAAACTATATTTGTAAAAAAGCGACAACAAAATTCAGAGGAAGAGAATATACAGCTTGGTATTATGAAGACATCCCTACTTTTTTTGGACCGTGGAAATTTAGCGGATTACCTGGTTTAATTATTGAAATACACGACAACACCAAAACATTTATCTGGAAATGTAATAAAATTGAAATACCAGCAAAAGAAAACATAGTAATACCATACAAAAAATATTCATCCATCAGCATAAAAGAATATGTCTTCAAAGTTAAAGAATATATGGATGAACTAAGATCTCGTGTTAAAAGAGTATTACCTCGAGGCGCAGAAGCAAGTGTTCCTAAAAATCCAAGGCGAGGTCTTGAATTAGTATATGAATGGGAAGAATAATCACAAATTACCTATTCTAAAGAAAAAATATTATTTGGCCAATAATTGAGGGATTTGTTTATTACCCAAACATAAAAATAAACTAGTGTCGCTCACACAATAAAATAGCAAAAGGACGAAATCTAACCACACAAGTCCTTAATTGTGTAAAATAATATAATAACGATGAAAAAAATAATGTTTTCTTTAGCATTTATGCTAATCGGTTCGTTTGCTTTTGCAAACAGTCAAAACCAATTAAAAAAAATTGATTACAAAGAAGCTACTGAATTAATTGCTTCTTTAGACACTTATTCCACAGACTATTCTATAATTTTTAAAGACACGAATTTTAACTCTGATAATAAAACTAAAGTTGTTGATTGTCTCCTCAAAATTACATTTCAATTTGAGGATGGAACTAGTCAAACAATTTATGTACTAGTTGAAGGCAAAAGCTGTAAAGAAATTCTAGGATAATTTTTAACTATGAACTCTAGTTACTAAAAAACTAGAGTTCATTATGTCTTTAGTTTTATGAAAAAAACAATCTTTATCATATCAATAGTTCCATTACTTACATTTTCACAAACTTATTCGATAGAATATAATGTTACTCTAAACTTTCTGAACAGAAAAGGAACATTAACTTTCAATAATGCTGCAAATTCTTTTTATGTAGAAATTCAAAACGAAAAAAAATCAGATGAAGAAAAAATGGACGAAGATGGATCATATAGAAACCAAGTATTTTTGGGTAACAACACCGAAAAAAAACCTAGATATCAACTATATAACAAAGTAAAAGACACTTTATTAAACATTGATTATATAAAAGATAAGAAAATTATTTATTTTGAACCTTTTCAAAAAATGAACTGGAATATCAGTGATGAGACTAAAAAAGTTTCAAACTATATCTGTTATAAAGCCAGTACTACTTTCAGAGGAAGGAATTACTATGCTTGGTTCACTTTACAGATACCTATAGACATTGGTCCATGGAAATTTAATAATTTGCCAGGAGCAATTTTGGAAGCTTATGATGAAACCAATTCTTTTTCGTGGACAGCAACAAAAGTTGCAACCAGTGAAACTGAGACTAACATAGAAGCAGAACCTCATATAAAAAAAATTTCGTTAGAAGAATTTATAAAAGAAAATGAAAAATCTAAAAATGAAATGGCTAATCAAATGATTTTAAAATATGTTGAAAGAGGTGCTAAAATTTTAAAAACCGAAACTACTGGCGGAAGAGAAATAAAATTTGAATGGGAAGAATGAAAATAACCATCACTTTTATCTTTACGCTACTATTTTTATCGGTTCATTCTCAAAACAAAATCACTGGAGTTGTTAAGAATGAAAAATCCGAAACCATTCCTTCGGCTAGCATTATCCTAAAAGATAATTCGGAAAAAATTATTGCTTATACTTACTCTGATGCTTTTGGAAAATATTCATTAAACACTGATAAAAAAGGTGAATTTATTTTATCGGCAAACTCAATGGGGTTTGAACAAAAAAAAGTTAACATCATCATCAATAACAACGAAAATAAAATTTTTGATTTTACATTAAAATCAAAAACTACCGAACTTAACGAAGTTATCATTCATGCTGAAAAGCCAATAACTATAAAAAAAGATACCATAACTTTTTTAACTTCTGCATTTCTACAAGGTAATGAACAAGTGGTTGAAGACTTACTAAAAAAAATACCTGGATTAAATATTGATGATAATGGAACAATAAAAGTAGGTAATCAAGAGATTGAAAAAGTAATGATCGACGGCGATGACATGTTTGAAAAAGGATACAAACTACTTACTAAAAATATGCCCGTAAATCCAATCGAAAAAGTTGAATTATACCAACATTATTCCAACAACAAACACTTAAAAGGAATTGAAAACAGCGATAAAGTTGCGCTTAACTTAACCTTAAAAGAAGATTATAAACGACAATGGTTTGGAAATACAACTTTGGGCTACGGATTATTTTCTGAAAATCGATATGAAGTAAAAGGAAACTTGATGAACTTTGGTAAAAAATCCAAATACTATTTTTTAACCAACCTCAACAATATTGGCTATGATGCAACTGGAGATGTTAACCATTTAATTCGTCCATATCGTTTTAACGAACCAGCAAGCATTGGCGATGACCAATCAGCTTCTACTCTATTAAGTATAGGAATGGACAAACCCAATCTTAAACCCAAAAGAGTGAATTTCAATAATGCCGAAATGTTATCTTTGAATAGTATCTTCACACTTTCTCCAAAAGTAAAACTAAAAACACTCGGGTTTTTAAATACTGATGAAAATGACTTTTTCAGAAACAGTTTTCAATCCTTTTCCATCGGAACAACATCTTTTGAAAACACAGAAGATTTCATTGGCAGAAAAACTCAAATTACAGGTTTTGGAAAAATTGATTTGATTTATGATATATCAAAAAACAAAACACTGGAATACACTGGAAAATTTAACAAAACCAACGAAAAAAACAGAAGTAATCTATTATTTAATAACGACTTACTGAATGAAAAATTAAAAAACAACAATCAGTTGTTTGACCAAAAAATTGTTTTTACCAATAAATTCAAAGAAAACAAAGTTTTCCTTCTTTCGGGTAGATATATTAGCGAAAAAACACCTCAAAACTATTCTATAAATCAGTTTATTTTTGAAGATTTATTCCCAGAAAATGCTACTAACACCAAGCAATACAGCCAAAATAAAATGCAATTTGCAGGAGTTGAAGCTCATATTTTAGACAAAAAGAAAAACGGCGACTTACTGGAAATTAAACTTGGAAATCAATTACGAATAGACAATTTAGACACTCGCTTTCAATTGTTAAACAACGATAATTCTCTTGTTTTTCCTGATGATTATCAAAACAGATTGACTTATACCTCGAATGATTTATACTTTTCTACAAAGTACCGTTTTAAGCTCGGCAAATATACTTTAGTCACACAATCTGATTTTCATCATTTATTCAATCAAACAGAAAACTTTGGGCTAAAATCCAATCAAAATCCTTTCTTTATTGTTCCAAAAATTGGCTTAGATTGGGAAATTAATAAGAAAAACAAACTCGTAACATCCTATTCTTATACTACAACAAACACAAGTGTTTTAGATGTTTATTCAGGTTTTGTACAAACAGGTTTCCGCTCGTTTTCAAAAGGATTAGACGAATTTAATCAATTGAATTCATCAAGCGCTATTTTAAATTACACCTTCGGAAATTGGGGTGATCGCTTTTTTGCCAATACTTTTATGATGTATTCCAAAAGCAATGATTTTTACAGCACAAATTCCGTTATTGCTCAAAACTACTCACAATCGGAAAAAATTATCCTAAAAGACCGTGAGTTTTTATCAATTTCAACAACTATTGATTACTATTTTAAAACCATCAAATCCAATTTAAAAATCAATCTTGGAACGACAAAAACCAATTCTAAAAACATAGTTAACAATTCTAATTTAAGGGAAATAAAAAACCTGAATGCTGATTATGGATTAGAATTGCGTTCGGGTTTTAAAGGATTTTTTAATTATCATTTAGGTTCAAAATGGAATTATAATCAAGTAAAAACAACTATCGAAAACTCGTTTACCAACAATATGAGTTTTCTGGATTTATCTTTTATTTTCAACCCAAAATTCAATGTTCAATTACAAACTGAACGCTACTTTTTTGGTAATTTAGACCGAGAAAACAACAAATACTATTTCCTTGATTTAGAAACTCGTTATATTGTAAAAGAAAATAAACTAACCTTTTCTCTTTCTGGCAACAATCTCTTTAATACCAAAACATTTAGAAATTATAGCATCAACGACATTAGCATTTCTAAAACCGAATATCGATTACAACCAAGATATGTATTACTAAAAATGGAGTATCGATTTTAAGTTTTGTGACAACTACTTCACCTTCGCGTTCTTAACTGCAGGAATTGTATGAGTTTCATAACCAGCAAAATCACGCAAGTACTTTTGGATTGAAGTTCCATAAGCATCTTTTTTCACTCTTGCGCCATTGGTTTTAAAGAATTTTTTAACCGAACCAATACCACCAAGATGTGCTGCAGCTAAAATCCCCGATTCGGTGATTTTTATGCCGTTAATTACTTTACCTTCATATTTAGTAATGTAATCTCGCAGTTCGTATTTGTTCTTAGAAAGCAAGGTAACAAATGCTTTTTCTTGAAGTTTTGGATTGTTCAAAAAGTGCAAACTATCGTTAACACCAATAGATTTAAGCGTTTCTGAACCAAACTGATACTTACCTAAATAGCCAAGCGTATTGACTTTATGGTATTTCCCTTGTGATTCTTTAAAAGCGATAGCCTCTTTGTAGCCAATAAAAAACTTGCCGGTAAACGGAACGTTTAAATTAGTATAATCATCGCTTTTCTGCGACGGAAACACATAAAGTAATCCTTCGTCATTATCAGCAAAAAACCAGTCTGAGATTTGGGAATTATGAGGTTTAAAACCTGAACTTATAAAAGCAACTGTTAGTAGGATAGAGGTGTAAAATATACCTTTTTTTATCATCAAATTTAATTTCTCAAGCGCTGTCACCGACATGAAATTTCTGGCGCAAAGATACAACTAAAAAATATAAATCTGAATATCAACCACTTAAAAATACACCCAATGAAATTTCGTTCCGCCTAAACCCTTGATTTCAAACGTTGGAGCGGGAATTTTAATGGTGTTAAAAACTGTTAAAATTGTCTTAATAAAATGAGATTTTGTCTCAATTTTGGTCAAATCAACGTCCAAACTCAAGTAAAATTGTCGGTATCTTTTATCAGTTGGAAGAAAAACAGTGTTAACAAACTCATCTTTACCAGTAATCATGCCTTCTGCTCCATAACCAACAGCAACGTTTAGCCATTTTGGAACCACTTTTGAAGATTTAAAAAACGAATGAATATTTGCGGATAACCAATAGGTTTGACCGTTGTAATCTTTCAAGATTTGTTCCGAAAAAGAACTGCCTAAAACATTTGGTCTTGAGGATGCATAAGGCGTTGTGTGAAAAGAAAACTTCGGTACAATTCGCTGTTCATCCCAAAGTAATTCTTGTGAAACAAACAATGCTGTTCCCGAAACATTGGCTGCAACATCTCCAAGCGATGCACCCCAATTTGCCGAAAATCCATCGAAAACCTCAACCGCAGTTAGAAACGTTAATCCTAATGTTGAACCATAAAGTAGTTGTGATTTTTTATCGGCACCAGACCATTTCAAAGCATTGGCACCAAAACTTCCCAAATGATAAGCCGAAAAAACATGTCCAGCTTTGTCCATTTGCAACCATTCGGCATTATCGTTAATAAAATGAAAATCAGAACGCGGATAATCGGCATACCAAGCTTGATTTAAAGCAATCAAAGTCGCTGAACCAATGACCGCTTCAGAAACAATAACGGTATTCAATCGTTTTTTATGTAAACTATCGGAAGGTTTGAAAAAATTATCGAAGTTATTTTGGGAAAAGACAGTAAAAAAATTCAATAAAAAGACCAGTAAAAAATAATTTAATTTCATCAAAGTATTTTAACTGTTTTCAATAAAAGTAAAAAAATCAATCCCATTCATTTCTCATCTTTTTTTGAATAGAAAGTGCGTCACCTTTAATAGTATTTTTACCAAAAACATTTCTTAAAGATTTTTTAGATTTAGATTTTGCAAACTTCAACAATAATTTTTCAAGTTCTATTTTGGAAGTCTTATTTTTGATGATAATCGTCATACTGCTTTTTATTCAAATTTACATTTATTTAGCTAATTTTCAACTATTTTAACATTATCTTTTCGTTCCTTGAGCGTTCATCCATTCAGAATATTTTTTTGCATTTACTTGATGTGCTTCATATGTAGAGGCAAAAACATGATAACCAAATTTTTCAACACTTGCACAAAAATAGATATAGTCGTGTTTCTCGGCATTTAAAACCGCATCAATAGCATCAACATCAGGCATTGCAATTGGTCCTGGAGGCAAACCTGTATTTTGATAGGTATTATAAGGTGAAGCGATGAACAAATCGTTATACAAAACACGTTTAATCACTTGGTTAAAATCGTTGTCTCTTAATTTTAAAGCATAAATTACGGTTGGATCAGCTTGCAAAGGCATTTCTTTTGCTAATCTATTCAGATAAACACCTGCAACGGTTGGTCGTTCACTCTTTTTAGCAGATTCCTTTTGTACAATAGATGCTAAAGTTATTACTTGAACTGGAGTTAAATTAAGCGCTGTGGCTTTGGCAATTCGGTCTTTGTTCCAAAATTTATTGTATTCTTCGAGCATTTTATCTCTAAATTTTTCTGCCGAAATATTCCAATATACTTGATAGGTATTTGGCAAAAACATGGCAAAAACAGTTTCGTTTGAAAAACCATTTTTTTGTAAAAAATCAGTATCTCTAAACGCCGCCAATAATTTTGTTGTATCAGGTTCAATTTGAGAACTCAATCGTTCGCAAAGATTTTCCAATCGTTCTTGATTATTAAAAGCCAAATCCACTGGAACATTTCTTCGCATCGCACCAACTATTTGAAAGGTATTCATGCCTTTTTTTAGTAAAAATCGTCCTGGTTTTACATGGTCTGGATACGAACGTAGTTTTGCCATGATTTCAAAACTGCTCATGCTTTTTACATAAGGCGAAATGATTTTCTTGACATCATCATAGGTTGAACCTGTTGGAATTTCAACAAAAAACTCTTCTTTTTCGAGTTGTGTATTATTGGTAAAAAAAAGAAAAAAAACAGCCAAAACGGCTACTAAAAAAAGCCCGATGATGACTTTAATAACTTTTGATTTTTGCATTGTAAATGATTTCTATTTTTGATTGATTAATTGAAATAATGCTTCGTCAGAGAATTTTCTGTTGTGCAAATTCCAATCTTTTTTTGTTCCTATTTTTTGAAACCCAAATGTAGTAAAAAGTGAAATACTGGCTATATTTTCGGTTCCAATATTGGCATATAATTGATGCAATTGCAATTGTTTGAACGAATACTCTATCACTAATGAAAGTGCTTCTTTACCAAAACCCGAATTTCTATCGATTTCATTTTGAATAATAATGCCAACGCCAGCACGTTTATTTTTGGCATCAAAATCAAATAAATCAATCAAACCAATAGCTTCTGAAGTTTGATTTTTACAAATAGCTAAACGAAGTTGTTTAGCTTCATAAATATCTTGATGTGCATTTTCTAGATATTGTCTGATGAGAAATTTGCTGTAAGGTGTTTGCGTATTACTAACTTCCCATATGGTTTCATCGTTTTCTATGGCATAAACAAACTCCAAATCTTCGGGTTCAAGCGCACGCAGATAAATATTTTGTCCTTTTAAAGTTGTCATTTATAAAAATCTAAAATCATCAATCGTTATTCTTCAATCAAAAATCAACTTCGCCTTCAAAAACAAAAGTCGCTGGACCAATTAAATGCACGTTACTGTAAACTCCATTGTTTTTTTCAAAAGAAACTTCTAGTTTTCCACCTTGAACATCCAATTCGATTTGGTTTGCTGTTGTTTTTCCTATAGCATTCATAGCAATCGCAACCGCAGTTACGCCAGTTCCACATGACAAGGTTTCATCTTCTACTCCACGTTCATAGGTTCGAACGGCAAAATGATTTTCGTTAATTTGATTAACAAAATTAACGTTGCTTCCCGCTTTTCCATACAAATCGCTGTAACGGATTTTAGCTCCGTTAGTTGCTACATCAAAATGTTCCAAATCTTCAACCAACGTTACATGATGTGGAGAACCAGTATTTAAAAAAACATAATCCGATTGAATATTTATTTGGTCAACGTCTTTCATTTGTAGTGAAACAATTCCGTTTTCAGAAATGGTAGCATGATGTAAACCATCGGTTGCAATAAAAGTAGTTTCGTTGTTTATCACATTCATTTTTTTAGCAAAAGCTACTAAACATCGTCCGCCATTGCCACACATTGAGCTTTCGTTTCCATCAGAATTGTAATAAACCATTTTAAAATCTGTCGAATTGTCATTTTCTAATAAAATCAAACCGTCAGCACCAATGCCAAAACGTCTATCACATAATTCTTCAATTAATTTGGTATTATTTTTGGAAAAAATATTTTGACGATTATCAATCATGACAAAGTCATTGCCTGTTCCTTGATATTTATAAAACTTAATTTTCATGGTATAAAGATATGAAATATTAAAGAGAAGTTAAACTCTGTTAAACGAGCGTTAAAAGATATTTGTCAGATTTGTTAAAATTATAATTTTACTTTAAAATAATTCAAAAATAGTAAACACAATGAAACAGTTATCGAGTTTATTTTTAGTTTCTTTACTTAGTGGCGCAACGACTCTTGGCGCATACAAATTATTTATCGAAAAAGACAATCGAAATTCAATTGTAACAACTTCAACCAATTCATTTGGAAGAACGGTTGGTTTAAACGGTGAAGCTATCGATTTTACTGCAGCTGCCGAAAACGCAGTTCACTCGGTTGTTCACGTAAAAAATGTTTCGGTTAGAACGGTATACAATCCAATATTAGAATATTTTTATGGTTCGCGCGGCGGACAACAACAAGAACAAGTTGGAACTGGTTCGGGCGTTATCATTTCGGAAGATGGTTATATTGTAACCAATAATCACGTGATTAAAGACGCAACCGAACTAGAAGTAACACTAAACAACAACAAATCATACAAAGCAAAACTCATTGGAACCGATTCTAAAATGGATATTGCACTGTTAAAAATTGATGCCGATGAAAAATTACCTTATTCCACTTTTGCCGATTCTGATGCTGTGAAAGTTGGCGAATGGGTTTTAGCGGTTGGAAATCCTTATAATTTGAATTCAACGGTAACTGCCGGAATTGTTTCGGCGAAAGCCAGAAATCTTGACACACGCGGAATTCAATCGTTTATTCAAACTGATGCCGCTGTAAATCCTGGAAATTCTGGCGGTGCTTTGGTTAACACTCGTGGCGAATTGGTTGGAATTAACACTATGATTTCATCACCAACAGGAAGTTATGCTGGTTACTCGTTTGCTGTTCCTTCAAATATTACTAGAAAAATCATCGAAGATTTAATGGAATATGGAAACGTTCAAAGAGGAATTCTAGGTGTTGAAGGTGGCGAACTGAACAGCAAAGTTTCCAAAGAAATTGGCATTGAAGAAACCGAAGGATTTTATGTAAGTAGCGTTTCTAAAAATTCAGGAGCCGAAAAAGCAGGTTTGCAAAAAGGCGATATCATTAAAAAATTAGATAATCAAAAAATAAACACTTTTGCTGAATTATCAGGTTACATCAATTCAAAACGACCAGATGACAAAGTACAAGTTACCTTTGTTCGCGATGGAAAAACAAAAGTTGTTCCAGTTACTTTGGTCAAAAAAGAGTTATTCAACACCGAATTCAAAGGTTTAGAATTGGAAGATATTAATTCCTCAGACAAAAAGAAATACGGGATTGATTATGGCGTAAAAATCAAAGATGTAACCAGCGATGCTTTGAAACCTTATCAGAATCAATTGAAAGGAAATATTATTTTAAAAGTTGATGATCAAAAAGCAACTGATGTAGAAACCATTTCTACTTTTTTAAATAGAAAAGGTGAAGATAAAAGTATTAGCATTCAAATGATTAACAGAATGGGACAATTATCCCAAGTTATTATCCAATAAAAGTTAAGTATAAAAGGTTGAAAAACCAATCCATTCGTGGGTTGGTTTTTTTTATTTAAAAATTTTAACGAAATCGTTTTCGTTAGTAACTTGATTATACTATTTTTGCGCCAAAATTTAATTCACACAACTTAAACTTATCTTTTTATGAGTAATCACAATTCATACGAAAAAGAATTATCCTTTCAAGCTGATCGTCGAAAGGCAGGCGTTGAACTAATTAAAATCATTAGCGATTTATGGTACGACAAATCCATTGAATTAGTTCTTTTTAGAAATCAATTAATCGATAGAAACGTTAGTGACATCATTAATTTTCACGAATATGCATGCGAATTCGTAAACAAACCAATCAATATTTTTGATTCTGTTGAAATTGCACAAGCTATTCAAAATCTAGATTTACCGCCATCGCGAATTGACATTGGAAAATTGACTTATGAATATCATTTAGAAGATAATAAATACAACGATAGCAAAGCTTTTGTTATCGACAAATTAAGAAATGCCAAAGAGTTTAAAATCCAAAAACCAAAAGACGTTGTACTGTATGGTTTTGGTAGAATTGGTCGATTGTTAGCTCGCGAAATGATGAGCAAAATTGGAAAAGGACAACAACTTCGTCTTAGAGCAATCGTTACTAGAGATAAAAATGATGCCGTTCTTTTAGAAAAAAGAGCTTCATTATTACGATACGATTCGGTTCACGGCGATTTTGAAGGTTCGGTTTCTGCTGATATCGAAAACAATGCGTTAATTATCAACGGAACAACCGTTCACATCATTACTGCAAATTCTCCCGAAGAAATTGATTATACTCAATATGGAATTGACGATGCATTATTAATCGACAATACTGGTGCATATACCACAGAAGAAGCTCTGAAAAGACATTTAACTTCAAAAGGTGTTGAAAAGGTATTATTAACAGCACCAGGAAAAGGTATTCCAAACATTGTTTATGGTGTTAACCACGAAGATTATAATCCTGACGATGTAACTATCTATTCAGCCGCTTCGTGTACAACCAATGCTATTACGCCAGTTTTAGCCGTTATCGAAGAAACGCTTGGCGTGGTAAAAGGTCATATCGAAACGATACATGCTTATACTAATGACCAAAATTTGGTTGACAATATGCACAAAAAATACCGTCGTGGTCGTTCAGCAGCATTAAACATGGTTATCACCGAAACTGGTGCTGGAAGTGCTGTTGCAAAAGCATTACCGAGTTTAGCTGGAAAATTAACTTCAAATGCTATTCGTGTTCCTGTTCCAAATGGTTCGTTGGTTGTTTTGAATTTAGAAGTTGAAAAAGAAACTTCACTAGAAGAAGTAAATTCAATCATGAAAAAATATGCTTTAGAAGGCAATCTTGTAGAACAAATCAGATATTCATTAAACAACGAATTGGTTTCATCAGATATAGTTGGATCTGCGCAACCATCCATTTATGATAGCAATGCTACGATTGTTTCTCCCGATGGAAAAAGCATCGTAATGTATGTTTGGTATGACAACGAATACGGTTATAGTCATCAAGTAATTCGTTTGGCTAAATACATAGCAAAAGTAAGACGCTATACTTACTATTAGTAGAAAAAGAAATTATTAGTTCAAGTAAAAACCGTCGCGTTATAACGAGACGGTTTTTTTATGTCTTTATTTAAAAATCATAAACTTAAACTTACTTTTAAACCAAATAATTCCGCTAAAAAACATTCAAAATCGTTAAACAGCAAGACTTGACATATTAAGTAAGATTTTTTAGTTTAAATAATGCGAAAAAAAATTGCAATGATAAAATTAATTTTATACTATTGTAACACCAACCCACTCAACTAACTACTAATGAAAAAAATGGTTCTTAGCATTTTCTTGCTAACTCAAATCGCTTTTGCACAAGACGGCAAAAAAATCCAAACCTACTATTATGGCTACAACGGAATGGAATTAATTGCTAAAAGTTCCAAAAATGTAGTCATCATTAGTACATTTAATTCCAAGCCAACTATTAGAGAAGAAATTGCTCAAAAAGTATATTCGCTTTTTACTGAAAATAAATTGCAAGACAACACTAAATATACTATCAATGGCAATCAAGCTAATGTTACTGGAAAATGCATTATTAAAAAAAGAAACAATCTAATTGCCATTGAATTTCATTATGAAAAAGTAGAATGGTATTCAGGATTGATAGAAGTGTATAAAAAATATATAGGATAAAAACATCTCAAACTACTTACAATATTTTTTATAAAACTTAAATCCTTGAAAAATTCCCAATATTACAAAAACGATAGGAATAATAAACTGGAATAAAAACAGTTTAAAGAATTCAAATTCTAAAGTTAGGTAGTTAAGTGAAAAAATCAAAACTAGCATTCCTGAAAATGTTCCAAAAACAGTTCCAAAAACGTAGAAATATTTTTTATTTTTAGAAATTTCGATAAAATTTCCATTCAATAAATACAAATTCCAACTCGTCCAAAACGGAACTTGGATAAAGTTTAAACTACTCAAAATCAATCCTACTACAAACGGAGAATAGTTTACATATCGTTCTAAAACAGATGGATTTGTCGTTTCTGAAGAAGCGCTTGTATAGAAAACAAAAGCCAAAACAAACATAAAAACAACTGAAAATCCTTCGATAAATTTTAGCAGTTTCTGATTAGCAATTAACTGATTAGCAAATAACAAAGTAAAATAAATTACAAAAAACTCAATCGAAATTACACCTAACAGATAAAATACTGTTTCTTTAATACCAAATTTTTTAAAAACATCATATCCAACAACATTCAAATAGCCCAACGGAATTGAACCAATGAAACTGATTAAAAATCCTATGAATATGTTTTTTATTTTTATCACACTTTTTTAAACTAACTTTTCATTTCGACGAAGGAGAAATCACATCAAAAAAAATAAAATTATGAGATTCCTCCTTCGTCGGAATGACATAAAAATGCTTTACAAATTAAAAATTAACTATTTTTTTACTCTGTTCTAAATGCAAACGATATTGTTTCATTCCTTCTTTATGAGTAAGATACGGAAAACCACGTTGGTGATTTTGAACACTAATTTTATACATATACGAAATGTGTCTGGCTAATTCTTTCCAAGCAAAAAAGATGGAATGCTTTGGATCATAAATGTGGGTTGGTTCGCTTGCTGCACCGTTCACTTCTACAAGCAGAAAGTTTTTGCCTTCTTCAAGTTCGTCCCAAGAATTGTACATTACATCCATGCGACCAAAGTAAAATTCATTCATTTGCAGACACATTTCATCAATAACTTTAGTCAATTTTTCAGAAATCAAATGGCTGTAATCCAAAAATTTAGCACCGCGAGCATGATTGCCATAAGGAACTAAATTGCGTTTTTCACCCTTTTGTAAAATTTCATTCAAACCCCAACCATATTCTTTCATCAATGCGTTTAATTGGAGTTCATATCTTGGATTTTTTAGAATTAAATCTAAAATGGTTGCATTCCCATCGCCTTCAACGATTAAAAATTCTTTGGCAACAATTCCTGTAATTTTTCCGTGCAATTCATTTGGAAAACGAACATAGAAAATACCAACTTCATTTGGGAAAGGAATTAATTCTTGGAGTAAATAATCAAAATTTGCTTTCGTGTGGTAGTTTTTTAAGTCTTCTATATTCTGAATTTTTTTCACTGCCGAACCGCGTAAACCAATATCTGGTTTGGTTATAAAAGGAAAATCAATTTTTGATTTTTTTAGTATATTTTCGACTTCCTCAAAAGGTAAATCTTCTTTAATGTAATCTGTTTTGGGATAGAATTTCTGCGGAATTAAACCATAAATTTCTTTCTTACTATCCATAATAAATCCGCCGTTTTTCATGGTTGGATTACTAGCATTGAAGAAGAAAATCGTTCGTGCTTTTATCGCATAAAATGCCCAAAGAAAATAAATCGGAATGTAAACAATTTGAAAAGGCCAATATTCCCAATGGAACAATTTGTGGAAAAATAATTTCATTAAATAATGATAAAAGCATGGTTAAACGAATCATTTTTCATCAAATCGTAATGTGAAATTTGAACTTTATTCTTTTCAACTACTGCTTGAGTTATACTAAGTGTTTTTAGCGCATCATTCCGATTGATAACTAAACCATGTTCTGTATTTTCTTCTTCGGTATAGCGATGAAAATTAAATAGTTCCGCTTCGTTTACTTCTGGCTTCGTGTCTAGGAAAGTATTGAACCAATTGGCTCTTTTTTCTCTAATTGCTGCCGAATACAACGTTGATGATGACCAAATATGATTTTGAGTGACATCTAATGCTAGAGTAGTTTTTTCGATTTCATTCCAGCGCAATTGGTATAACTTTTGGTCTTCAAAAAGCACCAACGTAAAGGGTTCAACATTTTCTAAATCAATAGTTTGCCACATTTCTAAAGGCGAAGTTTCACCTATCAACTCAAGCACAATTAAACCTCTACTTCTGTTGTATTTTTCTTTGAGAATATGCTTTTCTTCGGCACCATTGAGTAATACTAGAACATTGGAATTTTCATCTACAGCAAACCAAGTTCCGCCAGCTTTTGGATCTTTTGGAAAAAAAACATTCTTAGTATTAATTTGATAATTTTTGGGTTCAATGGCTGATGGTCTGAGTACCTTTTCATCACGATTGGACGTAATGATGGTTTTGCCATTGGAAGAAACAAAACTTACTGTGCACATTGTTTTCTGTATTCGATTGTAGAACGTGCAACGCCAAAATTTTCATCAATTTTAATTGTTTCTGATTGAATAACTGCCACTTTTATTAAGGCTTGATGATGAATACAATGTTCTAAATTATACAACAATTCGCGATTATAGTTGGTATCGATTAATAATTCTTCACCATCAATGATTTGTTGCAATTGAAGCGATTTGTTTGGTTTTTCAATTTGATTTAGAATTTGCAAAATGCATTTTTGAGCAAAATCCGTATTGGTTTGAATATGATAATCTCTTTTTCGAATATCGTAATTCACTATTCCGTTTTCATATTGATTTTCAAGACATTGAAACATTTCAATACTATGTCGTGTATGTTCTCCAATGGTTGCATTGCTTAATTGATGACAAGGACAAGAATAATCAGTATCTGAAATTTGCGACAATAAATCTAAAAGTTCGTTTAATGTTTTGGTTATAGAGGCAATCAACATATGGAAATAAATTGTTTAATAGTGTTATTTACGATTTAAAGACTGCACTGGTTTTAGAATTCTAGTCGTAACAAATTCGGAACTTTATCTTTTTGATTAAAAATTAAAATTAAACAACACAAAAGTGTAATTACTGCTAAGACAAATAATGTTCCTCCATCGTTTTGAATCTCAATTCCAAGTACAAATATATGTGAAAAAATAGCACCAAGCATCGTTGCGAATCCTAAAACTGCACCAAGCAAAGTTGTTCTTGGAATTAAGATTAAAATAGAGGCAATTAATTCTACAATTCCCGAACCAATTCTTCCAAAAGGTTCTATTCCTAGTGTACTAAAAATATAGACACTTTCGGGTGCAGCAGTGAATTTAAAATATAATGTTTGTAGTAAGATTATAACCGCTACAAGTTTAATAATCCAAATAAATAAAGTGTTTTTCATTGGTTTAGTTGTATATTTTTTTCCAATTAGTATCTGCTTTTTTCTTCAAATTGGTTTCGTCTTTATTCCAACTCTTGAGTGTATTATTAAAAAACGCATTGTAAAACAGATACAATTTCCCGTCAATAATTTTAAAAGTCTCTGGATTGATTTCTACTTTTTCGCCATAATCGCCCATCGCAAAAGCACACCAACCACCATATTGCGGCTCATAACTTGATGGGTTTTTTAAAAATAAATCTTTATTGGCTTGACTTGAAAAATAATAAACAACACCATCATGTGTTGAAGCTAGAGTTGACTTTCCTTTTACCGCTTTCTTTTGAACAAAATAAGCTACTGGATCATAACCTTGAATGGCTACTTTTTTTTCTAAATTATAATTGCTAATTCTTTTAGCGGCATTTTGACCAAATGTTGTCATTGAAAGGAAAGCAATGGTCAATAAAAAAATGTTTTTCATGATACTAAATTGTTTTAAAATTTTATAATACAAAGATAAATTGGCTTCCAAAGTCACTTTGTCTGCTAGTTTACATTTGACTTGAATTAAAATAAAAACCGATAATTCAATCCTAAAACAAAGCTTCTAGTCAATCCATCTGGACGAACATCTCTAACTACAAAAGGTGTTGCCACTGAGAGTTCAATGCTGTTTTTTGAGTTGATGTTGTAAATACCAATCAAATTTCCGTTGATGGTTAATCCGTCAGAACCTTTGATTGTCTCTCTGTTGCTAAACTGATTTTCAAAAGTATCTTCGCCTAAATGATAAATAAATAAAACATTCGGCTTGAATAAAAACTTGTTATTGGTTGTTTTTAAGGTATAAATTGTTCTGAAAAGTGCATCCGATTTTCTTTCAAATAAATTCGTGGTAGGAAAATCATCGGAAACAGAAAGTTCATCAAAATAGGAGTTTTTGTTGTTATTGAACACCGGAATTTGAACCGCTAAATTAAAATCCCAAGCTTTGTAATTCAAATTTGTTCCGAGAAACAAATCAAATGTTCCCAAACTTGCTTGATAATCCATTGGCAATGAAACATTGTTAATCTTTGCATTAGCTGTTGTGAATGGAAATTTCCAACCCAACAAAACACTCCATTGCTTGTTGTTTTTTTCTTTAAACTGATAATTTCCTATTAAATAAGCATCGCCAAACTGACCACGAGTTCCAAAATTGCCGTTAGCAAGATTGTAAGTAACTCGCGAACCCAGAGAAAATTGCTCCGTGAATTTTCTTGTGTACGATAGCGTTTGTGTAAAAATGGACACATTTCCATCGCCTTGACCAAGTATTGAATTGATTTCAAAGCTGTTTTTAAACGTTTTTGTTTCTTCTTGAAATGCTTTTCCAATAGAACAAATTCCTGCATCGCTGCAACCTTGCGCATGTAAAAACGAGGTTACAAAAAATAGTACAATTCCAAATTTTAGTGTTTTCATTTTACTAGTTTTGAACTAATTGCGCTATGGCAAAAAGATGGTTATACTGCTGACAATGAATTAAAACAAATGGATATTCGGTCATATTAACCGATGTTGGTATCAAATAAACTGCAGCTGGATTTAGGTTGCCCAAGTTTACAAAATCATCTGGAGAGTTTGTCTTGGAAAGATAGACTTTCAAATCGGGACCGTTTTCAATAGAATAGTCTTCGAGAATCAATTTGTATTGATTTCCTTCGAGAAAAATTTTTGTTTTTCCTTCACCTGAAATTCCCGAAGTAGTTTCAAAAGTACCACTGTATTTTAGTACCGCAAGTTCTTCATTAACTGGAACTTGTCCTACATTTTTAGTAAGAATTCCTTCTTCTTCACAAGAAAAAAGAACCAAAATCGATAAAATAAAAAATAGTTTTTTCATAGCTGTATCATTTTATTGATACAAACTTAAAAAAAGACCTATTTAAGTTTTGTCGGCTACTTTACAAAAGGAGTAAGAAAGCTATAATTTACTGATATCCTCAATAATAATTTCTTTTCTGTTGTAGTAAATAAGGTTTTTTTCTTCCAATTCATTTAACAATAAAGTGGCGGTTTGCCTAGAAGTACAAATGATTTGAGCGATATCGGTTTGGGTTAAATAATTACTAATTGTATATTTTTTTCCTTCCTGAATTCCTTCGCGTTCTGCCCAATCTTTTATAAATGAAATCAATCTGGTTCTTGCGTCTTTGGAAACCAAATTGGAATAATTGTTCTTAAAACGTTTCATTTTCAGTCCAACAAACTTGGTGTAAGACAACGCTAGTGATGGATTTCGAACCAATAAATCTTCAAAATCCGATAATAAAAAACTACAAATTGAAACTTCATCGGTTAAAACCTTAGCATATTCATTGACGTCGCCATCATTTTCTAAGGACAATTCGCCAAATAAATCTCCTTTTTGAAGAATTTCTTTTATAGTTTCGTTGCCTTCTTCATCCACAGAAACTATTTTAATGTTTCCTTTTTTTAGCAAATAAATTCGTGGCAAATCTGACGATGAAAAATAAATAATATCGCCTTTGTTAGCTTTTTTAAAACCCGTTATAATACACAACTGTTTGATTTGTGACATGCTCAATGTCCAAAACAATTTATGGTCACGCAAATACCAATATTTTAATTCGTCGTACATAAAAACAAAATCTTTAGTAAAAGTATAAAAAAAACAAACCCCTTTCCATTAAAAAAGAAAGGGTTTCAATTATGAGCATTTTTTTTTTACAAAGTCAATCCTCTTGAAATTACAATGCGTTGAATTTCTGAAGTTCCTTCATAAATATAATTGATTTTAGAATCGCTTTTAATTTATCTAGACAAGTTTTTTATAAGCAAACCTTTAGTCACAATAAAAAAATTTAAAATTAAAGTTTTTAGTTTTGATAAAATCAATACAGCTTTTAAAAAAGTAAAACAAAAAGATTAATTTTGATAATTATGATTTCTGTAGATAATTATATCTTCAATTTAAAAAAAAATCTAATGAAGATTTTCTCAAAAAGTAATCATTGCAGAATTAATGATAATAATAATAAAATGAAAAATATATTTTTACTTTTTTTTACAGTGACAACAATACTAAGTTGTTCAAATAGTGACACTAATGAAAACACTACTATCCCAGCAGAATTAATTGGAACTTGGCAATTTAAAGGAATATATTCATTTGATGTTGTTGACGAAAATGATATGCCTTTGTACACTGCTTATGAAAATGGTGGTTTTATTACTTTTTACGAAAATAAAAATTTCAAACAAATTATTGACAACCTTGAATATACTGGAATGTTTTCAGTTAATAATGCAAACAAACTAATTTTAACTTATGATCCAAATCAAATTGGTCTAAGTACTGAACCTGGAAATTCAAAAATATATTTTTTATCAGAAAATGTATTAAAACTGTCCTGTTTCGATGATGGCTTATGTGATATAATTCGTTACGAAAAAATAGAACCAAATTAAGAGCTTCATTTTTACTATTTTAAAGAAAAAAACCCTTTCAAAGTTCATTCTTTGAAAGGGTTAATTTTTATTATAACTATTCTAAACTATATCAATCCTCTAGAAATTACAATGCGTTGAATTTCAGAAGTTCCTTCATAGATTTGAGTGATTTTAGAATCGCGCATCATTCGTTCTACATGGTATTCAGCTACATAACCATTTCCTCCATGAATTTGAACGGCTTCGTTTGCCACTTCTAAAGCGATTTCAGAAGCATATAATTTTGCCATTGCTCCAGAATGTGCAATATCTTTACCTTCGTCTTTTTCTGCAGCCGCTTTCATTACTAATAATTTTGCCGCTGTAACTTTTACGTACATATCGGCTAATTTAAACGCAATCGCTTGATGATTGAATATTTCTTTACCGAATGCTTTTCTTTCTTTCGAATATTTCAAAGCCAATTCATAAGCGCCAGTTGCTATTCCTAATGCTTGTGAAGCAATTCCAATTCTTCCGCCATTTAAAACGTTCATCGCAAACGAAAATCCGAAACCGTCTGCACCAATTCTATTTTCTTTTGGAACTTTCACATCAGTAAACATCAGCGAATGTGTGTCACTTCCGCGAATTCCCATTTTCTTTTCTTTTGGACCAATTTCAAAACCAGCCCAACCTCTTTCTACTATAAATGCGTTGATACCTTTGTGCCCTTTTTCTACATCGGTTTGCGCAATAACCAAATAAGTCGAAGCCGTTGAACCATTAGTAATCCAGTTTTTTGTTCCGTTTAACAAATAGTAATCACCTTTGTCGATAGCAGTTGTTTTTTGCGAAGTAGCATCGCTTCCTGCTTCTGGTTCTGATAAACAAAAAGCGCCAATAACTTCACCTTTAGCTAGCGGAACTAAATATTTCATTTTTTGCTCTTCCGAACAGTATTTTTCCATTCCTGCACAAACCAAAGAGTTATTTACCGACATAATTACGGCAGCCGAAGCATCAACTTTTGCAATTTCAGTCATTGCCAAAACATAAGAAACGCTATCTAAACCTGAACCACCATATTTTGGATCGACCATCATACCCATGAAACCTAATTCTCCCATCATTTTCACTTGTTCGGTTGGAAACTTTGAGTGTTCGTCTCTTTCGATTACACCTGGTAATAATTCAGCGGCAGCAAAATCTTTGGCAGCTTGTTGAATCATTAAATGTTCTTCGGTTAAATTAAAATCCATAGTATGTATTGATTATGATAGTTGTTTCTTTATTTTTGATGGGCAAAAATAGAATATTAAAGTTGAAATTTCAAACGATTTCGTAAATTTAGAATATGTTTAAAGAAAGTTACAATGTATTGGGAATTATGTCGGGCACATCGCTTGACGGTATTGATATAGCACATATCCATTTTCATAATGAAAACAAAAAATGGCAGTATGACATTCTTGAATGCGAAACGATTGCTTATACATCAGAATGGTTAGAAAAATTGAAAGTCGCTGTTGATTTTTCTGCAAATGAATTAACAAAACTCAACGAAGATTATACTTTTCTCTTGGGAAATACTATTAAATCATTTATCAAAAAACATAAATTAAACAATCTCGATGCCGTTTGTAGTCATGGTCATACTATTTTGCATCAACCTCAAAATGGTTACACATTGCAGATAGGTAATCTTCCCGAAATTGCAGAAATTGTTGGCGTAACCGTTGTTTGCGATTTTAGAGTTCAGGATGTAAAACTTGGTGGACAAGGTGCGCCGTTGGTTCCAATTGGTGACCGAATTTTATTTTCTGAATATGATTATTGTTTGAATTTAGGTGGATTTTCCAATATTTCATTCGAAGAAAATGGAAAACGAATTGCTTTCGACATTTCGCCTGTCAATACCGTTTTGAATTTTTATACGAATAAATTAGGTTTGGCTTATGACGATAAAGGAAAAATTGCCCGAAGTGGCGAAACCGACCTCAACTTGATGGAAGAATTAGATGCTTTGTCTTATTATCAAAAACCTTTTCCAAAGTCATTAGGATTTGAATTTGTAAAAACTGTTGTACTGCCTTTAATGGAAAGCTATGACATAAGTATCGAAGACAAATTGCATACGTTTGTCAAACATATAGCCAAACAAACCGCTTTTGCTTTACCCGATAGAAGCGGAAAAATCTTGATTACTGGCGGCGGAGCTTACAATACTTTTCTATTAGAATCCATGCAAAATTATTTACCCGAAATGAATCTAGTCGTTCCCGATGCAAAAACGTTAGAATATAAAGAAGCGTTGATTTTTGCTTTACTCGGAATTTTGAAACTCCGAAAAGAAATTAACGTTTTAAGTAGCGTTACAGGTGCAAAAAAAGACCATAGTAGTGGAAAAATTTATCCAATCTAAAGAATATGATAGGCCAAAACTTTTTGAACATCATAAACGTTAACCGAACGATTAAATTGTTTTACAACACTAGGATTTAATTCGCTAGAAACCCAAATTTTCAATTCGGCATCAAGTTCAAATGTTCCAGCGGTTTCAATACTAAATCGTGTTATGCTTTTATAGGCAATTGATTTGTATTCTACTTTCGAACCTGTAATTCCTTGTTTTTCAATTAAAATCAATCGTTTTGAGGTAAAGATGAACGTATCTCTAATCAATTTAAAACCTAATTCTACTGTTTCGCCATCAATTAAAAGTTGTCCATATTGTTTGATTAAATCTTCTTGGTTTACCGAACCTGCATTGCCTAACAAGGCTGAAAAAATTCCCATAGTTTTGTTTATTTATAAATTTTAGTATTGTTTTGTTCACACCAAAGTACAAAAAAATCCTATTCAAATTGAATAGGATTTATATAAATTGATTTTTTATTTATTTACGCTAACATCGTCACTGGATTTTCCAAATACTGTCTAAGTGTTTGAAGAAATTGTGCTCCGGTTGCACCATCAACTGTTCTGTGGTCGCAAGCTAAAGTTAACATCATTGTGTTTCCAACAACAATTTGACCATTTTTAACTACTGGCTTTTCTTCAATAGCTCCAACTGATAAAATCGCAGAGTTTGGTTGATTGATAATGGAAGTGAACGACTGAATTCCGAACATTCCTAAGTTAGAAACCGTAAAAGTACTTCCTTCCATTTCGGCTGGTTGTAATTTTTTGTTCTTAGCTTTTCCAGCTAAATCTTTTACATTTCCACCAATTTGAGATAAGCTCATTTGATCGGTAAAACGCAATACTGGAACTACTAATCCATCTTCAACAGCTACAGCTACACCAACATTCACATGATGATTAATAGTAATGGCATCTTCTTTCCATTGCGAATTTACTTTTGGATGTTTTTTCAATGCCATCGCACAGGCTTTGATTACCATATCGTTGAAGGAAACTTTAGTATCTGGAACCGAATTGATAACTGCTCTAGATTTCATTGCTTCGTCCATAGTAACTTCTATCGTTAAATAGAAATGTGGTGCTGTAAAAATTGATTCTGATAAACGTTTCGCAATGGTTTTACGCATTTGCGAATTTTTGATTTCTTCAGAAAAAGTTTCCCCTGCAGGAACGAATGGTTTTACCACAGTTTCAGGTTGCGATTTTTGAGTTTCGGGTTGAGCAACTTGGCTTTGAGCAACCGATTGCGGTGTGAAATTCTCCACATCACTTTTTGTAATACGACCATTTTCACCTGAACCTTTAACTTGAGAAAGATTAATTCCTTTGTCTTTCGCTATTTGTTTTGCTAATGGCGAAGCGAAAATTCTTCCACTCTTTACGGCTTCTGCAACTTCTGTTGAAGCCACAGCAACATTTGAAGTAGTTGTTTCTTCTAAACTTTTTGCTGGTGCAGCTGTTGTTGTTCCACCTTTTTTAAAGTTTTCAGCAACTCCTGTAATATCTGTTCCTGCTGGACCAATAATAGCCAAAACGCTATCTACTGGTGCCGATTGTCCTTCGTTAATTCCTATATATAATAAAGTACCAGCATTAAACGATTCAAATTCCATGGTAGCTTTATCGGTTTCGATTTCCGCTAAAATATCGCCTTCCGAAACTTTATCGCCTACTTTTTTCAACCAAGTAGCAACTGTTCCTTCGGTCATGGTGTCGCTTAAACGTGGCATTGTTACCACTACAACTCCTTTTGGCACCTCAACTGCGCTCGGTGTGACAGTTGATGGCTCTGAAACCACTTCTGAACTTGTAGCAACAGTTTCAGATTTTGTTTCTGTAGCTGTTCCAGAAATTAATCCTGAAATATCTTCTCCTTCTTTTCCTATGATGGCAAGAAGCGAATCTACGGCAGCTGTTTCGCCTTCATTAATTCCTATATATAATAAAGTACCTGAATTGAATGATTCAAATTCCATGGTCGCTTTATCAGTTTCAATTTCTGCTAAAATATCGCCTTCCGAAACTTTATCGCCTACTTTTTTTAACCAAGTGGCAACTGTTCCTTCCGTCATGGTGTCGCTTAAACGCGGCATTGTTATTTTTGTTGCCATAATTATAATCTATGAGGAATGAAAGGATAATTTTCTTGTTCGTAAACCACATCATACAATTGTTGAGCTTCTGGGAAAGGAGATTCTTCGGCAAATGTGGCGCATTCTTCTACTAAATCTTTCACTCTTTTGTCAATCGCTTCAATCTCTGCATCAGTAGCGTAGTTTTTTTCTTTGATAACATCCAACACTTGAGTAATTGGATCTATTTTTCTATACTCATCAACTTCTTCTTTTGAACGATACAATTGCGCATCCGACATAGAATGACCTCTGTAACGGTACGTTTTCATTTCTAAGAATGTTGGTCCTTCGCCACGACGAGCTCTTTCCATGGCTTCGTGCATTGCTTCAGCAACTTTTACTGGATTCATTCCATCCACTGGTCCACAAGGCATTTCGTACCCTAAACCAAGTTTCCAAATATCTGTATGATTCGCTGTTCTTTCTACCGAAGTTCCCATTGCATATCCATTGTTTTCACAAATAAATACTACTGGAAGTTTCCACAACATTGCCATGTTGAACGCTTCGTGAAGTGAACCTTGACGTGCTGCACCATCACCAAAATAGGTCAAGGTTACTCCGCCAGTTTCAAAATATTTATCGGCAAAAGCCATTCCTGCACCAACTGGAATTTGCGCTCCAACGATACCATGACCACCATAAAATCCGTGTTCTTTTGAAAAAATGTGCATCGATCCACCCATTCCTTTAGATGTTCCCGTTACTTTTCCTAGAAGTTCTGCCATTACTTTTCTTGGGTCAACACCCATTCCAATTGGCTGAACGTGGTTACGATAGGCAGTAATCATTTTATCTTTTCCGCCTAGATTCATAACATGTAAAGCACCCGCTAAAACAGCTTCTTGCCCATTGTATAAGTGTAGAAATCCTCTAACTTTTTGTTGAATATAAAGTGCTGCAAGTTTGTCTTCAAACTTTCTCCAAAATAGCATGTCTTCATACCATTTTAAATAAACATCTTTTGTAATTTCTCTCATCTGATTATTCGCTAAAGCGCATTTTTAATGTTCTTACTAGTAATAAAAAGCAAATAGTTTCCTCACTCAAATTTGCGTCCCGAAAACGTCGGAATGCAAAAGTAAAACATTCCGAGTAAGAAGTAAAATTTAAAACTGTAATTTTTACCTTTTTACAAGAAGTTTTTATCAAAAGTAAGTGGTAACAAATTCGAAATCGATTTCGATAAATAAACTTCACCACTTTCTCCCATAAAATAAATTTCTATTGGATATTCTTGTTTAAACTCATATTCCGAAATAGATTGGCGACATGCTCCACATGGTGGAATTGGCGTAGTCGTTTTATTGGTATCTGATGCTGCCGAAACTGCCATTTTTACAATTTTTGCTTCAGGATAAATTGCACCCGACTGAAAAATAGCTACACGTTCTGCACAAAGTCCTGACGGATAAGCCGCATTTTCTTGATTAGAACCTAAAACTACTTTTCCATTATCAAGCAAAAGCGCTGCTCCAACTCTAAATTTAGAATATGGCGCATAGGCTTTTTTTCTAATTTCTATTGCTTGTTCCATTAAAGATTGTACGTCTTGAGGAAGTTCTGCAACAGATTGATACACTGTAAACGAGGTATTGATACTGATTTCTTTCATTATATATAGGGGAAAAAAAATCCAAATTTCAAAAGAGAAATTTGGATAATTATTTTACTTTATTTTTTATTAATATTCTTCGTATTGATCACCAAAGTTAAACGTCAATGAGAAACGAAGTGTGTTTTCTAACGGATTTTTCACTTTTGACGCAGAGAATAAATAAGAAACATCTATTTTAACTGTGTTATACTTAAATCCTGCTCCAAGTGAGAAAAATTGTCTTGCTCCTTTTAATGGACTTTCATGAAAATAACCCAATCGCATAGCAAATGAGTCTTGGTACAAATATTCTGCTCCAGCTGAATAAGTCAACTCTTTTAACTCTTCGCTAAATCCACCTGGCGCATCACCAAACGATTTAAAAATACCCGAAACCCAGTTTACTTTGTTATATTCTAAGTTATTTTGTTCTCTTAAATCCAATTCATCCTGACCTGAAATAACTCCATCACCATTAATATCAGCATTTTGAGGTGTTGGAACTAACAGTTTTGTCACTTCAAGATTTAACGATACTTTATTGTAATCATCAAAAATAAAATCAAAACCTCCGCCAAGTCTCATGTTGGCTGGCAAGAAGTTAGCACTATTATCATCAGATGCACCTGCATCATAATTGATTTTTGGTCCTAAATTTTGAAAATTAAATCCAGCACGCCATCTTCCGTTGAAATCGCCATAAGCATCTTCTTCTGATTGATAAAAACCTGCTAAATCAAATGCAAATGTACTTGCTGGTTTAGCATCACTCGAACCTTCGCCTACTGGAATTCTTAACTGCGAACGGATATAACGACCAGCAACCGACATAGAGAAACGCTCACTTAACTTCAACGCATACGAACCATCTAACGCTAATTCAAATGGTTTAACAATTTGGGCTTCGTCTTCTGCATTTTGTCTTAACTCGATTTCTCCCATTCCAAAATAACGCAAACTTCCTGCAAAGGCACTTCTTTCATTAATACGGTTGTAATAGGTAACTTGCCCTAGCGATATATCGTTTACAAGCTCAGTCAAATAAGGCGTATAACTCACTGAAAAACCTTGTTTGTCTATTGCAAAAGCATATTTTGCAGGATTCCATTGTTGTGAATACGTATCGGCTGATGTTGCCACACCTTGATCTGCCATACCAGCAGCACGAGCATCGGCAGCAATAAGAAGAAACGGAACTCCAGTGGTAATTACTCGACTGGCATCGGCGTTTTGGGCATTAACTATTTGTATTGTGGTAAGTAATAATAATACTGCAATTTTTTTCATTTTCATTTTATAAAAAGTTAACAAATATACTATTTTCCTATAGGATTACAAGTTTTTCGATTTTTTCTGCACGTTTATTTGATAAAGTGGACTTTACAGTCAGTTTGTAAACATAAACTCCTTTCCCTATTCTATCGCCAAAATCATCTTTTCCGTCCCAAATAATATCGCGAGACAAGAAGCCTTCATTAATAACCGTTTGATTTTTTGTCCAAACAATTTTCCCCGTTATAGTCATCACTTGAACTTGAACTTCTAACGGCTCAAATGGTCGATTGTGTGAAAACCAAAACTCGGTATAGCTAACGAATGGATTAGGATAATTAAGTACGTTTTTTAAGGTAATCGTTTCATCGCCAACTACGACAAACTGAATTTCGGCAGTAATAGGATTATTGTAAACATCCCAAGCTTTGAAAGTTATGGTATGCAATCCTGGTGCAAGATTTCGATAAGGAAAATACACTCTACCTTTAGTATGATCATCTAATTCGGTTTCATAATAATCATTCATTATATAAGGATTGGTTTCATCGCCATCCAAAATCCCAACAATATCATGACCAATTCCGCTTGCTGTGTTGATTCCATTTTCATCTTCTAACAAGGCTAATAAAAAAGGAGACGAATTTGTAATTCCGCCATTGACAAACGTTTCATCGTTCATATATAATTTAACTCTTGGACCAGTATTATCCGCAACTGCATTGGTATTTATTCCACCAATTTTGATATCGGTATTGTAACCTGTTTTATCTAAATGAATTTGATTTCTTTTAGCATAAAAACTAATTTTTCCATTTCCAACTGGAATTCTAATATCTCTTGGAACCACAAAATTAATCTCAAATTTACCATTAACAACAGAAGCATTTCCTCTAAAAATAGTTTCGCCAAGTACTCTAAAATTGATTGGCGGACTAAAATTATCATTATTAAGTGTTGCTCTAGTGATTTCTTTGTCAAAAATATTAATAGCCAATTCTCCGTTATAGGCTGTTAACAAACTACCATTATCTGCTTGAACTTCGCCACTTATTTTTACATAAGCCAACGATTGAAAATCAGGAATAGCATCAGTTATAGCAATATCGTTTACTTTGGTTAAAACAACCTTTGGACTAGCCATAGCAAGTTTTAACGCTGGATCGCCAAGATAAAAAACGACGTTGGTTGCCGAACCTGGACTGAAATTTTTTGCCAAACGCAAATTTTCAGCAATCGAATTTTCATTATTAGCATTATATGAAAAAATATACTCCGCTAATTTATCATTAAAAACTTCTGCTGGACCTTGACCAATAGAACGTACTGTTGTAATCATAGAAATTGCGCCACCTTTTGGATTCCAATAAGTATATTCTCCAGCGGTTGGTCTAGTTGGATTATCAAATCTAGAAAAAGAACACGTAATGGTTATAAACAATGGATACTTGTATCGATTATTCAAATTTTGACCATCGGATTTCTCCCAAATTCGCTCGCCCGAAAGTCCATCTTCACCACCATGTCCAAGATAATTGAAGACCAAAGCACCTTTTTCGAAAGCAGCAAAAAGTTCTTCTCTTGCTTTTGGATATCGTTTTCCTCCTGCTGATGCTTCTTGAACATAGGAATCCATCAAAATCTTTTTGACGTTTATAAATGGTTTTTGAGCTACAATAATATCGGATAGGTTATTCTGTCTGAATTGCAATGATGCATCCGAAATTTTATCAGAATCATCCGAAATTGAAACATAATTGTTACGCCAATTCCCATAGGATTTAATGTCGTGGTATTCTATAACTTTATTAACCAATTCATCTGCCTGTTGAGTTGAACCAGCAATCATTCTTCCCACAGCAATATCCAATCCTTTTATTGAACTGGTCCAACTTCCGTTTTCAGTATAATAATCTATTCGACCTTCATCATCATCCATTAGCCCAAAAAAATCATCAGAAGCAAACGATTGTTCACTATCTGTAAAACTATTTGCTGATTGATAAATGGGAACAATATTGGTATTTTGCTGAATTCTGTTTTTAAAATCAAACGAAGCATCACCAAAAAGATTTACATATTTCACTCTTTTATCTGACGATGACGCGTTGAAATAAACATATTTAACAAAATTTCTAATCGCACCTATATCTTGCTTACCTGATGAGAATTCTTGATAAATGTTTTCCAAATGAATAACTTTTACATTCATCTGAGAATAGTTTCGATGAAAATTAGCCAATTTTTCGGCTTGAGTAGCTAAATTTTTTGGCGTAATAATAAGGTAATCGACATCTTGAAACTGACCTTGACTGTTTTTAAAAACAGTTCCTTTTAGGTTTTGGTTTTCTACTTTTGACTTAGAATCTTTTAATGGCGAATAATAATCGTTGCCATCAACAGCAATATATTTTTTTATTTCTCCAAGATTGGTTCTAAAAGCAAATCCACTACCCGAAGTATTTTCAATTTTTTGTACATTATATATATCGGTAATATCCCAAACCTGATTGATGGACGAAGCATTTGAAATTTGATATTCGCCAACACCAATATTGGTTCCAGCTTCGGCTGCTTGAAAACGGAACTGTTTGTTATAACCCGTTAAATTTCGTTTGGCTTTCACTCGGATAAAATTTAAATAGGCTTTTGAACTAGGAACACCATTATTGTCATATTTTATTTTAACCGCAATATTATCAGAACTTAGCGGAATTGCATTTTTGATACTCGCATTAATAGCTTTAACACTACTATCCGGATTTACCGCTGAAAAAGACTGACTTCCTATAATTTGACCATTAGCTTCCGCTGAAAAAACAGTTGCCACCGAAGATTCAGTGACAAAATGCATATTAAAATCAACCGGAACTGTCGTAACTAGATTAGGAAACGTAAAATCAAACGTTCGTTCATCAGTAATCGAAAACGATTCGCCAAACCAAATCCTACCCAATTCCAGAACATTAGTATTATCTACTTCGTGAAACTGATAATCATCAAAAGTGGTAATGGTTGTCGTTGGATTTGCTGTTGGTTGCGACATTTCGGGAATTCTTTTTCCTAAATCACCGCTAACGGTTACATAATAATAAGACTTCTCTTCATATAAATTCAGATTAGTGAAATTTTCTTGGCTCCAATTATCAACGCCTTCTGCATAAAAAAGAATGTAATCCTGATTATCAAAAACACCGTCATTTTCACCTACAAACTGTATTGCGTTTTCGGTCAAATCATTAGGATAATATTCAGAATTTCGCAACGGAACCATTCGTCCACCGTTTCCATATATTTTAATTCGTCTCGGATCAACATTCGTATTCAAGCCTAAACCTTGTAAAAAAGTCTTTGACAATCGATAAACTCCCGATTTTTTTACGTAAAAACGATACCAATCTCCTGTTGCTAAAACTGAATTTTCTATATTCAAATTAGATTGAGTAGAAAAATTACTTCGCTTAGCCGATTGATTAACACGATAGGAAAAAGAAACGATTTTTTTATAAACTCCGTTTTCACTTATAATAGGAGAAACAAAAAATTGAAGATAGAATTTATCTCTGGCGCGATACGTTTGAGTCCAATATTGCAAAGTCGAAGGTAAATTCTTCTTAACTATATCTCCAAGTTCGCTTTCGGAAATAGATTCATAGACAACATTTGAGATTTCTAATGCGTTTTTTTCATCATAAAGTGATGTTGCTGGAATGGTTTTAGAAAAAACAATGCTATTTTCAACAGCATTAAATTGAAAATTTTCAACATTAAACTGAGGCAACAAATAGGAATTATCGCCAATAGCATAGCTTGATTTTGGCTTCCAAACCACAGAAACAGTGCTTTGTTCTTGAGCAAACCCAACAAAGCACACCAAAACAAACAGTAAAAACAGTATATTCTTTTTCATAACAATAAGTAGAACGTAATTATACTAAAAATATTGTGTAATTTTTTTTAGGATAACACAATAAAAAATATATTTTTGCGTTTATATAACAAGCTCACAATTTTTAAGAGCGAATTTAGTATTAATTTAAAAAAGATGTTGCAAATTAAAGGTTAATTCTTAAATTGCGCCACGAAATAGTTACCTACTAAAAGTATGAAAGTAAATAAAGTTATGAATACTAGACTACTACTATTGTTAGCATTAACAATCAGTATTGCATCTTGTAGCAAAAAATCTGATTCAAAAGGTGGTTCAAAAGCTACTGGATGGAAAATCAACGACAAAAAAGGTGGTTTTCAGTATGCCTCAAAATTTAAAAAACAAGCAACTGGTCCAGGACTTGTTTTAGTAGAAGGTGGAACTTTTACCATGGGTAAAGTACAAGATGACGTAATGCACGATTGGAACAACACTCCAAATCAACAGCACGTTCAATCTTTTTACATGGATGAAACTGAGGTTACCAACATGATGTATATGGAATATCTTGATTGGTTAAAAAGAGTTTATCCACCAGATCAAGAAAACTACAAAAACATCTATGAAGGTGCATCACCAGATACACTAGTATGGAGAAATCGTTTAGGATATAACGAAACGATGACCGAAAACTATTTAAGACATCCTGCTTATGGAGAATATCCTGTAGTTGGTGTTAACTGGATACAAGCAACTGAATTTTCAAGATGGAGAACCGATCGTGTAAACGAAAAAATTCTTGAAGAACAAAGATATTTGAAAAAAGACGCTAAAGTAACCAACACTGAAGCTGGAAAAGTATTTAGTACACAAACTTATTTAGCAGTTCCTAATCAAGCTGTTGGTGGTGACTCTGAAATTGTATTACAAAGAGGTAAAGGTAGAGGCGCGGCTAAAAAATCTTCTGGTTCAACTGATGGTGCAGCAAATGCACAACCAACTGGTGGAAATGATCCTAAAAACGTATATGCAACAAGAAGCTCAGGTTTAATTTTACCTGATTATAGACTTCCAACTGAAGCTGAATGGGAATATGCTGCTGCTGCTGATGTAGGTCAAAGAGAATACAATATCTACAAAGGACAAAAGAAATACCCTTGGTCTGGAAGCTACACGCGTTCTGGAAAAAGACAAGTTAGAGGTGATCAATTGGCTAACTTCAAACAAGGAAAAGGTGACTACGGTGGTATTGCAGGTTGGTCTGACGATGGTGCTGACATCACTAATAAAGTAAAATCATATCCGCCAAACGATTTCGGTTTGTATGATATGGCAGGAAACGTAGCTGAATGGGTTGCTGACGTTTATAGACCAATTGTTGATGATGAAGCAAACGATTTCAACTATTACAGAGGAAACGTTTACATGAAAAACAAAATTGGTGAAGACGGAAAAGTAGAACTTGTTACTGCTGAAAATCAAAAATTTGACACTTTATCAAACGGTAAGATTATCGCAAGGAACTTCCCTGGAGAAATTGCTCAAGTGCCAGTTGACGAAAACGAAACATATTTAAGACAAAACTTTGACAAATCTGACAACAGAAATTACAGAGATGGTGACAAACAATCAAGCCGTTATTTCAAATTTGGAAGTTCTGAAGAAGGAGACGAAAAAGGAAAATTAAACGACAACCAAAGAATGTACGACTCTCCAAAACACAATGTTTCTGTGGATAGTTTAGGTTCAATGGTTAGAAAATATGACAAGTCTAACAAAAGAACAACGCTTGTAAATGATGATGTAAGAGTTTACAAAGGTGGTTCTTGGAGAGATAGAGCGTATTGGTTAGACCCAGCTCAAAGAAGATATTTCCCTCAAGATATTGCTACTGATTACATTGGTTTTAGATGTGCAATGTCAAGAGTTGGTCCAAAAGCTGATAAGAAAAAATCAGCTAGAAATAAAAGATAATATTTGTTTCACACTATATAAAAGCCCTAATTTTAGGGCTTTTATTGTTTTTATCATTTATATAAAATGACTATAGCCGAAATTCACCGCTTGTTTTTAGAATGCAACTCCATCTCAACCGATACTCGTAAAATTGAGAACAACAGCATGTTTGTTGCTTTAAAAGGAGAAAACTTTGATGCCAATACCTTTGCCGAAGAAGCTTTGGTAAAAGGAGCAAAATATGTAATCATTGATAATCCAACCTATGCTGTTAGCGACAAAACAATTCTTGTAGAAAATAGCTTAACTGCTTTACAACAACTAGCAACCTATCACCGAGAATTTCTAAAAATTCCAATTGTAGCTTTAACCGGAAGTAATGGAAAGACTACGACCAAAGAATTAATTTACATTGTATTGGCAAAAAAATTTAATACCAAAGCTACCAAAGGAAATCTTAATAATCACATTGGCGTTCCTCTGACATTACTTTCATTTTCCAAAGAAACTGAAATCGGGATTGTAGAAATGGGTGCCAATCATCAAAAAGAAATCGAATTTCTATGCGAAATTGCCAAACCTGATTATGGCTATATTACCAATTTTGGAAAAGCACATCTGGAAGGTTTTGGTGGCGTTGAAGGAGTTATCAAAGGCAAAAGTGAAATGTACTCTCATTTGAAAACGCATAATAAAACGGTTTTTGTAAACGTAGATGATGCTATTCAAAATGACAAAACAACTGATTTCAACAGAATAACCTTTAGTCAAAAAGATATTTCTGCAAATGTATTCATCAATGAAGTTAGTGCAAATCCTTTTGTCAAAATTAAAACCTTAAATACCGAAATCAAGTCACATTTAATTGGTTTATACAATGCGAACAACATTAATGCAGCGATAACCATTGGAAATCATTTTGGCATTTCAGCTTCAGAGATAAAAGAAGCAATTGAAAGCTACATTCCCGAAAACAATCGTTCACAGTTGATAACTAAAAACTCTAACGAAATCATTTTGGATGCTTATAATGCAAATCCAAGCAGCATGAAAGTAGCTTTAGAAAATTTTATACAATTAGAAAACAAAAATAAAGTTGCCATTCTAGGCGATATGTATGAATTGGGAGAAGAAAGTCTTGCTGAACATAAATATATAGTTGATTTTATATCCGAAAACAATTCGTTGGAATGCTATTTTGTTGGTAAAGATTTTTTCAAAAATAAAATCGAAAACTCAAACTTCCATTTCTATGAAAATTTTGAACAGTTTTCAAACGCACTTGAAAATAAAAACTGGCGAAACAACACTATATTAATAAAAGGTTCACGCGGCATGGCTTTAGAAAGAACTTTAGAATATATTTAAAATAAAAGGCTGTCTCAAAAAGACAGCCTTTTTAACAAAAAACAAAACAGGAAAATCAATTCCATCCTCCGCCCAAAGCACGATAAATATTTACCATAGCATTCATTTGAGCCATTTTACTCTCTATCAAATCAAATTTAGACTCAAGTGCATCACGTTGTGTCATCAACACTTCCATATAATCAGCTCTTGTAGAGATAAACAAATCATTGGAAATACTCACAGATTGATTTAACGCTTCAACCTGCTTTGATTTCAGGGCAAAATTCTTTTGCATATTATCAATTTTTGCCACTTGATTGGCAACTTCTATATAAGCATTCAAAATAGTACGTTCATAATTATAAACCGCTTGCAATTGTTTTGCATTAGCATTGTAATACGCTGCTTTAATAGCGTTCCTATTGATTAGTGGAGCCGTTAAATCTCCTGCTAAAGAATATAATAATGATTCCGGCTTAAAAACATAACTAGGATTAAAAGCACGATAACCTACTCCTGCCGAAATTCCTAATGAAGGATAAAATCTAGCTTTTGCAGACTTTACATCAAGTTTTGCCGCAGCCAACTCGAATTCAGCTTGTTTAACATCTGGACGATTTTCCAACAACTGAGAAGGAATACCAGCATGAATAGCATTAGGCATTAACTCAACAAAAGCTGTGGTACTTCTATCCACTGACTGAGGAAACCGTCCAACAAGAAAATTGATTTTATTCTCTGTTTCGGTAATCTTTTGACGAATAGAATATTGAAGACTTTGGGTATTCAACAACTGCGCTTCAAATCGTTTAACTGCCAATTCATTTGCCCTTGCAGACTCTTTTTGCAACTTAACAATTTTAAAAGCATTTTCCTGAATACTACTATTCTGCTCTACTATTGCCAATTGATTATCCAATGCCATTAACTCATAATAAGAGTCGGCTATTTCTGCAATCAAATTGGTCATCATAAAATTTTTGCCTTCAACACTTGAAAGGTATCGACTTACAGCTGCTTTTTTTGCATTATGAAGTTTGTTCCAAATATCAAGTTCCCAAGTAGCATAAGCTCCCAACATATAATCCTGAAGCGGTTCTGGCATTTCCTTTCCAGGTTTAATTTCAGTAGTAGCTTCCATGGCACCGATATTAGTAAAACGCGAAACTTTATCAACACCTGCCGAACCTTTCAACCCTACAAAAGGAAGATATTCTCCTTTTCTGGCTCTGATTTCATTTCGGCTTATTTCAATTTCCTGCATTGTAATATTCAACTCCTGATTATTGGCAAGTGCCGTTTCAATAAGCGCAACAAGTTTTGGATCGTTAAAATAATCTTTCCACTTTATTTTTCCCGAATTGATGGTATCTTTGATTGTTTCACTTGAAACAAAAGAATCCGGAACTTCTTTGTTCTCATTCCTTTGAATTACAGAAGGAGTTTTACAACCTGCAAATGCGATTACGATACAAATCGCTACTATCTTTTTAAACGTATTATTCATCTTCTTCTGTATTAGTAAAATTAACCATGCTATGTGCAAATTCTTCTGAAAGCGAGCTATCTTCTTCTCCTTTTATCAGTTTTCTACCGTCGGCAATCGAACCAAAAATAAAATACAATCCCGGTACAATAATTACTCCAAAAACTGTCCCGAACAACATACCTCCAAGCGCTGCAGAACCCAATGTTCTATTACCAATTGCGCCTGCACCTGTTGCAATCATCAACGGAATCAATCCGGCAATAAAAGCAAAAGAGGTCATAAGAATAGGTCGGAAACGTACTTTGGCTCCTTCAATAGCAGCTTCCAATATCGACATTCCTTCGTGCCGCTTGAGAACGGCAAATTCAACAATCAATACCGCATTTTTACCGAGCAAACCAACAAGCATAATAAGTCCGATTTGTGCATAAATGTCATTTTGTAATCCCATTATTTTAAGCAAAAAGAACGAACCAAAAATACCAACCGGTAATGACAACACTACCGCAAACGGAATGATAAAACTTTCATATTGAGCCGCTAAAACAAAATACACAAAAGAAAGTACAATCAAAAAGATGTAAATAGACTCATTTCCTTTATTGGCTTCATCAAATGAAAGACCTTCCCAAGCAATATCATATCCTTTAGGCAATGATACTTTGGCTACTTCACGAACGGCTTGTATGGCATCAGCAGTTGTATAACCTTTAGCCGGAAGTCCTTGTATGGCTGCCGAATTGTACATATTATAGCGGGTAATTTCATTTGGACCTTGTGTTTTTACCAATTTCATAAATGCCGAATACGGCACCATTTCTCCGTGATCATTTTTAATATAAAGATTAAGAACATCCGAAGGCAATCTTCTAAATTTAGGATCAGATTGAACATAAACCTTGAAAAAACGTTCAAATTTAATAAAGCCTTGCTCGTAAGTACTACCTATAAGAATGTCCAAATTATCCATGGCTTTGCCTATTGAAACTCCTTTTTGCATCGCCAACTGATTATCGATAACCAATTCATATTGAGGATAATCGGCAGCAAAAAAGGAAAACAAACCGGTAAGTTCTTTACGTTTTCCTAAGGCATTCATAAAATCTTTATTTATTTTATCAAAATCCTTATAATTAACGGTTGTATTCTTGTCTAACAAACGCATAGAAAAACCACCCGAAGAACCAAAACCTGGAATTGCCGGCGGTTCAAAAAACTCGATTTTTGCACCAAGACCTTTTGTTTTTTCTTCCAATTCTTCCATAATTTCGGTTACACCATGATGACGCTCTGACCAATCTTTAAGATTGATTAAACAAGTACCTGCGTTGGAACCACGACCTTCAGTCATAATTTCATAACCCGCAAGAGAAGAAACCGATTCTACACCATCAACATGTTCACAAATTTTCAATAGCTTCTGCGAAACTTGATTGGTTGTTTCCAAAGTTGAACCCGGTGGAGTTTGGATAATGGCATAAATAGTTCCTTGATCTTCACTAGGAATAAAACCAGAAGGCAACGATTTATTCATAAAAAATGTTCCTACACAAAACGCCAACAATATCCCAAATGTGACTAGTCTTCTACTAACTATTGATTTTAGTATCGTTACATATTTCCCCGTTAATTTGTCAAATCCACTATTAAAACGATCGAGTGCTTTGGTAAGCAGATTCTTTTTCCTTTCATGTCCATGATGATTTTTCAACAGCATAGCACATAATACCGGAGTAAGTGTAAGTGCAATCAATGCCGAAATAACGATTGAACTCGCCATCGTGATGGAAAATTGACGGTAGAAAGTTCCAACAGGACCAGTCATGAATGAAATTGGAATAAACACCGACACCATTACGGCTGTAATAGCGATTACTGCACCGCTGATTTCTCCTAATACTTTTTTAACGGCTTGATAAGGCGTGATATTGGGATATTCTTCAAACTTGGCATGTACTGCCTCGACGACGACTATTGCATCATCTACCACAATTCCAATAGCCAATACTAAAGCAAAAAGCGTCACTAAATTGATTGTAATTCCAAAAAACTGTATGACGAAAAAAGCTCCAATTAACGAAACCGGAACAGCAAGTATCGGAATCAAGGTGGAACGCCAATCGCCAAGAAAAATAAATACAACCAAGGCTACAAGTATAAAAGCATCGCGTAACGTATCAATAACCTGCTCTATGGAAGCATCAAGAAATTTAGACACATCATAACTAATTTTATAATCCAATCCCGGAGGAAATGTTTGTTTCATTTCTTCCAATTTGGCTTTTACTTCCTTAATTACATCATTAGCATTACTACCATAATTCTGTTTCAACACAATAGAAGCCGAAGGATGTCCGTCAAGATTGGAATAGATATCAAAAAACTCACTGCCCAATTCAGCTCGACCAATATCTTTTAATCGAACACTTTCGCCATTGGTATTGGCACGAATAATAACATTTTCATATTCTTCGGGTTCACTAAATCTTCCTTTATAGGTCAAAACATATTCTAATGACTGCGCTTTGATACCCGAACTTTGACCAATACGTCCAGGACGACCAACAATACTTTGCTCACCAAGTGCTTTCATCACTTCATCAGTAGAAATGTTATAAGCTCTCATTCGGTCTGGATTTAACCAAATACGCATTGCATAAGTTCTACTTCCTAATATTTGTGACCTGGCTACTCCTTTTATTCGGTTAATCTCAGGAAGCATTTTCACATTTGCATAATTATAAAGGAATTTTTCATCCATGCTTTTTCCTTTAGAATATAAATTGACATACATCAACATACTCGGCTGAATAGGCGTAATAACGATTCCTTCTTTTTGCACCAGCTCGGGCAACAATGGCATTACCTGATCTACTCTGGTTTTAACTCTAATTACTGCCTGATTAGGATCGGTTCCAGGTTCGAAGATAATTCTCAAAGTAGCTTCTCCAGCACTAGTAGCATCGGTAGCCATGTACCGCATATCTTGAACACCATTTATGGCGTTTTCAAGTGTAATCAACGTTGATTTCACCAATACATCGGCACTTGAACCAGGATAAGCTATAAATATATTTACCGTAGTTGGAGCAATGTCGGGGAATTGAGAAGTTGGCAATTTCTTGATGGCCAACATACCCATAAATACAATCATAATCGAAATTACTATTGCAAATACGGGTCTATGTATGAATTTACTAAACATATACCTTATTTTTTAGTTCTCGATTATTCTGCGTATAACTCTAGATGTGACATCACATATGCTGGTTTCTCCAGCTTATACTCAATCTTTTCATTTTCTTTTACAAGACGAAGACCTTCAAGGAGTATTTTATCATCTATTGACAATCCTTTTACGGCAAAAAGATGGGGCAATTCGGCAACAATTTCAATCTCCTTGGATTGAACAGTATTGTTTCTATCAATAATATAAACATATTTTTTATCCAAAACTTCAAAAGTGGCTTTCTGTGGAATAAGTATAGCATTCTTGACAGCAACTTCCATTTGGATATTTCCTGTTTCACCATGTCTAAGCAAACCTTTTGGATTAGGAAAAGTAGCTCTAAAAGCAATATTTCCAGTTTCGTTATTGAATTCTCCTTCAATAGTTTCAACTACTCCAGGATAATCAAATGTTTTATTATTAGCCATCAACAGACTTACTTTTGGCTTGACATTACCTTGAGTTTTGGCAGTATAATCAAGATATTCTGCCTCAGGAACATTATAATAAACCCACATTTTAGAGTTATCCGAAAGGTTTGTAATTAAGTCGCCTTCCTCTATCAAACTTCCCAATCTCACGTGGAAACGATCGATAATTCCATCAAATGGTGCTCTAATTTGAGTAAACTGCAAATGAACATTGGTCAACGACAACTCAGCTTTAGCTTTGGCAAGCTTTGCTTTAGCCATAGACAATTCACTAGCGGCAACGACATTATTTTTAGCAAGTCTTTCCGTATTTTTATATTCAATTTCAGCAAAATCAGCTTCGGCCTTAGCTTTTTGCATTTCGGCTTCATACAATTTGGGCATAATTTGAAACAACAACTGTCCTTTTTTTACGTGTTGTCCTTCATCTACAAATATTTTTTCAAGATAACCTCTTTCTTGAGCTCTCAATTCAATATGCTGAATAGAGTTAATTTGAGCCACATATTCTTTGGTAATGGCAGTATCTTTTTTTATTGGATTGGTTACCAAAAAGTGGGCTTCTTCCCTTTTTTCTTCTTTTTTTGATTCACAGCTTGTATTGCTCAATAGCAAACACAAACCCATTATTATCAGGATTTTGTTCATGATGTTAAAGTCGTATGATTTTTATTTTTTTCGTAATGTGTGACCATAGCACACGAGCCACATTAAGCAAAACAGCTTACAATAAATGGCTTAATTAGTAATGCATTCGCACGAAAAAATCAAATCCTGATATTTTCAAAAATAACATACAATCGCTCATCAGAAGAAAAAGAAGCAAAACCTGCAGAAACAGGAACTTTTTTTTCGAATACAGAATCACATTGTAGTTCGGAAGATTTTAAATAAAATAAACTGGCTATATAGCTATTGAAGTTTAGATTTATTAGCTTCTTAGCAGATAACTTATTTTGTTTTGAAGTATTCTTTTCATTTTCATGTTCCTCATCACTTTCAGTATCTATAGTCTCAAAAAGTGTTTTTATAAAAAAAAGAGCAGATGACGAATTAGTATAAACAAACGCTTGATGGTGATGATTATGTTGATTTGCTGTAGGTGTTTCGTCTAAAACCTCCAGACTAGACACATTAATAGAACGAACCAACTCACCGTGCGTTCGTGCATGAAGCTGAAAATATCCTCCTAAAAGAATACTAAATACAAGATAATATGGGATAAGCCACTTTTTCATTCTGGACAAAATTATAGAAAGCCTATCAGCTGTACAAGTGCTTTAAATGCAATTCTCAACTATAACGTTTGAATTTCACTCTATACTATGTTCAAAAAATTAAGACCAATCAATCAAAACTCAACAACAGCAATGTCTTCAACCCGTTAAAATCCCTTCACTTAAAATTCACTTAAAACTAATTAAGGTTCATATTTAGTCACATTCCCCAACATATTTATTAATCATGTAAGTCGTAATTTCTTTTAATTCATCACCATTCTCTGGATTTCGTCCATCTTGGTTGAAAAAAGTGACTTCTCCATCTTTTTTACCATACCAAACAATAGCTTTCCCATTTTTTAAAAAAGTAGTGGTATCACAAACTTTAATTTTCCGTAGTTCAAATTCGTTCTCATCAAAAGGTATAACAATTTCGTGAATCAATCCCAATTTCTCATCCTGACAATCTATTTTTTCATAATGATCACCTTTCCAAACCATGCATTGCTTTTCAGGCACAACAAGTTCTTTTATTCCATAACCCGCCAAAAGCATCACAGTAAAGCCTAAAATCCAAAACCCAATTTTCTTTTTTCTAGAAAAACCTTTTTCATCTTCTTTAGGTTCAAAAAAAGTGCTTTTCCTATCATCAGTAGTTTTCTCTGATTTTGGGCTGTCTAAACTATCATTTTTAATAAAATTACTTAATGGTCTTGGTTTAAAATCAACCATAATAGCTAAGATCTCCAGATACTCAACACCAGCGTTATAATTTTCTCGTTTAATGAAAAATTGTATTGGTTTTAAACGATCAATGTCAAATTTCTGAATGCCTTTTTTTAAATCGTCTTCTTTCGCAATATTAAAAAACAATCGAAACGTATTCTCATCTGCTTTAGATAATTCTCTGTCAACAATAATTTCACAAATAGTTCTTAAACTAGTCAATTTCGGATCCAAAAGATAACTAGAAAACTCACCATCACAAGCTTCTTTTAACTTGTTTTTGATAGCTTTTGGATAATCAATATGAGATAATTTCATGTCTTGAAAATGAATTAAACAGAATTTTTCGGAAATATCGGAAACATCGGAAATCCTTATCAATTCTGGACAAAAACCGCTTTTACTTTGCCTCAGAATTAGTTCTTGTTCTACGTCGCGATAGAACAAATGTACAAAACTAGTTCTAAAAAAGTGTTGTTGTACAAAACCGAAATTTTTGTTCGGGAAGTATAAAAAATAAGGTTTTGTAACAACACACTTCACTTCCCAAAAAAACAATCGAGTACTCAAAAAAGCTCAGGCATTTGCCCTGACTATGGCTTTCGGGCAGAACCCGAACAGCCACAATTATGTTTAATTCTTAATGATTATTACAATGAAAAAAATAATTTTATTCTCGTTTTTTATGATGTCTTTTGCTTCATTGACATCTTGTACAGCAGATGCAATTGAAGATACAGTTGCTAATCAAACAGTAAGTGATGACGATAGCGGTGGAGGAACTGGAGGTCAAACTGGAGTTCCAAAACCACCAAAACCGTAATTTTTTTTATAATTTTCTTTTTATAAAAGAAAATTAAATAACTTCGGGAAATGATACTCAAAAGGTTAAGTTTCCCGATTTTTTTATTAATAACCCTTTTTCTTTCATGTAATGAAAAGAAACAAAAAGAAGCTTTATTTTCCAATCAAGATTATAAAGTAAATATTAATTTCGCCGAAAAATGGCTGACAGATCAAAAGTATGACAGTGCTTATTTCTATTATGAAAAAGCAAAAATTACAGCAATTAACTCAGACCAAAAAGTATATGCCTTACTTCAATTAGCAGCAATTCAAAAACATTTTTGTGATTTTTCCGAAATGGAAAGTACCGTTACAGAAGCCTATAAAAATGTAGAAAATTCAAAGTATTTGCCCTATATCTATAATTTATTAGGAATTGCTTATCAAGAGCAACATAATTATGAAGAAGCTCTAAATTATTATAACAAATGTTTTAACGATTCATTAAGCGACCTCAATAAATGCATCTTTAAAAATAATATAGCAGTAGTATATTTAGAAAAAAGACAATATAAAAAGGCTGCTGATATTCTTTTGAATACTATTACAGTTGATTCGCTAATAGTAAATAAATTACAATATGCTAAAAATTTAAGTAATCTTGGATTTGCATTATTTAAATTAAACCAACCCCAAGCTGTCGATTATTTGAACCAATCTTTAAAAATTAGAGATAGCATAAATGATTATTATGAGCTAGCAACCTCTTATGTTCATCTAGCAGATTACTACCAAAAGAAAAATTCACAGTTGGCTTTTGAATTTGCTAACAAAGCCTATCAAGCTTCACATAAAACAAATAGTCCTGACGATGAACTAATTGCGTTAAAAATAATGATTGCAAACAGTGAACCCAATACAGCAAAAGAATTAGCCTTACAACAAATCCATTTGTCAGACAGCATAACAAAAGCAAGACAAATAGCCAAAAACCAATTTGCAAAAATTAAGTTTGATTCCAAAAAAGCAACAAAAGAACTTGAAAGACAAAAGCAGTTAAAAGAATATTTTATACTTGGAATAGTACTACTCACTGGACTGGCTATTTTTATTTATTACAGAATTAAAATAAGTAATCGTAAAAAAATCGAAGAAACAGCCTATAGAACCGAAACTCGAATTGCCAAAAGACTTCATGACGAACTAGCCAATGATGTGCACAATGCCATAGCTTTTGCCGAAACCCAAAACTTGGAAAATCCACTAAACAAAGAAGCCTTGTTGGAAAATTTAGACACTATCTACTCTAGAACTAGAAACATATCGGGAGAAAACAGAGATATTGATACAGGGGAAAATTACCTTGAAAAGCTAAAAGCCATGATGGCAAGTTATAACACGGATGATAGAAATGTGATCGTAAATGTAGATGGATTTCAGCACCAAAAAACTTCCAAAGAAATCAAAGTAGCCATTCATAGAGTGTTCCAAGAATTATTGGTCAATATGAAAAAACATAGTCAGTGTACATTAGTTGGAATCAGCATTAAAACAGATAAAAATAGGATAGAAGCAACCTATTCCGACAACGGAATTGGAACCTCCAATTTGTTAAATTTAAAAAATGGACTTCAAAATGCGGAAAACCGTATTCATTCACTAAAAGGAACTATTACATTTGATACCGAACCCAATAAAGGTTTCAAAGTAAAAATTACCATCCCAAATTAAAAGAGTATGTACAAAAAAGTCCTAATAGCCGAAGATTTTGACAGTATCAATATAGCAGTAGAACAAACACTAAAAGATTTGGGAGTTCAAGAAATACAATATGCCAAATATTGTGATGATGCCATTCTAAAATTCAAAAAAGCACTACAAGACCACCAACCATTTGATTTGCTAATTAGCGATTTATCTTTTGTAGAAGACTATCGCGAAGTAAAAATAGCGTCAGGAGAAGAACTTATTCAAGCCATCAAAAAAATCCACCCCGAAATAAATGTTATCGTCTATTCCGTAGAAGACAAACCCTATATCATCAAAACACTTTTTGACGAAGCGCAAATAAATGGCTACGTAAAAAAAGGAAGAAACAGCATCAGCCAACTCAAAACGGCCATCGAAACACTACTCTATGGAAAAACTTTCATTTCTCCCGAGCTAGCCCATGCATTACAAGACAAAACAGCAAAAGAAATAGACAATTACGACATTACCTTGCTTTCTCATCTAGCAAACGGTGTTGCCATAGAAGAAATGGAAACCCTTTTCAAACACCTAAACATTACACCCAACAGCAAATCCACCATCGAAAAAAGAGTAGCCAAACTAAAAGATTACTTCAAAGCCAACAACAACATCCATCTAATCGCCATCACCAAAGATTTAGGCATTATATAGTCACGTCCTTCCGTCTCTTCGAGTGATTTTACAAACTGAAAATGCCAATTTTTAGTTTGTAAAATTGTATCGAGAAGCCATTTCTATTATCTTTTCTCTTGCTTCTTTTCTCTTTTTTCAAACTTTTTTCTTCCATTACGGTTTCCCGTAAAATACTTCCAAACCAACAATTTATATTTGTCAATAATATTTGTGGTAACAATACCATCGGCAAAGACTATTATTTAGAAACCTGCCGGTGGTATTTGTAATTTGAATTCAAAACAAAACCTATAACAACAAGAAATAAAGCAAAATAATTTCGTAATTAACTATAAATTAACCAATTTTGTCAAATAATTCACCTAGAACTGTTAAAAAATATCAAATTAAAATAAAACGGATGAAGCAACTATACGTACTACTATTTTTTTGTCTATCCTCTGTCATAAATGCAAACGCAAAAGAAAACACCGCACCACTTGCGCCAGCCGCTACGATTACTGGAGGAACAACTGTCTGCCAAAACGCAGCCAGTCCACTAATCACTTTCACTGGAAGCGGCGGAACAGCACCTTATACGTTTACTTATAAAATAAATAATGGACCTGATCTGACAGTGGCGACAACTTCGGGAAATACAGTTACAGTTTCTGCTCCCACTGGAACAGCAGGTACTTTTACGTATTCTTTGGTAAGTGTTCAAGATAGCACAAATACTACTCAGTTGCAAACAGGAAATACTACTGTTATTGTAACTGCAATACCAACCGTAGATTTTACTTTTACAAATGACAATACTTGTTCAGGCACTTCGATACAATTCAATTCAACTGTAACAGGAACAATAGCATATTCCTACTCTTGGGATTTTGGAGATTCAACACCAATATCTACTGCACAAAACCCATCACATATTTTTGTTGCTCTAGGATGTGGAACACAAAATTTCACAGTAACTTTAACAGTAACAGGAGGAGGTTGTACAGTTACAAAAACTAAAATAATTACAGTTAAGCAGAAGCCAGACATTAGTTTTTCCGATGTTAATTTTCCATTTGATCCATTTAGCAACTGTTCTAATGCATCTTCAAACCCTGTTTATTCAATAACAGTTGGCAACACTTCAATTTCCAACTGTGTAACATCTTATTCTATTAATTGGGGAGATGGAAATCTACAAAGTAACATTTCTTTTCCAATTTCACATACTTATTCTACAATAGGCGCATATTCTATGGTTATTACGGCTAATGGTAATAATGGATGTTCAAATTCAAAAACTTATATAGTAAAAAATGTATCTAACCCTCTAGGAGGATTGAACAGTCCTGGTTCAACTCAAAATTTATGTGCACCTACATCAAACTTACAATTTTCTATATCAAATTGGGGAAGTAATTCACTTGATACAACTTATAGTATAGATTATGGAGATGGAGAAACTTTATTATTAACTCAGGGTCAATTAAATAGCTCTAGTTTCTATAACTCTTCAAATCCTTCAAGTTCATCTAATTATCCAATTCCTCATATTTATACAACGAGCAGTTGTCCAACACCTAGTTTTGAGGTTAAATTAAATGTAACTAATGCTTGTGGTACAACACCTTTTACTCTAGGTAATATATCAATACTCACTAAACCTTTAGCAGATTTCTCATCGGCTACTATTGCATGTGTTAATACAAGTGTTTTATTTACAAATACTACAGTTTCAGGATATGGTCAGAATTGTTCGCAAAGTGCTATTTACACATGGAATTTTGGTGATGGTTCTCCAATTATTACTTCACAGCCATCAGCTCCTCAAAATATAAATCATACTTATACTGTTCCGGGAACCTATACTGTAACATTGACTGCTCAAAATTTTTGTGGAATTACGACTAAAATTCAAACTATTTGTATCGAACCTCAACTAACACCTCAATTCACGTTAAATACAACTTCTGGGTGCACGCCATTAGCAGTCACAACAACAAATACTACCAACTTAGCAAACCAATGTGCAACTCCATCATATCAATGGTCTGTTGCTTATGCACCTACAAATTGTGGCACATCAATTACGCCAATTCCTAATCAAACAACTCAAAATGCTTCTTTTAATTTTACGGAACCGGGAAATTATACGATTACATTAACCACAACAAATTCCTGTGGAAGTACAACAACTTCCCAAACAGTAACAGTAAAAAAACCACCAACGGTTTCAATAGCTGCAATAAACAACTTCTGTGGAACAGCAAACATCACACCTGTTGCCACAGTAGCTTCTTGTGCACCAACAGGAAGTTCACTTACTTATGCTTGGAGTTTTCCTGGCGGAAATCCGGCAACGGCTAATACTCTAAATCCGGGAACTATAAGTTATACTTCAACAGGTTCATATACTGTTTTATTAACAGTAACGAATGAGTGTGGAGTTTCGAATACCGCTTCTCAAACATTCTCGGTTAATGAAGCACCCGTAATTACTAATACAACTTTATCCCAAACAATTTGTTCGGGTTCCCAAACGACTCCTGTTATTTTAACAGCTAATCCTTCTGGAACTACATTTTCGTGGACTGCTGTTGGAACCACTGGAGTAACAGGTTTTGTTACTTCCGGAACTTCAAGTACTATTCCGGCACAAACTATTACCACAACAAATACAACAAATGGAACAGTAACATACACAATTACACCATCATTTAATAACTGTGTAGGAACTCCGATAAATTATGTAATTACGGTTAATCCTGCACCAGTAATTACCACACAACCAGTTTCCAGTACAGTTTGTTTAGACGGTAATCCTACTTTATTATCAGTGGCTTTGAGTAGCACTTCGGTAACACCGTCTTATCAATGGTATGCCAATACGGTTAACTCTACTGTGGGAGGAACAGCAATATCGGGAGCTGTTAATAGTTCCTATATGCCTCCTTCAAATACTGTTGGTGTTGTGTATTATTATTGTGTGATTTCATTAGCTTCTGGAGGATGTTCAGGATTAACTTCAAGTGTAGCATCGGTAACCGTAAATCCTTTACCAACTATAGTAACGCAACCTCTAATATCTCAGGAACTTTGTGTAGGAGTGTCATTACCTACTGCTCTTTCAGTTTCTTATATCGGAGGAGCAGGAACGGCAACATACCAATGGTTTTCAAATGTCAACAATACTACAACAGGAGGAACTACTATTTCGGGAGCAACAACAGCTTCCTATTTACCTCCGGTTTATACTTTAGCAGGAACATACTATTATTATGTCGAAATTTCTTTATCAGGAAATGGATGTGGAGTTGCAACAAGTAATATTGCTCAGGTTAATGTTTTTACTGACCCAATCATTACAAATCAACCTTTAGTTACTCAAACCTTATGCCAAGGAGCAACACCAACAATATTAACTGTAACAGCTTCAGGAGGCAACGGTACTCTTTTGTATCAATGGTATTCCAATACATCCAATTCTAATACAGGTGGAATTTTAATTTCAGGAGCAACAACAGCCAATTATGTTCCGCCTACCACTACTGTAGGAACAATATATTATTATTGTACAGTAACACAATCTACTCCCGGTTGTTCTGTAAACAGCCAAACAGCAGCAGTAATAGTAAATACATCTCCAAGTATTATAAATCAGCCCCAATCAAGTACGGTTTGTGTTGGCGGTACTCCATCAATATTGAGTGTTACTCCGTCAACAGGAAGTGGTTCTCCAACTTTTCAATGGTATTCCAATACAAATGATGATACAACAACAGGAACATTTTTACCGGGAGAAACTAATGCAACTTTTACACCACCGGCTACTAATATAGGAAGTTTGTATTATTACTGCTTGGTAACTTTTCCAAACATAACAGGAAATTGCGCTACTATCGCTACAAATACAGCTTTGGTTAATGTAATCCCTTCTGCTACAATAGATCAAAATCCATTACCGCAGCAAAGTATTTGTGTCGGAGCAACCATCACTAATCCATTAAGCGTTTCCTTTACAGGTGGTACAGGAACACCAAGTTATCAATGGTACTCGAATAATACAGCTTCAAATTTAGGAGGAACTTTAATTCCCGGAGCTACATTATCAACATTTTTACCTAATACTTTTAATGTTCCGGGAGCATACTATTATTATGTTGAAATAGCTTTTTCAGGAAGCGGTTGCGGAGCTATAAAAAGCGATGTAGCCGAAATAAATGTAATTGCAGATCCTATAGTTACTTCTCAGCCTATAAACACTCAATCTTTATGTCAAAATACAACACCTTCACTCTTAGAAGTGCTAGTTTCCGGAGGAATTGGAACTCTTTATAATTACCAGTGGTATAAATCGACAACAAATAGTACAACAACAGGAGTTCTTATTTCAGGAGCAACAAGTAACACTTATTTACCACCATCAGATGTGGCAGGTACTTTTTACTATTATTGTATAGTAACACAGCCTAATGGAGTTGGATGTAGTGTTACTTCTTCAATTGCGATAGTTGTTGTTAATTTAGCACCTGTAGTTGTTGTTCAACCGCAGGACTCAACTGTTTGTGTAGGACAATCGGCGACAGTTTTATCATTTACAATAAATAATGGGATAGGAACACCTACTTATCAGTGGTACTCCAATGCTTTAAACTCAAATTCTGGAGGAACGTTAATTGCCGGAGCAAACGGAGCTACTTACAATCCGCCAACAGTAGTAGCGGGTACAACATATTACTATTGTGTGATTAATTTTTCTGCTATAACAGGAAGTTGTTCCGTTATTACAACGGATGCTAAAGTAGTTACAGTTAATGAAAACCCTGTGATTTCAAACGAAGCTACCACAATTTGTAGTACAACATCGTTTACAGTAACACCTATTGCTGGTGGAGGGAATATAATTCCTGTGGGAACAACTTATATCTGGACAACGCCAAGCATTATTCCGGCAGGAGCAGTTACAGGAGCTTCAGCCGAAACAATGCCTCAAACTCAGATTAGCCAAGTGCTTGTTAATACAACCTCAAGTCCTGCAACAGTAACTTATACTGTAACTCCGGTTTCTGGAACTTGTGTGGGAAATAGTTTTTCGGTGACAGTAACAGTTAATCCTGCGATTAATCCTAATGTAGTAGTAACAAACAATAGTTGTTATGGAGTAAATAATGCTTCTATTACAACAAATATTACTGGTGGAATTCCATTTTCAACAGGTGCACCTTATACAGTAAATTGGAATGGACCTAATGGATTTATATCAACAGCCTCAAATATAAGTAATATTCAACCCGGTCAATATAATGTTACCATTAATGACGCAGGAGGTTGTCCGTTTTCAGGCTCTTATACAATTACAGAACCTGATGACATACAAATTTCTTTAAATACTGAAAATGATATTACCTGTTTTGGAAGTAATAATGGGAATATAGATATAGAAATTTCAGGAGGAACAGGAAGCTATATTTACACTTGGACAAGTACTAATGGATTTACTTCTGCTACTCAGGACATTAATAATTTACCGCCAGGAGACTATACGGTTTTGGTAACAGATACTAATAGTTGTGGGCCTAAGACAGCGATGTTTACCATAACACAACCTCCAATTCTTGAAGTAACTTTAAACAATCAGACCAATGTAGACTGTTACGGCTTTTCTACAGGAGCCATTGATGTAAATATTTCAGGCGGTACAGCTCCTTATTCTTATGCTTGGTCAAATGGGGAGATAACAGAAGATATCTCAAATATTCCTGCCGGTCAATATGAAGTTGTAGTGACAGATAGTTTGGGATGTGTTCAAAATTTAGGAGTTACAATAACTCAATCGCCTGAAATAATTATAGACGTAGTAACAACTCCAATAGTTTGTTATGGAGATAATAACGCAACCTTAAATGCAACGATTTCGGGAGGTGTGGCGCCATACCAATACCAATGGAGTCATTTGGCAACCTCTTTAAATTTAACTAATCTTTCTCCCGGAGATTATGTGATAACAGTTACTGATAATGTAGGATGCCAAAAAGTAGTATCGATAAATATACCAAGTCCACCAATCTTTGACGTTACTCCAGTAGTCTCCAATATCTCTTGTTTTGGAGCGAATGATGGAAGTATTAATCTCAATTTTGTTGGAGGAATTGCACCAGTAAATTTAGTTTGGAGTGATGGAAGTACAGCAGGAACAACAAGAAACAATCTTCCTCCAGGAATATATTCCGTAGTAATTACAGACTCAAAACCTTGTACTATTTCCAGAACGTTTACCATAATTGAACCAGCGGCAATTGTATTATCAGCTAATGTAATCAATCCGCTCGATTGCACCAATGGAAGTTCTGGTTCTATCGATTTGATTATTGCAGGCGGAACACTACCTTATAGTTTCCTTTGGACCAATGGTGCAACCACCGAAGATTTATCAGGAGTGACAGCTGGAAATTATGGCGTAACAATTACCGATGCCAATGGTTGTTCTACATCTAAAACATATACACTAATCAGACCAGCACCACTTGAAATAGCCGTAACAACTCAAACCGACACAAATTGTACTACTAGAATAGTAAATCAAAGTTTTGTGGCACAAGCATCTGGTGGTGTTCCGCCATACCAATATCAATGGTCTAGTGGAAACATTAGCGGAACTAATAATGAAATTATGAGCACACAATTAAACGGAATAGTAATTGTAACAGCAACCGATGCTATTGGATGTACCACTACTTTTTCCGTTGACGTGAACAATCCTGTCATTGGAACAGCTTCCTTTGAACCCACATCAATAGGAATTATAAACTATGGTATGTTTGCAATTGGTGATCCTATACAATTTGAAAGCACCATAACAGGCGATTACATTTCAGTCCTTTGGGATTTTGGCGATGGAACTTTTTCAACAGAAGTCAATCCAATACATACCTATTTGAATGTCAAAGATTCTTATACCGTAACACAAACAGTCACTTATCCTTTCGGTTGTGTGTACACCCAACAACTTGAAATAAACGTAGAAAAAGGATATATTCTTGTCGTTCCAACGGCGTTCACTCCCAACGGCGATACTAAAAACGACACCTACAAACCTGTTACCAAAGCACTGAAAAACATCCAACTCGACATCTATGATACTTGGGGTTCATTAATCTATTCCGAAAAAGGAGAAGTACTCCTGGGTTGGGATGGAAAAATAAAAGGAGTAAATGCCGAAAACGGAAACTATTACAGCAAAGTAACTGCCGAAACATTCTACGGAAGTATTATAAACCAAAATCAAACTTTTGTATTAATCAAGTAAAAGCCACAACATGAAATTAAAAAGCATCCTCTTCATACTAGTCGCTTTCACTTTTTATAAAGTACAAGCACAAGATCCAGTTATCACCCAATTTTATTTAATGCCCGAAAAAATGAATCCGGCTTTCACTGGAATTTCAAATACATGGAATGCAGGTATTCTTCATCGTAGACAATGGCCTGATGGTAATAGAAAAATTGATACCCAATTCGGTTTTTTCAACAATTTAATACACGACCAAATAGGATTTGGTGTAACCGTTCTCAACCACAATGAGGTTTTTACCAACTACAACTATTTTCAAATCAATACAGCTACCTCCTACAGGATAGATTTAAATTACGATTGGCGCATGCGTTTCGGACTAGAAGTAGGCTACGGTAGAAAAGACTTCAACTTTCGAAACCTTTTGCTCGAAGATCAAATCAATATAAACGATGGTTCCATAAACCCAATTTCGCAAGATCCAGGCCTAGCAGGTTTAGAAAACAAAGTAAGTTTCTTTGATATGAGTGTAGGTTTTGTTGTCGACCAAGAAAATGCGTGGTTTGGAGCATCAGTAAAGCACTTAACACGACCAGACATCTCGTTCAAAGAAAACGGAAACACACCGCTAGACATGCTTCTTTCCCTACATGGAGGTTATTATTTTGAATTTCTAAATGCACCTTCAGCTTTCATTCCCGAAGATACAACTCTGCTACTCACCGCCAACTACATGCAACAAGCACAATACAACCGACTAGACATTGGAACCGTATTAGAATTTCCATTATTTAGTCTAGGACTAATTGCAGCTACCAATCCACAGGCAAAAAGCGACAACAGTCATCTCATTACCTCCATAAACCCAGTAATGGCATTTAAATTAGGTGAATTTAGCTTTGGCTATTCCTATGATTTAAACACCTCAAGAATAGGAAGAACACAAGGCGTACATGAACTAACACTAACTTGGCAATCCCGCTACCGATGTGATAATTGCGAAAATTATAAAGTTAAACTTAAACGAAATGGCGAAGCAGGATATCAAAAAATGTAATTCCTAAATCCTAAAACCACTTCCCGTCACTACTAATGATTTTGCCAACTTAAAATGTCAATTTTTAGTTGGTAAAATTGTATCGAGAAGCAACTCTCAACTCACAATCAACCGTCTCTTCGAGTGATTTTAACTAGTAAAAATGCTAATTTTTATTAGTTAAAGTTGTATCGAGAAGCAACTTCTTTTTTCTTTTCTCTTTTTTTTCTTTTTTTTCTCCCAATTACGGATTCCCGTAAAATACTCTCAAACAGCTTCCTTAAGTTTGATTTTTAATTTAAAAATCAAACTTTATGAAAGCAACTTTTTATCTATTATTGATAATCTTTATGAGTAGTTGTAGCTACTTTGACAATGAAAATACATTAGATTTAATTCCTTATAAATTAAAGGATAAGTATGGTTATTTTGATTTAGAAGGTAAAATAGTAATTAATCCTCAGTTCAGCTATGCTTCAATTTTTAATGAAGATCTAGCATTAGTAAAAACAACTGGAGAAAATGGTAAGTGGGGATTTATCGATAAAACAGGAAAGTTTATTATTAATGCTGAATATAAAGAGGCTACTATTTTTAGTAATGGAATTGCATGGGTAGTCAAAGAAAATAGTTCTCCAACTGCTATTAACAAAGAAGGCAAAACACTATTTTCGTTGAATGGTGCGGAGAAAGTTGAACTTTATTATGAAGGTTTAGCTGCATTTTCAGTGCCTGACTCATCTAATGTAAAATGGGGATTTGTTGATGAAAAGGGAAAACGCTCAATTAATCCTCAATTTAGCGAAGTAAGAAGATTTTCAGATGGGAAATGTGCTGTAAAAAATAAAGATGGGAAATGGGGATATATTGATAAAGAGGGTAAAATTGTTATTAACTATCAATTTGACGGAGCAGACGATTTTACAAACGGTAAATCAGTTGTTAAGCTTGATGAAAAAGTCGGAATTATTGATTCTGATGGTAAATATATAATCAACCCACAATATGATTATGCTGATATAGACAAAGAAAGAATTTTAATTTCACAAGATAATAAAATTGGATGGTCTGATTTAGATGGGAAAATTATTATAAATCCTCAATTTGATGAAGCCAGCATTTTCAATAATAATGAAATTACTCCAGTAAAAAGTGGAGATACTTATGGATATATAGACAAAAACGGTAAGTTTGTTATTAATCCACAATTTGACCATGCATTCCCTTTTATGAATGAATTAGCATTAGTAAAATCTGGGGATAAATTTGGATTAATTGACAGACAAGGAAAATATGTTGTTAATCCTCAGTTCGATGAAATTGCATTTGATGTTGCCATTTATTTATTCAATAATGGAAAAATAAAATCAATGTACAATTCAGTTGAGACAGATTATATAGATGTTAATGCCATAACTAATATAATAAATTTCAACAATCCAGAAGGACTATCATTTTCATCAACATTTCAAGAAATAGCCAACAAATTCAATAAAGTTGATACAGATTTTAATCAATATAGTGAGGTCAATGTTTTAATAGAAAAAAAAGAAATTAATAAAAACGCAGAATATGCCTTTGGAGTTATTGGAAAAATCAAAGATTTAAATTTGAATACTTACAGTTATTATATTACGAACAACAAACCTGATGCATTTGTTTATAATTTAATACTTAAAAACAAAGCAAATTCCAAAACCGAGACAATAACTAAAGCAATAGAAAACAAACTAAAAAACTATACCCTAGTTAAAAAGGGATTTATAGAGGAAAACTACACAGCTATATATAAAAACAACAATAATCAAGTCATAGTTACAGGAACGAATGCTTCAAATGTTATTGTATACATTCTTAACAAAAACTTTGATTTATCTAACTACAAGAGTAAAATCCAAGATAAAAAAACAGAGGAAGTTGATACAACTACTTATGAAAACAACTATATGGATGAGACTGTTGTTGATACAGTCGCAGCACCAGTTGAGGAATAATATGAACCTGGATATTAAGGAAAAAATCCGTTTACATCAGAACAGCCAAAATTATTGGCTGTTCTTGTTGCAAACATAATACTAAATCCTAAGCAGGTTAGTTTATAACATAAGATAAAGAAAAAAAGCACCTCATTACGGATTTCCGTAAAATACTCTCAAAAGCCTTAACTAGGTTTGAATAATTAATTAAAAACAACAACTTAAAAATATTCAATTATGAAAAAGGCACTAACTATTTTAATAATTCTATTTATTACTTCCTGTAACAAAGCACCTCAAAATGAACCAAAAACACTCTTGGCAAATAACTGTGAAGCGCGAGGATGTTCTGGTTCAGAATATTGTACAGCGTGCAAAAACTGCTCAGGATGTAAACATTGCGCAAAAGAAGGTGGAACTTGTGGAGTTTGTTCAAAACCAACAAAAAAGAAAACAACAACACCAAGAAAAAAAACAACAAAGAAATAATTGACAAAGCCTTTCCGTTAGAAAAAAAATTGTTGAAGACGGTCGGTTTGAAGTCAAATAATTATTAACTATAAAATCTCGATAAATTATGAAGTATTATGTAAACAACAAAGCACAAGCAAATGGTGATCATGAAGTTCACAAAGAAACTTGCATTTACTTGCCTTCTGATAAAAAGTATTTAGGAGAATTTTCGAATTGTTCTGAAGCAGTTAAAGAAGCAAAGAAAACTTACACAAAATCTAATGGATGTAAAACTTGTTCCAATTTATGTCATACCACTTAGTTTTTTGTTAAATTTAACTTTTTTGAAGATCTTTTTTATTTGAAAATGAACTTATTAAATAGTCTAATTTCTGAATTACATTTTTTTAAAATTGTAGCAACTCGGTTCTTTATTATTCTTTTTAGAAGAAGAAAAAGTATTGAGTTGTTACAATTAGACTATGATGAGGAGCATATTTTTGAGAAGAGTTATATTGTTATCAATTATAGATTTAGAAATGCTTTGTATTACAGATTTGGAAAATATAGAACACTTCAAAAACAAATCAAAATATTTGACCTTCAAAATTTTGATAAAGAATTTGATTTTATAGTATATGGTTTTTTTCAAAAAAAGAAATACAAGTTGAGATTTGAACCTAAGCTGAAACTTAACAGCTCAAGTTTCAAGACAACACTATTAAATCTATCTCTGAGATTAGAGGAAAAACCTATACCTAAACTAACACCTTCATTATTTTTCTGTGTTATTAAAAAGCCAATTATAATTACTACAGAAATTGAATTAAATCAAACCAAAATAAAAATATCAAACACAACCTTTAACCAAACTGACTATATATGAAAAGAGATTATTATGAATTACCAAAAACAGGATGGGCAATGCGCCAACTGTGGAAGTGTGCAGGTGGAGATAGATATCTTTTAGAACGAGCTACCTATTCTGACCAAATAAAATATATGTGTCTTGGTGGAATTGTGTTTGCAACTGGTGCTATGGCAGGACTAGCTGGTGGATATGCTTTTTACACCATTTTTGAGCCAAGAGGTTCTGCTATTGAAAATCCTGTCCATTATCCAACAATTTTTTTAGCATTAATTTTTGGAATAATTTGGGGATTAATGATATATAATATCGATAGATTTATTGTAACAAGTACAGGAAAAGGCGATGGAACGGAAGCAATAACAATAGGCGAATTGAAAAGTGCTTTACCTCGTATTCTAATGGGGATGATTATAGCAATGACAATTTCTAAACCTGTAGAAATTAGAATGTTTAAAACAGAAATTGATATTAAACTTCGTGAAAAACAATTAGAGCAACAAGCTGAGTATCAAAAAAAGGTAGATAAAACATATTCAGATAGAGAAAAACTTTTAGATAAAGAATTTGGATCAATTGCTAAAGAGAGAGATGATTTTAATGAAAGAATAAAAAATGCAGAGAAAGAATATATTGATCAACTTAATGGAAGAGTTGAAGGTTCTGTTCCTGGTGACGGTAAATTAGCGGGAGCTCTTAAGAATAAATTAGATGATTTGACCAATCAACTTAAATTATTCGATTTAAAAAACGGTAAAAATCTAGCAGAACTTAATGAGAGAAAAAATATATTAAGAATTGAAAAAGATAAAGAAAGGAACAATAACACAAAAATTGCGAATGGACTTGATGGACTTCTTGAACGTATAAAAATTGCCCATGAAGTGGCAGGTTTTTGGATTTCTTTATTCATTACACTTCTTTTCATGGCAATTGAGTTAACACCAATCTTTTTCAAATTGATGCTAACCAAAACTACCTATGATTATTTGGCTGAAAATCGTGATGAATTACTTAAAGCCGAATATGGCATCGAAGTTCAATATGATAAGTATAAAGACAAAGAAGGTATTGAACGTCACTTAACGATCAATCATGAGGCTGAACGAATAATTTTTGAAAAGAAGATGGTCACTAATATTCAAAAAGAGTTAACCAAATATGCTGTTACCAAATACAAAGAGCGTGAAATGTCTAAAATTGATAATAATTTAGATGATTATATAAAGTCGATTGACAAAAATGAATAAAACATTCAACGAAATAAGACAATTTCTATTTACCTGTTCGGGTGAAGATAACTTTATTTTAAAGCGATGCAATACTGTAATTCAGAAACGTTTTGCTTTGATTGGTGGTTTTGTCTTGCTAATATTTGTTGGATGTTTTTTTAGCGCAATGTTATTTAGTTATTCTTTATTTCAGGGAGCGAAGTGGACAAGCATTCCTATTGGGATTTTTTGGGGTGCAATGGTGGTAAATATGTATTTACTTCTATTGCATACAATTTCACCTGCTATTATACCACTAGCTTGTAAAGTAAAAAGAAGAAAAAAGAATATAGGTATAGAAAGAGAAGCAAAACTTCATTTTTTAAACTTATCAATGTTTTTAAGAATTGGATTTATGATGCTTTTAGCTGTAATAATAGCGCAGCCGTTGAATTATTCAGTCCTTTCATCCAGTGTTGAAACTCATTTGGAAAAACACAAAGTAAAAGAGCGTGTTACCTTGTATTCGCTAACTAACAAGCATCTAATTCAATCCGAACTAAACAATCAAAAAGAGTTTAATACTATAATCAATTCAAGATTGTATGGTGAAGATGCTGAGAGAATAAAACAATACTTGACTGACATTGATAATAAAATTCAGGGTGATAAATATTTCATCGAATTAGTCAACAAAAAAATAAATAAACTTAACGATATTGAAGGACATCTATTCCTAAACAGCAATGAAAATAGACAAAAAGCTGCTCTTATAAATCAAATAGATTTATTACTTTCTAATCAGATTATAAGTGACCATAATTTAATTAACACTCTTAACTCCTTGTCAATATTAGGAAAATTAAAACCCGATTTCGATAATTACAAGACTGAACTTATAAACTTAACTATTGAAAAAATAGATAATTACAACAAACTTAATGACTTGCTTAATAAAAGTAACTTCTATATAAAAACCATTCAATTGTTATTAGTTGAAAATCCATTATCATGGCTACTAACATTTCTAATTTGTTTATTGTTTTTATTACCAATTATTTTTAAGTATAAAGCTAGAGATATTTCTGCTAATTTATTTCTTCATGAGTTGGAAGAAAATAAAGAATTAGTTAGACTTAGAAAAGAGTTAATAAATACTACAGACTTTAATTGGTTAGAAAAGAAAATTAAATCAATAAACGCTAAAGAAATTAGAACTCCTGATTATTATTTTCAAAGGATGCTGATTGAACATAAAATAATTCTAGAAGAATATGATGAAACAAAAAAAGAGTTTTCAAAATTATTAACTGAAAATATTAAAAGGTTTAATAAAAATTCTCTAAACAGGCTATTGATATTAGTAGAAAAATTAAAGAAAATAAATTCTAATAAATATCTGGAGTTTAAAGACCAAATTTTTGAAGAATACAAAAATGAAAAAATCGTCAAGTATGAATATTGGTTGGACTGCCCTTTTAGAACCGAAAAAATAAAAACAACTCCGATTATTGAAGATCCTGTTAGCTTTTTAGATTTCTTTTATAACACCTCTGACAATGATAGGGAAAATAAACAATCAGAATGAATAATGTGATTGTAAATATTACAAAACAAGAATCTTTTGTTGGTGAAGATGGATTGGATTACATAAAAGTAACCAAAGAAATTTTAACACCTCGAAAAACATATATTAAAGGACTAATATCTGGCAAATATCGTGGTGATAAAATCCCCGATGATGATGAAAAATCAGATTTATATGACTTTGAAATATACGAAGCAGAAGTTAATTGTAATTCTATTGATGATTTTAGAAAGAATTTACCTTTTATCTTCCCTAATGATTTCAAAAATATTGACGCTAAAAAAAAGATTAAGGGCAAACCATTCCCTAAAAGTAAATTACCAGAAGTTCTTCCTGTAATAATATCAACAGACAATAAGACATTTGGTATAAATGTTTTAGAACCTAAAATTTTTGAATTTTCAGTAATTAGAAAACTACATCAAACGGAAGGAAACGAAGTGTTTGGCTCATTTAATGCCTATATCACTGGTTTTGTTTTTGACTATGAAAAAAAAGGGGAAGAAGAAATAATTGGTCCAATTTCAACACCAGATTTTCCTCCAGTTTTACCAGATCCAATTCCTTGCGAAAAAAGCGATATAGAAACTGGAAAAACCGAAACTGATGGTAATTATGTTAGAAAAGAGTTCAAATGTAAAAACCACAATGATAATATTTGGGGTAAATGGGAATATAATGGAAACAAACTTGGTGATTCATACCACACTAATACTGGTTGCTTAGGAGATGTAATTGGAATTATTGGTGTAATTCTTTTTTTAATTTTCCTAATTGCAATATTACCTGGACTTGGTTACTTTATATTGTTTTATTTGGCTATACTTTTAATTAGTATTCTAGCACCTTATTTAAAATGGATTTTTAGAGGACTTGGCGTTTTATTATTAATACTTTTTGTAAGTTCATTTGTAAAATTATTTACTTCTAATTCATCAAGTTATGTACCTAAACCATCCATTGTTGACAATTCAAGAGAAAAAAAAGAAACTGTAAATCCAATAATTGAAAACAATTCAAATAAAAACGAACCAAACAAAACCAATAACAACGATTATTTGATAAAAAAATACCGAGAATGGAATGATTACGATGGTAATAGTTACGGCGGATACTATACTTTAAAAATGAGCGATATAAAAAATGCTAAATCTTATAAAGCAAATCTAAATGTAGATTTATCAACAATCCGTAGCTATGATGAAATTATATTCAATTTAAAAGAAAATGATAAGAATAAGTTAGATGGATTATATAAACTTTTCGATAGCATCCAAGCTCAAAATAAATTATCTAAAATAAAATTTGCCGAAATGGTAGTTTCATTTGTTCAAGATATTCCTTATGCATTGGTTTTAGAAGAAAGTTGTAATCCTAACTTATATGATGATAGATTTATAAAAAATTACTTGTCCAATCCTAATGCAAAATGTTGCGGTTATCAGCGTTTTGGAATAAATACCCCGATAGAATTTTTATATGATTTAAATGGCGATTGTGATACTAGAACACTGCTCCTATATACTGTTCTTTCTCATTACAATTATGATGTAGCATTGATGAGTAGTGAATTTTATAAACACTCAATATTGGGATTAAATTTCCCCGTTAACGGTTTAAAATACGAATATTACAATAAAGAATATGTGCTTTGGGAGACAACTACTCCTAATAGCAAACCTGGAATTATTCCAAATGAAATTTCAAATACTAACAACTGGAGAATATCCTTAAAATCAAAATAAAATGAATAAACAGAGCTTATTTTTTACTTTCTTAGTAGCTTTAGTTGCTACATTCTTAATGCTTATGATTATACAGTATTTATCTAAAAAATGGAATTTCAAACATGATAAAGAAGGAAAAGTAAATCTTTCGTATGTTATTTGGTTACTTTCTATCATAATTCCATTTTTCACTCTTTTGAAGGTAGCATTAAATCAAGTTGAAAGTGCAATAGAAATAATTATTTTTTCAAACTCAATAGAAAACACTTTTTTTGAAGTTATGCAAAAAATAGCGATTTTTATTGGTTTTACATTTATTGCATCATTTATGTCTTATTATGTTGTAACCTCCATGATGAAATTGTTTTATGGAAATATTAAGGATAGTCAAGAGATTGAGAATAATAATATTGGACTGTTCATTATTAAGCTAGTCTTGGCATTCTTGTTAGTGTTTTCTTTACTAAATGTATTTGAGCATTTTCTTCAATGGTTTGCTCCAGTTGTGGATTTGCCTTTTTATAGATAAAAATAAAATGGAATATAGAACAAACCCCTAAACCCCAACAACCATCAACCCAAAACCCTTTTGCTCATGAAAACCATAAAAAGCACCATTAACATCCTGCAAATAGCGGTAATGCAAAACCGTTATTTTATAACCACTAGCATCATTTGGAATTGCAGTAGTCAAGCTTATAGCTTGCGGAGCACCATTTTTTAGCACACGAACAGCATCACTGCTAAAAAGAGTAGCTTTCATTGCTTCTAAATCCAAAACAACAACGCCTAGTTGCAACTCCAGGTGAGTAGCACCAGTAACAAACTTTAAGCTTTTGGGAGCAAATTCAGTAAAAGTATAAGTTGTAGTAGTAGCATCATAAAAACCATTTTCCGTTGGCAAATTAAAAGAAGTAAAACAAAAACCTGTAAGCAAAGATTTTCCATCAGCATGTTGCAAACCCAAACCCACTTGACGTTGACCACGTTTAGAAACCAAATCAGCATTCTTTATCCCAATAAATAATTGCATCAATCGTCCCTGCAACTCTTCATTGCGTTGCTTACCCAAAAAAGGAAACAAACTATCTTTAAATAACTTTTTAACCCGCGAACAATGACCAAACTCACTATTATTTTCCCTAACACGTTCCATGTTAGTACTATTTTTAATCGCCTTACCCGTAAATCCGCCACCTGCTTTTCGAGCAACTGGCTTACCCTTGCGCATATAAAAATTAACCCCATCAATAGTGCCAACCAACGGTATTATACCAACTTGCTTTGCCATAACCCAACGTTTTAAGAAAATAACAATCAAATATACTAAATATATATGTCGTCTATATAACCTATTTATATAAACTCTATATCGTAGTAAATTGCATCAAATAGAATGCCAAACAAAAGACAGTCGGTCAATAATAAGCGTAAATTAGTAACCAAAACGCCAATAAGAAAAATGAAGTCCATACTATCACTACTGCTACTACTCCTAACCTCGGTTACTTCAGCCCAAATTAAAATTCTAACCTGGAATGTAGAAAACCTTGGCAACTCAAAGTCCGACAGCACTATCCAATACATAGCTTCAGTAATAAAACAATATGATATAATAGCATTACAGGAAATCGTGGCAGGAAATGGCGGTGCGCAAGCCGTAGCAAAACTAGCCTACGAACTCAATAGAACAGGCAATAAATGGGAATATACCGTGAGTAACCCCACAGAAAGTTCAAGCTACAAAACCGAGCGTTATGCCTTCCTCTGGAAAACAGCCAAAGTAAAATTATTTGGTAAAGCTTGGCTCGAAAAGAAATACCAACATCAAATAGACCGCGAACCCTATTTGGCAACTTTTGAGTACAACAAAAAACAATTTACACTAGTTAATTTTCACGCCATTACTAAAAGCAAACAACCCGAAACCGAAATCAAATACTTCAAGTTTCTACCCGAAACCTACCCTAGTTTGAATTTAATATTCATAGGAGATTTCAATTGTCCACAGTCGCACACCGTTTTCAATCCATTGAAAAAAATGGGGTATTTGCCTGTGTTTACAAATCAAAAAACATCCTTAAAAAAAACATGCTCAGAAAACAATTGTCTGGCTAACGAGTTTGATAACATTTGGTATAACACCAATAAAATAGAAGTTACAAATCCCAAAGCCATTCATTTCTACAATGACTTCTCTAACTTTAATAAAGCGCGAGAAATCACAGATCATATTCCTCTTGCCGTAACAATAGAATTGAAATAAAAACAAGGCATAAAAAAACTCCAACATCTCTGTTGGAGTTTTTGTGGGCGATGAGGGGTTCGAACCCCCGACCCCCTCGGTGTAAACGAGGTGCTCTGAACCAGCTGAGCTAATCGCCCTTATGTATCGCTTTCAGTATTGTTCCTGATTGCGAGTGCAAATATAGACTACTTTTTTTATTCTGCAAACAAAAATGAAAAAAAATTATAAAATTTCTGCAACGACAAATGTACTTCCTCCAACATAAATAAAGTCATCCGAAGATGCATTATCCATAGCCTTCGCATAAGCTTCTGAAACTGAATTATATATTTTTCCTTCTAATCCAAACTCACTTGCTTCTTTTTGCAAAACTAAAGCATCAAGACCTCGAGAAATTATTGGCTTACAAAAATAATATTTTGCATTTTTAGGAAAAATCGGCAAAATATCCTTTGGTTTTTTATCATTAACCATTCCTAAAACAATGTGCAATTCTGCAAACTTTTCCTTTTTTAACTGATTAATGGCTATTTTTAAACCATGCTCATTATGAGCAGTATCACAAATTATCTTTGGATTAGCTCCAAGTTGTTGCCATCTTCCCTGCAATCCAGTGTTTTTAACAACTTTTTGCAGACCTTGTTTGACATTCTCTTCATGAATTTGAAAAGAAGTCGTCTTTTGAAGCACTTTTAAAGCCTGTAATACGGTTTTTTTATTATGCTCTTGATAATCTCCTATCAAATCAGAAGGATAAACTTCAGAAATTAATTCGGATGCAAAATAAACATCCGACTGCATTTCATTTGCTTTTGATCGAAAAACAGGTTTGGTTTCGCTGGTATATTCCCCAATTACAACGGGAACATTTCTTTTAATTATTCCTGCTTTTTCAAAGGCAATTGCTTCGAGAGTATTGCCCAAAAACTGAGTATGATCTAACCCAATATTGGTAATAACAGAAACCAATGGCGTAATAATATTGGTAGAGTCTAATCGTCCACCCATTCCTACTTCTATAATATTGATATCGGTTTTCTTTTCTTTGAAATACTGAAATGCCAATCCAACACTCATTTCAAAAAAACTAAGACTATTTTGTTCTAGAAAACCTTTGTTTGCCCCAATAAAATCACAAACAAATTGCTTAGAAATTTCTTTTCCATTTATTTTTATCCGTTCACGATAATCTTTTAAATGTGGCGATGTGTACAAGCCCACTTTATAGCCAGCTTCTTGCAAAACTGAGGCTAACATGTGAGATGTTGAGCCTTTTCCGTTGGTACCAGCAACATGAATACATTTTAAATCCTGTTCAGGATTACCTAAATGATTTGCTAGAAGAATAGTATTTGTTAAGTCCTTCTTATAAGCAGATGCACCTTGTGTTTGATACATTGGAAGTTGAGAAAACATCCAATCGAGAGTTTCTTGATAGTTCATTGCTGTCAAGTTTATTCTCCTAACTTGAAATTTATGACAATAAAGCCAATTTGAGTTTCTGGCGCATTGCTATCGGGTTGCCACTTAAATTTTCTAGCAGCCGATAATGCTGGATTAACCAGACAAGGATTGGTATTTGTAGTTCCTTTTGAATATTTAGCAGCAATTACATTTCCACTTCTATTTACGGTAACCTGAACAACCACTCTGCCTTCTTCGTTACAATCTTGAACCTCTTTAGCTGGCGTGCTTAACTTACGTCCGTTTAAACCCCAACTTGTTCCGTTTCCAGCACCATTTCCCGTTCCATTACCATAAAAACTATTAGCATAACGGTCGCCATTAGGATCGCCTTTGTCTCCAGGAATACCATCATTACCATGTCCTGCTTCAACACCTGTAGATTTTGGACCATTTATTAAACTTTCTAAAGCACTAGTGGCGTTTTTTGAAGGAGTTTTAGGTTTTACTTCTTCTTTTACCTCTTTTACTGGTTTTTTAACTTCACTCTTTTTAATAACGGGTGCGTCAGAGTTATCTTGTGTTGCTATATCTTCTTCAACCGCTTTTTCAGGTTTAGAATACTCTGGTTGAGGCGAAGACTTTATAGATTCTAGCGGTTGTACTTCCCCTTGACCAACATCAGAAGTACCAAAGTTAATTGCTATTCCATTTTCTGGTGGCGGATCCATATAGGTAAGTCCGAAAAAGAAAAACAACAAAAACAATATCACAAAAATAATTGATGTGATAGTAAATGATTTTTTCTCTTCTGGGGTTTCTAAAAATTTCATGACTAAATTTATTTAGGTCTTACCGCTAATACTATCTTAATCTGATTTCTATTGGCAATATCCATTACATATACTGCTTTTTCAATTGGCACGCCTTCTTCAGCTCTCAGAATTACTGGTTTTTCTTTATCTCCACCTAAAGCCGCTAATAACTGAGCTTCTACTGATGCTTCTTCAATCGGAGTCTTATCTAAATAGAACTTCAAATCTTTATCAATACTAATGGAAATACTTTTGTTGCTATCGGTTTTCCCTTTTGCTTTTGGTAATACTAAGTCCAAGGCATTAGTGGTTACCATTGTTGATGTTAACATAAAGAAAATCAACAACAAGAACACAATATCCGTCATTGATGACATATTGAATTCGGGAGTTACTTTATTTCTGCCTCTTAAATTCATACTATTTACGCTCGTTTAATAAGTCTAGAAATTCTACAGCATTTAGTTCCATTTGATGTACCACTTTATCCGTTTTTACCACCAAATGATTGTACCCAATGTAAGCTATCAAACCTACAATCAAGCCTACAACTGTAGTTGTCATAGCGGTGTAAATACCTTCTGCTAATGCTCCAACTTCAATTTGTCCGCCACCACTTGCCATTTTATGGAATGCCATAACCATACCAACAACCGTTCCTAAGAAACCTGTCATAGGTCCAGCTCCAGAAATTGTAGCAAGCATACTTACATTTTTTTCTAGTTTATAAACTTCTAATTTTCCAGCATTCTCGATTGCAGTATTAATATCTTCAAGTCTATTTCCAATTCTAGAAATTCCTTTTTGTATTAATCTTGATACGGGAGAATTTGTTGACGCGCATAACATTTTTGCCGAGTCAATTCGTCCATTAGAAATATGATCTTTGATTTGCATCATGAAATTAGTATCTATTTTTGATGCCGCGCTAACTGCCATTAATCTTTCAAAATAAAGATATAGTGCAAAAAACAGCATAATAAAAAGCGATATCATAATTAATTGACCTGCAATTCCACCACTAGTTAATAATTCCCATATCGAAATTGTTTTCTCTACTGGAACAGCTTCTGCTAAAGCATCTTTTGCTACCGAAAGCGAGTCGGACTGAAGAAATAAACCCATATACTTTAATTAAATTTGATTGATATATTTATATAAACGATAAAAATAAATAATTATTGTCTAAACTAGTTGTTTTAATGCAATTTCAAAAGCAGTTGCACTAATATTTTTTGAACTAGAGTTTTTTGCATGAGTATTTTCTAGTGCTTTTTTGATGGTTAACGAAATATCTTGAAAAATAGCTTCATCGGTCATTTGCACTTTCTTTTCCATGAAATAAGCAAAAACTCTCGCCATTCCGCAGTTAGAAATGAAATCAGGAATTAGACTAACTTTGGCATCTGTTGCTTCCATAATTGGTCCAAAGAAAATTTCCTTATCAGCAAATGGCACATTCGCACCACAAGATATAACTTCCAATCCCGAAGAAATCATTGCTTCAACTTGATTTTGAGTTACTAATCTTGAAGCTGCACAAGGAGCAAAAATAGCCGCACCGATTGTCCAAATTTTTTGATTAATTTCTTCAAATGGAATCATGTTTTCTGCAACCAATTTATTCCCATCTTTATTTAAAAATAATTCTTTAATTTCTTCAAAAGTAAATCCGTTTTCGTTGATTAAACCACCATCACGATCAATAATCCCAACAACTTTTGCGCCCATTTCTGCTAAATAAAATGCTGCCGCTGAACCTACATTTCCAAAACCTTGAACAATAGCTTTTTTACCAGCAACATTTCCTCCATATATATCATAAAAATGTCTAACAGATTCAGCTACACCATAACCTGTAATCATATCCGCAACAGTGTATTTTCTCAACACATCGGGTGAGAATTTTGAATTCTCAATTACTTTAATTACACCTTGACGCAATTGCCCAATTCTGTTGATTTTATCTGCTTCTGTTGGCTTAAAATGACCATTAAAAACACCTTCCTGAGGATGCCAAACACCACATTCTTCCGTCATTGGGATAACTTCATGGATTTCATCCACATTTAAGTCTCCTCCAGTTCCGTAGTAACTTTTCAACAATGGAGAAACTGCTTTATACCATCTTTGTAAAACACCTGTTTTACGCGGATCGCTAGGATCAAAATTAATCCCCGATTTTGCACCACCAATCGCTGGTCCAGACACTGAGAATTTCACTTCCATTGTTTTAGCCAACGATAAAACTTCATTTGAATCAAGTCCTTTTCTCATTCTTGTTCCTCCACCAGCTGCACCTCCGCGAAGGCTATTGATAACAGTCCAACCTTCTGCTTCAGTCTCATTATCTTTCCAATGGAATACAATTTCAGGTTGCTTATTTTCGAATTTTTTTAATAAATCTTTCATTAGTTTAGTTTGTTAGAGGTGCAAATATAATTAATTAAAAAGTGAAGCCAAAGACTAAAGATTTATAAACAAAGTATTTTACAAATATCCATTACTTAGATTTACAAATTGCTTTACTTTTTTCATTATTATTCTTTACGCAAAGAAAGAAATGTTTTGTAAACAAAAAAAAGCCTGTCTAAATTATAGACAGGCTTTATAAAAAAAGGCGGCGACATACTCTCCCACAAATTGCAGTACCATCTGCGCAATCGGGCTTAACTTCTCTGTTCGGAATGGGAAGAGGT
>NZ_JAAMPT010000198.1 GCF_012911605.1 Flavobacterium solisilvae | reverse complement strand
TAGTACTAATAATCCGTAAGCTTATGTACGTCGCATCTTGTGTCTCGTTTTAATTAATGAGACACAAGAGCAATCTTTCAAAAAAATAAATTTTCTTTATCTCAGTATGTTAAGATATTGTGTAATGTTCTCGTTTTAAGAACGAGACCCTTGCAAAACCTTTTAAGGTGGTTATTGCGTCGGGGCTCACCTCTTCCCATTCCGAACAGAGAAGTTAAGCCCGATTGCGCAGATGGTACTGCAGTTTGTGGGAGAGTATGTCGCCGCCTTTTTTTATAAAGCCTGTCTATAATTTAGACAGGCTTTTTTGTTTATAAAGCACCTCTTTCTTAGTGGGATGGATTGAAGTGAAATGACAACAAACAATTAAAGAGTATGGGAATATTTATATTATTGAGTTGATTTGTAATGTTTGCAATTAATATTTATAATACAGTCATTGCACTTTGGATTTGTTGGACGACATATTTCTCTTCCTAGAAAGGAAAGTGCCATTCCAATTTCGTTCCAAATATTTTTTGGGAGTATTTGCATCAACTGTTTTTCTATTTTGTTTCCGTCTTTATTTTCGTTACAAAGTCCAATTCTGGGCGCTACTCTTATTACGTGTAGATCAGCTATTATTCCTTCCGCGAGTTTATTTGTTTCTCCAAGAATTACATTTGCTGATTTTCTTCCTATACCTTTGAGTGCCGTTAGTTTCTCCATTGATAGTGGAATATTTTCGTTAGATTGGATTGTTTGTGCTATTTCTATAATCCAATTTGCTTTTGTTTCAAAATTTCTAACTTTTGAAATATATGGGATTAATGTGTCAGTATTTGAATCAGCGAGTGTTTTCATATTTGGAAATACTTCAAATAATGTTGGAGCAATTTTATTTATATTAGCATCAGAATCTTGAGCAGAAAGTATAACCATGACCAATAGTTGGTAGTTGTTTTTATATTCTAACGGATGCTTTCTTCCTTTGTATTTTTCGATTAAAGGCTTTAATTTTTCTGACCAATTGTCGTCTGTTTTAAATAAGTTCATTATTTTAATAAGTATTTATAATAGTTGGAAGTCCTTCGATTAATTCGTTTAAACTGAAGTGATAATTAACTAAAACACCTTTGTGTTGACCATTAACAACATCTCCAATCCCAGAAGCTCTTCTGAATTTTCGTGAATTGTTTTTATCATTAAATCTGATTTTTTCTAATTCTTTAATATTCTGATAAAAATATAAATCTGTATTTTGATTGTTTATGCAATTTCTATTTTTTATGCACCAAACGATATATAAGTCTATTTTTTCTCTTTCATGAATTTCAAAGTATCTTTCTAAATCGCTCAAATTTAGAGCGATAGTTTCGGAGGGTTTTAAATTGCTATTTGGTAATATCTTTTCAACTGACATAAATGTCCGAGATTGTACCTTGATTTCAATATAACAAACGGGAATATCTATTGAAGTTTTAGAAATTATTTCAATATCAGGATAACCACTTTTTTTAGTTTTAAAAGCGAATAGCTCAGCATTTGATTTGTTAATTCGTCTTATAACTTGTTCTTCGATAGCTTCAGAGAAATTTACGTCTTTTTCAAAATCATAAACTCCAATAGATTTTCCGTCGCATCGTTTTTGGCAACTGCTACAATCGTAAATATTTGGTGCTAATTGGATGTACGACATGATTTATATTTGTAACTAAATTACTAAAAATTAGTTACAAATAAACTCTTTTACAGTTTCAATTACTTTGCTGTCACCCAGAATTTTTCGATGACCTAAACCTTCAGTAATCATCAGTGAGCTGTTTTTTAAGTTTTTATGAATGTTGTAAGCTGCTTTTACATTTACATCATCATCATTTTTATCATGAATGATTAAAACTGGAACAGTTATTGATTTTGCCGAAAAACTTGCCGCATAATTTTCCATTGGTTCGCCAAAATTTCTTTCAAAATGATTTTTCAGTAATAAGCCAATCTTCGGTTTCAATTGCAGTTTTTGAATAAAATCATCAATAATGTCTTGAATAATATCACCACTTCCAATGATTACTGCTTTTTTTATACTTAGATTTTGTTTTATAGCGTTTAGAATTGACATTCCGCCAAGTGAATGACCAATCGCAAATTCGAATGGACCAAATTGTTTTTCGATTTCTAAAATTGAAGCAATAAACTCTGTCATTATAGTAGTTTTTCCTTCCGATTTTCCATGAGCTGGCGCATCAAAACTAATGGTTGAATATCCTAAATCCAGCATTTCATCAGCAATTTTTACTAATTGTGTGCCACGACCTGACCAACCGTGAACTAATAATATTTTCTTATCACTTTTACCATAATTATAAACCACAATATTCTTTTTGAGCGAAGGAACAAAAAGTTTACTTTGAATACTTTTTTGCTCCATGTGCAATTCTCGCTTTGGAATTTTATATTTTATTGGTGTTACAAATAATTTTGCTGCAAAGAGCATCGCTAATTTTGGTGAAATTGCTTCTAAAAATTTAGCTGTTACAAGGATTATCTTAGGAATTTTCAATGATTGATTGCCTATTTTGGTTTTTTTTGTCATTTCAATAAATTTTAATGCAATTTATAATGTATTGTATTTTTTTCTAAATTACAACTTCCTAAAATTAATATAAAATGCAAAACCAAACCCGAATTATAATCGAAAATGTGCAACCTCAATTAGACGGTGGTGCATTTTTTATCAAAAGAATTGTTGGAGAAAAAGTGGTAGTTACTGCAAATGTTTTTGCCGATGGACATGATGTTGTGGCAACTTGCGTGAAATTCAAACACGAAAAAGACAAAAAATGGCAAGAAGTGAGAATGACGGAAATGGGTAATGATGAATGGACAGCTACTTTTAAAGTCGAAAAACAAGGTCATTATTCCTATTTTGTTGAAGCTTGGGTTGATTATGCTTTGAATTGGCAACATGGAACCGAGCGCAAAATTCAGGATAATCAACACGTAAAATCAGAACTTTTGGAAGGAGCTGAGTATTGTCAGGCGATTTTAAAAGAAGTTTCTAAGGAAGAGAAAGCCTATTTGACGAAAGCGATTAAAGCTTTTCAAGACGAAAAATTATATGATGATGCCATTCAGATTGCTTTGTCGGCTGAATTGCATCATATTTTTTATAATCATCCAACACGAACATTGGCTAATACATCGGCTGAACTGAAAGTTTACGTTGATAGAAAAAAAGCATTGTTTAGCACTTGGTATGAATTTTTTCCACGTTCGGCTTCGCAAGAAGGCAAGCACGGAACATTTAAAGATTGTGAGAAACTCTTACCAAGAGTTGCTGCTATGGGATTTGACACTTTATATTTTCCACCAATTCATCCCATTGGAGAAGTTAATCGTAAAGGGAAAAACAATGCTACCAATGCGCAAAAAGGAGATGTTGGTTCGCCTTGGGGAATTGGTTCAAAACACGGCGGACACAAAGCAACACATCCTGAATTGGGAACAATTGATGATTTCAAATCATTGGTAAAAGAAGCAAAAAAACTCGGAATTGAAGTTGCAATGGATTATGCTTTGCAAGCTGCGCCCGATCATCCGTATGTAAAAGATTTTCCGCAATGGTTCAAATGGCGACCTGATGGAACGGTTCAATATGCTGAAAATCCACCAAAAAAATACCAAGATATTCAGCCGATATATTTTGAAAGTGGTGATTGGAAAAATCTTTGGAAAGAATTGTTAGACGTTGCGCTATTTTGGGTAGAAGAATGTGATATCCGAGTTTTCAGAGTAGATAATCCACATACTAAACCATTCTATTTTTGGGGTTGGTTGATTGCCGAAGTAAAGAAAAAACATCCTGATGTTTTGTTTTTAGCCGAAGCATTTACGCGACCAAAAATTATGCATGAATTGGCAAAACAAGGATTTACACAATCCTATACTTATTTTACGTGGCGAAATTCCAAAGCTGAACTAATTGAATATCTTACTGAATTATCCAAAACGGAGCAAAAAGAATTCTTCCGACCAAACTTTTGGCCAAATACGCCAGACATTCTTCCGTATGCATTACAAAGCGGAATGGAAAGTGTTTACCTTCACAAATATTTCTTGGCAGCAACGTTGAGTTCAAGTGTTGGAATTTATGGTCCAGCCTATGAATACATGGTTTCGGCTGCAATGCCAGGCAAAGAAGAATATTTCAATTCCGAAAAATATGAAGTCTATCATTGGGATTGGACGGTTCAAAACAAATTGATTACATTAATCACTCGACTGAACAAAATCCGTCACGAACAACCGTCACTGCAGCAAACGAATAACATTCAGTTTTGTAATACCGATAACGATCAAGTTATTGCTTACTACAAATTTGACGATGATAAAACCGATGAAACCTTGATGATTTGTAACATCGATCCGTATTATCCAAAGCAAACTTGGGTTCAATTACCGTTGCAATCCTTAGGAATTCAACCAGGACAAACGATAAAAGTGGTCGATTTAATCACAGGAAACAGTTATTATTGGGACAAAGAATGGAATTTTGTAGAGTTACATCCGGCGTTGCCGTTCCATTTATTTAAAATTTTTAAATAGCATAAATCCATAATTAACATGGAAAATTTAAATCAGGAAACTTTTGCCACACCTTTTGTTTTCAAAACAGATTGGAAAAATGCCTTAGAAGATGAAGAGTTTATTAAAGTCTTTTCTTCTGATATTTTAGAGAATTATATCATCAATAAACGTTGGTATGGCGGAAAAGCGAGTACGTTAAAATACATCGAAGTTGTTGACCATTTTAAAATTACTTCGAAGAAAAACACCTATTACGGCGTACTTTTGGAAGTCAATTTCAAAGAAGCTTTTTATCAGCATTATTTCATGCCGTTGGCATTTATGGCGGAAGAAGAATTGGATACTAATACTATTATTGCTCCTATTCAGTTAGGAAATCAAAAAGGATATTTGGTTGATGCTTTACATCAGGAAGATTTTAGGAAATTGTTGTTTGATAATATTGTTCAGGCAAAAGAAAATCCTGAATTGAAATTAGTCTTTCATAAAGGTTCCAAATTTGACGACAAAGAATATAAGTCATCCAAATTCATGGGCTTGGAACAAAGCAATACGTCTATAATTTATAATGATGCTTTTGTGCTGAAGATTTTCCGACGAATTTATGTCAGCACCAATCCTGATTATGAAATCAGTCGATTTTTAACCGAACGAATGCATTTCAAAAGTTCGCCTGCTTATACTGGAAGTATCAATTTGGCTTTGCCCGAAGGAAATATTACACTGGGATTAATGCAAGAATTAGTTCCAAATCAAGGCGATGCGTGGAAATTTATGCTCGAAGAAATCGATGGTGTTTTCATGAATTTGAAGACAAAGAAGATAAAAATTGACAAATTACCCGATATTCCATTGTTCAAGCGAATGAAAATCAACGAAATTCCGCCTGAAATTATTGATTGGGTTGGATTGAGTTTGTTTCTTCGACTGCAAACCTTAGCCAAACGAACTGCCGAAATGCACATTGCACTTGGTGGCGACATTCACGATACGGCTTTTACACCAACAACTTACAATGGCGATTATACCGTTTGGTTGAAAAACCGAATGCTTTATCAATTTCAAAATAGACTGAATATTATTGAGAATAGTTTGCACAAACTCGACGGATTGGCACTCGAATTGGCGCATCAGTTTATGGAAAATAAAAAAATCGTTCGTAAACATTTTGTCGATTTCGATTGGACAAAAATGAAATCGGAACGCATTCGAATTCATGGCGATTATCATTTGGGACAAATTTTGGTCAATGGCGATGATTTCTATCTGCTTGATTTTGAAGGTGAACCCGAAAGTACCATTCGCGATAGAAAGGTAAAACAACCGCCGTTGAAAGATGTTGCAGGATTGTTTCGCTCGTTTCATTACGCCATTTATGCTACGATTTTCAACAACAAAGACAAATATCCGTTTGAGCAAGAGCAACTTTTTAAAACTGCCGAAATATTGTTCAATTATTTCGTTGGCGCATTTTTGGAAACCTATATTGAGAAAGCACAATCGGGGAATTTGAATATTGGTTATAGCCACGAAATTGAGTTTTTACTCAAATATTGTTTGCTGGAAAAAGCGGTCTATGAGTTGGGCTATGAGTTGAACTCTCGACCACGTTGGGCGGTTATTCCGTTGCGAGGTATTCAAAGTATAATGAAGTATTAGAGAATTGGGAGTTGTATTTTGTGGCACCTCGACTGCGCTCGGTGTGACAGAATGTAGAATTGTACAATATTTGTCCTTTTTAGCACTATTTGTCACCCTGAGCGCAGTCGAAGGGAAGCAAACGAAGAACATAAAAAAAAAAGTTATGAAATTTTATTATGTTTACATTTTGCGATGCAGCGATAATTCTCTTTATACAGGAATTACAAATGATTTGGAACGAAGAGTAAATGAACATAATGATGGAAAACTGCCTGATGCTTATACTTTTAAAAGAAGACCAGTTGTATTGGAATGGTATCAGGATTTTACAGAACCTAATCAGGCGATTTATTTTGAGAAGAAATTAAAGAAATGGTCGAAAGCTAAGAAAGAAGCTTTGATAAAAGGAGATTTTGATATGATTGAGACTTTGGCGGAGTGTAGGAATGCAACGCATCATAAATATAAACCATAGTTGTTTTGCTCTTTCATTACTGTAAGTATGAATGAGTAAAAAATGGAATAGCCCTTCGACTGCGCTCAGGGTGACAGAATGTAGTCAATGGAACATTTGTTCTTTTTTATTAGGGTTTGTCACCCTGAGCGCAGTCGAAGGGCAAACAAATAAAGGGAAATAAAATTCGCGAATTCGCGGTAAAAATAAAATAGTAATGAGTGAATGAAATTTTTCGTTCCTCGCAATGACATAAAACATGAACCAAGTACAACCACATTCGCTTTTCACTGATTTTGATATTGATTTATTCAAAGCGGGAAAGCATTTTAAATTATATGAAAAACTAGGCGCGCATTTGATGGAGGTGAATGGCGTGAAAGGTGTTTATTTTGCGGTTTGGGCACCAGCGGCACGATCGGTTTCGGTGGTGGGCGATTTTAATTATTGGATACAAGGCGAACATCAGTTGAACGTTCGTTGGGATGGTTCGGGCATTTGGGAAGGTTTTATTCCTGGCGTGGACAAAGGCACAACGTATAAATATAAAATCCAGTCCAACAACAACGGAATTATCACTGAAAAAGCCGATCCTTTTGCACTGTATTGTGAACATCCGCCACAAACGGCTTCTGTTATTTGGGATTTGGACTATAAGTGGAAAGACAAAAAATGGATGGACAGCCGAAAGGATAAAAACGGTTTGGATAAACCTTTTTCGGTGTATGAAGTGCATTTAGGTTCGTGGCGACGCAATGCTGAAGGCAAGTTTTTGACGTATTTGGAACTGGCTGACCAATTGGTTGCTTATGTTAAAGAAACGGGTTTTACGCATGTGGAATTTATGCCTGTGATGGAATATCCGTATGATCCGTCTTGGGGTTATCAGTTGGTGGGTTATTTTGCGCCAACGTCTCGATTTGGAAAGCCACAGGATTTTATGGTTTTGGTGGATAAATTGCACCAAGCAGGAATTGGAGTGATTTTGGATTGGGTTCCGTCGCATTTTCCAGAAGATGCGCATGGTTTGGGCTTTTTTGATGGTTCAAATCTCTACGAACATCCAGACAGACGAAAAGGTTTTCATCCCGATTGGAAGAGTTTAGTGTTTAACTATGGACGCAATGAAGTGCGTTCGTTTTTGATAAGTAATGCGATATTTTGGTTGCAGCAATACCATGTTGATGGACTTCGAGTGGATGCTGTGGCAAGTATGTTGTATTTGGATTATTCGAGAAAAGACGGCGAATGGGAGCCGAACATTTATGGCGGAAGAGAAAACCTAGACACAATCAGTTTCTTGAAAGATTTTAATGAAGCGGTTTATACTAATTTCCCAGATGTGCAAACCATAGCGGAAGAAAGTACGAGCTTTCCAATGGTTTCCCGACCAACATTTTTGGGTGGTTTGGGCTTTGGAATGAAATGGATGATGGGTTGGATGCACGACACGTTGCAATATTTTAAGAAAGAACCCATTTACAGACGTTTTCATCAAAATGATTTGACGTTTTCGATGACGTATGCGTTTACGGAGAACTTTATGTTGCCGTTGTCGCATGACGAAGTTGTTTATGGAAAGCATTCTATTCTTGGCAGAATGCCAGGCGATGAATGGCAGCGATTTGCTAATCTTAGATTGTTGTATGGTTATATGTTTACGCATCCTGGGGGAAAATTATTGTTTCAAGGTGCTGAATTTGGTCAAAGTGCCGAGTGGAATTTTGAAGGAAGTTTAGATTGGCATTTGTTACAATTTGGTTATCACGACGGCATTAAAAAATGCATCACTGATTTGAATGCGTTATACAAAAACAATCCTGCGATGTATGAAAAACAGTTCCATGTTGATGGTTTTGAATGGATTAATTATTCGGATGCTGAAAATGCGGTTTTGAGTTACATCAGAAAAGGAAACGATGAAAAAGAAAATATAATTGTGGTTTGTAATTTCACGCCAGTGGTAAGAACAAATTACCGAATTGGTCTGACTACCAAAGGTAAACTAACCGAAATTTTCAACTCGGATAAAGTGGAATATGGCGGAAGCGGAGTTACTAATTCTAAAGCCATAAACATTGACAAAACGCCTTGGAACTGGAAAGACTATTCGGCAGAAATTGTTCTTCCACCATTAGGAGTTACGGTTTTCAAAATATCGTAATTTTTATAAAAAATAACCATTAAGAAATATAGAAAATTAGGCGTTTGATGCTTAATGAACCTTAACTTCTTAATGGTTTTTACTTTATACTCAATCGCAAACGTTGTAGTTAAAAACTACTTTGTTTTGATTTAAAAATTTCATTATCAACTTTGTAAATTTGGCACTTACACAAAAAATCAATTATGATTACCAATACAGAACTAGAACATAAAGGCGATCAATATCCATCAAGAATTATATCATTTGAGCAAGATGTTGATAGTATCTTTTTTTATACCGAAAACAACGTAATCTTAAAAATTACCATTCTCCGCGATAGTCTTATCCGTTTTAGATATACAACAAAAGGTTATTTTAGCAAAGATTTCTCTTATGCAATCGATAAAACACAATCGCATGGTTATAACCAATTGGATGTAATTGAAGAAAGCACTTTTTACATGATTAAAACCAGCAAAGTGTTTTGTAAAATCAATAAAAATGATGCTAAAGTCGGAATTTTTGACATCGATGGTTTTCCAATTCTTGAAGATGAATTAGGTTTTCATTGGGAAGAATATTATGAACATGGTGGAAACATTGTAAAAATGAGTAAGCAGTCAAAAGACGGCGAAAGTTTCTATGGATTGGGCGACAAAGCTTCTCATTTGAATTTAAAAGGTCGAAGAGTAGAAAATTGGGCAATGGATCAATATGCTTTTCACAAAGACCAAGAACCGTTATACAAAGTTGTTCCGTTTTATATAGGTTTACATCACAACAAATCCTATGGAGTTTTCTTTGACAATACGTTTAAAACTTTTTTTGACTTTTGTCACGAAAGAAGAAATGTAACCAGTTTTTGGGCTGAAGGTGGCGAAATGAATTACTACTTTTTCTATGGACCAAAAATGAGTGACGTGGTGACAACGTATACACATTTGACAGGAAAACCAGAATTACCGCCAATGTGGACATTAGGTTATCATCAATGTAAATGGAGTTATTATCCTGAAAGTAAGGTTAAAGAAATTACCAGTAAATTTAGAGAATTAAAAATTCCTTGCGACGGAATTTATTTGGATATTGATTATATGGATGGTTTTCGCTGTTTCACTTGGAACAAAGAGTATTTTCCCGATCCAAAACGTATGGTTGCCGAATTGGCAAAAGACGGATTTAAAACTGTCGTAATTATCGATCCAGGAATAAAAATCGACAAAGATTATTGGGTTTACAAAGAAGCATTAGAAAATGATTATTTCTGTAAACGTGCCGATGGTCCATATATGAAAGGAAAAGTTTGGCCTGGCGAATGTAATTTTCCCGATTATACCAATCCAGCAGTTCGCGAATGGTGGGCTGGATTATTCAAAGAATTAATTTCAGAAATAGGAGTAAAAGGCGTTTGGAACGATATGAACGAACCTGCTGTTATGGAAGTTCCAGGGAAAACATTTCCGCCAGATGTTCGTCATGATTATGATGGAAATCCTTGCAGTCATAGAAAAGCACACAATATTTATGGAACACAAATGGCGCGCGCCACTTATGAAGGCGTGAAGCGATTTGCTTATCCAAAACGTCCATTTATCATTACGCGTTCGGCTTATTCTGGTGCACAACGTTATACTTCGTCTTGGACAGGCGATAATGTGGCAAGTTGGGAACATTTATGGATTGCGAATATTCAAATGCAACGAATGTCGATGTCGGGAATGGGTTTCACCGGTTCAGATATTGGTGGTTTTGCAGAACAACCTTCGGGTGAATTATATGCAAGATGGATACAATTAGGTGTTTTTCATCCGTTTTGCAGAACGCATTCATCTGGTGATCATGGCGAACAAGAACCGTGGTCATTTGGAACAGAAGTAATTGATATCACAAGAAAATTTGTGGAATTGCGATACCAATTGTTACCTTATTTATATACGATGTTTTGGAATTATGTAAACGACGGAACGCCAATGTTGAAACCTTTGGTATACTTTGACCAAGAAGATATGCATACCCATTACAGAACGGACGAATTTATTTTTGGAAATCAAATATTAGTTTGTCCTATTCTTGAGCCAAATGCTCAAGGACGACGAATGTATTTGCCAAAAGGAAATTGGTACAACTATTGGACAAATGAATTTGTTGAAGGAAAAAGAGAACTTTGGGTTAGTACAAAATTTGATGAAATTCCAGTTTTTGTAAAAGAAGGTTCGATTATTCCAAAATATCCAGTACAACAATATGTTGGCGAAATGCAGTTTGACGAATTGACTTTGGATGTTTATTATAAATTAGGTAAAGAAAAATCAACTGTTTATGAAGATGCTCAAGACGGTTATGATTACAATAAAGGACGATTTTCATTGCGTACATTTACTTTTAACGGAAAAGAAAAAGAAATTATCATCCAGCAACATAAAGAAGGAACTTTTGAAACTTCATATTCTAAATTTAAAATCAATTTGAAAGGTTTACCTTTTAAAGTAAAAAAGATAGAAATTGATAACGAAAAAGTAACATTAGAGCAGGTTCAATTAAACGGAGATAATTTCTTAATAATTGATAAAGATTTTTCAGAGTTACATATAATTGGTATATAATTTGTGTAATTTTGTACGAATAAATTTTATTAATCATGAAAAAAGGAATTTTATTTAGTGCTGGTTTACTTGTTTTTTTAGCATTTTCGTGTGCAACAAATCCAGTAACAGGAAAGAAAACTTGGGCATTAGTACCAAATTCTGAAATTTTTGCTTCTTCTTTTAATCAGTATGGAGAGTTTTTAAAAACCAATAAAGTGATTACTGGTACAGCTGATGCTAAAAGAGTTGAAAACGTTGGAATGAAAATTAGAGCTGCTGCCGAGAAATTGTTAAAATCTCGTGGAACTGATGGTCAGCTTGAAGGTTATGCCTGGGAATATAAATTGGTTGATAGTAAAGAAGTAAACGCTTGGTGTATGCCAGGTGGAAAAATAGTTTTCTATTCAGGTATCTTACCAATATGTAAAGACGATGCTGGAATGGCAACCGTAATGGGACATGAAGTTGCTCACGCTTTAGCCAATCATGGTCAACAACGTATGAGTGCTGGATTAGTCCAGCAATTAGGTGCAGGAGTTGCTCAAGCTGCTGTTGGCGGAAAAAGTGCAGAAACACAAGCATTGGTTATGCAAGCTTATGGTATTGGAACTCAAGTTGGTGGAATGCTTCCATTTAGCAGAAGTCATGAAACAGAAGCTGATGAAATTGGATTGACATTAATGGCAATTGCAGGTTATAATCCAGAAACTTCAGTTGCTTTTTGGGAAAGAATGTCGGCTAATTCAGACGGTGCAAAACCAGCAGAAATTATGAGTACGCATCCATCAGACGAAACAAGAATTGCCAATTTGAAACGATTAATACCAAAAGCAAAAGCAGAAGCGGCTAAATTTGGAGTAGTTTTCAAATAATAGTATAATTCCAAAAAAAGAGTATATTTAATCCCGATTAATTCGGGATTTTTTATTTAAAAATAGTTTTATGGCAGATTTACCAAAAGGTCATCCAAAATTGCTCAATGCATGGGCTTTCTATGATTGGGCAAATTCAGTTTATAGTTTAGTTATAGCATCAGCGGTATTTCCAATTTTTTATGAAATGATATTCAAGGAAAGCGGAAGAAATTATGTAACTGTCTTTGGAATGCAGTGTAAAGATACTGCTATGATTAGTTTTGTAACGGCATTCGCTTTTTTGATTGTGGCACTATTTTCGCCTATTTTATCAGGAATAGCCGATTATATAGGGAACAAAAAAGCTTTTCTCCGATTTTTTTGTTATCTCGGTGCAATTTCTTGTATATGCTTATATTGGTTTGATTTAAATCAATTATTCTTAAGTTATGCTTTTTATTTTCTAGGATTAATAGGTTTTTGGTCAAGTTTGGTTTTTTATAATTCCTATTTGCCTGATATCGCTTTTCCAGAACAACAAGACAAAGTGAGTGCGCGAGGATTTTCAATGGGATATTTTGGAAGTACATTATTGTTAATTTTAAATTTAGCAATGGTAATGTTTCCTCATAGCTTTGGAATTTCTGGAACCGAAATCGAAGCAAGTATGAAAGCGATGAGAATTTCGTTCATTTCAGTTGGAGTTTGGTGGATTGGATTTAGTCACATAACTTACTATTATTTACCAAAAGGAAATAAAAAAAATGTAACCATTACAAAGGATTTTATTTTTAAAGGTTTCAATGAGTTAAGATTGGTTTGGAGACAATTACAGGTAAATTTAGCATTAAAAAGATACTTATATAGTTATTTTGTTTTCATCATGGCAGTTCAAACGGTAATGTTAGTTGCTACCTATTTTGGAGCAACAGAAGTGGCATGGGAAACACCAAGTCAAAAAACTACTGGTTTGATAATTAGTATTTTATTGATACAATTGGTTGCTGTTTTGGGTGCTTATCTTACCTCAAAAACATCAGCAAAATATGGAAATATTAATACACTTATTTTTCTAAATACTTTTTGGGCAATCTTATGTGGTTTTGCCTATTTTATTGAAACACCAATTCATTTTTATACTACTGCTGCTTTTGTTGGACTTGTGATGGGAGGAATTCAATCTTTAGCTCGTTCTACCTATTCTAAATTGTTACCAGAAACAAAAGATACAGCTTCCTTTTTTAGTTTTTATGACGTAACTGAAAAAATAGGAATAGTTATAGGAATGTCAATATATGGTATAATCGATCAAATTACTGGAAGTATGCGAAATGCAATTGTTTTTTTAGGATTATTTTTTATAATTGGATTATTACTTTTATTGAGAGTTCCAAAAAATGCCTTGAGAAATAAATAAAAAAAATTATATTTGAAGAATAATTAAAGACGTTATGAAAAACATAAAATTTTTAGCTGGATTATTTTTAATTTTTACAGCTTTTACCTTTACATCGTGTGACAACGAACCAATTGATCCTGCTATTGATTTAGGAAACGGTGGTGGAAATCCTGCAAACGCGGTATTTAGAGCTGATTTTAGTGGAAGTACATGGAATGCCACATCTGCGCAAGCAATAATTTCAGGTAATATGATTCGAATGGGTGCGTTAAAAAACAACGGAGAATCGTTTGGAATTTTAATTGATGGAAGCACAACAGGAACATATCCAGCAAATCAAAATATTCTGAATTTTAATCCTGCAGGTTCTGAATATGGTTATTGGTCAATGAATATAGATAATCCGACTGAAAATACAGGTTCAATCACTATTACTAATATCAATACAACTAATAAAACAATCTCTGGAACTTTTAATTTTAAAGGATATTGGTCTGATGACACTGTTACGAATATACTTCCAACGATATTTACTAACGGAGTTTTTCAAAATGTTCCTTATATTGTTCAAGCAGAAACAGGTGATACATTTTTTGCTCAAGTAAACGGTATTGAATTTAATGAGGTTGATATACTTGCTGCCGAAATAGGTATTGCAGGTCAAGATTTTATCAGTGTTGCTGCCCAAGATGCAGCTCTTAACTCGATGACAGTTTCAGTTAGAGCTAATCTAGGTGCTGGAACATATCCAATTACTGGAAATAGTGCTACTGATGTTGTTCAAGCTTCTTATACTTTTGATGATGAAGATTTTACTGCAACTTCTGGTACGGTAACTATTATTTCAAAAACAGCAACAAAAATCAAAGGAACATTTAGTTTTGTAACGTCAACATTCAATGTTACTGAAGGAGCTTTTGAAGTGGAATATTAATTAAAAGAATTTAAGAATATCAAAATCCGTCATTTTGGCGGATTTTTTTTGTGGCATAATACTTGTCATATCCAATCGCTAATCAATTATATTTATTAGTAACAAAACTTAAATGTTTGCAAATTAGAGGTCAATTTTTAAAATGATATCTTACATTTGTTATTCATTTATTGAAAATTAATGCCATATTGACCTATTTTAAATACCATACATGTCAAAACACAATATTATAACACTCGATAGTTTGTCACTTCAAGAATTTGATAACGAAGCTGAGTTAATTCCGCTTTTAACTCCAGAAGATGAAGAAGAAATGAGCAAGGAAGAATTACCTCTTTCGTTGCCAATTCTACCATTGCGAAATACAGTGCTTTTTCCCGGAGTTGTAATTCCAATTACTGCCGGAAGAGATAAATCGATAAAATTGATTAACGATGCCAATGCTGGAAACAAAATTATTGGGGTAGTTGCACAAAAAAATGAAGCCGATGAAGATCCAACCAAAAATGATATTCATCCAGTTGGAACAGTTGCTAAAATCCTTCGCGTTTTAAAAATGCCCGACGGAAATGTTACTGTAATTCTTCAAGGAAAAAAGCGTTTTGAAATCGATACGGTTACGACCGAAGTTCCTTATTTAAAAGCCTCTGTAAAAGAAGTAGAAGAAAAACGCCCAAAGAAAACTGATACCGAATTTAATGCTATTGTTGATTCCATTCGTGAATTGGCAATCGAAATTATTAAGGAAAGCCCAAATATTCCAACCGAAGCTACTTTTGCTATAAAAAATATCGAAAGTCAATCGTTTTTAATCAATTTTGTTTCTTCTAATATGAACCTTTCGGTTAAGGAAAAACAAGATTTATTGTCGATTAATGTTTTGAAAGATAGAGCTTTGGAAACACTTCGATACATGAATGTTGAGTTGCAAAAATTGGAACTTAAAAATGACATTCAGTCAAAAGTTCGTTTTGATTTAGACCAACAACAACGCGAATATTTCTTGCATCAGCAAATGAAAACTATCCAAGAAGAATTGGGTGGTGTTTCCTATGAACAAGAAATTGAAGAAATGCGTCAAAAGGCTAAAACCAAATCTTGGGACGAAAAAACCGCTAAACATTTTGAAAAAGAAATTTCAAAATTACAGCGAACTAATCCTCAATCGCCTGATTTTGGTATCCAAAGAAATTACCTTGATTTGTTTCTTGAATTGCCATGGAATAAATTTTCAAAAGACAATTTCGATTTAAAACGAGCACAAAAAATTATCGACAAAGACCATTTTGGTTTAGAAGATGTCAAAAAAAGAATTATCGAACATTTGGCAGTTTTGAAATTGCGAAATGACATGAAATCGCCAATTATTTGTTTAACTGGTCCACCAGGTGTTGGAAAAACATCGATTGGAAAATCTATTGCCGAAGCGTTAGGAAGAGAATATGTTCGAATTTCGCTTGGCGGTTTGCGTGACGAAGCTGAAATTCGCGGTCATAGAAAAACCTATATCGGTGCAATGCCAGGAAGAATTATTCAAAGTTTGAAAAAAGCAGGAACTTCTAATCCGGTTTTTGTTTTGGATGAAATCGATAAGTTGTCAAATTCGCATCAAGGCGATCCATCATCGGCTTTGCTAGAAGTTCTTGATCCTGAACAAAACAGCGAGTTTTATGATAATTTCCTAGAAATGGGTTACGATTTGTCAAAAGTAATGTTCATTGCTACGTCAAATAATATGGCAACCATTCAGCCAGCGTTGAAAGACAGAATGGAAGTGATTAGAATGACTGGTTATACTATTGAAGAAAAAGTAGAAATTGCTCGTCAGCATTTGTTCCCAAAACAACTGAAAGAACACGGATTAACACCAAAAGATTTGACTATTGGTAAAAAACAATTAGAAAAAATTGTTGAAGGTTACACTCGTGAATCGGGTGTGAGAAGTTTGGAACAAAAAATTGCACAAGTTATCCGAAATGCTGCCAAATCAGTAGCAATGGAAGAAGAATACAATAAAAAAGTAACCGATGAAGATATCGTTAAAATTCTTGGTGCGCCAAAATTAGAACGCGATAAATCTGAAAGTAACGATGTTGCTGGAGTTGTAACTGGTTTAGCTTGGACATCAGTTGGTGGAGATATTTTGTTTATAGAATCATTGATTTCTGCTGGAAAAGGAAATTTAACGTTGACAGGAAATCTTGGAACCGTGATGAAAGAATCAGCAACCATTGCTTTAGAATATATCAAAGCCAATGCTGAACTTTTTGGATTAGAAGCTGAGATGCTTTCTAAATACAATATTCATCTTCACGTTCCCGAAGGTGCAACGCCAAAAGATGGACCAAGTGCCGGAATTGCAATGTTGACTTCTTTGGTTTCGTTACTAACCCAAAAGAAAGTGAAGAAAGGCTTAGCTATGACAGGCGAAATTACGCTTCGAGGAAAAGTGCTTCCAGTTGGTGGAATTAAAGAGAAAATCTTAGCAGCTAAGAGAGCAAACATCAAAGAAATTATCCTTTGTCACGAAAACAAAAGCGATATTGATGAAATCAAACCTGAATATATTGAAGGATTGACTTTCCATTACGTGAAGGAAATGAGTGAAGTTATAGACGTTGCGATTACGAACCAAAAGGTTAAAAACGCAAAAAAGCTGTAATTTTCAGTTCTCAAAATAATTTCAACCTGCAAGGTTTTTAAAACCTTGTAGGTTTTTTGTTTAAAAGATGTTCTTGCGAGTTTAAAAATGATTAAAAACCATTTTTTTCTATCCAATTTAAAATAATATCTTCGCATTTCCGTTATAGTATATAGATTGCTATTTATTTCCATGGTAAAAAAAATTGCTTGTACTGTTTTATTGCTTACTAATTTGGCTGGTTTCGCACAAATTGGTGGTAGATCAGTATATCAATTTTTGAACCTAGTTACGTCGCCAAGACAGGCTGCTTTGGGTGGAAAAACCATTACTATTTATGACAGTGATGTCAATCAGGCACATTTTAATCCGGCAACAATCAATGCTGAAATGGATAATAAATTAGCATTAAATTATGGAAGTTATTTTGGCGAAGTTACATATGGAACTGCTGCTTATGCTTATACTTATGATAGACATTTGCAAACATTTCATGCTGGAGTGAATTATGTAAACTACGGAAGTTTTGACGGATATGACGAAAATGGTCAGCCAACTTCCAGTTTTACAGGTAGTGATATGGCGTTGTCGTTTGGCTATGCTTATAATATTCCGTTTTCCAGTTTTTATATCGGTGCCAATGCCAAATTGATTTCTTCTACACTAGAAAGTTACAATTCATTTGGCGCAGCTGTTGATATTGGAGGATTATTTATCGATGAACGAAACGATGTCAATTGGGCTTTGGTGATTAGAAATATTGGAATGCAGATTACGCCTTATGCCGAAACAAGAGAAAAATTACCGCTGGAAGTTTTAGTTGGAGTTTCACAATTAATGGAAAATGTTCCCATTCGTTGGCATTTAACGTTGGAAAATATGCAACAATGGAATATTGCTTTTTCCAATCCAAATCGTGCCGAAGGTTCACTTGATGGCGGTTCAACTCCTGAAAAAGTCTCGGTTTTTAATAATGCTTTGCGACATGTAGTTGTTGGTGCCGAATTATTTCCAGATAAAGGTTTCAACATTCGTTTAGGATATAATTTTCGTCGTGCCGAAGAATTACGTATTTTAGAGCAACGAAATTTTTCTGGAATTTCAGTTGGTATTGGTTTGAAAATTAGAAAATTAAAATTTAACTATTCCTATTCACGATATACTTTAGCGGCAAACACAAGTCTATTTGGTTTAACAATAGATTTTGCAGACAACAGTTATTAAAAAAATAAATTTTGAAACCGAAGGTTCACGAACACCAAAAAAAATAATAGAAAACATTGTGAGTAAAAAAATTACCATTGCAATCGACGGATATTCGTCAACAGGAAAAAGTACTTTAGCAAAACAATTGGCTAAAGAATTAGGATATGTTTATGTTGATACTGGCGCAATGTATCGTGCGGTAACTTTTTTTGCAATGCAAAATGGTTTCATTTCTAATGATTTTTTTCATAAAAACGAATTGATTGTAAGTTTACCCAATATAAAATTACACTTTGAGTTCAACCCCGAATTAGGTTTTGCTGAAATGTATCTCAATGATGTAAATGTCGAAAAACAAATCAGAACGCTTGAAGTTTCAGGGTTTGTGAGTAAAATAGCTGAGGTTTCAGAAGTTCGAGCCAAATTGGTTGAACAACAAAAAGCCATGGGAAAAGACAAAGGCATTGTGATGGATGGTCGCGATATTGGAACGGTTGTTTTTCCAAATGCTGAGCTTAAAATTTTCATGACTGCAAGTGCCGAAACTCGTGCGCAACGTAGATTTGACGAACTTCAAGCTAAAGGCGATAATGTTACCTACGAAGATGTTTTAAAAAACGTACAAGAACGCGATTACATTGATACGCATCGAGCCGATTCTCCATTGGTTATTGCTGATGATGCTATTGAAATTGATAATTCTTATCTTTCAAAAGAAGAACAATTTACTACTGTTTTAGAATTAGTTGAAGAAGTTATTAATCAATAATTATTATCCGTTAACTTGTCATTTCGACGAAGGAGAAATCTCATTATAAGATTTAAAACCATCTTGTGTGATTTCTCCTTCGTCGAAATGACAAAATCGTTATTATATTTTTGCAATTCTCATTTTTAATAGTAGATTTACGAGCTATTTTCTAACGAAATCTAAAACTATTTTTATGAGTATAAAGAACAGATTAATTACCATGAACTTCTTTCAGTTCTTTGTTTGGGGTGCATGGTTGATTACTATTGCCAATTTTTGGTTTGGCACAAAACAATGGGAAGGAACACAATTTGGATTAGTATTTGGAACAATGGGAATCGCTTCCTTGTTTATGCCAACACTAACCGGAATATTAGCTGATCGCTGGATTAATGCTGAAAAATTATATGGAATTCTTCATATTTTGTATGCTTTAGTTTTGTTTTATTTACCTCAAGTAGAAACACCAGGAAATTTTATTTATGTAATGCTTTTGGCGATGTGTTTTTACATGCCAACAATTGCGTTGTCTAATTCGATATCTTATACTGCTTTAAAAAATAGTTCGGATGGCGATGTGGTGAAGGATTTTCCACCCATTAGAGTATGGGGAACAGTTGGTTTTATTGCTGCGATGTGGTTGACTAACTTAACAGGAAATAAAGCTACAGCATATCAATTTTATATAGCAGGAATTGCTGCTATTTTACTTGGATTGTATGCGTTTTCATTGCCAAAATGTAAACCACAACATACTAAAGCGGAAAAGTCTTCTTTTGTAGAATCTTTAGGATTAGAAGCTTTCAAATTATTTGGAACTTATAAAATGGCTTTGTTTTTTATTTTCTCTATGTTTCTTGGTGGCGCTTTGCAGTTAACAAATGCTTATGGCGATGTTTTTTTAGATGAATTTAAAAATGTTCCTGAATATGCCGATTCATTTGTAGTGAAATATTCTACTATCATTATGTCGATTTCGCAGGTTTCGGAAACATTGTTTATTTTGGCAATTCCTTTTTTCTTAAAGCGTTTTGGAATTAAGCAAGTAATGTTAATTTCGATGTTGGCTTGGGTTTTACGTTTTGGATTATTTGCTTACGGAAATCCGACAGATGGACTTTGGATGATTATTTTATCATGTATTGTTTACGGAATGGCATTTGACTTCTTTAATATTTCGGGTTCTTTGTTTGTTGAAACTTCGACTAATGCAAAAATACGTTCTTCGGCTCAAGGATTGTTTATGATGATGACCAAAGGTTTTGGAGCAGTATTGGGAAGTTTTACGTCAGGTTGGGCAATTGAAAAATATTTTACGCACAACGGTGAAAGAGATTGGCACAACATCTGGTTGGCGTTTGCAGCTTACTCTTTAATTATCGCTATTGCTTTTGCGGTTTTGTTTAAGCACAAACATAATCCTAATGATGTAGCCAATGTAAGTCATTAAAAGTAGCGTTTAAAATTTTAGACCTAACAGATTTTCATCCCGAAACTTCGGGACTGTTAGGTCTTTTTTGTTTTCAAGAATTCAATACAAATCCAAATTAGCCCCGATTGTAGCGGCACGAAGTAGAGCGAAAAGCGGGAAAACGGCATCCAAAAATTCCCGAACCATTCGCTCCAAGAAAAAAAGGTCATTTCTTGTGTTAAATGTTTTGTAGTTAAGAAATTATGCGTAATTTTGCAAACCTTTTGGCGAAGTAGAGTTTCCTTTAGGTATCAACTATTTATGTAAAACACTGCTGTTGTTTTCTATTCGATAATAAACTCAAGAAGCACAGCATACAAATTATTTTATCAGCATGGCTGAATTAAACAAAGATCAACAGGCGTTTTTAAACGATTTTAACTGGCACAATTACGCAGAAGGAATTGATGCAGTAGATGCAAAAAACTTGCAAGAGTTTGAAGATTTAGTTACTAAAACTTTTATCTCTACTGACAATGAAGAAGTTGTAGAAGGTGTAGTAGTTCGTATTACTGACAGAGATGCAATTGTTGACATTAATGCAAAATCGGAAGGTGTTATTTCTTTAAACGAATTCCGTTACAATCCAAACTTAAAAGTAGGAGACAAAGTTGAGGTATTAATCGACGTTCGTGAGGACAAAACAGGTCAATTAGTATTATCTCACAGAAAAGCTAGAACTATCAAATCTTGGGATAGAGTTATTGCTGCTAACGAAACTGGAGAAATTGTTCAAGGTTTTGTTAAATGTAGAACTAAAGGTGGTATGATAGTTGACGTTTTCGGTATCGAAGCGTTCTTACCAGGTTCACAAATTGATGTGAAACCAATCCGTGATTATGATGTATATGTAAACAAAATGATGGAGTTCAAAGTGGTAAAAATTAACCACGAATTCAAAAACGTTGTTGTTTCTCACAAAGCGCTTATCGAGGCAGATATCGAAGTTCAGAAAAAAGAAATTATTGGTCAATTAGAAAAAGGACAAGTATTAGAAGGTGTTGTTAAAAATATTACTTCTTATGGTGTGTTTATTGACCTTGGTGGTGTTGATGGATTAATCCATATTACTGACCTTTCTTGGTCAAGAATCAATCACCCAAGTGAAGTTCTTGAATTAGACCAAAAATTGAACGTAGTTATCCTTGATTTCGATGACGAAAAAACAAGAATCCAATTAGGTTTAAAACAATTAAACGCTCATCCATGGGATGCACTTGGTGCTGAACTTAAAGTAGGTGACAAAGTGAAGGGTAAAGTTGTAGTTCTTGCTGACTATGGTGCTTTCATCGAAGTTGCTGAAGGTGTTGAAGGTTTAATCCACGTTTCTGAAATGTCTTGGTCAACTCATTTACGTTCTGCTCAAGATTTCGTAAAAGTTGGTGATGAAGTTGAAGCAGTAGTTTTAACTCTTGACAGAGACGAAAGAAAAATGTCATTAGGTATCAAACAAATGACGCAAGATCCATGGACTGATATTACAGCTAAATATCCAGTTGGTTCTAAACACACAGGTATCGTTAGAAACTTTACAAACTTTGGTATTTTCGTTGAATTAGAAGAAGGTATCGATGGTTTAGTTTACATTTCTGATTTATCTTGGACTAAAAAAATCAAACATCCATCAGAATTTGTTAACGTAGGTGACAAATTGGAAGTTGTTGTTTTAGAACTTGATGTAGATGCTCGTAAATTGTCTTTAGGTCATAAACAAACTACAGCTAATCCATGGGATAAACATGAAGATGCTTTTGCAGTAGGAACAGTTCACACTGGAGTTATTGCTGATATCGTTGACAAAGGTGCAACTGTAGATTTTGGAGATGATGTTGTTGCGTTTATTCCAACACGTCACTTAGAAAAAGAAGACGGTAAAAAATTGAAAAAAGGTGACGAAGCTGAATTCAAAGTAATTGAGTTCAACAAAGAATTCAAAAGAGTTGTTGCTTCTCACACTGCTATCTTTAGAGAAGAAGAAGAGAAAGCTGTAAAAGCTGCTGCTGAAACTGTAGCTTCTACAAACGCTCCAGCAAATGCTCTTGGAGATAACAATGATATCCTTGCAGGCTTAAAAGCTGAAATGGAAAAGAAAGAGAAAAAATAATTTTTCGAAATTCTTTATAAATAGAAACTCCTCGTGAAAACGAGGAGTTTTTTTGTTTTATAAACTTAATAAGTTATTTTGATGCTAATAGTTTCATTTCATCTGGAGTGAAATCATTTATAACCGCATAAGTTGGAATATTAGTTATTGCCATTTCATCCAAAATATCAACTAAATTTCCATAGTTTGATTTTTTACTTGGTTTTATGATGACTATTGCTCTTCTGTCATTGCTACCTGTTCGATTTTGAATGATTTTATCAATTCGAATTAATTCTTTTCGAATTCCATTAGAACCATAATCAAGTTTTTTTGGTTGTTCATTAGGCATTTCTAATAATCCCCAATAACTAATTACTTTGTTGTCATCGTCTAAAAGTAGCGTAATTCTTCTGTCAAAATTTCCTCCACAACCACCAGTATAACAACCACCAGATTCAGGCAATCCAAAATCAATCATTCGTGGTTTGGACAATTCTTTTGTAACCATAAAAAAGATGATAAGTAAAAACGAAACACTTACCATAGCAGCCAAATCAATTTTTGGTTTTAATTTTTTGCATCTTGGTTTAGCATTAATCAGTTTGAAATTTTTATTGCTTTCATCCATAATTATAAAGAATTAAAAATTGAATGTCATAAAGTTATGAAAAAAATGGATGTTAAAAATTCTTTAAGAATAAAAAAAATGCCCGAATTTCTTCGAGCATTTGTGTTTAGAATAGAGAAATCAAGTATTATCTCAAACTTGCACCAAGTTCGTTTTCAAAATTCTTTTGTAGTTTGTTTAAGATTTTGTCAATTTGTTCATCGGTCAAAGTTTTTGAATTGTCTTGTAAAATGAAACTCACTGCGTATGATTTTTTTCCTTCTGGAAGATTTTTTCCTTGGTAAACATCAAATAGATTTACTTCTTTCAATAACGATTTCTCCGTTTGACGTGCAATAGTGTAAATAGCGTCAAAAGCAACGTTTTCATCAACTAACAAGGCTAAATCGCGACGAACTTCAGGATATTTTGGAATATCAGTAAATTTAATTTTGGTTCCAATTAATTTTAAAACCAAATTCCAATTGAAATCAGCATAGAAAACTTCTTGTTTAATATCAAAATGTTTCAGAATTGATTTTTTTACGGTTCCAAATTCAACCAAAGTATCATTTCCGCAAGCAATTGCAATTCCTTCTGCAAAAACATCTGAGCTAACAGGTTTGTATTGAATTTTGGTAATTCCTAATCGTTCCAAAATGGTGTTTACATAACCTTTGAACAAAAAGAAATCAGAAGGTTTTTGTGCATTTGTCCAACTTTCTTCGCTTCTATTTCCCGAAACAAATAGTGTTAAATGCTTTGGTTCATCATAACCAGAAGGCAATTTATGATAGGTTTTTCCAAATTCAAATAATTTCAAATCACCATTTCTACGATTGATGTTGTAAGAAACAGCTTCTAAACCAGAAAACAACAACGATTGACGCATCGCTGATAAATCATTGCTCAACGGATTTAACATCGTTACATTGTATTCTTCTTTCAACATTTCAGATAAACCAATATATTCTGGCGTTGTCAATGAATTTGCCATCATTTCGTGGAAACCATTAGCATTCAGTAGCGAAGCTACAAGATTTTGCACTTTGTAATCTTCCGTTCTAGCTGAATTGGAAACAGTAGCATTCAATTTTTTGGTAAAATTGATATTGTTGTATCCATAAACTCTCAGGATTTCCTCGATAACATCAACTTCTCTTTGAACATCAACACGATAGGATGGAATGATTAATCCCAAACCAGCATCAGAAACTGTTGTAACTTTGATGTCTAGCGATGCCAAAATTCTTTTGATGGTTTCTTTTGGTAATTCTTGCCCAATTAATTTGGTAGTTTTTTCAAAACTCAAGAAAACTGGGAAATCTTCAATCTTTTTTGGGTAAATATCAATAATATCCGAAGTGATTTCGCCACCAGCAACTTCTTTGATTAAAAGTGCGGCACGTTTTAAAGCAAATTCAGTAATTGTTGGATCAATTCCTCTTTCAAAACGGAAAGAAGCATCGGTATTTAAGCCATGTCTTTTTGCAGATTTTCTAACAGAAACTGGATTAAAATAAGCACTTTCTAAGAAAATAGAATTGGTAGTATCAGTAACTCCAGAACTTTTTCCGCCAAAAACTCCAGCAATACACATTGGACCTTTTTCGTCACAAATCATTAAATCTTCTTCATGCAATGTTCTTTCAACATCATCTAGAGTTGTGAATTTTGTTCCAGCTTCAACGGTTTTTACAATAATTTTTCCATTAATTTTTGAAGCATCAAAAGCATGAAGCGGTTGTCCTAAATCATGTAAAATATAGTTGGTAACGTCAACTACATTATTTTTTGGTGTTAACCCAATAGCTTTCAAGCGGTTTTTTAACCATTCAGGTGATTCTTTTACGGTAATTCCAGAAATGGTTACACCACAATATCTTGGAGCTAATTTATTGTCTTTTACATCAACATCAATTTTCAACGTTCTTTTGTCAATTCTAAAAGTACTAACCGATGGTGTAATCAATTCAACAGTACTGTTTTTTTGAAGTAAACTCGCGCGCAAATCACGTGCAACACCATAATGCGACATAGCATCAGCACGATTTGGTGTTAATCCAATTTCAAAAACTTCGTCGTTTTCAATATTAAAAACTTTGGCACAAGGCGTTCCTGGTTTTAGTTTTTCGTCCAAAATCATGATGCCATCATGACTTGTTCCAAGTCCAAGTTCGTCTTCGGCACAAATCATTCCGTGGCTTTCTTGTCCACGAATTTTTCCTTTTTTGATTTCAAATTCATTTCCATCTTTGTCAAAAAGTTTGGTTCCAATGGTAGCAACAGGAACTTTTTGTCCTGCGCCAACATTACTTGCACCACAAACAATTTGAACAGGTGTTGCTTCACCTAAATCAACGGTGGTAATTTTTAAACGATCGGCATCAGGATGTTTTTCACAAGTTAAAACGTGACCTACGACCACACCTTCTAATCCACCACGAACGGATTGATAGTTGGAAACAACTTCAACTTCTAATCCTAAATCGGTTAGAATAGCAGCTGTTTCTTCTGATTTTAAATCTATTTTAATGAATTGTTTAAGCCAATTGTATGAAATTTTCATGTGTAAAAATTAAGGATGCAAATATACATATTGTACACTTTAGATTAAAAAATATTTTGGAATATTGTTTAGTCTGATGTTTTGTGAAATTCATTATTTAATAATCCACTTTTTAATATATGTTCAATTTTTATGTGTTAATATTTTGTTATTGTCAAAATCGTGCTGAAAAATGGCAAAAATGTGCTATTCGAAGGAGAATAATGCAACTAAATTTGGATAAAACAAAAAAAATAAACTTATGAGTAATTTAATTAAAAGACCACAGCTAAAAGAAAAGTACGATAATTATATTAATGGAAAGTGGACAGCGCCATCAAATGGATTGTATTTTGAAGTTGTATCACCTGTCGATGGAAAACCAATGGCAAAAGCAGCTCATTCTGCTAAATTAGATGTTGAACAAGCTGTAAATGCAGCTCATGAAGCTTTTAAGACTTGGAGCCAAACGTCAAAAACAGAAAGAAGTATTATTCTAAACAAAATTGCAGATAGAATAGAAGCGAATTTAGAATATATAGCTTCTGTTGAAACATTAGATAACGGAAAAGCTGTTAGAGAAACTTTGGCAGCCGATATCCCATTGGCTATAGATCATTTTAGATATTTTGCAAGTGTAATTCGTGCGGAAGAAGGTTCTATAAGTGAGCTAGATAAAGATACAGTTTCTATTATAATTCATGAGCCAATTGGTGTTGTAGCTCAAATTATTCCATGGAATTTTCCAATTTTAATGGCTGTTTGGAAATTGGCTCCAGCTTTGGCAGCAGGAAATTGCGTTGTTCTTAAACCAGCCGAAAGTACTCCAATTTCTATCATGGTTTTGATGGAGCTAATAGAAGATTTACTTCCTGCAGGAGTTATAAATATTATTAACGGATTTGGAGCAGAATTAGGAAGAACATTAGTAACTAATCCAAAAGTAGCTAAAGCTGCCTTTACGGGTTCAACAGCTACAGGAAGAATGGTAATGCAATATGCTACCGAAAATATTATTCCGGTTACATTGGAATTAGGAGGAAAGTCGCCAAACGTTTTTTTCCCTTCAGTAATGGATGCTGATGATGAGTTTTTGGATAAAGCTATTGAAGGTGCAGTTTTATTTGCTTTAAATCAAGGTGAAATTTGTACTTGTCCGTCAAGATTGTTAATTCATGAGGATATTTACGACAAATTTATAGAAAGAGTTATAGAAAGAGTTAAAGCAATCAAAGTTGGAAATCCTTTAGATCCAACAGTAATGATGGGTGCGCAAGCTTCTCAAATTCAAAAAGATAAAATTCTGTCTTATATTAAATTAGGAAAAGAAGAAGGTGCCGAATTATTATGTGGTGGAGAAGTCAATCATTTAGGAGATGATTTGGAAGGCGGTTATTATATTCAGCCAACTTTGTTTAAAGGACATAATAAAATGCGAATTTTCCAAGAAGAAATTTTTGGACCAGTTTTGGCGGTTACCACATTTAAAACTACAGAAGAAGCCATTGAAATAGCTAATGATACAATGTATGGTTTAGGTGCAGGAGTTTGGACTCGTGATGCTCATGAGCTATATCAGGTGCCAAGAGCAATTCAAGCAGGAAGAGTTTGGGTAAATCAATACCATTCTTATCCAGCAGGAGCGCCATTTGGAGGTTATAAACAATCAGGTGTTGGTCGTGAAAATCACAAAATGATGCTTGATCATTATCGTCAAGCCAAAAATATGTTGATTTCGTATAACAAAAGTAAATTAGGTTTCTTTTAATAATAATATAAACGGGTTATTACAAAAGTAGTAACCCGTTTTTTGTGAAATTTTTTAAAGGGTAAATTATGATGCCAAAAACGATGAAAGCTGCTGTGGTTCAAGGCTATGGTCAGCCTCTTAAAATTCAAGAAGTTTCGGTTAGAGCTCCAGGAAGGTATGAAGTATTAGTTAAAGTTATTGCTTGTGGTGTTTGTCATACTGACTTGCATGCAGTTGATGGCGATTGGCCAGCTAAACCAAAAATGCCACTTATTCCAGGACATGAAGGAGTTGGGATTGTAGTAGCTTGTGGTCCTGAAGCAGTAGTGAAAGAAGGAGATGCTGTTGGAGTTCCATGGTTATATTCTGCTTGTGGTTGCTGTGATTATTGTATTACAGGATGGGAAACATTATGTGAAGCGCAAAAAAATGGTGGTTATAGTGTTGATGGTGGTTTTGCTGAATATGTAATTGCTGATTCACGCTATGTAGGACATTTGAAAGATAATGTAAATTTCTTGGAAATTGCCCCAATTCTTTGTGCAGGAGTTACGGTTTACAAAGGTTTGAAAGAAACAGAAACCAAACCAGGAGAATGGGTTGCTATTTCAGGAATTGGCGGATTAGGACACGTTGCAGTTCAATATGCCAAAGCAATGGGAATGCACGTTGCAGCAATTGATGTAGCTGATGATAAATTAGAATTGGCAAAAAAATTAGGAGCTGATTTGGTAGTAAATGCAAAAACAACAGATCCAGGAACTTATTTACACAAAGAAGTTGGCGGAATGCACGGTGCTTTAATCACTGCAGTTTCACCAATTGCTTTCAAACAAGGTATTGATGTATTGCGTAGAAAAGGAACAATTGCCTTAAATGGTTTGCCTCCAGGTTCATTTGAATTACCGATTTTTGAAACCGTTTTGAAAAGAATTACAGTAAGAGGTTCGATTGTTGGAACAAGAAAAGATTTACAGGAAGCATTAGATTTTGCTAACGAAGGATTAGTTAAAGCAACGGTTACTTCAGCTAAACTAGAAGATATTAATGATGTTTTTGACAAAATGAAAAAAGGTCAGATTGACGGTCGTATCGTTCTTGATATTGCCGGAAGCAACAATTAGATTTGGTTCAAACTAAAAGACTGCTGATATTAGTTGGTTGTATTGGTAGTCTTTTTTAATTATATAGGTATGAGCATTAAAAGATTAGATGTAACTCCCGAAGCATTGGAAGTAATAGAAATGTTGGAGGAAAAATTTGGACCGTTGATGTTTTATCAAGCTGGTGGATGTTGTGAAGGAACTCAGCCTCAGTGTTTTGAAAAAGGCGGATTTTATTTAAGAACTGGAGATGTTTGTATCGGAGAAATCAAAGGATTTGAGTTTTGGGTTGACAAAGATTTATTTGAATATTGGAAACACGCTCATTTTACTTTAGATGTAGTCAATGGATTTGGTGCTGGCGGATTTTCGTTGGAAACGCCTTATGGTAAAACCTTTAAAATAAATTATACTGTTTTTACTTCTGAAGAAATAGAGCAACTTGAACCTATTACTCGTTTTGGAGAAAACGGATATTAATGGGTAAAATTCATAAGTTGATATTGTTTTGGAGTAACGCCTTCATACTTTTTGAATAATCGGATGAAGTAATTACAATCTTCAAATCCTGTTGCATAGGAAACTTCATTTACTTGAATATTAGGATTACTCAACAATTTTTTGGCATATTTTATTTTCTCATTCAATATGTATTCTATCGGACTCATTCCTAATTCACGTTTAAAATACCGATAGAATGAAGTTGTACTCATGCAAGCTTTTTCACTTAATTGCTTCAAGTTGATACTTTCTCTAATGTTATTTCTAATGAAACTAATACTGGTTGCAATAGGACTGTTATTGTCTAAATTAACATCAGAGTCAAAACGTTTTACAGTTTGTGTTTGAATAATACGGATAATAAGTTCTTGTAGCGTTAAATCGGCAATTGCATCTTTTGTAATCGAACTTCCGGTACATTCTTTAATTAGCTTATTGATGGTAGATGCTAATTCTACATTGTTATAAAAGAAGTAATTTTCGTGGTCTAATTTCCATAAACTGTTATTTTCTTCTTTCGGATACTTTTCATTTAGGAAATTTAATGTGTCAGTAATAATTTGATTGTCAATTGCTAAAGCAATACATTGTGTAGGGTTTTCATTGGTTGCCTCAGGAAAATCAATTTTCATCTCTACATTCGAAGGAACAATTACAGTTTCTCCCGGAAGATAATCAAAACTAGGATCATCAAATAAATGCATTACTTTTTTACCTCTTAACATGCTGGTAACAACTAAATCATTGAATTTTAGAGGAACTAATTCAGTAGTTTCATAAGTTTCAAAGATGTTTAGTTCACAATGATCCAATGAAAAAATGGTTCGATTTTCGACCAAAGTTTTCAAAGACTTTTCGTGAGTTAGTGCAGGTGTATCAAGTAATGCTTTTTTGTACATTGGTATAATTTTGACAATCTTGTAAATTTACCAAAAAACACACACATTACAAAATCTCTGCTACGTGTTTTTTGATGTTTTCTGAAATTTTTTCGGTAGGCAAATCATTAGCATCATCACCAAAAGGATCTTCAATTTCTTCGGCAATTAATTCTAAACTTGCCAATACATAAAAAGTAAAAATTACTACAGGAATGCTGTAATAACCCAAACTAAAAGCATAACCAAAAGGCAACGTCATGATGTAAAAGAAAATGAATTTTTTAATAAAAGCACTATAAGAATAAGGAATTGGCGTGTTTTTTATTCGTTCACATGCGCCACAAACATCGGTAAAGGTTTGTAATTCGTTGTTAATGGTAATTAATTGGTCGCCAGTTATTTTGCCTGATTTGTATAATTCATTTATTTTTTCAAAAATACTTTTGGCAACTTGATTAGGTTTGTGTTTCTCGTGGTCAATTTCCAAATCGATGTTCTCATAAAGCATTTTGCTTACTTCTTTATTGGACAAATGTTTGGATAGGATAGAAGCATAAGCCGGAATAACTTGACGTAAAAAATTTTTATCCTTTTCATCCGTAAGCATAACCGAAAGTTTCAACGCTAAATTTCGGCTGCTATTTACTAAACTTCCCCAAATTTTTCGTCCTTCCCACCAGCGATCATAAGCGGTATTGGTTCGATAAGCAAGCAATAATGAAATTACAAAACCTAACATTCCGTGCATGATGGAAATGTTTTTTACATGACTTTTTTCAGAAAGTTTCCAATGTTCAATTTCCAGAAAACAAATGCCATACGTATATAATCCAATAACAAACATCATTGGCATTAATTGACGAAATGTATCCGATTTGTGAAATCTGAAGATAAAAGTAATCCAGTCTTTCGGGTTGTATTGTACCATTTTTGAGTTTAAAAGTTTATTTGTTTAAAATGTTTATTGAGATTTAAATTGATTTTTAACTGATGTAATTCCAAATATTTTTTTTCTTGGTCAATTCAATAAAAACCTGTTTCAACGTTTGATGTTCTGGCAAAGACATCGAAGCGTCTTTTTTTAATAATTTTATAGCTTCATTTCGAGCAACGACTAATATATCTTTGTCTTTTACCAAATCGGCAATTTGAAGATTAAGTACACCACTTTGTTGTTTTCCCATAATATCGCCTGGACCGCGTAGTTTTAAATCGACTTCAGCAATTTCGAAACCGTCATTGGTTTTACACATGGTTTCCAATCGGATTTTGCTTTCATTGGAAAGTTTGTGCGAAGTCATTAAAATGCAATAACTCTGTTCAGCACCACGACCAACTCGACCACGCAATTGATGTAATTGAGACAAACCAAAACGTTCCGCACTTTCAATAATCATCACGCTGGCATTGGGAACATTTACACCAACTTCAATTACCGTTGTGGCAACCATGATATTGGTTTTTCCTTCGGCGAAGCGTTTCATTTCAGAATCTTTTTCGGCGGGTTTCATTTTCCCGTGAACTATGGAAATACTATAATTTGGTAGCGGAAAATCTCTGGAAATACTTTCGTATCCATCCATTAAATCTTTGTAATCCATCGTTTCACTTTCCTGAATTAACGGATAAACTATATAAATTTGTCTGCCTTTGGCAATTTCATCTTTTATAAATTTCCAAACTTTTAATCGGTTACTGTCATAGCGATGAACGGTTTGAATGGGTTTTCTTCCTGGTGGCAATTCATCAATAACTGAAACATCTAAATCGCCATATAAACTCATGGCTAATGTTCGCGGAATTGGTGTTGCGGTCATTACCAAAATATGTGGCGGGATTTCATTCTTTTTCCAAAGTTTACTTCTTTGTTCCACACCAAAACGATGTTGTTCGTCAATAATTGCTAATCCTAAATTTTGAAACTGAACTTTATCTTCCAATAAAGCATGTGTTCCGATAAGAATATGTAAACTGCCATTTTCTAACTCTTCGTGAATTATTTTCCGTTCTGAAGTTTTGGTTGAACCGGTTAGAATTTTAATATTTATGTTTAAATCTTTGGCTAATTCAGTTAATCCGTTAAAATGTTGATTGGCTAAAATTTCGGTTGGCGCCATTAAGCAGCTTTGAAATCCGTTATCCAGAGCTATTAGCATTGCCATTAATGCCACAATCGTTTTTCCTGAACCAACATCGCCTTGAAGTAATCGGTTCATTTGTGCATTACTTCCTAAATCATTTCGGATTTCTTTCAGTACTTTTTTCTGCGCATTGGTCAGTTCAAAAGGCAAATGATTTTTATAGAAATTATTGAAATTTTCTCCAACAATTGTAAAAGGATGACCTTTGATTTTATGTTTTCGGACTAAGTTTTTAGTTATCAATTGCAATTGAATGAAAAATAATTCTTCAAATTTCAATCGGAATTGTGCTTTCGCTAAAAGTTCGGGACTTTTTGGAAAATGAATATTGAATAAAGCTGCATTTTTTGGAATTAATTTTAATTCATCCAAAAGATATTGAGGCAATGTTTCCGTGAATTTTGCTTGGGTTTCAAGAAATAATTGTTGCATCATTTTATTCACCACTCGATTAGAAATTCCCCGATTAGTCAAGGTTTCAGTCGATGGATAAACAGATTGCAATGCCGAACGTAAACTTTGTTCGTGCTCATTGAGTAATTCCATTTCAGGATGCGCCATATTATATTGTCCGTTGAACGACGTTACTTTTCCAAAAATAACATAGGGAATATTGATTTTCAAACTTTCTCTAATCCATTTATGTCCTTGAAACCAAACGAGTTCCATTTCGCCAGTTTCATCCACAAAAGTGGCAACCAAACGTTTTTTGGCTTTGCCAAATTCAACGGTTTTAATATTGATGATTTTACCAATAATTTGAACTTCCGCAGGATTATTATTGAGTTCATTAACTTTATAATAACGCGTTCGATCAATATAGCGATTGGGATAAAAATTAATCAAATCTTCATAACGATGAATGCCTAATTCTTTACGCAAAAGTTCGCCACGTTGCGGACCAACGCCTTTTAGGTATTCGATAGGTGTTTGAAGAAGTTGATAAGACATGGTAAGAAATTGTTAAAGCGAAGATAAGTTTTTAATTTGAAAATTTTAAAATGATTATATTCGTAATCTATAAAAAATAACCCATGCGAATACTTTTTTTCCTTTTCCTTTCCTTCATTTCTTTTGCTCAGCAAACTACCAAAGTTGATTTTAAAACTTCTAAAGGAAATATTTCAATTAATGTTAATGAAAAAAAAGTTTTTGGAACAGTCAGTTATGTTTTTGAAGTTAAAGAAATCATCGATACGATTAAAATTGATGCACAGAAAATGACTTTTTCGGATGTTAAAATCAATAAAAAAGTCGTTAAATTTTCAAATTCAGGAAAAACCTTAAACTTGTTTGAAGGTTTTAAAAAAGGGAAAAATACTTTGACATTTTACTACGAAGCCTTTCCAAAACAAACGATGTATTTCATTGATAAAAGGCAAGTTTGGACGCAAGGTCAAGGAAAATATACAAGTCATTGGTTTCCGAGTTTTGATGATGTAAATGAAAAAGTAATTTTTAATATGAATGTTACTTTTGATGAAAATTATAATGTCATTGCTAATGGTTTTCTGAAAAATAGCTACGTAAAAGATCATCAGAAAAAATGGTATTATGAAATGAAAAAACCAATGAGTTCTTATCTTTTGGCATTAGTTATTGGAGATTTTTATAATAAAATAATTGCTTCCAAGTCGGGAATTCCGTTGCAGTTTTTTATTCAACCAAAAGATACATCGAAGTTTGAACCAACGTATCGTTATTCAAAACAAATATTCGATTATCTAGAGAAAGAAATAGGTTTTAACTATCCGTGGAAATTATATAAACAAGTTCCGGTGGAAGATTTTCTCTATGCCGGAATGGAAAACACGACTTGTACCATTTTTGCTCAGGATTTTGTAGTGGATGAAATTGGTTTCAATGACCGAAATTACATTAACGTCAATGCACATGAATTGGCACATCAGTGGTTTGGCGATTTAGTTACAGCAAAATCTGGAAAACACCATTGGTTGCAAGAAGGTTTTGCAACGTACTATGCGTTATTGGCAGAAAAAGAAATTTTTGGCGAGGATTATTTCAATCATCAATTGTATCGAAATTCTTTGCAATTGCGAAATGCTGCCAAAACCGACACTATTCCGGTGATGAATGAAAAAGCAAGTTCGTTGTCTTTTTATCAAAAAGGTGCTTGGGCTTTGCATTACATGAGAGAAAAAATAGAAGCGAAGCTGTTTCAAAAAGCAGTTCAGAATTATTTGAAAAAATACCAATTCAAGAATGTTGAAACCAGTGATTTTTTGGCAGAAGTAAAAAATGTTGCGCCTAATTTTGATACCGTTGCTTTCCAAAAAATGTGGCTTGAAGACTATCATTTCCCAACGGATGTCGCCAATGAAATCTTGCGAAAAAGTTCGTTTATGCAAACCTTGTTTGATGTACAACAACTGCGTAAAAAATCATTTGCCGAAAACAAAAATACCTTTGCCAAATTGCTCAAGTCGGATTTGTTTTATCCAATAAAAACGGAAATTATCTATCAATTAAAAGATGTCAATTTTGCAGATAAAAAAGAACTTTTAGAATTAGCCATGCAGACCAATGATGTAAAAGTTCGTCAAGCAGTAGCTGAATTTATGGATGAAATTCCGTTGGAGTTTAAAGCAAATTACGAAACTTTTTTAAATGATAAATCATATGAAACTAGAGAAATTGCGTTGATAAAATTATTCAATGCTTTTCCTGAAAGTCAAGCAGTTTATTTGGAAAAAGCTAAAGATTGGTATGGAAATAATGATTTAGGATTGCGAACAACTTTTTTACTTTTAAGTCAAATGTCATCTACTTTTGATGAAAATCAGAAACAAAACTACTTCAAGGAATTGGTTGATTACACTTCGTCAAAATATGAAAGTTCAGTAAGACAAAACGCTTTCAGCGCCGCTTTTCAAGCCAAACAACCTATTGATGATGTAGTTTTAAAAAATTTAGTCAATTCCACTTCACATCATAAATGGCAAATGACCAAATTTGCTCGTGATTACATTAGAAATTTATTGAAAACGCCTTTGTATAGAGAAAAATTTGAAAACTTACTTTCGGATTTACCTGAAAATGATAAAAACCAATTACAAAAACTTCTAAACGAAAAATAATGAGAGCTTTGGTAATTTCTGGTGGCGGAAGTAAAGGCGCATTTGCTGGTGGAGTTGCACAATATTTGATGCAAGAAAACGGCTGTAAATATGATATTCTCATAGGAAGTTCTACCGGAAGTTTACTCATTCCTCATTTGGCTTTGGGCGAAGTCAACAAGATTTACAACATATATTCTAATGTCAATATGCGAAGTATTTTTGACATTAGTCCGTTTGTTGTGAAACATAAAAATACACCAAATGAAACTGTTACAATCAATCATGTGAATGTTTTTAAACAGTTTTTAAAAGGCAAACGAACTTTTGGCGAAAGCCATAAATTACTAGAATATATTAGAGAAAATTTCACTTTAGTCGAATTTACTTTGCTCAAATCAACGGCTTGTGAAGTTGTCGTTACGGTTACTAATCTTACCACAAATAGCGTAGAATATAAATCGATAAAAGACTTTGACTACGATGATTTCTGCGAATGGATTTGGATTTCGTGTAATTATATTCCGTTCATGAGTTTAGCGACTAAAAATGGTTTTGAATATGGCGATGGCGGATTTTCGAGTTTGGTTCCTATTCGAGAAGCCATTAATCGTGGCGCAACCGAAGTTGATGTTATTATCCTTGAAACCGAAGTGCAAACCAAGCCTAGAAAAATTGGTAAAAATCCATTTTCGTTGATGATAGATTTGTTTCAAACATTGCTCACGCAAGTTGAAAAACATAATATTACCATTGGAAAATTGGCAGCTAAAAATAAGAATGTGAAACTCAATTTATATTACACACCAACACAATTAACCGACAATGCTTTGATTTTCAATCATGAAAAAATGAAAGATTGGTGGCATAAAGGTTATGAATATGCCAAAAATAAAAGTGAATTAATGAGCGATAATGTGCAGTAATTTGTAAAACTTTTGCTATTTTTAGCTTTCAAATATAAAAGCCATGTTAGTAAAAGTTTTTGGAAGTGCAGTTTTTGGTGTTGAAGCAACAACTATTACCGTTGAAGTAAATATTGATAAAGGCGTTGGTTATCATTTAGTTGGATTACCTGATAATGCTATAAAAGAAAGTAGCTATCGAATTGCCGCCGCATTAAAAAATAACGGATATTCACTTCCCGTTAAAAAGATTACCATAAATATGGCGCCAGCCGATTTACGAAAAGAAGGTTCGGCGTATGATTTAACACTTGCCATCGGAATTCTCGCGGCTTCCGGACAAATAAAAGCCGATGAGGTTGACAAGTATTTAATCATGGGCGAATTATCACTTGATGGAAGTTTACAACCCATAAAAGGTGCATTATCCATTGCAATAAAAGCTAAAGAAGAAGGTTTTAAGGGATTTTTTCTCCCAATTCAAAATGTAAAAGAAGCAGCAATTGTTACTGGATTGGATGTTTATGGCGTAGAAAATGTGCTTCAGGTTATTGATTTTTTTGATGGAAAAGGAACAATTGAACCAACGGTAATCAATACTCGTGATGAATTTTACAAAACATTAGATTTTCCTGAATTTGATTTTGCAGATGTCAAAGGTCAAGAAAGCATTAAACGATGTATGGAAATAGCCGCAGCTGGTGGACATAACATTATTTTAATTGGTCCGCCAGGTTCAGGAAAAACGATGCTAGCCAAACGATTGCCAAGTATTTTACCGCCAATGACATTGCACGAAGCATTGGAAACTACAAAAATTCATAGTGTAGCTGGAAAGATTAAAGATGCAGGATTGATGAATCAACGACCGTTTCGTTCACCACATCATACAGCTTCGAGTGTTTCATTAGTTGGTGGTGGAAGTTATCCACAACCCGGAGAAATTTCGTTGGCTCATAATGGCGTTTTGTTTTTAGATGAATTACCCGAATTCAAACGAGAAGTTCTCGAAGTAATGCGTCAGCCATTGGAAGATAGAGAAGTTACCATTTCTAGAGCAAAATTTACAATTACGTATCCATCGTCTTTTATGTTAGTTGCTAGTATGAACCCAAGTCCAGGCGGATATTTTAACGATCCAGATGCGCCAGTGAGTTCATCGCCAGCTGAAATGCAACGTTATTTGAGTAAAATTTCTGGACCATTATTGGACAGAATTGACATTCACATTGAAGTTACGCCAGTTCCATTTGAAAAATTAACAGAAACTCGTCCGGCAGAAAGTAGCGTTTCGATTAGAGAACGCGTTACAAAAGCAAGAGAAATTCAATCCATTCGATTTGAAAATTTTGAAGGTATTCATTACAATGCACAAATGGGAACAAAACAAATTCGAGAATTTTGCGCTTTGGACGAAACTTCGTTGCAGTTACTAAAAACCGCAATGGAACGATTGAACCTTTCCGCTCGCGCCTATGACCGAATTCTAAAAGTTTCCAGAACTATAGCTGATTTGGAGCAATCAGAAAGTGTAAATTCTAATCATATTGCTGAAGCTATTCAATATCGAAGTTTGGATCGTGATGGTTGGTTGGGTTAACTGAATTTATAAAACCTCGCGCCAACTAAAACTGGATTTTCTTTTTCAATTTTATCCAAGTAGAATTCATTTTTTGGGACAATCACTGATTGCTTTAATTCTTTTTTATGTAATTTTTCATAAGTAGAGAAATCAATGGCTGTTGCTTGTTCTAATGTTTCAAAAAGTGCAACTTTTTCTATTGATGTTTTCCAGTTTTCTTCAACAATTGCTTCAAATACTTTTGATTTTGAACCACTTCCATAAGCTATAAATCCAAAGGTTGTATTGATAAGATTAGTTTCATTTTTAAAATGATAACAAAGAGTGGAAAGTAAGCCCAAGAAAATTGAACCTGTATAAATATTTCCAATTTGTCCCGAAGCAATTTCCGAAGGTAAAATATATTGGTTTACTAAATCCAGATATTCAGAACTTTTAACCAAGGCTTTTAATTTTTCTTTCGAATTTTCACCTAATTGATTTTCTAAAAGTTCTGGATTTTCATTGGCAAAAATTTCTATAAAAGTTCGTCGTCCTTGAAAACAATAAGGTAAATGCATTAAAATGGCTGACCATTTTTCATAGAGTTTTCCTTTTTGATGACTTTCTTCTTTGTAATGTTCATAAGCTTCTGTTATTCTGCTGATGTAACATTGGTTAGAATATTGTCCGTCAAAAACTGGTTGTTCTTTATAGATATTGATTTCGTTTTCTAAAACACCATTCCATTCTGGATTGTTTTCAGTTTGAAAAATTTTTTCTTTGGAAAAATTTCTTCTAGGTTTGAAAAAATCAAAAACACCTTCGGTCGCTACGCCAACTTCTTTGGAAAAACTTAAAATTCTAGGATTAGCAGTAATTAGCATAGCGATAGAACCTGCGCCTTGCGTGTATTCGCCGGAAGAATTTAAATCATATTTCGCATTATCCGAAGCAATCACAATCGCTTTTTTGGTTGGATTTAGTCGAATGTAATCCAAACAATTTTGCAATGCATCAACCGCACCAATACAAGCAAAAGTCAAATCGACTACATCGCAATTTTTAAAACTTCTTGCTCCGAAAATTTGTTCCAAGTTCGATAAAACATACGATGCAACTGGTTTTGAACTGTCAACACCGCTTTCTGTCCCAATGTAAATTCGACTGATTTCAATAGGATTTAAATTTTCTTGTTGAATAAGTTTCAAAGCTGCATTAGAAGCTAAAGTTACCACATCTTGATGCACATCTAGAAAACTCATTTTGTGCAAACCTAAGCCTTTAGTAAGTTTATCAGCTTCAATGTTTCTGTTTTCGGCTAATGTTGTTATTGGAAGATAAATTTTAGGAATGTCAAAGGCAATACTGTCGATACCAACTTTCATTTGATTGATTTTTGAGAAAGACAAAATTAAAAAAGGTAACTTCAATTCTACATGAAATTACCTTTAAAATTAGTAAGCTTGACACGATTTATGATTTATGCAACAAATCAGTTTTTTATTTTTTGAATTGCAATTTTTGCTTAAAATTTTTGAGAATTTTAATTTAAAAGTGCTGAAAAAGTATCACCTTGTTTAATATCGCCCGTTTTATAACCTTTCATAAACCATTCCATACGTTGCTCAGATGTTCCGTGAGTGAATGATTCTTGATTTACATGACCTTGCATTTTACTTTGAATGGCATCGTCGCCAACAGCGTGTGCCGCACTTAAAGCTTCTTCGATATCGCCTTCTTCCAAAAGATTTTTATTATAATGAGCCCAAACTCCAGCATAAAAATCGGCTTGAAGTTCTAAACAAACGGATAGTTTATTGGCTTCGGCTTCGCTTTTATTGGCTTGTAATTGACGTACTTTTCCTGATGTTCCCAGAATGGTTTGCAAATGATGTCCAACTTCGTGAGCAATTACGTAAGCAATAGCAAAATCTCCTCCTTGAGCACCAAAGCGAGTTTTTAATTCTTCAAAAAAACGTAAATCCATATAGACTTTTTTATCGCCAGGGCAATAAAATGGTCCAGAAGCTGAAGTTGCACTTCCACAAGCCGTATTTACACCATCATAGAAAAGAACCATTCCAGGAACTTCATATTGCATTCCGTTTTCTTGAAAAACTTTTTCCCAAGTTTCATTATTATATGCAAAACATGCTTTTGAAAATTCTCCTAATTCAACTTCTTCGGCAGTAAGTTCACGATTTTGCGTTTGTTCAGTTTGTTGTTGACCTTGAGTTTGTTGAAGTATATTTCCAATGGTTTGTCCCGTTTCGCCACCAAACATATTTAGTAATAAAATTACTATTCCAATTGCTCCACCACCAAGTAATGCTTTTCCACCGCCAGACATTCCACGTCTATCTTCAAAGGTGTCGCTTTTTTTTCTTTCCCATTTCATAGTTTATTTGATTTAAGTCGTTATGTAAAGTTATGAATTTATGATTTTGTAATCCAATTTGAGATAATATTTTTCAGATTTTCCCGATCAATTGGTTTAGGTATATAATCATTCATTCCAATTTCAATGCATTTTTCTTTTTCACCAACAACCGTACCTGCAGTTAATGCAATTATAGGTGTTTTTATTAATTTTTTATTTTTTCTAATTTCAATTGTTGCTTCATATCCATTTATTTCTGGCATTTGAATATCCATTAATATTATGTCAGGATTGTGTTTAGAAATTTCATCGATGAGTTCTTTTCCATTTTGAAACTCAATTATTGTGGCGTTTGGAAGTATTTGAGTAATTAATGTTTTTGCTAATAACATATTTATTTTGTTATCTTCCGCAATAATAATCTCTTTTGGTTCGCTTGTTATTATTTTAGATTTAGATTTTAAATTTTCGGTTTTATGTGTTCTATTTTCGTTTTTCTTTTCTTCATCAGTGAATTTGACTTTAAGGTCAAATGAAAATTCGCTACCGAAACCAAGTTTACTGTTTAGGATTAATTTACTGTTCATTAATGCTAAAAGCTGATTGGAAATGGATAAACCTAATCCTGTTCCTCCAAAACGTTTTGTTGTAGATGCATCTTCTTGGGAAAAAGCTTCAAAAATTTTGGTTTGATTTTTTGCTTTAATACCAATTCCAGTATCTTTTACTAAGAATTTTAGTTTTGCAATTTTTTTATTTTCGTTTTTTTCTCTAGAAATTTCAAGTGTAATACTTCCTTTTTCAGTAAATTTTACAGCATTACTCAACAGGTTGATTAGAATTTGCTTTAATCGAATGTAGTCTATCCAAATGTATTTTGGAACATTTTTGTCAATGATTAAATTAAGGTCCAAATTTTTTCGGTTTGCTTCGTGTTGAATTAATTCGATAACTTGATTAGCAATGTCTTCTGGTTTGTGTTTTTCGATTACTAAATCAATTTTTCCAGATTCAATTTTTGAGAAATCCAATATATTATTAATAACTTCCATTAACGAATTTGCTGATTGGTTAACGGTATCCATATATTTTTTTTGAATACTTTCTAGTTCTGTATTCATTAAAAGTTCTGTAAAACCAATGATACCATTTAAAGGAGTTCGGATTTCATGACTCATATTTGCCAAAAATTCTGATTTTGCTTTGTTTGCAGCCTCAGCATATTCTTTGTCCTTTATGGCATTTTCGGCTAGTTTTCTTTCAGTTACATCAATAAAAATTCCTTCTATTGAGGTAATTTCTCCGTCTTTATGGATGGCATCACCAAATTCTTCAATCCAAGCAATTTCACCATTTTTTTTGATAATTCTATATGTAAAATGAAACGGTTTTCCTTCTTTTATAAATTCTTTTTGATTGGTTATGATGTCGTTTATTTCATCGGGATGAACTAAATCTAAGAAGGATTTTTTGCCTTCAAGAAAATCAGATTTTGGGTAACCAGTTAATTTTTCGACTTGATCGTTTAGATAGATTTTAGAAAAATGCTCATCGTTTTTTGAAAGATAAACTACTCCTGGAATATTATCCGCAAGTAATCTAAATTTTTCCTCGTTTTCTTGAATAATGGTTTCGTTAATATTTCTTTCTAATGCATAAGAAATGTTTTTTGCCAATATTTCTAATGATGAGATTTCATCAAAACTCCATTCTCTTTCGTTTACAGTATCATCAAATATTAAAATTCCATAAAATTTAGATTTTACGAATATGGGTACAAAAAGAATTGATTTTGAATTTAATTGTTCTAAAAACTTTTTAGTTTCTTGATTTTTTTCTTTTCTAACATTAACTGCGATTGATTTATTATGTGAAAGCGTACTGATGATTTCTTTGATTAAAATCATTGGAACCTTTTGTAATTTTGGATTAGGCTCGGCAATACCATTAATTTCTGATAACCATCTAAAACGTTGCGAAATGGTTTGCTCGTCGTTATTGCATTCAAAATAAGAAACTCTTGAAGCATTGATTACATCGCCAATGGTACTTAAAATTCCGAGAATGATTTCGTCTTGATTTTTTGAAAGCAAAAACTTCTCTGTACTTTTATTGATTTCAAAAAGTATGTCGCTTTTGTAGGTCAATTTTTTCTCGGCTTCATTTCGCATTTGAGATTCAATGGCAATCGCAATTAAATCGGCAATGGAACGCGAAAAATTAATGTCTTCGTTATCCCAATCACGTTTTGTATCAACGGATTCAAAACAAAGGATTCCAATAATCTTATCATTGATTAAAATTGGTGTATCGAGTAACGATTTTATATTGTATTTTGGAAAATAATCATAACAAAGTTCTTCGGTTATTTTATTGTTGTAAACATCTGAAGCTACAATTTGTACTCCTGTGTTTAATGATTCAAGATATTTAGGAAATAAAGTTTTGTCGATAAAAAAATGTTTTTCAAATCTATTGGAATCAAGATAATAAATGCTTTCGCAACGCAAACCTTCTGGAATATAACTCCAATAACTTATTCGGCTAATGTTACAATTTGTAGCAACTGTTTGAATAATATTTTTTAGAATAATATGAAAACCATCTTTGTTAGAATAACTTTTGGAAGTTAATTGTTTAATGACTTGATTGTGAGTTTTGATTTTGGCGGCCCGATAAAAATGTTCTGTTTCGAGATTTTTTATCAAGGTAATATCTCTGGCAATAGCTGTAAAACCAATTTTTTGGTCGTCATCGCTTTTTTTAACGGTTACTTTTTGAGCAACCCAAATTGTGTCGCCATCTTTCTTTGTAATAGGAAAAACCAAATCATTGTAATCACTCGTGTTGTTGGGAATTAGTTCATAGAATTCTTTTACAGAGTCGATGTAATCTTTTCTAATAAAGTTGGTGTAATTAGTTCCTAAAACTTCTTCTTTACTGTATCCTAAAACTTTGATTGTAAATGGATTGACAAAAACAATATTTCCTTTGTAATCAATTTCATAAATTAAGTCATTGGCACTTTCAATCAAACTTCTATACTGATTTTGAACTATAACTTGTTCCGTTACATCTTGTCCAATACCAATAATGATATCTTCGGAATATTTTTTATCTTTCCATTGAACGAATTTATAATCGCCATTTTTGCATTTTAATTTTCTAACATAAAGTCGTTCGTCAACAAAATTATCATGGTATGCTTCACCAATAAATTCTGGATCTTCGGTTAACTTCCAATAGCCTAAGCCTAGCACTTCATCAGCATCATAACCCAAAATGCCTTTTATAGAATCGCTGCAATAGGATATTTCACCTTTTCTATTAGCAGTTAGAATGATTGAGTTTCCATTATTTACAACCAAATTGGTAAAAATAAATTTATTTTTTGTGTCGATTAAAGCTAAATATCGAGCTAAGTGTATTGTTGAGGTTAAGATTAGTGCACAAATAAGGATAATTATGTAGTCTCTTTCTATGATTTCAAAGTTGTAGGCACAAATTAAAAGCAGGATAATTGTCGTTACAAAAAGTGTATAGTTTAGAATGTTTTTTAACACAAAAAACGATAGAAAAAAAGCAATAATCAAACTGATATAAGATACTAATTCAAATTTTTGAAAGAAAACATTATAACTGATATATGAAAAATAGGAATAGTAACAAATCATGAAAACAATGTTGACATGCTTTATAAAAAACCGATTTCTAGTACAAAGAAAATAGAAAAGAACAAGTACTAAACCTATCGTTAAGTTAACAACCAAAAGGCTTTTTGCTCTTACCTGAAAAATTTGAAGAATGATTTCTATAATAGGAACAGCAATCCCAAAAAAGAGTAAATACAAAGTGTATTGTTGTTCTTTAGGTTCAAGTTCGCTTTGAAATTTTAGATTTAATTTGTCTTTCAAAACTTTATTTGCCGAAAAATAAAAAACATATAATAAAACCAGTAAAATCGAAACTATGATTATACTGCTCGTACTAGAAAGAGAGAAAAAATCGTTCAAATCAATTTGTTTATTGGTTAATAGTCGATTATTTAACAACTTTAATCGAACTTCTCAAAAATAATTAAATTAGCTTATCCATTTAACTATTTGCTTTAAAATTTTCAGTTTTCCTTTGTATGGTGCATATCGAATAGGAATGTCGAGCCAAGTTGCTTTTTTAACAACCGCTTTGTGATGAGAAAAAGTATCAAAACTTCGTTTGCCATGATAACTTCCAATGCCGCTATGACCAACGCCACCAAAGGGTAAACGATGATTGGTGAAGTGAACAATCGTGTCGTTAACGCAACTTCCACCAAATGAATTTGTTATTAATTGTTTTTTTATGAATTTTTTATTTCCAGAAAAAATGTAAAAAGCAAGTGGTTTTTCATATCGAGAAATGATTTTTTCGATATCATTTTCAGAATTATAGCTTATAATTGGAAGAATTGGTCCAAAAATTTCGCCTTCCATTATTTTGCTATCCAATTTTGGTTCATCAACTAGAGTTGGTTCAATATAAAAATCGGTAGGATTTGATTTTCCACCAAAAATAATTTTCTCGCCATCGAGTAAATCGAGTTGTCGTTTCCAGTTTTTTTGGTTTATAATTCTCGGATAATCTTCTGATTTTTCGATGTTTTCAGAATAGGCTAAAACAATTTCTTCTTTTAGATAATCTGCAAATCTTGACTTAACACTTTCATGAACTAACAGATAATCTGGCGCAATGCAAGTTTGTCCTGCGTTGAGAAATTTTCCCCAAACAATTCGTTTTGCGGCTAATTTTAGATTAGCAGTTTCATCAATAATACATGGATTTTTTCCACCAAGTTCTAATGTTACTGGAGTTAAATTTTCTGCTGCAGCTTTGGCAATAATTTTTCCAACAGCAACACTTCCTGTAAAGAAAATGTAATCCCATCTTTGTGCAAGTAATTTTTCGGTTTCTGAAATTCCGCCTTCAACAACTTTTACATGATTTTCGTCAAATGTTTCAGAAATTATTTTTGAAATTATTTTGGAAGTATTTCTAGTGAGTTCTGAAGGTTTTATAGTCACTTGATTACCTGCTGCAATGGCTGCTATAGCAGGACAAATTGCTAATTGGAAAGGATAATTCCAAGGAGAAATTATTAAAACTTTTCCAAAAGGTTCTTTATAAATATAATCGGTTGAGGGAAAATTTAAAAAAGAAGGCAAAACCAGTTTTGGTTTTGCCCATTTATGGATACTTTTTATTGTAAGCTTTAATTCAGAAAGCACAAAATTAATCTCGGTAAGATAAGTTTCAAACTCCGATTTTTTAAAATCTAACTTTAAAGCGGTAACAATTTCGTCTTCATGATTTTGAATACTGACTAAGAATTCTAGCAGTTTTTTCTTTCTATAGTGTATATCATTTTTATAAATCATATTGTAGGGCTAATTGCATCAGCCAAAATATGATTTTAATATAAATTTTCCAAGTTTTTTTCTACAAAAATCCCCAACGGAAACCAAGATAGGCATCAGCTTGTTTACTATCGTTAATTAAAGCAGTAATCATAGAACTTGTACCTAGATAAAATCCGCCAAGTCTAAATCCAATTCCAACATTGGTTCCCGAGATTTCGTGGAAAGTGACTGGAATATAACTTTCAAAGAAACCTAAATTTATTCTTGGTGTTATGCTGAAAATGTTGGCAGCAGTAATTTGGTCGTTTCCAGAATCTTCGTTTAATTTCTGTTGTAAAAATGCCGTAACATATAATTTTGGAACCAGTTTTAAATCAACATAAGTAGATAGCACTGTTGGTAGTTTTACCTTGAAGTCTTTTGTGCCTTCGGGTTGTGACAAATAACCTGCATCGGTTAAAATATCTTCCACTTCGCTTAAACTTTCTACATCTTCAAAAATGCTTAAATCAAGTCCAAGAGGATTTTGAACAGTTGGTTCTATTATTAGTTCGTAATTCGTTGACAAATTATTATCGTCTTTGAATGTCATACTTCCCATATTTCTAATGGCTAAACCTGCGTTTAATTTATAACCATCGGCATTTTTCCACTGATAATTTACACCAATATCGCCAGAAAAACCATTTAAACCACCAAAAAGTGATTCTTGATAATCATCAAAATTAGTAAAACTATTGGCTAAACTTCCAGAATAAGCAATATTCAAACTTGCTGGCGAATTGGTTGTTAAAAATGCGTTTCCACCAACTTGATTAATTTCTCCATCTAATTTGCTCAAACCAAAGTTGGCATACGAACCAGGAAATAAAAGCTTCAACGTAACACCTGCGCTAAATTTATGTTTTTCTTTATCAACTAATGTTCGAGCAAGCGAAAAGCCTATTTCGCCATAAGAAGTTCCACTTAAACGTTGATTGTTTGGACTGTTTAGCAATGTTGTATTAAGAATTAAGTTGTTGTTTGTTATTGCATTTCCTATAGATGGATCAATATCAATCATATCAAATTTTGCATTTACTTTTCCTGTTACGGCTAAACCCCATTTTTTCCATCGCATAGCAAAACCTGGAAGACTAATTTCAGAACTTATCCTAGCATTTACTGGACTTGAACCCGTAAAAATTAATTCTTCAAAATCAGTATCCGAGTTGATGTCACTAAAACCAATTTTATTGTTGGTTACACCAAGACTAATTCCAGCAATATTAACCTCAAATTTTTTATGAAGATTGGTTAATTCTGCGGGATTTAAGTTTACATTCAAAATTCCAACACGCTTTGACGTACTAATTCCTGAAAAGTGTTCTTGAGAATAGGAGTGAAGTCCTAGCAATAAGAAGGCAGTTAAAAATAAATTTTTCATAATTTTTTGGATTTGTTGTGCTAATATAACAAGTTTGTAACTTAAAACCCTAATTTTATGTTAATTTTTTACAATGAATTCCAAATCACATCGTTAGGAGTTGGAGCAATGATTTCGATATTTTCTTTGGAAACAGGATGAACAAAAACTAATTTTCGCGCATGAAGGTGAATGCCACCATCAGGATTACTGCGGTCAAAACCATATTTTAAATCGCCTCTTATAGGACAACCAATCGCTTGAAGTTGCGACCTTATTTGATGATGTCTTCCGGTATGTAGATTGATTTCAAGCGCAAAATAATTGTTCAATTCTTTGATTATGGTATAATCCAAGCTTGCTTTTTTGCTTTCAGGAACTTCTTTTAGATGTGCTTTTGAAGTGTTGTTTTTTGGATTTCTTTTCAAAAAGTGAACAAGATTATCCGAAGTTTTTGGCGGTTTATTTTTTACAACTGCCCAATACGTTTTTTGTGTTTCTCTATTGCTAAACATAGCGTTTAGCCGTTCTAAAGCTTTGCTTGTTCTAGCAAAAACCACAATTCCAGTGGTTGGTCTGTCTAATCGGTGTACAACGCCAAGAAAAACTTCTCCAGGTTTGTTATATTTCTCCTTAATATATTCTTTTACAACTTCCGAAAGCGGTTTGTCACCTGTTTTATCGCCTTGAACAATATCACCAACACGTTTATTAACCACAATAATGTGATTGTCTTCGTGAAGAATTTGGAGATTATCTTTGGTGGAAATTATTTTCATTTAAAATCTTATGCCACAAATTACACAAATTAGCACGAATTAATTTGTGGAAATTTGTGTAATTCGTGGCGACAAAAACAAATTCATTATTAATACTGTTCACTAGAATTCGGAAAATCTTTCGATTTCACATCAGCAACATAATTTCCAATCGCTTTCGTCATTTGCTCATACAAATCCAAATAACGACGCAAAAATCTCGGACTGAACTCATTATTCATTCCAAGCATATCGTGAATAACCAAAACTTGTCCGTCAACGCCACCACCAGCACCAATTCCAATAACAGGAATAGAAATAGTTTTCGCTACTTTTTCGGCTAAAGCCGCCGGAATTTTTTCTAAAACCAATGCAAAACAACCCAATTTTTCAAGCAATTTTGCATCTTCAATCAACTGTTCCGCTTCGGCTTCTTCTTTAGCACGAACCGTGTATGTTCCAAATTTATAAATCGATTGTGGAGTTAAACCCAAATGTCCCATTACCGGAATTCCGGCATTCAAAATACGCTTAATACTTTCCTTAATTTCGCTTCCGCCTTCCAGTTTTACAGCATGTCCGCCGCTTTCTTTCATAATTCTGATAGCCGAACGCAATGCTTCTTTTGGATCGCTTTGATAACTTCCAAAAGGCAAATCCACCACAACCAAAGCTCGCTCAATTGCGCGAACCACACTCGAAGCATGATAAATCATTTGATCCAGCGTAATCGGCAATGTCGTTTCGTGTCCAGCCATAACATTACTCGCCGAATCACCAACCAAAATCACATCAACACCAGCCGTGTCAACAATCTTAGCCATCGTAAAATCATACGCCGTAAGCATCGATATCTTCTCGCCATTCACCTTCATGTCAATCAATGACTTAGTCGTAATCCTTTTATAATCTTTTTTTGCAGTAGACATAACATTTCGTTTATAAGCCGTAAAAGTATAAAATCTATTTTTGATGCAACAAAAAACAACCCAATAATGTGAATTTATACTACTTTTGTCAAAACTGATTTAGGAGCGAATCGTTTGAGCAAGAATAAACCATTTTCCTGCTTTCCGCAGTATCTTTTCTCAAACTCTTATAGAGTTTGAAAAAAAGGATACTTGCTTCAATCAGGGCTAAAAAGTAAACATCGATAACAAAATAAACGTCAAAAGTCAACTGACAGCTGACAACCGACAACAAAAAAAATATGCCAAAAATATTAATCATTGAAGACGAAGCAGCAATCAGAAGAGTTTTAACCAAAATCCTTTCTGAAGAAAGTAGCACGTATCAAGTAGAAGAAGCCGAAGATGGCGTTCAAGCTTTAGAAAAGATAAAAAACAACGACTACGATTTAGTGTTGTGCGACATCAAAATGCCAAAAATGGATGGTGTCGAACTACTAGAAGAAGTCAAAAAAATAAAACCCGAAATCCCAATGGTGATGATTTCCGGTCACGGTGATATGGAAACCGCCATTCAAACCATGCGACTTGGTGCTTTTGATTACATTTCAAAACCACCCGATTTAAACCGATTGTTAAATACGGTTCGCAATGCGTTAGACAAAAAACAACTCGTAGTGGAAAACAAAATTCTAAAGAAAAAAGTTTCCAAAAACTACGAAATCATTGGCGAAAGCGAACCTATCAATCAAATTAAATTAATGATTGAAAAAGTAGCCCAAACCGATGCCCGAGTTTTAATTACTGGACCAAACGGAACCGGAAAAGAATTGGTTGCCCATCAGTTACATCAAAAAAGTGAGCGTTCCAATTCGCCAATCGTAGAGGTAAACTGTGCCGCCATTCCATCTGAATTAATAGAAAGCGAATTATTTGGTCACGTAAAAGGTGCGTTTACATCAGCCGTTAAAGATCGCGCTGGAAAATTTGAAGCTGCCGATGGCGGAACAATTTTCTTGGACGAAATTGGCGATATGAGTTTGGCAGCACAAGCTAAAGTTTTACGTGCGTTACAAGAAAATTTAATCCAACGCGTTGGTGCTGACAAGGACATCAAAGTAGATGTTCGCGTTATTGCAGCAACCAATAAAGATTTGAAAAAAGAAATCGCCGAAGGACGTTTCCGTGAAGATTTATACCATCGATTGGCAGTAATATTAATCAAAGTTCCGGCATTGAACGATAGACGTGATGATATTCCTTTATTAATAGAACATTTCACAACAAAAATCGCCGAAGAACAAGGAAACGCCTGTAAATCATTCTCAAAACAAGCTATTAAATTGTTACAAGAATATGATTGGACAGGAAATATCCGTGAATTGCGTAATGTAGTAGAACGATTAATCATTCTTGGCGGAAACGAAATCTCTGAAACCGATGTGAAGTTATTTGCATCAAAATAATAATGAGATAAGGGATAAGTCAAAAGCAATAAGTCTAATCCCTTTTCCCTTAAAACTTTTCCCTTAAATGAATTTAAAAAAAATAAACCCAAACCTCCAAAAAGCACTCATTGAAAACGGATTAACCGAAGCCAATGAAATGCAACAAGAAACATTTTCTACTATAAAAAGTGGAGCTGATGCCGTTATTCAATCGCCCGGCGGAAGCGGAAAATCGACAACTATTGCGATAAACGTAATTCAGCGATTGGAAAAAGCCGTTGGCGAAAGCACACGAGCTTTAGTGATTGTTTTAGACAAAGAAAAAGTTCTTGAAATGGTAGAAATTTTCCAGAAATTTGGGCAATATACTGATTTACGAGTAATTGGTTGTCATGATAAAGGCGACATTGATTATGATAAAAACGTGATTTCAGCCGGAATGGATATTATCGTTGGAACACCAACTCGAATTAATGCAATGTTTTCTTCCGCCGGATTTAACATGAACACTATCAAAATGTTTGTTACTGACGATGCAGATGAGATTTTCCGTTTGCGTCACGATGCTATTGTACAACGATTATCGATGAGTGTCGAAAAAACACAACGTTTGTTCTTTTGCTCGCAAATTACTGAAAGAGTAGAAGTTCTAGCCGATAAAATAATGATTGAACCGCTTTTCTTTGAAATGGGAGAATAATTTAGTTTAGAGGTTTCTGGTTACAAGTTACAGGTTTCATGTTTCAAGTTTCAAGTTTTGAGCATAGTTTGTCATTCCGGAGGAATCTCAATAACAACAATGCAACATACAACAATACATTATACAAAAAATAAAATGGGATTAATAAAAATATTTTCAGGAAGCGAAATTTTAGCTTTAGGATTAAAAGAAAAATTAGAAGCAATCGATTTGAATGTGGTTGTAAAAGATAACATTCAATCAGCTCGATTAGGCGGTTTTGGCAATGCTGATTTAGCTGTAGAACTATTCATTCAAGAAAGAGATTATGGTAAAGCACATCCTGTAATTGAGGAATTTAGAATGAGTTTGTGATAATAGAACATAAAAGCAAAAATCCCAAAAAATAGTTTTTGGGATTTTTTTGTGAACTATTTTCTAATTATTAAAAACCTTCAATCTACTGACCAATATTGAAATAAACACGCCAAAAATTCCAATAAAAGCAAAAGAATATTGAAGACTTGTCATTTCGGCAATGAAACCAATTATTGGTGGACCAATTAAAAAACCTAAGAAACTGATACTCGTTACTATCGTTAAAGCAATTCCCGGTGGTACATTTTTGATGTTTCCGGCGGCGTTAAAAATAATCGGAACTACATTAGAAACGCCAAATCCAACCATCATAAAAGCAATGGTACACGGAACTAAATAGGGAAGAAGTACTGCTAAATATAATCCGCTAGAAATGACAATGCCGCTGATGATTAAAACTTTTTTGGCACCATATTTATGTACAAGAATATCACTTAAAAATCGTCCAGAAGCCATACTAACCATGAAAGTTGTATATCCCAAAACGACCAATCCGCCTGGAGCTTTCACAATTTCTTTAAAATAAACGCCACTCCAGTCAAACATAATTCCTTCGCTTGCCATACAGCAAAAACAGATTACACCTAACCAAATCAAATTCATATTTGGATTTTTGAAAAAAGAATAGCTAGTTTGTTCTTCCGATTGTTTTGTTTTGGCTTTAATTAGAAAGGAATAACTAGTAAAAACTATTAAACTAACCATTACAAAGGCAATGATAAAATGGTTTAAAACGCTAAGTTCAAATGATACCATAATCAAACCTACCAAAGCGCCACAAAATCCGGCTAAACTCCACGAACCATGAAACGAACCCATAATTGGTTTTTCAAATAATTGTTGCGTATAAACGCCTTGTGTATTGACAGCGATGTTGCAAAAGTTTCCAAAAAAGCCAAAGAGTAACAATGCTAATGCAAGTTCTATTTTACTAGTTGCCAATCCTAAAAGTGGCATGCAAGCGGAATAGAGTAGAAGTCCAAAGATGGTAATTTGTTTGCTACCATATTTTGTGACTATTTTTCCCGAAAATGGCATCGCAATTAATTGACCAACAGGCAAAGCAAATAAAAGCGCACCTAAATCGGCTTCACTTAAATGCAACATCGATTTAATATCCGGAATTCGGCTTGCCCAAGTAGCAAAGCTAAAACCCATTCCGAAGAAAAATAATGCCGTTGCCCAGCGAATTCTGAAAAGATACGATAGCTTGGCTTTTTTGTATCCTTTTTTGATTTTCGCTTTTGGCAAGATTTTTTGTAAAAAACTGTAATCAATTAATGGCATAGTTATTCGTTTAAATCATGTTTTTTCCATTGATAATCACACTTTCAATCAGGTTACTACCAAAACAATAAGGTATTTCATAAAATGAATTCAGTGGTTTTGTGATAATCAAATTTGCTTTTTTCCCTTTGGTAATACTTCCATGTGTTTTAGAAATATCCATGGCATAAGCTCCATTTATTGTGGCGGCATTAATAGCTTCTTCGGGTGTCATTTTCATTTTGATGCAAGCCGTTGCCACTACAAAATTCATGTTTCCCGATGGTGTTGTTCCTGGATTAAAATCGGAAGCTAAAGCCAATGGTAATCCAGCATTTAACATTTTTCTTGCTGGCGTATATGGAATACTAATGAAATAGGAACAACTTGGCAAAGCAACTGCAATGGTTTTGCTGTTTTTCAATGCTTCAATATCTTCATCGGTTACAATTTCAAGATGATCAACCGAAAGTGCGTCGTGTTTTACACATGCTTCAATTCCATTGATTGCAGTAAATTGATTGACATGAATTTTTGAAATTAAACCATATTTTTTTCCGGCTTCCATAATTCTTTCGGTTTCTTCTACCGAAAAATATCCTGTTTCTAAGAACGCATCGATGAAATCAGCCAATTTTTCTTCGGCTATTTTCGGAAGCATTTCATCAATGATTAAGTCGATATATCCCGAATGATTTTCTTTGTATTCCTTCGGAAAAGCATGCGCACCAAGAAAAGTTGATTTGATTGTAATCGGATAATTTTTTGCTAATTTTTTAATAACGCGAAGCATTTTCAATTCGCCATCAACGGTTAATCCATAACCCGATTTGATTTCAACTGCTCCTGTTCCTTGACTGATAACTTCTTCCAAACGTTTTTTGGATTGGTTATAAATTTCTTCTTCGGAAGTTTCGTTGAGTTTTTTTGCCGAATTTAAAATTCCTCCGCCACGATTAGCAATTTCTTCGTATGACAATCCATTTATTCTGTCCACAAATTCTTGTTCGCGATTTCCTGCATAAACAATATGAGTATGACTGTCGCACCACGTTGGTAAAACAATTTTTCCTGTAGCATCAATAGTTTTGTCAATATTAATTTTCGGACAGTTTTCCATTAGTCCAAAATCTTTTATCAAATCATTTTCCAATAAAAGAAAAGCGTTTTTCAGTGTTGGTAAAATCGCCATTTCATCGCCCGAAACTTTGTCAATATGATTTTCTCTAACTTGCAGTAATTCTTTTATGTTGATTATTAGTGTTTGCATAAAATGATTTTTGGTAAAATTACTTTGAAAAAAATAAATATTCTTAATTTTAGACAAATTTAGAATTCGTGAGAAAAATAAAATATAAAAAAGGCAGAAAAGTTAAGCCAACAATTTTGGAATATACGGGAATTCATAAACAAGTAAAGTCAGAAATGCAGTTGTTTGTTTATGATACCGATGATTTAACTGAGTTTGCGGAGTTTGATGTTTCACAAATCCATAATTGTATTGATGAAACAAAAGTTAATTGGTTAAATATTCATGGATTAAACGATATAGAATTAATCAAGTCAATTGGTCATTTTTTGAAAGTTGATCATTTTATGTTAGGTGATATATTAAATACAACAAAAAGGACCAAGTTGGATGAATATCATGATGTTTTGTTTTTTAATATTAAGTCGTTATTGCCAATTGAAAATACGGATAATATTAGTGTTGAACAGATTAGTTTTTTACTAAAAGATGGTATTTTGGTTTCGTTCCAAGAAAAGAGAAGTGATTTTTTTACGCATATTCGTGAGCGAATTAGAACTCATTCAGGTATTGTTAGAGATAAAAAAGCTGATTATCTTTTATACTTATTGCTTGATGCTGTAATTGAGAATTTTTATTTTACAATCGAAAATGAAGAAGATAGAGTAGAAGAGTTGATTAATTTGTCAAAATCGAGTACAAAGCCACAAGTTTTGGAACAAATTGAACAACACAGAGACAATTTTAATTTTCTAAAACGTTCGATTATTCCGCTTCGTGATTCATTGTATTCCATAAAAAGTATCAAAGATGATAATGTTTTTAATGCTATTGAGCACGAGAATTATAGTTTTTTCTCTCGATTACATCAAAAATGTTTGGAGTTATTGGAGCAAATTGAGTATGATCTAATTTCGCTTGACAGTGCTTCCAATTTTTATTTTTCGTCCCAAAATCAAAAGCTGAATGAGGTAATGAAAACATTAACGGTAGTTTCGGTTTTCTTTATGCCACTAACTTTCATTGTTGGAGTTTATGGAATGAATTTCGACAACATGCCTGAGTTACATTGGAAATATGGTTATTTTTATATTCTTGGATTTATGTTTTTATTGTTATTAGGAATGATTTTTTATTTCAAAAAAAGAAAATGGTATTGATTTAACAATGATTTATATAACGAAAAAAGCACTCAAATTTGAGTGCTTTTTTGTTGAATATAATGTAATTACAGAGCTGTAATTATAAACTCACTTCTTCTGTTAGCTTGATGTTGCTCTTCGGTACAGCTTGATTCGTTTGTTGGTTCACAGCCACAATCGTTTACCAATCTTGACTCGCCATATCCTTTTCCGGTTAATCGGTCTTTGGCAATGCCTTTGCTTACTAACCATGCCATGGTTGATTTTGCTCTTCTGTCTGATAAAGCCATATTGTATTTTGCAGTTTGTCTACAATCGGTATGAGAACGAACGTCGATTTTCATCGTTGGGTATTGTTCCATTACGTCTAGTATTTTGGCTAATTCCAAGGCTGCATCAGGACGAATGTTAGACTTATCTAGGTCAAAATAAATGATTTTGATACCAAAGGCTTTGGCTAAATCATCGCCTGGTTGTACTGGTTTAACTGTTTTTTCTAGCTCGATGTTGACTTCTGTTTTACCTTCTTGTTTTCCAGTTATGGCTGGAACTTCTTTGGTGTTGTATTCTGGTTTTTCAACTCTTACGTAGTATTTTGTATTTGGTTCTAGTTTTAAGAATTCATAATAACCTTTGCTATCAGTAGTAGTTTCGGCTAGTTTGTTGAATTTTTCGTCCAGCAATGTCATTTTTGTATTTGGTAAAACTTCTTTAGATGTAGCATCTGTTACGACACCAAAAATTGCTTGTTCAATAAATAGTTCTCTGGTTTCAAGGAATTTGTAGATGTCGTCGTTTCCTTCGCCACCATCGCGGTTGGAACTTAAAAAGCCTCGTTTGGTATCGGTGTTGATGATGAAAGCAAAGTCGTCTTTTGGACTATTGGCTTCTTCTCCAATGTTGACAATCTTCTTGAAGTTTCCGTCTTCTGGAATTTGTGTCGCAAAAATATCTAATCCACCTAATCCTGGATGTGCATCTGATGAAAAGTACAATTCGTTTTGATTGGTTACAAATGGATAGGTTTCTCTTCCTTGTGTATTGATGGTTTTACCTAAATTTACTGGTGTTCCAAAGCTTCCGTCGTCGTTGATGGTTACTTTGTAAAGGTCTGATTTTCCAAATCCTCCTGGCATATCGGATGCAAAATACATTGTTTTGCCATCAGGACTTAAAGCAGGATGAGCGGTTTGGTAGCTATCACCATTGAATGGTAATGGAGTTACATTTATCCATTTTCCTTTTTCATCGACTGTAGCTTTGTAAATTTTTAATAAAGTTACTTTTGAGGCATCATAACCTCTTTTGTCTAGATAATTGTTTCTTGTAAAGTAAACTGTTTTTCCATCTTTGCTAAAAACAGGAGTTGCTTCATGGTATTTGGAATTAAGTTTATTACCAAATTTTTGAACCTCTCCAAGAGAACCATCTTCAGCTAAATCAGCACTGTATAAATTAGTGAAATATTCTCCAGTCCATGTATGGATTCTTTTTGAGAAATTTCCAGTATCTCTGGCAGAACTGAATACTACTTTTTTGTCCATAAATGACGGACCATAATCAGAGTATTTTGAGTTTATTCCAGCATTTTCTATTTTATATCTTCCAGAATTTTTCTTGATTTCAGCTAGATAGTTTCTATTTTTGTCAAAAAGCTGTGCTCTAGCATCATTACCACTTTTAGCATTGAATTTGTTCATCATTTCATCGGCTTTGGCATAGTCTTTTACTGCTCTAAGCGATTGTGAATAACGGTAATAGAATTCTGGTTCTTGCTCTGGATTGGAAGCATACAACTCGCCATAGTATTTTCCTGCTTTTTCTAAATCGGCATTGAAATAATAGGCATTTCCTAGATTTAACAACATTTCGTCTGACTTGTATCCTTTCTCATAAAGTCGCTCATAGGTTTTGATGGCGTCGATATAAGCATACTTGTCGTAGTCTTTGTTGGCTCTTGATTCTTTGCCTGATTGCGAATAACTTGTTAGGGTTATTACTAAAAATGCTAAGTATATAATTTTATTTTTCATGACTGTCGTGTATTAGAAGAATCGAGGTGATACCATTTTATTTACTTTGCTGAACAATTCAAATCGAAGGAAAACCTCGTGTGAACCTGAGTTAAATCGTCTCAAGTTGGTCGTTTCTCTATCGTATCCATAACCAATGAATAAGCCATCGGTTACTTGAAATCCTGCCATTCCACTGAAAGCAGCATCCCAACGGTAAGCAGCACCAAGAGTTAATTTGTCAAATAGTAAAAAGTTACCTGACAAATCTACTTGTAGTGGCGAACCTTGAACAGCTTTGGTCAAAAAGGCTGGTTTGAATTTCAAGGTTGGCGATAAATCAAATACGTATCCTCCAATTACATAAAAGTTCATGCGTTCTTGGAATATTACATAATCGTTGTCGTTGTATTTCTTGTCTTCCATAAAATTAGGAACCGATACTCCAAAGTATAGTTTATCGGAATGTAAATAAACTCCAGCACCAAAATTAGGCGAAAACTCGTTGTTGAACGGTTGCAAGTTATCATCGGCTGGATCGGCTGGGTTTAATTTATTAACATCTAAGTTGAAAAAATTACCCGAAGCTTTTATTCCAAAGGACAATTTATAGGTTTCTGAGGTATTAATCGTATACGATATATCTGCCGAAACGGTGTTATCTGAAGTTGGTCCTATTCGGTCGTTTACTACCGATAGTCCAAGTCCTAATTTACTGTTGTTGATGGGTGTGTTTAACGAAAACGCATTGGTTGTTGGTGCGCCGTTTAGTCCAACCCATTGGGTACGGTGTAAGCCAAAGATGCTCATCACGCCACGTGATCCAGCATAAGCAGGGTTTACATTGATGGTGTTATACATGTATTGGGTATACTGGGCATCTTGCTGGGCAAAGCCGGTATAACAAACTAACATCAAAACGAAGTGTATTATTTTTGTTCTCATATTTTGCTTTTTTTAACCTGAGGACTTTTTAAAAAATCCTCAGGTGTTAGTAGGTTTATCGTGTTAAATATAAGTATTTTGATTCTGAAATTACTTTTCCGTTACCATCATTATATTGAATAATGTAAAAATATGTTCCAGTTGGTAATTCAGCATTTTTATCTACAGTTACTCGTCCCTCTGATATACCAGTGAATTTTCTCGTGTTATTGTCGTAATCATTAGTTTCGAAAACTAATACACCCCATCGGTTGTAGATTTCAACTCTGTTTGGTAAATGACATTCTTGGTCAATGTTGTCGATTTGGAAATGTTCGTTTACACCATCACCATTTGGTGTGAAAGCGTTATGAACAACAACAGTTTCACATGCTAATACCGCACAGTCAGAAATTACACTTAAGTTAATATCTACTCGTTTACAGTCATCTCCATAAATATAGCTTACAGTATAGTTTCCAGAAGTAACATTAAAAGGATTAAATACTGTACCAGATATACCAGGAACTTGATTCATATCCCATGTTCCTCCAGCAGGATATTCACTAATTAATGTTTCTAAATCAACTTGATCTTCTTGAGCTTCATTACATCTTTCGATATCATTTACTGTATAAATGATTTGCGTACCTGTAACATCCCATTGACAAGTAGTTGTATTGAATGTAGCCGTTTCATAACAAGCCAATGTTGGTTGTACTGGTTGTGTACCTGTAACATCCCATTGACACGTAGTCGTATTGAATGTAGCTGTTTCATAACAAGCCAATGTTGGTTGAACTGGTTGCGTACCTGTTACATCCCATTGACACGTAGTCG
>NZ_JAAMPT010000197.1 GCF_012911605.1 Flavobacterium solisilvae | reverse complement strand
GCGGAGAAAGAGGGATTTGACTACCTATTTCAACGTATTATATAACAGCTCGTTACAATTGAATTTTTATTTGGGTAACCGATTTTACCCCCTTTTTAATCGTAAAAATTACATTTCATTTGTGAGTTATAAATATACTCATTTGCAATGATATAGCAAATTAAAATTCAATAAACATTACTAAAAATTGAACAAGTTGTTCAAGTATTTGGCTATGCTTTTTTTGATTAAAATTCTTCTATAGTTTTTTAATTTAACCAAAAATCAAGTGAGTTACTTGTTCATATTTTATGCCACTATATGTACAGAACTCTTCAATCGTTAGAAACTCATTTTCGAGTTTATTGAGGCCATTTTTAATCTTTTGCATCAATCTAGTACTTTGACGATAACTCTTGCCTGTTATGCGTTGTATGTCCTTTGGATAGATGCAAACCCTCTGTATTTCATTTTTCATACTTCATTCATACCTTTGATTAGGCTTTGACTAACTTCTGACGTGCAGAAATTCTTTCCGCAATTTAGTTATTATTTTTCATACTTCTTTACTGGTTTTTTATGTTGATTTAGGACACTTATGTCGTTTTAGGACATATGGTACAATATTGATTTTTACTTTACTAAACGCTTTATAAACTTTGTCCTTATCATTCAGGATTTAGTTGCAACGATTAACGAAATGAAAGTGAGTTGTGAAAATGAGTATTAATCAAAAAATGTAAAGATTATGGCTAGACAGAAAGGCATAATTAAATTAAAAGGTACTATCGAGGATATTACTTTTTATAAAACTCAAGATGGCCATTTGGCAAGAGAAAAAGGCGGAATTGACGCTAGTAGAATTGCAAATGATCCTGCGTTTCAAAGAACTCGTGAGAATGGTTCTGAGTTTGGTAGAGCAGGAAAAGCTGGGAAGCTTTTGCGCACTGCTTTGAGACCACTGCTATTGAATTCTGCGGATAGTAGAATGGTAAGTCGTTTAACCCAAGCGATGGTTAAAGTTATCCAAGCTGACTTAGTGAGTGATAGAGGTTTGCGCAACGTTATTGATGGAGAAGCCGAATTGTTATTTGGTTTTGAATTCAATATTCGTGGTAAACTAGGCACTAGCTTGTATGCACCATTTGTGGCAACAATCGATCGAGTTGCAGGAGAAATCACAGTTGATATTGCTTCGTTTATTCCTTCGAATATGATTGCTGCACCAAGTGGAACTACTCACTTTAAGATTATCTCTGGCGGAGCCGAGGTAGATTTTGAAGCTGAAACGTATGTAGTTGCTACTTCTGAAACGGCAATTTTGCCATGGGATGCAACCCCAACAGCGGTTATTAACCAAGTGAATGCGGTTACAGCTGCTAGTACAAAACCTTTGTTTTTGGCTTTGGGAGTTGAATTTTATCAACAAATTAATGGAACAATGTACCCGTTGAAAAATGGTGCTTTTAATCCATTATCTGTTGCTAAGGTTGACAGTGGTGTGTAATGGTCTTATTGCTCACTAGAACTTATTTCCCTGATGGAACAAATGGTAAACTCGAATGCGATGGCAAATTAATTTGTAACACAATTGAGTTGCCTTGGAAGATGAACGAAACGAAGGTTTCCTGCATTCCGGAAGGGAAGTATTTTATTAGAAAGCGATACAGTCGGAAGTTTAAATGGCATTTGGAAGTGATTGATGTGAAAGATAGAAATTTTATTCTATTTCATCCTGCCAATAATGCACTAAAAGAACTAAATGGTTGTATTGCTCCAGTTACAAAACTTTCTGGACCAGGTTTAGGTCTGATGTCAAGAAAGGCATTTATCAAGTTGAAAAACTCGGTATATCGTGCTTTAGATAGCGCAGAAAAAGTTTTATTAATTATTAAATCTTAAAAGATGAAAAATTTATTAGGAGCTACTGCTTCAACAAATCGTATTTTTAGAAGTATTAAAATGTTAATGCTTGTTTTATTAATGACTATTGGTTTCACAAGTTGTGATGATCAATCTAATTCAGATACTTTGCCAAAAAGTGAGTTTAATTTAAAGTCAGATTTTGATGAAAGCTTTTCAAGATGTACTTGCGGATTAAGTACTGATGGAGAAATTGGAGGTTGCAAAGGAATTAAAGGTGAATGCGCAACTCAATCCCGCGATAGTATTGGTGGTGGGAAAAGTTCGAGCGGAACACTTCAAAGAAGCTCTAGTGAAACCAATGGAATTGGTGGAAGAAAAGACACCTCTACTGGAAATTATTCTTCCAAAGAGATTGGTGGCTCTAAAGACATTATAATCATAAAAAGGGAAAGCCATCGAGATAGTTCTGATATTGGTGGTGGAGGAAAAGGTTCTACTACGACATTGTTTAATCGTTACCCTAAAAAAATGAGCCATGAGTTTAATTAAAAGAGCAAAAGCACCAATACCGAAATTTTTTAAAGTGCTTCGAAATGTTGGTTTGGCATTGGCTGCTGTTGGCGGAACTATTTTAGCAGCTCCAATAGCGTTACCAGTTGTAGTCACTACAATTGGTGGTTATTTGGCAGTTGCTGGAGGAGTTTTGTCGGCTGCAAGTCAGCTAACTACAACTGATGACAGCAAATAATCCCACATTGATGGGAACTGCTGGAGGTACGTTTTTAAGTATTGTTCCTAATCTTTCTTCTGATGATATAGCAAAAACGGTTGTCTTGGCTACTGTTGGAGCAATTGTCAGTTTTACGATTTCATTACTGCTTAAAAGCATAAATAAGAAGCACAAAAAATAAAGTTTAACTCTAGTTGTGGTGACCTTTGGGTTAAACAAATGAAAGCCCAAACCTGATGGAATGGGCTTTTTCATTTAAAAAATAACTTGTATGATACAAAATAAAATAGATTATATAAAAAGAGGTGCTTTTGATGAATTATATACGCCTAAAGAAGCTGTAGAATGTATTCTTCCTTATATTCCAGATGGGGTTAAAATAATTTGGGAATGTACCGCAATTGAGAATAGCGAAATTGTCAATGTTTTAAAAGCTAATGGTTTTGAAGTCATAAGATCACACTTAAACGATGGTTTAGATTTTTTTGAATACGAACCTCAACAGTATGATTTGATTATTACAAATCCGCCTTATTCTTTGAAAGATCAATTCTTGAAACGTGCTTTTGAATTGGATAAACCTTTTATGATGCTGTTGCCTATAACAACATTAGAAGGTAGAAAGCGAAGCGAAATGTTCCAAAAAAACAGAGTTCAAGTTTTGATACCAAGTAAGCGATTTAATTTTATCAAAGAAAAAAAAGGAAGTTGGTTTCAAACATCCTGGTTTACATGGAAACTTCATCTGAAGAATGACTTAAACTTTATTAATGTGTAGCAAAATGCCCAGTCAATATTGACTAGGCATTTATTTTTTAAACCTCTTCAAATAAATTGAGTGTTACTTCTAATACCACAACTTCTGAATTAAAGTTGTAGAGTTCTTGCCATTTGGCACAATCAATTGCTTTGGCTCTGGTGTCGAATATCCCAAAACATACTCTTGATGCTTTGGATTTCCATTTGTCTGTTTGGTACAAAATAAATAGTTTCATGATTATCGATTTAAAATAAGACTTCATTTTTTATGATAGCGATGCAGAATTACTCGCTTCAAATCGTTGATAAGATTGATATTTTGATGAAATTGTTTCTCCTTTAGCTCTAAAAGACGAAGTGTTTCAACATCTTTTTTATGTTGCTCAAAATCTTGGAGCATTTCCTCAGCTTTCGCGGAAAATTCTCTGATGAAATCACCCATTCTTAGAAATGGAATAACTGAACCACAAAGGTTTCTGTGCCAAAACTTGGACTGCCAAAGACTGTAGGTTATCCAGAAAATATTTTCGCAATCTTCTTCGTTTTGAAAAATCACGACAAAGCTGTTTGTAAATGGCGTTTTTTGTGGTTTTCCGCTGTTCAACCCTTTGTTAAGTATGAATAAGCATGGTTTGGCGTAAAGAGTGTCTTTTCGGTGCGTTTTAATGATGAAATTTGGCATACTTTCGGATTTAAAAATTAGTCTTTCTTCTAATTCTCATTGGTGTTTCTGATGAATGCAGGTGTGCCTCACTACGCTCCGCCCATTAAAATTTTTCAAAAGAAAAAAAGAAAAAAAAGAAAGTCGTCCATCAAGTGGAGGTTTCAAGAAAAACAAGTTTTTTAGAAAAAATACTACCCGATATATCATCGGAAGAGTGGGCGTGAAGTTGGAAGTGAATGTTGTTGCGAAACGGTTTGGGTGGAGATTTTTTCTAAAACCCGTAGGGCTTGAACTTGTTTTTCTTGAAACCGGAACTTAACTTTACTTTCTTTTATTTATTTTTTTATTTTTCCTCGAAAACGGAAATGTTCCATTGAAAACTGATTTTGGAAAGTTCTTTAGAAAGATAACTGTTCTTGGAAAGGGTATAAATTTTCAAAACAGAAAACAGAAATAAAATTCCATACCAATTATTTTTTTGTTTTGAAAATTTATACTCTTTCGTTTGAAGTTTTTATTGTTTTTAATGGTCAAACGTAATGGTCTTTTTTCTTGGAATTGTACTTTGTGACCATTTCATACTATTTGATTTTTTTGGGTATAGAAAATGGTTTTTACCATAGGCAAATCGATATAATATCTAAACCATTTTCTATACTTAAAAAAAACAATGCAACTGCTTACCTAGTGCGATGAGGCAGTAGCGCAAGTAAGGGTATCATTTTTTATTTGCTTATTGGGATGTTTCTGATTGCTTTAGTGGAAAAGCTGATGCCAAAGACTTAAAAGAAAGATAATACTTCAAACTTTAAATAAACATTTTAGTAACGGTATGGCATCAGTTTTTTCGCTGAAGCAATTACTGCTGGTTTTCTGGCAAATAAAAAATGATACTCTTACTGGGAATTTTGGTTTTGTGGGTAATAAAATGGCTTTTACACTAGGCAAATTTACTTAAATCAAAAGCCATTTTATTACTTACAAAAGCAATGAAAACACTACCTATTTAACCACAAAGTTGATAAAGACAGTAATGGCAAACGTTCATAGAATAAACTTTAACTGTAAACTTTCCTATGAAATAATGAATGTTGTTTAAGACAGTGGTGAAGGACGGTGTTTTTTGTAGCTCATCTTATTGTTGAATATATCAAACCAATGTTCTAGCTACAAAAAATGTTGTCCTGGAGCCACTGGCAAGCGCGTTGGCTGTGCGGCTGTTTTACATAGTTGATATTATAGCTTCATTGCAAAAACCAAAAAAACAATAACAACGCTTTGTGATGAACTATAATACTCAATTATGTAACACAGCTTGGGAAAAAAAATTACTGGCGCAAGTCACGAAGTGTACGTGTTTTTTCTAAAAACTGTGCCAGTAATTTTTTTTGGAGCGTTGGCTAAGGAGTGGCAACTGAAAACCTAAAACGTCAATTTACCACTAAACGAAAAAGTACGTTCTCGTTATTTATAAATGAAATTAGTGAAATGAAGCAAACAAAGAATTGATGCTAGGAATACTTGGACTAGGAGCAATTTTTGTGCAGCTGAATGAGATAATGGTAAAAAATGATTGCTGATTTATAAAACATTTTCTCTAAGTAATACTTATTTTATATTTTTTTAAAACCACAAAACTGAAAATTTTGTATTGTATCAAATGGTGTAGTATGATTTTCTGTAAAACATTTTACAGCTTCAAAATTTTCACTAAAAGTATGTTTCATAGTATTTTCAGAATATTGTTTTATTTCTAAACCACTGCATTTGAGTGGACCTTTTTCTGAAAAAGTTCCCAATAGAAAATTTCCATTTTCAGTTATAGAATTATTAACTAAAGTAACATATTTATCAATATTTTCTTGTTCTGTCAAAAAATGAAAAACAGCTCTATCGTGCCAAAAATCAAATTTAATATCTGTACTGAATTGCGTAATGTCGGAAACAATCCAATGCACTTTATTTGCTTTTTCTCCTAATCGTTTTTTTGCTCTTTCTAAAGCAAATTCAGAGATATCTAAAACCCAAATATTTTTATATCCATTTTCTAATAAAGCATCCACTAAATTGCTGTCGCCACCACCAACATCAATTATATTGGCGTCTATAGATAGGTTCAGATTTTCTAAATAATCTATTGATGTTTTTGGATATTTTTGTGTCCAACTTACTTCGCTAGGATTTTTAGTTGCAAAAACATTTTCCCAATGTGATTTATTATTTCCCATTATTACTATTTTTCACAAAGATAATGATTAATGAAAGTTTTTCTATTTTTAGTAATTCAAATTCAATCCAAATCCAAATCCCATATCACTATCGTAATGCGTTCTTAGACTTACATTTCTTTTTAAAATATAACGAGCATCGAGCATGAATTCTGTATCTGTATTAACCATAAAACCCATTCTTAATCGTTTAGAAATTGGAATGTCTTCACGCATTAATTGTAATCTTACGTTTCCATCTTGAAAAACTTCGGCTTGTGCAATTACTAACATTGGTAGTGTGTAATTAACTCCTGCACTTAAAACGGCTCTTTTATCTTTGGTGTTTTCTTGTCCAAAAATATTTTTTTCGATTTCTCCGTTCATTTTTCTGTAACGCCAATCGAAACCAATGAAAGGCATTAACCACTGCATTTTTCCTATGTATCTTCCTAAGTGGAATTCTGCTTCATAGCCGTGCATATCATTATACCCTAATCGCCATTCTGCTCCTAAACTCCAACGTGTATTTTGGATCATCGCCATTCCATCATTTCCATTGGTAGCAAAATCATTTTCAGCCATAATGTGAAAAGCTCTATCATCGGCAAATAATTTTCTTTGTGCTAATTTGGGATTTGGAATAAGTGGATTTGGAGCTTGGTTTTCGTAGGTAAAAACTCTTCCCATACCTGCCATCATGTGGTATAAAATATGACAATGAAAAAACCAATCGCCTTCAACATTTGCATTGAATTCAATAATATTTGTTTCCATTGGCATTAGATCCATTACATTTTTTAAAGGCGCAAACTCTTCTTGACCATTAATAATTCTGAAATCATGACCATGCAAGTGCATTGGATGACGCATCATGGAACCATTGTAAAGCGTAATTCTAATATTTTCTCCTTTTTTTATAAGTATTTTATCGGTTTCAGAAACTACTTTATTGTCTAAACTCCAAACGTATCGGTTCATATTTCCTGTAAGCTCAAAACGAAGTTCTTTTACTGGTGCATCTTTGGGTAATGTCGTTTTATCAGTTGCTTTTAGCATTGCATAGTTGAGTGTTGTAATACTAGATAGCTTATTGGCATTGTATTGATTTTGATTATGGTTGGAATGGTCATTTTTCATTTCCATACTACTCTCATTTTCTTTGTTTTTTGCATTTGTAGCACCAGTTATTTCTGGATACATTACTACATTCATATCCATTTGGTTTAAGGACATACTCATTCCCATATCGTCCAAGTCGCCGTTCATTTTCATCATGCCATTCATCATTTTCATACCTTCAAAATATTTTAATTTAGGTAAAGGAGCAATTAATTGTTTGATGCCATTGCCAATGTATAATGAAGTTGATTTAGTTCTATCTTCTGGAGTTGCTAAAAATTCGTAGGAAGTATTATCGGCAGGAATTGTAACAATAACATCATAGGTTTCTGATACCGCAATTAATAATCGATCTACTTCAACTGGTTCAACATCGTTACCATCACTGGCAACTACAGTAATCTTTCCTCCAGCATAAGTTAGCCAAAAATAAGATGAAGCACCGCCATTAGCTATTCGCAATCGAACTTTATCACCGCCTTTGAATTGTGATAATTGATTTTCATTTTTACCATTAATAAGAAACTTTTCATAATACACATCGCTCACATCCATTGCGTTCATGCGCTTCCACTCGTTGGCAATTTTTGTTTTGAAATGACCTTGCTTTATAGCTTCTGCATAACTTTGGGTAGTACCTTTTTTGATGGCGAACCAATCGGTTGCATTGTGTAACATTCTATGAACGTTTTCTGGTTTTAAATCAGTCCATTCACTTAAAATAACTGGAACAGTTGGTAAATCATCAATTCCTTTTCGGAATGTTTTATCATTTTGTTTTTTATTCATGATGAACATTCCATACATTCCGATTTGTTCTTGTAAGCCAGAATGACTATGATACCAATGTGTTCCGTTTTGTATGATTGGAAAAGTGTATTTATGAGTAGTACCAGGTTTGATTGGCATTTGTGTTAAATTAGGTACACCATCTTCTTTATTAGGCAAAAATAGTCCGTGCCAATGTAACGATGTGCTTTCTTTTAATTCGTTGTGTACATAAATTTCGGCAATATCACCTTCGGTAAACGTTAGTGTTGGCATTGGAATTTGACCATTAACTGCTATGGCTCTTTTTTCTTTACCAGAATAATTGACAATAGTATCGCGAACATACAAATCGTAACGCACTATGTTTTGCGCAACAAGTAAATGAGTAATAAAAAACAGAAAAACGATAATTAATACTTTAGTTTTCATAATTTTAATTTTTTAATATTATTTCCCAATCCGCTATTCTTTTATTTAGTGTCTCGATTGTAGTTTTCATTTTTTCCTTATCAGCCAAAGTAATTGCTCTTTTTGCTGCTGCTATTGCATTAGTGTAATCTTTTAATTCGGATGCTATTTTTTGTCTCAAATTTGGGTAATAGAAGTTTTCAGGGTTTAATTTTTCTGCTTCTAAAAGCCAAATTATTGCCTGTTTATAATCTCTATTTGTGCTGTAATAATAATTAGCTGCCTGAAACAATAAATTGGCATCCTGGGTTTTTCCTTTTATGATATGTTGTTCTATCAATGCTACTATTGTATCATCTTCTTGGCTTTTTATTGGTATTTTAACCATCGTATTTTCCCAAAGTATTTTCAGAAATGCTTCACCCTTACTGTTGATGTCATTTAAATCGATTGTAAATGTTTCATAGAAGTTAGAGCTTTTTTCGACAGGAACTTTGAAACGCATCACATCCTTTTTTTCATCATAGCCGGTTTCGCCATGTAAAGTAGTATCTGTGTTGATAATTATAGTCCACTCATTGATTGAAGGAATTGTGAATATTGAGTAACTACCTGTTTTTAATACATTGTTGCCAAATGAAATATCTTCGGAAGTAGTTATTACAGTACAATCACTTGCCCCTGTTCGCCAAAGTTTATCAAATGGTACTAACTCCCCAAATATTTTTCGTCCTCTGACTAAAGGTCTGCTATATGAAATTTTTATTTTTGCGCTACCCACTTCTTGCTCATACGATGCTGCAGGGCTAGCTGCAGTTACTCTAATTTGAACTTTGTCTTGTGCTGACAGTATTACAGATTGCAAAAGCATAAAGCTTAATAGGATGTTTTTTTTCATTTATTTTAATTTTTAAATATGTTGGAATATTAATCTAATTCTTTAAGCTTAGCTTTCATTTTGTTAGCTTCCGCATGCTGCCCTGTACTATTTTTAGCAGCACTTTTCACCTGATTGAATAGGTGGACATTTTACAGTGCCATAGCTGCAATAAACACAACAATCACCTTGTTTAGGTTTCACTATTTTTTTACAGTTTTCGCATTCATAGAAGAATTGACAAGCATCAGTAGGCATCATTTCTTCTTTTTTGTGACCGCAATGTGGACATGTTATTTTTGATTTCAGTTCTACTGATTTACCGTTGTACATCGTGCAAGTATTACAGCCATAGTGAAGTTTGTTTCTATGATAATTGACTATTGTAGCGATAAGAAGCCCGAACATACCAGTATATAAAAAATAGGACTGATAATCATTATTACAAAAGTAATAGCTGTAAAAAATGATTATTGTACTTGGAATAGCTATCAACAAAGGATATAGGCATCTATGCAGGCGATAGGAAAGAAAAAAGCCAACTAAAGATAATAGGACCATCCCTTGAAAAATCCACATTGTCCAACCTCCAAAAAGTTCAAAACTACCTAAACCTAAAGCAGATGCTACAAATGCAAAAAGAGGGAAACAGCAAGGCGAAAGCAATGCTGTAAAGAACATCCCGATTGTTCCTAATTTATCTATGTTATTTTTTAGTTTCATTCGTGTTATCGTTAATTATTATAGTTTTAAACCTCTTAGTCTCAAGGCATTGATAATAACAGATACGGAGCTGAAAGACATTGCCAAAGCTGCAATCATAGGAGATAGTAAAATTCCGAAAACCGGATATAACACACCAGCTGCAATTGGGACACCAAGTACATTATAGAAAAAGGCAAAAAATAGATTTTGTTTAATATTTCTCATAACAGCATGGCTTAAATTCTTGGCTTTTACGATACCCTGTAAATCGCCTTTGACCAGAGTTATTTTGGCACTTTCAATAGCGACATCTGTTCCTGTTCCCATTGCTATTCCAATGTTGGCTTGTGCCAATGCCGGCGCATCATTTATACCATCGCCAGCCATGGCTACAATTTTGCCTTCTGCCTGCAATTTTTTAATTTCTTTGAGTTTGTCTTCGGGTAAGCATCCAGCTTTATAGGTTTTTAATCCCAATTCATCAGCAACTGCTTTAGCTGTATTGACATTGTCACCAGTCATCATGATTACTTCGACACCCTGGCTCATTAATTCTTTTATGGCTTCTTTGCTAGAAGTTTTAATAGCATCTGTTATAGATACAAAACCAACAGCTATGTTATCAACGGCAATGTAAGAGACTGTTTTTCCTAATTTTTGTTCAATAATGATTTTGTTCTCTAAATCGTCAGAAACTGTTGCTTTAACTTGTTCCATTAGTTTTTTATTACCTAATGCTACTTTTTTACCAGCAACTGTTCCTGTAACTCCTTTTCCGGCAACGGCTTCAAAATCTTTTACTTCGATTAAAGAAATGGATTTTGTTTTGGCATAAATTACCACAGCTTGTGCCAATGGATGTTCACTATATTGGTTTAAGGAAGCAATGCTTTGCAATAAGTCACTATCGTTGTTATTGGATGCATAAATTTTTTCGACAGATGGTTTTCCTTCGGTGATGGTTCCTGTTTTATCGGTAATTAAAACATTAACCTTATTCATGTTCTCTAAAGCCTCAGCATTCTTTATCAAAACGCCTGATTGTGCTCCTTTGCCAACACCAACCATTACTGACATGGGAGTTGCCAGACCCAGAGCACAAGGACAGGCTATAATTAATACAGCAATAGCATTTATAAAGCCATACACCAATGCTGGTTCGGGACCAAATTTTGCCCAAACAAAAAAGGTTATTGCCGATATAATGACCACAATTGGCACAAAGTACTTGGAGATACTATCTGCTAATTTCTGAATTGGAGCTCGTGAACGACTGGCATCATTTACCATTTGCACGATTTGAGATAGCAAGGTTTCGGAACCTACTTTTTCGGCTATCATCACAAATGATTTGTTTCCGTTTATTGTTCCGGAAATTACGTTATCGCCTTTCTTTTTATCAACCGGTATTGGCTCACCAGTAATCATGGCTTCATCTATACTGCTTTCCCCATCGGTTATTTTACCGTCAACAGGAATTTTATCTCCGGGTTTTACTCTCAATAAATCGCCTTTTTTGATGTCGTGGATTGATATTACTTTATCACCGCCATCAATAACCAAAGTAGCTTCAGTTGGCGCAAGTTTTAATAATTCTTTGATAGCTCCGCTGGTTTGGCTGTGTGCCCTTGCTTCGAGTAATTGTCCTAACAAAACTAAAGTCAGAATAACTGTTGTTGCTTCAAAGTATAATAATACAGTTCCGTGTTCTGTTTTGAATTCACTTGGAAAAATATCAGGAAAAAACATTCCGACTAAACTAAATAGAAAAGCCACTCCTGTACCGATTCCGATAAGGGTAAACATATTCAAATTCCAAGTGATTATTGATTTCCAGGCGCGAACAAAAAATACCCAACAGGCATAAAAAACAACAGGAAGAGATAAAATAAGCTGTACCCAGTTCCATTTGTCCGCATCCATTAGTTGCAATAAAGGATTATTGTGTGCCATTTCAATCATGGCAATGGCGAAAATGGGAACTGTAAACACAACTGCTATTTTCATTTTCTTAACCAAATCTTTATAAGTCCTTTGGTCTTCGCTTTCGCTTGGTTCCATTGGTACTAAATCCATACCGCATATAGGACAGGAACCCGGAGTTTCACTAATTACTTCGGGATGCATTGGACAAGTATATAGTGTCTTGTTTACGGTTAGTTCAGGTGCTTTGACTAGATCCATTCCACACACAGGACAATCGCCCGCTTTGTCATAGACTTTTTCGCCTTCGCAATGCATTGGGCAATAATATTTACCAGCGGCGTTGGTTGGTATAACAGCCTCTTTTTTATAATTATGCTCATGAGTAGAACAACATGACTTTGCAGCGGATTCATTAGTTGTAGTATCTTCTGTAGTTTTATCATTGCTCATTTCTATGGTGTATTTTCCAACAGTCGTCAGTGCTTCCTGCAACTTTGATGTTGGAATGTGTTTGTCCATAGTAATTATGGCCACTGGTGGGCTTAATGAAACTTTTGCTTCAATACCATCAATAGTATTCAATGCTTTCTCGACTTTAGAGCGACAACCATCGCAAGTCATTCCGGTAATGCTGTAAGTATGTATCATTTTTTATATTATTTTAATACAAATTTCTATCATAACTGCTTTTTGTATTTGCAAAATTTTGGGTTTGATTTGCAAGATTTATAAGTCTTCGATTTGCTTTCGTTTAATGGTTTTTATATTCTTAAAGTGTGTTGGTGAAAAGCCGGTTACTTTTTTGAATTGATTACTTAAATGTGAAACGCTACTATAGTTTAAAGAGTAAGCTATTTGGCTTAGGGATAATTCATCATAGATGATCAACTCTTTTACTTTCTCAATTTTCAGATTAATGAAGTATTTTTCAATTGTTGTGTTTTCTACTTCGGAAAAGAGATTGCTTAGGGTATTATAATCTTGATGAAGATGTTGGAACAGAAACTCTGACAGGTTCGTTTTTAAATCATTATTTTTATTTTGGACCAAATCAATAATCAATGTTTTAATCTTATCGATTGTTTTACTTTTCCTGTCATCTATTAAATCGAAGCCAATTGCTTGAAGGCTTTTTAGTAATTGCCTCTTTAAATTTTCTGGAATGTCATTTTTCAATTCAACTTCTCCCAACTCAACAGAAATAGGATTAATTCCTATACTTTCGAATACAGAATTAACTACCATTTTGCAACGGCTACATACCATATTTTTGATATAGAGTTTCATTTTTTAATTTTTTGAATTCAACGTTTTATTTATCCAAGCAATTATAGCTTCTTTTTCTTGTTTTGTAAGTTTAGCATCGTGATGTAACAAAGTATATGAACTCAAAGGCATATCGCCCGATTTTACTTCTTTGCTTATAGCTTCTAACTTACTTTGTTGTTTTCTGTTTGAATACGAAGCGAACTCATTGAAATTAAGTTGTTCTTTTCCGTTTTTGATATGATCTTCGACAAACATCCTAGCAGGTTGAATATAATCGTACCACAAATATTTGGTATTGTTACTGTGACAGTCATAACACGCTTTTTGTAATGAATTAAGAACTGTTGGCGGCACTTTGTAGTTGTTTGCAAAGTTTTTCCCAATATCGAACGAATTACTTATATTCTGTTTTGGTTGGTAGAATTGAATGGCTATAAACACTAAAAAGAATACTAATGCAATCTTCTTGAATTTACGTTTCATTTTAAAGCGTTTTTTTCAAACTACCACAAGTAAGCATTTGAGAACCATAGAATGGATTTTTAATTTCTTTGGTTTCGCTAATCCATATAGCACCTTTACTATCATTGTACATTGGACAATAATCTTGATACAGCTTTTGATCAGTTCCAAACATTTTAATTAAATCATTAATGTCTTTGCTAAGAATTGCAAAATGTTCTCTCTGATGGTCAATTTTACCTGCATTTTTACCTATGTGTTCCGCGTGTTCTTTTGCATCATCAACAATGTCTATATACTCTTTTTTCTGACTTGGTGTTAAAGCATTTGTATTGGTTGATGCCATAACTTTGAATAATGAATTTCCAGCAATTGCCGCAGTTTTAGCATCATCTTTTGTTAGTGCATTTTTAATTTTTAAATAGTTTGTAACTATTTCTTTTATTGAAAATGGTGATTTAGCAATTTCTGCTTCAACCACTTTTTTTTCAGCTTCATTAGTTTTCAGTTTTGTAGTGTCTTTATGTTCGTGAAGACCGTCATTATGGTTGTGTTCTGACTTAGCTTGAGCAACAGGTTCTGTTAATTCCATTCCACATTTAGAACAATTTTCGCCTTTTTTACCAGTTACTTCTGGGTGCATCGAACAAGCAAATAGCTCGTTAGAATTTGTAGAAGTTTCTGTTTTAGAACTTTCTTTTTCGTTGTTTTTATTATTGCAAGAAATTAAAGTGATTGCTAAAATAGCAGTTATAATAAGTGTTTTCATAGTTTATGTTTTTAAAATTATTTTTTACTTTTTAAATCAAAAAATGTATAATACAGATTGAAATAAAATCCATTTGGAGCTGAACGAACCATTGAACTCATTAACTCTTGTCGGTAGGCAAAATCTAGTCGCGCTTGACTGTTGAAAATGAATTGTATTGCAGGAACTACATCTAAATAGGATTTACCATTCTCATTGATGGTTTGTCCGACAAATTCAACCATTAGATTGATGTTGGTTTGTTTGAAACTAGTGTATTTTTTTGGGTACATTAATTTTCCAAAAGATAATGTGTAATTGGTAGCATTGTCGCCAATGTTATCCGGAAAAGGATAATTTGGTTGGTTGTCCAGTGCTTTTTCAAAGCTAACCGATGAACTAATCGCTATTTTTTTTACCAATTTTGTAGCTATTATTCCTGTTTCAAAACCAGTATTGTGCCCTTGAATTTCTATTTGTTCTTGATGGATGTCGGCACGATTGAAACTGTATCTTCCGTAAGCTGCCAAACGAAAATGACTATTCAAATCATCTTCGGAGTAAAATCTGTACTTTGCCATAAAACCACCGCCTTCTGCATACAATGCATTAGTTCTTGTGCTGATAAACGCAGAACCTCTAACCATTAAATTTTTATTAATACCATACGTTATCTCTGGCATTAAATGATAATTGTAACCTGGTTCAAATTCCTCTTTGAATGCAGATTGCATCACATTCACTGCCAAAGAATTTGCAGGAACATTACTAGCTGGATCGGTTACTACAAATAATTCTTGACTGAAAATAGTTTGGCAACTGATGCCTACAAACAATAAAATTACCTTTCTCATTAGTTTATCATTTTAATGTGAAAATCTTCTTCGTTGTTTGAAGCGTAGGTTTCGACATTCTTATATGATTTGGATAATTTTTTAAATTCCTTTTCGGTTACGTAACCTTTGTCCACCACTTGAAATTGAATTTCTAAAGCATTACTTTTTTTGTCATTAACCAAAATATACGAGGATTTAGTAATGGTTTCTGGTTTTGCTGTAAGTAACAATGAACCAATAAAAAAACCTGCTTTTTCGACTTTCTCTTTAAATACTTTGGGACTTAAATCATTACCTTCTTTGAGTGTTACTGTAAACGTATTGGTATTTAGATCGGTTTCTACAGCAACCACTTCTTCCATACTTTTTAGCTGTTTATTTATGGCGTTGGAACACATAGAACACGTTAAACCTGTAGCTCTGATTTCAGCTTTTACGATTTGTGCATTACTTTTTATGGAAAACATCAAAATCATTGATGTAATAATTAGATACATTTTTTTCATTTTATGATTTTATTAATTTCATTATTTCTTCCTCTGACGGATTTTTAGCCATTAGAATACCTTCGGGATTGAATAGGTATTTAGATGGTAACTCTTCAACACCAAATTGTAATGCTGTATTAGCATCAAATCCATTTGGGTCTATGAGTTGCGTAAATTTGATTTTATCTTTTTCTATCGCTTTTAACCATTTATTGGCATCGGTATCGATTGATATTCCGATAATTTCTACTTTGCTTGAGCTTATTTCGTTGTGAAGTTTCACTAACTTTTTGTTACCCAATCGGCAAGGCGCACACCAAGAAGCCCAAAAATCGACAAGTACATATTTACCTTTAAAGGATGTGATATCAATCACATTATTGGTATTACTTTTTAATGTAATTGATGGTATAGCATCGCCGATTTTAATTTGAGCTTTGGAGTTTGTAACTGTAGCGATTAAAAGAAACAGTATTACAATTTTTTTCATCTTACTTATTTGATGGTTTCTACCGTTTTACCACAACTTAACATCATAGAACCGTAATACGGATTTTTGATTGCATTTTCTTTACTCAACCAATTGGCACCTTTACCATCGCTGTACATTGGACAAAATTGATAGTAAACAGCCGTTTCGTATTTGGAAACCTTAATTAGTGTATAAATATCTTTGGATAGTGTAGTGAAATGATCGCGCTGGTGTTTTACATCTTTTGTATCTGAGATATGAGTTGCATCTTCTTTAATAAGATTTACAACTTTCATCCAAACCATGTGCACGTCCATTTCGAGTTTGTCCATTTTGACATTGTTTACAGCTGCCAAAAGTTCTTTTGAAGCTAAAGCTGTTTTGGTTCCGTCAGAGGTGATTAAAGCATCTTTCAATAAAAAATAAGTATCAAATACTGATTTTAACTGATTTTCATTTTGAATTACTGTTTTAGTATCTGAATTATTATTGTGATTAGAATGGCTTTCGTTGCTAGCAGTAGCGGTTTCTTCTTTTACAGGAACTTTTGCCACTCTATCATATTGACAACAACCGTGAAGATTATTATAGACATCATCAGGAGCGAGAAATTTATCACTATCGTACCCAACAAGTGCAATTCTTTTTAATATTTCGTCTTGGTTTGTCTTTTTTGCATCGTAAGTTAGCGTAGCCATTTGAGTATCTTTATTCCAATCTACAGAGGCGATTTTTTTAATCGTTCCTGCTTTTTCGATTTTAGTTTCGCACATACCGCAGTTTCCATAAACTTTAACTTTTTCTGTTTTTGAATTTTTTATTTGTGCATTGATAGCAGTAGATAGCAACATTACAGCCGCTACCATTATTTTTATAAATGAATTTTTCATTTTAAATAAGGTATTAGTAATCAAAGTGATTTACCTTGATTGATTGATAAAATAAATTTGAGATAATTACAGTTATAAGATAAATGATACTGCAACATGAAAATGGTGTAGTAAAATGTTTCTAAAACTGTTGTGAATTGGATAGCAAAACGCTATGAATTTGACACACTTATGGCTGTCAAAATTTGGATTTAGCTTATTTTAGGAATTAGCCAAATGAAATAAAACCCATCAGAGATTGATGGTGTTGTGTATGAAAATTTAACTTTCTCGATTGAAGAATAGCTAAACATGTAATTTTTAAAATTAATTTCAGATAAAAAGCTTACTGAAGAAGTTGGACACGTTGAAGAACAACCACATTTTGAGTGACCGCAATTGCCTTTACATCCTTTGTGGTCTTTATCTTTTGAATTTTCATCACCGCAGCAACTCTTTTTTTCTGCGTTATTGGATGAAATTTCTTTTTTGCACGAACTCTTTTCTGAACCTTTACCACAAGCCATAGCAGTATTAGGGATGAGGAACATGCCTAATAAAACTACAAGTATCATGTGGTATTTGTTCATATATCTATTAAAACAGTACAAATTTAGCTAAAAATTATTGCATTATGTTAAAATTGATGTTAAAATCTCATTCTCTGAATTCTAACTGCGTTTAAAATAGCTAACAAAGCTACTCCTACATCGGCAAAAACGGCTTCCCACATTGTGGCTAAACCACCTGCTCCAAGCACTAAAACTATTGCTTTTACAGCAAATGCTAAAGTGATATTTTGCCAAACAATTTTTTTAGTTTGTTTACCAATGTTAATAGCCATTGGGATTTTTGAAGGCATATCGTCTTGAATAACTACATCAGCAGTTTCTATTGTGGCATCGCTTCCTAAACCGCCCATTGCAATTCCTACGTTGCTTAATGCTACTACTGGTGCATCGTTTACACCATCGCCAACAAAAGCAACCGTTTCATTTTTAGCAATGATTTCTTTAACTTTGTTTACTTTATCTTCGGGCAGTAAATCGCCATAAGCATTTGTTATATCGAGTGATTTTGCAACAAACTGAACTACAGTATTTTTATCACCACTTAACATTGTGGTTTTAATATTCAACGCTTTAAGTTTATCGATTGTGATTTGAGCATCCTCTTTTATGCTATCGGCAATGGTTATATATCCTACAAACTTTTTATCGTAAGCTACTGCGATTAATGTATAAACAATACTTGTAGGATCAATATCATATTTAATAGAAAATTTATCCATTAGTTTGAAATTACCAACTAATAATTCTTTTCCTTTGACAAGGGATTTTAAACCATGCCCTGAAATTTCTTCAACCTCTTTTAGTTCAATTGTACTATCAATTTTTCCAACAAACTGATGAATGGCTGTTGCGACTGGATGTGTGCTTTGACTTTCTAAAGCATTTACCATTTGCAGTATTTCGTTTTGATTAAAATTGGAATTAAAAACAACTTCTTGCACTTTAAAAACACCTTCTGTCATTGTGCCTGTTTTGTCCATTACTACATTTTGAATAGAAGCCATTACATCAAGAAAATTGCTTCCCTTGAATAAAATTCCGTTCTTGGAAGCAGCTCCAATTCCGCCAAAATATCCTAACGGAATACTGATGACTAACGCACAAGGACATGAGATAACTAAAAAGACTAAAGCACGATACAACCAATCTCTAAATTGATAATCCGCTACAAAAAGCATTGGAACTACACAAATTAAGATGGCTAAAAGCACCACAATTGGTGTGTAAATCTTGGCAAATTTGCGTATGAATAATTCAGTTGGTGCTTTTTTTGCTGTTGCATCTTGCACCATTTCAAGTATTTTTGACAGTTTACTATCGGTATAAGCGGTTGTAACTTTTACTTGACAAACCGAATTTAGGTTTATCATTCCTGCTAAAACGGTTTCTCCTTTTGCTTTGGTATCGGGTTTGCTTTCTCCGGTAAGTGCTGCTGTATTGAATGAAGCTGTATCGGAAAGTAATTCGCCATCTAAACCTAATTTTTCTCCTGCTTTGAGTTGGATAATATCGCCAATTTTAGCGGTTGCTGCTTTGATTGTTTTGGCTACATTGTTTTCTAAAATAGTAACTTCATCTGGTCGTTGGTCGAGTAACGCTTTTATATTTGCTTTGGCTCGTTGAACTGCAAGTGTTTGAAAGACTTCGCCAACGGCATAAAACAGCATCACGGCAACACCCTCTGGAAATTCTGCGATGGCAAATGCTCCAATAGTTGCAATACTCATTAACAAAAATTCTGAAAATATCTCTCCTTTCTTTATAGCAACAAAAGCTTCTTTGATTACAGGAAAACCAACTGGTGCATAAGCAACAACATACCATATAATTCGTACCCAACCTGTAAACCACGATTGTGGAAAGTAATTATCGAAACCAATGGCAACCATTAACAAAACAAAACTTATGATTGCTGGTAGGAACATTTGAAACGTTGACTTTTCTTCGTTGGAATGGTTGTGGTCGTGTCCGTCATCATCAGAATGATTATCGGGTTTTTTATTTATTTTTTCTTCTAATGTGCAACAAAGTTGTTTTCCTTGTGCATCGTATTTGTGTTGATGTTTCATAATTCAATTATTAAGAATTTGAATTTATTATTTTTTGTATGTCTTTCGGAATTTCCATTGGTTTTAAAGGTGGCACGTTTGCACCACCAGTATTACCAACAGGAATATGTCCAACAAATGATTTTACACCACCTATCAATAATCTTGGTATTTGACCAATTACCTCATTTGTACTTTTAATCTTAATACCAAATTGTAACATTTTCCAATGTACAAATGTATGCTCGCATGGATATTTTTGAGCTATTATATGTGCACGTTCCAAATGATGCCAAGCATTTTGAAAATCATTTAGTTGTAAATTATCCTTAACTAATTCTAACTCTTTTTGATAAAAAGGAATTAGCTTATTTGGCATTATCGTATTAAATTTCATGACTAAGCTTTACAACAACCATCTAAACTTTCATACGCTTTTGGATCTGCTTTTACTTCATCTGCATCATAACCTAATTTAGAGATACCTTCTTTAATTGTTTGTAAAGTAGTTTTCTTTGAATTGTAATAGATTGTAAAAGTCATTGCTTTATCATCTAACTCATACATTTTTATTCCTTTTATTTTAAGCATTTCTGTTTTGAATTTTAAACCACACGTTTCACATTCTTTACAATGGTCGCAATGAAAGAAAGTTTTTATGACTGCTTTTTGAGTAGTTTTTTGTGCTGAAACTAGATTTGTTGAAAAAAATACTATTGCTAAAAAAGCGATTGATTTTAAAATTGAATTTTTCATGTTATTTATTTTAAATTATTATTTATTAATGTTCGTGTTCGCCACCACCTTTTGATGTTGCCAGCAAGTAGAAAGCTCCTTTAATTACTATTTTTGCATTGGCAGGAATTTCTTCAACTAATTTTATTTCAGTATATCCTAAATCGGTTGTTCCTGGTATTACTTCGATGGCTTTAAAGTGAATTTCGTTGTGTTCTTCCTCTTCGCCTTCAGCGTGCTCATTATGTGCTTCGCCCTCTTTGTGATTGTGTTCTTCTTCTTTTACTTTTGGAGTTTCTTCTTGGTGTTCTTCTTGAATGTAAATGTAATATTTGTCTCCATTTCTAACAATAGCATCTTTTGGCAAAGCTTGAACTGTTTGATTAGTAATGTTGATATTAGCCGCTACATACATTCCGGAAATTAAATCTTTAGCATCGCTTGGATTGATTTTGGCGTGAACTGCAACGGTTTTACTTTCGTTAGAAAATGATTTATTGATACCGAATATTTTTCCTTTTATTGATTTATTGGATTGATTGGTAAGTACAAAATCGACTTCTTGACCAACGGAAATTTTACCTAAATCTTTTTCAAACACATTCAAATCTAAGTGCATTTGGCTGTTATCGACTACTTCAAAAAGAGTAACTCCGGTTTCTGCAAACGCTCCTTTGGTGATGCTAATTTTACCCACATAACCACTTATCGGCGAAACAATCGGAATTAAAGAAGTGCTGCCTTTTAAACTAACATTCAACGCTTGTAGTTTATTTTTTGCTGCTTGTGCTTTTGCTTTTTCAACTGCTAATTTTGACTTAACTTCTTGAAACGTTTTACGAGGATTTACATTTTCATCGCTCAATGTTTTTTGGCGGTTGTATTCTAATTGTAGGTATTCAATGTTTGCAATAGCCGAATTGTAATCTTCTTGCATTTCGGTTACTTCAAGGTTTTGGATGGTTGCTAATGTTTTCCCTTTTACCACATAAGTGCCTTCTAACACATAAATATCTTTTACGACACCACCAATTAAGGTTGATATATTTGCCATATTCTGAGGTGGAACAGCAGTATATCCGTTTGCTTTGATTACCGTATTGAGGTTTTTCATTACGATAGTTCCTGTTTCTATACCAATGGTTTTGAATTGCGCTTCTGTTAGTGCTACTTCGGTTTCCGATTTTTCTTCTTCGTGTGTTTCTTCGGTTTTCTTTTCGCCGCAAGAAGTAAAAAGTATTAAGACAAGAGTATTAAGTATTAAGAAAAACTTCGATTTTGATTTTATATTTTTCATATTATTGAATATTAATTATTGTTGAAAGATGGAAATTGCAATTGAATAGCACTTTGATTATAGGTATTAACAGCTTCTGCGTTTTGCTTTTTAATATCAATGGCTTGGTTTAAAAAACTGATGTAAGTCCAATAACTCATGTCGCCATTGGCATAACTTTTTTGTGCTGTTGTAATAATTTGCTCTGCGTATTGCAATCCTTCGTTTTGATAATACGCCACTGCTTTTTTCTGCTTTTCAAACTCGTTTTGTAGTTCCTCTTTTTGTAGTTTTAAAGTCAGTTTGCTTTTATCCAATTCTAATTGCGATTGCGAAATACTTATCTGCGAAGCTTTCGCTTTAGCGGTATTTGCTCCACCAAATAAAGGAATTTGTACACCAGCAGTAAATCCTTGAAAATACGATTTTGTTTCAATGGTTTGCCCGAAATAACCTAATCCTAGCCTCGGTGTACGCATTGCTTTGAATGTATTAGCTTCTTTTTGATAGACTGTAATTTGCTGTGTGTAATAGTCGTTTACCAATCCTTCCACTTTAGCATTATTCACATCAGTTGGGTTTGCATATTTCAGTGGCGTTGTAGCATCTGGAATTATATTTTCATCGGTTTGAATGAAGTATTGTAATTGCTTTTGATATACAACCAAATCATATTCTAATTGTGCTTTTTGGGTTTCGATTTCCTTTACTTTAGCTTTGGCACTTATGACTTCAATATTACCACTTTCGCCTGTTTGAAAACGAAGCTCTGCATTTTTTAGGAATTTGGAATAAATGTCGAACAATTCAGTATTCAGTTTTTGAATGGAAACACCGTATAAATATTGATAATACGCAAGTGTTACCGCTTTTTCGATTTCATATTCGGTTAATGCTTTTCGCTTTTCAGCCAATTTTGCTAATTCTTCTTGTAATTGTCTATTGGCTTTTGTGATTTTACCAATAGGAAAGTACTGTTGAATGGAAACATTATGGTCGTAATCAACATTGTTGAATTGTCCGCCTTGGTATTGTACTTGCAAAGGATCTACTTGAAATGCAGTTTTTTTGAGGACGGTTTGTTTTTCAATTTCCTTGTCGGCAATTTTTAAATCGATGTTATTTGCTTTTGCTTTTTCAATGGCTTTTTCTAGCGTTATGGTTTGGCTATTTTGAGCAAATGAAAAGCTACTTATTAATAAAACTATTAGTGTTACAATTGGATTTGACATTTTTTTTCTTCTTTTAATTCCCTTTTCAAAGAGTAAATACAAAATTGGTAAAACGATTAAGGTTAGTAATGTAGCCGAAACCAATCCGCCAATTACTACAGTTGCTAATGGTTTTTGAACTTCGGCTCCGCCACTTGTTGACAATGCCATTGGTAAAAACCCAAGTGAAGCTACCGCAGCAGTCATTAATACTGGTCGCAATCTTGTTTTTGTTCCGATTAAGACACGTTGCATTGGGTCGGTTATTCCTTCCGTTTTAAGTTGGTTAAAATAAGATATTAGCACAATTCCGTTTAAAACAGCAATTCCGAATAAAGCAATAAAACCAATTCCTGCCGAAATACTAAACGGCATTCCGCGTAACCATAGAGCAAAAACACCACCAATTGCTGATAATGGAATGGCTGTGAAAATCAGTAATGATTGCTTCATACTGTTGAAGGTAAAAAACAATAAAACCAAAATAAGTCCTAAAGCAATTGGTAAAGCTACCGAAAGGCGTTTATTGGCTTCCACTAGATTTTCAAATTGTCCACCATACGTAACATAATATCCTGCTGGAAGTTTGAAATTGGTGTCTAACTTTTGTTGAATTTCCTCAACAACACTTTTTATATCACGACCACGAACATTTAGACCAACTGTAATTCTTCGCTTTCCATCTTGACGAGATACTTGTACAGGCCCTTGTTCGTAACTGATGGTTGCTACTTGGGAAAGGGGTACTTGTTGACCGTTTGGCAATGGAATAAATAAATTACTCACATCGGTTATATCACTTCTATTAGCCTCATTCATACGAACCACTACATCAAATCGTTTGCTCTCTTCATAGATTTTACCGGCGCTTTCTCCGGCAAATGAGGAACGAATTATTTGATTGATATCGACAATATTCAAACCGTATAAGGCTATTTTATTGTAATCGTATTTGACTGTGATTTGCGGCAGACCTACAACTTTATCAGCTTTTAAGTCACCAACACCTTCAATTTTACTAACTTTTGAAATCAATTCTTTGGCTTTTGTATCTAAAATCTCTAAATCATCACCAAAAATCTTAATGGCTATATCGCTTCGGCTTCCTGTCATTAACTCGTTAAAGCGCATTTGAATAGGCTGTGATATTTCGATATTCGCTCCTGGAATAACTTCCATTTCTTCTTTCATCAAATTGGCTAAATCTTCCCAATTATATGCAGAAGTCCATTCGCTTTTGTCTTTCAGTACAATAATAAAATCGCCACTCTCAATTGGCATTGGATCGGTTGGAATTTCTCCACTTCCGATTTTTGTTACAATGGTTTTTATTTCAGGGAATTTTGCTTTTAGGATTTTCTCATATTTAGTAGTTGTTTCTACCATTTGTGTTAATGAGCTTCCGGTCATAATGGTAACATTAATGGCTAAATCACCTTCTTCAATGGTTGGAATAAATTCGCCTCCCATATTTTGAAAAGTTATAAGTGCCAAAGCAAACAACCCTAATGAAATAGCCAAAACTGTTTTTTTTAATCGTAATGCTTTTTCTAAAAATGGTGCATATATTTTCTCGAACCATGCCATCATTCTATCGCTAAAGTTTGGCTTATGCTCTGTGTTCTTGGATAAAAACATTGCACTCATCATTGGAACATACGTCAGTGATAAAACAAATGCTGCGATTACTGCAAAGCCTACCGTCATTGCCATAGGTTTGAACATTTTACCTTCAGTACCAACTAATGCTAAAATTGGTAGGTATACAATTAAGATTATGATTTCTCCAAAAGCTGCACTGTTACGGATTTTAGAAGCTGATTTATATACTTCACTGTCCATTTCAGTTTGGGTTAAATTATTTTGTCGTTTGAGTTTTTGCAAATGGTGCATTGTGGCTTCAACAATGATTACAGCACCATCGACAATAATTCCGAAGTCGATTGCTCCTAAACTCATTAAGTTACCACTTACGCCAAAATAATTCATTAGAATTACCGCAAAAAGCATAGATAATGGAATTACAGAAGCAACTATTAAACCTGCACGAAGATTACCAAGAAATAAAATCAAGACAAAAATTACTATTAATGCGCCTTCGAGTAGGTTTTTAGTAACTGTTCCGATTGCATTATCAACTAATTTTCCTCTATCAATAAAAGCTTCAGCAACAACACCTTCGGGAAGTGTTTTATTGATTTGCTCCATTTTCTCTTTTACTCTTTCGTTTACCGCTTTTGAATTTTCACCTTTTAGCATCAATGCCATACCACAAACGATTTCCCCTTTACCATCTTTTGTGGAAGCTCCATAACGCAATGCAATGCCTTCTCTAACGGTTGCCACATCCCTGACTAAAACCGGTGCCCCGTTTCTGTTTTTAATGACAACTTTTTCTAAATCTTTATTTCCTGTTGCCATACCGACACCGCGGATGAAATAGGCATATTGGTCTTTTTCGATGTAAGCTCCTCCTGTATTTTGATTGTTTTTTTCGAGTGCTTCAAAAATTTCAGTAATGGTTACTCCAAGACTGTTAAGCGTATTTGGGTTTACTGCGATTTCATATTGTTTCAATTTCCCACCCCAAGTACTCACTTCGGCAACGCCTTCAACACCTTGAAGCTGAGGAACAATAATCCAATCCTGAATGGTTCTTAACTTGATGGCGTCGTATTTATCTTCATACCCTTTTTTGGCAAAGACATCGTATTGGTAAATTTCCCCAAGACCTGTTGAAATTGGACCTAACTCTGGTGTACCTGCATAAGCTGGTATATTTTCTTCGGCTTGCTTTAAACGTTGGAAAATTTGCTCTCTTGCCCAATAGATATCGACATCGTCTTTAAAAACTACGGTAACTACCGAAAGTCCGAAACGAGAAATACTTCGTAATTCAATAACTTTTGGAATTGTCTTTACAGATTGTTCTAATGGATAAGTGATTAATTGTTCTACTTCCTGACTTGCTAAAGTTGGTGCAGTAGTTATTATTTGTACTTGATTGTTGGTTACATCAGGTAACGCATCAAGCGGTAATTGTTTTATAGAGTAGCTACCAAAAGCTATTAGAACCAAAGTAAATAAAAGTATTATAAACTTGTTCTTTATACTGAACTGTATGATTTTGTCTAACATTGAAAATATTATAATGAATTAGAAAATTAGCAAAACTACTTTTGCTATTATTTGTGAAAAGGTCACAACTTTCTAACCCGAAATTACTCGGGCATCGTTATACTATTTGAGGTGGTTGCCAGATACTTCCGTAGAAATTGGAAGTAAATTGTGAAGCGTAAGATGGTAATTGGGTTGTAATAGTCTTTGAAACTACTGTAAAATTGTAGTTCAACATTTTAAAATAGCTTACTATTTGTGAACCACAGCAATTACAACTGCAAAAAGGCGAACACAAATCGTTTTCTTTATCGTGATTGTGGGACTTTTCATCATGATTAGCTGAAATCTCAACAACTTTGTGAGCTGCACTGTTTACTTCCATGTCTGCACATGGTAAACAAGAAAGTGCTACCAGATAGATTGATAATATGTAGTTTAAGAGTTTCACGAGTGTAAAAGTATTAATTTTATTAATATATAATTCAAAACAAATGGATTAATTATTTTATTTATATTTTTTTACTGTTAATGTCATCCAAGTAATACTGCAAATCATACAGATAAATTAACTCAATGTTTTCTTCACTTGGCATTTGTTCTAATTCGACAAAATTGATATTTTCAGAAAGTGCTTTTTCGCCAATGATGTCTTGAATAATTACATAGACCACTTCTAGAAGGTTTTTATTATTGCAATGAACGGTGTAGTTTTTTAAGTACACAATCATGTCTATTTTTTTGCAATTTTCGTATTGTAAAGGTTCAAATTTTATTTCACTGGCTTTTAGATTAATGTCTTTGAATACATACGGTTTGTCTAATCCGGCTTCCATTTTCTCGATATTTTCTGATGGTTGTATGAAAGCTATAAAGTTCCAATGATTGAGTTTTGGTGCATTATCTACCAAATTTGTGACTGCTTCAAAATAATCGGGATTACCGTTTGCTGAAATTATGAGTTGTATTGTTTTGTTGTTTCTTTTTGGAAATACTAGTATGCAATCTAATCCTTCGGAATAGTAATGTAGGCTTTTGTCGAGCCAGAAAAGAAAGAGCTTTTGGATTTTTGGTTTTTCGTTTTGTAGGTTTCTTAGGGTTTGTTCGTTGTACTGGATCCAGTTCCAGAAAAGGGTTATGTTTTTCATGATTATTAGGTTTTAAGTTTTTTTTTACCGCAAAGTCGCAAAGTTGTCGCAAGGTTCGCTAAGGTTTATTTTGATTGTGTTACTACTTTATTTTTTTAGACACATAGAAGTATAGATTTTAATAGAATTTTGAAGACGCTTTGCTTTGAGATAGATTTCATAGTTGGTTGTTCTAGTTATAAATTAGTTGTTTTACCTCTTATCGGAGGTTGTTTTATCATAAGCAATAAGATTGAGCATCTCACGCATTCGGCTTCGGACACGGTTGCCGTATTGTGTTTCTATTTCGGATGCGGATAGGTTAGTTGTGATGTGGGTTTGTATTCGTTTTGCGATATACACATCGTATCTGCTTAACAGAATTTCTGCCATGACGTTACATTCGTTTCCGTAGTATTTTAGGTTGCTTTCTGTTCCTAAATCGTCAAAGCATATTGTTTTTGGTTCGAATTCATAGAGTTTTCCCTTACTGTATTTGTGTATGATTTGGTAGCCGTCTTGAATGAATTCGAAGCTTATATCTCGGCATGGTTTTACGAAAAATTTGTGTTCGGTTGGTGTTAGGTATTTCATGATGTTCATTATTGAGGTTTTGCCACAGCCGATTGGTCCAGAAAGTAGAATTCCTTTGTTGAGGTTTATGTTGTATTGAAAACAGGTTACCTCATCTTTGAGAAAATACGCGATTAATTTGTAGATGATTGGATAATCGGTTTCTAGTATTTTGAAATGGGTTCCGTATAGCTCGATGCCTTTTTGCTCTATCCATGCGATTATTTCTTGGTAGTTGTAATGGGTTTTTATTTCGTTTTCCATAGCTAAAAGTTTAACCGCAAAGTCCGCGAAGATTTGCGCAAGGTTCGCAAAGAACCTGAAACAAGTTCAGGTTAAAGTGGCTCTGAATAGTCTTTTTCGGTTGTGGTGTTGAGTTGTTTTGGACGGTTTGGTTCTGCATTTGTGATGAATTTTGGTGCGTTTAATATCCAGTTTTGTGCTGTGGCTTGCCAATCGACCATTGGTGTTTTGCCGCCGACTAGCCAACCGATGCTTGAGAAATAGTTGAAGAATTTTTGGGCTTCGAGTTCCGGGAAGTTGTTTTTTTGGAAATAGGATTTGACATTTTCGATTGTTGGCTTCTCGACTGCGCTCGAAGTGACAATAAACTCTTTCTTTTTTTCACGCAACTTTTTTTCTTTGTCTTCTTCGGCTTCGGTTGATAAGATTGCTTCGTTCCTCGCAATGACATCTTCTTCAATTTTTTTTGATTGCTCGCCCAAGTTTAAGCTGTTTGAATTGTTTAAATCGTTTGAATTGTTTGTATTGTTTATATAAGGTACTACGACTTGTTCATTAACCTGTTCACTACTTGTTTCATCACTAGTACACGACTTGTTCACGACTTGTTCAATGACTGGTTTAAAATTTGAACTGGCACTTTTGGGTAAAGGCTTTAAATCATCGGAGAAATTGAATAAAAAAACATGGCTGCCTTTGAATGGATTGTATGATGGTTCGTATTTAATATAACCCTGCGAATGCAAAGCTTTGAGACATTTGTGATAGGTTGCCTTTGAGCTGATTTTGCTTATTCGCATTATTTCATCACGAGAAATACTAATTGGATTTCTGAACCGATTGCAATTCCAGAATTGGAACAATGACATGTATAAACTTACATGTGTTGGATTGAGCAACTTGTCTTTTGCTACTCTGTCGAAAAATCCTGTTAGGTGTTTTATGTAGTTCATGGTTTAGTGATGAGTGATTAGTGAAGAGTAATTAGTGAATAGTTTAACCGCAAAGACCACAAGGAAGGCGCAAAGCACGCAAAGTCCTTCGATAAGCCCAGGATGACATTCTTAGTGACAAGAAGCATTTGAATGATAAAGTACCTCGTCTGCGCTCGGTATGACAAGAGAATTACTTAGAATTAAATAATGTGCGTTCGGAACTTACTTTGTTTTGATCGAGTAGTTTTTCAATATCCTTGTATGGATAATAGATTATTCCGCCGATCTTGGTGTAGGATAAGGTTTTGTTAATGCGTAAGGTTTGGAGTGTTCCTGGAGAAATATTGAGTAGCTTTCTAACTTCTGAGGATTTAAGCCATTGTTTGGTTTGCTCTGTTTTGTTTTGAAAGATTTCTCTAATGTCGTCTAGTAGTAACGTGCGGAAATCATTTAGGTCTTGTTTAGTGAGGATTTCAATTGCCATAATTTATGTTTTACATTGTTATGGCACAAAATTGTATGATTTGGGAATGTTTCTTTCACAAGTCAATCACAAGTTGTGAAAGAAAAAGAGGCAATTAATTTCTAATTGCTTGTGTTTGCTGACTTTTTCAATTTGTAAATGAAGTATGTAGGCGAAATTCCGTTTCGTTCTTTGAAGGCACGTGTGAAGTTTTGAGTGGAACCAAAACCTGCTTCTTCACCCAAAGCTTTGTGGGTGTAGTTCCGGTATTTAGTTTCTTTTTTTAGAATTTCGATTATGTAATTTATTTTCAAATCGGTTATGTAGTCAATAGTTCCTTTTCCTCTGTGTTTGGCAATAATCTTTGTAACATATTTTGTATTGGTATTTAGGAATACAGCCATTTTTGAAAGCGTCATGTCTTTTTCTAAATATTTTTTACTCTGCTCGAATTTCTCCAACTTCTTTAAAATAGCAGTTTCAATATCTGGGCTTATTTCTTGACTATTTTGTTTGTCGGTGTTTTCAGAACTAATGGGTTCAGTAGTGTCGTTCTTTATTATTTCCTCAAAAGTCGATGGTTCAATACAGGTTTCAGTAATTGCAGGCTTAGAAGTATCACGTTTCATTATTTCATCGAAAAGCCGTTTGTTTTTGAAGTGCTTGTATATTAAAAATGCAATAATAGAAATCAGTATGCTGATGATACCAAAAGCTACAAAAGTTCTAAATGTCATTGCATTTTCAATCTCCTGTTTGGATTTTAATAATTCTTTAGTGTCGTATTCTTTGACTACTTTTTTTAGTAGGTATTTGTAATTTTGCCCAAGAATATTATCAACTTTTAATAATTGATCAATGTAGTAAAGTTGGGATTTTGTATTTCCTTTTCGTTTGTAATAATCGATAAGCTTTTCATAGCCTTCGCGCAAGTCTGGACGGATGTATTTTTCTTTTTTGAATATATCCTCTACTTTTTTAAAATAGATTATCGCTTTATCCTTTTGATTTAAAGCCCAAAATGATTTTCCGATGTAGAAATATGCCACTGATGCGTTTGCAAAATCTTTCTTGCTTTGTATTGTTGGTAGAACTGAAGTTAATTTAGAAATAGCTTCCTTGTATTTTTTTAAACCACAAAGATTTACACCTTCAGAATGGATGAAATACGGTTGCATTTCGAGGTTGTTCAATCTTTTCCCTTCGTCAATTCCGGTTTGGTTCGTTATTGTGCACCATGCATAATTTCCAATTCGATTGTAACATAAACCTAATGAGTGTAATGAGTTGAGGTATGCTCTGTCGTTTTCTTCCTTGAAATAATCAATACATTCTCTGAATAAACTGATGGCTTCATCATAAAAACCAAGATAGGATTTTGTTTGTGCAATGCCGTATTTTAGTTTATAGATAAGATATTGATTTTCAGTTTGAGCAATATACTTATCAGCCATAAGATAATTGTCCAACGCTTTCATTTGTTCTTTCCTATCGTAATGCACTATGCCTTTGGTCATGTATGCTGAACCAATTAATTCAATATCATTTAATTTCTTGGCAACTATAAGCATGCTATCCGCATATGATAGGCGAAATTGTTTACTAACAAGGTTAATTTGTGCCTTGTAAGCATTAGTTAATTGAAAATCATTATTCTCAGATTTAGCTTTTTCTAACCATGCATTAGCATACAATCTTGATTTTATACTATCAACTTTATAGTTAACCGTGGATTGACTTAAATAATCATAGGTTTTAGAGGAAAGGCTATCTGAATTTTTGCCATAGTTATTTTGTGCATTTATACAATGCGAGATTAGTAGTACTAGAAATAGTAAGCGTTTTTTTGTAATCATTATAAGGATTTGGAACTTAAACAATTAAAAACTGCAAAAGAATATAGGTAATGTGGATTTTTTAGCGAATAAATGTAATTAAAATAATTAAAAATGACGATAGATGAAGTGACAAATTGAGAATGGACTTTATGAAATGTAATGTATTGAAGTGTTGTGTTTTACTATTTGTTTTTGAGTGTTTCATTCCCGAATGGCACATTTTACATTCGGGAATGGTGTAGATGTTGACTTGTGAGATGGGAAATGGGCAGTTAGTTTTGCCTTGAATTCAAACGGTTTTGTTATGAGCAAAACCAAATCCTAGTTCAATTATCCCGGGCTAAATGAACTGATGAAAAAAAAGTAATCAGTAACATTCTAACACATTAAATCACATGAAAAATATACACTCATGCACACTAATTATTGCCTTTTTTGTTATGATGAGTACAGGACTTGTATCTTGTAGCTCTGATAATGACACTACGAATTCTGAAAATGCCAATACACTTTCCGCCAAACTTATTACGACTTTGCCTGGAAATTATGCCAATCCTTATGACGAAGTAGGATGGCTATACAACGAATTGTTTGACACGTATTACACCAACGCAAATTTAGGAGGTTCTGTCTCTCAAATTATAACTAAAGTGCAAAGTATAGCCGATGCTAGTTCAAGCTTTAATTCGATTAAAGGTTCTCACTATCATAACGTTTCAAACACTAGAGTATCGTATTTCCTTGAACATCCAACTACTTGTGTCAATGATGTTATCTCCGCTTCGAGTATGTCAACGACAGGCAAATCAAATTTAACTAATTTTATCAATTCATTTATTATTTTTCTTGAGAATGAAAATGATTGTGATGTGATTTATGATAAGGTTGTTGCCTACGAGAGTGGCGTACTGCTTAACGCTGCACTAACTGAAACCGATAAGCGCATTATTTTGACCACTACCTCTATAACAAGACATTCAGCTTTTAGAGCAAGAAAAAAACCAAAGAAAAATACTGATCCTGATTGGGATATCTTCATAGGCAATATTATTGCATCCACAGAAGGTGCTGAATTTGGTTCGGCTGAAGCTGCTACGATGTCACTTGTGACTGGGATTGCGCAGAATGATTGAGAAGAAAGAAGCAAGAAGAAAGAAGCAAGAAGAAAGAATATAGAGAAAAGAATATAGACTGTTTGCGTATAGTTCTGCAGGCTTTTCGCAATTAAAATATGGGTTGTCAATTATTGGCAGCCCATATTAGTTTTCATCTGCATCGTCCATGCGCAGGATTAGTTTTTCTTTTAGAGTGTTTAGGAATTTGGTTCTTTCTGATTTTCTAGTGCGGATTTCTAAAAAGGCGCGGTTGAATTGTCCTAAATCGATGTTGAATGTTGTTTCAAAAAAAGTGGCAACTTCTTTTAGTTCAGATGTACCGTGATTGAAAACGCCTTCGGTGTGGAGTGCATAAATTAATTCAATTAGTCCGACTTTTGAACCTGTCCATTTTTGAGTTTTGGTGTTAGCGTTTGCGACACTGGTTTCTTCTTTTTGTTCTAATTTTGCAATCTCATTTTCGATGTAGCTTTTTAGCTTTTCGTTTGCTAGAATTTTGGCTACTTTGTAATCGTGTGATGTTGAAAACCGATTGTCTGCTTGGAAGTAAAAGCTATCCAATGTGTGTCTCAAATCGTGTTTTCCTCGTAGAAAATATTTATGATCCAAACTTTTATTATCTGTTCTGTAATATTTGTAGAATTCTTTATTCTCATTATAAAATGCTTGTAGCTTTATGAGTTCGAGATTGAAGTGTTTTCGGATTGCTTTTTTGGAACCGAATGGTTTGTTGGTTTCGATGTTGTAGATTTCGTTGTAGTAAATTAGTTTGGCCGCAAATTGCGGTTTGGTATCGCGAAAGAAACTAATTTCTTCTGATTTATTTGTAAACGTATGTTTTAGGAATTTTGTTTTTAGATTTTCAAAAATTGGAATAAGCACTTTGATTGCCAGTTCTGCATATTGAACAGGATTGTCTGTTTTGGAGTGAATGTTTTGTAGTTGTTTGTCTAGTTCAGATAATAGATGTTCGGAAAACAATTTCATACGCTACTGTTTTAGTTTGATTGAAAGCAAATCTATTGGAGTAGTGGTATTGTTGCAAGTGGTGATGTGGGTAATTCCCGAATTGAATAGGTATGATTCCCGAATTGAGCAATCTTTTTTAAATAGGTTATATAGAAAATACCTGAAGCCCACCGGGCTTCCTCCTCTTAATATCAAATCGAATGGAATAGGTGTAATTCCCGAATTGAATATTGTTATTTAACTTCGCTTTGCTCGTTTTTTTGGAACACAGATAACACAGATTTAACGGATTTACACAGATTTTTTCTCGCTTTGCTCGTGGTTTTTTTTACCATGTAAGGAATTTAAGGTCATTTAAGAACTCGCTTTGCTCGTTGATTTGGGACGCGGATGAAACGGATTCACTTCGTGAAAACGCGGATTGCCACGGATTTTATTTTAATTGTGTTATTATATATACTTCGCTTTGCTCAGATTTTTTTGGAACACAGATTATGCAGATTTAACGGATTTTCGCAAATTTTGTTATTATCGCTTAGGTTGTTAATTTGGGACGTGGATGGAACGGATTCACTTCGAGAAAACGCAGATTTTCGCGGATTTTATTTAGAGTTAGTGGATTGAAATTTGAAATGAATAGTATAAAATTCCCGAATTGAATAGAGTTTGTTTACAATTCTGCGGTGATTGTAGGTTCTATTCGCCGCAATAATGCGGTGATAATTTAAAATCTTTACTATGAACCAAATTCTATTTTCTATTGCATTGTATCTCGTATTTATTTTTCTGTTTTTTAGAGAAATGAAACTGGATCATAAACGGTATCTTGAAGCTGACCGATTGGGTGATGAACATATTTTGAGAGAAATTGATCTGTTTTTGAAAGAAAAAATGTTGTAACAATTGAATATTCATTCTATATTCAATAACTCATAATTTGAACGCTTTTTCCATAAGTTCTTGTTCGGCTCTAGGAATTCCTATTTCTTTAGCAATATTCTTCCAATTATTTGTTACTTGAAGTACTTCTTGTAAAATGGTTTCCATTTGCGTAGTGCTTAAACGGAAATATTCGCCTACACTTTTTGCTAGTTCAAAATCTAAGTCGTTGTTGTCGGTGTCAATGTTTAAAGCCAAACCGTCTTTATCGATAGAAGGATTAAGGTCATAAGCTGGTGATAAAATCCAGCCTTCTTTTGTTAGGATAAATCCATGGTTTCTTAAATGATCATCGGTATTGGAAATGGCTATGTTAAAGATTATTCTACGCCATAACTGGTGTAAGTTGGCTTCGATGTTTGCGCCATTTGTACTAATGAATTCTGCTATGTCTAGGTAGCTTGCTTGATTGTCTCGTATGGTGTCTTCGTTGTTCCCAGTCATTGTCATAGCAGATGCAAAGTGAATTCTTTCTCCATTTTCGCGGTCAAAGCGTTTTGTAAAAAAGGTGTTGTGACTTCCCATGATTTTATCAATGCGGCATGGTGCCATTTCAATTCCTGCATTCATGGCTAATTGATACGCTAGAAATTCCCAAGCTGCTTTATCGATAGTATCTGTTTTGGAAGGAAATTTTGCAATCCAAAGACTTTTGTCAGTATCTAAAACGTTGGCTTTTGGTCTTGCGCCACCTAATGATGAACCTGGTGCAATAAGAACTGCTAACCATTTACTGATTTCATCGTTGTCGGCATCGTTTTCAAAACTATTGGCAGCGTTTTGTAATTCGCGAATGGACGACCATGGTGGTGTTGATGCTGCTTTATTGTTGTCTAGAAAATCTCCGTTTGGGTCTATCTTGAATCGCAGTGCACCCATGCGACTTTCATCGTAAACACCTAATAGAAAATCTATATCGTAGAGTGTTGGTGTTTTTTCTTTATTTTCTTTAGCCCATTGTGCTGCTCTCCGCTTCATTAATGTTCGTCCCCAAGTATCAGGCATGCTGTCTAGGAATATGCCAAAGTTTTCTTTATTGTTTGGGTATTGTGGACCGCCATACAATTGTATGTCTGGGTCGAGTAAAAATTTTTGTTCTGATTTGAGCCAATTGATATCGTACTCAAAGCTGAATGCCTTTTTACCTTTGGCTTGTTGCGCTGATAGGATGCCAATGATTTTGGGTTCGGTCATTGTTTGCCAGTGGGCATAAACGTATATATCGGTTTTATTGGTAGACATTTTAGATTGTTGGATTGTTAGAAGGTTAGGTTTTTGGATTGGATTGCTTCGATTCCTCGTAATGAAAATGTTATTTTAGTAATTCTAGGTCTTGAAGTTTTCTTCCTAGTTCGTCGTCTGAGGCGAGTTTTAGGAAGTCCTCTTGTAACCCTAATACTCTAAGTACATTGAAATAAGCACCAATAGCAACGCTTGGATTACCTTTTTCTATTTGATAGAGTGTAGTCCTAACAATATCGGCTCTTTCCGCTACTTGAACAGCGGTAAGCTTTCTTCTTTTCCTAGCCAGTTTTATATTCTCTCCCATCTGTTCGAGTGTTATTTGGTGCTTTGGAAAAACGGTTTGTTTCTTTGTGCTCATTTTACTAAATGTTCATTATTATGAACAAAAGTAGTATTTATGTTCATAATAACAAACATTTTGTTTTATTTTTTTGAATTTGGATAGTATGCTTTGTAAAGAAAATTGAGGCAATTAGCTTGTAAAAATAGGTTCTAAAAGCTTTTTTGCTTTTATAGTTCCGTATTCTTGCAGTGACTTTTTTAGTTTTTTATTTCTAGAAAATTTGGCGCCTCTATTTCATATTGCGATATGACCTTATATTGCTATCACTATGTCAATATTTGTATTTAAATAGATAAAATAAGAAGTGTATTTCATTTGCGATTTACTACACATTGCGTAGTGTTGTGCGAATAGTTTATTAAATTAATGCACCTAGTAAATAACATTTTAATTTTTAAAGATGTCTATTTTTGTCAAGTAAACGGAGCAAAATACTTGACAAAAAGTATCAATTTTATCTGTGGTGCAGCGCTGATAGGTAAATTAAAATGATTAAATTAATTCAGTATTCCGTGTTATAAGTATATTAGGAATATTTTGGATTGTGTTTTTAATTCTCCTTGTTTTACTATTGATAACTGATTTTATAGAATAGTAAATAAAAACAACAGCCATTAAGCTAATTAAACACGGTAGAAGCTTTTTCCATTCGAAGCCAGAATTTATCCAATTGATAACAGCAAAGCAAAAAGATACTATTGCTGTTATTAGTAAAGCTGATAGAAATACTACAGTGGCTATGAAGAATTTAAAATCAAATTTAATCGCAGCTAGTGGATTGATGGTCATTAATTTTTGAACAATTGGTAGAAAAAAGATAAAAATTGTGAAGAATAATTTTTGTTTCATGGCGTTTTAAAAATGAATTTTAGTTTTTATATCTATTGAAAATGTTACTTAATTTATTCTTCCCATACTACACTTAGTACAGTGTTATATTTTTTTGTGACAACACAATATTCGAAAAATTTATATTTATTTTCATTTTCCCAGTCCTTTATATCAAACCAAGTTGACTTCCAAATTGGACGTTTAGATTGAACGCTAGAATATATCTTCCCTTTATCAAAGAATTCAGCAGCAATAGAATCTTCTGGTGGTGCTAACTTTGTCCTATCAATTATGAAATAAGGATAATCTTCGGGTCTTTTCCAATATTTTACAATATTATTGTGCATATAAAATATACAAATGGGATGATTACCCAGTTCAAAGTATCTAAATATTACTGAAGTGACACTAGTTTTAAAATATTGTGACAGACTTCTCATAAGATCGGGTGAAAAGGGTTTGCCTTTAATTTTTTCAACAAAAAGAATTGAAGGCATTAATAATTCCGATGCAAATTCATTGGCTTCACTTTCTTGTTTTCCTGCCTTTGCTTGTGATTCTTTATTACTAAACCAGCTTGTTGTACTTTCATTATCATTATGAAGTTCTATGTTTTTATGAAGTATAAAATGACCTATTTCGTGCGCAAGTGTAAATCGCTTTTTCTCTTCAAATTCAATTTCACTATTGAGTTCAATTAGTGTTTTTGTTTTTCCAAAAATAATTCTACCATCACAATTCTCTAAAGGCTTTTCTATTAAAGTAATTCCAAGTCCATTTGCAAACAAATCGAGCTGAAAATCAATCAAACTGTCAAGACCACAGGATTCTAAAAGTTCTTGGGCAGCATTTGCACTTTTACTTAATCTTATCATCTTCATCACTCTTTTCAAGCTCTTCTAAAATACTTAGCAGATTATGCCCTTTAATAATTTCTTTAATTTCTGTTTCTCCAAGACGGTCTAAGTTTCGGAATTGAAAAGACAATTCATTACTTGCAATTAAATTTTTAATCACAGCAATTGGTCTTTCTAGTCCTTTTTCAATTCCATCTTTTAGTGTCATTGCAACTTGAAGAAGTTTATCATCATGAACTTTATTAGATTTTGCTTTAGCAAGAAATAATATCTTTTTGACATGCTTTGAAGCAATACTGTTCATCTTCTCTAAATCGATTCCTTCATCAGTAAGGACATCGTTTATATATGCACTATCACTTTCCTTAATGGAATTTAATAATGCTTCATCGATATTTTTTATATATAATTTTTTCATGTCCAACTACTTTCTAATTGTTTTCTTAAAGGATTTATTTTCCTGTCGAGCCTCTTCCTGATAATAGTCACATTTTCAGGCGGAATTTTTAATTCTTCCGCTATTTCACGTCGAGCCATCCCTTTTGCAATACATTCAAATACAAGTAATTCATCAATATCAGCCCCCGATTTTTCTAAATGTGAAATACAGTGGTTATATAATTCTATAGATTCCATACTTGCAAAATCTATAACTGAACTTGTATCATCAATTTCAATATTCTCAGTCTTGACAAAGTTTCCATAAACAATATTGGAGATTTCACTGTCAAGTGCACTATAAAATTGTTTCTTGAAATCAGGAAATTTATTTTTATACCAGTTCCTTCCGCCATCATTAAGAAAGGAACTGAATAAATTTGAAACAATATCTTCCGCCATATTTCCTTTGAATCCTTTATCTGGATCGTAAACAATCTGAAATTGAAATAATAAACGTTTAATTGTATACGCAACAAGTTTCTTAAAGAACTCATCCGTAATCAAAGAGGTTATAGCTGCACTAATTTCTTCAGCTGATGCTTTACTATTTATTCCATCGTCTTCCATGTACATTATATAATGCTGTTATTTTAAAAAAAAATTCCATCGAGTGGAAATTTATGATTTTTATTCAGCATATAGAAGTAGAAAGCATAAAAAAATAAGAATTAATTTAAAAAAATAGAACATGGAAGAGAAATTTGTACAAAAATCGATTAACCTAAGCGAGGTTAGAAGTACAGGAAAAATGAAGGTGGAAACCGCTTCGCGAATTCCATTACTTCCTATTCCTGAAGAGCTAATCCAAAAATATGCAGCACATCCACAATGTATAAATGAAAACAAATTACTTCCAGTTTTGAGCAATCAAAAAATGAATAGTTATTTAAAGGAAATAGCTGATGTTTGTGGTATTCAAAAAGATTTAACCTTTCACATTGCTCGACACACTTTTGCAACGACAGTAACACTTACAAATGGCGTTTCTATTGAGAGCGTAAGTAAAATGCTAGGACACACCAATATCAAAACAACTCAACATTATGCTAAAATATTGGATAAAAAAGTAAGTGATGATATGCAGATTTTAAGAGATAAGTTTAAGCTTGATTTACCAATATATCAAGCTAAATAATCAAATAAGTAGATAGTGATTGTTTTAGTTTCTGAAAATCGATTTTTTATAGCCAAACAACAAAAACAGAAATCCTTTTACCTTCTCTGCCATTGTAAGCCTTAGAATTGAGAAAGCTTTTGTTATTTGGGCTTCGACAGTTTTAATAGACACGTTAAGATATTCTGCTATTTCAATATTAGTCAAGCCTTCTTGTTTACTTAGAATGAAAACTTCTTTACATCTTGGAGGAAGATTTTGAATTTCTTTTTTTACAACCGTAATTACTTCATTTATAGTTTCTGAATTATCTTCAGAAACAACTTCATTTAAAGCATCAAAATATGATTTTTCAAGGGAAATAAGATATTGATTTTTACGATATTGATCAATGAATTCATTGTAAACGGACTTGTATAAAAAACTTTTGATAGAATGATTTGATTTTAATTGACTTCTTTGCTCCCATGTTCTCAAAAAAACATTTTGAACAATATCTTCAGCATTATAAATGTTTTTTACGAGACTATTTGCATAAACACACAACCTATTATGATAACTGTCAATTAAGTAGGTAAATGCATTTTTATCATCACCCTTAAGACATTCAATTAAGATTTCGTTATCATTATAATCGCCACGTTTCATATAACAAATTAAATAAATTTTTAATTAAAATTGACCAAATATTAAAAAAACATTAAATCCTATGACACTTGCATTTATCCTGATTAATAATTTGAGGATAAATCGCTATTAAACTGATTAACACATTAAAAATCACTTCTGAATTGTTATAATTAGACTTAATATTCATCAAAATTAAAAAAAGTTTAAGAAATTGTTAGGGTTTTGCTTTTCAGCTTCGTAATAACATAAAGAATGAAAAATGACACAGGGAAAATCAGAAAAGTTAATAGTAAAATTTATAACAAACCAAGCAAGTCAGGAAGAAATTGAACTTCTTACTCAATGGCTTGAAGACACCAATAATCAAAAAGTCTTTAAGGATTTTGTAAAAATCAATTATGCAGTTGATTGTATCAACAATGCTTTTGATACTGATATTGCTAAAAAAGAATTATTGCAAAAAATCAAACATGAAAAAAGGATTTTTTCTATACGAAAAGTGCAATCTTACTTTAAATATGCAGCCATACTAATTATGTTAATTGGAGTATCATATTTTTTCCAAAAAGAAAATTTATTCAATCAAAAAGACAATGTATTAATCCCCAAAGAAGAATTAATTACGTTGCAATTGGCTGACGGAAGTGTTCAAATAATTAATACCTCAAAGTCTAAAAACATTACTGATAAATTTGGGAAAGTAATAGGAAAACAAGACCGAAATAAAATTAGTTACTCTGATAAAGTAGGTTCTGATAATTTAGTTTATAACATTTTAAAAATTCCCTTTGGAAAACGTTTTGAAATTGAATTGTCAGACGGAACAATCATACATCTTAACTCTGGAACTTCATTAAAGTATCCCATACAATTTTCAAAAAATCATAATCGTCAAGTTTTTTTAATTGGTGAAGCCTTTTTTGAAGTAGCAAAAGATAAAGCGCATCCGTTTATTGTAAATGCTCAAAAATTGAATATTGAAGTTTTAGGAACTACATTTAATGTAAGTTCATACTCCGATGATAGTGTAACAGACGTAGTTCTTGTTGAAGGTAAAGTACAGCTTTATAAAGATAAAAAAACAGCAAATAATATAGTCCAATTAACACCCGGAATTAAAGGGTCAAATGTTGAGAAACAACAAAACATCACTACCGAAAAAGTAAATACAAGCAGTTATACAGCATGGGTGCAAGGCAACTTAGTATTCAAAAATACACGGTTTGACGCTATAGTAAAAAAACTAGAACGACATTATAATGTAACATTTATAAATAAAAATAAAACACTTGGAAAAGAAGTTTTCAACGCAAGTTTTAGAGATGAACCTATTGATGTTGTGCTTAAATATTTCAGTGATAGTTATGCGATTGACTATAAAATAAAAGATAATAAAATTATAATTCAATAAAAACTATAAAAAAACACCGCCTATGTAATAACAAAAGAAAACCATCATCAAAAAAGCAATTTATCCTTTATAAAAAAACCGGAAAATGCGTCAACATTTCCCGGCACATAAAAGTGATAAGTGTATTAAACTAACCACATTTAAAAACATTTAAAAGTATGAAAAAACTCTTGAACCCAACCAGGTTTGATAAACCTTTTTTTAAATTCGATTTAAAAATGAAACTAACATTATTATTTTTACTAACCTCTTTATTCGTAATGCATGCCAACGATGCTTATTCACAGAAAACAAAACTTTCTTTGAACGTGAATGACATGGAGATATCGGAAGTTATTGAGAAAATTGAAACCGCAACTGATTTTAGATTTGTTTACAACGTTAAATCTGTGGATTTAAACCGTATCATTAGTATTAAAGTAAAAAATGAGAAAATCGATTCGGTGTTAAAAGCTATTTTTAAAAATACAAATACTAGTTATAAAATAACAGGCACGCATATTATTTTAAAAGCTAAAAGTGAGCAAGCGTCCACTCAAGACATCCCTCTTCAAGAAAACAGATTAATTAATATTACTGGCAGAGTAACTGATACAAATGGGAATCCATTAATTGGTGCCACAGTAACAGATAAAGTAACTGGAATAGGAGTAATAACAGATGTAAACGGACAATATACAATTAATGCATCTCCTGCTGACATACTTATATTCTCATTTATAGGGTTTAAAACTGAAGAAATCACAGTTGGTTCACAATCAACAATAAACTTACAAATGAAAGAAGATACAGCTACACTTCAAGAAGTCACTATCAACGCTGGGTATTATACTGTAAAGGATAAAGAACGTACTGGAAGTATTTCTAAAATATCCAGTAAAGACATAGAAAAACAGCCTGTAACTAATGTGCTTGCGGCAATGCAAGGACGAATGGCTGGTGTGGATATTGTGCAGGATAGTGGAAGTCCGGGTGGTGCTTTTAGTATTAAGATTAGAGGCACGAATAGTTTGCGTGCAGATGGTAATCAACCGCTTTATATTATTGATGGTGTGCCGTATTCGTCGGAAACGATAGGTTCTATTGCTACTAGTGGAACGGCACCGAGTTTGACCAGTCCATTGAATTCTATTAATCCATCGGATATTGAGAGTATTGAAGTGCTTAAAGATGCTGATGCTACGGCGATTTATGGTAGTCGTGGTGCTAATGGTGTGGTGCTGATCACTACAAAAAAAGGAAAAGCAGGTAAAACCACTTTTACCGTAAATGGTTCTACGAGTGTTGGAAGTGTTACGCGAACTCCGAAATTGATGAACTCGCAACAGTATTTAGCAATGCGTCAACAGGCATTTGCGAATGATGGCATTAGTGTTTATCCCGATTTTGCTTATGATGTGAATGGCACTTGGGATGCTAACCGCTATACGGATTGGCAAAAGGAGTTTATTGGAGGTACTGCTGAGGTAAACAATTTGCAAGCTTCGGTTTCTGGCGGAAGTGCTAAAACACAGTATTTATTGAGTGGGAATTATAGAACGGAAACGACTGTTTTTCCTGGCGATTTTAAGTATAATAAAGGTGCTGCGCATTTTAACATGAATCATACTTCGGACGATGACAAATTTAAGTTGGTGTTTTCGGCAAATTATACTGCGCAAAAGAATAATCAACCTGCTACTGATTTGACTGCTGTTTCGAGAACATTGGCACCCAATGCACCTGCGCTTTATGATGCTGATGGGAACTTGAATTGGGAGAATAGCACTTGGGATAATCCGTTGGCAACCATGTTGTCGGAATTTGATTCGAATATAAAAGACTTGACTGCGAATACAGTTTTGTCTTATCAAATTTTAAAGAATTTACAAGCGAAATCGAGTTTTTGTTATTCGGATTTGAAGAATACGGAAAGCAGAACCCAGCCGCATACGATGTATAATCCGGCTTATGGATTAGGAAGTGAGTTTTCGGGATTGAGTGTTAGTCAGACTGATAGAAGTACTTGGATTGTTGAACCTCAATTGAATTGGAATACCACTCTTGGAAAAGGAAAAGTAGAAGCTTTGGTTGGAAGTACTTTTCAGCAACAGAAAACCAATCGATTGTTTATGAATGGATTTGGATTTTCGAGTAATAGTTTGATATATGATTTGGCTTCGGCATCGATTAAAACTATTGATTTGAGTGATGAAACGATTTATAAGTATCAAGCCTTTTTTGCCCGAATCAACTATAATTGGAATGAGCGTTATATACTAAATGTTACTGGTCGCCGTGATGGTTCGAGCCGCTTTGGACCCGGTAAGCAGTTTGCTACTTTTGGCGCTGTTGGTGCGGCTTGGATTTTCTCGAATGAGAATTTCTTGAAAGATAATTCGGTGTTGAGTTTTGGGAAATTGCGCACGAGTTATGGAACTACTGGTAATGATCAGATTGGCGATTATCAGTTTCTTGATACTTACGCATCGTCGGGTAATACGTATCAAGGATTGATTGGATTGCAACCGATACGTTTGTTTAACCCCGAGTTTGGATGGGAAACGAACAGGAAATTTGAAGTGGCTTTGGAAACTGGTTTTTTGAAAGACCGATTGTTTTTGACAACTGCGTATTATTTTAATCGTTCGTCTAATCAGCTGGTTGGTATTCCGTTACCCGGAACTACCGGATTTGGTTCGCTGAATGCCAATCTTGATGCTACGGTTGAAAATAGCGGTTTGGAGTTTACACTGCGAACTGTCAACTTTCAGCGCAAGGATTTTGAATGGACAACTAATTTTAATATTTCGGTTAGTAGAAACAAATTGGTTTCTTATCCCGGTTTGGAAAGCTCTACGAATGCTAACCGCTATATAGTTGGTCAACCGATAAATATCATCAAAGTTTATAATTACACAGGCATAAACCCAACTACTGGTGTTTATGAGTTTGAAGATGTGAATGGAGATGGTGTGATTACTTCGCTTGGCGACAGAGCAGAAATTGTTGATTTAAGTCCCGATTTCTTTGGTGGTTTGCAAAACAATTTTAAATATAAAAACCTGCAATTGGATTTTCTGTTTCAGTTTGTGAAGCAAGAAACGTTTGGAGTGACACCCGGTGTTCCCGGAACGGCGGTTAATCAGTTGGCAAGTGTTAGCAATTCGGATGGACAACAGCCGCTTACTAGTGGTGTTAATGGCGATATTATCAATGCGTATTATCGTTATGCATTGAGTACAGGTAACATAGAAGATGCTTCGTATGTTCGCTTGAAAAACATATCGTTGACGTATGATTTGCCTTTAAAAAAGAGCAAAGGTGTTCGATGTCAATTGTATTTACAAGGTCAGAACTTGTTGACTTTTACCAATTATTCTAACGGCGATCCCGAATTTAAGTTTAGTAATTATTTGCCACCGTTGAAAGTGTATTCGGCTGGTGTAAAACTGACTTTATAATCTTAATTTATATGACTATGAAAAATTTTAAAATAACATTATTGGGTTTAATGCTTCTATTGAATTTAGTAGGATGTGATAGTTTTGTGGATGTTGAAACACCCAATTCGCAACTGACTGGTGTAACCGTTTTTGAAGATAGAACTACAGCCAATGCGGCGATGATTGATATTTATTCAAAGCTACGCGATACAGGATTAATAGCAGGAAATGCTAATGGTTCTGGCGTAAGTTTGGGATTGTATGCTGATGAACTGACTTATTATGGTGCGACTGATGATAACACATCGTTTATTTTTAACAATACGATGCTTGCGACTACATCGATGGCATCGCAGATGTGGAATGAAAGTTATCAGCAGATTTATTGCGCTAATGCCGTTATTTATGGTTGCCAAAATTCGACTGGACTTTCGAGTGCGGATAAAAATCAGTTTATTGGAGAAGCCCTATTTGTTAGAGCTTTAGTGCATTCTTATTTAGTGAACTTGTATGGCGATGTGCCGTATATTACTACTACTGATTATGAGGTAAACCGCTTGGTTAGTAGAATGCCAACTACAGAAGTTTACAACAACATTATTGCCGATTTGCAACAAGCGATTGCTTTATTGCCCGAAGCTTATTTTGCATCTGACCGTGTTCGACCTAATCGTTCGACTGCATCGGCTTTATTGGCACGTGTGTATTTGTATAACGGCAATTGGGCAGAAGCTTCGAATGCTGCTTCGGCTGTTTTGAATACTGCTGAATATGTTTGGGAAACGGATATTGACAAGATATTCTTGAAGGATTGCACTGCTACGATTTGGCAATTTTCGCCAAAATTGGAAGGCAATAATACTGATGAAGGTTCTGTTTTTGTATTTCAAACAGGACCACCGCCGTTTGTTGGATTGCGTGCAGAATTGTATAATTCGTTTGCCAATGATGACCTTAGAAAAAGTCATTGGATTGCGACTGAAACGGATGGTTCTGACACTTGGTATCATGCCAATAAATACAAACAAAATACGAATACTGGAACTTCTGTGGAGTATTCGATAGTGTTCCGATTGGCGGAGCAATATTTAATTCGTGCAGAAGCCAGAGCACGACAAGGCGAATTGACTAATGCCAAACAAGATTTGGATATGGTTAGAAGTTTGGCAGGATTACCGAATACGACAGCTAACACAGAAGCTGAAATTATAGCTGCTGTACAAGAGGAAAGACGCTTCGAATTGTTTACAGAGCATGGACATCGCTTTTTTGATTTGAAGCGAACTGGAGCTTTGAATACCGCTTTGCCGATTGTAAAATTGGGTTGGAATAGTACCGATGTTCATTGGCCAATACCGGAAACGGAATTATTGGCTAATCCGAACTTAACTCAAAATCCCGGCTATTAATGAAGTTTACTTATTTACCAACGTTTTATGGTGTGATCGCCATACTATTAGTTGGGTTAGTTCCCTGTCCTGTAATGGGACAGGTGCTAACTAAGAAGCACGTAACCGAAGCCGATTATGGTTTGTGGCATACTATGGGAAGTGAGCAATTGTCTGATAAAGGCAATTGGGTTAGTTATCGGTTTTCGTATGAAAATGATATGGATACTACGTTTGTGGTACATACTAAAACTGATAGGAAGTTTGTGTTTCTCAATTTGCAACATGGTCAATTTATTGGGGAAACAAGCTTTGCTTTTATCAAAAAGGAAGGATTAGTATTGTTTGATTTGAAAAACGGAACAGAGAAATTATATGCGAATGTTAGTAGGTATGACTATTCGGCTGATGGACAGTATTTGGTTACTTTGGAAGATGCTCGTGCACTAGTTATAAGAAAGAATGAAACAGTTACTGAGCGAATTGAAAATGTAACGGCTTATGAATGGAATTTGGACAAAACAAAGTTGGTCTATGCAACTTCTGAAAATGGTAAAGGTTCGATAGGTTCTTTGAGTTTAAAAAATACCTTTAGTAATCAGGTAATTTTGAAACCAAACGCGCAAACTTTTGAAGTTTTGAAGTGGCAACAAAATGGTAATTCTATTGCTTTTTATGGAGTTGATAAAGGTAATGAGGTTGTGTGTTATTATGATTTTGTGGCCGCCAAATTATATACGGTGAAATCTTCGGATGCTATTTTTCCGTCTCAAATGAAAATTTCTCCCGATCAAAATATTGCACTGAAGGTTTCTCGTGATGGCAAAAAGGTATTTTTTGGAATAACGAATGTTGTGGCAAGAGACACTACTGGATATTCTAGCGGTGTTGAGGTTTGGCATGCCAAAGACCAGTTGCTTTATCGTGAACGAAAATTGAGAGCAAGTGTACCTTATTCGCAATTTTTAGCCGTTTGGTTTCCAAAAGAAAGACTTGTGAAAGCAATAAGTTCAGAGCAACAAAATTGGTTTGCTTTGAATGGTACTCAAGATTATGCACTTGTGGCGGATAAATATCAGTATAAACCAAAATATAAATTATATGCTGATATGGATTATTACTTGATGAATATTAGAACCGGAGTAAAAGAATTGGTAATTAAAGAACAGAGTGGATATGATAGTCAGATTGATTTTTCACCAGATCGAAAGTATATAAGCTATTACAAAAATAGTAATTGGTGGGTTTATGATATTGTGAAAAAATCACATTCCAACCTTACTCAAGGATTGAATGTTAGTTGGGATAACTGGGTTGATGATCCAGGAGCAGAATTGCGTGTTTGGGGTCAAACGGATTGGACAAAAGATGGCAAATTTGTATTGTGTTATGATTACCATGATATATGGGCGATTTCACTAGATGGAAAACAACGTAAACGACTGACTAATGGTAAAGAAAAGAACTTGCGATTTCGATTTGATACCTCTGCTGTATCAAATAGTCAAGAGTTTAATTATTCGGAAACAGGAACTTTTATATATGATTTATCGAAAGAAGTTGTTTTAACTTCTTATAATTTGCAAAGTGGTGCGCATGGATTTTTTAATTTAAAACCTAATCAAGAAGCAAAGTCACTTATTGTTGATGATGCTATGGTTACAAAATTTAAAAAATCAAAAAAAGGCACTGCTTTTATTAGTGTGAAGCAACGATTTGATTTACCACCAACATTAGTATTTGACAATAATGGTTTGCAAAAAGTAATTGTACATAGTAATGAGCATCAAAAGAACTATCATTGGGGAAAAACGGAAATGATACATTATACTGATAGTAAAGGCACGCCTTTGAATGGTATTTTATATTATCCTGCGAATTATGATGCTAGCAAAAAATATCCGATGGTTGTGTTTATTTATGAAACTTTTTCAAAATATAGACATGATTATATTACACCAAGTTTGCATAATGGGTTTGGGTTTAATATTGTCAATCTGACTGCTGATGGTTACGCTGTTCTGTTACCCGATATTTCATTTGAAAAAGGAAACTCGTGTATTTCGGCAGTTGACTGTGTAACAGCAGCAACTAAAAAGGTAATTGAAATGGGAGTTGCTGATGCTAAAAGAATTGGTCTAACTGGACAATCCTTTGGCGGATATGAAACCAATTTTATTATTACTCAAACGGATCTGTTTGCTACAGCTATAAGTGGTTCGGCTGTATCTGATAATTTACAGCATTATTTCACCATTAATACCAATGACCATGAAATTGATGGTTGGCGTTATGAAAATCAACAGTATCGTATGGGATTTTCATTTTATGATAATCAAGAAGCTTATCATAGAAATTCACCTTTGCTTAATGCTAGTACAATAACTACTCCGCTATTGACTTGGGCTGGTAAAATAGATGAAACAGTACAACCACGACAAGCTGAAACTTTTTACGCAGCTTTACGACGATTAAAGAAAGAACATGTTATGTTGGTTTATGATAATGAAGGACATATTTTTCGAGATCCAAAAAACCAAGAAGATTTGTTGAGAAAGATGAATGATTGGTTTGGACATTATTTGAAAGGTGAGCCAAAGCGAGCGTGGATGAAATCGGACATAGAGCAATGATACTAAAAGTATGCAGTTTTCTACAGTTGAAAACTGCATACTTAAATTTTACTTACTTAAAGAACTTTAAATAAGTTTACGCTACAAGCGTTTGCAGCATTTTTGTGCCAAACACGTCTTGCTGGTGTTTCACTAGACATACAGTTTTGACCTGTATTGTTTGTTGTACAATCTACTGAAACTTGAAGACAACTTGCAGCAGTTGGATTTTGGATGTAACCAATAATCGCAACTGTTTTTTTAGCATCTTTTACTTTAGCATCGTTTGTGCTAACTGCTCCGGCACTTGCCAATGTGAATGCCAAAACTGGCAAGATCACTTTTAAAATAGTTTTCATGGTAATAGAAATTTAATTATTTTTTTTGACTTACTCTTTTTTACAGGTTTTCAGTCTCGTTCCTGCTACTGATCAGAATAGATTTTTATGTTGTCATTTGTTGTTAAAATGTTTTTTACTTAATTGGTATTTATGTAATCGATGTCCGATTATTGCGTAGAGATAGTTGTCTATTACAAACATTTCTTTCAATTTGGTTTTGTTTATGTCGTAGATGTAAATACTTGACAAGTAGGTGTTTTTCTTGATGTTGTACACATCAACAATCGAAGCTTGTTTCCACATTTCTTTGGGTTCGTAACGTCCGATTAATTTTGAGTTTACAAATAGTAAATTATTAGAAACTGCCGTTAATTGATTTACCGTTGTTGGAAGTGAAGCAATTTTTCGTTGTCCAGTTTCTTTGATGTGAGCTATTTTGAGTTTGGCTTTGGTAGTGGTGTCGATGGTATTTCCGCGATGAACTAGGTTAAGGTTGGTATCAGCAATTATGAATTGATTTCGGTAGTAATAGTTGTAGATGAATTTTTGAGATTGTTTGTCAAAATGCATCATACCATCAGTATCAAAAAAGCCATCTATTTGTTTTTGTAGAAGTTGAGGTGCATATTGGACTTGTAAACTGTCTTTGAAAGTAAAAGTCCCTAAAATGTTATAAAGCGTTTTGAGTTGCTGTGCTCGAAATACGATTTTATCTGGAGCAATGATTTCAGCTTTTGAAAAATAGTAGTTGTTGTCATACATTACAAGTTTTGCTTTCCAATCGGATATTTTGCCTTTGTAGATTACTGGTACTGTGCCATCCATAAGATAAAAATAGGGTGGTGCAATTCGGACTTGTACTGAAACGAAAGGAAAGTTTTCGCGCTCCAATTGTATTTTATATTGATGTTTGGTTTTTAAAATGGTATCGAAAGCTAGTATGTGTAATGGTGCTTGGCTGTCTCCGAAATACATGGTTTTACCATCGGTTCCTGCAAAGTATTTGAAATTATTGGTTAGTTCGGCTTCGGCTGTTTGGGTTGCAGCACCTTGGATAAATCTTCGGATGAATGGGTTTTCGCGGTGCATGGTGTGTTCTGAATAGAAATATAAAATTACAATCACAGCTGAACCGATAATTGCGATAATTGCCAGTTTTAGAACTGTTTTGGATTTATTTGTTGCTGTAAGTACTGAGGCTATTGCCGCTAGAATTGTAAAAGACATATTGAAAATCAGGTGTTCTTTCCAACCCATTTCTTCCAGTATTCCACCACAGGAACAAGGCACAAATGAGGAATAATTAAGGATAACTATTATGTAAGCTGTGAACATTAGCATTAATCCAAATGAAGCTAACAAAGCAAAATATCTTGATTTTGGTATTGCAAGTAGTATAGCGATTAGCAATTCAACTATTAATACAGAATAAGAAACAAATCCAGTGTATGCACTTAGCAATGGCGATTGTCCCAATTGGGCTTGGAAGTTTTGGAATTCTAATAATTTGCTTAGAGCAGAGTATACAAAAAGTATAATCAATAGGAAGCTTATTATTTCTACAAGAATTGTTTTAAGATTGGTGACCTTTATTTTCATGGTTTAATAGAATTGGTAGTGTAAAATTCTATTAATGAAACCATTATCTTATTTCATTTCGGGAATATCGGTTTGCAAAATAGGGAATGACTTTATTGATTGTCGTTTTCTTTTTCTCTTTTTACTTCACTTGGTGGAAAATTGTAGCGTTTTTTAAATGCTTTGTAGAAGTTGGGATAATCATTGAAGCCACACATCAACGCAATCTCTTTTAATGGAATTGCTGTTTTTTGGATAAGGAATTGTGCTTTTTTAAGTCGTTCATCATTGTAGAATTGATAGATACTTGTTTTTACATTATTCCGGAAGCTGTCTTTTAAAGTGAACTCATTGGTGCCAAACATCTTCGAAAGTTCTTTAGTGGTTGGCAAAGGTTCTTCTAAATGATTTAGTATGTAGTCGAGGACTTTCTGTATTAGTTCTGAATCGGATTGTTTGGTAGTATTTTGATTTGTACTGTAATCATAAGGTTGATTTTTAAATTCGTATTTCGAAATTACTTCTTGCATTTTCTCTGCTACTTCATTCAGCATCATTGCCAATTGGTCCAACTCATCGCCACTGCCATTTAGCTCTACCCGAAACGCTAGATTTCCGGTTGCCATTTCTAAAAGCATTTTGTATAAGCTTTTAATTCGCTGTTGGTTTTGTTGGTTATCCATGAAGGTATATGTGTGAATGATTGCCAGAAAGGAAGGTGGGGAATGTTGACAAAACTATAGCATCGAAGTTTATAAATCAAGAAGTATAGTGTTCCATTCGGGAATTAAACACCATGTTTTGGATGTTTTTTTAATGAAAAAAGCATTGCTGGTAGTGCAATGCTTTTAAAATTTAAGAATATTGTTTTATGAACTTTTTGCAATTAGTTGAGGTGCTAATTTTTGCTTGAGAATAGCCATATCATCACTCACTTTTCTATCCACTACTTTTGCGTAGTGTTGCGTGGTTCTGATGTTAGTGTGACCAAGCATTTTGCTAACGCTTTCAATGGGAACGCCATTTGTAAGTGTTATAGAGGTCGCAAATGAATGTCGAGCAAGATGGAAAGTTAATTCTGTTTTAATGCCGCAAACATCGCCAATTTCTTTTAGATAGCTGTTCATTTTTTGATTGCTTAGAACAGGAAGGATTGTTTCTTCATTTATGCACTTTGGATGCGATGCATACTTTGCCATGATTTGTTCTGGAATAGGAAGTAAAGGAATTTTTGAACTGGTATCGGTTTTTTGTCTGTTCTTGAAAATCCATTTGTTGCCATCAATACCAATTCCAATATGATCGGAAGTTAATTGTTTTACATCGATGTAAGCAAGACCTGTAAAACAACAGAAAATGAAAATATCTCTAACTTGTATCAATCGCTCACAATGAAACTTCTTATTGTAAATTGTTTCGATCTCGCTCTCAGTCAAAAAATCTCTTTCAACTTCCTTTATTTTTCCTTTATACTTCACAAATGGACTTTCAACAATCCATCTGTTATCCAAGCAGATTTGAATTATCTTTTTGAAATTCTTGATGTATTTTACCGTTGTATTGTTACTGCATTTTCGCACAGTTCTCAAATAAAAATCGTAATCGGTTACAAAAGCTAAATCAATATCTTTGATATTAATATCTGAAATATTGAACTTCCATTTCATGAACTCTTTAGTATGGCTCAGTGAAGTTTTATATCGCTCCAATGTTCCTGGAGAATACTCTTCAGTTTTTACTAAAGCTTCAATTTGATCATTGTGATTTTGAAAGATGGGTACTAGTGTTCGCTGTTTTTCAGTTTTGCCAGTCAATACATTATTAAAGACCTCGGCAGTTATGTCTTTATCAACTGCGATTAGTTTCTTTTCAATACTAGAATTTTTTGCAATTAGTGAATCAAGATGGCTATTTATTGTTCTAGCTTCTTCCGAAGTGCCTTTCATTCTGCCTGCTTCTGTAGACCATTTAGTGGGATCAATGTACTTTCCGGTACTCTTGTCGAGGCGTTTCCCGTTGATTGTGGTTCTGTGATAAATTGGAACTAGTCCGTGTACATTGGCTTTTGCTCTTTTTAGATAAAAAAGATTTGTGATTGTTGCTTCCATTTTGGTGACCTTTTAATTAGTAATAATTTAGTTAAAAAGTCAAATCGGTACAAGATGTTCATTTTCTGAACTGGCTGTAAATAGTGAGGTTGGCGAACAGATAGGGGCACAATTTTCACTGATTGCCTTGTGCCCCGAATTGTGCCCCTTTAGTATTGCGAATTAATGAATGTTTTGATATGGGATTAAAACAAAAAACCCCGAAAATCATAAGATTTAAGGGGTTTTGAAGTACTTTAAAAAGTATTTTGCGGAGAAAGAGGGATT
>NZ_JAAMPT010000196.1 GCF_012911605.1 Flavobacterium solisilvae | reverse complement strand
GTACCTGTAACATCCCATTGACACGTAGTCGTATTGAATGTAGCTGTTTCATAACAAGCCAATGTTGGTTGAACTGGTTGTGTACCTGTAACATCCCATTGACACGTAGTTGTATTGAATGTAGCTGTTTCATAACAAGCCAATGTTGGTTGAACTGGTTGTGTACCTGTTACATCCCATTGACACGTAGTCGTATTGAATGTAGCTGTTTCATAACAAGCAATTTCAGGTTGAGCAACAGTTGGACAAACTACAGTGATAGTTACTATTGCTGTGTCACAGTTTGAAACACTTCCGATTTCGCATATTTGATATGTAATGGTATAAGTTCCTGAAGGAGTTCCAGGTGGAACACTAATATCACCGTTAGCAGGATTTATTGATGGAATATTTGGATTTCCATTGATTGGATTTGCAGGTGTTACTATTGTAACGTTTACTTGGGAAGTATTAGTTTGACTTCCGTTTAATGTATCTGAACCGTTTCCGTTGTTGTTGAAAATATTACCTAAGTTACTATTACCAATAACTCCATTTACACCACTAAATGTATCATCTTGAGCAATAATTTGCTTACATTTTGATATTGTAAAAGGGAAATTACAACTATTTCCACCTCCTGGAGGAACAGCATAAAAAGTTATCGTTGATCCAGATGTAAGAGGTATTGGGTTTGAATTAGTATATTGTATAGAATTTATTGTTACAGGGAATTCATTATAGAACAATGAACCTGGAGGAAAATTTGATGCAATTTCTGAAGGAGGTACACTTGAAACTCCACAATAAGTAAAATGTCTAATAACATTTGTTCCTGGACAATTTTGCTGTACATAGTTTGCTCCATTTATAGTAACATTCAACGGAGCAGGAATTGGTTCGCCAACACAATTTCCGTTTTGAGAATACCCTTGTGATAGAGCAGAATTCAAAAGAATGCCTGTTGTAGATCCAACACCTGTTGTAGTACCGTTTAAAGCGATATTGCTGCTACATGTAGCATTATTCAAAATACCACAATCAGTTGTAGCTTTTAATTTGAATGTCAATCGTGCTAATACAGTTGACGAATCAACAGGTAAAGGCAATGTGCCAAAATCCCAAACAATAGAACCTGTTGCGCCTAGTGCAGCATCAAAATAAACGTTGTTTGGAGTAGGATGTGGAGTAAAAAATACACTTCCTGAAGCACTTCCCGCAACATAAGTAGCGTTAAAAGGAATAGGAATAACTATTTTATAATTGTTTACTGCTTCTGTTCCTAAGTTTTTAACATCAATGCTATAGCCGATTTCCTGATTTGGTAATACAGTATAAGGTTGTACTGCAGGTGAACCATTTATGGTTGTTGCAGATACATTGTTTATTACTTCAGGGACATAAGCATCAACCGACATGGCAATGTTAAAGATGATGAAAGTATCTTGCGTAGTACCATATCTGAATTTTGTTGCTGTCTGACTATTTTTTATAACCGAATTATTTGCATTAGGTATATCAAACATACTTATGTCTAATCCCGTATTGTTCAATAAATTAGGAGTTCTTGTATTTCCTCCTGTATAAATAGAAGAATTAAAGAAATTGTTTGCTCCGTTTGCTCCATGATTAAGAGTAACCCAATCGCTATCTAGGTGGTTTCTTATTTGGAAGTAATCACCACTAATACTGCGGTCACCTTCTCCTGCCATCATACCTAATTTCATATTGATGTTACCAGATTGTGCGGTGTTAAAACCTGAAACTGGAATTTCGAAATCAGCAGTAATATTACCAGCAACATAAGAGTGGCCATCAAAAATAGTTACATCTCTCCATTTCATTTTTGAGTTCTCATAGATAACTACTAATCCCCAACCACCATAATAACCTGTGTTTCCTCCATTTCCTTCTACTAAAGCAATATCGGCTACGAAATAATCACCAATTCCGTTATTTCTAACATAGTCAGTAACTTCAACATATCCAGAATACATCATTCCATCACCAGTTACTGGATAATGAATATCATTTACGTTAGCTGTAAATTGAGTATAACCTGAAGCAGCTGGTCCTTTTAAAGATATAATTCTTTTATTAAAGGTTTTTGTAATATTTCCATAAGTTGGAACACTACCTGTTACATAAACTCTAGCAAATGAAGTAGATTGATATTCATCAGTCGCTCTGTTCTGTCTACTATCGCGAACTAATCTATCAATTGTTAATGTGATTCCTCCCGATTGAGAATAAATAGTTACAGGATCAAATACAACGGTTCTGTTATTTCCTGAATCTGAAACAACTTGATTGGTTGGGTTTATCCAACTTCCACCATCAACTCTATATCTTATATAAGGTGTTGAATTCAAAAACTCAAAATCAACAGTAGGCTGACCTGTTCCGCCAGTAAAAGTATATCTAGTGTAACGTGAATTATTGTTTCCTTGTCTAGAAACACTCATGCTGTAATCAGTGTCTGTAATATTGCTATTGTGAGTAATACTGTTGTACGTTTGGTTAACCGATTGTGTTCCAGTTTGAACACTCTTTGTAACGTCAAATGATTCTGGACTACTAGAACCGTTTGAAGCTCTACCTGTCCAATATAATCCAGCATAAACAATGTTCGAACAACTTGGATTAGCACCATTTTCCGTAGAAAAATTCAAATTGGCTGATGATGAATTCCATGTGTTGTTATCAGTATCAATATCAACATATCTCATGTTGTTACTGTTACTACCATTATCACTATAGTTTTGCAATGTCAAGTTGGTATTACCAATCATGGTAAAATCTCCTTTTAGATTGTAAATCTTTTTTGAAGGACTATATTGCGAAGTACGTTGGGTAAATGGTTTGATTACCTGTGCATTTGCAATAAATAAGTCTCCAAAAAGGGTTACAGAAAGCAAAACTAGACACTTCAGTAAGAAACTTACTTTGCAGGTGTATAAATTTTTCATAAACACTCTTTTAAAATTTTATTGATTTAGGATTTTTTTTCTAATTTGTAGTAAAAAGAATATTTGTCACTACTGTTTTGAATCATTTGCGTGAAATTGCTTTCAGTAGCATTTATATCACTAACGAAGTAAACATATTTCAGTTTCTTTAAACTTGATAGTAAAGACATATCAATTGTACCATTTAACTCAGCTGAGTTTTTGATAGAAATAATAACTATTTCTACATAATCTTTCAAAAAATTAGCACTAGAAACATGACTTAACGAATTCAAATCAGTATATAAATTTCTTGGTTTTTCACCATAGATATTTATACTTCCTGAAGAGAAATATACCGAAGACTGATTCTTTAAAATTAAGTCTTCTAAATTTCGACTATCTGTTTGTAGATTTCCAGATGTTCTTTGACTTGCTCCTTGCGAATTTAGTAAAGAGTTAATGTCTCTAACAACTAGAGAATTTTCTCTTTCAATGTTCACTTGAGCCGACATACTTGTACAAATTGTAACAAGTAGTAAAAGTAGGAGTACTTTTGTTCTCATAGTTTCATTAGTTTTTTCAAACATTTGTTTTGTTTGACGGTTATTCAATCGGTTTGGGATTAATACTTTCATGATATTAAATTTTTTAAATCATTACAGTTCATCTATAACTAAAAGCTTTTTAACAGACTTTTTTAGATATATTTTCACGAGGCTAATTTAGATACATACTATTGGAATGGTTAATTTTTTCTACAAATGGCTAGAAAACTCGATTAAATGTTGTTTTTTGTCATTTAAGTTCTATTCACCGAGCTTTTTAACGCTTTTTTAGGCTTTGTTTCACACTTTTTTTTGTTTTTCAAAGTCGAAATTATATTTTCTTTTTCGTTTGACCAAATAAAAAGACGATAAAGTGTATGATTTTATAGATAAAGTGCATTTTTTATGTTTTTTATGGTTAAAAAGACTACAAAAACATATTAACATAATTTTGTTTATAAGATTATTTCTTGATTACATTTTTTTAAGTTCGTTTTGATATTGTATTTGTAAATGTAAATACCCTTTCTTTTTAACTAATTTTTTAAAATAAAAGCATTGAAAGCAAAATTTACTTACATCCAATGGATGAAAATGTTAAAATGATAATCGGTTCATTAGAATAGTTGTGCAAATGATACAACATTAAATAAACTCGATTTCTAGAATTCTACAGAAAAGCTTAACTTTATAAACTTTCAATATCTTTTATTCTAAATATGAAAAATCTAATTCTAATTCGACATGCTAAATCAAGTTGGGATGCGCCACTAAATGATTTTGATAGACCATTGACTAAAAAAGGAATTCAAGATGCACATTCAGTTTCTACAGAAGTCAATAAATATTTGCCAAAAAAATATATAATTTGGTCTAGCCAAGCAAAACGTGCTATGGAAACCGCAATGATATTTGCTCAAAATTTCAATTTTCCCATAGAAAATATTCAGTTTAAGACCGATTTATACACCTTTGATGAGCATAAATTGGAACAAATTATCTCTAGTTCTTCTGATGATATAGAAAATCTAATTGTTTTTGGACATAATGAGGCAATTACAAATTTTGTCAATAAATTTGGCGATAGATTTATCTTTAACGTAACAACTGCTGGATTTGTTTGGATTACATTTGAAACAAATTCATGGAAAAACTTGTCTAACGGAAAAACTATTAGAGTGATTTTTCCAAAAGATATATAATTATAATGAGCGAAGAAAAAAAATACAGATATATAGATAGAGAAAAAAGTTGGTTAGCTTTCAATGCAAGAGTGCTTCAAGAAGCAGCCGATGAAGCCGTTCCGTTGTTAGAAAGATTACGATTTTTAGGAATTTTTTCTAATAACTTAGACGAATTTTTTAGAGTGCGTTTTGCTGCAGTTAGACGATTAGCGTTAAGTGGAAAATCGGGAGAAAAAGTACTTGGCGGAATTTCTGCGCAACAACTTGTTAAAGACATTACCGAAATCGTAATCAAGCAGCAATCGGAAAGTTTAAAAGTTCTAAAAGCAATCGAAGAACAACTCGAAAAGGAAAATATCATTATTCTAAACGAAACCCAAGTCGATGCTGATCAAGCCGAATTTATAAAAGACTATTTTATTCAAACAGTTAGTCCTGAATTGGTTACGATTATATTAAACGATTTGGCAGAATTTCCTTTGCTGAAAGATACATCGGGTTATTTGGCTATTAAATTAGTGATGAAAAGTGTCGAAGAAAAGACTTCTGTATTGAATGTTTTAAAAAAGCCAAAAAAAGAAATTCGTTACGCTTTAATCGAAATACCAAGAACATTTAACCGAATTTTAGTTCTTCCTGCCAAAAACGGAAAGCAATACATCATGCTGCTTGACGACGTAATCAGGTTCAATCTCAATAGTATTTTTAATATTTTTGAATACGAAAGCATTTCGGCTCACATGATAAAAATTACTCGCGATGCGCAGCTCGATATCGATAGCGACATGAGTAAAAGTATGCTCGAAAAAATAGCAACTTCGGTAAAAGATAGACGAATTGGCGAACCTGTTCGATTTGTATATGATACCGAAATTGAAAAAGATACATTGAAATTCTTTTTAACTAAAATGAATATTGATGCTACTGATAGTATCATTCCTGGCGGAAGATATCACAACCGCCGCGATTATATGGCATTTCCAAATTTAGGAAGATTTGATTTATTATATCAACCAAAAGTTCCGTTGCCAGTAGAAGGACTTTCGCTCGATGGAAGTATTTTGAGTAAAATTGCCAAAAGAGATTATCTAGTCAATACGCCATATCAATCCTATTCGTATCTGATCAAATTTCTTAGAGAAGCTGCTTTGGATCCAAAAGTTACAGCTATAAAAATTACGTTATATCGATTGGCAAAAAACTCTCAAATTATTAGTTCATTGATTAATGCTGCCAAAAACGGAAAAAAAGTTACAGTTCAAATCGAATTGCAAGCACGTTTTGATGAAGCCAGCAATATTTCCTATGCCGAAGTCATGCAGCAAGAAGGCATCGAGCTTATTTTTGGTATCAAAGGATTGAAAGTTCACAGTAAAATTTGTGTTATCGAGCGAATGGAAAATGCCAAAATAAAGCGATACGGATTTATTTCTACTGGAAATTTCAACGAATCGACTGCTAAAATTTATACTGATATTACACTGTTTACAAGTCATCAGCAAATATTGAAAGATGTAAACAAGATTTTTGCCTTTTTTGATGTCAATTATCGTCTTCATCGATACAAACATTTAATTGTTTCGCCTCATTATACTCGTTCAAAAATGAGCAAACTAATTGATAGAGAAATAATTAATGCTCAAATGGGGCGAAATGCGTATATGCATTTAAAAATGAACAGTTTATCCGATTTTCAAATTATTGACAAATTATATGATGCCAGCAATGCAGGTGTGAAAATAAAACTGCAAGTAAGAGGAATTTGTTCGTTAATTCCAGGTGTAAAAGGAATGAGCGAAAACATTGAAGCCATAAGTATCGTTGATAATTTCCTTGAACATACGCGTTCGTTTATTTTTTGTAACAACGATAAACCCGAAGTTTTTATTTCTTCCGCCGATTTTATGACACGAAATCTTGATGGTCGAGTAGAAGTAACCTGTCCAATATATGACGAAGATTGCAAAAAACAAATCATTGATATCTTTAATGTAGGTTGGAAAGGAAATGTAAAAGCACGTTTTCATTCAGAAAAATTAGACAATGTGTATCGAAAACGAGAAGAAAACGAGCCAATTTTTAGAGCTCAATTTGAAACCTATAATTATTTTTTAAACCAAAATACGGAATTGCTAAATTCCAATTGTCCAATTCCAAACCAAGACTAGTAAATGATTACTATAAAAAAATATGCAGCTATCGATATTGGTTCCAATGCCATGAGAATGCTTATATCTAATATTGTAGAACAAGAAGGAAAAGAAACTCAGTTTAACAAAAGTGCTTTAATTCGTGTGCCAATTCGTCTTGGGCAAGATGCATTTACCGTTGGTGAAATATCCGAAGAAAACATCGACCGAATGATTGACGCCATGAAAGCTTTCAAATTGTTGATGAAGGTTTATAAAGTCGAAAAATACAAAGCCTGTGCAACTTCGGCAATGCGCGAAGCTTATAATGGAAAAGAAGTAGCCAATACAATTTTGGAAAAAGCCGAAATTGAAATTGATATAATCGATGGAAAAAACGAAGCTGCAATTATTGCTTCATCCGATTTGCACCATTTTATAAAAACTGACCAAACCTATTTGTATGTAGATGTTGGTGGCGGAAGTACCGAGTTTTCTCTTTTCGATAACGGAAAAATGGTAGCTTCAAAATCGTTCAAAAACGGAACCGTTCGTTTGTTGAATAATATGGTAAACGATGTGGTTTGGGAAGAAATCGAAAAATGGATAAAACTCCATACGGCAGAATATGAAAATGTAATCTTGATTGGTTCTGGCGGAAACATCAACAAAATTTTTAAACTTTCCGGAAAAATGCAAGATCAAGCGTTGTCATATATGTATCTGAATTCGCAATATCAATATCTGAATTCATTGACTTATGAACAGCGCATTGCCGAAATGGGTTTAAACACTGACCGAGCTGACGTAATTATTCCTGCAATCCGAATTTATCTAAATGCGATGAAATGGAGTAAAGCGACTAAAATTTATGTACCAAAAATTGGTCTTTCCGATGGAATTGTAAAAGCGATGTATCAGGGAATTATTTAAAATGTTAATATTTTACAACCAATGAAGTGGTAAAGTTTTTAAAGAACATATTTAGATTTTCTTTGATTTGTAGTTTACCATTTCTAATACTGCTATCATCATATATCTATTTTGATCCTTTTAAAGTAATTCGTGATTATGATGATTATTCATTTCCATTTGTTATTCCTAATAGAGATTATGTTTCTACTTCCGTTTTTATTAAAAATTACAAAAGGGAACAATATGATTCTTTTATCTTAGGAAGCTCAAGAACTTTAGCGTTTAAACCAAGTTCTTGGAAAAATTATTTAGAGTATGAGAGTAAACCTTTCATGTTTGATGCATCAAAAGAATCTATTTATGGGATTTATACCAAACTTAGATTTCTAGACACTAGAAAAATACCTATCAAGAATGCTTTGATATTATTTTGTAGAGATGTTACTTTTAAAGAAGTAAAAAATCATTCAGGACATTTATTTATAAAACATCCAGATGTTTCAAATGAAAGTAAATTTAAGTTTCATTTAGAATTTTTTAAAGCTTATTTGGATGTGAAATTTTTGTTTAACTTTTATGCTTATAAAATTTCAGGTGATTATAAATCATATATGACTGGTTATATAGAAAAAAGGAAAATAACATTTGATAAAATAACCAATGAAATTAATATTCTAGATCAAGAGAAGGAAATAAATGAATCTCCTGAAAAGTATTATCAAGGTAGAAAAGACATTTTTTATAAACGAACAATTGAAACAACAGATAGTGAAAATCAAATTAAAGCTGAACAGTTATTTTTTTTGAATGGAATAAAGGCAATTTTAGAAAAAAATAAAACAAGCTATAAAATAGTATTGAGTCCATTATATGAACAAAAAAAGTTTAGTAAAAAAGATATTAAACTGTTGAAAAATATGTTTGGAGAAAAAATTTATGATTTCTCTGGAAAAAATTTCCTCACAGAGGATAAACATAATTACTATGAAACTAGTCATTTTAGACCAAAAGTTGGAAATTTGATTTTAGAGAAAATATATCAGTAAACTAAACATCCAAATCAAACATCTTTCTCAATAAATCAAGATTAGGATTTATTTCTCTCAAGCGGTTGTATTTATCCTGAGGTGTAAACGCTTTTTTAACCACAATACTTTCGTTTACTCTAGCTTCAATTGTAATATCATGATTGTGAAGTTTACCACGAAGATAACCCAATAAATCTGGTCGTTCTTTTTCAAAATCAATCTTCGAACTCTCGTTTGGTAATTCGTGGATGATTTTGGTTCCTTCCAGTTTTGGATCGTTAATGGTTAGCAATGAGGCAATAATGCGATAGCCTTTGTCTTCCATTCGCTGTGCATATTTCATCCATTGTTCTAGCATTTCGGTTTCGGTAAAAACTTCGTTTGGCAAATGAACCGTTTCTTTCACTACCGATTTTTGGGCTTCAGCAATTTCTTTTTTCGCACGAATGCTAGCTAACGATAACGCGGAAACTTTAGTTGGTGATAGTTCCGAGTTTTGAGTTTCGGGTTTCGGGTTTTTATTTAGCTGTAGATTATCATCAGTTAAATCTTGAATAGGTTTTAGCTCTTCAACTTCTAGCTTCTGACTTCCAAATTCCAACTTCTCACTTCCAACTTCCAACTTCTCACTTCCAGCTTCTAACTTCTGACTTCTAACTTCTGACTTCTCACTTCCAGCTTCAACAATCGAATAACCCGAATTTCTATAATAGGTTGGCGGAATTATGAAGTTAGCTTTTTTTTTTCTCCGTCGAAGTTGACAGAGCACAATTGCATCAAGCAAAGTTCAACCAGCAATCGCTGATTTTGGCTTACTTTATATTTTAAATCACAATCGTTTGCTAAATCAATTCCTTTTAGTAAAAATTCTGAAGATGCTTTTTTGGCTTGTTCAAAATACAAACGTTGTGCTTGTTCGCCAACTTCCAATAAAGAAAGTGTCGCAGGATTTTTAGCCACTAAAACATCTCTGAAATGCGAAGCCAATCCAGCAATAAAATGATGTCCGTCAAAACCTTTTGCCAAAATCTCGTTGTAAGCCAATAAAACTTCGGGAATATTATTGTCCAAAATCAAATCGGTTACTCGAGTATAGGTTTCATAATCAAGAACGTTCAAATTCTCAGTTACGGCTTGACGCGTTAAATTATTGCCGCAATAAGAAACTACTCGGTCAAAAATGGACAAAGCATCACGCATTGCACCATCGGCTTTTTGGGCAATAATGTGCAAAGCATCATCTTCAAACGCAACATCTTGACTTTTGGCAACTTCGGCTAAATGTTCTTTGGCATCTTTTACTGTAATACGTTTGAAATCAAAAATCTGACAACGTGATAAAATCGTTGGAATGATTTTATGTTTTTCGGTCGTTGCCAAAATAAAAATGGCATGTTTTGGTGGTTCTTCTAATGTTTTTAGGAAAGCATTAAACGCCGCCGAAGACAACATATGAACCTCGTCAATAATATATACTTTGTATTGTCCGGTTTGTGGCGGAATTCGAACTTGGTCAATCAAATTTCTGATATCATCAACCGAATTGTTTGAAGCAGCATCCAATTCAAAAACGTTGAAAGCAAAATCTTCAAACGGATCATCATAACCAGGTTGATTGATTTTTCGAGCCAAAATTCTCGCACAAGTCGTTTTTCCAACACCTCTTGGACCAGTAAAAAGTAAGGCTTGCGCCAAATGGTTGTTTTCAATAGCATTCAGCAAAGTATTGGTAATCGCTTGTTGTCCAACAACGTCTTTAAACGTTTGTGGACGATACTTTCGGGCTGATACTACAAATTGTTCCATTAGAAATTTATTGGATTACAAATATAGGTTTTGAAATATCAAATATCAAATATTAGATATCAAATATCTTATTAAAAATTATTTTCTTTTTATCAAAACGAAAATAAGGATTAAAAACAAGATTGCATTAACTATTAAAGATACAATTAGTATTTTTTGATAGAAATCATTTTTCATATTTTCAGAAACAGCATTCTGATTTTGTTTGTATTGTCTTAGTTTTTCGAGTTGATATATGAATGTTTTTAGGTTTTCATTTTTATATTCTTGCAAATTCAATCCTATTTCTAAAGCTAAAATATTTTTATCATCAATCAATTTAGGTCTTGGTGGTGGCGGAATAGCAAATCCTAATCCATATTCAAAAGACTGAGAAGGGCTACAAATACTTAAGTCAATATAACTATCGTTATTTATTTCTGTGTAAACAATCCACAAATCGCCTTTCTTAGGGAGAATTGAGCAATTTGAATTAGTTTTTCCTTCTATATACTTTCCATTTACTTTACCTTTGAAAAAATCAATAACTTTAAAAGAGTATGTTTCATTTATAGTGTCTGATTTTATTACTTCACCATAAAACACTAAATCATAATTTTTTATACCATTTTCAACAATATTCTTTTTTTTAATTGGTGGACAATCACAAGCAAAAGAGTTAATTATGTGTAGAAGTGAAAAGAAAAACGAAAACTTTATTTTCATGATATATTTTCTTTAAAGATAAAAAATCTAATCTAATATCTAATATCTAATATCTAATATTCTACCTTTGCCACGCAGACCGCCTTATCGTCCGCCTTGGCGGAAGGAAAGTCCGGACACCAAAGAGTAGCATATTGGGTAACGCCCAACCGTCGAAAGGCGAGGACAAGTGCAACAGAAAGTATGTACAGTTCGGCTGTAGTGAAACCATGTAAACTCTATGCGGTGAAATTCCAAGTATATCGACATTTAAGGGTTACTCGTCCGTTGTCGAAGGGTAGGAAGATTGATTCCGTGAGTAATTGCGGAACTAGATAAATGATAAGGGTTCGTTTCGGCGAATACAGAATCCGGCTTACAGGTCTGCTTTTTTTGTTTTAAACTCCAAACCAATATTTCGAATGCTTTCTATCGAAATAGTTTTATCATCAGCAAAATATTTCCGCAATTTACTGATGTAAACGTCCATACTTCGACCGGAAAAATAATCTTCATTATTCCAAACGGAACGTAATATTTCTTCACGTTTTAATAATTGATTTTTGTTTTGGAACAAAAAAGTGAGCAAAGCTGCTTCTTTCTCCGTGAGTTGTTGTTTGCTGTTTTCGGTTCTTAACTCCAAGCGTTTGGTGTCAAAAAGGTACAAGCCAATTTGAATGTCATTTTGAATTACGTCCAATGGTTTTTGTCGTGAAGTTCGTTTTAAAATATTAGTCAAACGCAAAACCAATTCATCGGCTTCAAATGGTTTGACAATATAATCATCGGCACCAAGTTTTAGTCCTTTGATTTTGTCTTCACTTTGATTTCGTGCAGTTAGGAATAAAAAAGGAATTTCAGGTTTTAGTTCTACGCATTTTTCGGCTAACGTAAATCCGTCAATTTTAGGCATCATCACATCAAAAATGCAAATGTCAAAGTAGTTTTTATTGAAAGCCTGCCAAGCATCTTCACCGTCTTTTGCCCAATAAATTTCAAACTGATGAATTTCCAGATATTGCTTCAATACATTAGCAAAATCAACATCGTCTTCGGCTAAAAGTACTTTTTTCATAGGTTAAGCAGTTGGTAAACTGATAGTAAATGAAGCGCCTTTTCCTAATTCGCTCATGACATTAACCGAACCTTTATGTGCTTTTACAATTTGATCTACATAATATAAACCCAATCCAAGTCCTTTGGTATTGTGCAAATTGCCTTGTTCTACACGATAGAATTTTTCAAATAGCAAATGTTGTTTTTGTTTTGAAATTCCAATACCATCATCTTGAATGCTGATTTGAAAATGTCCGTTTTCGTTTTTGGTACTAATAGTGATATTGTTGCAACCATATTTTACAGCATTTTCCAAAACATTGGTAACAGCTGTTGTTAAATGAAATTTATCTAACGTCAATGCAATTTCGGATTGGTCAAAAATAGTTTGAATTCCAATAGTTGGATAGGCTAAATTGAAATCAGAAATTATACTTTTTAGTAGCGAATGAGGTTTTAGTTTTTCTTTTTGTAATTCGATTTCTTCAAATCCTAGAGAATTACTCATCACTTGATCAATAATGTTTTGCAAACGGTTGTTTTGACGTTCAACGGTATTGATTAAATTATTAAAAACGGCTTCATTTTCTTTCACTTCTTGACGGGAAAGCATTTTGGTTGAAACGCTTAATGTGGTTAAAGGTGTTTTTAATTCGTGAGTGATATTGTTGATAAAATCGGTTTTGACATCGCTTACTTTTTTCTGTTTGATTAATGATTTTATAGTAATGACAAAAAGACTTATCAAAACCACCATCGAAAAAATAGCCAAAGCAAGTATCGAAGTCATTCTACCTAAAATAATTTGCTCCATGTTGTGAACCGAAACATACAAGCAATCTTCCGTTAATAGTTTGTAGTCATCATTTCGAATTCCGCTGGTTGTTCCAATATAATTTCGGACTAAAAAAGCATTGTCCAGCGAAGCTAAATCGCCATAAATGGAATTTTCTATTGTCGGTTTTTCAGAAAAAACAGTATCGGTTTCGGTAGTGTTGTTGAAGACAATGAATTTATTAACGACAACGGCAAAATTAATTTCGCTTTCGGGAAATTCTTTATTTAGTTTTTCTCTTAAACGTAGCGTTAAAATATCCCGATATTCATTGGCTAACAAATCATTTTTAACGTTGTAACGGTAACTTTTGTTATGAATTATTTTTTCCAATAAACTTTTATAAAGTGCATCTTTTTTTAGGAAAACACTAGAATCAAGTTCGGTATAATTATTAGTAATGTTGCCAATTTTTTCTTTTACTTCGGTATGAAATTGTTCTACTTTATAGTCATAGGCAGTTTTGACCAAATAAACCTGAATCGCACAAAGCAGCAACAATATCAGTGCTGAAAAACCAATTAACAGATTTATTTTTTTCTTCATATAATGTAAATGAATGTCAAAAATAATGCATTTGTTTCAAATTAAAACTTTTAACCGTCGATTAACCTCTAATTAACTTAGGCTAATGAATTATTGAAACAATTTTGTGGCAAATAAAAAATTATGAAATTAGTTGTTGCCCTTGCTATTTTTTTACTTGTGTTAGTGTCAAGTTATATTACCTATGAAGATAAAAAAGTAGAAATAAAAAATTCAGAATTTAAAGAGAAAAGTATTGACGAAAATCTAGGAAGGATAAAGTAACAACTTTTTGGTTGTGAGTGTTAAATCGTCAGTTCGAGTATTTTTTGTGTAGAGAAACGGAACAAAAAATGTATCGAGAACCCGTTTTTAATGAAATTTTTCTTGTTCTCGATACGATTTTTTTCAAAAATCACTTGAACTGACTAAAAATTGTCATTAAAAACTAAGTAAGGATAAAATGATTTTACTCTTCTTCACCTTCTAAATCCTCATCCTCATTTTCATCTTCTATTTCGAACTCAAAGAAAGAAAAAACAGAACCTCCATAACTTTTTTGAAAAGAAAAATTACTCATTTGATCCAGTTTGGTATATTTAGAATGTTCTACAACAAGCATTCCTTCTTCGTCCAGAAGTTCGTTTTCAAAAATAAGTTCGACGATTTTTTCGAATTCCTTTTGCTCCATTCCATACGGCGGATCGGCAAAAATAATGTCGTAGTTTCCGGTGTGTTTTTCTAAGAATTTAAAAACATCACTTTTTAATGCCGTAATGTCAAAGTCAAATTCTTTGGCAGTTTTCTTGATGAAGTTTACACAACCCATATCGCCGTCAACACATAAAATAGGAGTACAACCACGCGAAGCAAATTCATAACTAATGCTTCCAGTTCCGGCAAAAAGTTCCAAAATTTTCAGTTCCGAGAAATTGAAATGATTGTTCAACACATTGAATAATGCTTCTTTGCTCATATCGGTCGTTGGACGAACAGGAAGATTTTTGGGTGGCATTATTCGTCTACCTTTGTATTTTCCGGAAATGATTCTCATGAATGAAGTAATATAAAATGTTCGCGGTTTTCAGCTTCGGAAAAGGAATTGAAAATAAAATTCACATTGAATAAAGAAACATTTCGAACATATTTGAATGCCATTTGAAACAGCGGACTTTCTTCGTTGATGTTGCCTAATAATTCCAATTTAAAATGCTCTGGATTTAAGTGCAATTGTTCTGCCGCAAAAAGAATGTAGTAAATAAAATCTTCGGGCGTTTTATAATCAAATGAATTGTATAGTTCCAATTTTTGGTTTCGGATGACTATAATTTCAAAATGCGTTTCGCTCACGTGAACAAACATTTTTCTTTCGTCGTTATTTCTCGAAAGATCCAATAATTTTTCCACCAAAATAGTATTGGCATGTTTGTAATCAAACGAACCAAACTGATCGATAAAAAAGTTATTCATGTTCACATACGGAATGTAAACATTATTCATTTCATGTTTTTCCAATTGGTCAAACGCAAAAAAATCGGTTTCAAAAACCTTGGTATTAAACTGAAGATAACTGCCTAAATATTCTTCGTCAAACAATGCTGTGGGAACAAAAGTCGATAAATTATTGCTGTGAATAATTACCACTTCGTCATAGCCAGCTTTGAGTTCGGGATATTTCAGGAATGCATCATTAAATAAATCTTCGATGCGTGTGTTTTTTTCAAACTTTCCTAACGTTATTTTTTGAATAACCAGTGGCTTATTGGTCAGCGTATCAAAAGTAGCAAACGACAAACCGTTCAGTGAAACCTGAACCGTCAATTTTCGGTACATTTTATCGATAACGCTGGTGTTTTGCCACATAAATTTATAGAAAAGGCAAACTTACAAATTTAACCACAAAGTTCACAAAGTTATTCCACAAAGCACACAAAAAGCTTTTTTACTTAGTGAAACTTTGTGACTTCTTTGTGAACTTCGTGGTTAGATAAAAAACTCAAATTCTAATTTCTAATTTCTGAATTCTAATTTCCAATGAGTATCTTTGAACTCAAAAAAAAAACAAAGCCTTTTAATGCTTCCACATCAGTTTTACAGTATTTTGAAAAATAAATTCCCGTTTCAGCCCACTTTGAAGCAGAATGTTTTTTTTCAGATGATTTCCGAGTTTTTAACGGATAAAAATGATGAGCAAATATTTGTCTTGAAAGGTTATGCCGGAACGGGAAAAACAACAGTGATTTCTACCATTGTTAATAGTTTGAACGATATTAATATGAAAGCGGTTTTGCTAGCACCAACTGGTCGTGCGGCAAAAGTCATTGCAAATTATTCCAATAAACCCGCTTTTACCATTCACAAACGGATTTATTTTCCCAAAAAAGGAAAAGGTGGCGGTGTTTCGTTTACTACGCAAGCCAATAAATTCAAGAATACCATTTTTATAGTCGATGAAGCTTCGATGATTTCGGATGTTGCTGCCGATTCGAAACTGTATGAAAACGGTTCGTTGCTCGACGATTTGATTTTTTATATTTATAATGGTCAAAATTGCAAAATGATTTTGCTTGGCGATACGGCGCAGTTGCCACCAGTTCAAATGGAAGTTAGCCCAGCATTGGATACCGATAGTTTGGCTTTGCATTATGATAAAACCGTGCTGTCCATTGAGTTAGACGAAGTAATGCGTCAGGAAGAAAAATCGGGGATTTTGTATAATGCAACGCAATTGCGCGAATTACTCAAAGAAACCTTTTTAACCGATATTCAGTTTAAGGTAAAAGGTTTTAAAGACATCGTTCGCTTAACCGATGGTTATGATATTCAAGATGCTATTCAAAGTGCTTACAGCAATTACAGTATTGAAGATACCTGTTTTATCGTTCGTTCCAATAAACGAGCGAACCAATACAATCAGCAAATCCGAACCCGAATTTTGGACAAAGACAGCGAACTTTCCGTTGGCGATTATTTAATGGTCGTGAAGAACAATTATTTTTGGCTCAAAGAAACCGATGAAGCCGGATTTATTGCCAATGGCGATATTGTAGAAGTTTTGGAAATCTTTAAGTTTGTGGAATTATACGGATTTAAGTTTGCCAAAGTCAAAATTAGAATGGTTGATTATCCAAACCAAAAACCATTTGAAACCATTGTATTACTCGATACCATTACCAGCGAATCGCCGTCATTAACCTATGAAGAAAGCAATGCCTTGTATCAAGAAGTGATGAAAGACTACGAAGGCGAACCGCAATACCGTAAATTCCTAAAGGTAAAAAACAACGAATATTTCAACGCTTTGCAAGTGAAATTCTCTTATGCGATTACGTGTCACAAAAGTCAAGGCGGACAATGGAACACCGTTTTTATCGAACAACCTTATTTACCCGATGGAATTACTGTAGATTACGTTCGATGGTTGTACACAGCCGTTACCCGAGCCAAGGATAAATTGTATTTGATTGGGTTTAAGGATGAGAGTTTTGATGGGTAATTTCTTAAACCTGACAGGTTTTTAAAACCTGTCAGGTTTCTAGTAAAAACATCAATTTTTTATCGCTAGTGCGAGCGTTACACTCGTACCAATAAATACTTTTTTTTCGAAGAATTGTTACAGGTTTGTTTTCTTTGTTTGCGGGTACGAGCAAGATGTTTGAACTAGCGGGGGATTATAAACAATCAGCTATTTTACTAAATCGCTGTTAGTAGAGTTATTTTGAACTTTTGTTATCTTGTAATTCATTAAGCTAAAATCATATTCTTTGTTTAAACTTAATCGATTGTTCTCAATTCCATTTTGTATAGCATCATTGTATCCACACATATCAGTAACTTTGATATAAAGAATATATTTTCTCTTTTTTAATTTAGTTTTTTTCCTAGTTACAATTCCTGAAACGTAACAATTAGCTACTTCATTTAAGTCTGGATATTTTTGAATTCGATATGCCCAAATCGTTTTATTCTCATGTAGATTATAAGCTATTTTGACGCTGTCGCTGATTTTAAATGATTCAAATTCATTTCTGCTTTCGATTTCCTGTGCCTGAATCTCTTTTTCTTTTTTAACTTTCGCTTTTTTCCAATACTCTTTATAGTGTTTTATTTGTTCATCGAGACCTATTTCTTTGTTATTAATGTGTCTGTGAAATGAAGTGAGAATTATTGAAGAAATGTCATCAGGGTGAAAAACACCTTTTCGGATAAAATATCGTTTAAGGGAATTTCTTCGTTTTCCCCATAAACCCCAACTATTTCTAATATTTAAACCAGTACTAAAATGTATTTCAGATACGGCATCTTGTTCTTCCTTGTTTTTAAAGATGTCTTTATCATTTTTTGACCATTTACAATCAAGATAATTTAAGGCTTCTATTAGGTTTTTGGGAATATAATCATTGGAATATCTGTTACAATCATTTTGTGAAAAACAATTGGAGATAAATAGAAATAATATTATTGTAGTTGTTCTCAAAACATGTCTGCTAATTCATATATTGTCGCTATTAGAAGTGGCTATATTCGATTGTGAGTTTATAGTCAATCTCTAATATTTAAAACTCAAATATATTAAAAAATAGCTATGACTATTCCTAAAATAAGAATCTATATTAATACGAGTAAAATTAAAAATGAATTTTCCAATAATTCCTTTGAATTCCCTTATTTTGCACCCAAACACTATAACCTTGAAAATTATCATCCTTACCCCAATGGACATTGAGCGCGAGAAAGTGCTAAACGCTTTGGCTCGTATTCCTAATTTGAATGCTACTTATGAGGTAATTGTTTCCGGTATTGGTCGTGAAAGCACGGCTAAAGCTATGATGCAGTTGCCGCCACACGATGTTTGTATCTTAATAGGTTTTGCCGCTGTGGTAGGAAAAACAACGCACTTACCCGATTATCTTCAATTGGGTAAACCTATCGAAATCACCAATGCGTCGCTCTATGGCTACGAAGGTGGTTTGTTTGAAAACGGTGCGCCAATCCTTGCCGAACCTAAGTTGGGTTTGCCGTGTTTGGCTTCGTTAACCTCAGATAAATTTGTGCGCACTACTGATTTAGCCGAAAAAACCGTAGTCAATATGGAAGATTACACCTTTATGTATCTAAAAAAGCCTCAGGATTTTATCGTTAGGATTATCTCCGACTTTCTACCTCACGAAACCGAAATTGATTTTTTTGAAGAAGTGAAAGCTATTGATTTTCTGGAAGGTGTAATGGCGGTGGATGTAATTATGAAAGCTACCAATACGTAATATCAAACGTAGTTTTTCCAACCAATTTTCCGTTGTAGAATTTTTTTCTAGCGATGATATTTCCTTTTTTGTCGTAGGTATTTTGGTAACTAAACGTTTCTTTGATCGTTCCGTCACTATAATGAGTAGTTTTTTGAAGTAGATTTCCAGCGGTATCAAATTGGTATTGGTCGAAATTATTAGGTTTGTTTCCTATCAAAGTTTCAGTTCGGGTAATGAAGCCTTTTTTATTGAACGTCATTTTGGTTTTTATCACTACATCATAAATGGTATCCATAAATTTTTCACTAAGAATTGTTTTTTCTTTGTAGTTGTATGTGTTTTTGGTTTTATGATTCATCTTTCCAAAAAAAGCTCTATTCACTTCAATAATATTGTTGTGTTTGTCAAAATTCTGGGTAACAACGTGAAAAGTCCTATCGTTATTAAAAGCTTTTTCCTCTATGCAATTTTGGTTACTATCATAATTAAAGACTGTTTTGAAATTATTTTTGTCTTGAGGCGAAGTTTTTTCAGTTAATAAATCACCAGTATATTTATAAATGAATTCCGTTGTTTCATCTTCGTTTATTTTGGTTTCTTTGACCAAATGGTTATCGGCGTCAAATTCCATCAAATTGCTTTTTGTCCAAACGGTTGTGTCATTTTTTACAATTCGGTACTCATAAATTGTAGCGTTTATTGATTTTACTTTTCCAGTTAACGGTTGGGTATAATCGTCTTTGAGTTCTTTAATTTTGATTGAACTGCAGGAACATAAAAGTAGTACTAGGAGGAAAGTGAAGTATTTCATGTTTTTTTGATAAAGCATAAATATAGAAAAAAAATAAACCTGACAGGTTTTTAAATCTGTCAGGTTTAGTAATTATTCTTCCATAAGTACTTCTAAAATACTAATGGCAGCATCGCTAATTTTTGTTCCAGGACCAAAAACGGCAACTGCACCAGCATCAAAAAGGAATTGGTAATCTTGCGCCGGAATTACACCGCCAACGATTACCATAATATCTTCGCGACCATATTTTTTTAGTTCGTCAATAACTTGCGGAACCAAGGTTTTATGTCCAGCAGCAAGAGACGAAACGCCCAAAATATGCACATCATTTTCTACTGCTTGTTTTGCGGCTTCTTGTGGCGTTTGGAAAAGTGGACCAATATCAACGTCAAAACCAACATCGGCATAACCAGTAGCAACCACTTTTGCGCCACGATCATGACCATCTTGTCCCATTTTAGCAATCATAATTCTAGGACGACGACCTTCTTTTTTGGCGAAGGCATCGGCTAGTTGTTTTGCTTTTTCAAAACTCTCGTCGTTTTTAATTTCTTTACTATACACGCCGCTAAAACTTCTAATTTGTGCTTTATATCTTCCAAAAACTGCTTCCAGCGCATCACTAATTTCACCTAATGTTGCTCTATTTCTGGCTGCTTCTACGGCTAAAGATAGTAAATTTTCAGCGTTGTCATTCCCATGCATGTGGGATTTAGCGCTTTCGGTTAATTTTGCTAAACATTCAGCAACTTTATTGTTATCGCGAGTAGCTTTTATTTGTGTCAAACGCTCAATTTGTTGCTTGCGTACCATATCGTTATCAACATCCAAAATCTGTAACGGATCTTCTTTTTCTAAACGATATTTATTTACGCCAACAATAATATCTTGACTGCTATCAATTCTTGCTTGTTTTCGAGCCGCAGCTTCTTCAATACGCAATTTCGGAATTCCAGCTTCGATGGCTTTGGTCATGCCGCCTAATTCTTCTACTTCTTCAATGAGTTTCCAAGCGTTTTGTGCAATTTCGTTGGTCAAACTTTCTACATAATAGCTTCCTGCCCAAGGATCGACCGTTTTGCAAATTTTGGTTTCTTCTTGCAGAAAGATTTGTGTATTACGAGCAATTCTAGCCGAGAAATCGGTTGGTAATGCAATCGCTTCATCGAGTGCGTTAGTATGCAACGATTGTGTTCCGCCAAATGCTGCTGCTGCTGCTTCAATACAAGTTCGCGCCACATTATTAAACGGATCTTGCTCTGTTAAACTCCAACCCGAAGTTTGACAATGGGTTCGCAAAGCCAATGATTTTTCATCTTTTGGATTGAATTGTTTGAGCAATTTTGCCCACAACATTCTTCCAGCACGCATTTTGGCAATTTCCATAAAATGGTTCATTCCAATTGCCCAAAAGAACGAAAGGCGAGGAGCAAATTCATCGATTTTCATTCCTGCTGCTAAACCAGTTCTGATGTATTCTAAACCGTCGGCTAAAGTATATGCCAATTCAATATCGGCAGTTGCTCCAGCTTCTTGCATGTGGTAACCCGAAATAGAAATCGAGTTGAATTTTGGCATTTTTTTGCTTGTATATTCAAAAATATCGGCAATGATTTTCATCGATGGTGTTGGCGGATAGATATAGGTATTTCGAACCATAAATTCCTTCAAAATATCATTTTGAATTGTTCCCGAAAGTAATTCCGGAGCAACACCTTGTTCTTCGGCAGCAACGATATAAAATGCCATAATAGGTAAAACGGCACCATTCATCGTCATAGAAACTGACATTTCACCTAATGGAATTTGGTCGAAAAGAATTTTCATGTCTTCCACTGAATCGATGGCAACACCAGCTTTTCCAACATCGCCAAAAACGCGTTCGTGGTCAGAATCGTAACCACGATGCGTAGCCAAATCAAACGCAACCGATAAACCTTTTTGTCCAGCAGCAAGATTTCTTCTGTAGAATGCATTACTTTCTTCGGCTGTTGAAAATCCGGCATATTGGCGAATGGTCCAAGGACGACGAACGTACATAGTTGCGTATGGTCCGCGAAGATTAGGCGCAAATCCTGCTCCAAAACCAATGTGTTCTAAATTTTCAATGTCTTCTTTGGAGTAAGTTGGTTTTACTTCAATGCCTTCGGCTGTTTGAAAAGTTTGTTTCAAGTTTTTGGAATTTGGAATTTCTTTTTTGGAATTTTCCAACGTTATATTTTGTATGTTTTTTCTCATAGTTTTTTAAACTATTTAGGATATTTTTTTGTGTTTTTTGAAGTGTGAAAACAAGAAAGAATTTTGATAATTTTACTCTTTTCATCATAAACATAGAACAATAAAAAAGGAAATACTTTTAACGGAATTGCTCTATAATTTTTATGTCTTATTTGATAATCAGGATTTAGTTCTAGTTTTTTATAGGTTTCAGATAATTCATTGTAAAATCGTAAGGCAAGTTTTGAATTAATTTCAGAATAGTATTCTATAGCATTTTCAATTTCTTTTTGTGCTTTTTTAGAAACAATAATTTTAAAATCCATACTTCTCTTTTAATCGATTTAACGATTCTGTTGATGTGATGTATTCTGTTTCAGGTTCATTTAATCGATCATCCAAAAGTTGAATCTGTTCATCTGAAAGTTGATAGTCAATTTCATTTTTTGCCAAAATGATAACTTCTACTTCATCTGCAATAAAATCGTCAGGTAAAGTAATATTTACTTGATGATTTTTTACTTTTACAAATCTTCTAATTGCTTCCATAGTCTTCTTTTTCTGAAAGTTTATAAATTTTAATGATTAATATTATTTTACATTCTTATAATCGACTAACTAAAACATAAAATAAAACAAAAATAAATGGACTTAATGCTGTAATTAAGCCAATTAAGATGTAGAATTTAGCTTTCTTTTTTTGTGTTTTGTCTTTGTATAATTGTGATATTCCATAGCTAACTACTAAAAGTCCAATTATAAATAATATTGTTGAAAATCCTATCATCTTATTCCAAAGCTAATCGTTCTTGTTCTAATTTCTCAGCCAAACGTTTTTCAATAATTGGAACAATTAATGTTTTTCTCGGATTTTGTTTTACAAAAGGATACAATTCCAAATCGTTTTTCATTTGGTCGTTTTTGTTTGGATATTTGTTCGTTCCTAATAAAACTTCTTTTCCGCTATCGAATAAATCTTGCTCTTTTGCAGCACTTTCTTGAATTTTTTTCTGAATGTTTCCTTCGATTAACTGAGTAATCAAACCACCATTTTTCTCAATGTCTTTGAATAATTCTAATGCTTTTTCGGCTAATTGTTGTGTTAGATTTTCAATATAATAAGCACCATCAGCAGGATTACTTACTTTGTCGAAATAGCTTTCGTGTTTTAAAACTAATAGTTGATTTCTCGAAATTCTATCGCCAAATTCATTGTCTTTATGGTATAATGCATCATAAGGTAAATTGGCAATTGCATTTGCACCACCAAGAATAGCTGACATGCATTCGGTTGTGGTTCGAAGCATATTTACGTTGTAATCGTATAGTGTTTTGTTGCGTTTTGTTGGCGTAGCAATGATATGACAATCAAAATTATGGTTGTATTCTTTGGCTAAAGTTGAAAACAATAATCGTAATGCACGAAGTTTTGCAATTTCAAAAAAATAATTTGTTCCAACCGAAACTTCTATGGTTATGGGTTGATTTATTGCTGGAATTCTGTTGAAATATTCGTTTGCATGTGCCAAAGTATAAGCTAATTGTTGCACGATATTCGCTCCAGCGTTTTGGTAAATTCCAGTGTTGATATTAATAGTTGGAATTTGAAATTTTGAAATTGTATTTAGTTTTTCAAAATCGTTTTCAAGGTTTTCAAACCAATTTCCGTCTTTGCAAAGTTGTCCAATTGGATCGATTTGGATTATGAATTTCGCCTGATTTTTAGCAGCAAAATCTTTTAGTTTGGAAACGAAATCGATTGAGAGAAAAGGCAAATAAAAATAGTAAGTTGTTTTTTCTAAAGGAAGATTTTGCATTAAACTTTCTATAGAAATAGTCTCATTTTCAATGGTAAATCGAATGTTTTCTGCACCGCGATTTAAAGTGTTTATTGCACGTTCGTTTGATTTTTTAACATCGTGAACGAAAATGTTTTGAAGGATTTTAAACGTTTCTTTTGGAGAATTAATTGCGAAATTGGAATTACTTTCTTCCACTTCGTCATGGTGATAAAATGGTTTAACTTTGATGCCTTCTGGACTTTCCCAAACGAGTGTTTCATTGTAATCAGCACCTTTTAATTCGTACTGAATTTGTTGTTTCCATTGTTTGGAACTGATGGTTTCAAAATCTGAAAAAAGGGGTTTGTTTGTGCTCACAAGTATTTTGCTTTTTGATACTTCAAACTTAGTTAAAATTTATCTTTTTTGACCGATTTTAATTTGATTTTTTGCAAAATTGGTATATGCTTTTAGCTGCGTAAAAAACGTGAATAAATGGGTTTATTTTAGAAATTGAATTTTAAAGAAATGTGTATTCTAGTTTAAAGTTTGCCAACTAGCCCTGATTGCAGTGGAAATCCTGTCATTGCGAAAAACCAAGTTTGATGAGATTGCTTCGTTCCTCGCAATGACAGATTGAAACGGAAAGCAGGAATTACATAGAATGAAATGCCTATCGTTTTGCTCCTTCGATGCTATCTTTTATTCTGTCTTCTTCAAATTCGATGATGTAGATGTCTTCGCTGTCGCGTTTCATATAGTATTTTTCGCGAGCGTATTTTTCTACGTGGTCAGGATTTTTGAGTTGTTTGATGTTCTCTTCGTCCTTTTTTATTTCGTCTTGGTAGTATTTTTTATTTTCTTCGAGTTCTTCAATTTCTTTGTTGAGAACGCGATGTTCCATGTAGGAAGTTGTGTCTACAAATGTTATCCAAACCACAAAAAAAACTAACACAATAAGGTATCGGTTTCCGAGTATTTTCAGGATAGGATATTTATCGGTTAGTTTTTGTTTGGTTTCCATTATTTAGGATGTTCTTTTTGTAAATTTAGGTAATTCTTTGGTTAATTACTGCTCTAACGACGTCAATGGCAACGGTGTTGTATTTGTCGTTTGGAATAATGATGTCGGCAAATGCTTTTGTTGGTTCTATAAATTGCTGATGCATAGGTTTTAAGGTGGTTTGGTAGCGGTTTAAAACTTCTTCCATATCACGTCCGCGCTCGGCAATATCTCTTTTTAATCTTCTGATTAATCTTTCGTCAGAATCGGCGTGAACAAAAACTTTTACATCAAATAAATCTCTTAGTTCGGCATTTGACAAAATTAATATTCCTTCCACAATCATTACTTTTCTTGGATGGGTAACGATGGTATCGTCAGTTCTATTGTGAGTAATAAAAGAATAAACGGGTTGTTCAATTGTTTTTCCTTCTTTTAATTCTTTTAAATGACTTACAAGTAATTCAAAGTCGATTGCTCTTGGGTGATCAAAATTAATTAAAGCTCTTTCTTCAAAACTCAAATTTGTATTTTCTTTGTAATATGAGTCTTGAGAAATGACACCAACTTCGGTTTCGGGTAATTCATTCATGATTTGGTGAACAACGGTTGTTTTTCCACTTCCAGTTCCACCAGCAATTCCAATAATAAGCATAGTTAGTTGTGTTTTTTACTGCAACAAAAATAGAAATTATATCGGAAGCTTTTTTTGTTTTTTTTCAGAAATGTTATGCGGTAACTTTTTTTGTAAAAAAAATGGAATTTCTATTAAAAATATTTTGTTTAGTAATTATTAGTGGTATATTTGCACCCACATTTTCGGGGTGTAGCGTAGCCCGGTTATCGCGCCTGCTTTGGGAGCAGGAGGTCGCAGGTTCGAATCCTGCCACCCCGACAAAAAGAGATTTCTAGTTTTAGAAATCTCTTTTTTTGTTTTATTTCATTGTTATTTTTTATCAAAATATAGCTTTTAGCAATCTGTTTTACTTTTTCCATTTGGCATAAAACATTACATTTGCAACCTAATAATTTACAATCATGTCAGATACAATAGAAAAAGTAAAATGTTTAATTATAGGTTCTGGTCCTGCAGGTTATACTGCCGCAATTTATGCTGCTAGAGCTAATATGAATCCGGTTTTATACCAAGGAACGCAACCTGGTGGACAATTAACAACAACTAACGAAGTTGAAAATTTTCCGGGTTATCCTGATGGTGTAACTGGTCCAGAAATGATGGTTCAGCTACAAGCACAAGCGCAACGTTTTGGAACTGATGTTCGCGATGGTTGGGCAACAAAAGTTGATTTTTCGGGCGATGTTCATAAAGTTTGGATTAATGATACGAAAGAAATTCACGCTCAAACAGTGATTATCTCAACTGGTGCTTCGGCTAAATATTTAGGATTAGATTCTGAGCAACATTATTTACAAACTGGTGGTGGAGTTTCTGCTTGTGCAGTTTGTGATGGATTTTTCTATAGAAATCAAGAAGTTGTAATTGTTGGTGCTGGAGATTCGGCATGTGAAGAAGCTCATTATTTATCTAAACTTTGTAAAAAAGTTACCATGCTTGTTAGAAGTGAAAAGTTTAGAGCTTCTAGAATTATGGAAGAACGTGTGAGAAAAACGGAGAATATTGAAATTTTGATGAATCACGATACGGTGGAAGTTGTTGGTGATGGTCAAGTGGTAAATTTGGTTAAAGCAAAAAACAAAACGACTGGCGAAATTGTAGATATTCCTGCAACTGGTTTCTTTGTAGCTATTGGTCACAAACCAAATACTGATATTTTTAAAGATTATATCACTTTAGACGAAACAGGTTACATTGTGAATGTTCCTGGAAGTTCAAAAACAAATGTTGCTGGAGTTTTTGTTGCTGGTGATGCTGCAGATCATGTTTATCGTCAAGCGATTACTGCTGCTGGAACAGGTTGTATGGCAGCTTTGGATGCGGAACGTTATTTAGCTTCGTTAGACTAAATTTTAGATTTTCACTATAAAAAAATGCCATCAATTTGATGGCATTTTGTTTTTTATTTGATTGGTTTTTTTCTCAAAGCTGCGCTGTCGGTGAAACGTTTTATTTCGAATTTTGGTTCGCCAAAAACCTCTATTTCTGATTTTCCAGCAATGTCTATCACAATATTAGTCTTTGCATTAATTTTTCCATTGGCATAAGCTTCGGCAAAAAGTTGTGTATTTACAGCGGTTAATTTGCTTCCATTAAAATCGGAATTGTTGTCTAATCGAAGTTTCAATGTGTTGACATCGCCTTCGATAATTGCGGTTGATTTTTGATACATGTCAAACAGTAAATCGGTGCTTACAATTAGTGCTTTTACTTGGGCATTTTTGCTTACATCAATTGCTGCTTTTTCTGATTTTAAATTCAATTCAATTTTAGATTTATCATTTGCCATTAATGTGAAATTCTTGCATTTGGCATTCAAATATAATTTGGCAAAATCATAACTTTTGAAGGTTACAGTAGTTAAATCAACATCAGAAAGCGCTGTTACATTGGTTTCATTTTTAGCGATAATCATATCTAAATCGCTGGTATAGGTAATTCTGATGCTTAGTTTTTTATAGCTCGAAATGTCTTTTGAAGTGGTAACTCTTAGATTGCTTCCGGATAATTTGTATTCAATAAATTCGTGAAGATTGTCATCGGCTTCAATTTCTAAACCGCATTCGTTTCCTTTGACTAAAAATACTTCTAGATTGTCTTCTACTTCAATAGATTTAAAATTTTCTACTGTTTTTTGTTCGATAGTTACAATTTTTGAACCTTTTACCTTTTCTTTCTTTTGGGCAAAATGAGTTGCAGTTGATAAAAGTAAAATGAGTACTAAAAATTTTTTCATCTTTTTAAATGATTATTTTGTCAAAAATAGAAAAAAAAACATCCCAATTTTCATTGAGATGCTTTATTAACTTTTATTATCGTGAAACGCTTCCGCCAGAAGTTTCTTCTTTAGTAACTTGTTTTGGATTTCCTTTGTAGTTTATAGAACTTCCGCTGGATGCTTTTCCGTTTAGATTTACAATTGAATGAACGTCTATTGAACTTCCGCTGGATGATTGTGCCGAAACATCATTGGCTAACAATTCGTCGGCATCAATTGAACTTCCGCTAGAAGAAGAAGCAAATACAGTTAATGCTTTTCCTTTTACGTTTTGTTCGCTTCCGCTAGAAGTTTCGAGTGAAACAGTATCCGATTCTACGTTTACATCCATTTCGCTTCCGCTGCTTGATTTTAGCGATATATTAGTTCCAGTTAGTACATTCAATGACTTTAATGTTGCGCCACTTGAAGTTTCTAGATTATCAATTTTTGGCATCGTTACTGTTACTTTTCTCGTAGCATTGTGATAATTTCCAAAATCCGATTCTATAATTAGCGTTCCGTTTTCTACTCGGGTTTTGATTTCTTTAATTACATTGTCGTCAGCTTCTACAAGTACTTCAAAGTTGTCTGCTTGTTTTATTTCGCAGTCAATTCCTGTTTTAACATCAACTTTTGTAAAAGTATCTAGTTTTCTAGTTTCTTTAACAATATTTCCGCTTCCGGTAATACCGTCGCCTAAATCTACCGTCCAATTACAAGAAGTTAGTAACAAACTTGCTGCGGTTACAATTATTGCTTTTGAGCAAAAGATTATAAATTTTACCATGATTATTCGGTTTTAATGATTATTCCGTTTTTGTCAATTATAAGCTTTGATTTTTTTCCTTTGGTATCGTTAAGAATTTCTTTGCCATTCACTTTTACCGAAACTGATTTTACCGTGTCGTTAGTTTCTGTTATGTTGATTTCTTCCGTTTGAACATCGTTTGTGTTTTCACTTTCAGGGCAATCTAAACATCTTAGTTTGTCGCTTTCCACTTTGTATTTATAACCTTCTGGTCCATAATAGTAATCGAAATCAGCATTGGAACCGTCTAAATAATGTTCTACATTTGCATCAGGATAATACACAATACCGTTTGGTAAATACAAATAGATGTCAACACGTTGATTGCGTAATTTATTTTTGGTATCTGTCAAAAAGTAATTATCTAATATCAATTCGTTTCCAACAATTTTGAAACCATATTTTATTTTTTTTGCTCTTTCATTAGCTTCGGCAAATGATTTTCCGTGCGCTCTTGTTTCAATTTGAATGTAAGGCGATGGATTGTCAGTTCTTTTTAAATGAATTCCAACATTAGTAGAATAAATTACAGGATTACCCATTGAATCCTGCGCTATTCTAATGTCATCGCGATCATAAATACTTTTTGAGAAAAAATCGTTGTATCTAAATTTTACTTTGATCGTATCGTTTGCCGAAATGTTGATTGTTTCTTTTTGAACTGTTTTTCCAGCATAAGCTAATTGGTTAAACTCATTTATTCCTAACGAAATTAATATTCCTACTGATATAATCCAAATTCCTAGTAAACTATATTTGGCAACATTTCCTATTGATTTTAAATTGGTTACTAATAATTTTAATCCTAAAATTAGAATGAAGAATAACGGAATTCCTGCGGCAAAAAGAAAAAGGATTCCTTGTATCCAAAGTGGTGTTTCTAAACCAAGTGGTGTTTCGAAAAACTCTACGATTTTATTATCTGGCATTGATGATGAAAACACCATTACAATTGAAGTGATTACCACGGCAACCAAAGCCAAAGCTGAGAAAATTAGAATAAATGCACCTAAAACTTTAGCAAAAGCACCAAATATTTTCATGATAACATTACCAAATCCGTTGGCAACTTTTTCAGCACCATTTTTTACTTGGTTTCCCATTTCGTCATAGTTAGCATTTTTGAATTTGCTAGAAACGCTTTCATATTCTTCTCTAACTTTTTTCTCAATATTAGAAATAGTTACCGGTTCGCCAGTCATTTCTAATTTTTCAGAAGTTGTTACAGCTTTTGGTGTAATTGCCCATAAAATAAGGTAAGCCAATATTCCAGAACCACCAGCCCAAACTAATAGAATGAACCCAATTTTTATCCAAATTGAATCAATACCAAAGTAATGTCCTAAACCGGTACAAACTCCACCAATTAAACCGTTGTCTTTATCGCGATACAGTTTTTTTCTACCTGAAGAAGTAAAATTAGCACTACTTGGTTCTTGATTATCATCGTCAATTCTGTAATCTTCTGGTTGTCCCATCACAGCAACAACTTGATCAACATCTTTTAAATTGATAACGTGTTTGTCTGATTTTTGTTGCTCGGTTAACAATTCAGCCACACGCATTTCAATGTCTTTCATGATTTCATCTTTTCCAGATGAATTTGAAAGTGAACGTTTTATTGCATCAAAATATCTTGATAACTTTTGGTATGCATCTTCATCGATATGGAAGAATAAACCACCTATATTAATATTTACTGTTTTGTTCATGATTTGTTAATTTTTGGTTGTGATGATATTTACTGCATCAGACAATTCAGTCCAAGTGCCATTTAATTCGTTTAAAAATGTTTTTCCTAATTCGGTCAAACCATAGTATTTTCTTGGCGGACCAGAAGTTGATTCTTCCCAACGATAGTTGAGCAAACCGTCATTTTTTAGTCTTGTCAATAGCGGATAAACCGTTCCTTCTACTACAAGCAATTTTGCGTTTTTCAAGGTGTCTAGAATTTCTGAAGTATAAGCATCTTTTTCTTTTAATACGGATAAGATACAGAACTCTAAAACTCCTTTTCGCATCTGGGCTTTTGTGTTTTCAATGTTCATAATACGATTTTGTTTTTTTTCTGATGATTAGTCAGGTTGATTAAACTGTTCATTTTTGATTGATGAATGATTGATGATTTGATTGATGATTATTTTAAAAAGCTAATACTCAGCGGATATTTATAAACTTCTCCATTTGATGCTTTTACCGATGCATATATGATTAGTATAAACTCGATAACTTTCAAAAAGCAGAATAGAAGTATGGCTACAAAGGCTAGAATTACCATTCCTGTAATGTTTCCAGAATTAAAGTTTTCAATAATTAAATCTCCACCATCTGAAAATTCATTGATGGTAACATTTTTAAAAATGCAGTAGATAAATATTGGAATGGAAATTAACAATGTGATTAAAGTGTATAAAAACATACTCAACTGAAAGTTTAATACACTTTTTCCATTAGCATCGATAAAAGCTGATTCTTTCTTTTTTGCACTCCAAATTAGTATTGGAAAAATATAATTTCCAAACGGAATAAAATACTGAGTTAATGTACTTAAATGGATTAACGCAGCGGTGTTAGTTTCATTTGCTGTTGTGGTTGCAGTTGTTGTCATGATTTTATTTTTTTTGATGATGATTAAAACTCGATTTTAATAATACTATAGAATAGCTATTAATTTCTTATACAAAGATACAACCAAAAAAAGGTATTATGCAATACAAAGTACTTGAATTTAACAAAAAATTAACATTTCATAAAAATGAAATTTATACGATGATTTTACTATATTTACAACAAAATCAATACTTCATGGAACTTTCACCTAGTAAATTAAATAGTTTTTTGTTTTTCAAATTACCATCGGCTTTTTGGTCTGGTGTTAGAGTAAAATCAATTTCAGATGCAAAATGTGTAGTAACCGTTCGTCATAAATGGTTTAACCAAAATCCATTCAAGTCAATGTATTTTGCGGTTCAAGCGATGGCAGCCGAACTTACAACTGGTGCTTTGATGATGATGAAGATTAAACAAAGCGGAAAGAATATTTCCATGTTGGTTGCTAATAACAAAAGTAATTTCTCCAAAAAAGCTACTGGATTAATTACTTTTACTTGTAACGATGGTCATTTAATTGACGATGCCATTCAAAAAGCAATTGCTACTGGCGAAGGTCAAACCATTTGGATGAAATCCATTGGCGTGAATACAAATGGAGAACAAGTTTCTGAAATGGAATTTGAATGGACAATAAAAGTAAAAAAATAAACAATCGTTAAACTTTTAATATCATTTTCAAATCATTCAATAAATGTAAATAACTTTGATTAAAATTGAAGAAATGAAAATTTTAATAACTGGTGCAACTGGCTTTATTGGCTCAAAATTGGTAAAGTTACTTTTAGAAAAAGACGATACAATCCATTATTTAACTACTTCAAAAGATAAAGTAGTTGATAAACCCAATTACAAAGGATTTTATTGGAATATTGAAACCAATGAAATTGACATAAAATGTTTTGAAGGCGTTGAAACTATAATTCATTTGTCGGGAGCAACAATCGCAAAAAGATGGACAAAGACCTATAAAAAAGAGCTTATTGATAGCAGAGTTTTAACAACTAATCTTCTTTTTAACGCCATAAAAGAAAATAATTTTCCAATAAAACATATTATCTCAGCTTCTGGAACAGCTATTTATCCTGAAAGTTATGATAAAATTTACACTGAAAACTCCACTGAAGAAGCCAATGATTTTCTTTCTACTGTGGTTAAGCAATGGGAGCAAAGTGTTGATCAGTTCAAAGAGATTTCAATAAAAGTTTCAAAAATTAGAACAGGAGTTGTATTTGCTAAAAATGGTGGTGCTTTTCCAGAAATGATTAAGCCTATTAAATATGGTTTAGGTTCAAATATGGGTAACGGAAGTCAAATTCAATCATGGATACATATCGATGATCTCACAAGAATATACTGTTTCATTTTAGAAAATAATCTTGAAGGAATATATAATGCCGTGGCACCAAATTCTATTACTAATAAGAATCTAACTTATTTAGTAGCAAAAAAACTCAACAGGCCATTATTTCTTCCTAATGTACCACAGTTTTTTATGAAATTAGTATTAGGAGAAATGTCTTTTCTTCTTTTTACCAGTAAAAATTTAAGTTCAAAAAAAATACAAGATTTGGGATTTGATTTTACATTCAAAAGCTTTGATGAAGCTATAAATGATTTACTTTAATCGTTTAAAAAATCTATTTACTCAATCGGTGCAAAGTATAGGTCATTGCGGTTAGCAAAAAGAAAGCCACAATTTGATGTGTTAATCCCAACCAAAGCGGAACGGCAAATAGAAGTGTGAAAACACCTAAGCCAAACTGCACAAAAACCAAAACAACCAAAGCGTTCAGTCCGTTTTTTTGTTGTGTAGAAAGCGAAAATTTTCTGCTTTTGAAGTATAAAAACAAAATCAAACCAACAACAACATAAGCCATTGTTCTGTGTACAAATTGAACGCCACTTTTTCCTTCAGTAAAGCGAAGTAACCAACTGTCATATTCTAATTTTATACTTTCATGAAAAAATTGTCCGTCGCTCATTAATGGCCAATGATTATGAATTAATCCAGCATTTAATCCAGCAACAAAACCGCCATAAATAATTTGGATGATAAGGAAAACCAAAGTAGTTCGAGCCAATTTTTTAAGTGAAAGAATAACCTCATTTCGTTCAGGGTAAATCAAATCTAATGCAACCCAAAGCGTGTAGGCAAAGGTTATAAACGCAAAAGTTAAATGCAAAGCTAGTCTAAAATGACTGACATCTGGATTGTCAATCAAACCGCTTTTTACCATAAACCAACCTAAAAAACCTTGAAATCCACCCATAAAAAGTAGCACAAAACATTTTTTTAGCGTTGCTTTATCAATTCGTTTTTTGATTAAAAAGTAAACAAACGGAACGATGAAAACCAAACCGATAATTCGACCTATAAAACGGTGAAACCATTCCCAGAAATAGATAAATTTATAATCGGATAGTTGAAAATCGTTGTGAATATTGATTTTTTGGTATTCGGGAAACTTTTTGTATTCATCAAAAGCAGCTTGCCATTTTTCTTCACTCAATGGTGGAAAAGTATCGGTTACTAAATGCCAATCGGTCATTGATAATCCTGAATTAGTCAAACGAGTAATTCCGCCAACGGTAACCATTATAAAAAGCAAAATGCATCCTGAAAGTAGCCAATAAATGACTGATTTATCTTTTTTCATTCTTTTCCGATTAATTCGATTTCGTGTTTTTTTGTACTTTCTTTTAAAGAAATCCTCTTTATATAAAATTTTGATAACAAAAGATTTGTAATGCTGCTGAGAGTAACAACGACAATTAGTGTTGTAATTCTATTTCTATTACTAGAGTCATTGATTTCTAGCTGAAGTAAATCTTCTAAAATATAGATTTGAAAGTAGGCGTAAATACATATTACCGAAATCAAAGTAGCTAAACTCAATATAAAATAAAGTAATTTGTATTTGAAATGAGCTATTTTGTTTTTGTTCAATTCTTTAATAAAAAAGTAATTTGATACAAAAAGTACCGCTAGAAGAATAAATAAAAAAATAACTCCTAAATAGTCCATTATTTTTTAATAAATAGATTTAATTTCTCAGCTCTTTTTAAAACAAAATCATATGCTGCTTGATATTCGTTTGGAATTTCGCCTTCCAAAATTGCTTCTTTTACAGCTTCTTTTAAAATTCCAATTTCGCGTGATGGTTTTAAGTTGAATAACTCCATAATTTTTTCTCCCGAAATTGGCGGTTGAAATTGTCGAACATGATCACGTTCTTCTACTTCAATAATTTTCTTTCGAACTATATCAAAATTGTCGTGATATTTTTTGAATTTCTTCGGATTTTTGGTTGTAATATCTGCTTCGCAAAGTGTCATTAAATTATCGACATCTTCGCCAGCATCAAAAATCAATCTTCTCACAGCCGAATCGGTAACAATATCATCTGCCAAAATAATTGGTCTTGAACTCATCATCACCATTTTTTGAACAAATTTCATTTTATGATTTAACGGCATGTGCAAACGCTCAAATATTTTTTTGACCATTTTTCCGCCCAAAAATTCGTGTCCGTGAAATGTCCAACCTTGTTTTTTATTGAATTTTTTTGTTGGTGCTTTTCCAATATCGTGCAACAATGCCGACCAGCGAAGCCACAAATCATCAGTATTTGGACAAATATTGTCGACAACTTCTAAGGTGTGATAGAAATTGTTTTTATGTGTATGACCTTCAATTTCTTCTACATTGTTTAACGCAGTCAATTCGGGTAAAATAATATCGAGTAAACCAGTTTTGTATAAATGTAAAAATCCAATGGACGGTTTTTCGGTTGCCAGAATTTTGTTTAATTCATCCACAATTCTTTCGCCCGAAATAATCTTAATTCGGTCTTTGTTATCAGCAATTGCCTGTAGCGATTTTTCTTCAATCGTAAAGTTTAATTGCGTAGCAAAACGAATTCCACGCAACATTCGCAATGGATCATCAGAATAAGTAATGTTTGGTTCTAAAGGCGTTTTGATGATTTTATTTTCTATATCCTGCAAACCATTGAATGGATCAACCAGTTCGCCATAATTTTTTGGATTTAAGGAAAAAGCCAATGCGTTTATGGTAAAATCACGACGGTTTTGGTCGTCTTCTAATGTTCCATTTTCAACCGTTGGATTTCGACTTTCTTCTGTGTAGCTTTCTTTTCTTGCGCCAACAAATTCAATATCAATTTCTTTGTAACGAAGCATTGCCGTTCCATAGTTTTTAAAAACCTGAACTTTGGGTTTATTGGGCAATAATTCCGAAACTTTTAAAGCTAAATCAATCCCAGAACCAACAGCAACAATATCGATATCTTTTTTGAAATCGCGTTGTAGTAAAAAATCACGAACAAATCCGCCAATAACGTAGCTTTCCAAACCGAGATCTTGGCTCGCTTTGGAGATTATTTCAAATATTGGATTGTTTAGAGCTTTTGTATATTTCATGATTTTACCGCAAATTCGCAAATTATTTTCTTGAACTTACTATTCTTTTGTATTCCAATGAGATTAGATTAAAATTTGCTAAAATGGCTAACTCATTATTAGAGATTTTCAAATAATTTAAACATTGATTGTAATGACTATTATTGAAACAATCCACCGTTTTTATTTCGAGAATTATTTTATCATAAACTACAAAATCAGCGTAAAATTTGTGTTTTAATGTTGTGCTTTTATAGTTTACAACAAATTCTTTTTCTCTTTCAAATGGAATATTAAGTTGGTTAAGCTCATATTCAATAGCATCTTTATAAACAATTTCAGAAAAACCCTTTCCAAGATTTTTATGAACTTCATAAAGAACACCTACAATTTTGTAGCTTTCCTCTTTGTGTAAATATTCTTCCATGTTAAAATAAAATAATTTGCGAATTTGCGGTAAAATTATTTTCTAATAATCGTTACTTGACTATCATTGGTCAACTTAATAATTGTTGATGGTTTGTCACAAATTTTTTCGCGGTGCAAATTTACAACATAGTCAACACCATTTATAATTTCGGGAGCAATTTCTTTGAAAGATTTTGGAGTAAACATTCCAGAAATATTTGCCGAAGTCGATACCAATGGTTTTTTCATTCGTTCCATCAATTTGAAGCAAAATGGTTCTTTGACAATTCTTACGCCAAGAGTTTTGTCTTCTGCAATAACGTTTTGAGCAACATTTCTTGGATTATCAAGAATTAAAGTCGTTGGTTTTTCGGATAAATCCAGTATTTGCCATGCAACTTCTGGAATATCTTTGAAAACATTGTACATCATTTTTTCGCCATTCATTAGTACAATCATGCTTTTGCTTTCTTCGCGTTGTTTTAAAGCATAGATTTTTTTAATCGCTTCAGGATTTGTTGCATCACAACCAATTCCCCAAACCGTATCAGTTGGATAAAGAATAATTCCACCGTTTTGGATTACTTCAAAGGCGTTATGAACTTCTTCGTTGATATTCATTTTTTTTCAAAATTTTAGCAAAGATAAGGTAAACAATCAGAATTTAGTTTTGGTTATATTTGCAAAAAAAATAAAAATGCAATTTCTACTTTATATACTTTTATATCCAATCCTTTTTTTAATTTCAATTCTGCCGTTCAGATTGCTGTACATTTTTTCAGACTGTGTTTATATTTTGGTTTACCGAATTATTGGTTACCGAAAAAAAACAGTTCGAGAGAATTTAGCTTTGGCTTTGCCTCATTTGAGTGAAAAGGAACGACTTCTTATCGAAAAGAAATCATATAAACATTTGTGTGATATGTTTCTTGAAATGATAAAAACGATGACAATTTCTGTCAAAGAAATAGAGAAACGATTTAAATTTAAAAATATTGACTATTATTTAGAATTAGAAAAAGAAGGAAAAAGCATCGCTTTAATGTGTGGTCATTATGCTAGTTATGAATGGAGTATTTCTATTAATAGCCAAATTACTTTTGATGGTTTTGCAATTTATAAACGAATAAATAATAAGTATTTTGACGATTTAGTAAAAAAAATACGTTCACGTTTTAAGGCATACTTGATTACGACCAAAGAAACCGTTCCAACTATTGAATCAAACAATGAAAAAGGAGTGAAAGGTTTGTATGGTTTTGCCAGTGATCAATCGCCACAAGTAAAACAAAAAACCTATTGGAGTAATTTTATGGGAATTGAAGTTCCTGTTTATACTGGTGCCGAAATGCTTGCTAAAAAATTTGACATGAACATAATGTTTATGAAAATCAAAAAAGTAAAAAGAGGTTTTTATGAAGCCGAATTGGAACTTTTAACGAATGATGCCAAGTCAGTTCCCGATTATGAAATTACTGAAATCTTTCTAAGAAAAGTAGAACAACAAATCTTGGAAGCTCCAGAATTTTATCTTTGGACGCACAAAAGATGGAAGCATAGGAATAAGAAACCACAATAGATATTTGTAGTTAAACTAAATAGCTAGTATTGAAAATAGTTGTATTTTTGAAAGACTAAATATGGTGTTATGAATATTGAATTGAACTTACAAAGCAAAAAATTAGAATTAATTCAATGGCTTTCAACTATTGAAGATGTCGTTATTATTGAAAAAATAATGGATTTAAGAAAAAATGAAACTAAAGATTGGTGGGATTCAATTTCTGAAAGCGAAAAGAAATCTATTGAAAATGGTATAAATGATGCCGATTCAGGTAAGTTAAATCCACATTCCAACGCAAGAAAATTATATGAAAAATGGTTATAAAATTCTTTGGACTGATAACGCTCTAAAAGAACTTGAAAAAACCATTACATATCTTGAAGAACATTGGACAGAAAAAGAGCTACGAAATTTAGCCAATAAATTGGAAGAAATAGTATCTCTAATTTCTCAAAACCCGAATTTATTTCAAGTGTCCGATGTTAAAAAAGATATTAGAAGAGCTGTTGTTTTGACATATAACACTTTATATTATAGAGTTACAAATAATCAAGTTGAAATTATATCTTTTTTCTCAAATAGGCAAAGTCCCAAAAAAAGAAAGTTAAAATAATCACTTCAAAATTCTATCTAACCAATTCAGGACATAATCAATTTTTTCTTTTGGATAAAGGTCCAGACTTTGAATGTTTACGAATAGTTTGCTTTTGTCTTTTTCAGTTAAAAACAACTTCGATTTTATCCAAAGCATCGATTTTTCAGTAGAACCAAAATGAACTAAATTGTAGTTTTTTTTCAGTTCATAAGTATTGTTCAATATTTCCAAATGTGCTGCATGAAGTTGTATCATAAAATGTGATGAATCTCTAAAACGATGTTTGATACTGTTAATCATAATGTCAGTATTTTTATCAAGGTAATCGTTAAAAGTAGATTTTCGCATCGGGAAAGGCGTGTGACTAACTTTTAAATAGCGATTCATTCCAAGCATTTTAGCCGAGTTTTCCTGAGATTTTTTATAAGTAACTTTTGAAATGCGTCGTTTTTTGATGCCAATTTTTCTCAAAAATTCTTTAAAACTATTAGTGTCAAAATTGGTCCATTTTCCTCTCAAAACTGGATAACCATTGGCTGTAAAAAAATCGGTTGGTTTGGTTTCTTTTACAATAAACATATCGTCGTTAAAATAAATGAAATGTTCAGCCAAATCGGGAATTCGCGACATCATTGTTTCAATTGGATAGCAGTTAAACGTTGGTAAATACTGTTCAAATCCTTTAAAAATGACTTTATGATCAATGATTTTTACGTTTTCAAATTCCGAATTATTGGATTGATTTTTTAAAAACGAAGGAATTTGATTGTCTGTAATGATGTAAATATTTCGAACATAAGGCGCAAATCGTTGTATTGATTTTACACAATATTCAATCTCATCAACTTGTAAATAGCGCGTTAAAAAACCTTTTTTATCCAGTAAAGATTTGTTTTCAACATATTGCGATAATTTTTGGATATGCTTTTCATCGCTTCCATCAACCCATAAAATTACAGCATCGATATCAAAATTGCTTTTCAGTTGATTGGTCATTTGTTTTGAGATTGGTCATAGTATTTTTGGTAAAATTAGTTTTTTTTTCAATCCTAAAAAACGATAGTCCAACTTTTGCTTAAAATCCAATTTATTCTTTATGTTTGTATAGTATGAAGTTGTCCATAATTATCTCTACTTACAATTCCGAAGAATGGTTGCACAAAGTGTTGCTGGGATATTCTGTACAGTCAGAAAAAGATTTTGAGATAATCATTGCCGATGATGGTTCGACTTCAAAAACTAAAGCAGTAATTGATTTTTTTCAGCAAAAGTTTCTTCACCCCATTCAACACGTTTGGCACGAAGATTTAGGTTTTAGAAAATGTAAAATTCTCAATCAAGCCATACTTCAATCCAGTTCTGACTATTTGCTTTTTACCGATGGTGATTGCGTTCCAAGAAAAGATTTTGTGGAAACACATTTACAATACAAGGAGAACGGATTTTTTCTTTCAGGTGGTTATTTTAAATTGCCAATGTCGATTTCCAAAACTATTTCAGATGACGACATTATCAATCAAGATTGTTTCAAAATTTCTTGGTTGAAAAAGCAAGGATTGAAAACAAATTTCAAATTATCAAAGCTTACAGGAAATCGTTATTTTGCTGGTTTTATGAATTGGATTACTCCAACAAAGCGTTCTTGGAACGGACATAATTCTTCCGGATTTAAAAATGATATTCTAGCGATAAATGGTTTTAATGAATTGTTAGAATATGGTGGCGAAGATCGAGAAATGGGTGAACGATTGTTTAATAATGGGTTGTTGTCTAAACAAATACGCTATTCTGCAATTTGCGTTCATCTCGATCATACTAGAAGTTATGTCAATCCCGAAAAAGTGAAATTCAATTCCGAAGTTCGAAAATTTAATCAAAAGAATAAAGTTACTTGGATAACATCAGGAATTGACAAAGAATAAAAAAGTGTAATTTTGCAACGAAAATTAAAATAAATGGAAATATCGGTCATATTTAGTACTTATAATTCAGAAGAATGGCTTGAAAAAGTGATACTAGGTTTTAGCGTGCAAACGTTTCGAAACTTCGAAATTATAATTGCCGATGACGGTTCGCGTGAAGCTACCAAAAATTTGATAGACAAATTAAGATCTGAAATTGATATTCCAATTATTCACGTTTGGCAAGAAGATAATGGTTTTCAGAAATCGCAAATTTTGAATAAAGCCATTTTAGCTTCAACTTCCGATTATTTAATTTTTACTGATGGTGATTGTATTCCAAGGAAAGATTTTGTAGAAGTTCATGATAAGTTCAGAGAAAAAGGCTATTTCCTTTCTGGCGGATATTTTAAATTGCCAATGGATATTTCCAAATTAATTTCCAAAGACGATATTATCAATCAAAGATGTTTTGATTTGAATTGGTTAAAAGCCAATGGTTTGCCGTCAAGTTTTAAAAATATTAAATTTTTATCCTCGGGTTTAGGTTCCAAAATCTTAAATTTTGTAACACCAACCAATGCTTCTTGGAACGGACATAATTCTTCGGGTTGGAAACAAGATTTGATGGAAGTCAACGGTTTTAATCAAGAAATGCAATATGGCGGACAAGATAGAGAACTGGGTGAAAGACTTTTTAACAAAGGATTGAAATCCAAACAAATACGTTATTCAGCTATTTGTGTTCATCTTGATCATAAACGCGGTTACGTAAACGAAGAAACATGGAAAAAAAATCATGCTATCCGAGAAAACACCCGAAAAAATAAAGTAGTCAAAACATCAATCGGTATTGATTCTAATCTTTAATTAAACTCAAAAAAAGCTATGCGTATTTGTATAACTCGTTCCAGTAGAAATGCTTATTCCGAAACTTTTATTCGTGATCAAATTGCGGGTTTTAAAAATTGGGCTGATGTATACACTATTCATAGCGGACGACTTCCTGAAAAAAAAGAAGACGGAACTTTGTTGACGTCTAAATTTTTATGGGCAATGCACAAAGTGGTAAAATTGTTTTTAGGAAGAAACAATTTCTTCGGAAATTATGCCGTAAAAAAATACCTGAAAGACAATAAAATCGAAGTTGTTTTGGCAAATTATGGAATGCCTGGCGCGCACATGGTACCAGTTTGTAAAGCGTTGAATATTCCGTTAGTTGTAATTTTTCATGGACATGATGCAACCGACAAAAAGCTTTTGAAAGAGTACAAAACCAAATACAAAGCGATGTTTGAATATGCAACTTTCACTATTGCAGTTTCAGAAGTCATGAAAAATAAGTTAATAGCAGTTGGAGCAATTCCCGAAAAACTGAAGCTTATTCCTTATGGTGTTGATGTTTCAAAATTCAAACCAATATCCGAAAACAACAATACCAATACTTTTTTAGCTGTTGGACGATTTACAGAAAAAAAAGGTCCACTGTTTACCATTCGAGCGTTCAATAAAGCATTACAACAATTTCCCGAAGCTAAATTAGTTATGGTTGGTGGAAAAACTGGTTTGTATGAAGAATGTCAAAAACTAGTTGATGAATTAAATATTTCAAATTCGGTTCATTTTACTGGCGTTCTTAATTCGGATGAAATTGCTAATTTGATGGGGAATTCATTGGCGTTTGTACAACATTCTATTACAGCTTCTAATGGCGATATGGAAGGAACGCCACTCGGAATTCTAGAGGCAAGTGCTTCGGCTTTACCGGTTGTAAGCACACTTCATGGCGGAATTAAAGAAGCCGTAATTCACGGGAAAACAGGTTTTTTAGTTGAAGAAAAAGACGAAAATGCTATGGCAGATTTTATGATACAACTTCTAGAAAATCCAGCTAAAGCTAAAGAAATGGGACAAGCAGGAAGAGAACACATCATTGAAAATCACTTCCAAGAAAAACAAATAAAAAAAATCTATGAGCTTACCCAATTGGCGATAAACTCATAGATTTTACTATATTTTTTATTTCAGAAAACTAAACTGCTACATCATATTCTCTCAATGCATTATTAAGAGACGTTTTTAAATCGGTTGATGGTTTTCTTGTTCCAATGATTAATGCACATGGAACTTGATAATCTCCAGCAGCAAATTTTTTAGTATAACTTCCTGGAATTACAACCGAACGTGCTGGAACAAATCCTTTGTATTCAAGTGGTTCATCGCCAGTAACGTCGATAATTTTGGTTGAAGCGGTTAAGCAAACATTGGCACCAAGAACCGCTTCTTTCTCTACACGAACACCTTCAACTACAATACATCTCGAACCAATAAATGCGCCATCTTCAATAATTACTGGTGCAGCTTGCAATGGTTCCAAAACACCACCAATTCCAACGCCACCAGAAAGGTGAACGTCTTTACCAATTTGAGCACAACTTCCAACCGTTGCCCAAGTATCAACCATTGTTCCTTCGTCAACATAAGCGCCAATGTTTACATAACTTGGCATTAAAATCACACCTTTAGAAATATAAGCACCATATCTTGCTGTTGCTGGTGGAACAACTCGAATTCCTTTTTCGGCGTAACCCGTTTTTAACAACATTTTGTCGTGGTATTCAAAAATTCCGGCTTCCCAAGTTTCCATTTTTTGGATTGGAAAATACATTACAACCGCTTTCTTAACCCATTCGTTTACTTGCCAACCATCGGCTGTTGGTTCAGCAACACGCAAAGTTCCTTCGTCAAGCAAAGCAATAACTTCTTTGATAGCGTTAATTGTTAATTCTTCTTGTAGTAAAGCTCGGTTGTCCCAAGCCGTTTCGATAACGTTTTGTAATGTAACCATAATTTTTTGAATTTTGACAAATATACTTCCAATTTTTAATTCTACAATCGTGGAATTTTACTTTTTAAATAGTTAAAAAATAATGTTAAACTGTTCTAAAGAAAAACCAAAAACTGTAAGTTTGTAGAAGAAATTAATCCTAACCAAAATTGATTTACGATGAGATCAAAAATAGCTGTAATAGCGATGGTATTTAGTGTTTTCTTTGCTTGTCAACAAAAGGAAACAGAACAAAAAAACGCTCAAAACGATACGATAAAATCTAATGGTATTGATGGTCATAATGCCAAAAATTCGTTGGATTATGTTGGGACTTACAAAGGTATTTTGCCTTGTGCAGATTGTGAAGGATTAGAAACTACTGTTGTTGTAAACGAAAACAATACGTATTGTGTTAAAACAAAATATTTAGGAAAAGGCGATAAAGTTTTTGAAAAGAAAGGTACTTTTTCGTGGAATAAATCAGGAAATACTATCATTTTGAGTGATATGGAAAATGCTCCTAAGTTCTATTTTGTGGGCGAAAACACCTTAACTCAACTAGATATGGAAGGTAAAAAAATCACAGGAAGTTTAGCAGAAGAATACATTTTATCAAAACAACCTGTTTCCAATTCAACCATTGAAACTTCTGAAAATGATAATCAACCAACCGTTAATTTGAACGATAGAATTGAAGCTAAAACGGTAATCAAAACTGGAAATCCAGCGGTTGGAAAATTTACTTTGGCAGAAACCAAATGGAAATTAGTGGAGCTTAACAGCAAAGTGATCAAACAAAAAGGTAAAAAAGCGTATTTCTTAAAATTGAATTCCAAAGACGGAAGATTTTCGGCTTTTGCAGGTTGTAATAATATGATGGGAAATTATGTGATGAAAACAAGTTTTTCGTTGTCGTTTTCACCAGTTGCTTCTACAATGATGGCTTGTCCCGAAATGGATTTGGAACAAAAATTTGCTGCTATGCTTGAAAAAGTGGATAGTTACATTATTGTTGAAGACGAACTTCAATTAGTAAAAGGAAAAAAGGCACCATTAGCTCGATTTAAAGCGATAAAATAATAAATATGCCAAGAATTTTAGCCATCGATTATGGAATAAAACGAACCGGAATTGCGGTTACTGATGAAATGCAAATCATTGCTTCAGGTTTAACAACTGTTCCGTCTGAAACGGCTATTGCTTTTTTAAAAGAGTATTTTTCAAAAGAAAATGTGGTAAAAGTTCTCATTGGCGAACCCAAGCAAATGAATGGTTTAGCTTCTGAAAGTACGCCGATTATCGAAAAATTTGTAACCGATTTTCAAACGGCTTTTCCCGAAATGAAAGTTGAACGAGTGGACGAACGTTTTACTTCTAAAATGGCTTTTCAAACGATGATTGATAGCGGATTGAAGAAAAAAAAACGCCAAAACAAAGCTCTGGTTGACGAAATTGCCGCTACAATTTTACTCCAAGATTATTTACTCCGAAAAATGATTTAATTTCATTATTTTTGCCACTTTAAAAATAGAAATTAATTAAGATAAAGACGATAGACAAATAGATAAAAGACATAAAAATATCTAATATCTAAAATCTAATATCTAAAATCAGCAATCAAAATGATTATCCCAATTTATGGATATGGCGAACCAGTTTTAAGACAGGTTGGAGCAGAAATTTCGCCAGATTATCCAAACTTAAAAGAAATTATTGCCAATATGTATGATACTATGTACAATGCATATGGTGTTGGTTTAGCTGCGCCACAAGTTGGTTTGGCCATTCGTTTATTTATTATCGATACCGAACCTTTTAGTGATAGTGATGATTTGTCAAAAGAAGAACACGAACAACTAAAAAACTTCAAAAGAACGTTCATCAATGCCAAAATGTTGAAAGAAGAAGGTGAAGAATGGGGTTTTAACGAAGGTTGTTTGAGTATTCCTGATGTTCGCGAAGATGTTTATCGAAACGAAAGAATCACTTTAGAATATTATGACGAAGATTTCAATAAAAAAACGGAGGTTTTCGACGGATTGATTGCCCGCGTTATTCAGCACGAATACGACCATATTGAAGGAATTCTTTTTACCGATAAAATTTCGATGTTGAAAAAAACATTGATTAAAAAGAAACTTCAAAACATCATGGACGGAAAAGCTCGACCTGATTACCGAATGAAATTTGCCAATAAAAAAGGAAGATAATTTTTCAATAACAATTACAAAATCAATAACAAAAATCAACTGTTTTGCGAAAATAGAAAGTTTAAACTTCCAATTTGAAATTGAACTTTGAAATTGATTTTTGATTTATATATTTGTGCCCTTAATTAAATAAAAAAGATGAACGTAGATAAAATATTAGCTATTGCTGGAAAACCAGGTTTATTTGAATTAAAAATCCAAACTCGTTCAGGGTTTTTAGCAGAATCATTATTAGACGGAAAAAAAATCACTGTTGGAATGAGAAGTAACGTTAGTTTACTCACAGAAATTTCAATGTACACGTATAGCGAAGAAAAACCGTTGGTTGAAATTATGAGAGCAATTGCCATCAAAGAAAACGAAGGTCCAGCTATTTCTCATAAAGAAGACAACGCAAAATTGGTAGCTTATTTCAAAGAAATTCTTCCTGATTATGACGAAGACAGAGTTTATGCATCAGATATTAAAAAGCTTTTAAATTGGTATAATATTTTACAAGCTAAAGGTTTAGTTTCAAAAGAAGAACCAAAAGTAGAGAATGCTGAAACAATTAAAGAAGAAGTTGTTGAAGAAGTAAAAGCTAAAAAAGCAACTAAAAAGACCAAAAAAGAAGAATAGTTAATTACTTCTTTATAAATACAAATCCTATTGTTGAAATCAACAGTAGGATTTTTTTATTTTTGGTAAAACTTGGAAACCGAAACTTGGAACCTGAAACTTTAAACCTGAAACACGACAATGAACACACGACAACAACAACTTGAGGCTTTCAACCGATTGCTCGATATTATGGACGATTTACGAGAGAAATGTCCGTGGGATAAAAAACAAACGCTAGAAAGTTTACGACATTTAACCATTGAAGAAACCTATGAGTTAGGCGATGCCATTTTGGATAATGATTTGGTTGAAATCAAAAAAGAATTGGGCGATTTGTTGTTGCATATTGTTTTTTATGCCAAAATAGGAAGTGAAACCAATGATTTTGACATAGCCGATGTTGCCAATAGTATTTGCGACAAATTAATCGACAGACATCCGCATATTTATGGCGATGTCGTTGTTGCCGATGAAGAAGAAGTAAAACAAAATTGGGAAAAACTAAAACTAAAAGAAGGCAAAAAATCAGTTTTGGAAGGTGTTCCAAAAAGTTTACCAGCATTAGTAAAAGCTAGCCGAATTCAGGACAAAGTGAAAGGCGTAGGCTTTGATTGGGAAGAACCACATCAAGTTTGGGATAAAGTTCAGGAAGAATTACAAGAACTTCAAGTTGAGGTTCAAGCAGGAAATCAGGATAAAATAGAAGCCGAATTTGGCGATGTTTTATTTTCCATGATAAATTATGCCCGATTTCTAAAAGTCAATCCCGAAGACGCTTTGGAACGAACCAATAAAAAATTCATCAAACGATTTCAATATTTAGAAAGCAAAGCTTCTGAGCTAGGAAAACCTCTTGCCGATATGACTTTGGCGGAAATGGATGTTTTTTGGGAAGAAGCTAAAAGATTGTAGATTTCAGAATTCAGAATTTTGATTATAGATTTTTCTTATCTCAACAATTTGTTATTTTTAAGTTGAAGTAATACAAAAACTAGATTGATTGAATGTCTATTATCTATCAATCTATTATCTATCAATCTATTATCTATTAGTCTAACAATCTAAATAGTCTATTTTCACTATATTTGAAAAACCAACCAACCAAAAAACCAAAATATGTCTGAAGTAAAACACGAGTTAAAACGCTCTTTAGGATTAATTGACGCCACAAGTATTGTTGCTGGTTCCATGATAGGTTCCGGTATTTTTATTGTTACTTCCCAAATGGCGCGCGATGTGGGTTCGGCGGGTTGGTTAATCGTTTTGTGGCTAATCACTGGTTTGTTAACCATGTCAGCAGCGTTGAGTTATGGCGAATTGGCCGGAATGATGCCAACAGCTGGCGGACAATTTGTTTACATTCAACGAGCTTATGGAAAACTGGCTTCATTCTTATATGGTTGGACGGTTTTTACGGTAATTCAAACCGGAGTTATTGCCGCAGTTGCTGTGGCATTTGCTAATTACACTGCCGTTTTCTTTCCAGTATTAGAAAATAAAATTCTGACGATAGGCGAGAGCTATTCGTTTACTAATAAACAGGTTTTAGCAATGGCAAGTATTGTTTTACTCACGTATATCAATACTAAAGGAGTAAAAAGCGGAAAAACATTGCAACTGATTTTTACGTTTGCGAAACTTTTTGCGTTGTTTGCCTTAATCTTTTTCGGATTGTATGTTGGGTTTCAAAGCGATGTTTTGGCAGATAATTTCTCTAATATGTGGGATGCTTCTAAAACGGTTATCAATACAGATGGATCATTATCCGTAACTGAATTGACTGGGGTTGCATTACTCGGGGCAATGGGAGCAACGATTATCAACTCCTTATTTTCAAGTGATGCGTGGAATAACGTTACGTTTATTGCAGGCGAAATTAAAGAACCCAAAAAGAACATTCCGCGAAGCCTTTTCCTTGGAACAACGATTGTTACCGTTATCTATATTTTGGCAAATATTGCTTATTTAGCGCTTTTACCAATGTCCGGAACTCCAGATGGAACAACAGTAGCCGAAAATGGAATTATGTTTGCCGCACAAGATAGAGTTGGAGCTGCAGCTGCCAATGTCATGATGGGAAATATTGGTGTTTTTGTCATGGCGGGATTGATTATGGTTTCTACTTTTGGATGCAATACTGGATTGGTTTTGGCTGGTGGACGAATTTTTTATGCCATGGCAAAAGACGGATTGTTTTTCAAAAAGGCTGCCGAACTAAACCAACACGATGTACCCGAAAAAGCACTTTGGGTACAATGTATTTGGGCTTGCGTGCTTTGTGTTTCGGGTAAATATGGCGATTTATTGACATATGCAACCTTTGCGTCGTTGTTGTTTTATATGTTAACCATTTACGGCATTTTTATCCTGAGAAAAAAAGAACCCGATGCCGAACGACCTTATAAAGCCTTTGGTTATCCGTTTATACCAGCGTTGTATATTGTGATTACCGCTTTAATTTGCTTTGCGTTATTGGTTAACGATACCGTGAATACAGGATTAGGATTAGTAATTGTAGCACTTGGAATTCCAGTGTATTATTTGTTTATGAAGAAAGAATGATATTTTTTTAGAACATTAATCAAAAAATAAACCTCCTTTAAATCGCTTTGAAGGAGGTTTTTTTATGTTCTTTGCAAATTAAAAAAATGAGAGTTGTGTGACAGTTACAGCTGTTATAATCAGGTTTATTCACTGGTAAAGCCATATTCATTTTCACCACTTTTAGAGCATGGAAGAAAAAAGTTTTTTGGCAATCCTTTTTCAAAGTTTATCGAAAAATTGTCCACTTTTTTTATAGGAATTCCATTGCCCCTGTACCACAAAAAACTAAAGCAAATGTTCCAATAAATTCGGCACGGTATTTTTTCATAATTTTTGATAAAAAAAGAGGATAAATCGTACAAATTATCCTCTTTATATTGTTAATCCGAATTATTTAGATAGCAGATGCACCTGCTTCTGCAACTGTATGGTCGTTTTCTACAGTACTTCCACTTACTCCAATTGCTCCAATAATTTCGCCATTTGCGTTTTTAATTGGCACACCACCTGGAAAAGTAATCAATCCATTATTTGAATGCTCGATGTTAAATAATGGCTGTCCTGGTTGAGATAACTCTCCAATAATTCCAGTATTCATATCAAAATAACGAGCGGTTTTTGCTTTCTTTATTGAGATGTCTAGAGAACCTAACCAAGCTCCATCCATACGACTAAATGCTACTAAATTTGCTCCTGCATCAACAACAGCAATGTTCATTTTTGTGTCAATAGCTTTCGATTTTTCTTTTGCTACAGAAATTACTTTTTCTGCTTGCTCCAATGTAATGTTCATAATTTTATGTTTTAGTATTGTTATTATTTCTGATACAAATCTACAATGAGAGTTGTATTTATGAATTACTAAAACAGTTCAATAGCTTATGAAAAAAGGTCAATTTTGAAAACAAAGTTGAAAATAAGAAACTTATGAAGTTATTTCACTTGGATTAATTCCGAATTTGTTTTTAAAGGCAATACTAAAGTTTGAAAGATTGTTATAGCCAAAATCCAAATAGATGTCGGAAGGTTTTAAATTATCGAGCTCTAAAGTTTCTTTTGCTTTTTGAAGTCGTTTATCCTTAAACCATCTTCCAGCAGACGTATTATATTCCTTTATAAAATGACGTTTAAAAGTTGATAAACTCATATTGCATAAAAAAGCAATTTCTTCTAACTTTAAGTTAGAATGAATTTTACTTTCTACAATTTTTTTAAAAGGCGAGGTCTCTTTAGCTATTAAAGAATGTAAATATATTTCAAATTTTTCGCCATATTTTTGAAGTAGATAGAGCATCAATTCTTCAAATTTCACTGAAAGTAAACTGTTGGCAAAAATAGATGGTGCTTCTTTGATTGTTGACAATGAACTTAGGTAAGTGGTAATGTATGAATCATTTCTAATCACGAAAAATGGTGTATCTTCAATGGCTATTTTCTTATTCTTTGAGTGTTTTTCAAGAAATTCTTTTAGCTTTCTTTCAGAAAAAAAGAAAAGTTTACAATAATAAATAGCTTTTGTGTCTAGTAATTCTGTCCAAAGCCAATTTCCTTTTTTTAATAGTAAAGATTGGTCTTGATTTACAGCAACAGATGTTCCTGCAAAGTGTACTTGTTTTTTACCAACTTGTAAGAAACTAAACATATTCATTCCCAAATTAACTTTACTTTTAACCACATCATTGGTCATCCTAAAATCATAAACGAATAAATCTAGATTTTCTGACTTGTTTTTAATGTAAATTTCAGGTATGTTTTCTATTGACATCTGTTTTTTTAGCTTGTAGGTAACGTCAGACTGTGAAAAAACCTCCACAATCCTAGTACCAAATATAGTAAAATAGTTGTAAGAAAAAGATAAATTCATTAATTTTAGTGATGCAACATATACAAGGAATAGCTCGCAACCAGCTACAAGTAATCAGTCTAGAAGATACCATCAGTCAGGACAATCCTGTTCGATTTATAGATGCTTTTGTTAACAGTATCGA
>NZ_JAAMPT010000195.1 GCF_012911605.1 Flavobacterium solisilvae | reverse complement strand
TCAAGGAAGCAAGCTTCCTCTACCCCTCGACTTGCATGTGTTAGGCCTGCCGCTAGCGTTCATCCTGAGCCAGGATCAAACTCTTCATCGTATATTTTTTGTATTTTTAGACAAAGTCTAGCTTCGATTTTTATCGATTCTCTTACTCTCTTATTTTGTCTCGTTATTAAAACGAGACGGCTGTCAATCCAATATGTCTATGAACGTTTTATTCTTTCTTTTCGCCTCTCTTTCGGTTAGCGGGTGCAAAAGTAATACTTCTTTTTTAACTGACAAGCTTTTTTGAAAATATTTTTGATTTATTTTTTTAAAACTTGTTTCTCAATTATTCAATGAACTTCCTCTCTTGCGGGGTGCAAATATAGAAATCTTTTTTCTCCTAATCCAAATCTTTTTATCCCTTTTTTTTACTTTTTTCTTAACTCATTGATTTTACATATCATGCAAGCCGAAATTTTTACAAATTAACAAATAGTTTACCCATTAGCCCCGATGGAAACGTAAATTCTTTTTGTTTTTTTATCCTTAATTATCCCTCTTTATCACAAAACATCACAAAAAAACAAAAAGATTGTACCGAACAGCGGGAATATGACTCCCAAATAATAAACAAAGAATCGCTCCTAAATTTCACATTAATAACCTATATATTCATATTCATATTAATACATTATTACATCTACATTATTACAATTATGTATATACTTAATGTAAATTATATTTATACTTATATTGTATGTGTTTTTGTAATCGTATATATTTGCATCCCATTCTGAATTTTCGGAATTGGACTTGAAAATTTATAAATAATGATAAAGATTACTCTACCTGACGGTTCGATTAAGGAGTTTGCGAAAGGCACAACTCCAATGGATGTTGCAAAAAGCATCAGTGAAGGATTAGCTCGAAATGTAATTTCGGCAGCTTTTAATGGTATAACAGTTGAAACGGAAACAGAATTGACGACCGACGGTTCTCTTATATTATATACATGGAATGACAAAGAAGGAAAAAAAGCTTTTTGGCATTCTACTTCTCACGTGATGGCGCAAGTTTTGGAAGAACAATTTCCCGGAATTAAATTAACGCTTGGTCCAGCGATTGATAACGGGTTTTATTATGATGTAGATTTTGGCGATAACAAAATTACGGATGCTGATTTTAAGAAAATTGAAGACCGAGTTTTAGAAATTTCTAGAGAGAAGCACGAGTTTAAAATGCGTCCGGTTTCTAAAGCGGAAGCCTTGGCTATATATAAGGATAACGAATATAAAACTGAATTGATTTCTAATCTTGAAGACGGTACGATTACTTTTTGTGATCATGCCAACTTTTTTGACTTGTGTCGTGGTGGCCATATTCCGAATACAGGAATTATAAAAGCTATGAAAATCATGAGTGTTGCTGGTGCTTATTGGCGCGGTGATGAGAAAAACAAACAGTTAACTCGTGTTTATGGAATTTCGTTTCCAAAGCAAAAAGACTTGACTGAATATTTAGAATTACTTGAGGAAGCTAAACGTCGCGACCATAGAAAACTAGGAAAAGAACTTGAATTGTTTGCGTTTTCTCAAAAAGTTGGACAAGGTTTGCCATTATGGCTACCAAAAGGTGCCGCTTTAAGAGATAGATTAGAGCAATTTTTGAAAAAAGCTCAAAAAAAAGCAGGTTACGAACAAGTTGTTACACCACATATTGGTCAGAAAGAACTTTATGTAACTTCTGGACATTATGCTAAATATGGCGCCGACAGTTTTCAACCAATTCACACTCCTGCAGAAGGTGAAGAGTTTTTATTAAAACCAATGAATTGTCCGCATCACTGCGAAATCTACAACACAAAACCTTGGTCTTACAAAGATTTACCAAAGCGATATGCTGAATTTGGAACGGTTTACAGATACGAACAATCGGGAGAATTACATGGATTGACACGCGTTCGTGGATTTACTCAGGACGATGCTCACATTTTTTGTACACCAGACCAATTGGACAGTGAGTTCAAAAAAGTAATTGACCTTGTATTATATGTATTCGGTTCATTAGGATTTGAAAATTTCACAGCGCAAGTTTCAGTTCGTGATTTAGACAATCCAGATAAATATATAGGTAACGTTGAAAACTGGGAAAAAGCAGAAAATGCAATTATTAGCGCAGCTCGTGACAAAGGATTAAACTATGTTATCGAAAGTGGCGAAGCTGCTTTTTATGGTCCAAAATTGGATTTTATGGTAAAAGATGCTTTGGGCAGAAGCTGGCAATTGGGAACAATTCAGGTGGATTATAATTTACCAGAACGTTTTGAATTAACTTATAAAGGTGCCGATGACAAATTACATCGTCCAATTATGATTCACCGTGCACCATTTGGTTCAATGGAACGCTTTATAGCTATTTTACTGGAGCATACATCTGGAAATTTCCCACTTTGGTTGATGCCAGAGCAAGCTATTATCTTGTCTTTGAGTGAGAAATATGAAAATTATGCTAAAAAAGTTTTAGAATTGCTAGAAAATCACGAAATTCGCGCCCTAATTGACAACCGCAACGAGACGATTGGTAAAAAAATCAGAGATGCGGAAGTTCAAAAAATGCCGTTTATGCTGATTGTTGGCGAGGAAGAAGCAAATAACGGAACCATTTCTGTTCGTCGTCATGGACAAGAAGGAAAAGGCAATATTACAGTAACAATTGAAGAATTTGCTAAAATTGTTAACGAAGAAATTGCCAAAACATTAAAAACATTTGAAGTTTAACTAAAATAATATAGCCATAGCAATTAGAAACAACAGAGGTTATCAACCTCGAGTAGAAAAAACAGCAGCACATAGAATTAACGAGTTGATTCGTGGTGTTTCTGAAGTACGTTTAGTAGGTGAAAACATTGAACCAGGAGTTTTCAAATTCACTGAAGCTTTGCGTTTAGCAACTGAATTGGAAGTAGATTTAGTAGAAATCTCTCCAAACGCTGATCCGCCAGTTTGTAAATTGATGGATTATGGAAAATTCATTTATCAACAAAAGAAACGTGATAAAGAGTTAAAGGCTAAATCTACTCAAATCACTGTTAAAGAGATTCGTTTTGGGCCTCAAACAGATGAGCACGATTATGAATTTAAAAGAAAAAATGCTGAAAAGTTCCTAAAAGAAGGTTCTAAATTAAAAGCGTTTGTATTTTTTAAAGGGCGTTCTATCATCTATAAAGAGCAAGGACAAATCTTATTGTTGCGTTTGGCACAGGATTTAGAAGAATTTGGTAAAGTTGAAGCTATGCCAGTTCTTGAAGGAAAGAGAATGATTATGTTCATTGCTCCGAAGAAAAAAGGTAAATAGTTTCTAGAAAAGAAAATGGTTTACTGTTTAGCCCCGATTGAAACGAAAATCCTCGAAGAGATTGTAGTGAAAAGCGGGAATGACAATAAAAAAACAAGCGAATTGTTTCGCTGCAAAAAAAATAAGTAAGTTGAATCACAAATAAATTTGGGAAATTATGCCTAAAATGAAAACAAAATCTAGCGCTAAGAAACGTTTTAAAGTTACTGGCTCTGGAAAAATTAAAAGAAAACACGCTTTTAAAAGTCACATTTTGACTAAAAAGTCTAAAAAACGTAAATTAGCATTAACTCATTCTGCTTTGGTTCACCAATCAGATATGAAAAGTGTTAAAGAACAATTAAGAATTATCTAATAATTCTTTAGGTTAAAACAAGTATTTAATAACCTTGGAGTATGGCTTTAAGTTCCTTTGATTAAATTCAGGACGCCTGCTACAAAAAAACAGAAAAATTATGCCAAGATCAGTAAATTCAGTTGCTAAAAGAGCAAGAAGAAAAAAGATAATGAAGCAAGCCAAAGGTTTCTTTGGTCGTCGTAAAAACGTTTGGACAGTTGCTAAAAACGCAGTTGAAAAAGCAATGCTTTATGCATACCGCGATAGAAAGCAAAACAAAAGAAATTTCCGTGCATTATGGATTCAACGTATTAACGCTGGAGCTAGATTGGAAGGAATGAGTTATTCTCAATTCATGGGATTAGTTAAGAAAAACGGTATCGAATTGAACCGTAAAGTATTAGCTGATTTAGCAATGAATCACCCAGAAGCTTTTAAAGCTGTTGTGAATAAAGTAAAATAAACGTTTGTACAACCTCGATTTTAACTTACTTATTATAGAAAAACCCAACTTATTGTTGGGTTTTTTTATGGGTAAAAGTCTCAGCTGTAGTCTTTTTTTAACATTTTTTTTGATTATAGAGTTTATAGTTTCTCTATTTTTGGGAAAACTTATAAAACATGAAAAGAATACTATTAACCGGTTGCTTAATTCTCTCATTAACAACAGTCATGGCGCAAAATTCTTCTACAGAAAAAAAGACTGACAAACAAGGTTACAGTTACGAAACGGTAAAAAATGACAAAACCGGAACTCGTATTTATACCTTAAAAAACGGATTGAAAGTTTACTTGGCACAAAACACTGACGAGCCAAGAATTCAAACGTATATTCCAGTAAGAACAGGTTCAAACAATGATCCATCAGATAACACTGGTTTAGCGCATTATCTTGAACACATGGTGTTTAAAGGAACAAGCAAAATTGGAACGCAAAATTGGGAAACTGAGAAAAAACTAATCGCTCAAATTTCTGATTTATACGAACAACATAAAGCGGAAACCAATCCTGAAAAGAAAGCGGCTATTTATAAACAAATAGACGAAGTATCACAAGAAGCTTCCAAATATTCAGTTGCCAATGAATATGACAAATTGATTTCGTCGCTTGGTGCAAAAGGAACAAATGCGCATACATGGGTTGACGAGACAGTTTATAAAAACAACATTCCTTCTAATGAGTTAGAAAAATGGATGGTTATTGAAAAAGAACGTTTTTCTGAATTAGTTTTACGTCTTTTCCACACAGAATTAGAAGCGGTTTATGAAGAGTTCAACCGTGCTCAAGATAACGATGGTCGTTTGGTTAACTATGCATTAATGGATGCTTTATTTCCAGTAACGCCTTATGGTCAACAAACTACTATTGGAAAATCGGAACACTTAAAAAATCCTTCAATGGTTGCTATTCACAACTATTTCAACACCTATTATGTGCCAAATAATATGGCAGTAGTTTTGGTTGGAGATTTGGATTTTGATAAAACGATTAAAATGGTAGATCAATACTTTGGTACATTCCAATACAAAGAATTACCAATGAAGAAAAAACTATCCGAAGCTCCAATGACATCAATTGTTGAAAGAGAAGTAAAAAGTCCAACTGCCGAGAGATTAACAATGGCTTGGAGAACTTTTGGTGCTGGAACCAAAGAAGCGCGTTTGGCTACAATTGCTGCTGAAATTCTTTCTAATCAAGGCGATGTTGGATTAATCGATACTAACATCAACCAAAAACAAACAGCGCTTGGTGCTGGAGCTTATACTTCTGTCTTTAATGATTATGGTTATTTAGCTATGAGCATTTCCGTAAAAGAAGGACAAACACTTGAAGAAGGTAAAAAATTGTTATTGGCAGAAGTTGAAAAAATTAAAAAAGGTGATTTTGACGAATGGATGATAAAAGCCATTAACAACAACATGAAATTAGACGAAATGAAAACTTTCGAATCGGCTGACGGATTGGCAACAACTATGTATTCTGCTTATATTCAAGGTAGAAATTGGAGTGAAATTGTATCTGAAGTTGATGAATATTCAAAAATTACTAAAGCAGATATTGTAAAATTTGCTAACGATTTCTTCAAAGACAACTATGTTATTGTGTACAAAAGAAAAGGCGTAAACGACAAATTAGTTCGCGTTTCTAACCCAAAAATTACTCCGGTTCAATTAAACAGAGATGCACAATCAGAATTTTACAAAGATTTCCAAAATCTAAAATCGGCTGATTTAGCTCCAGTTTTTGTTGATTTCAAAAAAGAAATTCAAACTAAAAAAGTAAAAAACACTACCGTTAGTTTTATCAAAAATACAACTAATTCTATTGCTCGTTTGAACTACATCTTCAATATGGGTTCTGATAATGACAAGAAATTAGCGTTGGCTGTTGGCATGCTTGACTATTTTGGAACTGATAAATTAAGCGCAGAACAAGTGAAAAAAGAATTCTATAAAATTGGAATTTCTTATTCGGTAAATATTGGAACTGAATTGAGCTACATCACGCTTTCTGGTTTAGAAAATAATTTACCAAAAGGTATTGAATTATTAGAGAATTTCATCAAAAATGTAAAACCAGACCAAGAGATTTACAACACTCAGGTGGAAACCATTTTGAACAATCGTGCCAATGCTAAAAAACGTAAAGAAAGCATCATGAACGCTTTGACGAATTATGCAAAATATGGTAAAGATTCACGTTTCCGTGATATTCTTTCAGAAAAACAATTGAAAGAAATGAACGTTACTGAATTGACCGATTTAATCAAAGGCGTAAACGATTACCAACACGAGATTTTCTTCTACGGAAGCGATTTAAACCCAATCGTTGCTGCGTTAGAAAAACACCACAACTTAGCAGCAAACAAAGCTCCTTCTACTCCAAAAAAATATGCTGAACCAGCTACAAGTGACAAAGTATATTTTGCAAACTATGACATGGTACAAGCCGAAATGACACGAGTTGCCAAAGGAGAAAAATACAATCCTGCAATTGCTGGAACAGTAAATGTTTTCAACGCTTATTTTGGTTCGGGATTATCATCAATCGTTTTCCAAGAAATTAGAGAATCGAAGTCGTTGGCTTATTCTGCTAGAGCTTATTATGGAACAGCAAATGATAAAAATCTAAGCGATTATATGCAAGTTTCTATTGGAACACAAGCAAATAAATTGCCAGAAGCTGTTGATGCAATCAATGCATTATTATCTGAAATGCCAAAAATTGAAAAGCAATTTGATAACGCAAAAGAATCTAGTTTAAAACAAATGGCTTCCAGCAGAATTATCAAAGCCAATATCTATTTCAACCAATTAAATTTGAAAAAATTAGGAATCGACTACGATATTAGAAAAGACATTTACAAAAGTATTCAAGGTTTAACCCTAAAAGCTACTGACGATTTCTTTAACAAAGAAGTAAAAACCAAAAAATACAATACTGCAATTATTGGTAAAAAAGAAAGCTTAGACTTTGAAGCACTTAAAAAATTAGGACAAATTGAAGAAGTAACTTTAGACGAAATCTTTAATTACTAATTAAATTTTCCCTTTTTTATACTAAAACCTCTCGACATTGTTGAGAGGTTTTTTGTTTGTATAAAATTTATAATTAAAAGACTTTTGTATATTTGGGTGTTAACAGTAATATAAAAAAGCTCTTCGGAACAACCAAAGAGCTTTAAGTAAAATCTTTCACTTAATTACGTTTCCTTTTCAGAAAAGAGGCTTGATTAAGCATTACGTTACAAATATACGGCATATATTTATAAAATCAATCTTTTTAAGAAAAAATTAATGGAATATAATAAGCTAGAATACTATCTTTCACAACCAAGATTAAATAGATTTTTATTAGCCTCAGGTAATTCAAAAACAAAAGCGCAAAAATTATATAGAGCAAACTTAAGAGTTGCACAATCTTTTTATCCAATATTAAACTTATTTGAAATATTCTTGAGAAACATTTGCAACTATCAAGTATCTGCGCACTTCGAAAATCCAAATTGGATTATTACAGAGAAAAATGGTTTTATGAATGACCAATCGTTAAATGCATCCAGATTTTTTCTTAAAAATTCAGTCTTGAATGCCGAAAGAACCATTAGGCGAAAAGGTGGATTGGTAACAGCTGGGAAAGTTGTTGCTGAACAATCTTTTGGCTTTTGGACAAGCTTGTTTGATACTCACCATTATCGGTTAATTGGTGGAATTGTTATACATTCATTTAGTAACAAGCCTGCAGAAATCAACAGAAGCGCAATAAGTCTAAAATTAAACAGAATAAGAGAATTTAGAAATAGAGTTTATCATAACGAACCTATTTGCTTTAATGAAAATGGAATAGACTTCACATATGCAGAAAACATCAAAAATGAAATTTACGAAATGTTAAACTGGATTGATGCAGATTTGAGAGACTATGTTGAATATTTTGATGCAATTGACAATAAAATAAGTATTGCGAAACAGATATAAAATACTAGACTCAACAATGGTAACTGTTGCACAATCTCGAAAAAAAAGACTTTCCCTTATACTTGACATACCAAATTATATTGTATTTTAGACAAATTTTATATTTAACACCAAACTTTTCATCAATCTATTAAATTTTAATTTATGAACAAAATTAGACTTACGTTCATGCTTTCTCTTGGAGTTCTTTTGTGCACAGGTTTGTCTCAAGCGCAAGACAAATCAGAACGAAAAAAGAAGAACAAAAAAGAAATCGCTGCTGCTGCAAAAGCAGACTCTATCAAAAAAGCAAAACCTGCTAAACCAACAATCGCTGAGAAAATAAAATCCAGCAAAAAATCAGAAGGTTTGTTTACCATTTACCAAGATACAGTAACGGGTAGCATTCAACTTTTTGTCAAAAAAGACCAATTGGGTAAAGAATTTATCTACCAAAGTTACTCAATGAATGGACCAACAACTTTGGGTTTAAATCAAAGTATGCACAGATCAACCAACATCATTAACATCAATAAAGCAAATGATAAAATTGAATTTGGCATTGTAAACACAAATTTTTATTATGACAAAAACAACGCTGTAAGCAAAACCGCTGGAACTGATATTTCGGAAGCCATTTTCTTAGCCGAAAAAGTAGTAGCCGAAGATAGCAATGGTTATCTAATTGCTGCCGATGGTTTATTTCTTAGCGAAAAAATGGATCCTGTGAAACCAATTATGCCACCAGGAATTCCACCTGGAGCTGTTTTCAATTTAGGAAATTTCAATGCTGCAAAATCAAAATACCACAGTATTCGCTCCTATCCAAACAATACAGATGTATTAGTTGATTTGGCTTATGACAATCCAGCTCCGTTAAATGGCGGTGGCGATGATATTACCGATGCACGTTATGTTCGTGTTCGTATCCAACATACTTTTCTAGAAATGCCTAAAAACGATTTTAGAGCAAGAAGAGATGATCCGCGTGTTGGTTATTTTGGACAAACGGTAAACGACCAAACCAGCATGAAAGCAACGCCTTATAAAGATATTATTCACAGATGGTATTTGACCAAAAAAGATCCGGGTGCTTTTTTAAGCGAACCTGTAGAACCAATCGTTTGGTGGGTTGAAAACACAACGCCAGTAGAATATCGTCAAACCGTTGTTGAAGCTGGAAATAAATGGAACGAAGCGTTTGAAAAAGCTGGTTTCAAAAATGCAGTTGTGATGAAAATCCAACCAGATGAAGCCGATTGGGATGCTGGCGATGTTCGCTACAACGTAATTCGTTGGGTTGCTTCGGCTTATCCTACTTATGGTGCCATTGGACCAAGTTTTGCAAATCCACGAACAGGACAAATTTTAGGTTCTGATATCACAATCGAATGGGCTTCGGGAAGTAGTTCTCCATCTTTGGATGAATTATATTCTATAAAAAATTCAGGCGATTCTGAACACCTAAACCATTATTTCCACAAAGATGGAACTGCTTGTACAATGGCTAGCGAACTTAAAAATCAATTCATCATGGGAACAACTTTGGCAGAAACTTTTGGTGAAAATCCAGAAACTTTAAAAGAAGTTCACAAAGAATTTTTATACTATTTAGTATTGCATGAAATGGGACATACTTTAGGGTTAAACCACAACATGAAATCGAGCCAAATGTTAGCTCCAGCCGAATTACACAACAAAGCCATCACCGAAAAAGTTGGTCTTATTGGTTCAGTAATGGATTATCCTGCTATCAATCTTTCTTTAGACAGAAGCAAACAAGGGAATTATTATACTGTAAAACCTGGACCTTATGATCTTTGGGCAATTGAATATGGTTACAGAGAATTTGATGAAAAATCAGAAGAAGCTGAATTGACAAAAATTTTAAACCGAAGCACAGAACCTGCTTTAGCTTTTGGAAACGATGCTGACGATATGCGATCACCTGGAAAAGCAATCGATCCTCGCGTGATGATTAATGATTTAAGTAGCGATGCTATTGGCAATGCCGAAGAAAGATTTCAATTGGTTAACAACGTTATGGCTAAATTGAAAACAAAATACAGCAAAGAAGGTCAAAGTTATGCCGAGTTAAGAGCGCGTTTTTCAACTTTAAACAATCAAAGAAGAAACATGGCAGCAGTAGTTAGCCGTTATGTTGGTGGCGTAATGGTGGACAGAAGTTTCGTTGGTCAAAACACAACCGAAAAACCGTTTACACCTGTTTCAAAAGCACAACAAAAAAGAGCAATTGAAGTATTAAACAAATATGTTTTTGCACCAAATGCCTATAGCATTGATGCACCATTGTATCCATATTTACAGTTACAAAGACGTGGATTTAACTTCTTTTCAGGAACAGAAGATCCAAAATTAAGCGCAATTTATCAGTCTATCCAAACCGATGCAACGCTTGGTCATATTCTTCACCCAACAACGTTACAAAGAGTTTCCAACACAAGTTTATATGGAAACAGCTATACCGTTGCCGAAATCATGACCGATTTAACCAATGGAATTTTCAAAGCCGATTTAGTAGGTAAAGTAAATATGCAACGTCAATATCTTCAAACCTATTTTGTAAAAGAAGTTGCTGCCATTGCCGATATCAAAGATTCAAAAAACAGACATGACGATATCTCAAAAGCCGCAGCTCGTCAAACGTTGAAGAAAATTAAACTTATGCTTAGCACAGCTTCTTCATTAGATGAAAGCACAAAAGCACACCGAAATTACATTTCGTTTTTAATTGAAAATGCATTAACGATTAAATAATACGTTTTCAATCTTTATACCAAAACCTCTCGACATTGTTGAGAGGTTTTTTGTTTTAGATGAAAGTTATGCGAAATAGGAAATAAACATTCGCAAAAAACACTTTCTGATACGGTTATACGAATGTTAGTTGGCGAAATAAAAGACTTTCGTATATTTGGGTGTTAGCAGTAATAATATTATACCATCTAAATAGAAAAAATGGATTTACACAAAATTTTTTTAAGTGATTCTCTTTACACAAAATATGGCATAAACTCTTTTAGTGAAGATGAACTATTGAATATACTATTTCACAATGAAAATTCAGATATAAATAAAATTAAAACTCTTGATAGTTATTGTACTGTTTGTAAAAAAGAAACAACATTTATAAGTAGTGATATTACAACTATCAATTTCCGTGAAACACTTTTACAAATTACCGATAGAGGAATTGATTCTGTTGATAATGTTTTCAATTTCTTAGAAGAATGTGGAACTTTTGAAAGAGTTTTCAAATGTCCTCGTCCTGGTAGTGACAGTAACCATAACCACGTATATGTTTTTAGAATAAAAGATAAGGAACTTATAAAAATTGGTCAAAGTCCATCAATTGCTGACTTAGCGAAAAAGGAGATTGAAAAGTATCGAAGTTTTGATGAAAATATCTATAAAGAGCTAAACAGAGCTATTGGTCTTTCTTCTTATGGTATTGGTGTGGGTTCGTATGTTTATTTGCGTAGAATTATTGAAAAAAATATAGTAGTTCCTATATTACAAGGTCTTTTAGAAAAAGGAGAAATTGCTCAAGACGATTTATTTCAATCAGATTTTAAAAAGAAAATTGATTTAGCTAAAGATTATTTACCAGAATTTTTGGTAAGTAATAAAAAAATATATTCCATTCTAAGCAAAGGTATTCATCAATTAGAAGAAAAAGAATGCAATGATTCTTTTCCGCTTTTGAGAACAGCAATTGAAATAATCTTAGACGAAAAAATAGAACAGCAAAAACGAGATGAAAAAAATAAACTCATTGCTAATGAATTAAACAAATTCAAATAATTAACCCGATAGCGCGAACATCTTGCTCGTATCAATAAACAGAACACCTTCATCTAACCTGTCAGGTTTAAATCAACAATCCGTATCCCAAAACATTTATTTTTATACATTTGAATTATGACAAATCAAGATTTTAAAATAGAAAAATATACAGATAAGGATAGACAACAAATTCTCAATATTTGGGAAAAATCTGTTTTAGCGACTCACGACTTTCTACATCCGAATGACTTTTTAGAAATCAAACAACTTGTACATACATTCAATTTTAATGATTTTGAAGTGTATTGTCTAAAACAAAATAACGAAGTAGCAGGATTTATTGGTCTCGCTGAAAGAAAAATAGAAATGCTTTTCTTTTCGCCTAACTATATTGGAAAAGGTCTCGGAAGAAAGCTGACTGACTTTGCTTTTTCAGAATTAAAAGCCAGCAAAGTGGACGTAAACGAACAAAACACAAATGCGGTTAAGTTTTATGAAAAACTCGGTTTCAAAACATACGAACGAACAGATAAAGATGACCAAGGAAAGGAATATCCTTTGTTGAGAATGAAACTTGAAACAACTGAAAACTAAAAATAGAAAAAGCCCAAACCGCTAACAAAAGTTTAGCATCAATTTGTGCGGAAAGAAAAAAAGAAAAAACAATAAACTTTTTAAAATTTCAATTTTCAAAAAATGAAAACCACTCAAAAACTTCTACTCTATCTTTCGATTGCATTGCTTTTCATCAACTGTAGTTCTAAAAAAAGTGACGTATTTCAACCCAAAGAAGTTTATAAATCCAATGATTTAATCATTACTCAAGTTTCGCAAAATGCATTTGTGCATACATCATTTTTGCAAACACAAGATTTTGGAAATGTGCCTTGCAATGGTTTGATTGTTAGCAATAACAACGAAGCCATTGTTTTTGATACACCAACCAATACTAAAACTTCCGAAGAATTAATTAAATGGATAACCGAAACGCAACAATCCAAAATTAACGCGGTTATTCCAACCCATTTTCACAACGATTGTTTAGGTGGATTAACAAATTTTCACAGCAAAAACATTCCATCCTATGCCAATTTTAAAACCATAGAATTCGCAAAAAAGAATGACGAAACTTTACCTCAAAACAGTTTTAACGATTCGCTGGTTTTAAACATTGGTACTGAAAAAATCATCGCCAAATTTTTTGGTGAAGGTCATACACAAGACAATGTTGTAGGTTATTTTCCAAGTGAAAATGTACTTTTTGGCGGTTGTTTAATCAAAGAATTGAATGCAACCAAAGGTTATTTAGGCGATGCAAATACAGCCGATTGGTCAAAAACCGTAGAAAAAATCAAAAAGGAATATCCAAATCTAAAAATCGTAGTTCCAGGTCATGGTAAAACTGGAAACCAAAAATTATTGGATTATACAATTAAGTTGTTTACAACCAAATAATTAGTTGCTTTCTTGAAACTTTCCGTTAATACTTCCTGAAACTGTAATAACTGTTGTAGAACCATTTCCTTCTGAGCCTTTCACATTTTGAAAAGAAATATTGAATTTATTGTTCCCTAAATCTTCAACAATTACACTTCCGTTATAAAACAAATAACTATTGCTTGCTTTAGTATAATTTCCTGTTCCTTGCATTCCAGTCATCAAATAAGTTCCTGAAGCATCAGCTTGTGTTAAAGGGTAATTTACTCTAAAAACCATTTCATCCAAATCCGTTGGCGTGTTTGTATTTTTTTGTAAAACAAATACCATCGACTTTTCAACAGAAGTATTGGATGGATATGCTGTAATTTTTTTAGGTTGAAACGAAATTCCATCTATTTTAATAGTTGATTCAAATGATTTCGAATCACTATCGGATGAACATCCAATTAAAACTGTGCTTAACGCAATAAATGCTACTAAAACTCTTTTCATATTATACAAACTAATTAAAAACTTCTTCGTTTTCTCCATCAAAACTGGCAAAAACCATACTTGGATGCGAGTCTTGATGGAAGATATTTCCTTTATTATCAATAGCAATTGCGCCAGCAAATCCGTCAAAAGGTTTTAACTCAGCAAAGGTTTTTTCAAATGCTTTTTCAAGCGAAAAACCATCGGTTACACGAGTTACAATTTTAGCAGCCACTGCACCACTAACAATATCTTCGCCAACACCAGTTAAACTTACGCCACAAAATTCGTTGCAATAATTTCCAGCAACTGTAGCCGAATCAGAAACACGACCAACAATTTCAAAACCTTTTCCACCGGTTGAAGTAGCAACAGCAATTCGTCCTTCGCTGTCTAAAGCAACACAACCAACTGTTCCTTTTCCAGTTGAAGCTAATTTGGCTTCATATTCTTTTCTTCGTTGTGGAATTTCGGTAGAGAATTTTTCAAAACCATTTTTTCTAGCAAAATCGGTTGCTCCTTCTCCACTGAGAATTCGGTCATCAACATTCATTAAAACTTCCGCTACTTGAATTGGATTTTTTACTTCTTCAATATTAATCACACCACTCATTTTCATCGTAGTAGAATCCATCAAAGAAGCACTCATTCTGATTTTTCCATCGCTTTGAATTTGAGAACCAATTCCAGCATTAAACAATTCATCGTCTTCCAAAAGTGATGTAGCATAAACTACTGTTTCTACTGCTGAATGGGTTTTCATATAATCATACGAATTTTTCACAATACGAAGTAACGCTTGCTGTTTAGCAACTTTAGTTTCGTTGTTCGTTGATGATTCCGAGAAAAATCCGCCGTGGATGATTAATTTCATGTAAAATATTAAATATTAAATATTAGATTTCGGATATTTAATATTTTATATCTAAAATCTAATATTTTAAATTAAACGTATTGTGAACTTTTAATAGTCATTTTGAACGTATCCAAATCGAAAGTATCATGATTACTCATAACGTGTGTCACTAAATGATTGATAGAAATGGGTTGACCTAATTCTACTTGTGTCAAATTGGTGTCTTTCACTTCTCTTCCATCAACCAAAATCACAAGTCCTGAACCAATAGCTTCCATTTGACGACCATTTGTAATCAACAAACCTGTATCTTCTCCAAGTCCAATTCCAAGAACTTTTGGGTTACCAACAACCGCTTGAAACAAACGACCAATTCGACCACGTTGTACAAAATGTGTATCAATTACCACATCGTCAATCAATCCTAAACCAGACGTAATTTTTACTTCGCCTTTCAACAAAGCTTCGCTACTACTTCCTTGATAAATCATATTATTAGAAGCTGCCGCAGCACCAGCCGAAGTTCCTGCATACACAAAATCTTCGTTACGATATTTATTTATTAAAATTTCATCAAATGGTGTTCCGCCGAGAATTGAAGTCAATCGAAGTTGATCGCCGCCAGTAAACATCACTACATCAGCTGCTTTTAAACGGTCAAGAATTTCCACTTCACTAGCTTGTTCTCTTCTCTCAATATGAAGAACATCTACATTCTCAGCACCTAAATAGCGAAATGCTTTTACATATTCTGGACCAATTTCTCTTGGAATTTTTGACGCAGTTGTAATTACTTCAATGCGAGATTGTTCTTTGTGTTTTGATTCATTAATTATTCGTTTTAAAATGCCTTCTTCAAAGAAATTCAAATTCTTTGCAGCATTTTTGTCTAAATCAGTTTCGGTGAAACTACCTTTATCAACAGCACCACCAATTATTATAAGTTTTCCTTGTATATTCATGTGGGTAAAAATAACAAAAACATAACACTTACAAAGTATTTTTCTGTTTTTTGAAACGAACTTATCAACGAACTTATCAAAAATTTTATGCTCAAAAATAGTATCTTTGCCATCAAGACTAAAAAAATAGCATTCTCTAAATAAATGGAAATCAATCAAACCCGAATTAACAAATTTCTTTCCGAAACAGGTTATTGTTCTCGCCGCGAAGCCGATAAATTATTGGAACAAGGCAGAATTACCATCAATGGCGTAATTCCCGAATTGGGAACCAAAGTTTCTGCAGAAGATGAAATTCGCGTAGACGGAAAATTAATTCGAGAAAAAACCGAAAAACCAATTTATTTAGCGTTCAATAAACCCGTTGGAATTGAATGCACTACCAATCAAAATGTGCGCGATAATATTGTAGATTACATTAATTATCCAAAACGAATTTTTCCTATTGGTCGATTGGACAAAGCCAGCGAAGGTTTAATTTTTATGACCGATGATGGTGATATTGTCAACAAAATTCTTCGTGCAAGAAACAATCACGAAAAGGAATATATCGTCACGGTAAATCGTCCAATAACCGATAGATTTATCGAACGAATGGGCAATGGAATTCCGATTATTGATACCGTAACCAAAAAATGTAAAGTAGAACAAATCAGTAAATTTGTTTTTAAAATCATTTTGACGCAAGGTTTAAACCGTCAAATTCGTAGAATGTGTGAATATCTCGGTTATGAAGTTACCGCTTTAAAACGCATTCGAATTATCAATATTTCGCTCGATGTTCACGTTGGTCGTTATCGTGATTTAACCGATGACGAAATCAAGCAATTGAATAAATTAATTGAGCCTTCGAGCAAAACTGAAGAAGCAAGTTTTATAAAAAATCCAAAAGCTGAAAATCCCAAATTCCAAATAAATTCGAATATTGCAACGAATTCGTCATCTCGAGCGCAGTCGAGAGACAAAAACAACAAGCAAAATCGAAAATCATAAATCGTTAATCTACAATCTTAAATCAAATGCTAAAAACCATTTTATATATTGCTTTTGGTGGCGCAATTGGAAGCGTTTTTCGGTATTTGACATCGCTTTTTGTGGCAAAGTTTTGGCAAAATCATTTTCCATTAGCTACTTTTTTAACCAATCTTGTTGGCTGCTTTTTAATTGGAATTTTCATTGGATATTTAGACAAAAATAATTTGACAGATAGCAATTTGAAATGGTTTTTAATCACCGGATTTTGTGGTGGTTTCACTACTTTTTCAACCTTTGGATTAGAAAATTTTAACCTTTTTCAAAGTAATAATTCCTTTTTAGCATTTGCTTACATCGCTTCGAGCATTATTACTGGACTTTTTGCCGTTTGGCTCGGATTATTTTTATCCAAATAAGCAATAAAAAACTGCTAAAATCTGTAAAATCTGTGTTCAATTTTTGTATTTTCGCCATCTATGAAAAACGAAGACATTTTAGCGCTAAAAGAATTATTGGCAACGCCAAAAAAAATCGCAATTATTCCACATAAAAGTCCTGATGGCGATGCAATGGGCTCAACATTAGCCTTGTATCATTTCCTTCAAAAAGAAAACCATCATGCAACTGTAATTTCTCCAAATGATTTTCCAAATTTTTTGGCATGGTTACCAGGTTCAGAAAATGTTTTGATTTTTGAAACTAATAAAGAAATTTCAACTCAAACCATTTTAGACGCTGAGATCGTTTTCACACTAGATTTCAACGCTTTACACCGAACTGGCGAAATGGAACACGTTCTTAACAAAGTTACTGTTCCCATGGTTATGATTGACCATCATCAAAAACCTGATGGTTATGCAATCTATACTTATTCGGATACTGCTTTTGGTTCAACTTGTGAAATGGTGTATAATTTCATTACTTTTTTAGGTAAAAATGAATTAATCGATAAAACTATCGCCACTTGCATTTACACCGGAATAACAACCGATTCGGGTTCGTTCCGTTTTCCATCAACTACAAGTACAACACATCGAATTGTTGCTGATCTAATCGACATTGGCATCAATAACAGCGAAATTCACAATTTATTATTTGACAACAATTCCTATAATCGATTGCAACTTCTTGGACGAGCTTTACAAAACATGAAAGTTTTTCCAGAATTAAAAACATCTTATATTTCGCTTTCGCAAAAAGAATTGGACGAGTTTCATTATGAAAAAGGCGATACCGAAGGCGTTGTAAATTATGGTTTAACAATAAAAGGAATAGAATTTGCTGCTATATTTATTGAACATCGCGATGAAAATATCATCAAAATTTCGTTCCGTTCTCAAGGTGATTTTGACGTAAATCAATTTGCTCGTGAGCATTTTAACGGCGGTGGACATATCAATGCTGCTGGAGGAAAATCGTATGACAGTTTAGAAAATACGATTAAAAAATTTGAAAAAATAATTTCAAAAAAGACACATTAGAATGAGAAAATTATCCCAAATAACAGCAATAGTTTTGCTTGTAGTAACATTAGCAAGCTGTAAACAACAACAAGCTCGCATGCCAGTTTCTCGTTCTTCGGGAACTTTCATGAAAGAATCAGTTATCAGAAATAAAAAATTGGTTGCAAGCGAAGAAGCCAAAATTGATTCCATCATCAAAAGCAATCCAAAAATAAAATACTATGCTTCCAAAAAAGGTTATTGGTATAGTTATGACATTAGAAATGAAAAAGATACACTTCGTCCAAAAAAAGGCGACATTGCTTTTTTTGATTATGAAATAAAAGATTTAAAAGGTAACGTTGTCTATTCTGAAGTAGAATTGCGTCCGCAAGTTTATGCTGTTGACAAACAAAACATCATGATGGGTTTGCGCGACGGAATTAAACTGATGCGTAAAAACGAAAAAGTAACCTTTCTTTTTCCATCCAATATGGGATTTGGTTATCATGGCGATGAAAAAAGAATTGGCACAAATGAACCTTTAATTTGTACTGTAACTTTAAACGATTTTAAACCCGAAAACAAACAAACTCCAGTAAATATCATTAAAAATGAATAGAATTATTGTATGCCTATTGCTTGCATTATCCATTACAATCACATCGTGTAAAGACGAACATCAAGATTTAAAAGACGGACTTTATGCCGAACTAGAAACCTCGCGAGGAAATATTCTTCTTGAATTAAACTACAAAAAAACACCAATTACGGTTGCTAATTTTATCACATTAGCCGAAGGAAAAAACACTTTTGCCTCTGAAGAATGCAAAGGAAAGCGACTATTTGATGAAATTAAATTCCACAGAGTTATTTCAAAATCAAATGGCGATGCCGAAGATTTTATGATACAAACTGGTGATCCGCTTGGAACTGGTGCTGGCGATGCTGGCTATACTTTTGTTGATGAAATCACTGATTTAAGACATGACAAACCTGGAATTTTGTCGATGGCAAATTCTGGTCCAGCAACGAATAGCTGTCAGTTTTTTGTAACGATTGTTCCAACGCCTTGGTTAGACGGAAAACATACAGTTTTTGGCGAAGTTGTAAATCCTGAAAGTCAAGAAGTAGTAAATTCAGTTACCCAAAATGATATGTTGCACAAAGTAACTATCATCAGAAAAGGTGAAGACGCAAAGAAATTTGATGCGGTAAAAGTATTTAGCAATTACTTCAAAAAAGAAGCGGAAAATCGTAAAAAACAACAAGAATTATCCGATGCTGAAAAGCGAAAAAAACTAGAAAAATTCAAACCTGCAATTGATAAAAAGTTAAGTTATTTTGCAGAGGTAAAAGAAAAAGCAATCAGTACCTCAACTGGATTAAAATATACAATAACTCATAAATCTAAAGGAGAAAAACCTAAAAATGGAGAAACCATACTTATCGATTATGCAGGTTTTCTTGAAGATGGAACGCTTTTTGATACCAGCAATCCAGAAGTTGCTAAAACCTTTGGAACATTTGATGAAATTCGTGCTATGCAAAATGGATATAGTCTTTTGCCTTATCAAATAGGTGCTAAAAATCTAATTCCAGGGTTTATTGAAGCGGTGAACAAATTAAACCTTGGCGACAAAGCGGTATTGTTTATTCCGTCAAAATTAGCTTATGGCGAGCAAGGCGCAGGAAATGCTATTCCACCAAATGCTAACATTATATTTGAAATTGAAATTAAAGACAAAAAATAAAATAATTATGAAAATAAAAAACAACATTCTTTTTTTATTCCTTATAGGAATGACAACTGTTGTAGCGCAAACAGCTAAGAAACCAGTAGCTGCAAAACCTACAACTACTGCCGCAAAACCACAAACCAATAATACAAACGAAGGTGTTTTTGCCGAAATTGAAACTTCCAAAGGTAAAATTGTTATTGCTTTAGAATACAAAAAAACACCAATTACGGTAGCCAACTTCGTTTCGCTTGCCGAAGGAACAAATACTGAAGTGAAAGACGAAAAATTAAAAGGAAAACCTTTTTACAATGGATTAAAATTCCACAGAGTAATTGCTGATTTCATGATACAAGGCGGCGATCCTGCTGGTAATGGTTCTGGCGGACCAGGTTATGCTTTCAAGGATGAAATTGTTGCCGATTTAAAACACAACAGTGGTGGAATTTTATCGATGGCAAACTCGGGACCAAAAACCAATGGTTCGCAGTTTTTCATTACTCACAAAGAAACGCCTTGGTTAGACGGAAAACACACTGTTTTTGGAAAAGTAACTTCTGGAATGGACGTGGTAAATGCTATCAAACAAGACGATTTGATTAACAAAATTACCATCGTAAGAAAAGGTGCTGAAGCCAAGAAATTTGATGCTGCAAAAATCTTTACAGATTACATGGCAAACAAAGCTAATGAAGACAAAAAAGAAGCCGAAATAGCTGCCGAAAACAAAAGAAAAGCCGAAGAAGCTGAAGCTGCTAAAAAAGCGGAATATGCTGTAAAATATGCACCAGTTATAGCTGCAAAAGTAAAACAACTAAACGAAGTTAAAACAGCATCTACTGAAACTGCAACGGGTTTGAGATACAAAATCATCCAAAACGGAACAGGAAAGAAACCAGCCGATGGAACAAACGTTTTAATTCACTATGCTGGTTATCTTGAAGACGGAAGCTTGTTTGAGAGCAGCTATGAAGTAGTAGCAAAAGAATACGGAAAATTTGATGAAAACCGTGCAAAAGCTAATGGTTACCAACCTTTTCCTTTCCAATATGGAAACAAAAGCGGATTAATTCCAGGTTTTTTTGAAGCATTAAGTTTTATGAATTATGGTGATAAAATTGTAGCTTTCATTCCTTCAAAATTAGGTTATGGAGAACGCGGAGCTGGAAATGTAATTCCACCAAATGCTAACATCGTTTTTGAAATTGAACTGATTGAAGCACCAACAAAATAATTTTCTCAAAAAAACTTCAAAGTTCCGTTATCGAAAGGTAACGGAACTTTTTTTATGGTATCAATATGACAATTATCATTTTATTATAAGTTGCATCAAACTACTTTTGACCTATAATTTGAATAGTATGCTCAATTCATTGATACAAAAATATAACGTTCCTGGTCCAAGATACACCAGTTATCCAACGGTTCCTTACTGGAACGAAAAACACTTTTCATTGGAACAATGGAAGAACACTTTTGTAAAATCATTTGAAGAAAGTAATACTTCCGAAGGAATTAGCTTATACATTCATTTACCGTTTTGCGAATCGCTTTGCACATTTTGCGGTTGCCATAAACGAATAACCAAACGCCACGAAGTTGAACATCCATATATTGAGGCAGTTCTAAAAGAATGGCAACTGTATTGTGACCTTTTTCCAAATAAACCCAAAATCAAAGAAATCCATCTTGGTGGTGGAACGCCAACTTTCTTTTCACCCGAAAATCTGGAGCGACTAATCCATGGCATTTTATCAAAAGCGGATTTAGCCGATGAATATGAGTTCAGTTTTGAAGGTCATCCAAATAATACAACGCGAGAACATCTGCAAAAATTATTCGATTTGGGCTTTCGCCGAGTAAGTTTTGGCGTTCAAGATTATAGTCCGAAAGTTCAAGAAGCTATTCATCGGGTGCAATCCTTTCATAATGTGGCAAAAGTAACTTTTTGGGCAAGAGAAATTGGCTATACTTCTATTTCGCATGATTTGATTTATGGTTTACCGTTCCAAACCTTAGAAGATGTTGTGGATACTATTGAGAAAACAAAATCGCTTTCGCCAGATAGATTGGCATTTTATAGTTATGCTCATGTTCCGTGGATAAAAGGAAACGGTCAGCGCGGTTTTAAAGACGAAGATGTTCCAAAGGATGAAGAAAAAAGAAAACTTTACGAAGTAGGCAAACAGCTTTTAGCATTCAAAGGATACAAAGAAATTGGCATGGATCATTTTGCTTTGAGAACCGACAGTTTATACCATTCGTTTAAACAAAATAAACTCCATCGCAACTTTATGGGATATTCATCGTCAAAAACACAGTTGATGATTGGTCTTGGTGTTTCATCCATTAGTGATAGTTGGTATGGTTTTGCTCAAAATGAAAAGACTTTGGAAGACTATTACACTCGATTAGAAAATAATGAAATACCGGTTTTTAAAGGACATATTCTAACCGATGAAGATTTGATTATTCGCAAGCACATCTTGAATTTAATGTGCCATCTAAAAACCGATTGGTCATCAGGATTGTATTTTGAACAGTTACCCGAAGTATTATTTTCGTTAGAAGAAATGCTTCATGACGAGCTAATCGAAATAACCGATACTTCATTAAAAATCACCGAAAAAGGAAAACCATTTGTTCGAAACGTTTGCATGGCTTTTGATTTACGATTGAGAGAAAATCAGCCGCAACGCCAATTGTTTTCTATGACAATTTAAAAAATAAAAAACGCATCAATTTCTCGATGCGTTTTTTGGATTGGGTTAGTTTGTGGGGAGAGCAGGATTCGAACCTGCGAAGATGTAATCAGCGGATTTACAGTCCGCCCTCGTTGGCCGCTTGAGTATCTCCCCATCGCTATTAGCGGTTGCAAATATAGAAACACTTTTGACTTAGACAAACAAAAAATCAAATTTATTTTTGCAAAAATTGTAATTGTTTCAAAACGAAAGACATAAAAAAAAATCTCCAAAAGGAGATTTCTTTTAATTTTTATCAAAACTGTTTATTAAAGTAACGAAGCAATTTTTTTCTTCAATTCATCACCTCTTAAATTTACTGCAATAACTACTCCTTTGTCGTCAAGAATATAAGTTGAAGGAATTTCTGTTATGTTGTATTGCTTAGCAATTGGATCTTCCCAACCTTTGAGATTAGAAATTTGTGTCCAAGTAATTTTATCTTTTGCAATTGCTTCTTTCCATTTATCTGCTTTTTCATCAAGAGAAACACCAACGATGTTTAAACCTTTAGCATGAAACTCATTGTATAAAGCTACAACACTAGGGTTTTCAGCTCTACATGGTCCGCACCAACTAGCCCAAAAATCGATAATCGTTACTTTTCCTAAACTTTCTTTTAATGAAACTTCTTTCCCTTCAGGAGATTTACCCTTAAAATCTGGAGCTGGACTTCCTACTTTCACAGCACTTGCCGTTGGTTTACTCACAGCCGATTTTAATTGTTTCACTTCTTTCATTTTTTCGGCAACTTTTTTACCTACTTTACTTTCTTTAAGTTCTTTATCAAGACTGTTGAAGAATTTTTCTGTTTTTTCATCCGTAAAATCCGGATTTCCAACCATGGATTGAACAATCAACAAACTGATATATGATTTTGGATGTTTTTCTGGATAATCAAACATATAATCGGTCATGTCTTTTTGAAGCGCTTTGTATTCTTTACGTAATGAGTTAATAACAACTGTATCGTTTTTTTGTTGTGCTTCATTCATTTTAGCCATATTCTTCATTTGAAATTCCATAACTGCTTTTTGGGATTTCTTTTGAATTTTATTGGACTCCGTTTGGAATTTAAAGAACTCATCGTTGCTGTAAGTTCCAGAAATTTTTGATTTAAACAAACTGTCTTTATCAACTTCCATTCCTATTTGACCTTCTTCAAGAATGAACGGAACTTTCCCTTGTACTTTTTCTACTTGCACGAAATACATTTCTGGTCCTTCTGCAATTCCTTTGATGTTAAATTTACCATCAACCATATCAACAGTATCAACAGGAACAAATCCCATTGCTTCGTCTTGTCGTTCTAAATATACTTTTCCTGTTTTTAATCCTTTTACTGAACCTTCAATAGTGTATTCGCCATCCTTTTTACAAGATGCTAGTAAAATAGCGAGTAATCCAAATGATACTAATTTTTTCATTTATTAAGTTTGTTATTTTGATTTCGAATGCAAATGTATTTAATTTTATATCATAACCATTTTTATTTAATAAAAGTTTAGACTTTGCTTCTACAAATAAAACACGATTACTCCTAATAAATGGAAGTAAATCATCAATTAACCGTTAATTTTAACGAAAGTATAGCATTGTGTTTTTACCTTTGAAAAAAATACAATGAAAATGATTAAAAAATTATCTTTATTTTTCCTCTTTTTTTCTACGCTTTCTTATTCGCAAGTTGTTATTAATGAATTGGATTCTGATACACCTTCAGTTGACGATAAAGAATTTATAGAATTAAAATCTACAACGCCTAATTTTCCTCTTGACGGATATGTTTTAGTTTTGTTTAATGGAACGGGAAGTTTAGCTAATTTAAGTTATTATGTTATTGATTTGGATGGCTTAACGACTGATATGAACGGTATATTAACTATTGGAAATAAGTTTGTATCTCCCGTTCCTGATAGATTATTGCCAGAAAGTATTTTTCAAAATGGCCCTGATGGTGTTGCGCTTTATTTAGGTTCTTCCTCTGATTTTCCTAACAATTCTATGGCAACAACAAATAATTTAATTGACGCCATTGTATATGGAACAAACGATCCTGATGCAACTTCTTTAATGACCTTATTGGGAGTAACCGTTCAATTAAACGAAAGCGGAGCTGGTCCAAGTACGGCAAACTCTATCCAACGAAAAAATGATGGAACTTACGAAATAAAACCTCCAACTCCTGGCGCAAATAATGACGGAAGTGGTTTTGTTTATAATGGAATAACAATAACAACTTCGGCTACTCAAGTGAATGAAGGTAATTCCTTTTCGATTACATTTACAACCCAAAATCCGGTTACTACCGATTTATCTTTTTCATTTTCATTGAATAACGGAACATTTAACAGTAGCGATTTCACAGGTTCAACCGATATTACTATTCCAACAGGAACAACCTCAATTTCAAGAACAATTACTACAGTTGATGATACTTTGGACGAAGGCGATGAAGTTATCGTTATTAAATTCAACGCATTGCCATTTGGCTACAACCGATTAAATGATTTCATAGAAATTAGAGTAGTTGATAATGATTTTATTGTTTCACCTTTTGGAACGCCATTAGCACCAACGTATGGAATTGTTCAAAGTACAGCACCAACAGGTTACTACGATTCGCTTGAAGGTTTGGCTGGCACAGCTTTAAGACAAGAATTACAAAATATTATTGCAAATCCAGCTGTTGTTAGAGCGCATACCTATGGTGATATTGCAGAAATTTTAAAATCGGCTGACCAAAATCCATTAAATAGTAACCAAGTTTGGTTGATGTATGTAGAAAGTCCAAGAGCAAAATTAGAATATCAAACAGGAAGCATTAGTACTGGAAAATGGAATCGGGAACATATTTATCCACAATCTCGCGGTGGTTTTTCTAATGCAACTTCTGATACAGCTGATGGAATAGATATTTGGCTTCCAACAAGTGCTAATGACATTGTTGCAGGTCACGCTGATGCTCATCATCTAAGAGCTGAAGATGGACCAGAAAATACCAATAGAAGCAATAAAGATTATGGATTAACTGGCTATAATGGTCCAAATGGAAATCAAGGTTCGTGGAAAGGCGATGTTGCTAGAGCTTTATTTTATATGGCTGTAAGATATAATGGATTAGAAGTTGTTAATGGCGATTTACCTGATACAACTGTTGGTCAAATTGGTGATTTAGCTTCGCTTTTACAGTGGAATCAGCTTGATGCAAGTGACGATTTTGAAATGAATAGAAACAATTACATCTACACTTGGCAATACAATCGAAATCCATTTATCGATTATCCTAATTTAGCTGATTATATTTGGGGCTTAAATGCTGGTCAACAATGGTTTTCATCGCTTTCTACTCCCGAAAATCAATTGGCAACAATTGTTTTATATCCAAATCCAGCCAATGAAAGTTTTTCGGTTTTTGGTATAAATCATGATGCCGAAATTGAACTATACAATAATTTAGGAATGAAAGTTTTACAACAAAAAATTCAACCCGAAACTACAATAACACCAAATTTAAGTTCAGGTGTTTATGTTGCAAAAATTAAAGTAAACGAAACTATTTTGGTCAAAAAAATAATATTGAAATAATAAAAATTTTTCATCCACAAAAAAACCTTTCATCGCTGAAAGGTTTTTTTGTGGATTAATTTACTTTATTTTAAATATAAGACTTTCGCTAGGATTCAACGTTACTTTTACAACGCCTACTCCATTTTTAACATTCAGCGAAGATTTGCTTCCGTATAACTGTTCGTTTAAAGCATAATTTCCATCTTTTAATTTCCATTCTTTAATAATATCGGCTGGAATTTTTAAATCAAAAGTTGCTTCTGAAACCCAAGAAAAATTGGTCGTAATGATTAATTTTTCATCTTTAGAATATCTTACATACGAATAAATTCCTTCTTTATAACCTTCGGTTTTATCTCTATTTACCGATTGAATTTCTGAAAATTTACCCATCAAAGCATTACTTTTTAATGTAAAATTCAACAATCGTTTGTAGAAATCACGCAACGATTTTTCACTATCTGATAATTTTCCACCGTCAAATTTTCCACCATTCATCCATCGTTGATGATTTGGAACGCCAACATAATCAAAGATTGACGTTCTAGAATGTGTTCCAAATCCGCCATTTTCATTTCCAGCTTCGCCTACTTCTTGACCAAAATAAATCATCGTTGGTGATGTACTTATTGTTGCCGAAACAACCATCAGCGGTTTACCTTTTTCTGGTGTTCCAGCAAATTCTGGACTGGCCAATCGTTGCTCATCATGATTATCCAAAAAATGCAACATATGATGTTCAATATCTTTCATTCCGTTTTGAATGTTAGACAATCCATCAGGTAATTTTCTTCCTTGAATTACATCTTTTAAGTAATCATATGTTTCCACTTTATCATACAAATAATCCATTTTTCCTAAGTTGATATAATTTCGGTATTCGTTAGGATTATACACTTCTGCTAATAAAAAAGCATCTGGATTTTTCATCTTAATTGCTGAATTCATAAAACTCCAAAACTCATACGGAACCATTTCTGCCATGTCATAACGGAAACCATCAACACCTTTTGCTGTCCAAAACAAAGCAATATCACAGAATTTCATCCACGAACTTGGAACACTTTTATCTTTCCAAAATTCAAAATGTTCTTTGTATGATTTTTTATCAAAACCAGCTGGAAGTTCTGGAAAATCTTTACTTCCATCAGGTCGAACGCCATAATTTACTTTAATCGTTTCATACCAATCATTGATGTCTGGTTTTGCTAATCGCGAACCATTTCCAGTCCATTTTGCTGGATTTTCATCAAATTTCCCATCAATTAAAGGATTTTTTTCTCCGTTTAAAGGTTTGTAATTATCCGATGTTGGCACTTGAAAAGCTTGTCCCGGAATGTAATAAAAGTTATTATCACGAGCATATTCAACCGAAGTATTGTCATCGGCACCAAAATCACGAACACCTTTTGGATTGTTTTTTCCTTCGTATTTTCGAGCAATATGATTGGGAACAATATCTATCAATAATTTCAATCCATTTTTATGAGTTCTTTCGATTAAAGCTTCAAATTCTTCCAATCTTTTTTCGGGATTTACAGCCAAATCAGGATTAACTTGATAATAATCTTTCACAGCATAAGGCGAACCTGCACGACCTTTTACCACTTCGGGATCATCATTAGAAATTCCAATTGAAGTATAATCGTTCACCAAAGCATGATGCGGAACTCCAGTGTACCAAATATGAGTTACACCCAACTTTTTAATTTCACTTAAAGCTTTATCGGTAAAATCATTAAATTTTCCAACACCGTTTTCTTCAATCGTTCCCCAAGGTTTGTTAGTTGTATTTTGATTTCCAAATAATCGGGTAAAAACTTGATACACTACGGTCTTTTTTGGTTGATTATCCGATTTCTTTTTGCTTTTCATCTCGGTAGTATTTTTTGTTTGGGCTGAAGCAACACTTATCAAACAAGTAAGTGTAAATGCTAATAAATATTTATTTTTCATAGTATTCAGTATGTCGCCAATTTCAGCGAAAAGTGATAAAGACAAATATAGAAAAAAGATTGAAATATCTTGCATTATAAATTATTCTTAATAACAACTTGTATTGCTGCTATTTTCATAAATTTGCTCAAAATTATAACACTTGAAAAAGCTACTGTTTCTTTCCATAGGATTACTTTGCTGCTTGTTTACTGTTCAAGCTCAAAAATCATCTAAAATTAAGATTGAATATTCTGATTTCTCCGACATTAATCAAGAGGAAATTCCAGATGCGTTATTACTTCGAGGCAATGTTAGAGTTAGCCATGAAGGTGTAGTTTTTACTTGTAACAAAGCTTATTATTTTCAAAAAGAAAATTATATCAAAGCGTTTGGCGATGTACAAATGGTTCAAGGTGACACGCTTTTCTTGAACAGTAAATATGCTGAATATAGCGGCGAAGTAAAAAAAGCATTTGCAACCGGAAATGTTATCATGCGTTCACCCGAATCGACTTTGGTTACCGATACAATTAACTTTGATAGAAATGTTCAAGAAGCATTTTACAATACACACGGAACAATCACAAATAGAGAAAACACATTAAAAAGTAAATCGGGACGATATTATGTAGCGCAAAAAAAGTTTCAGTTTTTAACCGCAGTAACGATTACAAATCCTAAATATGTAATCAAATCCAATCATTTGGATTATTACACAAATTCTGGACATTCCTATCTTTTTGGACCATCAACAATTACCAGTAAGGAAAACTATATTTATACCGAAAAAGGATTTTATGACACCAAAAAGAACGTCTCCTTTTTCAAGAAAAAATCGTATATAAAATACAAAGACCGATTGATTGAAGGCGACAGTTTGTACTATGATCGAAATCGAGAATTTGCATCGGCAACCAATAACGTAAAAATTACTGACACCATCAATAAAGGTTTGGTCAAAGGTCATTATGCCGAAATTTATCGAAATCTAAAAACCCAAAAAGATTCCATGATGATTACTAAACGTGCCGTTGCGATTACCTTAGTCGAAAACGATTCGATGTATATTCACGGTAAAAAAATGCTCATCACAGGAAAACCAGGAGAAAGAATCATCCGTGCGTTTAACAATGTTCGTTTTTACAAAACCGATATGAGTGGAAAATGTGATTCTATTCATTCCGACCAAAAAACAGGTTTGACCAAAATGATAAAAAATCCAATTCTTTGGAATTACGAAAACCAAATGACTGGCGACATTATGCATTTAATTGGCAATAATAAAACCGAAAAACTCGACTCGTTGAAAGTTCTAAATAATGCTTTTATTATTTCAAAAGACACATTAAGCACTGGATTTAATCAGGTGAAAGGACAAAATCTCTACGGAAAATTTGCCGACAACAAACTCAAAGAAGTTGACATAGTTAAAAATGCCGAAGTCATTTATTATATGCGAAATGACCAACAAGAACTCATTGGCATTAACAAAAGTACTTGTAGTAGTATCAACATGATTTTGGAAGGAAATACTATTGAAACCATTACCAATTTCAACCAGATTGAAGGCGATATTTATCCCGAAAAAGATTTACCCGAAAACACTCGAAAACTTCGCGGTTTCATTTGGCGTGGAGATGAACGAATAAAAACGAAAGATGACATTTTCCCACCCGAAGAAAACGAAATCGATACCAAAATTCAAGCGGCAAAAGCAAAAAATGAAGCAAAAGAAGACAAACCGCTTGAACCTAGAAAAGAAACTTTGGATTATGATAAAAACAATCCTAAACCAGTTGTGAAATAGTTCTTTTTTGTCACACTGAGCGCATCCCGAATTTTCGGAAGAAGTGTCTTCGCAGAGTATATTTTTAGTTATGAAACAAGATTTCTTAAAATACCAAGCACAAACTTCTCCTTATCCATTAGGAATGGAAGTTTCATATGCTGTTGGTTCCTATATTTACGATTCAAATAATAAAAAATATCTAGATTTTGTTGCTGGAGTTTCTGCTTGTTCACTCGGACATCAACATCCGCGAGTAAATCAAGCTATTATCGATCAGTTAAACAAATATTCTCATGTGATGGTTTATGGCGAATATGCACAACATCCGGCGGTGGAATATTGCAAATTATTGGTTCAAAATTTACATCCAAGTTTAAACAAAGTCTATCTGGTAAACTCAGGAACCGAAGCTTGCGAAGGTGCATTAAAACTCGTTCGTCGTGTTACTGGAAGAAGTCAATTAATTTCTTGTCACAATGCCTATCACGGAAACACAATGGGTTCGATGAGCGTTATGGGTTTTGAAGAACGCAAACAAGTTTTTCGTCCATTGATTCCCGATGTTGATTTTATCACTTTTAATAACGAAGCCGATTTAGAAAAAATCACAACCAAAACCGCCGGAATTATTCTCGAAAGTATTCAAGGTGGCGCAGGTTTTATCGAACCTAAAAATGATTTTTTGGCAAAAGTAAAAAAACGTTGTGAAGAAGTTGGCGCACTGATGATTATTGACGAAATCCAACCCGGATTTGGCAGAACAGGAAAACTATTTGGTTACGAAAACTACAATGTCGTTCCCGATGTTGTTATTATTGGAAAAGGAATGGCTGGCGGAATGCCTGTTGGCGGATTTATTGCCAACGAAAAGTATATGGATTTGTTAACTCACGATCCAAAACTCGGACACATCACCACTTTTGGCGGACATCCTGTCATAGCGGCAGCAAGCCTTGCAACCTTACAAGAAGTCTTAGAAAAAGACTATACAACACAATCTTTAGTAAAAGAAAAGTTATTTAGAACACTTTTGGTACATCCTTTGATAGAAGAAATTAGAGGAAAAGGGTTAATGCTTGCCGCAATGACCAAAAACGCCGAAATTACCAATCAAGTGATTTTAAAATGCCAAGATAAAGGATTGATTTTATTTTGGTTGCTCTTTGAAGGATGTGCCATAAGAATTACGCCACCGCTAACAATTTCCGAAGAAGAAATCAAAGAAGGTTGTGCAATCATTCTGGAAGCAATGGACGAAGTAATGAATGATACCATAGATGAGTAAATACATTAAATATATATTACAGTTATTTTGCTTATTACTATTTATTGTTTTTACCATATATTTTTTGTTACCATTTGCTCAAAAATCAGCAGATAGTCATTCAGTAACAAATGATTTTTTGACAATATTATTTTTTGTGTTATCAATTTTAGCATTTGTTTTATTGATTTACAAAATTTCAAAAAGACATCAATTTGTCAGTATCGCAATTTTGATTTTATATTTTGTCACATTTCTATTTTTTTGGTTTAAATTTTGCAATATTGTTTGTTACAGCTGTTCTCAAGGATAAACCAAAATTTAAAAAATTGTTAATTAAATTGTTTACAACAATAATGTTGTTCAATCAAAAAAAGACCACATTTCTCTAATTTTATTAAGGATAATTTTAACACCTATCATTATGCACTTGGATCACGACGAAGAAGACTACAACTTATCCTTATCGAAGTTTGAATCGATGTTGAAAACCAACAAAGTATTCTTTTTCGATTCAGAGGAATTCGAGGAAATCATCCTGCATTATCTCGATATGGGCAAAGCTACTTTAGCCAAAAAAGCGTTAAAGTTAGGACTGGAACAACATCCAAAATCTACCGGATTAAAATTAGTTCAAGTAGAAATGCTGGTGTATGATGATAAATTAGATCAAGCAGAAAAGTTATTAAACGAACTTTATGCTATCGAACCTACTAATGAAGAAATTTTTATCCAAAAAGCCAATATCTATTCCAAAAGAGATCAACACGAAAAAGCTGTTGAATACCTAAACATTGCTTTAAAATATACTGATGATTATGCTGATGTGTACAATTTAATCGGGATGGAATATCTTTTTATGGACAATCTGGAACAAGCAAAACAAAGTTTTATTAACTGTTTAGAAGAGGATATTGAAGACCAATCGGCGTTATATAATGTTGTGTATTGCTTTGAATTTTTAGACCAAAACCTTGAAGCGATTGAATATCTAAAAACCTATATTGACAGAAATCCATACAGTGAAATCGCTTGGCATCAATCTGGACGTTTATATTATGGACTAAAAGATTATGAAAATGCCGTTCGTGCTTTTGAATTTTCAACCTATATCGATGAAGAATTTATCGGTGCTTTTATGGAAAAAGGAAAAGCATTGGAACGTTTAAAAAGATATGACGAAGCCATCGAAAGCTATGAAAGAACTATCGAATTAGATGATCCTACTTCGTATGCTTTACTTCGCATAGGAAAATGTTATGAGAAGTTAGGCAACAAAGTGGAAGCTTTAAAATATTTCAACAAAACGGTTCACGAAGATCCACTTTTAGACAAAGGCTGGATTGCTATAACCGATTTTTATGTTCGTCAAAAAAACTTCCAAAAAGCGTTGTATTATGTAAACAAAGCTTTGGCAATTGATGACCAAAATCGTTTGTATTGGAAACGTTTTGGAACCATCAACAAAGCAATGGGTAATTTTGAAGAAGCCGAATTTGGATACCGAAAAGCCGTTGAATTTGGCGATTATCAATTGGACACATGGTTATTTTGGGCTGATATGATGCATCAAATGGGCGAATACAATAATGCTATTTTAACACTTATTCAATCGGCGGAATATTTTCCTGAAGAAGCCGAAATCGAATACCGTTTGGCTGGATTGCATTTGTTATTAAACGAAACCGAAAAAGGAAATTTCCACCTTAGCAACGGATTACGATTGAACGCAAAACATCAGACTTTATTAAAAGAAATGTTTCCAACCATTTGGGAAAAACCATCGGTTCAGGAATATATTGCGAAACACACTAAATAATGAACAAATTCATTTTTTTGCTTTTAGTATTTTCTACAACATTTGGTCAAAACAAAAAAGAAAATACCAGCAAGGATAAAATTTACAACCAAAACGAGTTAGACGAAAATGCTGACTATATAAAAGGAAACGAATTGCTTTATGCTGAAATTTATCGCAATTACAAAAATCCTAAAGCGTTAGAAAAAAACAATATAACAACATGTTTTATTGCAATTTCTTTTACAATTGAAAAGAATGGAACAATCAGTAATTTAAAATCTATCCGAGATTGTGGATTTGGTTCAGGTGAAGAAGCAATTAGAGTTATAAAAAACATCAAAGGATGGAAAGCAGGAAAGATTAAAAACAAAGCTGTCAGATCTTCATATACAATTCCCATACATTTAAGAAATTTAGAATGAGAAATCAATATGGTTTAATTGGCAAAAACATTTCCTATTCGTTTTCTAAAAAGCATTTCACCGAAAAATTTGCTTTAGGAAATCTTGACGGTTATGTTTATGAGAATTTCGATTTGCAATCCATTGAAGATTTTCCAAAACTGATAACGGATAATCCTGAGTTAAAAGGATTGAATGTAACCATTCCGTATAAAGAAGAAATCATTCCGTACCTGAACAAATTATCAAAAAAAGCAGCACAAATCGGTGCCGTAAATGTTATTCGTTTTACAAAAAAAGGAACTTTAAAAGGTTACAATTCCGATTATTATGGTTTTAAAAAATCATTACAACCATTATTGCAATCGCATCATAAAAAAGCATTAATCCTTGGAACTGGTGGCGCAGCGAAAGCCGTAGCTTTTGCCTTGAATGAACTTGGAATTCTTTACACCTTTGTCTCTCGCGAAGAAAAAGAAGGCATGATTGATTACAACCGAATTAACGCTACAACATTTGATAATTATCACATTATTATCAATTGCACACCATTGGGAACAAGCCCAAATATTAAAGATTTTCCACTTTTACCATATCAATTTTTCACCGAAAAACACATCGCTTTCGATTTAATATACAATCCGGAGGAAACACAATTCTTGAAAAAAGCTAAAAAGAAAGGCGCAATAACTAAAAACGGTTATGAAATGTTGGTTTTTCAAGCAGAAAAAGCCTGGAAGATTTGGAATAAAAAATTTTAATAAACATAAATTTGTATATTTATATTCAAAAAATTTCTTTATACAAAATAATTAATAAATGCTATGCGAATAGAAGCTATAGATACTCAAATAAGCGTAGTTGAAGAACCTCAATTGGAGATCTCTTATTTTTCAAAGTCATCTATTAAACCAAATAAAAGAGAAAAAAAAGAAATATTAAATGTACTTTCTCTCTTTTCGGGTTGTGGTGGAATGGACTTAGGTTTTGAGGGTGGATTTTCTGTTTTACAACAGTCAATCAACGAAATTTTAACACCAAATTTCATTGACAAGAAATTTAAAAATGGATTTGTTCAACTCAAAAAAACAAAATTCAAAACCGTTTTTGCTAACGATATTTTGACTGATGCAAGAAATGCTTGGGTTAACTATTTTTCAAAACGCGGACACAATGTAGAGGATTTTCACAAGGAAAGTATTGTTGATTTAGTAAAAATGTATCACAATGGCTTGAATGTTTTCCCCAAAGAAGTAGATGTTGTAACAGGTGGATTTCCTTGCCAAGATTTTAGTATAGCAGGAAAACGAAACGGTTTTAATTCACACAAAAATCACAAAGGTGAACTTATCGAAAACAAGACGGCATCCATTGAAACTCGCGGACAGCTTTATATGTGGATGAAAGAAGTGATTGAAATTACACAGCCGAAAATTTTCATTGCAGAAAATGTAAAAGGTTTGGTAAATCTTGGTGATGTAAAATCAATTATTCAAAATGACTTTTCATCAGCTAACGGAAACGGTTACATTGTACTTGATCCGCAAGTTTTACATTCGGCAGATTTTGGCGTTCCACAATCAAGAGAAAGAGTAATTTTTATTGGTATCAAAAAATCGGCTTTGAAAAAATCGGCTTTGGCAGAATTAGAAAAAGAAACGATTTCAGAGCAATACAATCCTTATCCAAATCCAACGCATTCTTATACGGTAGAAGGTGAAAATTTGAAACATTTCGTTCAGTTAAAAGATTTATTTAAAAATTTGGAAGAACCTGAAAATACAGAAGATTTATCCCAAAAATTTTATTCAAAAGCAAAGTTTATGGGAAAACATTGTCAAGGACAAACTGAAATAAAATTAGAAGGAATTGCACCAACAATTCGTTCTGAACATCACGGAAATATTGAATTTAGAAGACTTTCTTCTGTAAATGGTGGAAAAATAGAAAAGGAATTAAACAATGGATTAACCGAAAGAAGATTAACACCAAGAGAATGTGCATTAATCCAAACATTTCCGCCAGATTATGATTTCGTTATCGAGAATAAAAATGGTAGAAAAGGTTCATATTTAGTTAGTCCATCACAAGCGTATAAAATTATTGGTAACGCAGTTCCACCACTTTTGGCTTACAATTTAGCCAAGAGAATTGAAGATGTTTGGGACTTATATTTTAAGAAATAAGAATGATAATTTCAGTAAATTCAGATCCAAATAGAAGTGAATTTGATTTGTTACTTGGTTCGACCATTGACGAGCTGAATATTCACGCAAAAAAATCAACAAAGAAAGTTGCAACACTTTTAGGAAGAAATCTTGAGCCTTACGTAAGAGATGTGATGACAGATTTAGCTGTTGGAACCATATTTGAAAACTCAATAGAATTAATTGGCGGACAAAAATTTCCAGATATTATTGCGAAAAAATATTACGGAATTGAAGTAAAAACAACCACACAAAACCATTGGAAAACAACAGGAAATAGTGTATTGGAAAGCACAAGAGTTGATAATGTCGAACGAATTTATATGTTGTTCGCAAAACTTGCGAGTCCGATAGAATTTCGTTGTCGTCCATATGAAGAAGTCTTATCAGAAGTTGTAGTTACACATTCACCACGATATTTGATAGATATGAATTTGGAACATGGCAAAACCATTTTTGACAAAATAAATATGCCTTATGACACCTTACGAAAAAAAGAAAGTCCAATCAAACCAATTGTTGATTATTATAGAAGTAAACTAAAACCAGGCGAAGAACTTTGGTGGATGGATAATCAAACAGATGTTGGAGGGTTAAAACTTCGCTTTTGGAATAATATTAGTAAAAAGGAAAGAGATAATTTATTAGTTTTAGGAATGATTTTTTTTCCAGAAATATTTGGAAAGACACAGGACAAATTCAATAGGTTTGCATTTTGGTTAGTTTCAAAACATAATATAGTTTGTCCTAACACAAGAGATCCATTTACGGCAGGAGGCACGAATGATTTTTCATTTAATACGAGAGTTTATCCAAAAGTTTCTAGGATATTTTTGAACTTGTTTAACAATATTCCAAATATCATTGAAACAATTTTACAAACATCAGCGTTTGAACTTTCGGAATATTGGGAAACTAAAACGACTGAAAAAACAAAATTTTTTGATTGGATAGATTTAGTTTCTGAACATGCAAAGAAAATTCAAGATACAAAGCATTTGGACATCAAACAAATATTAACAGAACTTTCTTTGAGATAGCTGAAATGATATCAGTAAAAAAGATAGTATCCAAACCATGAACATCAAACTAATCGCCATTGGAAAAACCGACAACAAATCGTTACAAACCTTAATTGACGATTATACCAAACGTTTGTCTTTTTACATCAAGTTTGATTTAGAAATCATTCCGGATATTAAAAACGTAAAGAATTTATCCGAAAGCCAACAGAAAGAAAAAGAAGGCGAATTGATTTTAGCCAAACTCACTCCTACTGATCAATTGATTTTGTTAGACGAAAACGGAAGTACTTTCTCGAGCATGAAATTTGCGGATTATCTACAAAAGAAAATGAATTCTGGTGTAAAAACTTTGGTTTTTGTCATTGGCGGACCATATGGTTTTAGCGAGGAAGTTTACAAAAAAGCACAAGGAAAAGTTTCGCTTTCTGAAATGACTTTTTCACATCAAATGGTTCGGTTATTTTTTATTGAACAATTATATCGCGGATTTACAATTTTACGAAATGAACCATATCATCATCAATAGTTGAAAGTTTCGAGTTTCAAGTTCAAAGTTTTCAAATTCAATACACAAACTCTTTGGTATAATTAATAGTCAAGCCTAATTTAGTTATCACTATTTTTTTAGTCTTCAACCTATATTTTAAATAGTTTTCAAAACTCAAATTTTTATCATAACCAATAAAAATTTCACTTTCTCTTTCAACTTTCAAATTATTAAAATATTGCTCTAACTCTTGTTCTGATAATTGTTGATTGTTAAAAAAAATCTTCCCGTCTGCTTTAAAATAAAGTGTATTCAATCCCAATGTTGCTTTATCAAAAACATATTCAACATCAACTAGTGGTAAAAAAGCCAACGTCTTCTTCTTTTTATCCATATAGGTAAAATAGTTTTCAGTACCTTCTTTTTTATGTGAACTTTTCTCTTTTTTGGCTTGCAGTTTTTGAATTTCAGGAATAACCAATTTCAACGGCAATCGCTTGTCGATATTAAACAACCAATTTGTCGAACTAATAGAATTACTTCGGTTTACATCAATCAAAGTATCTTTTCCATTAGTTTCAAAAAACATAAAAATCGGTGAATGATCTTTGACATCAGCCACAACCGTTTCATTCAATTGAGGCAATTGGATTTCTTTTTTCCCGCAAGAAAACAACGAAATTAACAACAAAGCAATTACTATTTTTTTCATATTTAACCAATTAAACTATTGCACAATTTCACACATTCCATTGCTTCTTTTACATCGTGAACTCTGAGGATTTTTGCTCCTTTTTGTAACGCAATGGTATTTAAAACAGTTGTTCCGTTCAAAGCAAATTCAGCCGAAGTTTCAAGTGTTTTGTATATCATCGATTTTCTGGAAACACCTACAAGTAAAGGCAATTCAAGCATTTGAAATAATTCTAACTTGTTCATTACTTCAAAATTTTGTTCTAATGTTTTAGCAAATCCAAATCCTGGATCGATGATTAAATCATTTATCCCTAAACTTCTTGCCTGCACTACTTTTTCTGAAAAATAAAACAACATTTCTTTGACTATATTTTCATATTGAGCCAAACTTTGCATCGTTTGCGGATTGCCTTTCATATGCATCATAATATACGGAACTTGAAGTTTGGCAAGGGTTTGCATCATATCTTCATCCAAACTTCCGGCAGAAATATCATTAATAATACAAGCGCCGTTTTCAATGGCTTTTTTTGCCACAGTAGCTCGAAAAGTATCTACAGAAATCAACGTTTCAGGGAAATTTTTCAAAATTAATTCGATAACAGGAATTAATCGACTAATTTCTTCATTTTCAGAAACAAATTCGGCATTGGGTTTACTGGAATATGCTCCAACATCAATAAACGTTGCGCCGTCAATCAGCATTTTCTCCACTTGTTGCAAAATGGAATTTTCATCGGAATATTTTCCGCCGTCAAAAAATGAATTTGGCGTAATATTGAGAATTCCCATTACTTTGGGCGAAGTTAAATCGATTAAATTTCCTTTACAATTGATAGTCATTTCTATTTTAAGATAGTTATAAGATTTAGTACTTTGAACTTCAATCTTTATTCTTTACTTTTGACGCTAGACCTTTTGGGTTGAACCAACAAAGCAAAAAATTTGACACAAAGATACATCGAAATGAGTACTACTTCTCAAGAATATGACAAAGTTATCGCTATTTGCCGACAACTTTACATCAATAAAATGAAAGATTATGGAAGTGCTTGGCGAATATTAAGATTGCCATCATTAACCGACCAAATATTTATCAAAGCACAACGTATTAGAAGTTTACAGCAAAACGAAGTTCGTAAAGTTGACGAAGACGAAACTGGCGAATTCATCGGGATTATCAATTATTCCATCATGGCGTTAATTCAATTGGAACTTGGCGTTGTTGAACAACCTGATTTGGACGTTGAAAAAGCTACACAACTTTATGACGAAAAAGTAGCATTAACCAAAGCATTAATGGAAGCTAAAAATCACGATTATGGCGAAGCTTGGCGCGAAATGCGCGTGAGTTCGTTAACCGATTTGATTTTACAAAAACTACTTCGCGTGAAGCAAATTGAAGACAACAAAGGAAAAACTTTAGTATCTGAAGGCATTGATGCTAATTATCAAGATATGCTGAATTATTCAGTATTTGCGTTGATTTTAATGGGATTTGGACAAAAAAATTAAACTAAAAATTATGTCAAAAAACAATATCGCTTGGGGAATTCGAATTGTAATTTCATTTTTATTCTTGCTTTCAGCTGTAGCAAAATTATATCCATCGGCTTATTTTGCCATTTCAACATTTGAAGTAAAACAATTATATCCAATGGGATTTTCGGAAGGTTTTGCGCCTTATTTTTCCCGAATTCTTATTGGAATTGAATTTGCACTTGGGTTTTTATTACTTCAAAAAAACTTTCTGAGAACAATTGTCATTCCGGCAACGATTTTATTATTAGCCGTTTTCACTACGCATTTAACGATTGAAACGTTTATGAATGGTGGAAATTCCGGTAATTGTGGTTGTTTTGGAAGTTTGTTACCAATGACACCGATTGAAGCTATAATCAAGAACGTTTTAGCAATGGCTTTATTGGTTTGGTTGTTTATTATTTTGCCAAAAACTATTGAAAAAGGACATAACTTTTGGGTTTTAGCAACGGTAACATTGGCATCCATTTTAGCCTTATTTATGGTAGCACCAATTCAACCAGTTGTTGCTGAAACTGTAGAACCAGAAATCAACTCGGTTTTACCCGTAATTGATACTACAATGACTTCAATTCCTGCTGTTGAAACGCTAAAAGATACCACTTCCATCAAAACAGATGCAACTAAAAAAGTGGAAAAAGAAGTTGAAAAAGTAATCGACGAACCTGCGAAGAAAAAATCTGGATTTGCTCAATATTTCTCGACTATCGATAATGGAAGAAAAACACTTGCTCTTTTTGTTCCGGGTTGTGATCATTGTCGTGATGCGGCAAAAGAATTAACCGATTTAAGAAAGAAAACTAAAAATTTTCCAGAAATTTCAATTATCTTTATGAATGAAGAAGCGGAATTAATACCCGACTTTTTTAAAGCAGCTGGAGCTGAATATCCTTATAAAATTATTGAAGTAATACCGTTTTGGAAAGTTTTAGGTTCAGGACGCGATACGCCAGGAATTAAATACCTTTGGAATGGAAATGAATACAAATATTATGATGGAATTAACGCCAACAAATTTGACGTTCATGATTTTGAAAAACTAATCGCAAAACCCTACAGCGAACTAAAAAAATAAATTATGAAAAAATACATTTCAACCCTTTTATTGGCTATTGTTTCTTTTTCTTGTTCCAAAGCGCAAGAAAATAAGCAATTTACCAAAGATGCTTTGTCAAAAAACTTGACAACAGTAGAAAACAAACAACTTAATTTTCGTGAAATACTAAAAAAACACGAAGGTAAAGTCACCGTTATTGAAGTTTGGGCTTCTTGGTGTGGCGATTGTGTAAAAGCAATGCCAAAACTCAAAGAATTACAAGCCAATCATCCTGATGTTGATTATGTATTCATTTCTATGGATAAAGAATTTGGAAAATGGCAAGCCGGAATTGAAAAACACGAATTGAAAGGCGACCATTATTGGGCAGAAGACGGAATGAAAGGCGAATTTGGGAAGTCTATAAATTTAGATTGGATTCCAAGATATATCATACTGGATAAAGATAATAAAGTTGTACTGTATCGTGCGATTGAAACTGATTTTGAAACTATCAACACTACTTTAAAAAACCTAAAATAATGAGAAAAAAAATTGTTGCCGGCAACTGGAAAATGCATAAAAACGCCGAGGAAACCGAAGATTTATTGAACGATTTAATTGATAAACTTCCTAATGATGTTGAAGCACAAATTATTGTGGCACCAACTTTTGTAAACTTGGCCTCAGCAGTTGATCATCTTGAGTTTACTAATATTGCGGTTGCAGCTCAAAATATGCATCAGGCAGAAGCTGGCGCATTTACCGGAGAAATTTCGGCAAATATGTTGAAAAGTATTGGTGTAAACACGGTAATCATTGGTCATTCAGAAAGAAGAGCTTATTTTAACGAAACTGATGCTTTGCTTGCCAATAAAGTTTCGACAGCTTTAAAACACGATATGGTTGTTATTTTCTGTTTTGGTGAAGAATTGAAAGATAGACAAGACAACCAACACTTTAATGTTGTAGAAAACCAACTTCGCGACGGATTATTCCATATTGAGAATAAAGATTGGGAACAAATTGTGTTAGCATATGAACCCGTTTGGGCCATTGGAACCGGAGAAACTGCTTCACCTGAACAAGCTCAAGAAATGCACGAATTCATTAGAGAAACCGTTAGAAAGAGATATGGAAATGCAATTGCTGAAGACGTATCAATACTATATGGTGGAAGTGTTAAACCAGAAAATGCTGGCGAAATATTTTCTAAACCCGATGTTGATGGTGGATTAATTGGTGGTGCAGCACTTAAAGCTGAAGATTTTGCTAAAATTGTAGAAGCGATTTAATTCTACTAAAAAATAGAACTCTAAGAAACCTTTCATGAATTTGAAAGGTTTTTTGCTTATTTTTACCTGCCACAAAATCCACAAATTAATTATGAAATCAAAATTAACGCTATTATTTCTGCTATTGCTTAGCGTAAAATTTTATGGACAAATCGACAACCAAAAACGATTTCAATCGGATACGCGTAAATATTATGTTTGGGATGTTTTTGAAAAAAAATATGAATTAAAAGAAACTGAATACGAACATTCCATCATCGACATTCGTGAAATTGGCTCAAAAACAAACGGTTACATTGTTATCAGCATGCTTGATAATGGTTTAACTCGATTGCATCATGGTTCCATTTACAGCTATACAAAAACAAGCGAAAAAGAAGGAACATGGTTCTTTAAGTCAAAAACTAGCAAAGCCAAATTAACTTATAACCCAGAAGAAAACACGATAACCTATTTGTATGATGCTGATAATGAACGCTACAATAGATTGATGATTTTCAATGTTTATCCAGATGAAATTCCTGACTCTCACTTGAAGACTATCACAAAAGTGGAGTAATTTTTTTTTGCAAATAAGTTCAAAATCGAATGCTTGATACTTACCTTTGCAAAAAAAATATATCATGTCAAACATCTATTTAGGATATCACTTTAGCGTTCAACCCAAAGAACTTGGTTCAGAAATTTTAATTGCCGAATTGGGCGAAAAACCGTTTGAAAGTTTCATTGAAACCGAAGATGGCTTTAGTGCTTATATTCAAAAAGAGCTTTGGACAGAAGATATCTTGAGTGACATCAGTATATTAAACTCTGATGAATTTGTTATTACCTACACGATGGAAGAAATCGATCAAGTAAATTGGAATGAAGAATGGGAAAAAAACTTCGAACCCATTGATGTTGACGGAAAATGCCATGTTCGTGCACCATTTCATCCAAAAACTGATGCTCAGTTTGACATTGTTATTGAACCTAAAATGAGTTTTGGCACTGGTCATCATGAAACTACGCACATGATGATACAACATTTATTGGAAACCGATGTTAAGAACATGAAAACTCTTGATATGGGATGTGGAACCGCTATTTTGGCCATTCTTGCTGAGATGAAAGGTGCAAAACCTATTGATGCTATTGATATTGATAACTGGTGTTACCTCAACTCTATTGAAAATGCTGAACGCAATAATTGCAAAGAGATTACGGTTTATGAAGGCGATGCTGCTTTGTTAGCAGGTAAAAAATATGACTTGATTATTGCTAACATCAACCGAAATATTTTGTTGAACGACATGCAACAGTATGTTGATTGTTTAAATAAAAACGGTATTCTGTTATTGAGCGGTTTTTATACTGAAGATATTCCTTTTATTGATGCATCATGTACTGAAAAAGGATTGACTTATGTTAAAAAATTTGAAAGAAACAATTGGGTTTCATTGAAATACACTTTTTAAAGTTTAATGGTTAATGATTAATTTTTAATAAATTAGATGAAAATGAGTACGATAGAAAAAGTTCAAGAAGACGTTTTAGTTGATGAATTAACGGGAGTTAACAACGAAATTGTTTTGTATAACGACGATGTAAATACTTTTGACCACGTTATCGATACGCTAATCAGGGTTTGTAAACATACTGCTGAACAGGCGGAACAATGTGCTATACTCGTGCATTATAAAGGGAAATGTACTGTAAAAACTGGTCATTTTGACGAATTAAAACCTCAATGCACTCAACTTTTAGAAGCTGGTTTGAGCGCTGAAATCATATAAATTAAATTCCAAAAAATAAATTCCAAATTCCAAGCTGGTTGCTATGGAATTTGGAATTTATTTTTTACAATCTTATCCTTTGAACTTCCAGTCAAATTCGTCGTTGTCTTTGATAATTGCGCCTACTTCGGCACGGATGATGGTATTGAATTCGGCTTGAAGGATTAGCCAGTTGCTTTCATTAAAGTGATTTTCTGTGCTATCAAACTCTTCTACTTCCCAGGTGGTGAAAGGCAAATCTGCTTTTATTTGTTCTATATTCTTCCCTATTACTGTTTGGTTTAAAACGGTTGCTTCTGCATTGGAAGTAATGATGTATCCTAAACGATAGTCTTCGTCTTCATAGAAGGTTAAACGGAGTTTTTGGTCATTGTAGAGGTAAATAATGTTACCATCGTCGTCGTTAAACTGCTTGCTGGGTTTTCCGTAAAGGGCTTCAACGTCTTTTTGTTTCATGCCAAAAAGGAGTTGGTCTATTCCGTTTTTTAAATTGATAATCATTGTAGGACTGTGGTTTTATTTTGGTCAAAGATATTTATTTTTATAGTAATGGTATAAAAAAACCGCTTCACTATGGAAGCGGTTTTAGGTAACCCAATCTAAACTTATATAATATCAATCAATCGTTTTGGTTTTGGTAATGCTTCTTCTTTTTTAGGCAAAGTTATTAGTAGTACTCCGTTTTCATAGACGGCATTGATGGCGTCTGTATTTACGGTTTCGGGTAGTGTAAATGCTCTGCGGAAGGATGTATAGCTGAATTCTCTTCGGGTATAGCGACCGTTGTTCTCGGTTTGTTCGGTTTCGTTTTTGGTTTCGGAAGAAATGGTTAATACATTGTGGTCTATCTCAATGATGAAGTCTTCTTTTGTTTTTCCTGGTGCTGCCAGCTCTAGGCCAAAGGCGGTATCGGTTTCTTTGATGTTTACGGCTGGAATATTTGGTGCATAGTTTTGCATTCCGCCAAACCAATCTGGTTTTAGAAATTCATCAATGATAGATGGTAGATGTACTGTGTTTCTTTTTACTAAGTTCATAGCTTTATGATTTATGTTAAACAATTTTTTACTTATGCTTAGCTTTTAACAAAGGATGTACCAGTGTGTTTTTTAGGTCATTTTGACGGAAATTCATCGCTTTATTGGTAGTAAAAATGAAAAAATGGCGGTTTTAACATTGTTTTAACTGACTAATTTTCAGTAGCATACCGAATATACTGTATTTACTTTTGTTATTTTCTTGTTTTACTTATATTTGGATTGAATGAACTTTTAAATCTTTAGTATGAAAACTAGTTATCTCCCTTTGTTGTTGTTATTCTTTTTGACGGCTTGTTCTAAATCGCAACCGCAGGATCCTATTCCGGTGCATGATAGTTTTAAAATGGTATCAAAACATGTTGGTGAAACCCGTGTTATCAATGTTTGGACACCGGCTGATTATGCTAGTTCTACTGATTCGCTTCCTGTATTGTATATGGCGGATGGTGGTGTGAAGGAGGATTTTCCTCATATTGCTAATACGCTTGCGGAATTGATTAAGTCTAAAAGTATTGCTCCTATTATATTGGTTGGTATTGAAAACACGGTTCGTAGAAGGGATTTGAGTGGTCCAACTGTGGTGGCTAAAGATAAAGAGATTGCACCGGTTGTAGGCGGTTCAGCTAATTTTAGAAACTTTATTAAGGATGAACTTATTCCTGAAATTACTAAGAAATATAGAACGACTAAGGAAAAAGGGATTATTGGGGAGTCGTTGTCTGGATTGTTTGTGATGGAGACTTTTATGCAAACTCCTGAATTGTTTGACTTTTATATTGCTTTTGATCCATCGCTGTGGTGGAACAATCATTATTTGGTAAAGAATGCTAAGGAAAGCTTGGCTAAACTTCCGGCGGAGCACAAGAGATTATGGTTTGCTGGTTCTAGTGCTGGTGATATATCGGTTCACACGAATAGTCTTGCGAAGGTTTTGGAGAAAGAAAGTCCTAAAACCTTGGTTTGGAAGTATTCTGATGAGCCGAAAGAGGAGCATTCTACTATTTTTAGAGCTACCAAGGTGAAGGCGCTGGAATGGTGCTTGGGGAAGGAAGGAATTTAGAGGAAAGAGACAAGAGGAAAGAGACAAGATGTTGCGGGTTTCGGGTTGCGGGTTTCGGGTTGAGAGATGGGAGTTGGGAGTTTGGAGATGGAAGTTGGAAGGTAGAATTCAGGATTTAGAAAATAGAGAATAGATTTAAGGTCGTTGAATTCGCATTTAAGGTCGTTGAATTCGCATTTAATGTCCCCAAATTCGCAATTAAAGTCTCCAAATTGCCATCTTTTTCAACATAATCACAATCAATTTAAAATCAAAAAACCTCCAAAAGACCTATAAACACTACTATTATGCTGCGTTGTAGCAATACTATTCAGACTTAAACCTGTCTAACTGGTCTGCAAAGGGTTGATTTTGCTGGGTTTTTGGATTTTAGGGGTTTTTGCGCAAGGTTTTTGCCTCGGATTGCTCTGATTTTTATCGGATTGATTGCGTTGCATGGTGACGTCGAGTTCTATTCTTTTTCCTGATATGATACCGACTTGACGGTTTGTGGTTTCAAAATCTACTCAAGAGAAGATAAGGTTATACAGACTGCTTTTTAAACTTGTCAGGTCAAGTGCAAAAATTCATCAGGACGAATTACT
>NZ_JAAMPT010000194.1 GCF_012911605.1 Flavobacterium solisilvae | reverse complement strand
ATGCGATAGACTTATTTTCTTTATTAGGTTCAAACGCTCAAACAGGCGGAACTTGGTCACCAGCATTAGCTAGTGGAACAGGAATTTTAAATCCAGCGATTGATGTTTCAGCAACTTATACTTATACTGTAGCTGGAATTGCTCCGTGTGTTGATGATACTGCAACCGTTGAAGTGATAATCAATCAAGGTCCAGAAGCAGGAAATAATAATTCAATTACGGTTTGTCAAAATAGTCCACAGCAAGATTTGTTTCCACTTTTAGGTCCAAATGCACAAACAGGTGGAACTTGGTCGCCAGCATTAGCCAGTGGAACAAGTATTTTCAATCCCGCAGTTGATTTGTCTGGAAGTTATACTTATAGTTTAACTGGAAACGATCCATGTGATAACGATGAAGCTACTATTACAGTAATTGTTAATCCAGTTCCAGATGCAGGTGAAAACGGCTCACATATTTTTTGTACTAATGATTCGCCGCAAGATTTATTTAATTTCTTAAATGGAACGCCACAAACAGGCGGAACTTGGTCACCAGCATTAGCTAGTGGAACAGGAGTTTTCAATCCTTTAGTAGATTTAGCTACAACTTATGTTTATACCATTGGAGGAAATCTTTGTGATACTGATACTGCAAGTGTAACTGTTACTGTTGTCCAATCGCCAATTGCTGGAGCTGATGGTTCATTAGCAGTTTGTGAAAATATAACAAGTTTGGATTTGACTTCTGGTTTAGACGGAACGCAACAAGCTGGAACTTGGACAGATGATAATGCAACCGGAGCTTTAACTGGAACTATATTTAATCCATCAATGGTTGGTGCTGGAACATATACTTTTACCTATACGGTAACTGGCGGAACATCACCTTGTACAACTGATACAGCAACGGTTACAGTAACTGTTAATCCATTGCCAAAAGCTGGAAATTTTGTGCCAACTTCACCAGTTTGTACATCGGTTGGAACGTTTGATTTGAATACATTATTAACTGCTCAAGATTTAGGCGGAAATTGGCTTGATGCTACCAATACTATAATTGTTAATCCTATATCAATAACATCGTTAGCAGCTGGAACGTATAATTTCACTTATCAAGTAACAAATTCTTGTGGTATCGATACACAGATTGTGCAACTCGAACTTTTACAAACACCACAAATTTTAACTGCCAATGTTACTATCGCACCAGTTTGTATTGGTAATAGTACTTTAATTCAATTTAGCGGAATGACCGATGGAACTTATACAATAACGTATAGTGTTTCGGGAGTAAATACAATCGCTACACAAACACAAACGGTAACTATTACATCGGGAACAGGAAGTTTTACAATTCCAGCAACTTCGTTAACCAATGTTGGAAATTCAACCATAACTTTCCAAAATATTTCAAATACAATTACAAATTGTCAAGCAACGTTGACTAATATTACTTCGGTAATTACTGTAAAACCAATATTGGATGTGCAAACAAGCGAAGTTTCTATTGCTAATACTTGTTTAGGAAGCAATGTAGTAGTTGTATTTACAAATTCAAGTTTACCTGATGGAACATACCAATTTGATTATGCTATTACAACTCCAACTCCTGTTTCTGGAAATTCTGGAAATGTTGTAATTTCTGGTGGAAATGGACAGTTTACAATTCCAGGAACAATTTTTACTTCGGCAGGGAATTATTCGGTAACGATAACATCGATACTTTCTACAAATGAATGTTCTAATTCAAACGAATCAATTGTTCTAAATTTTGAAATTCAAACACCGCCAAATTCAGGAACATTTAATGGTGTAATAACCATTTGTCCTTCGGCTGGAACTTTGGATTTATTTTCGCTTCTAAACAATGAAAATGTTGGCGGAACTTGGACAGATAGCACAAATCAAACCGTAATTTCGCCATTGAATATTGCTGGTCTTTTGCCTGGAACATATAGTTATACTTATACCGTAACCAATTCTTGTGGTTCGGTTTCTACAACGGTTCAGTTTACCATTTTACCATCATTGAATATCACTGGAGCAACGGTTTCAGCACAAAGTACTTGTACAAATTTTCAAAGTTTAGTGACAATTTCTAATGCAACTGGAATTTCAGATGGAAATTATACGATTACCTATGTGCTTTCGGGCGCTAATTCATTTACTGAAACAATCACTATTCCATTTGCATCAGGTTCGGCAAGTTTTCCATTGGCACAAACTTCTTTGACCAATGCAGGTTCAACGACGATTACCATTACTGATATAGTTTTGACAGGTGTAACATGTGGTTTAAACGGCATAACTTTCCCAGCATATACTTTTGAAGTACAAAACCTTGGAACGCCAAGTTTAGTTCAAGAAGGAAATCTTTTTTGTGAAACTGATAATCCAACGATTGCTAGCTTATCGGCAAATATTCTAAATGGAGAAACCGTCATTTGGTACAATTCATCATCAGGTGGAACAGCTTATGCAGCAACTGATTTGTTAGTTCACGGAACAACTTATTATGCTGCTTTGGTTGCAGAAAGTGGTTGCGAAGGAACAACTCGATTGGAAGTTACAGTTGATTTAACGGTTTGTGACGATATTGTAATTCCAGACGGTTTTTCGCCAAATAACGATACCATCAACGATACATTTGAAATTAAAAATTTACCGATTGCTTATCCAAATTTCAAATTAGAAATATTCAATCGCTATGGAAATCTATTATATACCGGAAATAAAAACACACCAAATTGGGACGGAACAACTTCTGAAAAAAGTTTGAGAGTTGGAAGCAATCTTTTACCAACAGGCGTTTATTTCTATATTTTATATTTCAATGACGGAATTAGAAAACCGCTTCAAGGTAGAGTTTATTTAAGCAGATAATGTAAATGAGTAAAAGTATGAAAAACCGATTTTTAAAATATCTCATTACAACAGCATTAATTTTAATGGCTGCAAATTCGTCTGCGCAACAAGATCCAATGTTTACACATTATATGTACAACATGAGTGTGATTAATCCTGCGTATGCAACCGATAATGCCGATGTGTTAAATCTTGGAGGTTTGTATCGTGCACAATGGGTTGGTGCTGTTGGTGGACCAACTTCGGGAACATTTTTTGCTCATAAACCCATTTCAAAACGAGTAGAATTAGGGATTTCTGTTGTTCATGACCAAATTGGCGATGTCGTAAACGAGAATAATGTGTTTGTGGATTTTGCTTATGTTTTACCTGTTTCAGAAAAAACGAAACTGTCTTTTGGAGCTAAAGCTGGTGCAACATTTTTTGATACTAATTTCAACGGATTTGAATATACTGATCCAGAACTTGATCCTGCTTTTGCAAATAATATTAGTAAAGTTTTTCCAAATATTGGTGCTGGAATGTATTTGTTTGGTGAAAATTACTATGCCGGAATTTCTGTTCCTAATTTATTAATGACAAAGCATTTAGAACGCCAAGATGGAATTATTGCCGATGGAGTAGAAGCCATGCATTATTTTATTACTGGTGGTTATGTTTTTACGTTCAACGGAAATGATAATTTCAAATTAAAACCAGCTTTTATGGCAAAAGCGGTTTCTGGCGCGCCACTTTCTATTGATTTTACAACCAATGTTTTGATTAATAATAAGTTTGAACTTGGTGTTGGTTATCGTCATGGCGATTCGGTTTCAGGATTGACCAGTTTTTATCTAACGCCAACGTTGAGAGTTGGTTATTCCTATGATTATACATTAACAAATTTGAGAAACTTTAATTCGGGTTCACATGAAGTGTTTCTGTTATTTGATATAGATTTTGGTAAATTTTCGGGCAACGGATATGATAAATCACCACGTTTCTTTTAATACGTTGATATGAAAAAAATATTTTACATACTATTTATTCTTGGATGCTTTTCAAATCTATTTGGACAGAAAAAAGTAACCGTCAAGCAAGCCAATAAATTGTTTGAAAGAAAAGCCTATGTCAAAGCTGCCGAAATGTATGAACAACTTGGAACAGATAAAGAAGTATTACAAAATCTTGGTGACAGTTACTTTTATAACTTCCAAATGCTGAATGCTGTTCGTGCTTATGGACAGCTGTTTTTTATGTATAAAGACAGTTTAAAACCCGAAGTTTTCTTTCGATATGCCAATGCTCTAAAAGGAACTTCCGATTTTGAAAAAGGCGATGCGATAATGAGTGAATATCTTGGTTTTGAGCAAAATACGCCTAAATTCATGAAAAATATTACCCGAAATAGTGCTTTTACTTATAAGTTGGTAATGATGTCAAAAAATAAAAGAAATGGCGATTTTGGAATTTCTTTTTATGGCGATAAAGTTGCTTTTGCGTCATTACGAAATGGAGAAAATGCCACATACGGTTGGAATGAAAGACCATATCTTGATTTGTTTTCTGCTTCAGTAAATGATGAAGGTTTGCTAGTTGATGTTAAACCGTTTTCCGAAGAAATCAATACCAAAACTCATGAAAGTTCGGCTGTTTTTACATCGGATTTAAAGACAATGTATTTCAACAGAACTGGCGAAAAACAAGTAGAAATTGGTAACGAAAAATATGCTACGGTAAAATTATACAAAGCCGAATTTGTTAACGGAAAATGGACAAATGTGATGATGCTGCCTTTTTCCAGTGACGAATATTCAGTACAACATCCTGCATTGTCCAAAGATGGAAAGCAATTATACTTTGCTAGTGATATGAAAGGAACAATTGGTTCGTTTGATATTTTTGTGGTTGATATAAACGAAGATGGAACATATAGTCAACCTAGGAATTTAGGCGAAAATATCAATACCATTCATCGTGAACAATTTCCGTTTGTAGCTGATGATGGTTCGTTGTATTTTGCTTCCGATGGACATCAAGGTCATGGAAATTTGGATGTTTTTATGAGTTATAAAATAAGTGATACCGAATTTGACAAACCTCAAAATTTAGGTTTGGTTATCAATAGCGAAATGGATGATTTCAATCTTATTTTGGATTATAAAACAGGGAAAGGCTATTTTTCTTCCAATAGAACTGGTGATGACAATCTATATACTGTTGCGGTTGAAGAAAATAAATTACAGTTTTTAGTTGAAGGTGAAGTTCGCGATAAAAATTCGTTGCAGTTACTTCCTGGAACTGTGGTAAAATTGTTCAACGAAGCTGGCGAATTGGTCGAAGAAGTTGTGGTTGGTAAAGAAGGAACTTTTACTTTCAATACTGAACCTGATAAGAAATACAAAATCATGGCGTTCAAAGATTTCTATATTCCAGCCGAAGCCGAATTTGAAACGAGCCAAAAAGGGAAAGTTTACATCGATTTACAAATGAGAGTTGAATCCTATTCTGATGCGGAGAAAAACATTAGAAAAGATGCCGAAGGATCATTTTTTATTGAGTTAGAAAATATTTATTTCGATTTAGATAAATCGGTTATAAAGCCACAAGCCGCACAAGTTTTGGATGGATTGGTTGCACTTTTGAAAAAATACAAATACATGGAAATCGAAATTGGCGCGCATACCGATACGCGTGCTTCTGAAATGTATAATTTGCGATTATCCAATCGTAGAGCAGCATCAGCTTTGGAATATTTAGTTCAAAATGGAATTGAAAGAAAGCGTCTTCGTTCTATTGGTTATGGCGAAAGCAGACCATTGATTATTTGTCCAAAAAACGATTGTACCGATGATGAACATGCTACCAATCGTAGATGTACCTTTAGAATTTTAAAGTAATTAGTTATATTTTTTAGTTGTTTAAATGGGTTCAAATGCACACTTTTTTAGTGTGCATTTGTTTTTTATAATCATAGATTAACATAAAAAATAGACAACATTCTATAACTAATCTCTATTTTTGTCTTTCTGAAATTACGAACATGAAAAAAAACCTTCACTTCGCATTATTGTTTTTTGTAACAATAGTTTTTGCCCAAAATAAGCAACCAAAATTAGTCGTTGGTATTGTTGTCGACCAAATGAAAACCGAATATTTATACCGATTCCACAGCGATTTTTCTGAAAATGGTTTTAAACGATTGATGAATGACGGTTACACTTTTTACAATATGCATTACAATTATATGCCAACGTATACTGCGCCAGGACATGCATCGGTTTATACAGGAACAACACCTGCCATTCACGGAATTGTAAGCAATGAATGGTTTCACAGAACGTTGAAAAAGGAAGTGTATTGTACTGATGACGAATCGGTTTCGACTTTAGTTCCAGGAACTGAAAAAGAAGGGAAAATGTCACCAAAAAATCTACAAGCCACAACTATTACCGACGAATTAAAATTGGCAACTAATTTCAAAGGAAAAGTGATTGGAATGAGTATCAAAGATCGTGGTGCCATTCTTCCTGCAGGACATTTTGCTGATTGGGCATTTTGGTACACCAAAACTGGAAACTTTATTTCGAGTTCATTTTATGGAAAAGAAATGCCAAAATGGGTTGAAGAATTCAATAATGAAAAACAATATTTGCCTTATTTAGAAAAAGGTTGGAGTTTATTGAAACCTATCGAAACGTATAATGAAAGTTTGGTTGACGATAATCCTTATGAAGGTAAACTATATAAAAAGTCACCTGTTTTTCCTTATGATTTAAAAGAAATGTATGAAGCAAATGATGCTGGAGTTTTAAGAGTAACACCTTTTGGAAATGATGTTTTGGCAAATTTAGCAAAACGCGCTATCGAAAAAGAAAATTTAGGAAAAGACGATATTACGGATTTCTTAGCGGTAAGCTTTTCTTCCACCGATTATATTGGACATACTTTTGGACCGCGTTCTATTGAAATTCAGGATACTTATTTGCGTTTGGATTTAACGATTGCTGATTTTCTAAATTATTTGGATAAAACGGTTGGCAAAGGAAATTATTTGGTTTTCTTGACAGCTGATCATGCTTGTGCCGAAAATTCTACACATTTAAAAGATCATAAATACGAAGTAGATAATATTAGTTATAAAGATGTTTCAAAAGATTTAATTGCGTTTTCTAACGAAACATTTGGAACCAATCTTTTGCTGAAATATGATAGTTATAACGTGCATTTAGATAGAGAAGCTATCAAAAGTAAAGGATTGGATTTAACCAAAGTGAAACAAAGTTTCAAGGATTTTCTTTATACTAAAAGTTACGTAAAAAGAGTTTACACTGAGGAAGAAATTTTGGCTTCATCGGGTAATGACCAATTGCTAAATTTTGTTTTTAAAGGTTATGATCCAACACAAAACGGTGATTTGTATTTTGTTTACAAACCCGGATTTGTAGAATATTCAGCGACCGGAGCAACTCATGGTTCGCCATATTCTTATGATACAAATGTACCGTGTATTTTCTACGGATGGAATATCCCAAAAGGGAAATCACACGATAAAAAAGTGATTACTCAAATAGCGCCAACGTTATCACAAAAATTAAAAATCACCTTACCAAATGGAACGGATAGTGAAGTTTTAAACGAGGTTTTAGAGAAATAGTAAAAGTAAAAAGTCTGCAGAAATGCAGACTTTTTTATATTATCGAGAAATAATTTTTTCTATTTCTCCGGTTTTTGCTAAGTAAAATGCGAATCCAAAAGATCCAATTATGATAATAAAGATGAATAGAAAAATCATTATTGCTCCTATGCCGAGAACTCTAATAATAACATCTCCAAGTGGTTTGGTGTTATAAATTTCTTTAAAAAACCAAGTTAGTAAAACGGACAAGCCAAAAAATGAAAGTAAAGAGATTAAACTTGCTACTGTAAAATTTTCTCGAGTAAAATATAATATTGGATAAATGAAAATGATACTATATATTGTATATGTTGAATAAAAAAACGCATTCATTACGATATGTTCGTAGTAATTATGGTTCCATTTTTTAAAGCAAATTTTTGAAGCAAAGGCAAAAAATGGAATTGCAAGCATCATTAATATCGTATAATAGTTTGAATAAAAGGAAATTACTTCTTTAAAGATGTGTTCAGCTATTTTTTGAGTATTAGGATCATTGTTGTTATTCATAGCAAAAGCTTTTGCTTGCATATGATTCATTCCAATTACTTTGAAAGCTAAAAAGGTTGAAATACCTGTTAATACAAAAGCCAATAAAATAGGTTTGTAATGATTTACTCGATTGCCATCAATAAATTCACGCGTTGTTTTTCCGGGATTTTTAAATAGATTTTTAACGGTATAGAAAAAACCTTTATTAGTATGTAAAATGGTGTATTGAAATTCGTCAATCAAGTATTTTTTGTCAATTCGTTTGTATTTTTTTTGACCACAATTGTTACAAAAATTACCAGTGATTAAAGTTCCGCAGTTTTTACAGTTATCTTCCATGTTGTTTTGGCAGTAAATCGTTTTTTTATGAACCAAATCTACAAAAAAAATACCCCGAAAAGTTTCGGGGTAAATTATTTTTATTGAAAAAATTGAATATTATCTTTTTTCCATTGGAGTAAAATCTCTCAAAGGATAACCCGTATAAACTTGTCTTGGTCTTCCAATTGGTTCTTTGTTTACACGCATTTCTTTCCATTGTGCAATCCAACCCGGTAAACGACCAATGGCAAACATTACGGTAAACATATCCGTTGGAATTCCTAACGCACGGTAAATAATCCCTGAATAGAAATCTACGTTTGGATATAATTTTCTAGATACGAAGTAATCATCAACTAAGGCTGCTTCTTCTAATTGTTTTGCAATATTTAAGATTGGATCATTAACACCTAAAGTTGCCAAAACCTCATCAGCCGCTTTTTTGATAATTCTTGCTCTTGGATCGAAGTTTTTGTAAACGCGGTGACCAAATCCCATTAAACGGAATGGATCGTCTTTGTCTTTGGCTTTTGCCATATATTTTGCAGCATCGCCACCATCTTTTTGGATAGCTTCAAGCATTTCTAGAACGGCTTGGTTTGCACCACCATGCAATGGTCCCCAAAGTGCTGAAACTCCAGCAGAAATTGATGCAAATAATCCAGCATGAGATGAACCTACAATTCTAACCGTAGATGTTGAACAGTTTTGTTCGTGATCCGCATGAAGGATGAATAATTTATCCAATGCATCAATTACAACAGGATTTGCTTTGTATGGTCCAGTTGGTAATTCAAACATTAAGTGCATGAAGTTTTCTACATATCCTTTTGTATTGTCATAATAGTTTAAAGGATAACCCATCATTTTTCTGTATGTCCAAGTTGCAATTACAAGGAATTTCCCCATTGTTTTACAAACAGCTTCATACATTTCTTTGTCGTTTTCAACATTAACAACTTTTGGATTAAATGCTGTTAAAGCTGAAGTCAACGAAGATAAAACGCCCATTGGATGTGCTGTTTTTGGAAAACCATCAATGATGTTTTTCATTTCTTCGTTTACTAAAGTGTATTTACGAATGTCGGTTTCAAATTGCTCTAATTGAGCTTTGGTTGGTAATTCTCCAAAAATAACTAAGTAAGCTGTTTCTAAAAATCCAGCTTTTTCGGCTAAATCTTCGATAGCATAACCTCTATAACGAAGAATTCCTTCTTCACCATCAAGAAAAGTGATGTCGCTTGTACATGATCCTGAGTTTTTATAACCTGGATCAAGTGTAATTGCACCAGTTAGTGCGCGTAATTTTTCAATGTCGATAGCAGCTTCATTTTCGCTTCCAACGATTACTGGAAATTCATATTTTTTGCCATCAAATTCTAATATAGCAGTTTTTGACATGATATAAAACGGAAATTAAATCTTATTAAAATTAATAATTTAACAAAAATAGGGAATTCAGAATGAAATAAAAAAGAATTAAGACAACGTTTTCGTTAATTATTTGATAAATTTTGCAAAAATGGTATATAAACAAAAAAGACACAATTGCTTGTGTCTTTTACTACATTAATTAACTTCCTATTTTTTAATTATTTTCTCAACTTTAATTCCAGCTTCCGAAATCACTTTGATAAAATACATTCCTTTGGCTTTTTGGGTTAAGTCTAAGGTTGTATTGGTATCATTGGATAGGCTTGTTTGCAACAATCTTCCTTGAACATCAAATAATTGTATTGATTTAATATTAAAATCACCACTAATATTGACTATTGAACTTGTTGGGTTTGGATATATTTTTACGCTTTTATCAATTTCAAAATCAGGATTACTCAAGGCTTGGAAAACGGTTTCAGCTTCGTTAGTAATGATTGGATAATTGTAATCAAAATAGATATCGGCTTTGCTCATTACTAAATCACCTTCTGATAAAGCAGCATTAGATTTCATTACTAAAAGTACATTTCCGTGTCCGCCAGTATCAAGAAATATTCCGTTGAAGAAAAATTCAGCTTTGTTTCCTATTACTCGAGCATTAACATTATGCGAACTTGATAATACTTTTAAGCTTGAAATATCATATTCATCTGGATTTATATCCATAGCAACAACTACATTTTCGGCATAGAAGTTTCCTGTGTTTTCAAATCGGATAACGTAATGTAATTCGTCACCAATTAATGTAGGAGAAACGGTTTCGCCTTCAATACAAGTAATATCATTTGGATCATAAGCGCCAACAACGGTTTGATTGAAGATAAATGTATTGTCGTTTACATTTGCATCATTTGCTTGAGGCGAAATTACCGATGTAAAAGTAAGGACATCACCAATATTTACTGGGTTTGTAAGATCAGTTGGTGCATTGATTAACATTGTTACTTCAATGTTTCGTTCTTCAAACGGCATCAGGTTTTCATAACTCCAATTCATTCCACCTGGAGCTTGAGTTTCTGGTGTTACTGTTGCTGATACAAAAGTCATCAATTGTTGATTGTAAAAGAAGTTAACACCATATTGCTGTGATAAAACTTGATTTCCTTTATTTCTGTAAACTATTTTATAGGTTGCTTGAAATCCTGGACGAGCTGGAAAAATTGGAGCAATAACCACTTCCAAATCTGGGTGAACTCCATTTGGCGTTACACAAAAATTAACTACTTCTTCGCTTTCATCAACCAATGGAAAAGTAACGGTTGATTGTGCCGGAGTTACATTAAAGAATGATGGATTTTCTATTTCGGTTGAAAGAGTAAAGTTTCCAGCTTGGGTAAAAAATCGGTATTGACCACTTTGATTGGTGAATGATGCTCCATTTTCTGTTCCATCATTGATAACCACTTTTGAAAATCGGGTAATATCAGTTACATCACATCCATCGTTGCCAAAATCATAAGTAACGGTTCCAGAAATCTTGTTATTTCCTTCAGAATTATAAGAACAGTAGGAATTAATCATCACATCGGCTGTATTTGGAAATACACTAATCTGATTGCGATACGAATTGATATTAAAATCATCGGCACAAAGCAAGTTTAAAGCCGTTGTATTGGTTGCTGTATTTCCATTCCATTCTCCAAGTTGGATATAAATATTTCCTGTAACTCCGTTTTTGGCATTTATGTTGGTAAGATTTGGTGTATTTGAACAGAAAAATTCAAATGTTCTAGGAATGTTGCTCAAATCAATACTTGCTAAATCTGAATTGCTAACATTAAGCATCACAATATTAGAAAGGTCAACAAAATTAACTTCTTCAAGCGGATTGTTGTTTACAAAGAAATTAACCATAAAATGAAGATTTGAGGTATAGACATTTATAATATTATTGTTTGCAGCATTAAAGTTGGTCAAGAAAATAAAACTGTTAAGTCCTGTAAGATCTGAAATGTTAGAATTAGTTACCGTTAATGCTTGAACAGCTCGTGCTTCACTAATTTGAATTTCTCCATCATTATTGACATCGATTTTCATGTTTTGGAAGGTTGAATTTTGAGCAGTATTATTAGTAACATCAGCAGCTAAAAGTTTGGCTTTAAAATTAGCATCAGGAATAAAAACAATGTCTTCATCGCCAGCTTCAACTCTTAGCACAAAACTTGAATATGTAGCATCACAACCCGTTATTTGGTCAGTTGTATTTACAGCGCTGATGTAGATAGTTTGTGGGTTTGAAATATTAGTATAATTGCTTATTCCTGAAATTGGATTGACACCGTTGATAGCATCAGCTTCTGAAGTATAAAAATTAACCGAAATCGTTCCGCTTTCATTTGGAATTGAAATAAAATCAGATTGAACTACATCGCTTAAAAAATCAAACGAAGCTGTTCCAGTAAAATTACTTCCTTGATATACTACTAAATCAGGAATTGGGTAAACAACTGGTTTTCTTTTTACACTCAATAATACAGTAGAATATCCAATTAGATTGTTTGTTGTGTTTTGAACTCTTGCATAAACTACCCAGTTCATTCCACCAGCAACATAGTTGTTCACATTTGCAATTGGATTAGTGTTGTTACTTGCGTTTTGTTGTGTTGCATGAAAACTAACACTGTGTTCGGCAGGATTTAATGCTCCAAGAATAGTTGGAATACTGTTTTCTAAATTATAAACTACCATTCCATCTGAACTGTCATCACATATATTTTGAGTTACTTGTGATGGAATGTTTAAATCGCCGTTTGTAATATAAAGATTGAAACTAGTTATTGTAAAACATCCTGTTACATTATCCGTTGCTCTTGCTCCAATAAGTTGAGCACCTTGAATGAAAGAAACATAAGAAACAGCATTTGCAATAACATTTGTACCGTTTTGAGCATCTTGTAAACTTGGATAATACGTTACAGTAAGATTAGAATTTCCACTTGCAATCAAATTAGTATTGCTTGTTAAGTTAAAAGTTCCAGTTGAACTAAATAAATCAACAGGTTGACCAATAACTGGTACTGGACTAACAGTTATCGTGGTTTCTTGATCAGTAACTGCTGTCATACATTGAGGATTTAATGCAGAATATATATTGTGTAGAACTACGGTAGAAATTCCTAAATTTCCAAGTGTTATAGCAACATTTCCGTTTGTATTACTTACTATGCTTAGTATTGAACCACCGTTTACAGAATAAGTAAATAGATAAGGAGCAGTACCGCCATATCCTTGAAAGACAACTACGCCACTATTTCCTTCACAAACGTTTTGGTTTGGCGTTACAATTTCTGCTGATAAGGTATATACAACCAAAGCAAAACTAGCCAAACTATAATTTGACGTATCGGCAATTTCTTCAACTCTAACATAGATTTGCTGTTGGTTTGAGAAAATATTGGAGTAAGCCGTTTCATTTGTGATAGGACTTGAACCCATTTGAGCATCAATCGCCGTTTCATGATACGTTAGATTATACAAACTTGGATTAAGTGAACCCAAAACAGTTGTCGTATTAACTGATAGGTCAAATAATCTAAAACCATCATTATTGTCATCACAAAGATGTATGTCAATAGGTTGTTGAATAGCTGGTTGTGCAAATGCAACTCCAGAAAATAAAATCAATAAGTATAAAATTCTTTTCATAACTATATAATGTGTTCGTTTTTTGATTTTTTTATAAAATTAGTACAACTCAATCATTCTGTTTACAGCAAATGAGTAAACGGTTGTTTATATTTAGAATTCGTTATAACGTTTTCAAAATTTCTTGTAATCGGTCTTTTTTTCGTTGCGAAATTGGCAAATTACTGTTGTCTGCCATAATTACATATCCGCCGTCTTTCTTAATATAGGATTTCAAATAGGCAATGTTTATCAAATGACTTTGATGAATGCGCTCAAATCCATGCTCAGTTAATAACTCTTCGTATTCTTTCAAGGTTTTTGAAATCAAAATAGGTTTATTGTTTTTGATGAAAAACTTAGTGTAATTGTCTTCGCTTTCGCATCGGATGATATCGCTAACGTCAAAAAGATGAATTCCATCGGCATTAGAAAGTGCAATTCGTTTAAAATTATCTACTTTTTTACGAATGTTTTCCAGTAATAAATCAATATGAGCAACGCTATCGTTTTTGTCAATGATATTTTTGAGTTTCGTGATTACTTTCTGCAATTCATCGGGATCAACGGGTTTTAGCAGAAAATCCAACGCACTAAATCGAAACGCTTTAATAGCATATTGTTCATGTGCGGTGATAAAAACAATTTGCGACGAAAGTTTTACACCTTTTTTTTGAACTTCTTCCAATAAATCAAATCCAGTTCCGTCGCCAAGATGAATGTCAAGAAAAACCACTTGCGGTTGCTGTTCTTTTAGCAAATGTGTTCCGGTTTCAACGCTGTCGGCTTCGCCTATAATTTTAATTTCGGGCGCATAACGTTCAAACAGACTTTTCATTCCGTTTCTTAAATTATCGTCGTCATCTATTAGTATTGCTGTAATCATATTTTTTTAGTAATTAGTGAAAAGTAATTAGTAATTAGTGAAAGCAATTAGCCGTTTTTTAACTAATCACTTTTCACTAATTACTATTCACTTACTATATTGTATCGGCAAATTCAAAACTACTTTTGTTCCTTGAACTTCGCTATCATTTTTTATTTCTTCTATGCTAAAATCGGTTCGTTGTTTTGTTGTGGCTTCAATCATTTCTAGACGTTTTTTGGTAATGTCTAACGCCATCGATTTATGTGCCAAAACTGTATTTTCTTTGGCTAATTTTGATTGTTCAAAACCAATTCCGTTGTCTTCAACAGTACAAACCAAGTTTTCTTTTTCAATGTTAAAACGTATAGCAATCGTTCCCATTTCTTTTTTTGGAATTACTCCATGAATGATGGCATTTTCTACAAAAGGTTGCAATAATAATGGAGGCAAAGCCATATCATCTTCTATCGCATCACTTTTATGAATAGAAAACGAAAATTTATTGTTGAAACGCAATTGCTCCAGTTCCAAATAGTTTTGCAAACTTTCAATTTCTTTATCAATTGGAATTAAACTTTCTTTAGAATATTCTAATGTTAATCGCATTAGTTTAGAAAATTTAGACAAATATTTTATAGCCGAGTCGGTTCCGTTTTGCACAATAAAGCTCGAAATCGAACCCAAGCAATTGAATACAAAATGTGGGTTCATCTGAAGATGTAATGCTTTTTGTTCGTATTCTGCTAGTTCTTTTTGCAACGTCAAGTTTTTCTTCAACTGAATTCGGTTGTGAATTAAAAACCCAATTCCAAAAAGCAATAATCCAAACAAAGCTGCAAAAAACAATTGCATTTTACTTTGCTTTGATTGTTCTTGAAGCAATAATTCTTTTTTCTCAATTTCTTTCTGCTGAATGGCTTCGCGTTTTTCAAAATCAAAAGTCAATTCTTCTTCAACACTTTTTCTAATGTTTTTTTCATTGGTCAAACTGTCTTTTGCCTGACTGTATAATTTGAAATGATGTAATGCTTGCGAAGGATTATTTTGTTTAGAAAAAACATCACTCAATAGTTTTTCTGAAAGAACAATTTGTTCCCAAACTTTTAATTCTCGGGCAAATTGCTTCGCTTTTTCAGCATTTTCTTTTGCTTCTTCTAGATTATTTTGGTCTAAATACAACTGGCTTAAATAAAGATAACTATCTGCAATTCCAAATTTATCATCAATAGAAGTAAAGGTTTTAATGGCATCATTCCAGCTTTCTATCGCTTTTGAAATTTCGTGATTGGCTTTGTAATATAAACCAATATTGTTAAACCATTCGCCCAAAGCTCTTGGGTTTTGGTTTTGGTCAAATTCTTTTTTGGCTTTCGTATAATAATAATGTGCTTGCGCCAAATCGTTTTGATGCAAATAGCTGTTTCCAACATTTGTATAGGTAATTCCTAAATTGGTGTCTTTTCTTTTCTCCTGAATTTTTTGAGCTTTAACAAAATAATTCAACGCTTTAAAGTAGGACGATTGCGATTGATAAACGACACCTATATTATTGTATAGTTTGGCACATTTTTCTTCGTCCTTGATTTCTTCGTAGATTTTTACCGATTTTAGATAATATTGCAACGCTTTTCCATAATTACTTTGCTCGGAAAATACGATGCCAATACTTCCTAATGCTTTGGCTAAACCTTGTTTGTTTTCTAGTTTTTCTTTCTCCGAAATCGTTTCAAAAAGATGTTGCGCTTCTGCAAAAAAGGTCAATGCTTTTGCATAATCTCCCGAAATAATATTGGTATTCCCTAAATTGAGTAACGCATTTCCTTCGGCAGTGGCAAAATTTATTTTTCTTGAAAGTGTCAACGCTTCGTTTGCATAGTGAAGCATTAATTTTGGATTGCTAGATTTATAGGTATCGGCAATAGTGTTGAGGAGTTTTGCTTTGTCGATATCGTTTTGTGTACGTTGTAAAACTGAAATCAAGCTATCCGCTTTTGTGGATTGACACCAAGATGATATCACCAAAGAGCTAAAGCAAACCGTTAAAAAGTATTTTGTTCTCATTAAAAAAAATCGCTACTGTCAAACAAATGTAAGATTTACTTTTTGTCAATAATCGATAAATGAGAATTTGAATGGTTTTAATTAGAATTTGAAAAAAAAACCTGCAAACTTTCGCTTACAGGTTTTTAATAATTACTAAGTACTAATTGTTTTTTATTTAATTAGTTCAAAACTACGTTTTACAAAAGCCGTTAGTTCTTCGCCTTTAAGCAATCCTTGAGAAATTTTTGCCAAATCCAAAGCTTGTTTAACCAAACTTTCTTGTGCCGATTTCTCAGAGTTTAAAATGGTGGTTGCCAATTCGGAGTTGGTGTTTACAACCAAATTGTACATTTCTGGGAAATTACCCATGCCAAACATTCCGCCACCGCCAGTTTGGCTCATTTCTTTCATTCTTCGCATGAATTCTGGCTGCGTAATGATAAATGGCGAAGCGTTGCTATCCATTGGTTCTAATTGAACTGAATAGGTTGTTTTTGGAACAATTTCTTCTAAAACTGTTTTTAAATTTCCTTGTTCTTCTTCCGATAATTTAGAAATTTGAGTTTCTTCTTTCTGAATTAATTTATCAATATGATCTGAATCTACACGAGTAAAGGTTAGATTTTCGTTATCAGCTTCCAATTTTTGAATTAAATGTGAAACGATTGGCGAATCTAAAAGCAATACTTCGTATCCTTTTTCTTTGGCAATTTCGATATAACTGTGTTGCGCATCTTTGTTAGAAGCATAAAGAACAACCAATTTTCCGTTTTTGTCGGTTTGATTTGCAGTGATAGCTTCTTTTAATTCGGCTAACGTAAAATATTTGTCATCAACCGTTGGATACAAAACAAAATCGCCAGCTTTTTCATAGAATTTAGGTTCAGATAACATTCCATATTCTAAAACGATTTTGATGTCGTTCCATTTTTGTTCAAAATCTTCGCGGTTTTCATTGAAAAGCGATTTCAATTTATCGGCTACTTTTCTAGTGATGTAATTTGAGATTTTCTTCACATTTCCATCGGCTTGAAGATACGAACGCGAAACATTCAACGGAATATCTGGCGAATCGATAACACCTTTTAGCATTCCAAGAAATTCTGGAACAATTCCTTCTACATTATCAGTTACAAAAACCTGATTTTGGTACAATTGAATTTTGTCTTTTTGAAGTTGTAAATCACCTGACATTTTTGGAAAATACAAAATTCCTGTCAAGTTGAACGGATAATCTACATTTAAATGTATGTTGAACAACGGTTCTTCAAACTGCATTGGATACAACTCGCGGTAGAAGTTTTTATAATCTTCATCGGTTAAATCAACAGGTTGTTTTGTCCACGCTGGATTTGGGTTGTTGATAATGTTATCAACGTCAATGTATTCTGTTTTATAATCTTCTGGCGCATCTTCTGGTTTAGGTAATGCTTCTTTTTTGGTTCCAAATTTAATCGGAACCGGCATGAATTTGTTGTATTTGGTCAACAATTCACGGATTTTGAATTCTTCTAAAAAGTCTAGCGAATCTTCGGCTATGTGAAGAATGATTTCAGTTCCTCTTTCAGTTTTATCATGAGCAACCAAAGTAAATTCTGGACTTCCGTCACATGTCCAATGTGCTGCTGGTTCGTCTTTAAAAGATTTAGTAATAATCTCCACTTTTTCTGCTACCATAAAAGCTGAATAGAAACCAAGACCAAAATGACCAATAATTCCTGAATCTTTGGCAGAATCTTTATACTTTTCCAGAAATTCTTCAGCACCAGAAAACGCAACTTGATTGATGTATTTTTCAACTTCGTCAGCTGTCATACCTATACCTTGGTCAATAATGTGAAGTTTTTTTCCTTCTTTGTCAATTTTTACTTCAATAATTGGATTGCCATATTCCACTTTTGCTTCGCCAATAGAAGTAAGGTGTTTTAATTTTAAAGTAGCATCTGTCGCATTTGAAACTAGTTCTCGCAAGAAAATTTCGTGGTCGCTGTATAAAAACTTCTTGATTAGCGGAAAGATGTTTTCAACTGATACATTAATTTTTCCTGTTGTCATATTGTTATTTTTAGTTATTATTTTTTTTCTTAACTACTCAAATCTAATACCAAATTAATTAGAGGTGACAAAATGACGTAGAAATAATTCTATAACGAAATAGAATTATTATGTAAAAGGTATAAGTAAAATGTGTTTATCTTTGCTAAATAAATTAATATCACATAGTATGAAAAAAATTATTTTAACTCTAGTGTTTTCGGTTCTGATAATAGGTTGTAAATCGAAGTCAGCAACTAATAGTCAAGTTGATAACAAAACAGAAAGAGTAATTAAGGGAAATTGGCAAATTACTGCTGTAAATTATCCAGGTTCTGATGTTATAAAAGTTACTTCATTTGATTTAGCCGATTCGAAATGTTTTGTTGGAAGTAATTGGAAATTTGTATCTAATAATAACAAAGGAAATTTTGCCTTAAATAGCCCGAGTTGTACTGCTTATTCAACACCAATTACGTGGTTTATCAATAAAGAAGGTCAATTTGTAATGAAGATTTTGGATGAAGCAAAGGCTAAGAAAGTAAAATCGGGTTATGTTTTGAATGTAGCAAACGTAACTGAAACAAGTTTCCAATTAGTTGACAAAATCAATGTAGGAGGAAAATTAACAGATGTTGTTTATCAATTTGAAAAATTAAATTAAGAAATATGAAAAAGTATAGTATAATCATTTTAGGAGGTTTTATGTTGTTCTCAACAGTTTTTACTAGTTGTGAAGCGGTAAAAAATACCAATAATACGCAACGTGGTGCAGCAATTGGTGCAGCTGGTGGAGCTATTCTTGGAGCAGTTTTAGGCAACAATTTAGGAAAAGGCGGAAACGGAGCAATGGGTGCAGTTCTTGGTGGAGTTGTCGGTGGAGTTGCTGGTGGCGTTATTGGTAACAAAATGGATAAACAAGCGCGCGAAATTGAAACAGCTTTGCCTGGTGCAGATGTAGAAAGAGTAGGAGAAGGAATTAAATTAGTTTTAGGAGAAAATGCGGTTCGTTTTGATACTAATAAATCAACACTTACAGCAGCTGCAAAAGCAAATTTGGATAAATTAGTTCCTGTATTTAATCAATATCCTGATACAAATATTCAAATTTATGGATATACTGATAGTACTGGCGCAGCGGATTATAATTTAAAACTTTCAGACCAAAGAGCTGCATCTGTAAAAGCTTATTTGGCTAGCAAAGGTTTAGCTGCAACTCGTTTTGTAACAACTGGTTTAGGAATTGCTGATCCAATTGCTACCAATGATACTCCAGAAGGAAGAAGTAAAAACCGTAGAGTAGAATTTGCTATTACTGCAAACGAAAAAATGGTTCAAGATGCTCAAAAAGAAGCAGGAAAGTAATTTGTTTTGTCTAATTAGTAATAAAAGTTAAGCTATCCATTTTGGGTAGCTTTTTTTTTGAAAGAACTTTAACAATAAATTATAGTTAGTTTATGTTCGTTAAAATTATCTATTTGTAAATTTACATTCAGTAAACCAAACGATTATGGCAACAGCTACAAAAAAATCAAAAAAGTTACCTATTACTGAAGATATCATCATTGAAAAATTTATGAATGATGTACTTCAAGAGAATCAAGAACCTAAAAATGTTTATGTTTTTTGTCAAAAACATGCCATTGAAGAAAGCGAATTTTATTCCTTTTTTGGTTCACTAGATTCGTTGAAACAGTCTATTTGGCTTAAGTTTTTTGAAAATACTACACAAACAATTATTCAAGACAGTAAGTTCAGCGAATATTCTAATAAAAATAAATTGCTAACGCTTTACTTCACTTTTTTTGAAGTTTTGACATTAAACAGAACCTACATACTTTTTTATTTTAAAGACAAAAAAGAAGGTCTTTCTAATTTGAGTAATTTAAAATCGCTGCGAACAGAATTCAAGAAATTCATTGAAGAAAACTGTAGTCGTAAGGAAAATATAATTTCGGAGAAATTTACTAAAGTCACCCAATCGGCTTATGCAGAAGGTGCGTGGATGCAATTCTTATTTCTGTTGAAATTTTGGTTGGATGATACATCCAAAGGATTTGAAAAAACCGACGTTTTAATTGAAAAATCAGTGAATACGGTTATGGATTTAATGGAAACGAAGCATTTGGAAAATATTGTTGATTTGGGGAAATTCCTTTGGAAAGAAAAATTTAACTAATGAAAACACTCGATAAAATTCCAACTGGTAAAATTGAAAGAGCAACGCAATTAGTTAAAACCGGTATCAAAGTTGGCGGTAATTATGTTGCTTATTATGGCGAAAAAATCGTAAATCCTTCTTTGACAAAAGAAAAATTGAACGAAGAAAACGCCGAAGATATTTATGACGGATTAAAGAATTTAAAAGGAAGTGCGTTGAAAGTAGCTCAAATGTTGAGTATGGACAAAAGTATCATGCCACAAGCTTATGTAGAGAAATTTTCGCTTTCACAATTTTCGGTTCCGCCATTATCGGCACCATTAGTTAGAAAAACGTTTAAAAAATATTTAGGAAAATATCCCGAAGATATCTATGATACTTTTACGCAAGATGCTGTAAATGCGGCCAGTATTGGTCAAGTTCACAAGGCTTCAATAAGCGGAGAAAATTTTGCTGTAAAAATTCAATATCCTGGCGTAGCTGAAAGTATTAGTTCTGATTTGGCATTGGTAAAACCATTTGCAACTCGAATGTTTAATTTGAAAGGCAAAGATTCGGAAAAATATTTTAAAGAAGTTGAAAATAAATTACTCGAGGAAACCGATTATGTTTTGGAACTTAAACAAAGCTTGGAGGTTTCGGAGCAATGTGGAAAAATTAAAAATTTACGTTTTCCAAAGTATTTTCCAGCCTATTCATCTGAGAAAATCCTAACGATGGAATGGATTGATGGCGAACATATTTCGGAGTTTACCGCTTATAATCAAGATAGAGAAAAAGGCGATAAAATTGGGCAAGCGTTATGGGATTTTTATATGTATCAAATGCATCATTTAAAACAAGTTCATGCTGATCCACATCCAGGAAATTTTTTAATTGACAAAAATGACACACTGGTTGCAATAGATTTTGGTTGTATAAAACAAGTTCCAGAGGATTTTTATGTTCCTTATTTTGAATTAGCAAAACCAGAAGTTATCAATAATCCAGAGCTTTTTAATAAAAAGTTATACGAATTAGAGATTTTACGCCACGATGATACGAAAGAAGAAATAATTTATTTTACCAAAATATTCCATGATTTATTGAGTTTGTTTACAAAACCTTTTCATGGCGAGTTTTTTGATTTTTCGGATGAAGATTTTTTTGGAAAAATAGCTCAAATGGGCGAAGAATTTTCAAAAGATACTCAACTTAGAAAAATGAATGGAAACCGAGGTTCAAAACATTTTTTGTACATTAACAGAACTTTCTTCGGATTGTATAATTTGCTTCATGATTTAAAAGCGAGAATTCAAACCACAACTTTTAGAGAATATATACAATAGTTTTAATTTATTGGTTAGGTTGATAAGAGCGACACTTTTTCTTTTAAAGTTAAGTCGCTCTTATCTTTTCAAATAAAGTTTCCTAAATTTGTAACCAAGAAATTTATCATGCTACAACTCAAAAAAGTCTCTTTTTCCTATCTTCAAAAACCAACCGTAAAAAACATTTCTTTTTCAACCGAAAAAGGAAAAATAGTCGCAATTATCGGCGAAAGTGGTTGTGGAAAAAGTACTTTGTTGAAACTCATTTATGGTTTATACGACTTAAACGAAGGTCAAATATTTTGGAATGAAAAAGAAGTTCTCGGTCCAAAATATCATTTAATTCCCGGAATGGAATACATGAAATATTTGGCTCAGGATTTTGACTTAATGCCGTTTATAACGGTTGCTGAAAATGTTGGAAAATACTTGTCGAATATATACAAAGACAAGAAAGACCAACGTGTAGCCGAGCTTCTTGAAATTGTAGAAATGTCCGAATTTGCCACTATAAAAGCTCAGTTTTTAAGTGGTGGTCAAATGCAACGCGTGGCTTTGGCGAGAGTTTTGGCATTGGAACCCGAAGTGCTTTTGCTCGATGAACCTTTCAGTCATATTGATAATTTCAGAAAAAATAGTTTACGACGAAAACTTTTTGCGTATTTGAAACAAAAAAAAATTACAACGATTATTGCTACTCACGATAGTACCGATGTTTTGTCGTTTGCCGATGAGGTTTTGGTAATGAAAAATGGCAAAATTATCGAAAAAGGCTCGGCTAATTATTTATATGAAAACCCAAAAGATAAATATGTCGCTTCTCTTTTTGGCGATGTCAATGAAATTGAAATTGACGGAAAATCGCAATTAGTTTATCCTCATCAACTAGAAATTGTGGAAAAATCAACAGTTGAAGTTGAGGTTTTGCAATCATTTTTTAGAGGCAATCATTTTTTGGTTGAAGCTGTATTTCAAAACACCATTTTGTATTTTGAAAGCCATTCATCGTTAGAAAAAGGAGCAAAGGTATTTTTGCAAATAAAACGATAGTTTTTGTTACTTTTTTTCCTCATTTACATATTCCAAAATATCTCCTGGCTGACAATCCAAAGCTTTGCAAATGGCTTCAAGCGTGCTAAATCGGATGGCTTTTGCTTTTCCTGTTTTTAGAATGGAAAGATTAGAAAGCGTTAAATCTACTTTTTCCGAAAGTTCGTTTAATGACATTTTTCGTTTTGCCATCATCACATCTACGTTTACAATTATTGGCATAACTTAAATGGTTAATTCGTTTTCGTTTTGAATTTCAATTCCTTTTTTGAAAATAATGCCGATGATATAGATAATTGCTGACATCAATATAAAAGCTTCACTATCGGTAGCAAATGGACTTAGATTATTGATAACAAAACCTTTGTGTTGAATGTGTTTGATGGTTTCCTTTGCAATATAGCTTACTATTCCTATCGAAAAAGTGAAGTAACTAATCTTTAGTATGGTGTCAGATACATATTGGCTGAAAGGTTTAGACAAGTCTAATTTATACATGAGCATTATAACAACGTAAAAAAGAATTGCTTTTAAAAATAGGATAGATAAAGTAAGCGAATAGATTTGGTAAAAATACCACTTGTTTTGACGGTACATTTCGGTTAAATCTAATTTTTGATACAAATTCGGAACAAATTCAGGGTTGTAAATGCTAACAATAAAGTTGACTAATAAACCACAAGCTTCGATGCTTAAACCAACAAAGATGAGCCAAGCTACAAGATGCAGCGCTTTGAATATAAAATTGTTTTTCGTTTTCATAATGAATTAGTGAATTGATTATGGTGTAAAAATAATAAAAATTTATTGATAAACAATAAATAATGTTTTTTTTTCAAAAAAAAGCAACTTCAAATTTACATGAGTTTGTTTTTTTACGCTATGATTTTAATAACTTATCAATTGTTTGTCACAAATAGAAATCGGGTTTTGTTAAAAAAAACACTTTTTTTGAAATTATAATTAAAAGGAATTTCTTATCTTTATAATTCTGATAAAAATTAAAACAAAATAAATAAACATGGGAAAATTTGTAATTACAACTAGAAAAAACGGTGAGTTTCAATTCAGTTTAAAAGCAGGAAATGGTCAAGAAATTCTTGGAAGCGAAGGTTATACTACTAAAGCAGCTTGCTTAAATGGAGTAGAATCGGTTAAGAAAAATTCGCAAGACGATGCTCGTTTTGAAAGATTAGAAGCTAAAAATGGAAAACCTTACTTTAATTTAAAAGCGACTAATGGACAAATCATTGGAACAAGTGAAATGTATGAAAGTGTTGCTGCACGCGATAACGGAATTGAATCGGTTAAGAAAAATGCGCCTGATGCTGCAGTTGATGACCAATCATAACAAAAGCACAAAAATTAATACAAAGCCAGTTAGTTTAACTGGCTTTTGTTTTTTGTAAAAATTAGAATTTGATAAAAAGTAGGTGTTTTATGCTGTGGTTTTTAATAAGTTGATTATTTTTAACCTCTATTTTTAATTAATTGACAAGTTATGTATCATTCAAAAATATCAGGATTAGGGTTTTATGTTCCAGAAAATGTAGTAACCAATGACGATTTGTCCAAAATAATGGATACTAATGACGAATGGATTCAAGAACGAACCGGCATAAAAGAAAGACGTCACGTTATTAAAGGCGAAGACACAACGACTTCTATGGGAGTAAAAGCGGCAAAAATTGCCATTGAGCGTTCGGGAGTTTCTTATGACGATATCGATTTTATAATTTTTGCAACACTAAGTCCTGATTATTATTTTCCTGGTCCAGGTGTTTTAGTTCAGCGTGATTTAGGCTTAAAAACCGTTGGTGCATTGGATATTCGTAATCAATGTTCGGGATTTGTTTATGCACTTTCTATTGCAGATCAATATGTAAAAACAGGAATGTATAAAAACATTTTAATTATTGGTTCTGAACTACATTCGCATGGGTTGGACATGACAACTCGTGGTCGTGGCGTTTCCGTGATTTTTGGCGATGGAGCAGGAGCAGCGGTTATTAGTAGAGAAGAAGATTTGACCAAAGGAATTTTGTCAACTCATTTACATTCCGAAGGACAACACGCAGAAGAGTTATCGTTGATTGCTCCGGGAATGGGAAAACGCTGGGTAAATGATATTATTGCTGATAATGATCCAAACGATGAAAGTTATTTTCCTTACATGAACGGACAATTTGTGTTTAAAAATGCAGTCGTTCGTTTTAGCGAAGTAATTATGGAAGGTTTGCAAGCCAATAATTTACAAGTTTCCGATATTGATATGCTTGTTCCACATCAGGCGAATTTAAGAATCTCGCAATTCATTCAACAGAAATTCAAATTGACTGACGACCAAGTGTATAACAACATCCAAAAATATGGAAATACAACCGCAGCGTCAATTCCTATTGCGTTAACCGAAGCTTGGGAACAAGAAAAAATTAAATCGGGTGACACGGTTGTTTTAGCCGCATTTGGTTCAGGATTTACTTGGGCAAGTGCTATTATTAAGTGGTAGTTTTTTAGATAATAGATTACAAGACAATAGATAATAAAAAAACCCGTTTCAAAATTTTGAAACGGGTTTTTTTATAACTAATTCATTTTATGAGATGATTTTACATCATTCCGCCACTTCCTTGCGTTTCGTTTGCATCTCTTTGTTTACGTTGTAACGCTTTGTTTTTTCCACCACCAAACATGTAGTTGAAACCAATGTAGAACGTTTGACTTTCCCAGTAGAAAGCTCCGGTTTGTCTGTAAGGAATGCTTCCGTCAAAAGCAAAATTCATCGTTTCAAAAATATCATTAAAACGCGCTGTGATGCTTCCTTTTCCTTTTAAAATAGTATAAGTAGAACCAAGGTCAACACGATACATTGGCGAACGGTCAAATTGTAAACTTAAATCTCTACCGCGATACATGGCAAATAAATTGAAACGTAATTTTTTAGTAGCCGTAAAATTGTGGTTCATTCTGGCATTGAAAACAGTAACATCTACTTCAGCTCTTTCTTGGTCACCAGTATTGGCATTTTGAACGGTTCCTCTAACGGTTTTGAAATAACTATCGGCACTTAAATTAGCTGACCACCAAGAGTTGAATTTCAAGTTAGCCGAAGCTTCAATTCCGAAGGCATGATTGTCATCAAAATTATCATACGAAAGAATATCTTGGTTTGGATTATCTGGATTTTTATAGATTACTCTACTGATTTCGTCATTAATTTGACGGTAAAAAGCACCAGTTGTAATTGAACCAATTTTGGTAGTTCTATTATAATTTACTTCAAACGAATTGGTAAATTGTGGTTCCAATGCTGGATTTCCTCTTGATTCAACTAATGGTGTTGTCCATTCTCGGATTGGGCTAATTTGACCAATTCCTGGTCGGTCAACTCTTCGAGAATAATTGAAGTTAAACGAGTCGTTTTCGCTTGCTTTGTAGTTGAAGAAAAGCGATGGATAAGCAGTGAAAATATGGTCTTTTACATTGCTTTTATCGTTGATGTTTTCAGAAGGATTACTTGAATTTACCACGTTTTCAAAATCAGCATCGATGTCGTAGTTTTCAATTCTAACACCAACTTGCGCACTCCATTTATTCCATTGTTTTCCAATGTTTGTATATAATGAGTGAATTTGTCTTTTGAATTCAAAGTTCGAATTTCCGTCACGATTGTAACCTACAGAAGCTTCGTTTATATTTTCATCAAAGTTGTTTGTAATTCTTTGAATTCTACTTTCGGCACCAATTTCTAATTTTAATGTTTCAGAAAGTGGATTAACATAATCAATATTTACTTGAAGTGAATTTGTAACTCGGTTAATGTCATTACTAGTTAAAGTAGTTGAGGTTGGATTGATTTGTCCTAAATTATAATCGGTATATTCTGGACCTTTTGTATTAGAAAAATTGGTTTGAAAATCGATAGTTTCACCTTTTTTGTCAAAATCATGTTTGTAAACCATGTCATAGGTTTGGGTAAAATTATCGTTTCTGGAATCAAATAATTGACGAGAATCACGTTGACCTGCGTTTAAATAATCAACAACTGTTAAACCTCTTCCGCTTCCGTCAACGATGTTTTGGTTAGTATAAAACGAAAGTGTATTTTTTTCGTTGATATAATAATCTATTCCAAATTTCACTAAATGAGAAGTGTTTTTGTTTCTAAACTCAAAGTCTTGCTCGTTTTCTAGCGTTGGTCTAAAGCTGTCAATAAATCCATTATTAGTATTAATTCCGTGGTTGAAACCATAGTTGGTATAGAAGTTCACTTTTCCAACTTTGTAATTTAAGTTCAAAGCCTGATTTGTTTTTGGCGTAATTCCAAAGGTTACACCCGAATTAATACTTCCGTTGAAACCTTCGTTGGCATTTTTATGCAAAATGATGTTGATAATTCCACTCATTCCTTCCGGATTATATTTTGCCGAAGGATTGGTGATTAATTCCACTTGTTTGATTGATGAAGACGGAATTTGTTGTAACAATTGAGCTGCATCAATGTTTGACGGTTTTCCATCAATAAGAACTCTAACGTTAGAATTTCCTCTTAAACTCAATTCTTTGGTTTGTGGATCAATACTAACGGTTGGAATATTGTTCATAATTTCGGAAGCAGTATTTCCCGAAGCAATTAAATCTTTTCCAACGTTTACTACTTTTCTATCGATTTTTTGTTCGATAGTAGAACGTTCTTTTACTATTTCAACTGTGTTTAATTGAACCGCATCTTCTTCTAAAAAGATACTGCTCAAGTTGATGTTTTTATCATCTTCTGATAAAGTAATGTTTTTAATGATTTTTTTGTAACCAATAAATTGAATTTCAACTTTGTATGATTTTAAAGCTAGGTTTTTAATGTTGAAACTACCATTTTCTTGCGTAATTCCACCAGTAACGATTTTGTCGTTTTCAAGAATTGATACGTTAACGTAAGGCAAAGGTTGCTTACTCGTGTTATCAATTACTTTTCCAGAAACCGAACCTGGATTTCCAGAACCTTGAGCAAAAAGCAATGAGAAATTACTAATAACTAAAAGGAGTAAAATTTTAAATTTCATTTTGATGATGATTAGAATATTTTGAATGTTTATTATTTAACAATTGTTAAATGTTGCTTAATAGACTACATCAACTCTTTTTTGTTACAGATTTAAAGAAAAAAACTCTCAATTTTTTTGAGAGTTTTTTAAAACATAGTTTATGTAGGTTATCGCTTCATAGCGAAATGGGATTTGAATTCTCGCTGTTGTTGGTTTTCATCAGTATATGAAACCGTAAACCAATAATCGTCAGAGTTCATTTGATTTCCGTTATAAGTTCCGTCCCAACCTTGACTATTTGGTCTTATTTGCTTAAGAACTTTACCATATCGGTCATAAATCATGATTACAGCATTTGTTTGATTTTTTAAATCTCCAATATTCCAAGTATCGTTGTATCCATCACCATTTGGAGTAAAGAATTTTGGATAATTGATAACCAATGCCTGAATAGTTGTTGAACCACATTCGTTTTTATCTCTAACAGTTATGGTGTGAATTCCAGATGTTACATTTTCAAAAATATTACTGTCTTGAAATTGACCATTGTCTAATTGATACTCATAATTTCCACCTAAACCTGTTGCTGTTACAATAATTCTTTGATTATCTGAGAAATCATCTTCAACCACATACGTAACTTCTGCAGGTTCTGATTGTTCAACGATTGTTTCAAAAACTTCTGATACACATCCAGTAGTAATATTGGTTACAACCAGTGAGAAAATTCCAGGAACAAGTGTTGTATAAGCAGTATTTGTTCCTACAACTTCGCCATTTTCATTTTTCCATTCAAATGTATATTTTGTTGCACTCAAACCACTATATATAGTATATGATTTTAATAGATTTCCAGTTTCATTGTCAATACAAACGTAGCCATCAAGCGGAGTTGGTTCTGGTAATTTGTTTACAATAATTGTGATAGGTTTAATGTCAAAACAATTTGGAGCCAAAGTATTATTTACTCTAACAAAAACCGAAGTTAAATCGGTAGAAGTAATGGCATTGGTTTGCGTTAATGCATTATTGTAGTTTTTAAAATATTGAACGGTAAACTCGCTACCAGTTTGAGTTCCTAAAACTTCGGAATTTAAAGTTGTCAAATCAAAATTAGTAATACCATCATTTGTTCCATCTTCGTCACAAACTGTTCTTGATGCTAATGCTGCATTATTAGCAACAGGTGTATCGATAATAGTTACTGTGAATGAACTTTCGTCACTACAAGCTGGTGAAAAAGGAGCTTGTTGATAGATATAAATAGTTTGTGAAGTGTTTATTGTTTGTCCTGATAATAATTGAGTTCCAGTTCCGTTTTGACCAGTATAATAGCGACCAACAGGTAAAGTAGGTAAAGTAAAACTTTCGCAGATTGTCATGTTAGGTAATTCGCTTACATTGAAAACATTAATATTGAAACTTCTTTGAGCAGAACAGTTAGGTTCGGTTGCTGTTTCGGCATAAACATATAGCGTTTGCGGAGATGTTATTGTAGTTCCAGCCGTTAGCATAGTTCCAGTTCCGTTTGTTCCAGTAAAATAATTTCCAACAGGTAAAATTGCTAAATCTATCGAGTTACAAACGTTGATGTTCGCAATTGTCGCGATAACTGGCGTATGATTTACAGTTACTACAAATGAATTTTCGGCACTACAAGAGAATGAAGTTCTAATTAAAGCTTCTCTAAACACATAAATAGTTTGTGTAGTTGTGATTTGAGTTCCAGGAAGTAATTCTACACCAGAACCATTTGGTCCACCAGTTGCAGTATAGTAATGATTATCTGCAGAAAGTGTTGGTAAAGTATAAGTGTCACAAACGGTAACATCAGCTGGATCATCGGCAACAGTTGAGAAAATATTCAATTGGAAGCTATTCTCAATGCTACATGCTGGAGTTGTATTGGAAATAGCATAAATATAAATTCGTTGCGTAGAAGTAATCACAGTTCCACCAGTTAATAAATCTCCAGTTCCATTTGGTCCAGTATAGTAATTTCCAGCGGTTAAAGGAGTTAAAACATATTGGTCACAAATATCAATATCAGCTCTAGAGTCAATTACAGGAAGTGGATGAATAGTAACTGTAAAACTCGATTGGTTTGCACAAGAAGCATTCAGTCTTTTGAAAATGTAAATCGTCTGTGTTGAAGTAATTTCGTCACCAGCATTTAGCATCGTTCCAGTTCCATCAGCACTAGTAAAATATTCTCCATTTGTTATTGTTGGCAAAGTGTAAGTTACACAAGCAGAAACACTAGGTAAAGTATCGATTGGCGGTGCAGAAAAAGCTAAATTGAATGATAAGTTATCCGTACAATTGTTTTGACCACTTGTAGTTGGTGCATAGATATAAATAGTTGAATTAGTATCAATTAATGTCCCAGCAGGAATTTCTTGTCCTGTTCCCATTGGACCAGTATAATATTTTCCAATTGGTAAACTAGGAAGTGTATAGCCATTACATTGATTAATATCTGCTGGTTGGTTTATCCCGATAAATACTTTAAAAGAATCTCTATCTGTACATGGATTATCACCACCTGTAGTGGCAAAAACATGAATAGTTCTGTTTGTAGTAATAATAGTTCCAGCAGGAATTTCTGTTCCACCACCATTAGTTTGAGTATAATATTTTCCAATTGTTAATGGAGGTAAAGTATATGAAGTACATTCAAATACATCAGGTCTTGTTCCTACTTCGACTGTAGGCAATATGGTAACTGTAAAACTTGTATCGACTGTACAAACAGGTACTATGGTAGTTTGGTAATAAAAATAAATAGTTTGTGTACTTGTAATTACAGTTCCTGCATTTATTTGCGTACCATTTCCTCCAGGTTGTGTATAATATTTACCACTAGTTAAAATAGGTAATTTATAGCTTCCACATTTTATTACATCTGTTGGAGCAAAATTATTAATGTCAATAATAGTTACTAAAAAAGAACTACTGGCAGAACATCCATTAGTTCCATTTGATTGATTGAAAATATAAATAGTTTGCGTTTGAGTTATTGAATCACCAGCAAATAATGGAGTTCCACCTCCATTTGGTTCTGTAAAATAATTTCCATTTGTAATTGTAGGTAAGATATATTCTGTACAAACGACAATGTCTTGTAATACATCAACCATAGGTAATGGAGCTACAATTAGATTAAAGCTTGTTGTACTATAACAGGCAACATCACTTTTGTTATGAACTCTAACATATATAGTGGTGTTACCACTTGTGTAATTGACTGAATTTAAAGGATTGTTATTACTATCAGCATTGGCTTGTGAGCTGTAAAAAAACACATCATATAGTGAAGAAAGTTGTGAACCCAGAATAGTAGCTCTAAGTGTTGATAAACTAAAACTCGCTACATTACTACCATATGAATTTTCACAGCTTGTTAAATTTTGAGGTTGATTTGCAATTGCAGGAGCAATAGCATATAAAACAAAAGTTTTAATTACAAAGCAACCACCAGGAACTTCAACTCGAGCATAGATTGTCGTGTTCGGCGCACTAGTGTATTGTAATGGCAAAGAATTACTGGATGAATTGGCATCACTTAATGAAGTATGGTAACTAACTATTGTATTTGCATCTAAACCAGTTTTTAAACGAGCAGTATTAGAATCTAAATTATAAATATAACTTCCTGCACCAGTATTACATCTGTAAAGATTGTATGGGTTTGTTACAGCAATTTGGGATGAATATTCAATAACAATATCATTAGTAATTGCCGAGCAAGCTCCAAAAGAATTTTGATAAGTAACACTATACGTTCCTGCTGAATTTACAGTCAAAGTTGGACCAGTTTGTCCAGGAATTACAGTTGTTCCGTTTTTCCAAACGAAAGTATAAGCACTTGGATCTAATTGAGTATCAATTGTATAAGAAGTTCCATTGCAAAGTGCTGTATTATTTGCAACTGTTAAATCTGCACCAAGAACATCTTGACCAATATTAAAACTATTTGATGAGATAAAAATAGCCGAATCCGATTGATAATCTAATCGGTCAGCAATAACCAATTTTATGTGGTATGGAACGCCAGTTGTTAAAACCGATGAAGCTGTTAAAACTTTTGTTTGTCCATTAAAATTAATTGCCGATGAAGCAGCATTTGAACCTCCATTAAATCGTCCAAAGTAATCCGCATTTACCGATGGACATGATGAGTTATATAAAAAATCTCTAATCGTGATTACTGAAATAGGATCGGTTGTATTAGGAACAACAGCTAAGTTTGTCGTTACACCTGTATTCAAATTAGTCAAAAGAAAAGCAAATGCATCGGAATATTGACATTGATAATTACCATATTCTTCTGAGGCAAAAATAAAATCAAAACTAAAATTTGGTGAAATTGGAGTAAAGTCAAATTCTAAAACGGTTGCGTTTGCCGATGACATAGGAATTCCTGCTGCTGCCAAAGTCGCTTCAAGATCACTATCACCTGTCCAAGCGTTGTTTCCATTATTTAACAAAGTAGTATTTGGACCTGCAGCATTTACAGCATTTCCTGTACTTAAGATAACACCACTTTGCATTGGAAAATTCGGATTTGTATTTTGAAAATAACCAATTCCGTTTGATGAACCAAAATTTGTTCCTGTTCGCCACATGATATTTGTAGCCGATGCACATGGCGTATTGATTAAAACATCATTAACCAATTGAGAAACCGAATGGCTTGTTGAACTAACCGAAATGGGCTGCGAAAACCCAATAGCAGATAACAATAATGTGATTGATAGTAATAACTTTTTCATAATTGTGATTTTGACACAACAAATATTGTTTAGTTTATCGTTTAAAAGCAAAAAAAATCGATGAAATACATAAAATTTATATATTTTGAAGTTTAAAACTTACAATTAAAATTACAACCATGTCGTTTTTGTTCGATAATAAAATCTTGCAGAAATATTTTTATTAATCCTTATCTTTGCACACTTAAATTAATAATCATGAATGTATCCGAAATTTTATTGCCACACATTAAAAAATCTATTGAATTAGTTTTCAATACTGCTGTTGAAAAAATTGAATTTCAACAAACCAGGAAAGATTTTGAAGGTGATATTACAATGGTGATTTTTCCGTTACTGAAAGTAATCAAAGGAAATCCTGTTGAAATTGGTACTAAAATTGGTCAATATTTAGTCGAAAACACTCAGGAAGTTGTTCGTTTTAACGTAGTTTCTGGATTTTTGAACTTAGTAATTTCGGATGCTTATTATCTTAATTTTTTCAACCAAATAAAAGATAATGAAACCTTCGGATTTGTTTCGGCTTCGCCAAATGAAAAGGCGGTAATGGTTGAATACTCTTCGCCAAATACCAATAAACCTTTGCATCTTGGTCACGTTCGTAACAATCTTTTAGGATATGCCGTTGCTGAAATTATCAAAGCTTCAGGCAAAAAAGTGTATAAAACCCAAATCATAAACGATAGAGGAATTCATATTTGTAAATCGATGTTGGCTTGGCAAAAATTCGGAAACGGACAAACGCCTGAAACATCAGGTCTGAAAGGCGATAAGTTGGTTGGAAATTTTTATGTAGCTTTTGATAAACAATATAAATCAGAAATAAACGCTTTAATTTCTGAAGGAAAAACCGAAGATGAAGCTAAAAAATTAGCTCCATTCATTCAAGAAGCACAACAAATGCTTCTCGATTGGGAAGCCGGAAAACCAGAAGTAATCGAACTTTGGAAAAAAATGAACCAATGGGTTTATGATGGTTTTGCACAAACCTATAAAAATCTTGGTGTTGATTTTGATAGTTATTACTACGAATCAAATACTTATTTATTAGGAAAAGAAGTCGTTAAATTTGGATTGGAAAAAGGAATTTTTGAAAAAGATCCCGATGGTTCAGTTTGGATTGATTTAACTTCTGATGGATTGGATAGAAAAATCGTGTTGCGTTCTGATGGAACTGCGGTTTACATGACACAAGATATCGGAACGGCAATTCAGCGTGTAAAAGATTTTCCCGATGTTGGCGGAATGGTTTACACTGTTGGAAACGAACAAGATTACCATTTTAAAGTATTGTTTTTAATTCTAAAAAAACTCGGTTTCGAATGGGCAGAAAATCTTTTCCATCTTTCTTATGGAATGGTAGAATTGCCTTCAGGAAAAATGAAATCGCGTGAAGGAACCGTTGTTGATGCCGATGATTTAATGGAAGAAATGACCAAAACCGCTGGAGATATTGCTTCTGAATTAGGAAAACTTGATGGTTATTCCGATGAAGAAAAAGCAAAATTGTTTAAAACCATCGGACTTGGTGCTTTGAAATATTATATTTTGAAAGTTGATCCAAAAAAACAAATTTTATTCAACCCAGAAGAATCAGTTGATTTTGCAGGAAATACTGGTCCGTTTATTCAATATACCTATGCCAGAATTCAGTCCATTTTACGTAAAGCCGATTTTGATTACCAAAATGTTAGTCTGAACGAAAGCGAGCTTCATAATAAAGAAAAAGAATTAATCAAACAGATTGAACTTTATCCAGAAGTAATTCAAAATGCAGCTCAAAATCACAGTCCGGCGTTGGTTGCCAATTATACGTATGATTTAGTGAAAGAATACAATTCGTTCTATCAATCGGTTTCGATTTTAGGCGAAGACAATTTAGATAAAAAGATTTTCCGTGTTCAGCTTTCCAAAAAAGTTGCCGATACTATAAAATCAGGATTTGCTTTACTCGGAATAGAAGTTCCAGAAAGAATGTAAAAACAAAAAGCGATTGAAATTTCAATCGCTTTTTTTATACTAAAAACTCAATCTTACATTAAAGTTAGGTGTCATTTCTAGTGAAAAAGTATCCACACTTTCCACCGAATTATTAGCTGAATTTACTCTGTAAAAACGATTAATACTATTTTTAGTATTCAATAAATTAAGAACAGAAACTGCAGTTTCTAGTTTGATGGTATTGCTCAAATTCCATTTTTTTGATGCCGAAAAATTTACTTGAAAATAGTCTTCAAGTTTGCTATTGTTCGGTGAATTATATACAATTTTTGGATTGGTTTGGGTTACAAAATTATTTACAGGAGTTGTAATTGGTCTTCCAGTATGCCATTTGGTTCCAAGCGCAAATTTTACCTGTTTCCATTCATAAATTCCTGCCCAAGAAATGGCATGGGTTACTTCAAAATTGTTTGGAAAATTGAAATTAGTTAATTGATTAAAATCATATTTATTGTCATTGTAAGAATAACTTAGCCAAGTATAAAATTGGTTAAATGATTTTTGAATTAAAAATTCTGTTCCAAAAACTTGATAATCACCAACCGATTTTTCTAACTCAAATTGATTTTGAAATCCTTGACTGCTTGTTGTAATTCCAGTGATTTTTTTATAAAAATTATCAAGTGTAATCAACCAATTGTTCTTTTTAAAATTGAACCCAATCGAAAATTGATTGCTTTTTTGAATTGGGATTGTATTGTTGTTAGCCAAAGTCCATCTTCTTTTTTCAACGCCAAGAAAATCTTGCTGTAAATCAATAATTTGGGACAAGGTTTGGCTTTTTTGTTCGGCTAAAATTTCTAATCTGACACTTGGAGTTATGGATTGATTAAATTGCAATCTTGGTTCAAAAAGAAAAGTTCCAAATTTGTCAAAGTAATTGGCTCGCAATCCAGCAGTAATTAATGTTTTTTTACTTTCAGGTTCATAAATTCCTTCAACAATTCCAGCATGAGTAAGTAAGACATTTGTAATTGTTCTTGAGAAAATGGGCAAATTAATTTCATCAAAATTAGTAACACCAGTTTCGTTAAATTGATAACCTGAGTTTAAGGTAAAACTAGATGATAGTTTGTTTGAACTTTTAATTTTCAAACTATAATCCAAAACTTTATTTCTTTGCGATAAAATTTGGTCATTTTCAATTGATTTATTGTTTGATTGTAAATCATATTGTGATAGGTAAGCGGTTATTTCGGTAAAATTGTTTTTGTTCCAATTGGTTTTCCATCGAAATGTACTTCCAAAATTTTGTTGAGTAAGTTTACTGTTTTCGCTTAAGTTGGATACTGTTTGATTAAAATCTAACGAATTTTCGATTACTAAAAAATCAATGTTAAGTTCATTTTTTGTTCCAATTTTTTGTTGATATTGAAGACTTGCATCATAAAAATAAAAATCAACATCGTTATTGTAGTTGATAATTTGATTGTCATTCAAATCAGTAATAATCGTGTTTTGAAAAATTCGATTACTGTAGTTTTTGTAGGTTGGTGATGAAAAAAAATCGGTTAAAGAACGTCTTCCAGCTACAGTTACATTTGCTTTATCTGAAAGTTTAATTTTAGAAAAAAATTCGGCACTAATTAAATTGGAACTCAGGCTCGAATGGGTTTCTTCAATAGTGTTACTTCGCGATGAAATGGTTACTAAACTGGAAACACTTTCGCCAAAAAAAGCTGAACTTCCGTTTTTTGATATGGTTATTTCTTGGGATAATGATGGATTAAAAGCTGAGATTAATCCAAAAAAATGTCCAGTTTGAAAAATCCTCATTCCGTTCCAAAGGAATAAATTTTGGTCATGCGTTCCGCCGCGAACATTAATATTTGAAATGGCTTCGTCAACACTAATAATTCCCGGAACTTGTTGCATGGTTTGTAAAACATCGGGTTCGATTAAACCAGGTAGAATTCCAAATTTTTTCGGTTTAATTTGAATGGTTCCATCATTTTTTTTACTGATACCAGTTGCTATATAACGTTGTGTTATGACTTCGTCTAAGGATTGAATTATTGCTTGTAATTTGAATTTTGGGCAGTCAACAACATATAATTCTTTTGGATTTAATGTGATAGAATTATAGCTTGGATGCTGGATTTTGATATTATTTGAAGAAACTTTCGGCAATTTAAAATGACCATCAGCATCAGTAAAAGTTGTATTTGTTGTTCCTTCAATAGTTAGCAGTGCGTTTTCAATCGGTTTTCCTGTTTCATAATCAAGCAAAAACCCACAAAGTGGTTTGTCCAATTTTTTGTCATTGTATATGGAATAATATTTTTGGCTAACAAGTTTAAATTGAAGATTAGTTTGTTTTTTTAAGTATTTTATTTTTTGTTCCAACGACCATTTTTTGTTAGGTGAAACAATAGCATAAACTATAATTTCATCTTCAATATAATTAAATCTCACATCGTGTTGTGAAGTAATAAGATTTAATATATTTTTCAAAGGAATAACCGTCTTATCTTCTTGGGCATAACTCAAGATAGAAAAGAGTAAAAAAATAAATAGAAAAACCGCTCTCTTTTGAAACATTAATTGTTTTCTAAAATGATTTTAGTTTTAGTCACTTTTGTAGGTTTCAAATGATAAGTAGTACACAAAATTTGGAGCGCTGTGTCACTATTTTTTGCTGGAATTGTTCCTGTAAATAGTTGTCCATTTCCAGTAGTATTTAATTCTAATTCTATATTAAAATGTCTTTCAAATTCGGCTACTATTGATGGTAAACTTTCTTGATAAAAAACCATTTCATCAGATAACCATTCGGGTTTTGTATTGTTTTTTAATGGAATATCTAATGCTTTTCCATCTCGAAACGCAACGCTCATTCCTTTGGTTAAAATATATTCTTTGGTGTCAAAATTTACTTTTACTTTTCCTTCGTAACAGCTTACATCAAAATAATTCTCTCGTTGTTTTACGTTAAACTGCGTTCCAAGAACCGTTACTTTTCCATGTGAAGTATTTACTTCAAATTTTTTCCCTTTGGCTACTTTAAAAAAAGCTTCGCCATCAAGATTTAAACTTCTGTTGTTGTCCCAGTTCCATTTTTTATATTGTATTTCAGAAGCCGAATTCAATACAATTTCTGAATTATCGGGAAGTAAAAAAGTGTTTTGCGTTCCATTGCCAGCATATTCTGTATAGGAAGCAAAATTTCTTGCACCAAAAAATATTCCAATGCTAATCACAAAAATTGCAGCTATTCTCAAAGCCCAATGTTTATATAAAGAAATGGTTTTGACTTCTTTTTTAGGTGAAGTCACAATTTTGGAAAGCATCTTTTCTTCATCAAAAGTTGGTGTTTGCAACTCTGAGGAATATTTTTTTATTTTTTCAAAAATGGCAAAGTCCTTGTCTGCTTGGAATTCAGTAAATTCCTCAGCAGTCATTTCATCGTTTAGCCATTTTGATAATTTGTAATTTTCTTCCATAATCTAATACATTTCAATACTAAAACATATTAAAGTAATTTTACCCTACTTAAAATTTTCAAATTCTTTTCTTAATTCTAAAAGTGCTAAGTGAATTCTTTTTTCCACGGCTTTTACCGAAATTTCGAGTTCCAAAGCAATTTCTGCATATTTTTTTCCGTCTATTCGATGCATCAAAAAGGCAACTCGCTGTTTTTCATTCAGTTTTTCTATTGCTTGTAATAATTTTGTTTTAAACTGTTCTTCTTCTAATAAAAATTCAGGACTTTCGTTGGTACTTTCTTTAGTTGCAGAACTTTTGGCATAATTCAACACAACTTTTTGATGCGCAATTACATTCAAAGAAGCATTATTGGCAATAGTATAGATATAAGATTTTGCTTTTTCTAATGGAACATCAGCACAATTTTGCCATAATTTGATAAAAGCTTCTTGAGTTACATCTTCAGCTTGTTCTTCATTCCCAAACTTATAGTATAAATAGTTTCGGAGCGATTTAGCGTGGCTTTTAAAAAAAGAAGAAAAAATATTTTCTTTGCAAATACCTGTGATTTTGTCTTTTGACATGTTTTTTGTGATAAACTTGAAGTAAAAATAATTATTTTTTTTGATTAAAGTAGGGTAACTTTGAAATCAATTGTTTAACTAATAAATCAAACGGATTTATATTGTATGAAAACATCTTTTTACATATTGCTTGGTTTTGTTTTTCTTTTATTGACTAGTTGTCAAAAAGAAGAAGAAACTATAATTCAAGACAACACGCAAAGTTTTGCAAAAACATCGCCAATAGCTAGTTTGTTAGCAAGAACTTCTCAGAACCCAACGTCTATCGATAATATATTAGACAATTCAAGTTGTTTCAGCGTTGTGCTTCCCGTTACGGTTATTGTCAATTCGCAAGAAATAGTGGTAACAAATCAAAATGATTATCAAATAGTGCAAGATGCAATTAACGAATTTTCAAACGATGATGATATTGTAAACTTCATTTATCCAATAACAATCCAATTCCAAAATTTTCAAACTCTTGTAGTTCAAACTCCCGATCAATTAGATGATATTTTAGACGATTGTGGCGACGATGATGGTTTTGATGAGATTGATTGTATTTCATTAGTGTATCCAATTGTAATAAATGTTTATGATAGTAATAATCAAATAGCAGATACCGTAACGATAACTAGTAACTCAATGTTTTTTAATTTTTTAGCTAATTTGTCTTCTGCCACTTTTGTTGCCATTAGTTATCCAATTTCGGCAGTAAATTCTAATGGTCAAACCATTACAATTAATTCAAATTCCCAGCTGGAAGATTTTATTGAAGATTCAATCGATGATTGTGATGATAATTCTGGTGGTGGAAGTAATCCTGATTTTTCAGAAGTATTAACTTCAGGAACTTGGTACATTTCCTATTTTCAAGAAGATGATGATATAGAAACAGATTATTTTGCTGGATATAATTTCACTTTTTCAAATAATGGAACATCAATAACAGTAAAAAATTCAACGACTATAAACGGAACTTGGGAACAATATCTCGATAGCGGTTATAACAAGTTAGAATTAGAATTTAACGGCAATGTGCTTGACGAAATTGAAGAAGATTGGCGAATAATTGAGTTTTCTACGACCGTAATAAAATTAAAACACGTTAGCGGTGGTGATGGTAGCATTGACTATTTGACTTTTACTAAAAACTAAATCTTGTTGAATTATGAATTGTGAAAATCCCAATAAAAAGTCAGTTGCTTACATTGCATTGCAAGTAATAATTTGGATAACAATTACATCAATAGCATATTTTTTCTTAAAACAATAACTTTTAAAACGTAACCAAATGAAAAAACTAATTTTAATCCCAGCTTTATTTTTCCTTTTTATGCTAAATGTAGCATCAATGTGCAGTTCTGATGACGATAATTCTGATGATAATTCGCCATCAACATCAACCGTTACTACAAATGTTACTTCGGGAACTTGGCGTGTAACTTTGTTTCAAGAAGATGGAACCAACCAAACCAGTAATTTTAATGGATATAATTTTTCTATTAATTCTAATGGAACAATGGTAGCGGTTAACGGTTCAACGACCAAAAACGGAACATGGTCAACGTATTCTGATAGTGGTTCAACAAAATTTGATATCACTTTTCCTGATGCCAATGGACCATTTGAAGAAATAACCGAAGATTGGAGAGTTCTATCTTCATCGGCAACCAAGCTTGAACTAAAGCACGTTTCTGGCGGCGATGGAAGTATCGATTTACTTACTTTTGAGAAAAATTAATTTAGAACAAAAACTAAAAATAAGCCAACTGAAAAGTTGGTTTTTTTATTGCATAATTTCAACTTTCTTTATTTGTCAACTTTCTAACTTTAAGTTATCTTTGCCACTTCATTAAAAATAACAAAGCTTACTATTATGTTCAATAACTTAAGTGATAAACTAGATAAAGCGTTTCATATTTTAAAAGGACACGGAAAAATTACCGAAGTCAATGTAGCCGAAACTTTGAAAGAAGTACGTCGTGCATTACTTGATGCCGATGTCAATTTTAAAATTGCAAAAGATTTTACAACTGCGGTTAAAGAAAAAGCAATCGGGCAAAACGTTTTAACAACATTAGAACCAGGACAATTATTGGTGAAACTTGTTAAAGACGAATTAACCGAATTAATGGGTGGCGAAGCTACAGGAATTAACCTTTCGGGAAATCCATCGGTTATTTTAATGTCTGGTTTGCAAGGTTCGGGAAAAACTACTTTTTCTGGAAAATTAGCAAACTATCTTAAAACTAAGAAAAATAAAAAACCACTTTTAGTAGCCTGTGATATTTATCGTCCAGCGGCAATCAATCAGTTGCACGTAGTTGGTGACCAAATAGGTGTTGAGGTTTATTCAGAACCAGAAAATAAAAATGCAGTTCAAATTGCATTAAATGCTATCCAACACGCAAAATCAAACGGATTCAACGTAGTCATTGTCGATACAGCTGGTCGTTTAGCAATCGATGAAGAAATGATGAACGAAATTGCCAATGTTCATGCGGCAATTAAACCACAAGAAACGTTGTTCGTTGTTGACTCCATGACAGGTCAAGATGCGGTAAACACAGCAAAAGCATTTAACGATAGATTGAATTTTGACGGAGTTATTTTAACCAAATTAGATGGAGATACTCGTGGTGGAGCAGCTATTTCGATTAAATCGGTAGTTAATAAACCAATCAAATTCATCGGAACAGGTGAAAAAATGGAAGCTATCGACGTGTTCTATCCTTCGCGTATGGCAGATAGAATTCTCGGAATGGGAGACGTTGTTTCCTTAGTTGAAAGAGCGCAAGAACAATATGACGAGGAAGAAGCAAGAAAAATTCAGAAGAAAATCGCTAAAAACGAATTTGGTTTTGATGATTTCTTGGCACAAATTCAGCAAGTGAAAAAAATGGGTAACATGAAAGACTTAGTCGGAATGATTCCTGGAGCTGGAAAAGCATTAAAAGATGTAGAAATAGAAGATGACGCGTTCAAGCATATCGAAGCCATCATTTATTCGATGACACCAAAAGAAAGAACAAAACCGTCAATCATCGATATGAAAAGAAAAACTAGAATTGCAAAAGGTTCTGGTAGAAAAATCGAGGAAGTAAATCAATTGATGAAACAATTTGACCAAATGAGCAAAATGATGAAAATGATGCAAGGTTCAGGCGGAAAAAATTTGATGAGAATGATGGGCGGAATGAAAGGAATGAGATAATAAGGTAAGGTTTAAAGTTTCGAGTGCGAAATTTTAAACCTTAAGTTTTTTAAATAACAACTAACTACTGCGTTTCATGTTTGCTTACACAACTTTGAACATGAAACATTTAAACCCGAAACAGAAATGGAATTATTAGACGGAAAAAAAATCTCCAGCGACATCAAGGCAGAAATTACAGCCGAAGTAAACAAGATGAAAAAAAATGGCGAAAAAGTGCCACATCTTGCTGCCATTATTGTTGGTAACGACGGAGCAAGTTTAACTTATGTTGGCAGTAAAGTAAAAGCCTGCGAATTGGTAGGTTTTGAATCTACGTTAATCAAAATGCCAAGCACAACTTCAGAAACCGAATTGCTAAAAAAAATCATCGAATTAAATGAAGATGATAACATCGACGGTTTTATCGTTCAGTTGCCGTTACCCGAACAAATTGATACACAACGCGTTTTGATGGCTATCGATCCAAGCAAAGATGTTGACGGTTTCCATCCTGAAAACTTTGGAAAAATGGCTTTGGATATGAGTACATTTATTCCAGCAACGCCATTTGGGATTTTGGAATTATTAGAACGATACAATGTAGAAACCAAAGGAAAACACACTGTTGTTATCGGAAGAAGTCATATTGTTGGACGACCAATGAGTATTTTGATGGGAAGAAAAGGTTTTCCAGGAAATTCAACGGTAACTTTAACGCATAGTTATACTAAAAATATCGCTCAAATCACCACGCAAGCCGATATTATCATTACAGCACTTGGCGTTCCTAATTATTTAAAAGCCGAAATGATAAAAGATGATGCTGTCGTTATCGACGTTGGAATTACACGAGTTGCTGACGAAACCGATCCGCGTGGTTATAAAATTACAGGCGATGTAGATTTTGAAATGGTATCTAAAAAAGTATCTTACATTACGCCAGTTCCTGGTGGAGTTGGACCAATGACAATTGCTATGTTGCTGAAAAATACGTTATTGGCAAGAGAGCAAAAACGATTGAGTTTAGAATAATAAAATAGTCTTTTAAATAAAAAAGGAATCTCAAAACACCATGTTGAGATTCCTTTTTTTATTCTTAAAATTCCATTGTGAAACTCTGTGCAATACTTTGCGCAACTCTGTGAAATAAAAAAAATTACTTCTTAATAATATCTTCAATAATTTTGATATGATGTTTGGTGTGAAGTTTAATGAAATAAATAGTTTCTTTCAGTTTTAAATCACCAAATAGTGGATGTGCAATAAAACTATCTGGATGTAAACTTGGAATTTCTTCCACCGATTTTTTTGCAGATTGAACCATCAAAACCAAATCATTTTCGGTAATAGGTTCATAAGTTCTAACATATTTTGGAGCTTTGGCTTTTCCTCTTGGAAAAAAACCTAATCCAAACAAAATCTTTTTCTTCAAGCTAAAAGTCTTCTTGAATTCATCAGGATTTGATTTTTTTAAACCATTAATTACAGCAGTTATTAGTCGCAAGCTGTGATCTATATGCCAACCAACGGCAACTTTTGAAACCTTTGCATTCAATTTATTTTCTACCGCAATATGGTTTTCCAGCTGATGAATTAACTCTTTTAGCTCTTGCATATCAAGTTATTTTTTGTTCTTTCCGCTTTTGTACTGAAACTTCTCTACCACTTGAACTTTTGGAGTTTTTGGCTTTGGTTTCGGTTTATTAGCTGGTTTGCTTTTTACTTCAACCTTTGGTTTGGTTTCTGGTTTTGCTTTGGCAGCAATGTTCTTTTTAACTTCCGCTTGATTTTTCTTGATAACATCCATGGCATTCGTTGGGTTTTCTTTCGTACCACGAAGATAGATTACCAATCCGTTCAAGAAATTACGCAAAACCTGATCGCCACATTCCATATATTTAGGATGATCAGCATTGCGGAAGAAGTTTCCAATTTCGCCTTTCGACATTCTGAAATCTACCAGTTTAAGGATTTCTTCTATTTGATCATCACGCAATTGAAGCGCAACGCGAAGCTTTTTAAATATATCGTTGTTATTCATAATTCCTATTTTTTAATTCTTAATTCTAAATTCTAAATTCTTTAAAACAGCCAAAGGTAAGCGTTTTTAAAGTTCTCACGCCAAAGTTTTTCATTATGTTGTCCGCCTTTTATGATTACGGATTTATTTAGTTTTTTGCATTCACATCGCATAGAGTTTACCCATTTTACCACGTTTTCCATATCAGGAACTACATCGGCATCGCCTTCGTTATCGCCACAAAGGAAGTAGATTTTGGTTTTAAATTTCTCTGTTTTTTGCATTAACTCGATTAATTCATTTCGGTTGAACCAAAAAGCAGGCGAGAAGCAACCTACTTTTCCAAAGACTTCGGGATATTTTAAAGCAGCATAAAAAGAAATCAATCCACCGAGTGAACTCCCAAAAATAGCGGTGTTTTTTGCAGTGGTTTTAGTTCGGTAGGTTTTGTCAATATGAGGTTTTAAAGTGTTTACCAGAAAATCTAGATAATCATCAGCTTTTCCGCCACCATATTTGGCATGAGGAAAAGGCGTTAGTTCTTCAATTCGTTTCTCGCCGCCGTGTTCGATACCGATTACGATTACTTTGGCATTGATACTGTCTAGTGTTTCATCCACATTCCATTCGCCTACATAGGATGTTTTTGCATCAAACAAATTTTGACCATCGTGCATGTAGATGACAGGATATTTTTGGGTAGTTTTCTCATAATCTTTTGGAAGGTAAACCCAAATTTTCTTTTTGGTTTTCAGTTGTGGCGCATCAATAGTAAAGGTTGAATAGCGCTGATTGGTTTCGGCTTGCTGCGCATAAGTAAGCAGGAAACTTAAAAAACAGAAGAAGATTAAAAGAAATTTCACGCGGTTTGTTTTAAAGTTTTAACAAAAAATTATATTTTAGCTAAAATTACTCATTTGATGGAAAACTACGAACAAAAATTAGCTTTATTATCCGATATGATTGCTTTTGCCATTGTTGATGGCGAACTCCACGATAGAGAATATCAATTTTTGTCAATTGTAGCAGTAGAATTAGGCATCAACAAAACAGAGTTAAACCAACTATTCCATGAAGAACATCGAAGTGAAATCATCAAAAGTGAGTTTGAGCGCATTCAACAATTTTATCGTTTGGCTTTGTTAATGCATTGCGACGGTATACTTCATGAACGCGAACAAATAAAAATCCACGAAATAGGCATCAACATGGGTTTAAATCCTCATGCCATTAAACGCGTCTTGAAAGCCATGGAAAAGTCGCCAACCAAAATGATTTCTCCTGAGTTTTTACTGGAAGTCTTTCACGAGCAGTTAAATTAGTTTCTCAATTTATTCTCAACAGCATTTATTTTACCATCAACAATTTGAAATTGAATGGTGTATCCTTTCTTGAAAGTTACAAAAACCAAGTCTTTTTTAGAAGAACATCTAAACTTTCGAGCTTTGATAATCCCAGCTACCGCGCGAATCCCTTCGCCTAGTACTATATCAATCCATCACCATAAACAATTCCACAAACACAATCACTAGCGTCAACCATCCGTCAGTTCGATTTCTATGATATTACAAAATCTTTTTGATAAATAGTTTCATTATTTATTAAGGCAAAAATTCTATGAATAATTTTATTTCTGATAGCATTTAAAATACTCATTTTATTTT
>NZ_JAAMPT010000193.1 GCF_012911605.1 Flavobacterium solisilvae | reverse complement strand
GACAAAAGTGTTTAAGTCTTAATCGAACTATGAGTTTTACTCGGAGTAATTGTTAGTTTACTTAAACACTTTTCTCTTTTCTAAATTTACCTAAATTTATTAAAACAAATCTAAAGGAGTAAAACTCTCGTGTCCGTAGGAATCTCATAACATTATTTGAGATTCCTACGGAATGACAAACTAGAAGTTGAATAATTAAAAGAATGACAAACGAGACGTTGATTTTTAGTAATAAAAAAACCTCACGGTTGTGAGGTTTAGTATAATGAGTTGTCAAACGTTATTCATAACGCAACGCTTCAATTGGATCTAATTTTGATGCTTTTATCGCTGGATACGAACCCGAAACGACAGCAACAATAAAACTAGTTACAACGGCTGCAAAAATAGCTTGCCATGGAATAATAAATAACCAACCTGCGGCAAGACAAATTAGATAGCCAATCAAAATTCCGAGGATAATTCCAAATAATCCACCAAGTTGTCCAATGGTTAAAGTTTCTATGAAAAATTGAGTAGCAATGGTACTTTTTTTCGCACCTAATGCTTTTCTAACGCCAATTTCACGAGTTCTTTCGGTTACAGATACAATCATAATATTCATCAGCGCAATCGATGAACCAAGAATAGTAATAATTCCCATAACCCAAGCCGACATGTTTAAAACGCCAGTCATTTCGGCAATACGGTTGGCTAAATCTTCGCTTTTTGAAATTCCGAAGTTGTTTTCTTCTACTGGATTTAGTTTTCTCACTTTTCGCATCGTGATTGTTGCATTGTCAACAGCTTCATTTAAAAGTTCTTTTTTGTCAACCATGGTGCTAATAGTGTAATTTACATTAGGCATTGAAAACATAGAACGCGCCACTTGAATTGGTATTAAAACTCTCAAATCTTGACTGTTGCCAAAAGTGGAACCTTTTTCTTTTAAAACACCAATTACTCTGAACTTTGCACCACGAATGGAAATGATTTTGTCTATTGGATTTACATCTTTGAATATGCCTTTTGAAGCAAAATCGGAACCAATAACGCATGCGTAAGCATTATTATTGATATCGAAAACGGTAAAATTTCTGCCGTTTTCTATTTCTAAACCCGAGTTTTGAACAAAGATTTCATCTACACCAAGAACGGAAATTTCGGGATCGGTTTTTTTGTTTTCGTATTTTACTTCGGCAGTTGTTGTTGCCGTAAATGAAACTGATGTATTGGTTAACGGATATTTGTAGTTTTCTTTGAATGCTTTGGCTTGTGGGTAGGAAATAATTGGGTTAATCTTTTCTACTTCATTTCCGCCGCTTCTTCGGGTTGCGTTTTCATAGCGGTTGATGTTGAAGGTATTGGAACCCATTGAAGCGAAACTGGAATTCATATTGTAATCAATAGCGGTAACGATGGTTAAAATACCAACCAAAGCCGTAATTCCAATAGCAATGATAACAATAGTTAACACTGTTCGAAGCAATTGTGTTCGGATGGAACCCAAAGCTACTTTTATATTTTCTCTAAATAGTCCTAGCATAATGCAAATTTGACACTAAAATACAGCTTTTGTTACAAGGTTTTAAAAAAAAGTTGGGAGTTGGAAGTTAGAAGATGGAAGTTTGAGTTTTTTGAGAATAAAAATTTATATTTTAAAATCAAATCTAAAAGAAAAGATTTAAAAATGGTTTAGAAATTATGATATTTGCGGAATAATATTAGATATCTTATATCAAATATTTAAAATCTAAAATTTAATATTAAAATGGCACAAAAACCAAGTATTCCAAAAGGCACAAGAGATTTTTCACCGGTTGAGGTTTCAAAACGTAATTATATCATGTCGATTATGCGTTCGCATTTTGAGAAATTTGGTTATCAACCGATAGAAACGCCAACGTTTGAAAACTCTGAAACCTTGATGGGAAAATATGGTGAAGAAGGCGATCGTTTGATTTTTAAGATATTGAATTCGGGAGATTATTTGGAGAATTACATCTCAGTTCTTGAAGTGCATATTAAAAAGATTTTCAGTGAGTTGATGATTGAATTGAGTAATAAATTAAATGATAATTACAGAGAGTCAGATAATGAAAATTCTTTTAGAAGAAATAGATTATTCGTAAAACTTTTTGATTCGGATTTTATTGATAGAATTGTTGAGCAACTTAACGTACGCTTTTTTAAAGAAAATAAACTTGCTAATTTTTATTCAAAAGAGTTATTTGATATAATTCAGAAAGAGATTGATTTAATGAAGAAAAGTAAGTTTTTGAAAGAAAAAATTTTGTTCAAGGCTTTGTTAAATTGTTCTGATTGTGATCCAAATTCGAATAAAAGTGTAAATAACTTCGTGTCAAAGAAGACAACGGAAGTTATTGGGAAATGGTTTTTAAATATAAATGTGAAGTATTTGACTCCGCAAATCTCCGAAAAAGCACTTCGTTACGATTTAACCGTTCCGTTTGCGCGATATGTTGTTCAACATCAGAATGAAATTGAGTTTCCTTTTAAGCGATACCAAATTCAACCCGTTTGGCGTGCAGATAGACCTCAAAAAGGAAGATTTAGAGAATTTTATCAATGTGATGCTGATGTTGTTGGTTCTACTTCGCTTTGGCAAGAAGTAGAATTGGTACAATTATACGATTCGGTTTTTGCAACTCTTGGTTTGAATGGCGTTACGATTAAAATCAATAATCGAAAAATATTATCGGGAATTGCGGAAGTGATTGGTGCTTCGGATAAACTGATTGATTTTACGGTGGCTTTGGATAAATTGGACAAAATAGGCGAGGAAGGCGTAAAAAAAGAAATGCTTGAAAAAGGAATTGCTGAAAATGCGTTGGAAAAAGTGCAGCCGTTGTTTCATTTTTCGGGAAGTATTCAGGAGAAATTAGAAAAACTTTCCACATTACTTTCTTCATCTGAAGAAGGGATGAAAGGAATTGAAGAGCTTCGTTTTATTTGTGAAAGCGTAATGAATCTTGGTTTGCAACAAGCTAATTTAGATTTAGATGTGACTTTGGCTCGCGGATTAAATTATTACACTGGAGCAATTTTTGAAGTTTCGGCTCCAGAAGGTGTTGCGATGGGTTCGATTGGCGGTGGCGGAAGATATGATGATTTGACGGGTATTTTTGATCCAAAAAGTAAATTGAGTGGCGTTGGGATTTCGTTTGGTTTGGACCGAATTTATTTGGTTTTGGAAGAATTGAATTTATTTCCAGAAACGGTTTCGGTATCGACAGAGGTTTTGTTTTTTAATTTAGGCGAAAGCCAAGCATTGGAAGCGATGAAAGCAATTACTGTTTTAAGAAAAAATGGTGTTAAAGCCGAAATGTATCCTGATGCTGCTAAAGAAGATAAGCAGTTTAAACATGCACAAAGGAGAAATATTCCGTTTATCGTTAAAGGAATAAATGGCGATTTGTTTATTGTAAAGAACTTGGTTTCGGGTGAACAAATGGAAATGTCACTAACAGATTTTACTGCAAAACTTAAATAAAAAAAACTCCCGAAAGGGAGTTTTTAGATTTGGGGTGTCAAAACTTATAAAAAAACTATTTAATTAAAATTTTCTTGCTCAGGTTACCGTTATCGGTTAATACTTTTACAATGTAAGTTCCAGTACTAACATCTGAAATTGGCAATTCGATGTTGGTTTGGTCACGGTTTTCAACATTCCAAGTAGTGATTTGTTGCCCTAAAAGATTGAATAACGCTACTGATTTTGCTGTGGTTTCCAATAATTGATTTTTGATAGTAAGTATATTGCTATCGTGATTATGCAAAATAAGAATGCCACTTTCGATATTATTTTCATCCACATTTAATGCTTCCGTATTTTTAAATCGAAGCGAAAATCGATCTAAAAATGTTCCTGCTGGAAGATTAATTGTAGCCACATTTTGGTTGATGTCATGATACGTATTGGTAACATTGTCATGGATGTAAATGGCTTGATTTTCAGGGAAATTTTCTTTGCTGTCTAGTGCAAAATCCACGTTTCCAGCAACAGCATTTTTCACTCCCAAAGGATAAATATTGTTTTCGTTGAAGAAACCTTCGCCTTGGATATTTAATTTAGCAGTTCCATTTATAAAATACATATCATTGGAAAGATTATCTGTTGAAATCGCATCATAACCCGGATTGATGGTGTTATCAGCATGTTCATTCATAAATCCGATTAATATTTGACGGTGATATCTATTTGCGCCAGCAAAATGACCTAATTTTAATTTCATAAATTGTTCTTCGTTGTCAAAAGTATCTTCTTGATTGGTGATAGGAACAGTATTTTCGGCAGTTGTCGCATTTGTTCTAAACATAATATTAGAATCAACATTGTTTTCTTTTACAAAAATACGTTGGTCGTTTTCAAAAGTTAATGTTCCACCAGAACTTGAACCTGCGATAAAGAATCCTTGTCCAACCGGAATAAACCTTCCTGGAATTCTTGTGCTTGAACCTAAACCACTAATAATTTCGGGTGCAACCGGAATTGTTCCTCCAACCAAAGTTCGAGTAGCATATCCACCTTGATATTCGGCAGTAACATGGGAATTATTAGTGCTGTAATGTTCCCAAAATTGAAGAACTCCAGTGGTTGATGCTAGATTATCTCTAATAAACTCATCGGCATCAATAGCGGATGGATATGGATTTCCAGCCAATAATAAATTGTTTGCACCAACGGTTGCTGTAATGGTTCCGTTATTTGGTTTTCCTACAAAAGTATAATTTTGGTCAGGTGTTGCAGCACTGCTTCCTTTTAAAGTATAACCTTGTCCAGCAAGTAACGTTCCGTTTTGTCCAACTGAAATCCAGTTATAGTAGTTATTGCTGGCATTTTGATATTTATAAATCCAGTAGCTACTTAGTTTTATTGGAGTTGAAACAACACTATTAGTGCTATTTGTCCATAAAATATTTTTAATATCGTCAGGGTTTGTTCCGTCTTTCATCACGCCAGATACCGTATAACCATGATTGATAGAGGTATTATTGATAGAACTTACTGGCGATGACCAATAGTTGTAATTGAATTTATTGGTTTGTCCTTGTTGATCTCTTTCGATATGACCTGAACTTGTAGCAGCAAGTTCAGAATTAGCGCTTTGAACCAATTGAGATTTTCCAGTAAGGTCAATTTTTCCATCTAATTTTAAATACCAATCGTTTTGGATTTTAGTATCGTTATTCATTTTTATAGTAACAGAAGAATCAACAAACATCGCTAAATCTACATTGTTACTCGTTTCGGTAATGTTGTGATTTACTTGAACAATTGACCAATCTTGATCCATAATATCTAAACCTCTAATGTCTTTGGAAGAATCGTGAACTGCTGTTGCAAAATTTCCAGTCGTTCTAGTTATAAATGGCATTGGAGCTTGTTGGTAATTAATTACTTTGTGGTTGTACATTTTCATACCTGTTAAAACATCAACCGTTGGAGTAGTTAAATTATCAATGATATCATCTTTAAATGTATCCATTCTGTAGTATCGTAACAAATTAGCAAACGGAAGAGAACCGATATTTTTAGGAACGATAACACCTCTAACTTCTGAAGCATTGTTTTCAATTTCTTGATAAACCATTCTTTGGAATTGCTGGTCAGTTAAAGCCGTGTTGAATACTCTAACTTCGTCGATTTTACCTTTGAAAAAGTTAGTCATTGAAACAGGATTTTTTCCAATGGTTAATTTGGTTGCATCCGCCTGAATTACTTCGTCCAAAGTTCTAGTAGCAACCAAAGCTCCATTTAGATATAATTTCAATTCTCCGTTTCCTAAAACTGCACCAACATGATACCATCTAGCAGTTCCTAAAGGTGTTGAAAAATCTAAACTTTTTCCGTTAACTGTTGCTCGGAGTCTTTTTGTGTTTAAAATTCTAATGTTGAATTTCTCTTGACCAACGATAACACCAACAGAGTTGAAACTGCTATTTAAATCAATCCAAGCCATTAAAGTTGCGCTAGGTAAACCTGCCAATAGTTGAGAATCTTCGGCATAATCGTTTCTTCCGTCAAAATCAAGGTATAGTTTTCTGTTTAAATCTCGTGGCGAACCTTTTTTGGTAGTATCAGTATCAAATGCATCCATGATACCATCTTTGTCAATGTCAGTCGTTCCATCGATTAATCCATCGTTATTGGCGTCAAGATTAGCATATAAAGTTCCCGCAATATCAAAAACTCCATCGTTATTAGAATCAAGTTCTCTAAAGTCTTCAATTCCATCGCCATCAGTGTCTTGGGCATAATCTCTATTTATGGTTCCATATCCAACAAAGTTGTCATATAAGTCTAATATTCCATCACCATCAGAGTCTAATAAATCACCAACTCCATCGCCATTAATATCACCATCGCCATTGAATAAACCAGCTTCATCAACGTCAAAAATACTGTCGTTGTCGCTGTCAAGGTCAAGATAATCACGTCTTGAATCGCCATCAGTATTTGGAATTACATAAGTTCCATTGGCAATCATTGCATCAATGTAGTCGTTCATCCCGTTTCCATTAGCATCAATCCAAGTGGTTGAACTGCTCATATCCATAGTTGATTTTTTATTGCTGTAGATTTTGAAACCAGCTTCTTCAATATCTGGAATACCATCGTTATCATCGTCAAGATCAACAATATCCGGAATTCCATCTCCATCAGAGTCAACACAATTTTGATTAATTACGATTTGTACATCATCAATAAAATTTCCTACGGAAGCACTTCCAGAGCCAGTATAACCTGCTTGGAATGTTAAGACAATTTGAGCTTGTCCTGGTGGAATATTGTAAACTCCAGAATATGTTCCCCAGGCAGATGTTCCGTCAACCATTGTAACAATTGGAGTTGAAGCAATTGCTCCAGCCAAAGTTGGTCCAAATTTTACAAAAGCCTGATCGACACCACCACGACCTCTATGTTTGATTGACCAGTTGATTGTTCCTCCAGAACCATTTAAACAAAAAGTCTGATATAAAATACCTGGAATATTTGCGTTGAGTTCGGCAAACTGATTTCCAACTGCGGCTGGAACACCATTAAAACCTGAACTCCAGATTTCAATAAAATTTTCAGCACTAGTTTGCCAACCTGTAACGCTAGTCGTTGGTAAAATTGCAAAACTTGAAGCTGGAATTACAGGAGTTTCAAAATTTCCATTTTGAAAAGGATCGCTTAAACAAGTGCTACACTCAATAATATCTGTAATTCCATCATTATCATCATCGGTATCTTTGTTGTTAGGAATTCCATCTCCATCGGTATCAATATCGCCATAACCATGGATTGAAAAAACATATGGATTTTCGTCAAAGTCATCATTTGCAATGGTAATAGTTGCATTTCGTTGGCCTAAATTGCTCGGAGTAAAAAGAATAGTTAATGTAGTATTTCCACCACCTGGAATAACTAATGATGGACTTGTTGTGATTGTATAATCAGCAGCGTTTATTCCTGATATAACTGGAGTTGAAATCGTTAAATCGGTTGTTCCAGTGTTTTGAATAATGAATGTTCTTGAGGAGTTATTTGTTAATAAAACAGTATCGAAATCGGTATTGTCTGCAATAGCAGGAGTTGTATCACCACTAACAATCGAGTTTCCGTTACCAGTTACATTGATTTCAGCATTTGAAGCAAAACCTTGAACGGTAAAAGTGTATGGATTTTCGTTAAAATCGCTATTTGTTAGCGTGATCGTAGCTGTTTTTATTCCAATAGATGTTGGGTTAAATCGAACAGTGAAGGTTCTGTTTGCACTAGCATTAATTGTCGTTCCTGTTGGGTTTGCGGTTATGCTAAAATCACTTGGATTTGCTCCCGAAATAGTTGGATTGGCAATGGTAAGCGATGTTGTACCTAGGTTGTCAATTGTAAACACTCTGCTGATGGTGCCGCTACCAAAATTTATTGAGCCAAAATTTGTCCAATCGTTAAGTAAAGGCGTGTTGTCACCATTTGCAATCGAAACAGTATTTCCTTTTATATCAATTTCCGCATTTGTTCCTGTTCCTCTAATATTGAAATTATATGGATTTTCATTTCCGTCATTATTTATAATGTTTATTGTTGCGTTTCGAGTGCTTGTTGCTACAGGATCAAACGTTACTACAAAACTAGTGCTACTTCCAGGAGCAATAATAAGTGTTGCAGGAAATGTGGTTATTTCAAATTCAGAGGAATTGGTTCCTGTGATTGTAGGATTTGAAATAGTTAATGTTGTTGTTCCTAAATTTTCAATAATGAAAGTTTGAGATTTTGTTTGGAAATTAACATCAGTGTTCCCAAAATCAGTTCCATCATTTGCCGCTGGAGATGTATCATTATCGGTTATGTTTATTCCATTTCCTGTTATGTTAATTTCTGGATTTGTTCCTTCGCCTTGGATATGATATATGTATGGATTTTCGTCAGCATCATTGTTGCTAATTGTTACGATTGCATTTCTAAGACCAATGTCGCTTGGATTAAAAGTAATAACAAAAGTTCTTGAAGTGTTGGAGCCAATTGTTGTTGAACTAGGATTTGTTGTGACTGTAAAATCAGAAGCATTTGTTCCAGAAATTGTAGGATTTGAAATGGTTAAATTTCCTGTTCCAGTATTTCTAATTGTAAATGTTCTTCCTATTGTTCCATTGTTCACATCAGAAATACCAAAATAGGTCCAATCGTTTACAATTGGTGTTGTATCACCATTTTCTATACTTATTGAATTTCCAGTCACATCAATTTCTCGATAAGTTCCCGTTCCACGGATTGAAAAATTATATGGATTTTCATTTGAATCGTTATTTGCAATTGATATTGTAGCATTTCTTACACCAGTTGCACTTGGGTCAAAAGTTATTTCGAATGTTGTGCTATTTCCATTTGCAATTGGTGTTGATGGAATTGCTGTTACAGTAAAATCTCCAGCATTTGTTCCACTAATTACAACTCTTGGACTTCCAGTTAAATTTAGGTTGCCTGCTGCAATGTTTCTAATAGTAAAAGTCATTGCTATTGTACCTGAAGTAAAATCGGTTGAACCAAAATCTGTTCCGTCGGCTGTTCTAGGACTATTGTCGTTATCATTAATAATGTTATTGCCTAATCCACGAATTTCTATTTCTTGTGAATAAACAACACCACTAGTTAAAAGTAATAAAAGTAAAAGTTGAGCTTGTAGTAGTTTTTTCATAGCTTAAAAACTTTAATATTATTTCAAGAATGATTTTTTTTGAATTTCAAAACTAATACAAGAATTTAAAATAATCGACAAAATGCAATAAAAAATCGATTAAATGCATAAAAAATTAATTTATTTATATAAAAAAGCTACAAAAAAATCAAATCAAAGGAATTGAGTAAGAATGTTTTAAGTAAAAAATATAAGAAATAGTAATATAAAGTGTAGAAAAGCAAAAAGGCTTGGTATCATTTACCAAGCCTTTTCAAAATTTGTAGCGAGAGAGAGATTTGAACTCTCGACCTCAGGGTTATGAATCCTGCGCTCTAACCAACTGAGCTACCTCGCCATTAAAAAGCATTCCCTGAATGCGGGTGCAAATATAAAATTAAAATTAATCGTTGCAAACAATAAACAGTTATTTTTTTTATTTTTAGAAAAACGTTTTTTTTTTACTTTATATTCTATATATTTCCAAAAATTTTCTGGTTATGGAAAACAAAATACGATATGAACTTGAGTTTCCAATAAACTCATCACCACAATTACTTTACCAATATATCTCAACACCATCTGGATTACAAGAGTGGTTTGCTGATAATGTGAACTCTAGAGGAGAGTTTTTTACATTCATTTGGGATGATGCAGAAGAGAATGCTCGACTTGCGTCAAAGAAAACGGGTGAAAAAATAAAGTTTAAATGGGTTGACGACGACAAAAAAGATACCGAATATTACTTCGAGTTAAGAATTCTTGAAGATGAAATTACCAAAGACGTTTCCTTAATGGTAGTTGATTTTGCCTATGAGGATGAATTAGTTGAGGCAAAACTGCTTTGGGAAAATCAAATTTCTGACTTGAAACATGTCATAGGTTCTAATTAATTCTATTTTATAATAGTATATTTGTCCCGTTTTGTTCTAAAAACAAGATGGGATTTTTTTATGATTAATTTTAACGGACTTCTTCAGGATAATTTTGCAGTAACATCATCAAATCGCTCTTTTCTTTATGGTGATGGAATTTTTGAAACTTTAAAAGTAGTTAACGGAAAAATTCTTTTCTCAGAAGAACATTATTTTAGATTAATGGCATCCATGCGAATCGTTAGAATGAAAATTCCAATGGATTTTACCCTTGAGTTTTTTGAAAATCAAGTAATTTCATTGACTGATGTTTTGTCTTTAAGCAATTCAGCTAGAGTTAGAATTACCGTTTTTAGAAATGATGGCGGATTGTATTTACCTGACCAAAACACGATTTCTTATGTAATTGAAGCTACTTCATTAGCATCAAAAAAATATGAAATAACTCAAGATAATTTTGAAGTAGATTTATTTAAAGATAGTTATGTTTCTGCTCAATTGCTTTCTACGTTAAAAACAACTAGCAAGATTTTAAATGTTACAGCTAGTATTTTTGCTAAAGAAAATGATTTAAACACCTGTTTATTGCTAAACGACAAAAAGAATGTTGTAGAAGCAATAGCTGGAAATTTATTTATGCTAACAGGAAATAAATTAATTACACCGCCAATTTCAGAAGGTTGTTTAAACGGAATTATGCGTAAGCAAATTATAAAAGTGATGAAAGATTTCCCAGAGATTGAATTCTCGGAAGCAATTATTTCACCATTTGATTTGCAAAAAGCAGATGAGTTGTTTGTTACCAATGTTATTCAGGGAATTCAGCCTATTACAAAATACAGAAAGAAGGAATTTAAAACTACTTTTTCTGCTCAGTTATTGGATAAAATCAATGGAATAATCGAGAATTAATTCAAAATTGGGTTTTCGGGTGCATTTGACCAAATCAAGTATTCGCCACCAAGTTCAATGATTTTTTCTTTCCAAAAACCACTTCCCGCTTTTTCTAAAATTTTGTTTCCATAAACATTTTTAAACAAAATCCATGAATTGGCTTGCATTTCATCATCTAGTTGATTTTGGCTCCAACCTGAATATCCTAAGAAAAAACGAATATTTTTCTTTTTGATTTCTCCGTTGTTGATGAGTTCTTTTGTGGTTTCAAAATCGCCTCCCCAAAAAATTCCATTAGAAATTTCAATGCTATTTGGAATTAGTTCAGGAATATTGTGGATAAAGTAAAGATTATCTTGTTCAACTGGTCCGCCGTTGTAGATTTTAAAATCAGAATCTATATCGGGAATTAAATCTCTAAGTTTGTATTTTAACGGTTTGTTTAAGATGAAGCCAACTGAACCTTCGTCGTTATGATCGGCTAAAAGTATTACAGATCTATTGAAGGATAAGTCACCAATTATTGATGGCTCAGCAATTAAAAGACAACCTTTCTTTAATTTTTCTGAAATCATTTGATGAAATTTTTAATAAAGCTAAATAAAAACTTTCAAATAATCTAATATTTTTTTCACTAATAAAAAAAGTCACACCAAAAATGATGTGACTTTAATATTGTAAAGTAAAACTATTTATTAGTTTACTGCTCCGTCTAATTCAGCACCAGCTTTGAATTTAACTACATTTTTAGCAGCAATCTTGATTGTTTTACCAGTTTGAGGGTTTCTTCCTTCTCTTGCAGCTCTTTTAGATACAGACCAAGATCCGAAACCTACTAATGAAATTCTTCCACCTTTTTTCAAAGTTCCGCTTACATTTCCTAAAAATGATTCTAAAGCTAATTTTGCAGCAGCTTTTGTAATACCAGCGTCAGCTGCAATTGCATCGATTAATTCTGATTTGTTCATAATAATAGTTATTAATTGTTGGTTAAACATTAAATTAAAGATAACAAATTTAGTATGAATACCTTACTACGCAAGTGTTTTGAGGTTTTTTTGAGGTTTTTGTTGATAACTTTGAGTATTTGTTGATAAACGTTGTTTTTTATCGAGTTTTTTTGGTAAAAATCGCTGTCAATGCCTTATTTTACGTGTGCTTCATCAGAAAAACTGATACCATTTAATAATTCAGAAGTTGTCATTTTCTTTTTTCCAGGAAATTGCAAACTTTTGATTTCAATGTAGCCATTTGCAACAGCAACTTTTAATTCTTTTTTTGTGGTTTGAATTTTTCCAATAGGATAATTATGGTTTTCTTCGGTAAAAATAGCATCATAAATTTTTACATTCCATTGCTCATTTTTATCTTCAAAAAAACACCAAGCACATGGATAAGGTGAAAGTCCACGAATTAAATTGTGAATTTCGTTACCGCTTTTTGTCCAATCTATTTTGCAGTTTTCTTTGTTTAATTTGTACGCTGTTTTAATTTCGGCCGAGTCTTGTTGAATAGTTGTTGTAACATTTCCTTTTTCAATTACAGCTAATGTTTCGGCAACGGCAATGCTACCTAAATCCATTAATCTATCATGAAGATTTCCGGCGTTTTCGTTTTCATCAATTGCAATTTCTTTGGATAAAATCATTGCGCCAGTATCAATTTTATCATCAATAAAGAAAGTCGTTACGCCAGTTTTGGTTTCTCCATTAATAATTGCCCAATTAATTGGTGCTGCGCCGCGATAATTGGGTAACAACGATGCATGAAGATTAAATGTTCCTAATTTAGGCATACGCCAAACGACTTCGGGCAACATTCTAAAGGCAACAACAACTTGAAGATTGGCGTTTAGATTTTTTAATTCGGATAAAAACTGTTCGTCTTTTAAGTTGGTTGGTTGTAATAAATTCAAATTATTTGCCAAAGCATATTCTTTTACTGCCGAAAATTTCACTTTTTGTCCTCGTCCAGCAGGTTTGTCAGCAGCGGTAATTACACCAACAACTTCATAATTATGTTTTAAAATGGTGTCCAAAATTCCAACAGCAAATTCGGGCGTTCCCATAAAAACAATTCGTAATTTTTCCATAGTCATTGCGAGTTTGCAAAGCAATCTCAATATTTTAGTTTATATAAATTATTCGGTTGAATAATTACTTCGTCTTTTTCCATTAAGTTTTGAAGCGCAAAGATAACATCGTCTTTAGAAAATTTGGTCAATTTTTGAATATCTCTTGCGTTGAAATCTTGAATCTTTAGCAATTCAATTATTTTTTCAGAGATGTAAGTTGCATCACTTTTAGTTGGCTTCTTTTTTTGAATACAAAAAGAGCAAATACCACAATCGGTTGTCGTTTTTTCTCCAAAATAGTCTAAAAGCAACGTGTTCTTGCAGCTTTTTTTGTCATTTATATATTTTAAAACCGATTGAAGTTGCTCTATTTTTAACTTGTTTTGGGTTTCTAAATGTTTCGTAACTCGATTGATTGTTTTGTCGTCTTCTCTAACTTCGTTAAAGGTTATAGAAGTATCATTTTTTTTAGAAACAAAATCAATAATGTTTCGTTCCTTTAATTTTTCTAGTAATTGGCTAATTTTAAATTCAGGAACATTCGCTTTTTTTGAAATCAATTGCGTGTTGAGCGATGTTTGAATATCATGAATTCCAGGATAAGTTCTAAGAATAGTTAAGATAATTTCTTCATCGTCAGGATTTAAACTCATATAACGAATTACTTCTTTGGACGGAATAATGAATTGCATGCTTATTTTTTCTGAAAACTCCTGAGAAATGGATAAAATTCCTTGATTGTCTAGAAATTGTAAAGCGTTATATGTTCTTAATGTAGGCAAATTATATTGTGTACAAAATTGATGTAGATTAAAATTAAATTGTTCGTCAATTCCTTCGCCATAACCAATTCTAAAGAAATTGCAGAGTTTTTTATAGACTAAATTTAGAAAATCTTTATCAGGTAAAATACTGATAAATTGCGATTCAGCATGAGAAATATCAGAAGGATTGACCAATAAAACGGCAAACGATTTTTCGCCATTTCGTCCAGCGCGACCAGCTTCTTGATAGTAATTTTCGAGATTGCTAGGTAAATGAAGATGAATTATGGTTTTTACATTTCCTTTGTCAATTCCCATTCCGAAAGCATTGGTTGCCACCATAATTTGAACTTTTTCGTCCATCCAAAGTTTCATGTGGTTTTCTTTGTCTTTTGGTAAAAGTCCACCGTGGTAATACGTTGCTTTAAATCCTAAACTTTCAAGTTGGGAAACCGTATCGGTACACGCTTTTCTATTGGTTACATATATAATTGAAGATTGCGGATTTTTTCTCAGAATTTGCTCGGCTAAATGCAATTTGTCTTCGGCTTCAAAAACCATGTAAGCAAGATTTTCTCGGCTAAATGATTTTTTAAAAAACGCTGGATTGTCTAGGTTTAATTGTTTAATAATGTCTTTTTGAACTCTTTCGGTTGCAGTTGCGGTTAAGGCTAAAAAAGGAATTTTTGGAAAAAAATCTTTTAGCATATTTATTTTCAAATACGCCGGACGAAAATCATGTCCCCATTGTGAAACGCAATGTGCTTCGTCAATAGCAATAAGGTTTATGGGCAGATTTTTTATTCGTTCTAAAATCCAATCATTCTGTAATCGTTCAGGTGAAAGATAGAGGAATTTGTAATTTCCATATTGGCAATTATCCAGTAAATCGATGATCTCGTTTTCGTTAATTCCGCCAGTTAGAGCAATGGCTTTTATGCCTTTGTTTTGTAAATTTTGGACTTGATCTCGCATCAAAGCAATCAATGGCGAAATGACTAAACACAAGCCATCATTCATCATGGCAGGAACTTGAAAACAAATTGATTTTCCACCGCCAGTTGGCAATAAAGCTAAAGTGTCTTTGCCTTCTAGTACAGCATTGATTATTTCCTCTTGAACGGTTCTAAAAGAGTCGTGTTTCCAATATTTTTGAAGGATTTCTAAAGCTTTAGACATGTTTTTTATTCTCTGTTTTTCAAAAATAGTTATTTTTTTACAAAAACAGCAGTCAATAAAGTAGTCTGATGTTAAACAAGATGATGTAGAATGAATTTAATTCGCTCTTCAATCGTTCCTTTTGGAACTTCTATTAAATTGTAATTATACTTTTGATAGGTTTCTTTTAGGTGATCGAAAATCAATTTTGCTTGTTCAAAATTTTCATATCGTGCTTCGTCACTTTCATAGATTTCTTCCCAAGGCGGTAAAACAAAAACTTTTGAGTATTGATTTTCTGAGCAAGCTTCGTCAAAAAAAACAGGATAACTATCGCCAATATAATGCATATAGGCCAAAATATCGGGAATTCCTCGGTCTAAAAATATAATTTCGGCTTGATCTTGCAGCGCACTTTGGTATTGTTTTTTTCTTCCTTCCAATAAAAGTTCGCTGAAAAGTAGTGGTTTTTCTAAGAAAAGTTGCTCGATACCTTGTTTTTTGGCTTCTAAAGTTATTTGACGAGAAATTTCAGGAAAACACGAATAACCTTGCTCTATTAAAGCATCGATTATAGTAGTTTTTCCAGTTCCTGGTCCGCCAGTGATGACAACAATTTCTTTTTCCAAAATTTATAAAAAATAAGCGGCAAATTTATTGAAAGTATTTAGAAAAGGAATCAAATAAATGTGTTTTTTTGTCAAAATTCATTTTTAAAAATTATCAGGGTAAAGTTTTTTTAATTTCAACAAGGAATAGTACTTTTGCGCATGCAACACATAAATATATTTTATTCTGATTATGTGTTTTTAAAATATCTTATATATAGCACTTTAGCTAATTTATGTAGTTTGCTGAAGATGTTAAAGTGGGTAAATATTTTACCCACTTTGTGCCCACCATCATTTTTACTTTATTATTTTTACGTCCTCAATCAGAAATTATGGAGGTCAAAGCATCAGTTATATTCAGTAAGAAAAGAAAAGGAGACGAACAAGGTTATTTGCATGTTTTATATAGGAGAGGGGCGGAGCGCGCCAAAGTCAGTTTGGAATTTACAATGACTAAAGAACAATTTGATGATTTGTATGACAAGCGATTCCAAAGATTCATCCCTACCAAAAAAATCGATTTTAAATCGATTAACGAGAGGATCGAGATAAATTTAAAGCGTAACCCATTTGACAACAAAAAAACGTCTTATACATTCTTATCTTACTTTGAATATAAGAAAAGTATGTTGTCCAACCACAGTACGATCAATATACATAGTACTTGTTTGACAAACCTAAAAATATATCTGTCATCGATTGGTAGGAAAGATATTAAGTTTGAAGATTTTGATAATGATTTTATTTTAAGAATGAAATCTTATTTCAAGCAAAAAGGATTGCAGGATTCTTCAATACGATTGTATCTTAATACTTATTCTTCAATATTTAATAGTGCTGCGAAAGACAAAGTTTTCACGCAAGTAAATCCATTTGTTCAGCATAAAATAAAAGTGGTTGGAAAACCTAAAAAAGTTTTAACTGAAATGGATATTAAAAATCTACAAAAATTAAAACCATCAGATGAATACTTTTTAGAAAGTAGAATGTTTTTATTTTCATTTTTAGGCAATGGTTTAAGATGCTCAGATATGATGCTATTAAAGAATTGCAACTTCACCAATCGAAATGCGATTGAGTATATCCAAATGAAAACAGGAACGTCGATGAAGTTAACTTACAATACTCAGTTAACAAAAGTCATACTCGATATTATAGGGATGGGAGATGTGATAGATAAGCTAAAAAGCACTTACTCTGGTTATATTGAAAATCTAACCTATAATGGTTGTATCAAGCAAATTTACCAACGATTGAATGAGGAATACTTTGAGGGTTACAAGGATGATACTTTACTTGCTGAAAATTCACCATTTGAAAAACATAAAGGTTTCATTGTAAAAAAATCAGATCAAGAAATAAGGACTCTAATAGATTATTCTTACGATATACTCAGAGAAATTACTGTAACTGCAAGGATGAAGTTGGTTGAATATTTTAAGAAGCAAAAACCAAATGAATTGTTATTCAAAGATTTTATTAAATCTGATGTTTTTAATGATTACGATAAGAAATTGCCTTTCAATAAAGAACAGTTTGATATTTACAAGAGTAAATTCACGTCGTACAATGCTAAAATCAAACGAATGTCAAAGAAGTATGATTTGACACTTACAAACCCTACAACGCACTCAGCTAGATTTACGTTTACAAACATTCTTTTATCAATGGATAGTATTAATTTGAATGACATTCGCATCGCCCTTGGTCATACCAGTCTAATTACTACCCAAAAATATTTGCAGACAGGATTTGACTTTAAGAAATCGGATGCGCTCAATGAAAGGTTGAATAGTATTTTTGAATAATAAATTAATAAGAAATGACAAAGGACGAAGTTTCAGAGGTGGTTAAAGATTGTTTCATTGAAATAATGGATAAGTATGATTTGACTTTTCGAGTCGAAGTTGGAGTCGCAACATTTTCATATAACAGCTATGGACGAATTTTTGAAAATCCTATCAAATTAAAGATGGCATCAATAAGCACTAAAAATTATTATAAAGTTATTAATGTTTATTTTATTTTAGACAACAAACAATCAACTATTAAAGTTTGTAAAGAAGCTATAGAAACATCTGTCGAAAAGTTTCAATTAATGATGGAAAGTGAAGGTTATGAATTCACAAAACACGTTAGGGTAAAGGTTATTAGGAAAAAACAAGATTTAAATATACATTTAGTTAAGAGCAATGAGATGTATGAATATTTGCCTATCAAAATTGAATCGAGGTTGGTTATAAAGTAGAGGGAAACTATAATGTTTTAAAAACTAATTTATTTGTTATTACTGAAAATAATCACACTTTCTCTTAATTCTTTTATTTCAGGACTATATTTAGTCTTTCGTTTATTGATATATCTTAATACTCCAATTTCTTTAAGATACCAACCAACCTTCGTTCCAATTTCTCCAATAATCAAATCAACTGGGATTTCCATTCCTGCATAGGCAGAATTTGAAACGACAAACCAAAGTTGCGCATCCTTATCAGCTTTACTTTTCAGTACAGACAATATCCTTTGCATGTCTTCAAAATAAGCTTGAATCATTAAAGGAATATTTTTATGCATGAGATTTTCTACATTTTCATTTACATGTTTTATAGCATTTTCATAAAGCAATCCAAAGTCCATAGATGAAGGATGCTTCCATTTAGCTTGAATATGAGATCTGACAGTTTTTAAACGTAGATTATATAATTCTTCAGCGTTAGTCACAAACTTTCCTAAGAACAACTCAGGGCGATAAATATCGGTATAGTCAAAGGTGTTTAAATATGGAGGAGAGGTTACACAGAGTTTAAAACCGCCTATTTTCTTTGAGTTTAATACCCGTCGACTATCACCATTAAATATCTCAACCTTTTCGAGAATTTTCTTTTTTTCAATATCCTCATAAACGATATTTAAATTTCTTTCCAAAGACTTGAGAAATGTTTCTTCATTAAAGCCATTGTTCTCCCAACCGTTTCGATAGCGGAAGCACTTTCCATCTCTCTTCGCATTGCAGTTCTCCATTGCAGAAGAAACGAGAGTTAATTTTAAAACGTCTTTTAAATTTCTTGAGTCAAGTTGATTAATTAGTTGCCATTTACTCTCAAAAGTATCGAGAACAGAGTCATTAAAAAGCCATTTATTTAATCCATCTTTTTGCGAGAAAGTAGAATAGCCTAATAGTTCAGACTTTGCTGCATTCGGAGAATCGATAAATTCACTTTTAAAAGATTTTAACTCTTTTAAATTGATGTTTTTTGTCTTAGTTTTTGATAAAAATGCAGTAAAGGGATTAACCTCAATACCAACAGATTTCAATCCAAGAGATGCAGATGTTAATGTTGTAGTTCCGCCTCCGTTAAAAGGATCCAAGATTATTTCGCCTTTTTTAATTCCGGTTTGTTCAATAGCTTTTTCTACTAAAAATGGAGAAAAACCCTCTTTGTAGTAATACCAGCGATGACGTGGTAGATCAACGGTATTTTCAGAGTTTGAATATCCTCCGTCTTTTAATCCAAAATTATCATTTAATTTATTTCTTATCATAATTAATCACAGATTGGTTCTGCAAACATTCTGATTGGTTCTTGAACGTTTTTGTGGGTAAGGTAAAATCTGTTTGCAACATCAATCTCAAGATCTTTGTTTGCAAAATGCATTCCGTTTGCGACTGAAATCGACGCTACTTTTGGATCAATACTATTCCGGCGACCATCAACAACAACCAAATATCCTTTGTTTATAACATTAGGCGAATCTTGATCCACTTTATCGATGTACTCTTTAATTTGCACCATTCCCTCATTAGCTCTTCTGTTATCGTATTCGTAAGTATTTATATCCGTTCCATTTGTTTTAAAGGAACGTCCCATAAGTTTTACCTCAATCAGAGCAGCTCGATTCGCCTCTCTCCAAAAAACTCGGATATCGACAGGTTTTGATGCATTAACATTGTATTCTCTAACAACATCTACTCCTCGAAGCGTATTTTTAAGGTATTCAGATATAGAGAGTTGAATAGAATCTTCGGGTTTATTTATAAAATAAATATATTTTGGTTCACCCCAACATTTTTTAAAATGTTCACAAGAAATTTTCTTGATTCTGTCATTTTTATAAATATGTAACGCTTCGTTTAAAAAATGGTACTGTAGAGCAAAAATACTGGGGCTACTGTATTTATTTACAATCTTAATTGGTTCTCCATCAACATAAATATGTTCTTCACTATTATTATAATAGTATGCAATAGTATTGTTCTTTGAAAGTATGTCAGTTATCATCGCATCATCTAAGTTTTGGTAAAGTTTTGGTAAGTTTCCTTCAGTTTGAAAAAGCTGAAAAGTAAGAGATGAGAAATGATGATTTAAGATACTATCGTCGTAAAATTTAATTCCTTCAATGCCAAGTATATTTTCATCAGCTATGTTGTAAACTATTACTACTTTTCCATCAGTGTGACTAGGTTCAATCACTCTGAAAATGTTACTAACAAACTTTACAATTTCTTTGGTTAAGTTTGTATATACAGCGTTTTTCGTTTTTGAAAAAACCTGCAATAAATAATCCTCTTCTCTTATTAAATTGACAAGTTTATCAGACATTATATTTCAGTTTTTTGTGATAATTGAACTAACCTTAGCCAAGTTACAGCTGAAATAGTCATATCTTCTGCAGCCGCTCCTAATGAAGAGGTGATTTCGTGAAGTTTTTCATATTGAAAATCCAACCAACTTTCATTTCCTAAATTCCTCGCTTTTGTAATATTTACGTCTTCCAAAAGAGCTTCTTTAGCTTCCTGATATGGAATTAAAATACTTGTACTACATGCTGCTTCGATAAATTTCTCTCGTTCTTTAAACAAGGATAATTCTTTAGAAAATTTATTAAATTCATCCGTTCCCCGAGAGGTAATAGTCAAGAAGTTTCTAAGCTCAAAAAGTCCTATTGATTCATGTCTTTCAATCGCATTCTGTAATTCGGTTGAAAAAGGGTAACCGTTTGAATCTATGGTAAATTTATATTTCCATTCTTCAATTGGATTTCCCGAATAGTGAAAAAGGAATGCCGAAAAATAAGAAAAGAGATGAATTTCTTCATTGGTAAATCCGTCCAAAAATTGGTCTAACTTATGCGCAATTGATAAACTATCGTAAAACGCTTCTATTTCAATTTGCTTGCTCATCTTTAAGTTTTAATTTTTGTTCTATATTGTCATAAACTTGATTAAAAAGAGATTCACCTTCTTTTTGTATTTCGCTTAACTCAGTCCAATCCAACATTCGCCTAAATTTCATTTTTTTGTTTCCGCACTGTTCAGCTAACGACACTAATAATTGGGATGCATTAATATTTGCTGTCATTATTATATTCTGATTATATTCGGTTACAAATTCAGCAAACATTTTTCCTACTCTATTTTCATATGCAATATCTAAGGATCCTTCCGGTGTATCGATTAGTAATGTAGCGGGATTTTTTTTGGTTGCGAGATATGTTGCGAGCGCCATTCTTAACGCTATATCTAAAAAGAAACGTTGACTTTCTGATAATTGATGAGAGGCGGTTCTAGCAGTGTTTTTTAATTCAAAAATTAATGCTATGTTTTTTCCTTTAATTTTTGAATAGATATTTAAGTTAAGTCCTATGAAACTGTAAGCAAACTTTTTAAATAGTGGAACAAAAATATCCTCAGTTTCTTTGTATCCTTTATTTACTTTGCTTTGTAAATTTTTATATTCAGGACTTAGTTTGTCTCTTTTCTCATAATAGTTGATTGAACTTTTATCAAATTTATCAAATTGTCTTTTGTATTCTTCTATTAACGTATCAATAGGGGCATCGCCAGTTTTGTTAAACGATAAGTTTTTATTTTCTTTTTCAAACTTATTTAGTCTGGATTTTAATCTATCCAACTCAATGTACTTTTTGTCTAATTCTACTTTTTTTGTTTCAGATTCAAACATCAATTCTTCAAGCTCTCTATTTTTTGAATCTAGTTGCTTATCAATATTTTTAATCTCGTTCATCAATGAAGCTTGCTTTTCTATATCATCATTGCTAATAGCAGTATCGCATACCGGACAAGTAGAGTGCGAGTACAGTTTCTTTTCAATATTTTCAATAACGTGGTGTCCTTCAGCATTACATAAAAAACAAGCGTTGTTCCTTTTTGCAATTTGTAAGTTTGGATTGTTTATTAAACTTGATCGTGGTTCAGAATACTTGGAAAATAATCTCTTGTAATTAATTTTTAATTGTAAAATTTCAGAATTAAGTATATTTTGTCTTTTTAAGAGTGTATCATATTCAATATTTATTTCATTATGAATTTTTTGTGAATTTTCGATACTTGATATAAGTTCATGGTATTCTTCTTCAAGAAGTTTAAAATTATTATTTTCTCTTTGATGACTTGTCTCTAATAATTTATCTATCTCATTTTTAATTTGCGTTGCTTGCCATCTAGCATTTCTTCCATATGACTCATATTCTTCCATTTTCTTTTTGAGTTCTAAAACTCTTTCTGTATCCTCGATATTTTCATTAAAAGCTATAGACAATGCACTTGTAGAAGCTCTTTCATCCCAAAACAACATTCTCCTGTTTTCATCAAATGATAATACATAGAGTTGAAAGAAAATATAATAACTAAACTTTCCGATTCCAACTTCGTTAGTTAAGGTTTCTTGATATAAATTCAGTAACTCATTTGGGCTTAAATCATTAGTGTTTATTAAGCTTATTTTTTTGTCATTTTGCTCTTCATAAAATTCAAAAAGTCTCAAACCCTCCCTATTGCTGAAAGCTCTAACAATACGTATAAATTTGTTGTTTATTTTTAAGAGTAGTTCAATTTCCGCAGTGTCTTTGTCAGAAGCTGAAATCCTCCCTTGAAAATATCTTTCAGTATACTGTTTGTTGGATTTAATGATTTCATCGGGAATCAAAACCTCTTTATTAGGTTCTAAAACAATTCCAGTCAAAGCGTAGTTTATTGCATTAAGGAAAGTTGTCTTACCTAAACCATTAGCACCGGCTAAACAATATACACCGTTGTTTATCTCTTCACTTATTTCTGTAACTTCTTCTTTTTTATAAAGAGAAAAGTTTCTAAAAGTCACTTTGAGCGGTTTTACAAAATTGTATTTTCCGGACATTTTAATTGTTTTTTGTTGAAACTAATAATTCTCTTACGTTGACATCCAATACTTTAGCAACTTCAAAAAGTGTTTCTATTGTGGGTTGCATTTGATTTGTACACCACTTAGAAACTGTTGCACGATTTTTATTAAGCTCAATAGCTAACCAGTTGTTTGTTTTTCCTGTTTCAGCTAATACGGCTTTAATTCTATTGAATGTTTTCTTCTCCATGAAAAGGATTTGGCGTAATCGGTTGCAAAATACGCTTTTGTTTACGAAAAATATGCTTTACAAGCAATTTTTTAATTTATAGCTTAATGAGGTAGCATCTTTTTTATTTTTTGCACGGTGCCGCTACTCTTATCAGTCAATTTCATCGTCTTTCTGACAGACATTCCTTGTTTCAATAATTTCACGATGTCTTTGTGTTCTGTCAATAATGTTTCTTCATTTTTTTTGAACCCGTCTTTACGACCAACCTTGCCACCGTTTTTTCTGAAGCTGTCATAACCTGATTTAATTCGTTGACGGATTTGAGTTTTTTCCATTTCGCTAACTGAAGTAAGGATTTGAATTAAAAACTGCGACATTGGATTTACTTCACATTTCTCGTTAAGCGTTTCTATATTGTGATTTTTAATGTAGAGAGAAATGCAATTTTCATTAAGCAATTGGATAGTTTTAAGAACTTCAATAGTGTTTCTTCCCAGTCTGCTTAATTCCCAACAAAGAACCTTATCAATTTTATTCGTTTTGATGAAATCTACCATTTTCATTAGCTGAGGTCGTTCTTCGTTGGTTTTTCCGCCCGATATTTTTTCTTCAAAAATGTTTACAACATCGTAATTGTTCTTTTTGGAAAATTCAATCAGTTCTTCGGTCTGTCTCTTGTAATCTTGGTTACTTGTAGAAACTCTGGCGTATATAACAACTTTCATTTTGTATCGTTTTAATATTTTATATTTCAAAGATACGGTTAATGTATCAAATAACCTCGTGTTTTAAAATTAAAATGATACACTTTGGGTTTTGATACATTTTTAAATAAAAAAGGAGCAAACTTTAAAAGTTGCTCCTTAACTATGTGACCAAGGTTGTATCTAAATAGGTTCTCTCCAAGGTTCTCAAATTAAACTTATTCATAGCTTAAAAAAGTTTCCACATTGTACCGTGATTTTTATCAATTCCGACATTAAATTTTACTCTAAGTCTTCCAAGTGCGATGAGATTGCTGATGTATGCTTTAGTAATATTCTTGCATCTTGAATTCTTGATAGCAATGAAATCCGTCAATTCTCCTAAATCCCAACAGTCAATTAATAAAGATATGTCTCCTTGATTGATATTAAGAAGAACTCTATCATCTTTAACAACTAGTGATAAATTATGACCGTTGTAATCTGTAGCTTTTACTCCGTCGATAAAAGGAGTATTAAAAGTAAATATTTCATTTACCTTAATACCCAAGTTATACTTTAGATGATTTACAGATCCTTTTGAATTTGTTTTGGGTCCGAAATAAAACTTTCTAGTCGTTATTAAATCCTCATTAATAACTTTTTGATCAGTAACCTTTTTAAAAGTTGCTGTTTTGAAATTTGGGGTTTTCCACCCACTCACATAAATAGAGTTTGTTTTCATAAAAAAAATATTTAAAATGTTAGTAATTCATAAGCATAGAAATTCCACTTCGCATGAGCGAAATTTTTCAAAAATCGATTTTAAAATGTTTGAAATGTAAACTTCTAATAGATCATTTAGAAGTGTGTTCCTGATTTCTTCTACAAAGATATTCCGATAATAAATTAAAAAAAAATCAAAATAATTTGGAATTTAGAGAACTCAGAACTGATGCGGAGATATATAAATGTTAATTTTATAAAAAATGAAAGTCCCTTATAATAAGGGACTTTCTCGTGTAATAAATGCTGTGGAATTAATTTGAATGAGCTTAAAATAATTCAAGCTAAATTGAATATAGATGTGTCTGATTTGACTGTTTTTGTTCTATTTTACTTCCCAATAATTAAAAGGAGGTATTTCGCTTTTCATGCATTTTAACGACTTAATGAATTCGTCTGCTAACATATTATTTTTTACCCATTCCATTTCGTTGTTCGATCCTTTCATCAACTCTGGATCTTCTAAACACTTTATTTTTCCTTTAGAACTATGTCCTCCAAGTGTGTCTTGCTCTGCAAGCCAATTCAATGGTTTTCCTTTTTCATAATATCTTGATATAGAAATTCGATTAGTGCCAAAATCATTTGTTGCCCCGACTGCCCATTTATCAAATAGATTTCCGTTTTTGTAATCTTCGTAGTTAGAAATATATCTGTACTTATCACCGGGTATAAGCAATGATAAACCAATTTTAAATCCTTTATTTTTTTGTAACTGATTATACTCAATGTCGTTTGTCACGATATAAATTTTATCGATAACATTCTCTTTCTTTACTTCTCTGACTACCCAACCGTTTTTAATTTCCAGCTTTCTGATGATTGTATCATTTTGATCTTTTTCAGTACAATCGCCAGTGTAGAGACTTCCATTTTTTTTTACATCTTTCCAAACTTCTATTTCTTCGCCATTTTCATTTACTCGCTTTAATTGAAGCTCTGCACAATTGCAGTCGCTTTCGTTTAGAAATTCTGTGGTGCTTTCGGTAGTTTCTTTTTTTCCATTACAGGATAATAATAATGATGTGAAGCACAAAATTGCCGCTGTCTTTAAATTCATGTCTGTCCTTTTTTGAGTTATTAGTTGATATTTAAAATTTTAACAAATATAAGGATAAATTCTTGTCTAATCATACATGATTAGATAAATCATTGATGATTAGCGGAATTTTACAGACTAAATTTAGTTTGTAACGCATTGATATACACAAAAGACAAAGAATACTTAATCGAATTTGGTAAGAATTTAAAAAGACTAAGAGAGCAGAAAGGATTTTCACAAGAAGAACTTGCTAATCTTGCTGAGGTTTCATTGCCTCAAATAACGAGAATAGAAAGGGGAGTAGTCAATCCAACAATTTGCACAATTAAATCATTAGCTGAAGGGTTAGGTGTAGAAGTGTCGTCAATGTTTGTCTTTGAAAAGATAAAATAATCTTCAAATTCACGATCAGATCATTTAAGATTGTGGTGGGGGCTGGGTGTCTGAGCAGATTGAGGGGAAACTTAGATACTATTATCCCAACAAGGATCGCTCCAAGTTGTTAGCAAAGTATCCACCTCGTAATAGCTGAACAGCGTATCGGGTATAACTTAACATGCTGTCGTCTTTGACGCATGTTTGGGAAAGCTACTGTCAATGCTTTAAGACGCACCGTTATACTTACCACTTCTTTCCTTCTACTATGGTTGCACTTTGTATAAATCCCCTGGTAGTGCGTTATGATATAGAACCCAGCGTATAATTACCCGCCATTCTATAAAAATTTTATGTTTGTACTAATTCAGTTGCTCAATCTTTATCTTTAATCCGTCGATCTCAATTTTATATCTTAATCTTTGCTTTTTCTTAAAATCTGTTTCTTCTGCTAATTTTGCCCTGTTCTTGTTTATATTCTCCGTTAACTTCCTGATAATTTTATAGTCGATCATTTAGGGTTTGTTTATTTTTTCAATAACAATTTGTTCCATTAAAATAAACAATGTCATTTCGGGATAGAGGAACAAGTTTTTATATCGTGTGATTTCAATATTATGTTTTTTTAACTCTCGTTGCAACTTCGCTTTTGGGACATTTAAGATTTTACGCATTGTTTCAATATCATAAAGAACTTTATCATCTTTTAAAAATCGCATCATACTTCTTATCCTCAAATTTTTTATACAAGTCCCTATATTCAGCGATGAGGTCTTCAATTGGTTCATCATCTTCATTTTCATCATTATTTGTTTCTTCATCCTTATTTACTTCGTCTTCTGGCAAATCGATTTCTTCATCTTGGATTTTCTTGTTGTATTTCTCCACCAGAAAATTAATGAAATTGGTATGCAGGTATTTCTTTTTTTTCATATCATAACTCTTTTTTTAGATCGATTCGGATCGACCTTGAATTATATATTTAAAGCAGTTTTGCGTTTTTATAAAAGAAGGATTTTTTATAGATGTTTTGACGCTTATGTATATACAATCATCCACAAAAGGTAGCTGAATCCCTATCATTAAAGGGGAGGGATTATGTTAAAAGAAAGGCAAATTCATTGCTTTATTTTTACTAACTTTGCGCTTTCTTTTTCAAATAGGTGAAATAGATTGTTCCCACTTTTGTTCCCACTTTCTGAAATTGAGAAGGCAACTAACTAAACAACAACGAATTACAATTAAATTGCAATTTTGCGCATGCAACACAACGTACTTATTTTAGATTTTGGCTCGCAATACACACAACTTATTGCTCGCCGCGTTCGCGAATTAAATATATTCTGCGAAATTTATCCTTACAACAATTATCCAACTGATTTATCAGCTTACAAAGCGATTATTCTTGGCGGAAGTCCTTATTCTGTTCGCTCGGAAGATGCTTTGCAAATTGATTTATCTGAAATTAGAGGTAAAATTCCTTTGCTTGCCGTTTGTTATGGTGCGCAATATTTAGCTCATTTTTCAGGTGGTGAAGTTGCCGCTTCCAATATTAGAGAATATGGAAGAGCAAATTTATCGTATATCAAACCGGAAGAAGATTTTCTTGCTGATGTGGCTTTAAATAGTCAAGTTTGGATGAGTCATAGTGATACTATTAAATCTTTACCAACTAATGGAATTCGTCTAGCAAGCACAAAAGATGTAGAAAATGCAGCTTATCGAATTGAAGGCGAAACAACTTATGCTATTCAGTTTCATCCTGAAGTGTATCATTCAGTTGATGGAAAACAAATTTTAGAAAACTTTTTGGTCAAAATTGCCAAAGTGGAACAATCCTTTACACCAAATGCTTTTGTAGAAGATTGTGTAAAAGAACTTCAAGAAAAAGTTGGGAATGACAAAGTTGTTCTTGGACTTTCTGGTGGAGTAGATTCTACAGTTGCCGCTGTTTTATTGAACAAAGCAATCGGTAAAAATCTGTATTGCATTTTTGTAAATAATGGTTTGCTACGTAAAAATGAATTCGAAAATGTGTTAAACCAATATAAAGGAATGGGATTGAATGTAAAAGGAGTTGATGCTTCTGAACGTTTTCTCTCAGCTCTTGATGGTGTTGAAGAACCTGAAGCAAAACGAAAAGCTATCGGACGCGTTTTTATTGAAGTTTTTGACGACGAAGCGCATCAAATTGAAGATGTAAAATGGTTAGCTCAAGGAACAATTTATCCTGATGTAATCGAATCGGTTTCGGTAAAAGGACCAAGCGCTACCATAAAATCGCATCACAATGTTGGCGGTTTACCTGATTATATGAAACTACAAATCGTTGAACCTTTGCGAATGCTTTTCAAAGATGAGGTTCGTCGCGTTGGTAAAACGTTAGGAATTGATGCTGAACTTTTGGGCAGACATCCATTTCCTGGACCAGGATTATCCATTAGAATTTTGGGAGCAATTACGCCAGAAAAAGTTAGAATTCTACAAGATGTTGACGCTGTTTTCATCAACGGATTAAAAGAACACGGTTTGTATGACAAAGTTTGGCAAGCTGGAGCAATTCTTTTACCTGTGAATAGTGTTGGAGTTATGGGCGATGAACGAACTTATGAGAAAGTGGTAGCACTTCGCGCTGTTGAATCTACCGATGGAATGACGGCAGATTGGGTTCATTTACCGTATGATTTCTTAATGAAAATTTCCAACGAGATTATCAATAAAGTGAAAGGTGTAAATCGAGTGGTTTATGATATCAGCTCAAAACCGCCTGCAACTATTGAATGGGAATAAAATTTTTGGAACAGATTTTGGTATTGGAATAAATTAGTAAAATTTGGTAAGTTTTATGGTTTAAATTCTTACTTTTGAATGACCAATTGGTATTTTATTGATGATATTGATTGATGCTTTTCAAAAAATAAATTAAATTTAACTCAAAATAACAATAGAATGCTAATTCTAAATTTCAATTTCATGAAAAGAAGAATATTTTTTTCATTGCTTTTTACAATGTTAAGTGTTTCGGTAACTACGGCGACCAAACAGGAAAAATATATCAAACATACTGTTGTTAAAGGCGAAACAGTAAATATTATTGCCCAAAAATACAGTGTTACACCTTACGATATTTTTAAATTAAATCCCGATTCTCAAAACGGAATTAAACTCGATGCCGTTTTGTTGATTCCACCATCAAGTATAGGAACAACAACTGCTGCCCAAAAACAAGCAGTTGTTTCTTCTAAAAAAACTACACATTTGGTACAACCAAAAGAAACGTTGTTTAGCTTGTCAAGACAATATAATGTTTCGGTTGATGCAATAAAAAATGCTAATGCCGAATTGCTAAAAGATGGTTTAAAAATTGGTCAAAACGTAGTAATTCCAGCAGGAGATGTTTTTACACAAGATACGTATCAAAAACCACCAGTTGAAAAACCAGTTGTTAAGCCAACAGAAGTTGCAAAAACAGTCGTAAAAGAAGAAGTAAAAGCTGTGGTTGCAAAACCAACATCGTCTTCAAAAACTATTTATCACACCGTTGAAGCCAAAGAAACGAAGTTTGGAATTTCAAAAAAATATGGAATAACCATTGAGAATTTAGAAAAATTAAATCCTCAAATTGTTTCTGGATTGCAAGTCGGAACAAAGCTCTTAATTTCGGGAGAAAGAACAATTTCTGAAGATGTTTCTTCGGTTGCAAAATCAAAATCAGAACCAATAAAAGAAACGGTTTCTACTAAAAAATACTTGCAAGAATATGTCGTTCGTCAACAAGAAACATTGTATAGTATTTCAAAGGATTTTGCTATTTCTGAAGAAGAATTAATCAGTTTAAATCCTGAATTGAAAAAAGGAGTGAAGTTGGGAATGATTCTTCGTGTTCCAATGAAAGAAAAATCAGAAGTTAAGCCAGTTATCAATAAAACTCAGTCCAATTTATCTACTTCAATAAAGTCAGATAAAAAGAAACAACTCGTATTGTTGTTGCCGTTTAATATTTCAAAAATTGAAAGTGATACGGTAAATTCAACTCAAGCGCGTTTGAAAAAAGATAAATTTTTAAACATGACTTTGGATTTTTATTCGGGTGCTTTAATGGCGATTGATTCGGCAAAAGTTCTTGGGCTAAATGTTGACGTAAGCATTTTTGACTCGCAAGAAACTAAAAATTCATCAGCTGCAGCTTCGGTAATTCAGCAAAATAATTTAACAAATGTAGATGCGATTATCGGACCATTTTATCAAACCAATGTTGAAAAAGTGGCCGAAATGCTTGAAGGTTATAATACGCCAGTGATTTCTCCATTGTCCAAAGAAAGTGGAAAAGGTTATAAGAATTTATACCAATCTACGCCAACGGCTGAACAAATGAAATCTTCAATTTTTGACTTCATGCGATCTAAAAATGGAAATATTGTTGCGGTTGTTGATGCTAAAAAAGGTAGCATTATAAATTATCTAAAAGACCAACAAAGAGATGTGAAAATTGTCGGTTTGTCTGATAAAGGAACTTTGGTTTCGGATAGTTTGTTGGTGAAATTGGATAAAAACAAAATGAATTATATAATTGTAGCTTCCGAAAAAACAGGAATGATTTTGTCTTCTACAACATCTATGGTTAATGCGCAACGAAATTATCAAGTTCAAATGGTTGTTTTGGAACAAAATGAAACCCTTGATTTTGAGGAAATTCCATTGGCTAAATTGACAAAATTGAATATGTTGTATCCATCAATTTCAAAGTCAAATGAAACTCTGGAAGCTATTTATTTTGAAAATAACTACAAGAAAATCAATAAAATAGTACCAAATCAATATGCTATTCGTGGATTTGATGTGACTTTTGATACGTTACTTCGTTTGTCTCAAGATAAGTCGTTTGAAGAAACTGTTCAGGGTTCGGCAACAGAGCAAATAGAAAGTAAATTTGACTATTCACTAAATGAAAACGGCGGTTACAGTAATAAAGGAGTTTACATTCTTCAATACGAAGCCGATTTATCAATTACAGAAGCAAAATAATGGCAACATCTAAAATAACGTATCAAGGCGAATTAAGAACGACTTGTATTCACTTGCAATCAGGAACAGAAATTCTAACCGATGCACCAACCGATAATCACGGAAAAGGTGAAGCATTTTCGCCAACTGATTTGGTTGCAACCGCTTTAGGAAGTTGTATGGTTTCTATCATGGCGATAAAAACAAGAGATTTAGATTTAGAATTAAAAGATTCTACGCTTGAAGTAACTAAAATCATGCAAGCCGAACCTAGAAAAATTGCAAAAATTGTAGTTGTTTTAAATATGTCAATCGCTACTTCTGATAAAAATAAAACTATTCTCGAACGAGCAGCAATGACGTGTCCAGTTTTGTTGAGCTTACATCCAGATATCGAAAAAGAAGTAACTTTTAATTGGAGGTAAGAGTAAATTTTCAAAATAGTAAAAGTCTATTTTATTTCTTCTTTATTCTATTCTCTAAAAAAAAATGGACGACCAACAAAAATTACTCATCAAATTGGCACATACCAAAATGCCTTATGGCAAATATGAAGGCAAATATCTCATCGATTTACCCGAATATTATTTGGTTTGGTTGCACAACAATCGACTTCCAAAAGGACAACTTGGCGAACAACTTAAACTCGTTTATGAACTTAAATTAAACGGTTTGGAAGATTTGATTCGTAACATCAAAAAGCAATATCCTAAGAAAGAATACTAGATTTTTAGATTAAAAGATTTTCAGATTTTTTCTGATAATCCGATAATCTAATCGTCTAATAATCCATTTTAAATTCTTATTTTTGCCCCGATTTTTACAACAACACAACACACAACTAAACAATGAATTCAACGAAATACATTTTTGTTACTGGCGGTGTGACTTCTTCTTTAGGGAAAGGAATCATTGCGGCTTCGTTAGCAAAATTATTGCAAGCTCGCGGTTACAGGACAACCATTCAAAAATTTGATCCATACATCAATGTTGATCCTGGAACGCTAAATCCTTATGAACATGGAGAATGTTTCGTAACCGATGATGGTGCGGAAACCGATTTGGATTTAGGTCATTATGAGCGTTTTTTAAATGTTCCAACATCACAAGCTAATAACGTAACGACTGGAAGAGTTTATCTTTCGGTTATTGAAAAAGAACGTAGAGGCGAATTTCTTGGAAAAACGGTACAAGTTGTTCCTCATATAACCAACGAAATTAAGGAAAGAATGCAATTGCTTGGGAAATCGGGCGATTTTGACATTGTAATTACTGAAATTGGTGGAACTGTTGGTGATATTGAATCGTTGCCATACATTGAATCGGTTCGTCAATTGGTTTGGGAATTAGGCGAAAATAACGGAATTGTTATTCATTTGACGTTGGTTCCCTATCTTTCGGCAGCTGGCGAGTTGAAAACAAAACCAACACAACATTCTGTAAAAACTTTGATGGAAAGCGGAATCAAAGCGGATATTCTAGTTTGTAGAACCGAACATGAATTATCGGATGATTTACGTCAAAAACTAGCCTTGTTTTGTAATGTAAAACGCGAAGCCGTAATACAATCTATCGATGCTTCAACGATTTATGAAGTGCCAAATTTGATGCTTCAAGAAGGTTTAGATGTTGTGGCTTTAAAGAAATTGAATTTACCTAAAAAAGCTTCTCCGGATTTAAAAAATTGGAATACATTTCTTCATCGATTGAAAAATCCAAAGCAAACCGTTAATGTCGGTTTGGTTGGAAAATATGTAGAATTGCAAGATTCATATAAGTCAATTTTGGAAGCGTTTATTCATGCTGGCGCGGCAAATCAGACAAAAGTGAACGTAATTTCTATCCATTCAGAATATTTAGATGCCAATTCGGCAGAAGAACAATTGAAAGACTTGGATGGCATATTAGTTGCTCCAGGTTTTGGCGGTCGCGGAATTGAAGGTAAAATTGATACGGTTCGTTATGCAAGAGAAAATAATATTCCTTTTTTTGGAATTTGTCTCGGAATGCAAATGGCTGTAATTGAATATGCTCGAAATGTTGTAAAACTTAGAGATGCCAATTCAACCGAAATGAATGAAAAAACCAAGTTTCCGGTGATTTCAATCATGGAAGATCAAAAAAATGTTACCGACAAAGGAGGAACGATGCGTCTTGGTGCATGGAAATGTGATATTGCAGAAGGAACTTTGGCTCACGCAATTTATGGAAAAACCCAAATTCAAGAACGTCATCGTCATCGTTATGAATTTAATAATGAATATAGAAAACAATTAGAAGACGCAGGATTAACCGCATCTGGAGTAAATCCTGATACTGGTTTAGTAGAAATCATCGAGTTGAAAAATCATCCATTTTTCATTGGTGTTCAATACCATCCTGAATATAAAAGTACGGTTGCAAATCCACATCCAATTTTTGTTAGTTTTGTGGCGGCAATGGTAAAACATAAAAAATAAGTGTAACAATTCGTCGGTTGTTACTTCTTATGACAAATTAAAAACACTGGATCCCGACAATTTGGGACAGCATTATTATGGAAAAAAAGAAATTTGACTTTAATTCGGTTATCGGTTTCGCACTGATTTTTGGTATTATCCTATGGATGATGTACAATAATCAAGAATCCAATCTGAAAGAACAACAAGAAAAAGCCAAAAAAGAAAAACTTGAAAAACAGCAAAAAGCAAAACAACAAGAAGTAAAACAAGTTGTTGAAACCCTAAAAGATACTACGGTAAACGATACTGTAAAACTACAAAAGCTTCAAGGAAGTTTGGGTTCATTTGCTTATTCGGCTACTTTACCATCGGCTAAAGAAGATTTTACAACCCTTGAAAATGAATTTTTGGTGTTAAAAATCGCTAATAAAGGTGGTTATATCGCCGAAGCAACGTTGAAAAACTACAAAAAATTCGATAAAAATTCAGGTCAATTAGTAGAATTAATCAAAAATAATAATGCCAGTTTTAATCTTCAGTTGCAAACAAAAGACAACCGAGTTTTAAATACAAAAGACTTATTCTTTACGCCAGAATTGACTAAAGTTGACGGAAATCAAATTCTTTCGATGAAATTGAAAGCTAGCGAAAATTCGTTTTTAGAATACAAATATGTTCTAAAACCAAATGATTATATGCTTGATTTTGACGTTCGTTCTCAAGGATTGAGCACCGTTTTGAATACAGGAAAACCAGTAGATTTCAACTGGGATTTAAAAGCGTACAGAAACGAAAAAAGTATTACTTATGAAAATCGTTATGCCGAAATTGTATTTGAATATGAAGACGGAAAAGACGATTATGTAGGTCAAGGAAAAGACAAAGAAGAAACACCAGAAAAAGTAACCTATATCGCTTATAAACAACATTTTTTTACTTCGATTTTATTGACAAAAACTCCGTTTGAAAAAGCAGCATTGCGTTCACACGATTTAGTAAATGATGAAGATGTTGATACTACATTTACCAAAGAATTCAAGACTTCATCGGCTTTAGCGTTTGCAAATGGCGAATTGGATTATAAAATGAATTGGTATGTTGGTCCAGCAGATTATAAGATTTTAGATAATTACGAAAGAAACCTTGACGAAATTATTCCACTAGGTTGGGGAATTTTCGGTTGGATAAACAAATTCATTTTTGTGCCGTTATTTGGTTTCTTGAGCACGTTTATGGGATTAGGAATTGCGATTATCATTTTTACGATTTTGATAAAAATTGCAATGTCGCCAATTACTTTTAAATCATTTTTGTCTCAAGCTAAAATGAAAGTTCTTCGTCCTGAAATTATGGAGTTGAATGAAAAATTTGGTAAAGATCCAATGAAAAAACAACAGGAAACCATGAAGTTGTACAACAAAGCTGGAGTTAATCCAATGGCTGGATGTATTCCTGCTTTGATACAAATTCCATTTATGTATGCATCGTTTCAGTTTTTTCCATCGGCAATTGAGCTAAGACAAAAAAGTTTCCTTTGGGCAGACGATTTATCATCTTTTGACGAAATTTTCAAACTACCATTCCGAATTCCAGTTTATGGCGATCACGTGAGTTTGTTTCCAATTTTGGCAGCAATCGCAATTTTCTTCTATATGAAAATGACTTCAGGCGATCAAGCGATGGCACAACCGCCACAAGAAGGAATGCCTGATATGGGTAAAATCATGAAAATTATGATTTATCTTTCGCCAATCATGATGTTGTTGTTCTTCAATAATTATGGTTCAGGATTAAGTTTGTATAACTTTATTTCCAACTTAATTACTATCGGAATTATGTTGGTTATTAAAAAGTATTTTATTGATAGCGACAAAATTCACGCTCAAATTCAAGAGAATAAAACCAAACCAAAAACCGAAAGCAAGTTCCAAAAGAAAATGAGAGAAATGATGGAACAAGCCGAAGAACAAAAGAAATTGAATAAAAAGAAATAATTTTCTTTAAAATATAATTTTTGAAACTCTGTTTAAAAGTATATCTTTAAACAGAGTTTTTTATTTATAAGCTATGAAAGTACTAATCATCGGTTATGGCAACATGGGAAAAACCTATGCCAATAGTTTTATCGGTTCACGATTTATAAAACCAGAAGACATTTTTGTTTTGGTTAGAAATGATTTTTCTTCTATTGAAACAACAATTCCAAAGTCTAATTTTTCGATTACTCCATCAGAAAAAATAGCCGATTTTGATATTGTAATTTTAGCGGTTAAACCACAGGATTTTTCGGTTTTAGCATTAGCAATAAAACCATTTTTGAAAGAAGATCAAATCATTTTTTCGGTCATGGCCGGAATTACGTTAAAATCGTTGGAACAACAATTGTCTTGTTCAAAAGTAGTTCGTTGTATGCCGAATATTCCAACACAAATCGGAATGGGAATGACCGTTTTTACGGCTTCGGCAAATGTGGATAGAAAAGAACTTTTCATCATTCAGAATTTAATCAATACCACAGGAAAATCGGTTTATGTAGAGAATGAAAATTTAATCGATGCGGCAACGGCAATTTCGGGAAGCGGACCAGCTTATGTTTTCTACTTTATGCAATCGATGATAAAAGCTGCGGTTGATTTAGGTTTCAACGAATCGGAAGCAGAACTTTTGGTCAATCAAACGTTTATGGGTTCAGTTGCTATCCAAAATAGTTATTCGTTATCCAATGAAGAATGGATTAAAAAAGTAGCTTCCAAAGGCGGAACAACCGAAAGTGCGTTGAGAGTTTTTGAAAAGCAATCACTTGAAAATAGCATCGTCGAAGCTGTTAAAGCTGCCAATAATCGAGCTTTGGAACTTGGTAAATAAAAAAACGCAACTTTAATTAGTTGCGTTTTTCATTTTTCATAGCAATTTTTAGTTAGTTGAATGATGGTAATAATACGCCGTCAATAGCATGTACAACACCGTTAGAGCATTGAACATCAGTAAGAATGATGTTTTTGTTAACATCTGATCCAGCATCATTGATAGCAGTTCCTGTTATTGTAAATCCTTGACCTTGTACTGTAGCAATATTTCCAGATGGAATTGCATTAGAACGCACATTTGCACCACTAACAACATGATAAGTTAGAACTTGAGATTTAGCATCACTTGATAAACTTCCGTATAAATCCAATACAGGTTGGCTGAATGCTGAATTCACAGGAGCAAATACAGTAAACGGTGCCAGCGTACTAGCTTGTGTATTTGTTTGTTGTAGTGTTGGAACTAAACCTTGAGCTACTAATAAACTAGTTAAAGTACTGAAATTAGGATTTGCTATGGCATGATCAACAATATTTGGTATTTGTATAACTCTGTTTACAACATGAATTACACCATTACTTGCGTCAATATCAGCTGTTGTAACAACTGCACCTTTTCTTGGTGAAGCCGAAGTCCCAATTCCACCATTAAGTGTTACAACACTACCTTCTTTTTGGATGAACATACTTATTGTTGGAGAACCTGCCGCAGAACTAAAAGGAGATAAAGTGTTTTTGTAAACAGACGCTGGAATGTTAGCACTTGTAATTTCTTCATTGATTACATGATTTAATAAAATAGATCTTAACACATTCACATCTACATTATTTACGTTTACATTTGAACCCAAAGAAGCAAAAAATGTGTTGAATGCATCATTAGTTGGTGCAAATACAGTGAAAGAACCTGCGCCATCAAGAGTAGCTACTAAATTAGTTCTAGTTAATGCTGTTTCTAAAATAGAAAAGTCAGCTCCAGCAATTGCAATATCTGCAATAGTTTGAGGTTGGTTTGAATTGTTGTTGTCATCATCACTACAAGATAACACTGTCAATGCAAAACATGCAATTGTAAATTTTTTGATTAGATTTTTCATAATAATTTTTGTTTAATGTTTTTGTAAAAGTATAAATTTTTGTTTAACAAAAAATATTAAAAGTTAAACAAAATTAACATTTATAAAATAATTAACACTGTTGTTTAATCTTTTAAAATGTTGATAATCCGTGAAGTACTATATTTTCAATAGAATTTATTTTTCTGGTTCAGTTTTTGGTTAAACAAAAAAGAGGAAAATAAAATCGATTTATACTAATTCAGTTTATTTTTCGTTATTAATAAAAAATTATTTTTGCCTAAATTAAATTTACCTGTTTATGAAGTATTTTTTATTGTTACTAATTATTCCATTTCAACTGTTAGCTCAAGACATAAATAAGTTTGACGAAAAAGGAAAAAGACACGGTTTGTGGAAAGGTGTTCACGAAGAATCAAAACGTCCTCGATATGAAGGAACTTTTGAACACGGCAAAGAAGTTGGAATGTTCAAATATTTTGATGATACACGAGATGGAACTGTAATTGCAACCAGAGATTTTAGTGCAAAAGACAATTCGTGCTACGTGATTTTTTACAATCAACAAAGTATGAAAGTTAGCGAAGGAAAAGTTATTGACAAGAAATTTGAAGGCGAATGGAAATACTATCACTTTAATTCTCCACAAATAATGACATTGGAAAATTACAAGAATGGCAAACTAAATGGTGTTCGAAAAGTATATTATAGAAGCGGAGCAATTGCGGAAGAAACGACTTATGTGGACGGAATTAAAAATGGTTCGTATAGAAATTATGCCGAAAACGGAATTATTCTTGAAGAAAGTACCTATAAAAATGGACAATATGAAGGCGAAGCAATTTACAGAAACGCTACGAATAATGTAGTTTCTCAAGGGGTTTATAAAAATGGGAAAAAAATAGGAATTTGGAAAATTGCTGATAAAAGTGGAAATCTTGTGGATACCAATATGAATAAGCAAGGAAAGAAATTCCAAAAAAGAGTTAAACCTTTAGACAAAACCCAAAATTAGCGTAATTTTGCATCAGATTTTTTTTGAAGTAAAATGAAACGAGTTGTTGTTGGGCTTTCTGGTGGTGTTGATTCGAGTGTTGCTGCTTATCTTTTAAAAGAGCAAGGCTATGAAGTCATTGGTCTTTTTATGAAAAATTGGCATGATGATTCGGTTACAATTTCCAATGAATGTCCATGGTTAGAAGATAGCAACGATGCTTTATTGGTTGCCGAGAAATTAGGAATTCCGTTTCAAACTGTTGATTTAAGCGAACAATACAAAGAAAAAATCGTTGACTATATGTTCAGCGAATACGAAAAAGGAAGAACACCAAATCCTGATGTATTGTGCAATCGCGAAATCAAATTTGACGTTTTCATGAAAATTGCGTTAAGTCTTGGTGCCGATTATGTGGCAACAGGTCATTATTGCCGAAAAGGAACAATTGAAAAAGATGGAAACCAAGTATATCAATTGCTTGCCGGAATTGACGGAAACAAAGATCAGTCGTATTTTTTATGTCAATTATCACAAGAACAACTTTCCAAAGCGTTATTTCCAATTGGTGAGTTGACCAAACCACAAGTTCGTGAAATTGCTTCCAAATTAGATTTAATTACTGCCGAAAAACGCGATTCGCAAGGATTGTGTTTTATCGGAAAAGTGCGTTTGCCTGAGTTTTTGCAACAAAAATTACAACCAAAAGAAGGTTTGATTTATGAAATAAATGCCGATAACGAAATCTATAATCAGCCAAATTTAACGTTCAATTCTGTGGAAGAACAGTTGCAATTTGATGCAAAACCAATTTCTTATTCGCCAGAAAACGGAAAAGTAGTAGGAAAACATCAAGGTGCGCATTATTTTACTATTGGTCAACGAAAAGGTCTGAATGTTGGCGGAACCAAAGAAGCACTTTTTATCATCGCTACCGATATTGAAACCAACGCCATTTACACTGGTCAAGGTCATAATCATCCAGGATTATTCAGAAATGTTTTGAAAGTAAACAACGACGAAGTGCATTGGATTAGAGAAGATTTGACTTTGAAAAATGGTGAAAAATTAGAAGTAAAAGCTCGAATTCGCTACCGACAAGAATTACAAAAAGCAACTTTATATCAATTTGAAAGCGGATTATACGTTTCATTTGAACAACCACAATCAGCCATCACCGAAGGTCAATTTGTAGCATGGAATATTGATGACGAATTAGTTGGTTCAGGAGTAATTTCGTAATTTAGTGCTTTCAAAAACGAAAGCTATGAAAAAACTCGTTTTACTTTTTCTCTTTTTTTTATCACAAAACATCTTTTCTCAAGAAGATGCGTGGGTTTATTTTACCGATAAACCTGATGCTCAATTCTATTTGGACAATCCATTGGAAATGCTTTCCCAACGTGCTTTGGATAGAAGAACAAGTCAAGGAATTGCGTTGGATATTCTCGATGTGCCAATTCATCAATTGTATGTTGACCAAATAATAGCTTCTTCAGGTATCGAAGTAAAAGCAAAATCAAAATGGATGAATGCCGTTCACGTTCGTGGTTCAATTGAAGACATTGATGCTTTGACAGATTTAACTTTTGTTTCAAATATTCAATTTGCTAACAGGAGTTTAAATACTCAAAATAGGATTGCCAACAGTAGTGAAAATAAAGCAGTAAACAAGCAATTGGATGTTCAAGAAAACTTTGCTTATGGAAATTCATCCAACCAAATTCAAATGTTGAAAGGACATTTATTGCATCAACAAAATTATACCGGAACAGGAAAAATTATTGCGGTTATGGATGCTGGTTTTCCTAATGTAAATTCGGCTTCATCGTTTCAACGAATTAGAGATAACAATCAAATTTTGGGAGGTTATAATTTTGTTGCTAGAAATGATAATGTTTACACATCCAATTCTCATGGAACGTTGGTTTTGTCATTAATGGCAGGTTATGTTGAAAATCAGTTGATTGGAACTGCGCCAGATGCTAATTATTACCTTTTTATTACTGAAGATAGTGCTGATGAAAATCCGGTTGAAGAAAGTTATTGGGTTGAAGCGGCAGAACTTGCCGATAGTTTAGGTGTTGATTTAATCAATACTTCGTTGGGATATTTTGCCTATAATAATCCAAATTACAGTTATACTTATGCTGATATGAATGGTGTAACTTCGTTTATTTCTCGTGGTGCTGATATTGCTTTTAGTCGCGGAATGATTTGTGTTACCAGTGCGGGAAATTCAGGAAACAGTGCTAATCCAAATATTTCAACACCAGCCGATGCGATCAATACATTAACGGTTGGAGCTGTGAAATTTGACGAAACATATGCAACTTTTAGTTCAATTGGTCCATCATTTGACGGAAGAATAAAACCTGATGTTATGGCGCAAGGACAAAATCCATATTATTCAACAACTTCGGGTTCTGTCGCAAATGCTTCTAGCGGAACATCATTTTCTGGACCGATTATAGCTGGAATGGTGGCAAGTTTTTGGCAAGCAATTCCTTGGGCAACCAATCAGCAAGTCGTAGATTTTGTTCGTCAATCGGCAGATCGATTTTCAAATCCAACAGCTCAATTTGGCTATGGAATTCCCGATTTTCAAGTCGCGTTGAACATGGCGCAACTTTCGGTAGAAGAAAATGAAAAAATCCAGTTTTTGGTGTATCCAAATCCGGTAAAAGATAAATTGACTGTTTCTTTTCCAAATAATTTATCCGAAGTAAAATGGCAACTTTATAATTCATTGGGACAAAAAATTTTGGAGAAAACCATCAGCCCAAACGATAATTTAATTGCTATATCCGAACTTCAAAACGGAATTTATTTTTATAAAATTGAAGCCAAAAATACAATCCAAACCGGTAAAATAATTAAGAATTAATGAATAGAATTACGCAACTTTTCAATATAAAATATCCAATTATTCAAGGCGGAATGATTTGGAATAGTGGTTATAAATTAGCAAGCGCTGTAAGTAATGCTGGAGGTTTAGGTTTGATTGGTGCAGGTTCAATGTATCCCGATGTTTTAAGAGAACACATTCAAAAATGCAAAGCTGCAACCGATAAACCATTTGGTGTAAATGTTCCAATGTTGTATCCGAATATTGAAGAAATCATTCAAATTATCATTGACGAAGGCGTAAAAATTGTTTTTACATCTGCTGGAAATCCAAAAACTTGGACAAATCATTTAAAATCGCACGGAATTACGGTTGTTCACGTAGTTAGTAGTTCAAAATTTGCTTTAAAAGCACAAGAAGCTGGAGTTGATGCCGTTGTTGCTGAAGGTTTTGAAGCTGGCGGTCACAATGGTAGAGAAGAGACAACCACTTTTACATTAATTCCAATGGTGAAAGAGCAAATTTCCATCCCGTTAATTGCTGCTGGCGGAATTGCAACTGGAAAAGGAATGTTGGCTGCGATGATTCTTGGTGCCGATGGTGTTCAAATGGGTTCACGATTTGTAGCTTCTGTGGAAAGTTCGGCACATGATAATTTTAAGCAAACCGTTATCGAGACTAAAGAAGGTGATACGCAATTGACTTTGAAAGAATTGGCACCAGTTCGATTAATCAAAAATAAATTTTACAATGATGTTCAAGAATTGTATTCAAAATGTCCGTCAAAAGAAGATTTAGAAGCCTTGCTTGGAAAAAGAAGAGCAAAACGTGGAATGTTTGAAGGCGATTTAGTTGAAGGCGAATTAGAAATAGGTCAAATAGCAGGATTAATCCATGAAGTTAAGCCAGTTCAGGAAATAATAGATACAATTATTAGTGATTTTGAGCTAGCAAAAACTCAAGTTGTAAGCTTGTAAATTTGTCAAACTTTTAATTTTTCAAGTAGAATTTATTCGGTTTTTATTAACAATTTTTTATTTTTTGATTAAAGTTAAAATTATTAATAACTTTTTTAATTTTATATTTTTAAATTTAATTATCTGATAATTAATATTTTAATTTTTATTTCTATTGTTTTATGATTGTTAGTAATGTTTATTAAATTGTTTATAACATTTTAATAAGTGGTTTTTTGTTTCTATAATTATACGTAATATAGTTGTGATATTTTAATTGGGATAATACTATAGTTGAAATTGTGCCCAATTTGTCTGATGTCGTTAACAGCATTGCGTATGAGGATTTTTACTCTTTTAAAAGCACAAACATTTTTTTATTTCTCGATACTACTATTTTTGATAGGATTTTCCAATCATTCCTATTCGCAATGTCCAACTGTAATCAATGCTAATCAATCGTTTTGTGATTCTCAAGCGCCAACAATTGCGAGTTTAGTTGCAACAGATAATGGTGGAGGAATAAAATGGTATGCAACTGCAACAACTCCAGCAAATGAACCGCTTTTAGCAACAACTCCTTTGGAATCAGGTGAAGATTATTATGTAGATGATAATTCAGGAACTTGTGGTTCAAGACAAGTGGTCAATGTTACTATTTATTCAAGACCATTTGCTTTTTTGGCAGCAACAACGTTATGTAGAGAATCAACCATTGAAAATCTGAATACTTTTGTTGTTGGAAATAATATTCAATGGTATGCTTCTTCAACTGGAGGAACGGCTTTAGCTGCCGGAACAGCTATTTCGAATGGAATTTATTATGCAAGTCAAACCAATCCAAATACAGGATGTGAAACACTTAGAGTTGGAATTGTTGTAGAAATTAAGATAGTTTCGCCACCAACTGGGAATTCAAATCAGCTTATTTGTGCTGATCCAGCACCAACAGTTGCTAATTTAGCGGCAAATGGTCCAAATATATCTTGGTTTACCACTTCTACATCTGGATTTCCTTTAAATCCATCAACTCCTTTGATTAATGGACAAGTATATTATGCAGAATCATTCGATTCGCCTTGTTATAGTATAAGTCGTTTCCCTGTTACGGTTACTTTTTCTGAGCCAAATGATGCTGGAACAAATGGTCAAGTTGGTTTTTGTAGTAATGAAGTTTCCTCTGTAGCACCGTTTGATTTATTCGGACTATTAGGTGGAAATCCTGATATTGATGGTGTTTGGACTGGACCAACTTCAACTACAAATGGATATTTAGGAACTGTTGATGTTTCTTCGTTTACTACTGCTGGAAGTCCTTATATTTTTTCATATACAGTTTCTTCTTCGCCAAATTGCCAACCCGTAACATCAACGGTAACTATAGATGTTTTACCATTGCCAATTGCAGGTGTAGCGCCACAGCCACAAGTTTTATGTGTAACATCGCCATCAGTTGATTTGTTTACTTTATTGGGAAATACTGCACAAACAGGTGGAACTTGGTCACCAGCTTTAGCAAGCGGAACAGGAGTTTTCAATCCAGCTGTTGATGTTTCGGGGAGTTATACGTATACAGTTCTAGGAAATCCACCTTGTCTTCCGGCAAGTGTTTCGGTTCAAGTAACAGTAAATCCAGTTCCAAATGCAGGAAACGATGTTGCTAATTTTACTATTTGTTCTAATCAAAATGCGATAGACTTATTTTCTTTATTAGGTCCAAATGCTCAAACAGGCGGAACTTGGTCACCAGCATTAGCTAGTGGAACAGGAGTTTTAAATCCAGCGGTTGATGTTTCAGCAACTTATACCTATACTGTAGCTGGAATTGCTCCGTGTGTTGATG
>NZ_JAAMPT010000192.1 GCF_012911605.1 Flavobacterium solisilvae | reverse complement strand
TTGCACTTGACCTGACAAGTTTAAAAAGCAGTCTGTATAACCTTATCTTCTCTTGAGTAGATTTTGAAACCACAAACCGTCAAGTCGGTATCATATCAGAAAAAAGAATAGAACTCGACGTTACCATGCAACGCAATCAATCCGATAAAAATCAGAGCAATCTGTGGCAAAAAAACCAAGCAAAGCGCAAAAACACAGCACCACAAACCACCACCACAATCCAAATAATTTGTGAAAATCAGTGCAATCTGCGGAAAAAAAAACAAGCAAAGCGCAAAAAAACACAGCACCACAAACCACCACAAACCCTAACTCCCAACTTACATTTCGTAATTCCTAATTCCTAATTCACAACTCCCAACTCCAAAAAAAAAAAAACGAAATATTCGCAAATGACATCGACGTAATGCAAAGTGACACACCAGTAATAGCAAATGACACGCTAGTAATGGCAAGTGACACACTAGTAATGGCAAGTGACACGCTAGTAATCCCTTATAAATAACCGTTTTTACCTTAATAGAAGTAATAAATTGATAATACAACGGTTATTCAAGATTATCCCAGCCGCTTATACCGTTATGTTTAATTTGTAAAACCAAATAAAGAAATACTATTCCAATTAATCCCAGAGCAGCACTAGCAATGTCTATTCCCATATTAAGATTAGTAAAAAACATCAGCACAGCCGTTAATGTAAAACCAAAGAAAGCCCATTTTTTCCAATACCATAACCCAACAGCAAAAGAAAGATTAATTACAGACAAAAGACAAAGCAATACCATCGTCGTTCGGTTCAACTCAATAGGCGAGTTAGGCAGTTGTTTTGGTTCAGCAAAAAGGTATAATAAAGCAGTGGCAGCATTACCTATCATCATCAAGATAAGCCAAGCCGTTAAACAGCCGTGTCGTTGTTTAGTTTGCATAAGGTTTTAGTTTTCTTTGAGATAGTTTTCTAACTCTTCAATTCTTTTTTGGGTAGCTTCAGTAAGACAAGTGTATTTTATCAAAGGTTGAATGCTTCCACCTTCATATGCTGAAATGGCAAATTCACAATCACTATCTCTAAAAGCAATCCAGTTTTTTTGTGCTTTGATTAATAATGCTTTTTCTTTTGGAGGAAGATTTTTAATCAATTCCTGATATATTTTATTGAGCTTTTGGTCAACAACTTTATAGTCATTCAGTGCGGTTTGGTTCATCTCGGCTTGCGTCTGCGAAAAAGCAGGCAAAAAACCAATAAAGAATAAAAAAATAAAAATATAGAATTTTGTTTTCATAAATTATAGAAACTCGAAATAAATCACTAATCATCAATCACTAATCATTAAACACTAATCATTAATCATTAAAAATTAATCACTCCGCCATTCTGCGAAGTTTGTTTCGGTCTTTGATGGCTATTTTTTTTCCGATAAGTTCAATCAATCCGGCTTTGTTCAATTCAGATAATAACCGAATACAGCTTTCAGTAGCCGTTCCAATCATTCCGGCAAGTTCTTCCCGCGATAATTGAAGTTTTAGTGTATTATCGTCATTTTTTCCAAAAGTATCTTCTAAATAGAGTAACGTTTCAGCCAATCGTTCTTTAACGCTTTTTTGCGCCATAGAAACCATGTGATCATCGGCCTCTTTTAAATCGCCACAAATGGTTTTCATCACGTTCATCGAAAACTGATTATTCTGCGTAAAGAATTGCAGAACTTCGTTCTTTGGAATAAAACACACTTCCATATCTTCCAGAGCTACAGCACTCAGATTGGCTGGTTCTTCGCTAATGGTAGAACGTTGTCCAAGTAATTCTCCTGGTTTTACCAGTTTTACAATTTGATCTTTTCCGTTTGCACTGAGTTTTGTCATCTTGCAAACACCGTCTTTTATACAGTAAATACCATTGGTTGTTTCCCCTTCTTCAAAAATAGTTTCTCCTTTTTTAATGGTATAAGAAGTTTTACAATCGGCCATTTTAAGTAATTCGTCTTTCGTTAAGGCTTTTAACGAACTGAATTGTCTAACGATGCACTGTTCACATTTACTCATAGGGAAGTTTTTTTTTGGACTATACAAATATATTCAAAGTATGACAAATATCATATTTTAATTTTACCCGTTGTGTGACCTTTGTTACAGGTAAAATGAGCAAATTATGGACACAGCAAATTGTTTCCATTGTGGTAATGAAATTATACAAAAAGATGAGGTAATTTTTGATGAAAAACGATTTTGTTGTAACGGTTGTAAAACGGTTTACGAAATTTTTAGTCAAAATGACTTAACGTGTTATTATGATTTTCAAGCATCGCCAGGTGCAACACCACAAGATATACAAGGAAAATATGATTTTTTAGACAATGAAGAAATTGTTTCAAAGCTTCTTGAGTTCCAAGAGAATTCAACTCACATTGTTTCACTCTACATTCCTCATATACACTGTAGTTCGTGTATTTGGATTTTGGAGAATTTACAAAAACTTCAACAAGGAATAGTTACGTCTCAGGTTAATTTTCCTGAGAAAAAAGTGCGTGTAACGTTCAATCCCGAGCAAACTTCGCTAAAGAAAATAGTCGAAATGTTATGTTCTATTGGTTACGAACCTTACATCAGTTTGGAAAATTTTGATGAAGGCAAAAAGAAAGTTGACCGAACCTTGATTTACAAAATTGGAGTAGCGTTTTTCTGTTTTGGAAACATCATGTTGCTTTCCTTTCCCGAATATTTTGAAGTAGAAGAATATTGGATTAATCAGTATCGCGACTTTTTCCGTTGGTTGATTTTCGGATTATCGTTGCCTACCTTTATTTATTCGGCTTCGGGATATTATGTTTCGGCATGGAAAAGTATCAAATCAGGACTTTTAAACATTGATATTCCTATTGCTTTAGGAATTGTGGTAATGTTTATCCGAAGTACGGTTGATATTGTTTTTGATTACGGACAAGGTTTTTTTGACAGCATGGCAGGATTGATTTTCTTCATGCTTTTGGGAAAATTATTCCAAATCAAAACCTATGATTTTCTGTCTTTTGAACGCGATTATAAATCGTATTTTCCTATTGCAGTTACCAAAGTTTTACCCGATGGAAATGAAGAAGCGGTTCAAGTGTATGACATTCAAAAAGGCGACAGATTACTTATTAGAAACCAAGAACTTATTCCGGTTGATGGTATTTTAATTTCCCAAAAAGCATCGATTGACTACAGTTTCGTTACCGGAGAAGCCGTTCCGATTGAAAAAAAATCGGGCGATAAACTTTTTGCCGGCGGAAAACAATTGGGAAAAGTCATTGAAATGGAAGTATTGTTTTCGGTTTCCCAAAGTTACCTGACGCAACTTTGGAGCAACGATGTATTTCAGAAAAAGGTAGAACAGCAACATAAAACCATTACCGATAAAATCAGTCGCTATTTCACTCCGGCATTACTGCTGTTGGCATTCGTTTCGTTTTTCTATTGGGTTTTTATTGATGTGACTACGGCTTTCAATGTTTTTACTGCGATTTTGATTGTCGCTTGTCCGTGTGCTTTGGCATTGACTGCGCCATTTACACTTGGAAATGTGCTACGAATTTTAGGAAGCAGGAAGTTTTACCTAAAAAATGCTTTGGTTGTAGAACAATTAGCCAAAGTGAACAGCATCGTTTTTGACAAAACAGGAACGATTACAACCAACGAAAAAACGTCTATTACTTATGAAGGAAGCGAGCTCAACGACTTTGAATTCAAACTGTTGAAAAATGTACTTCGAGGTTCCAATCATCCATTGAGCCGAAGATTATATGATTTTATTCCAAATCAGGAAAGAATGGAGGTTTCTAGTTTTGAAGAAGTTATCGGAAAAGGAATTTTTGCAGAAATAGAAGGAAATATAATAAAGTTAGGTTCGTCACAATTCCTGAAAACCATGACGGAAAACACACATAAGAAAACCAAAGTTCATGTTGAAATCAACGGAATTTACAAAGGAAGTTATGTGTTTAACAATCAGTATCGAAAAGAGTTGGAGCAATTATTCGAGGATTTATCCAAAAAATACAATCTCTATGTTTTATCAGGCGATAATGATGGTGAACGAAAAATTCTGGAAAAAATGCTTCCTGCGAATACCACTTTAGTATTCAATCAAAAACCCGAGCAAAAACTGGCTTACATCAATAGTTTACAACAAAATGGTAAAAATGTAATGATGATTGGCGACGGTTTGAACGACGCCGGAGCTTTGGCACAAAGTAATGTTGGGATTTCCATTTCGGAAAATGTGAATGTGTTTTCACCAGCTTGCGACGGAATTCTGGACGCATCTCAATTTGGAAAAATAGCCTTCTTTATGCGATATGCTAAAAATGCTATGAAAACCATTTACATGAGTTTCGGGATTTCACTATTGTATAATGTTGTAGGATTGAGTTATGCTGTAACGGGAAATTTATCGCCATTGGTTGCGGCGATAATTATGCCGTTGAGTACCGTAACGATTGTCAGTTTTGTAACGATAATGAGCAATGTTTTTGCCAACAGAAAATAAATAGGAAGTATGACAAATGTCATATTTTATGAAGAAACGTGAAAGTAACTTTGTCTAACACAAATTAGAGGTATGAGTGTCATCTATTTTTTAATATCAATCAGTATATTCGTTGCTGTTTTCTTTTTGTATGCTTTTATAAAAGCAGTACGAAGCGGACAGTATGATGATGATTATACACCATCAGTCAGAATGCTTTTTGAAGATGAATTAGTAAAAAAAGAAACTAACAAAAATCAAATTAATATAACCGAAGAAAAACAATTATAATTATGGAAATGCAACAATTTCAGTATGATAACAAGATTGTAAGGAACTTCATTTATGCCAGCATCGTTTTTGGTGTGGTTGGTATGTTAGTTGGGTTAATACTAGCATTTATGTTTTTATTTCCCAATGTTACCAGCGGAATTTCCTTCCTAAGTTTTGGACGCCTTAGACCATTGCACACCAATGCAGTGATTTTTGCCTTTGTAGGTAACGCAATGTTTGCTGGTATTTATTATTCAATGCAGCGATTGCTAAAAGCCAGAATGTTTAGTGACTTTTTAAGTAAACTACATTTTTGGGGTTGGCAATTAATCATTGTAGCAGCAGCAGTAACTTTACCATTAGGTTACTCAACATCAAAAGAATACGCCGAATTAGAATGGCCAATTGATATTGCCATTGCTTTGATTTGGGTAGTTTTTGGTATCAACATGATTGGAACTATTATTAAAAGACGTGAAAGACACATTTATGTAGCCATTTGGTTCTACATAGCTACGTTTGTAACGGTTGCAGTGCTTCATATTTTCAACAGTTTAGAATTACCTGTTTCATTTTCAGGAATGAAATCCTATTCGGTTTATGCCGGAGTTCAGGATGCGTTGGTTCAATGGTGGTATGGTCATAATGCGGTTGCCTTTTTCTTAACAACACCTTTCTTAGGAATGATGTATTATTTTGTGCCAAAAGCAGCCAATCGTCCGGTGTATTCTTATAGACTTTCAATTATTCACTTTTGGTCATTAATCTTCATTTACATTTGGGCTGGACCACATCACTTATTATATTCTTCCTTACCCGATTGGGCACAAAACCTTGGTGTTGTATTTTCAGTAATGTTGATTGCACCATCTTGGGGTGGAATGATCAACGGATTGTTGACACTTCGTGGTGTTTGGGATAAAGTTCGTACCGATGCCGTTTTAAAATTCTACGTTGTGGCAATTACGGGTTATGGTATGGCAACGTTTGAAGGTCCGATGTTGTCCTTGAAAAATGTAAATGCGATTGCTCACTTCACCGATTGGATTATTGCTCACGTTCACGTTGGTGCGTTGGCTTGGAACGGTTTCTTATCGTTTGGTATGATTTATTGGTTACTTCCAAGATTAACGAAATCCAAATTGTATTCTGATAAATTGGCAAATTTCCACTTTTGGATTGGAACATTAGGTATCATTTTATATGCGTTACCAATGTATGTTGCCGGATTTACTCAAGCTTCTATGTGGAAACAGTTCAAACCAGGAACAGGAAGTCTTGAATATGGAAATTTCCTTGAAACGGTTACTCAAATCATGCCAATGTATTGGATGCGTGCTATTGGTGGAACATTATATTTAGTTGGTGTTTTGGTATTGGTTTACAATATTATCCAAACAGTAAGACAAGGTTCAGCAATTCAAGACGATGCAGCTCAAGCTCCGGCATTGGCTCCAATTAGTCCAAAAAGATTAAAAGGTGAAAAATGGCACTCTTGGTTGGAAAGAAAACCGGTTCAATTCTCAATTTATACTACAATTGCAATTGTAATTGGTGGTGCAGTTCAAATTCTACCAACGATTTTTGTAGAATCTAATATTCCAACTATTTCTGCGGTAAAACCTTATACACCATTAGAATTACAAGGTCGTGATATTTATATCCGTGAAGGTTGTGTGAGTTGTCACTCTCAAATGATTAGACCTTTCCGTTCTGAAGTTGAACGTTATGGCGATTATTCAAAATCAGGAGAATTTGTATATGATCATCCATTCCTTTGGGGTTCAAAACGAACTGGACCTGATTTAGCTCGTGAAGGTGTTGCCGGAAAACCTTTCAATGGTGGTCGTGATGATGTTTGGCATTTCAATCACTTCTATGATCCGCAAAGTATTTCTCCGGGTTCAATTATGCCACGTTATCAATGGTTGATTAAAAATGAATTAGACAATTCAACCTTGCAAGAAAAAATGAAAACTATGGTGAAACTTGGCGTTCCTTATTCAGATGATGAAGTTACCAATGCCTTAAAATTGGCTGATGAGCAAGCGTCTAAAATTGAAGCCAAATTACTGTCTAATGCCGAAATCAATAAAGCTTTTGGTAATGAAACTGCTGTTCCGTTAAAGAATAGAGAAGTGGTAGCGTTAATTGCTTATATGCAACGTTTAGGAACCGATACTCAAGTTAAAGCTAAAAAATAATTGTCATGTTAAAGTTTGTAAAACACAATTTAGAAAGTATTACCGACGTAGAAATCTACCCGATAATCTCCCTTACTATTTTCTTTACTGCTTTTGTTTTGTTCACTGTTTGGGCAATGACATACAGCAAAGAAACCATAGAGAAAGTAAGTGATTTGCCTTTGCAAGACTAATTAGTAAAACTAAAATTTATAAAAATGAAAAAATTATTTCCATCATACGTAAGAGTTCCACTGATTTTCGCCATCGTTTTTGGCGGAATGGAATACTTCATCGACTCAGGAGACAAACCCGCTTTTATTGAGTATCCAATGGTTTCGGTTTTCCTGTTTGTATTTCTGTTTCTATTGGTAGCTATCGAAATTGTAGTTAGCGCTGTGGACAGAGTAACGTATCATTTGCTAACAGATGAACAACGTAAACAATTGGAAGAAGCACAATCGGTTTCTTTTACGGATAGTAAGTTTGTTCAAAATCTAGTAAGCAAATTAACCCGTTCAAAACCAATCGAACAAGAAGGCGAGTTAATGCTGGATCACGATTATGACGGTATTAAAGAATTGGATAACGTATTGCCGCCTTGGTGGGTGAATTTGTTTTATGCAACGATTATTTTCGGGGTGATTTATTTGGTTCGTTTCCATGTAATGGATGCTTATACGCAAGCCGAAGAGTTTGAACAAGAAGTACAATTAGCCAATGCTGAGTTGGAAAAAATGAAGGCCAATTCGCCTAAAGAAGAAATCACTTTAGACAAAGTGGTATTGCTTACGGATGAAGCGAGTTTAGCCAAAGGAAAAGAAATTTTTACCAATGCTTGTGCTGCTTGTCATAAAGCCGATGGTGGAGGAATTGTTGGACCAAACTTAACCGATGAATATTGGATTAACGGTGGCGGAATTAAAAATGTATTCAAATTAATATCTGAAGGAAGTAAAAACAATCCATCAATGGTAGCTTGGAACAAAACCTTAGAATCTACCGATATTCAAAAAGTTGCCAGTTATGTGCTAAGTCTTCAAGGAACAAAACCTGCCGGAGCTAAACCTGCCGAAGGTGAAAAATGGGTTGAAGAAGCTGCACCAGCCGAAACAGCTGCAACGGTAACGGATAGTTCAAAAGTAGCTGCAAAATAATTAAGTATGGAAGGTTTTGGAGTATTATTCAAAACCTTTCTTGTCCAATATAAAAAGAAACAAAATGGAAGAGAATCAACATGATGAAAGTTTCAGAGATAGCATTTCAACTATTGATGCCAAAGGAAAACGTGTATTTATTTTCCCGAAAAAGCCTTTTGGACGTTTTTATGATAAACGAAAATTACTGAGCTATTTTTTACTGGCATTTTTAATTGCTGCGCCTTTTGTTAAAATCAACGGCAATCAATTTTTGATGTTCAATGTTTTAGAAAGACGTTTCAATATTTTCAGCTTTCCGTTTTGGCCACAGGATTTTCATCTTTTTGTAATCTCGATGATTATTGGAGTTGTAGGATTGGCATTGTTTACGGTTGCTTTTGGAAGAATATTTTGTGGTTGGTTTTGTCCGCAAACCATTTTTATGGAAATGGTTTTTCGCCGAATTGAATTTTGGATTGATGGCGATAGAGCACAACAAATGCGTTTAGAAAAACAAGCTTGGGATTCCGAAAAAATTAGAAAACGTTTGACCAAATGGTTTATCTTTTTTATCATTTCGTTTCTTATTGCCAATGTGTTTTTGGCTTATTTAATTGGTAGCGATAAACTAATTCAATTTATTAAAGAAGGACCAATTGAGAATAAAAGTACGTTAATTGCGTTACTAATTTTTACTGCGGTTTTCTATTTTATTTATGCTTGGTTTCGTGAGCAAGTTTGTATCATCGCTTGTCCTTATGGTAGAATGCAAGGTGTTTTACTTGATAATAAAACCATTAATGTTGCTTATGATCACGTTCGTGGCGAAGGCGAAAAAGGAAGAGGAAAATTCAATAAAAATGAAGACCGAAAAGCATCCGGTAAAGGCGATTGTATCGATTGTAAAGTCTGCGTTCACGTTTGTCCAACAGGAATTGACATTCGAAACGGAGTTCAATTAGAATGTATCAATTGCACCGCTTGTATTGATGAATGCGATACAATCATGGAAAAAGTTGGCTTGCCAAAAGGACTTATTCGTTATGCCAGTGAAGACGAAATTGTCAAAAAAGAACCATTCAAACTTACAACAAGAATGAAAGGTTACATAGCAGTTTTAGCCATTTTAATTGGAGTTTTCATCGGAATGTTGTTTCTAAGAAATGATGTCGAAGTTACAATTCTTCATGCACCAGGACAATTATTTCAACACGAAGAAAACAAAATTGTGAATTTGTATAATTATAAAATTATAAACAAAACAACAGCTGGATTCAACAACGTAACCTTCAAATTGGTTGAACCTAATGGCGAAATAAAACTTGTTGGAAATCCGTTTACTAAAGTACCAAAACAAGGCATTACACAAGGTGCATTGTTTGTGAAATTGCCTGAAAACGAACTCGACGGTGAAAAAACAGTGCTTAAAATTGAGGTTTACAATAACGATAAATTAATAGAAACAACAACGACCAATTTTACTGGTCCGAGAAGTTTTGACTAAAAGAAAAAAATTATGAAAATAAATTGGGGAACCGGAATTGTCATTGCTTTTGTATTGTTCATGAGCTTTATTTTGTACTTCGTTTTCAAAGTACAATCCAATGACAAATATGATAACGAATTGGTAGTTGAAAAATATTATCAAAAAGAACTAACCTTCGAAAAAGAGATGAAAAAAGAGCAAAACGCTCAAAATCTGACCGAAGGAATTAGCGTATCCAATGAGGCAACAGCTATAAAAGTTACGTTTCCAAAAGGATATGATTTTACAAAAATTCAAGGAAAAGTGTCCTTATACAGACCGTCAAGTCAAAAGCTGGACTTCGAAATTCCGATTTCGTTGAACAGTCCTTATTTGCTCATACCTAAAAATAATTTGGCTGACGGTCGTTGGGACATTTCTGTAGATTGGAGTTATGATGGTGTAGATTATTTAAACAAAGAAACGGTTAATTTATAAAGTTGAATATGCTTTTTTCGGCACTATTTTTTGGTTTAATCAGTAGTTTACATTGCATTGGAATGTGTGGACCAATTGCAATGATGCTTCCTGTTGACCATAAAAATCCAACCAAAAAAGCACTACAAATTTTAACCTATCACTTAGGAAGATTAACCGCTTATGGTTTTCTCGGATTAGCTTTTGGATTGTTAGGAAAGGGACTTTTTATTGCCGGATTTCAGCAAAATATTTCGATAGCAGTTGGTGTTTTGATGATTATTATTGCCATTGTTCCCGAAAAAGTTTTTGCTCAATATAATTTCTCAAAACCAATTTACAAAGTCATTTCGTCTATCAAAAGCAGTTTAGGAAATCAGTTCAAACGAAAAACATTCGACGCACTATTTTCAATAGGCTTTCTAAACGGATTGTTACCTTGCGGATTAGTTTATGCTGCATTATTCGGCGCAATTGCCATGCAAAATGAAGTTTTAGGCGTTGCTTATATGTTGCTTTACGGCATTGGAACCATTCCGTTGATGAGTGTTGTGGTTTATGCTTCGGGATTTATGAGCGTTCCGTTACGAAGTAAATTGCAACGAATAATTCCTATCATAACTATCGGAATTGGGATATTATTTATTCTCAGAGGTTTGTCACTTGGAATACCATTTATTTCTCCGGCAGAACAAAGTTTGTTTGTTCAAGCCAATCCAAATTGTCATTAAAAATTAATAAAAACAAAATATGGAAAGACACGATTTATTACACGAATTCCCAGAATATCAAGAGCGAATTCATGAGTTAAAAGTTTCTGATGTACATTTCAGAAAATTATTTGACGAATACCACGAGTTAGAGCATCAAATTCATCGAATTAATACAGGAATAGAATCAACTTCAGATGATTTTGCTCATGAAAAGAAAGCTCAACTATTACATATTAAAGATGCATTGCTAGAATTACTAAAACAATAGTTTAAAATCCGCTGAATGGCGGATTTTTTTTATAATTCCATAGTATAATTGAGCATTAAGTATACTGAATTTGTTTTTATTCCAGAAAAATAACCACCGATATCTTTAAGACCAAAATTGTTTCGTATTTCAATGTTCATGGCATTTGTTTCCTTTTCATTTTCATAAAATTGTAAACCAATTCCAGTTACTACACCAAAATCATCTTTTTCAAAAACATCTTTAAAATCAATATCGTTTAAAACTCCGTCATTATAGTTTTTTGCTTGAAGTAATTTACTATAATAAAAACCTCCAGTAGCATAAATAAAAGTATTTGGAAAGTAATATTTTGCTAATATCGGTACAGAAATATATTCTAAATTAAGCTCAGATTTGTATGATGATTGAAAAGGATTTCCTTTGAAATTATACTTTGTAAATTTTCGGTCATAATTAATATTGGTTAATAAAGACCAATTTTTAGCAAGCTTATATTCAAATGAAATTCCAGCTGAATAGTTAAAAGTAGCTCCAAAATCTTTAGCCATTTGATGTTTTCCATAAATGTCTGAATAATTTAAAATAGCATTAAAACCTATGATGTATTTTGGTTTAATTTCAGATTTAATCTGAGCTTGTAGTAAAATAGGAAATAGTAAAAGTAAGGAACGAAGTATTATTTTTCTCATTAAAACAAAATTTTTTCAAAAGTAATAATTTTTGCTTTCAATACCATAATTTAGCAAAATATAAATTAATGTTTTGACCAAAATCCTCTTACTTTCCGATACGCATAGTCATATTGATGATACCATTTTAAAATATGTCAACCAAGCTGATGAGGTTTGGCATGCTGGAGATATTGGCGATTTGGCTGTAACCGATGCGATAAAAAAACTAAAACCACTTCGCGCGGTTTACGGAAATATTGATGACGACAAAGCCCGAATGGAATTCCCGTTGAACAATCGTTTTTTTTGTGAAAATGTGGAGGTTTGGATAACGCATATTGGCGGTTATCCTGGAAAATACAACCAAGCCATTCGCACAGAAATTCAACAAAATCCGCCAAAGCTTTTCATCTGCGGACATTCACATATTTTAAAAGTACAGTTTGATAAAACCTTAAATTTATTGCACATGAATCCCGGAGCTTGTGGTATTTATGGCTTTCACCAAGTACGAACGATGCTTCGCTTTGAAATCGTCGGCGATAAAATCCAAAATTTGGAGATTATTGAAATAGGGAAGAAGTAGGATTTGTTTTTAAAATAATATGAGATTTACTAAATCTGTTTACAATTTTTTTAAAAGAAAGAGAATATTTTTCTAAAACTTTATTTGTATTGTAAAATTATTATATTTGATGTCTTGTTTCGAAGTACTTATATATTAAACCTTTGCTTTTAGTATTATATACTGGAATAGTTTACTATCTTTAACAAATATTGTATACAGAGTTGAAAATAAGGGATAAATCTGATAATAATATTGATGCAGCAGAATTGTTAATAGCAAAAGGGTTACACTCATCCAGTGTTCATTGTTCATATTATGGAAGTTTTCAGCGTATTATGTATTCATTAAAAAATCATCTTGGGATAAGCTATAGTGATTTGGATAATATGTGTAAAGGTAAAGATTCTCATATTTTTTTGATACGATTGTGTTGTGATGAATTTAAGAAAAAAGGTAAAACAGCTCGTGAAGCAAATGATTTAGATAGAGATCTTAATGATTTGAAGATATTAAGAAAAAAATCAGATTACAAGGACGAAATTATTGTTCCTGACGATAGTGATGAAGCTTTAAGAATAAGTAATAGAGTTATAAGATTGTTAAAATCAACATTTTTACCATGAATACAGCAAAAGAATTTTTAATTTATAAATTAAAAGAATTACATAATAAATTTCCGGAAATTAAAATTTATTATGAACATGATTTTGATATTAATACTCATATAATTGAAGTTTTTCCTTATGATGTTTTTCAATCGGATGATTATATTGAATGTGAAATAATAATTAAAAAAGAATTTTATGATAAATTTCCAAATGAAAGTTTAGCTTTTGTATCGGAAAATTCAAGAACTAGGGTTGAAAATCCTCAGTTTATTTTAGAGACAAAACCTATATTAACAGTTAGTCAAGTTCTTTTGGAAAATTATAGTTATTCTAAAGAAACTACTAATCTTTTACATTTTAATATTAAAAGATTATTAGCTGAATACAAAATAGATTTACAGTTAGATTTCGAACAGTATTTGTCGGAATTAAAAACAAACACATTTGACTATAAAATAGATATTAGTAGGAATTCGAAGTTAAATGAATTTGTAAATAATAATAAAGCTTTACCATCTTTTGAAATAGAAGATGTAGAAAAAACCGAATTAATGGCTGCGTAATGGAAAAAAAAAATTATAAACTATTGTCTATTACATTGATTAATAGTGAATTCAATAGAGCTTCAAACATTAATTTTGAATCGGAAGAATTAAAGAATCATGTTGATATTGATGTTGAAGATAGTATTGTTGATGACAAGCTTATTATAGCATTATCGTTAACTGTTGAAGGGAAAATAGATAAGGAAGTTCAATATAGATTTTTTAATAAATTTGTAGGACTTTTCGAGATTGGAGATACAAATGACTTACCAGTTGATAAGTTTTCAAAAGCAAATGGGCCAGCAATAATTTTTCCTTTTATTAGAGAACATGTTGCAACAACGTCATTGAAAGCTAACATAAGTCCTATTTTATTACCTCCAATAAACTTTATAAAATTGTCACAAGAGAAGAAAGCTGAACCTTGATATAAGTAGGTTTTAATTTATGCCAAAACTTTATTATAAAATTTTTTATTTAAAAAATTGATTAAAACTCAAAAATAAAAAACCCATCACGCTAAGCGGATGGGTTTTTTGCAGCACTAAAAAACTAAGTTTATAGGTTTATCGTAATCGATCCACAGATTTTACGAGATCTTCGTCCTTTTTGATGGCTTTGTTGGCCAAAACCAAAAATACGATAGAAAAAATAGGTAAGAACATCCCAACACCTTTCTCAGAAATAGCTGTTTCTCCAGATGCGTTTAGCGTTCGATACACAAATAATCCTAATAAAATTAAATTCAATATCATATTCAATCTGCCCATGACAAATTGTTGTTGTCTTTTTGCGTGTGATAAAATGCTTAATAGCGACAAAGTTGCGCTCAAACCAAATAAAGCTACGTAAACAATATCCATCATAAAATAAAAAGAAGTACCCGAAGCATCTTTCCACAACGGAGCGAAAAACGGCACTATTCCTGAAATTATCAGCGATACAATTAAATAATAGGTCTGTGGTCTAAACATTTTCAAAATTTGATGCACAAAAATATAGTTTCTTTTTTTAAATTACTATTGTATGATAAAAATTTATTTGTATTATTGCATAACAAATCCGTAAGTACTTCATTCTTCGGACTATTTCAATTAAAAATTTTTCCACACATTATTTTAATTTCTCAACCCAAATTAAAAGTCACATTTATTATACATGTTTGATATTTCTGCGTTAAAGGAAATGAAGCTTGCTGAGCTTCAAGAAATTGCTAAATTAGCAAAAACCATAAAAGTTACTGGTGCCAAAAAAGATACATTAATTGCCCAAATTTTGGAACACCAAAACAAATCTCTTGAAGAAGAGAAAAAAGAAACTCCAAAAACTGCCGTTGAAAAACCAGCGGAAAATAAAAGTAAAAGAACACGAATTGTTCCTGCGAAAAGTAAAGAAAATAATCAAAGCGATTTATTTGCAGCCGAAACTCCAGAACCAGCAAAAGTTGAAGTAGCTGAAGAAGAAAAGCAACCAGTTCAAAATAAAAATCCAAAGTTCAAGAAACCGTTCGAAAAAAAGAACAAAAATACTCCTGAACCAACCAAGCAAGAAATTGCATCAGAAGAAACTGCAACAGAAGAAATTGCAACAGAAGAAATTGCAACTGTTTCAACTACTACCGAAGAAGCAACTGTTTCTGAAACAAAAAACAATCAAAATACCGAAAATAATCGCGAGCCAAAACCAAAACACCAAAATGGCAATGGAAATGGTAACGGCAATCACAATGCGAATATCAATAACCCAAACTATAAAGGAAAAAAGAACAATAATTTCCGCGATGCCGATTATGAATTCGACGGAATTATTGAAAGCGAAGGCGTTCTTGAAATGATGCCCGATGGTTATGGTTTCCTTCGTTCTTCTGATTATAACTATTTGGCTTCGCCAGATGATATTTATCTATCAACATCACAAATTCGTTTATTTGGTTTAAAAACAGGTGACACTGTAAAAGGTGTTGTTCGTCCGCCAAAAGAAGGTGAAAAATTCTTTCCATTAGTAAAAGTTTTGAAAATTAATGGTCATGATCCACAAGTCGTTCGCGATAGAGTTTCATTTGAACATTTGACGCCAATATTTCCACAAGAAAAATTCAACATTGCCGATAAACAAGCTAGCATTTCAACACGAGTTATTGATTTGTTTTCGCCAATAGGAAAAGGTCAACGTGGAATGATTGTAGCACAACCAAAAACGGGTAAAACCATGTTGCTGAAAGATATAGCCAATGCAATTGCGGCTAATCATCCGGAAGTATATTTGTTAGTTTTACTAATTGACGAACGTCCAGAAGAAGTTACTGATATGCAACGCAGCGTTCGTGGTGAAGTGATTGCTTCAACTTTTGACGAACCAGCAGATCGACATGTGAAAGTAGCCAATATTGTTTTGGAAAAAGCAAAACGTTTGGTAGAATGTGGTCACGATGTGGTTATTCTTTTAGATTCAATTACGCGTTTAGCAAGAGCTTACAATACAGTTCAACCCGCATCAGGAAAAGTACTTTCGGGTGGAGTTGATGCCAATGCGTTACAAAAACCAAAACGTTTCTTTGGTGCTGCGCGTAATGTTGAAAATGGCGGTTCGTTAAGCATCATTGCCACAGCTTTAACCGAAACAGGTTCCAAAATGGACGAAGTTATCTTTGAAGAATTTAAAGGAACAGGAAACATGGAGTTACAATTAGATAGAAAAATTGCTAACCGTAGAATTTTCCCTGCAATCGATTTAACATCTTCAAGTACGCGTCGTGATGATTTACTTCTTGACGAGAAAACACTTCAAAGAATGTGGATTTTACGCAAATTCCTTGCCGATATGAACCCAGTAGAAGCAATGGATACCATAAATGATAAAATCAAGAAAACACGAAACAACGAAGAGTTCTTAATTTCGATGAATGATTAAAGATACAATCCCAGCTTAACGGTTGGGATTTTTTTTAGTATAAATTTATCATTAATCAATATTTTCATCTTTACATTTGCACCAAAATTAACTCTGTGCAAATCAATAAATATTATCTCTCGGCATTATCGGCTTTTATCATTTGGGGATTTTTCAGTTTGGCGCTAAAACCGCTTCACGATTATCCATCGTTGGATATTTTGTTTTACCGAGTTTTTTTGGCAACGGCTTTACTTTTGGTCATCAATGTTTCCATTCGCTTTGATATACTAAAAACAAATCTCACTATTTTCAAATCACTGAGTAAAAAAGAGAAAACCCGATTTTTATCGCTAACCATTCTCGGCGGATTTTTATTAGTCTTGAATTGGTATCTTTTTATGTTTGCCGTAAATCATGTGAGTTTGAATTCGGCTTCGTTTGCCTATTTAATTTGCCCAATTGTAACGACTATTTTGGCTTTTTTTATACTAAAAGAAAAGCTGAGTTTTTGGCAATGGTTTTCGGTGGTTTTGTGTTTAATCAGTTGTGCAATATTGTCTTATGGCGATTTGACAGGATTGATTTACAGTTTGATTATTGCAACAACATTTGCTTTGTATTTAATTAGTCAGCGAAAAAATAATTTGTTTGATAAATTCATCGTGCTTTCTATTCAAATGGTGATTGCGTCGATTGTTTTAGCACCATTTTTCCCAGTTTACAGCGGAACAACTCCAAGCGCATCATTATTTTACATTTTAATGATTGTCATTGTGGTTTTGTTTACCATCATTCCGTTATTCTTGAATTTATATGCTTTAAAAGGAATGAATTCGTCAACAGTTGGAATTTTAATGTACACCAATCCGTTGATTAACTTCTTTTTAGGAATATTCTATTTTCATGAAAAAATCACTTCGGCACATATTGTTTCTTATGTTTTAATTCTGATTTCGATTGTTATTTTTAACGAAAGAGTTTTGTTTAAGAGAAAAGTAATCCGTTAGAAATAATTCTAAAATCTAAATTCTGAATTCTAATTTCAAAAATGTCATCTTGTCATACTGATTTTATCAAAAACTGACATTTTTTTAGGATTTCCTTATTGGCACAAAAGTTGTCATAAACGAAACCGTACAACACAATGTACTATTCACTCGTAGAGGAATAATCAAAAATAAAATTAAAAAGGAGAACATAAAAATGGGAAAAATTATTGGTATCGACTTAGGTACAACCAATTCTTGTGTAGCAGTTATGGAAGGTGGAGAACCAGTTGTAATTGCTAATGCAGAAGGAAAAAGAACAACACCATCTGTAATTGCGTTTGTAGAAGGTGGCGAAATCAAAGTTGGTGATCCAGCAAAAAGACAAGCTGTGACTAATCCAACAAAAACCATAGCGTCAATCAAACGTTTCATGGGAAATAAATATACAGAAAGTGCAAAAGAAGCATCAACTGTAGCATATAAAGTGGTAAAAGGTGACAACGATACACCACGTGTTGATATCGATGGAAGACTTTACACACCACAAGAATTGTCAGCAATGACACTTCAAAAAATGAAAAAAACAGCTGAAGACTATTTAGGTCAAACAGTTACTGAAGCAGTTATCACTGTTCCAGCATATTTTAATGATGCTCAACGTCAAGCTACTAAAGAAGCTGGGGAAATTGCAGGTTTAAAAGTAATGCGTATCATCAACGAACCAACTGCTGCGGCTTTGGCTTATGGATTGGACAAACAAGGTAAAGATCAAAAAATAGCTGTTTACGATTTAGGAGGTGGAACTTTTGATATTTCTGTACTTGAATTAGGTGATGGTGTTTTTGAAGTATTGTCAACAAATGGTGATACTCATTTAGGTGGTGACGATTTTGACCAAGTAATCATCGATTGGATGGCAAACGAATTTAATGCTGAAGAAGGTGTTGATTTACGTAAAGATCCAATGGCATTACAACGTTTAAAAGAAGCTGCTGAAAAAGCAAAAATCGAATTGTCTTCTTCCACACAAACAGAAATCAACTTGCCTTATGTAACCGCTACGGCTTCTGGACCAAAACACTTAGTGAAAACTTTAACTCGTGCAAAATTTGAGCAATTAGCTGAAACTTTAGTGAAACGTTCAATGGAACCAGTTGCAAAAGCGTTGAAAGATGCAGGCTTGTCAACTTCTGATATTGATGAAGTAATCTTAGTTGGTGGTTCAACTCGTATTCCAGTTATTCAAGAACAAGTAGAAAAATTCTTTGGTAAAAAACCATCAAAAGGAGTAAATCCTGATGAAGTTGTAGCGATTGGAGCTGCAATTCAAGGTGGTGTTTTAACTGGTGATGTAAAAGATGTATTGTTACTTGACGTTACACCTTTATCGTTAGGAATTGAAACTATGGGTAATGTAATGACTAAATTAATCGAGTCTAACACTACAATTCCAACTAAAAAATCGCAAGTATTCTCAACAGCTGCGGACAATCAACCAAGCGTGGAAATTCACGTGTTACAAGGTGAAAGAACGATGGCTGCAGATAATAAAACAATCGGTCGTTTCCACTTAGATGGAATTCCGCCAGCACCAAGAGGTGTTCCTCAAATTGAAGTAACTTTTGATATCGATGCCAATGGTATCATCAAAGTTTCTGCAACCGATAAAGGAACAGGAAAATCTCATGATATTCGTATCGAAGCTTCATCTGGTTTAACTCCAGAAGAAATCGAAAGAATGAAAAAAGATGCTGAGATGAATGCTGAAAATGATAGAATTGCTAAAGAAAAAGCAGATAAAATCAACGAAGCTGACAGTATGATTTTCCAAACGGAAAGCCAATTAAAAGAATTAGGTGATAAGTTGTCTGATGACCATAAAGTTGGTATCGAAGCGGCTTTAACCGAATTGAGAATGGCACATCAAAATCAAGATTTAGAAGCAATTCAAAAAGGTCTTGACAATGTAAATGCGGCTTGGAAAGTGGCTACAGAAGCAATGTATGCTCAAGGTGATGCTGGTGCACAACAAGCTCAACCACAAGCTGATGCTTCAGGAGATCAAACTCAAGATGTAGATTTTGAAGAAGTAAAATAATTTTTTTAGATAAAAGAAAATAGACTTTTAGATAATAGGCAAAAACCGAAAACATTATGTTTTCGGTTTTTTTATTTCTAAAATTTATGTCAGTTTTAGCGCAGTCTAGAACAGAATAAATTTTTAACAATAGTCGAAAAGATATTTTTGTATATTGGCAACCTATTAAAATAAAAACCATTTATGAAACAACTACTAATTCTTTTAGCCATTGCATTATCAACAACTACAGGTTTTGCACAAAAGAAAAAAGCACCAGTAAAATCGACCAAAACCGCTACGACATCTTCAACAGCTAAAGTGGATAACCTTACTGCCGAAATCAAAGGAAAAACATTTCAACTGACCATTGCCGAAAAAGGAAAAGCCGCCGATGCAATCACGGTAAAAGAATTGACGGATGATGTAAAACCAACAGATATAAAATTAACCGGATTTACAGCTAATGGAACGAAGTTGTATTTATTGCAATGGACAGAGAAAAGTAATACTAAAACCGATTTGAAAACAGAAGATATCACGATGATTTATTCGGTTATTTATGAAATTCCTAATAAAAAACAAGTATTTTCAAACTATCAAAAAACGACTAATATTGTTGAGAAAGTTTTTTTAGATAGAAACAAAACCGCTTCTGAAACACAGGAAAAGGTGAGAAGAGAAGGTTTTGAATTTGTTTTAAATCCTGATGGTTCGGTTACGCAAAAAAGTAAAAACCAAGAAAATAAATGGACGTATGATGTTGCAAAACAAGAATTTGTTGATGCTAAGAAAAAGAAATAGAAATTAAAAATAATGAATAAAAAAGTCCCGAATTTAACTGTTGAAATTCGGGACTTTTATTATGAAAATCTGTGACAATCTTTTAAATCAGTGTTATCTGTGTTCTAAACAGAAAAATTACTCACTAACCTTAATCTCAAATGCTTTATCCCAATTTTTTCCAGTAACGAAAATAGTTTTAGTTTTTGGATTGTAGGCAATTCCGTTTAAGACATCCTCAATTTTAGCGGATGTTTTTGCACGTAAAGCTGATAAATCCAAAACCGCTTCAACAGCACCATTTGATGGATTAATCACAGCAATTGCATCTCTTTGCCAAATATTACCATAGATTTTTCCGTTAATCCATTCAATTTCGTTTACGCTTTTTATTTTACTGTCATTCGTGTAAACGTTAACATAATCAATCAGTTTTAAGGTTTCTGGATCCATTTTCCAAATTTTCTCTGTTCCATCCGATTGATAAAGATATTTTCCATCATTGGTCAAACCCCAACCTTCGATTTTTTTATCATATTGAAACGATTTTATTTTTTTCATCGTTTTTGCATCATAAATAAAACCTTCAACATTTTGCCATGTTAACTGATAAATTTTGTCATTAAGAACCGTAATTCCTTCGCCAAAATAACGTTGGTCTAAATCTACTTTTTTATAAACTTTTCCCGTTTTAAAATCGGTTTTTGCCACATAAGAAGTTCCTTCTCGACCAGTGCTTTCAATCAAAGTGTCTTTGTAGAATTCATACCCTTGTGTAAACGCGCCAACGTCATGTGGAAAGGTATTAACAATTTCATATTTTAATAGTTTTGGAGCATTTGAAGCAACCAATTCAATACGCGTTTTGGTAGAAATAGTGTCGCCTTCAAAATAAATTAAAGCTTTCAAGTGCTGATAACCCAATTTTTTTCCGCTTAAATCCAATTGTGATTTTGTGTTTCCTTTTACCGAAAAAACTTTTTCATCATTAGCATAAAAGATAATGCTATCAATCGATTTTTCTTTGGCATTTAAAATTTCTAAATCAACCTTGTCGTTTTGGGTATATTTTGGCTTTAAAGTGGTTTCGTTGAAGCTAAAATAACCTTCTTTTGTTTTTCGGTCATCGCCACAATTGGCTAATGTTAATCCTAATAAAATGGTTATTAGTAGGTTATGTTTTTTCATTTTTTGTTAAATAATTTAATCCACACAAATATATTTATAAAGCTCTTAAATTCTTGCAAAAAAATAAAAAGATTGTATATTTGCACCGGCAAGTCCTACACGACCAGCTCCTGCAAAATCCTCCAGGATGGGAACATAGCAAAGGTATGTGGTTGAGCGGTGCGATGTAGGTCGCTTGCCATTTTTTTATAAAACGAAGTCTTCCAAATAAAGGAAGATTTTTTTGTTTTTACTACTTTCGTTTCGGTTACTAAGTTATCTTTACACTTTAAATTTTTATAATGAAATTTCAACCGATAACACCCATAATCTGGACACATAAAATTGATAAAACGATTGATTTCTATTGTACAACTTTGGGATTCATTTGTGGTGAAAGGAATAATGATTGGAAATGGGCATCTTTGCATAAAGATGATTGCGAAATAATGATTGCTAATCCTAATGAACATACACCATTTGATAAACCGTTTTTTTCGGGTTCATTTTATATAAAAGTTGATGATGTGGATAAACTTTGGTATTCATTGAAGGATAATGTAAAAGTTTGTTACGAGATAGAAACATTTGAATGGGGAATGAGAGAGTTTGCCATTTATGATAATAACGGATATATGCTTCAATTTGGGCAAGATATGACACAATTTTTATGAGTAAAGTAGTTTTAATTACAGGCGGTTCATCCGGAATAGGAAAAGCCATTGGTGAGTTTTTGTTTCACAAAGGTTTTACCGTTTATGGAACGAGTAGAAATCCCGAAAAAATAGCCAATTCGTTATTTCCTTTGATAGCATTGGATGTTCGAAATACTGAAAGTATCGTTCATGCGGTTGAAAAAGTAATTTCAATTTCTAAGCGAATTGATGTTGTGATCAACAATGCTGGTGTTGGAATAACTGGACCAATTGAAGAAATTCCATCAGAAGAAATCAAAAATAATTTTGAAACCAATTTCTTTGGGCCAATTGAAGTTATCAAAGCGGTTTTACCACAAATGCGTGAGCAAAACTCAGGTTTGATAATCAATATTACTTCCATTGCGGGTTATATGGGTTTGCCTTATCGCGGCGTTTATTCAGCGTCAAAAGGTGCGCTTGAAATCATCACCGAAGCGATTAGTATGGAAGTGAAAAACTTTGGTGTTAACGTAGTTAATGTTGCTCCAGGCGATTTTGCTACCAATATTGCTTCTGGACGTTATCATGCGCCAGTTATTCAAGGTTCGGCTTATGAAATTCCGTATGGAAATACGCTACAACAAATGGACGAACACGTTGATAGTGGAAGTAATCCTGATGAAATGGCGATGGCAATTTACCGAATTATCAACGATAAAGACCCAAAACTGCATTACAAAGTTGGTGCTTTTATGCAGAAGTTTTCTATTGTTCTAAAACGTGTTTTACCCGATAGAATTTATGAAAAAATGCTGATGAACCATTATGGATTGAAGTAATTAGTGAATAGTAAATAGTGATTAGTTTTTAATATTAATATTGGAATTTGGTATTTTGATATTGGAATTTAAAATTCATAACTTTGCACCGTTAAAAAACGTAAACACAACTTTTATATAAATACAAACTATGAAATTTTTTATTGACACAGCCAATTTGAATGACATTAAAGAAGCAGAAGCACTTGGTGTATTGGATGGCGTAACAACAAATCCTTCGTTGATGGCTAAAGAAGGAATTACAGGAAAAAATAACATTCTGAAACATTATGTTGACATCTGTAATATTGTAGATGGCGATGTAAGTGCTGAAGTTATTGCTACCGATTTTGATGGAATGATTAGAGAAGGTGAAGAATTGGCAGAATTGCACGAGCAAATCGTGGTTAAATTACCAATGACAAAAGAAGGTGTAAAAGCATGTAAATATTTCTCTGATAAAGGAATTAAAACCAACGTTACTTTGGTGTTTTCTGCTGGTCAAGCATTATTGGCTGCAAAAGCTGGAGCAACTTATGTTTCTCCATTTTTAGGAAGATTAGATGATGTTTCTACCGATGGTTTGAATTTGATACAAGAAATCAGAGATATTTATGATAACTATGGTTTTGAAACGCAGATTTTAGCAGCTTCTGTTCGTCATACAATGCACGTTGTAAATTGTGCAAAAATAGGTGCTGATGTTATGACTGGACCATTATCATCAATACTAGGATTGTTAAAACATCCTTTAACTGATATTGGATTAGCTCAGTTTTTAGCTGATTATGCTAAAGGAAATCAATAATAAGATAATTATAAATAAAAAAACGGCTTTCAATTTTGGAAGCCGTTTTTTTATATAAAATGATAATGTTATTTCAAATTATCTTCAAATTGAGAATCAAATATATTGGCAAACGCATTTTTAATTTTACCGTTTTTATCCAAAATAATGGTTCGATGAATTTTGTTGATTGCCCATTTGTATTTTATGTTTTCAAAATCTGAAGCGTGTAATTCGGTTGTTCCAACGAATTTATAACTTGAAAGTATTTTTTTCCATTGTTCTTCCGAGTCATTTAGATTAATAGCAATAAATTGATAGTTAGGATATTGTTTGTTGAAATTTACAATTTTTTTGTGAACAGCTTCAAAGTGAGATTTTGCCCTTGAAGTCCAGAAGAAAATTACGGTGTTTTTTGCTGCAAAGTTTTTAGAAGAAACTACTTTTCCATTGGCATCAAGTAATTCAACTTCGGGTAAATCATTTCCAACTTTCAAAGATTGGATGGCATTTCCAATTTTATTGATTTCGTTTTTCTGACTTTTATCGGTAGAATATTTGTGGTAGGTTTTCAAAAATTCTTGGTTGTACGCCATATTTTGATCTTCCAATAAATAAGTAAAAGCAATATTGTTTAGGATAACATTTTTTAGTTTTTCGTTCTTAATTAACGTATCGGCAATATTTAGTTTGTTGATATTGGTTTTTAAAGCCAAATCAGCTTCGGTAAAATGATTATGATAATTAATTGTTCCCATGTTGTTCAACATGTGAGACAAATACATTACAAAAGGCGAATAACTCGATAAAGTTTCGGTGTTAAAATCTATGTTTTTTCTAAAATTGTAAAAATCTTTCGGAATAGATTCATAAGCATCATTTCCAGTTCTGATTTTATGAATCATTGGATATAATTCTTTTTTAGAATAATAGTTAAAATCAACGGCAGCTTTTGCAATTACATCAAATTCATCACTCCATTTGATTTCATTTTTCTTATTACTATAGAAAACTTGCATTTTTTCATAAGAAGAATCAACTGTTTCACTGAATTTATTCAAATCATAATCAAAAGCATCAAAAGTGCTATTTCTGTCTTTTTCTTGTTTTAAATACAAATCCATCAGGAAATTGTTTTTTAAATCACCGCGACCACAAAATGCAACCGAATTGTCAAAATCTCTTGAATTTACTCGAACCATAATACTGTCGTTTTTATCAAAAAAGACATACTGGTATTCTGGTTCATGCTTGAAACTGTATAATCCTGGTGCCAACGAATCAAATTTTATAAAGAAACGATTGTTATCATCTAATTTAATAGAATCAATGACTTCATTGTCTTTACAAAAAAGTACATAAGGATTATTTGGATTGATGATTTCACCACCAAAATAGGCAACATATTCGCCTTCTTTATTACTGTTGCAAGAAATTAAACTTGCTAGTATCGTGGTGAAACACAAATATTTTTTAAGAAAATCAATTTTCATTCCAATAGATTCAAGTAAACAAAAATATCCAGACCAAATGGATTTTACTGTTAATCATTAGTTAAAGTTATATAGCATAAGTCACAAATTAACCTAAAAAAACTAATCGCTAATCACTAAAAACTAATCACTAATGCTTACTTTTGCACCAAATTTAATAAAATTACTATTCATGCTTACAGTTTCTAATTTATCGGTACAATTTGGTAAAAGAATTTTGTTCGACGAAGTTAACACCACCTTTACGCAAGGTAATTGTTATGGAGTTATTGGTGCAAATGGTGCCGGAAAATCTACTTTCTTAAAAATTCTAGCTGGTGATATTGATCCAACTTCGGGACGAGTTATTCTTGAACCAGGCAAACGTATGTCGGTTTTAAACCAAAATCACAATATGTTTGACGAACATACGGTTTTAGAAACGGTTATGATGGGAAACAAAGTTTTGTATGCTGTAAAAACAGAAATGGATGCTTTGTATGCCGATTATGATGATAAAAATGCCGATAGAATAGGTGAGTTGCAAGTGCAGTTTGAAGAAATGAACGGTTGGAATGCTGAATCTGAAGCTGGAGCAATGTTATCAAATCTTGGAATTTCTCCTGATTTTCATTATACTTTAATGAGTGAAATGGAAGGAAAAATGAAAGTTCGTGTACTTTTGGCACAAGCGCTTTTTGGAAATCCTGACGTATTGGTAATGGATGAGCCAACAAATGATTTGGATTTTGAAACCATCAGTTGGTTAGAAAATTTCTTGGCAAATTATGAAAACACAGTAATTGTAGTTTCTCACGACAGACACTTTTTAGACTCGGTTTGTACGCATATTTCTGATATCGATTTTGGAAAAATAAATCATTACTCTGGAAACTATACTTTTTGGTACGAGTCAAGTCAATTAGCAGCGCGTCAAAAAGCACAACAGAACAAAAAAGCAGAAGAAAAAAAGGCAGAATTGGAAGAGTTTATTCGTCGTTTTAGTGCGAATGTGGCAAAGTCAAAACAAGCGACTTCTCGTAAAAAAATGATTGAAAAATTAAATCTTGATGAAATTAAACCGTCAAGTAGAAGATATCCAGCGATTATATTTGATGTAGAACGTGAAGCTGGAGATCAAATTCTACATGTGCAAAACTTGGCGGCATCTGTTGATGGCGAAGTATTGTTCAAAAATGTAGATTTGAATATGGCAAAAGGCGATAAAGTGGTTGTTTTTTCCAAAGATTCTCGTGCAACAACAGCTTTTTATGAAATTTTAAACGGAAATATGACTGCTGACGAAGGAACATTTGATTGGGGAATTACCACAACACAGTCTTATTTACCAAATGATAACAGTTCGTTTTTTACAGACGGAAGTTTGAATTTAGTAGATTGGTTACGTCAATTTGTGAAAACCGAAGAAGAACGCGATGAAGTTTACGTTCGTGGATTTTTAGGAAAAATGATTTTCTCTGGAGAAGAAGCGTTGAAAAAATGTACCGTTCTTTCCGGAGGAGAAAAAGTACGTTGTATGTTATCTCGTATGATGATGATTCGTGCCAATGTTTTAATGCTTGATGAACCAACCAATCACTTAGATTTGGAATCCATCACAGCGTTTAATAATTCGTTAAAAAACTTCAAAGGTTCGGTTTTGTTTACAACACACGATCACGAGTTTGCGCAAACCGTTGCTAATAGAGTTTTGGAACTAACACCAAACGGAGTTATCGATAGATATATGACATTTGATGAATATCTTGAAGATGAAAAAGTTCAAGAATTGAGAAAGAAAATGTACAATTAATATACAAAACTCCCAAGTGAAAGCTTGGGAGTTTTTTTATTTTAAGACATATAGAAATCTCGTTTTTCATACTGTATATTTCTATGTAGAGTAAAACGATTTTTAAGAAAATTATAACTATGTATCTATGTGGTTAAAAAATGTTTTCGACAACAAACTTTAAACCTATAAGTATTGATTTTTTTATTAATTTAAGCCAAAATTATTTTCCATGTACACGTTACCAAAAATCGAGCGTTTCAATCAGAATGTATTGTCTAAATATCATATTTACAATAGTGTATTTATCACATTGCCTTTTGATGCTATTGATAATACCGGAGTTTTGCTACCGTTGTTTGCAGAAGTTTGCGACAATGGTTTTAAGAATAATTGGACACCAAAGCAAATAGTAGATTTTTTTGCCGAAAAATATTTGGACAACGCTTCCGAAGAAGAAAAAATCAATCTCATGTTTCGTTTTATACAATATGTAGAACGACAAATTGTACTTTTTGATGCGATTGAAGATGCCGCTTTTCCTGTCGTGAATAATATGGAAGGTCGAGGTTCGCTTCGAGATGTAAAAGAAAAAACGGAAGCCAAAAATAAACGTGAAGAACTAATCACTTTTCTTGAAGATTTTAAAGTTCGAACGGTTTTAACAGCACATCCAACGCAGTTCTATCCTGGTTCAGTTCTTGGAATTATCACTGATTTAACCGAAGCCGTTCGCCGAAATGATTTAATTGAAATCAAGCAGCTTTTGGCACAATTAGGAAAAACTCCTTTTATTAAAAAAGAAAAACCAACGCCTTTTGATGAAGCGGTGAGTTTGATTTGGTATCTTGAAAACGTGTTTTATAAAACTGTTGGCGAAATGATGCAATATTTGCAAAAGAACATTTACGACAACAAAATTATAGATAATTCAATCATTAGTTTGGGTTTTTGGCCTGGTGGTGATCGCGATGGAAATCCGTTTGTAACGACCGAAATTACACTAAAAGTTGCCGAAAGACTTCGAACATCTATTTTGAAATGTTACTATTTTGAAATTAGAAGTTTAAGAAGAAAATTGACATTTAATGGTGTTGATACTTTGGTTTTTGAACTGGAAAACAAATTGTATCGTTCGGTTTTTTACTCACAAGGCGAAATATTTATCACGATTAATGAATTGAAAAGCAAGCTGTTTAAAATACGAGAAATCATCATCAATCATCATCAATCGTTGTATATTGATGAAGTGAATTCGTTGTTGCAAAAAGTGAATAATTTTGGTTTTCATTTTGCATCGCTTGACATTCGTCAGAATAGTAAAATTCACAACAAAGTTTTTAAAGATGTTGTAAATCATTTTGTTACCAATGCTAAAAGTGATTTTCCGAGTAATTATTCTGAATTGAATGAAACCGAAAAGTTTCAGGTTTTAGAAAAAGTAAATTGCGATTTACAGCCGAATGCTTTTCAGGATGAATTGACTATTTCTACTTTAGAATCCATTCGAGCAATAAAAACTATTCAGGAAAAAAATGGCGAACTTGGCGCAAATCGTTACATTATCAGCAATAATGAAAGTGCTTTGAACGTAATGGAAACCTTTGCGATGTTCAAACTGTCGGGTTGGCAAAATCCTTCGGTTGATATTGTGCCGCTTTTTGAATCGGTGGATGATTTGCAAAAAGCACATTTGGTTTTGGAACAACTTTATACCAATGAAAGCTATCGCAATCATTTGAAACAACGAAGAGACAAACAAACAGTGATGTTAGGTTTTTCAGACGGGACAAAAGATGGCGGTTATTTGATGGCGAATTGGAGTATTTTTAAAGCCAAAGAAACCATCACCGAAGTTTCTCGAAAATATGGTATAAAAGTAATTTTCTTTGATGGTCGCGGCGGACCGCCAGCTCGCGGTGGTGGAAAAACGCATAAATTCTACGCTTCATTAGGTTCAACGATTGAAAATCAAGAAATTCAGTTAACGGTTCAAGGTCAAACGATTAGTTCTAATTTTGGAACATTGGATTCGTGCCGACACAATTTGGAAAATCTTTTAAGTGCTGGAGTTACTAATCAAATTTTTAACAAAGACGAAAATAATTTATCTATTTCTGATAAAGCAATAATTGATGAATTGGCAACTATTGGTTATCAAAAATATATTGATTTTAAAAACCATCCGAAGTTTTTGCCTTATTTGGAGCAAATGAGTACGCTGAAATATTACTCAAAAACCAATATTGGAAGTCGTCCATCAAAGCGAAACGCAGATGATAAATTAGATTTTGCTGATTTGCGTGCTATTCCTTTTGTGGGTTCGTGGAGCCAATTAAAACAAAATGTTCCCGGATTTTTTGGTGTTGGAACGGCTTTAAAACATTTTGAAGAAACCAATCAATGGGAAAAAGTTCAGTCGTTGTATGATAACTCACTTTTCTTTAAAACACTATTGGAAAACAGTATGATGTCTTTGGCAAAATCATTTTTTCCATTGACTTCATACATGAAAGATGACGCTGTTTTTGGTGATTTTTGGCAGATTATTTATGATGAGTTTTTGGAAACCAAACGATTATTACTCAAAATTGCTGGTCATCAAGAATTGATGGAAAACTATCCAGATGGAAAAGCTTCTATTGTTATGCGAGAACAAATTGTCCGACCTTTATTGACGATACAGCAATATGCTTTAACTCAAATCCGCAATGGAAACAACGCAGCGTTGAATGAAGTTTATGAAAAGTTAGTAACACGTTCGTTATTTGGAAATACAAATGCGAGTAGAAATTCGGCTTAAAATTTAATTTATGAAAATATCCCAATTACAACCTAACGAATACGGTCAGTTTTATGCTAATTATTTAGCACAAGTTTCAGATGAATATACTTTAGTTGAAGAACTCGAAATTTCGGTACATCGATTGGTGAAATTTGTTCGAGAAATTCCTATGGACAAATTTGATTACCGCTATGCTGAAGGAAAATGGACTATCAAAGATATATTGTTACATCTAATTGATGCCGAACGAATTTTTGCCTACAGAGCTTTGCGTTTTGCCCGAAACGATAAAACCGAATTGCCAGGTTTTGAAGAAAATAGTTATGTTGATGAAGCGAATGCCAATAAAAGAAGCATTCAGGATTTGTTAACTGAATTATTGGTTGTTCGACATGCTAGTTTGTCTTTGTTTAAATCTTTTTCGGGAGAACAATTGCTGCGAAAAGGAATTGCGTCCAATAATCCAATGTCAGTTCGTGCTTTGGGATTTATTATTATTGGTCATCAAAATCATCATCAAAAGGTTTTTGAAGAAAGATATCTTTTGTGAAATTCCAAAAAATAAATTCCAAACTCCAAAATTAGGTTAATAAAAATCCCAAATTCCAAGAAATTATCAATTGGAATTTGGGATTTAAAATATTAGAATTTTAACGTTTATTTTTCGTCGTCTTCGTCGTCAAAATTGTCGCTATCAGCAAAATCATCATCATCGGCATCGTCATCGTCGTCATCAGAACCGCCTTTGTCTTTTAACGGATCAACTTCCACATCATCATCGTCAGAAGCCATATCGTCGTCATCAAGATCTAATCCTTTGATTGGTTCGATTGGTTCCACTACTGAATCAAGATCGTCTTCTTCATCAAATTTTTCCATTCGGCTTGCCAATTTAGTACTTACTTTTACTAAATAAATAGTGTCTTCGGTTCTAACTTCAACAGCTTCAATCAATTCGTTTTGTGCATTTCTAAAACGAATGATATCTGAATCGTCATATCCTTCTGGAAATTTTTCTACTAATAGGTTAAGAATATCACCAGTTAGTTTAGCATAATCTACAATAATTCTTCTCATAAAAAAATCTTTTATAAATCTAGTATGTATGCAAAAATCAATGGTGCAACGATTGTTGCATCAGATTCTACAATGAATTTGGGTGTTGTAATATCTAGTTTTCCCCATGTGATTTTCTCATTTGGAACTGCTCCAGAATAAGAACCATAACTTGTGGTTGAATCGGAAATTTGGCAAAAATAACTCCAAAATGGAACATCGTGCATTTCCATATCTTGGTAAAGCATTGGAACAACACAAATTGGGAAATCACCTGCAATTCCACCACCAATTTGGAAGAAACCAATTCCTTTTCCTTCACAATTGTTTGTGTACCAATCAGCTAACCACATCATGTATTCAATTCCGCTTTTCATTGTAGTAGGTTTGAAAGTGCCTTTGATACAATAGGAAGCAAAAATATTTCCCATTGTGCTGTCTTCCCATCCTGGAACTACAATTGGTAGATTTTTTTCGGCTGCTGCAACCATCCATGAATCTTTTGGATCGATTTCGTAGTATTGTTGTAAAACGCCTGAATTAATCATTTGGTACATAAATTCATGTGGAAAATAGCGTTCTCCTTTTGAATCGGCATTGTTCCAAATGTCATATAAATGTGATTGTAATCTACGGAAAGCTTCTTCTTCTGGAATACAGGTATCGGTAACTCTATTATAGTGGTTTTCCAATAAATCCCATTCTTCTTGAGGCGATAAATCTCTGTAATTTGGAACTCTTTTATAAGAATTATGAGCAACAAGGTTCATGATATCTTCTTCTAAATTTGCTCCTGTACACGAAATAATATGCACTTTGTCTTGACGTATCATTTCGGCTAATGATTTTCCAAGTTCGGCTGTACTCATTGCTCCAGCCAATGTAATCATCATTTTTCCGTTGTCAAGCAAATGTTCTTCATATCCTTTTGCCGCATCAACTAAAGCCGCAGCGTTGAAATGAAGGTAATTTTTTTCTATAAACTGACTAATTGGTCCTTTACTCATCTTCTTTTTATTTATTCCGTTGTATTCTAATTTATTAGGATTGCTTCGGATGTTTTTAGTTTATGGCTCAAAGAAAATCTTTTTTTCTATAACCGCAAACAGTTTTTTTAATTTAATTCTGTTAAAAATAATAGTTTTTTAATGAATTATTTTTTGTTGTAACCTAATATTTTTAACACATCATCGGCAGTTTGTTGTTCAGAGAAAACTTCGGTTGCTAAAATTCCGTTTTTGTCTCTATCTATCAAAATATGTTTGGGTTGTGGAATTAAACAGTGATGTAAACCACCGTATCCACCAATCGTTTCTTGATAAGCACCAGTATTGAAAAATCCAATGTATAAAGGTTTTTCTTTGTTGTATTTTGGCAAATAAATAGCATTCATATTTTGTTCAGAATTGTAATAATCATCACTATCACAAGTCATTCCACCCAATAAAACGCGTTCATACGTATCGTTCCATCTATTAATAGCAAGCAAGATAAATCGTTTGTTAATTGCCCATGTATCAGGTAAAGTAGTGATAAATGAACTGTCAATCATGTTCCAAGCTTCTCTATCATTTTGTTGTTTTTGATATAAAACTTGATAAATTGCGCCGCCTGATTCGCCAACGGTAAAGGAACCAAATTCGGTAAAAATATTTGGAACATCAACTTCTGCTTCTTCACACGCAATTTTTATTTGATTGATAATTTCGTCAATCATATATTGGTAATCATATTCAAAAGCCAAAGAATTTTTTATTGGAAATCCGCCGCCAATATTTAAACCATCCAGCGAAGGACATTCTTTTTTTAATTGGATGTAAACTTTAATACATTTTACCAATTCGTTCCAATAATAAGCCGTATCGTTTATTCCGGTGTTGATAAAAAAGTGAAGCATTTTCAACTCCAAATTATCATTTTCCTGAATTTGTTTTTTGTAAAAAGCTAAAATGTTTTTGTAACCAATTCCTAAACGAGAAGTATAAAACTCAAATTTTGGTTCTTCTTCGGCTGCAATTCTAATTCCAATTTTAAATTTTCCTTTAATTTCCGCTTGAAGCAAATCAAGTTCTTCATAATTATCGATAATTGGAATGGTATTTTTATGACCATTGTTTATCAATCGAGCAATATTGGTAATGTATTGATCTCTTTTAAAACCGTTACAAATAATATAAGTGCTTTTGTTGATTTTACCGTTTTCGAGTAAATTTTCAACAATATTAATGTCAAATGCTGATGATGTTTCTACGTGAATATTGTTTTTGAAAGCTTCATTCATGACATATTCAAAATGAGAACTTTTTGTGCAATAACAGTAGTAGTATTTACCTTCATAAGCATTTTTTTCCATAGCATTTCTAAACCAATTTTTGGCTTTTTTTATGTTATTGGAAATTTGAGGTAAATAAGTGAATTTTAATGGTGTTCCATATTGTTCAACCAATTTCATTAAATCGATATTGTGAAAAAGTAACGCACTATCTTTATTTAATGTAAATTCTTCTTGTGGAAAATAATACGTTTGGTTGATAAGGTCAAAATATTTAGTATTCATTAGTGTAATTTGAATTTTTTAAAGGATTATGATATTTTAATAAAACAAAATAATCCATTATTCAAACTCTAATGTTTGCATAGATAATGGGTAGTTTTTCATTAAAAAGGAAAGCAATTTCTGAGCATAATGAACTAACAACATTTTTTACACTAAAAAAATGTGTAATGAAAACGGAGAAATTTATGTTAATTTCTTTTTCGTAGTTGTTGTAATCAGAAGTCTTAACCGATTTTTTCATTACGGCAAATGTAAAAAAATATTAAATCGAATTACAACTATTGATATGAAAAATATATTAAGATTTATGGTTTTTAAAAATGAATGTAATTATTTGATTATTAATTGTTTAGTTGTTTTCCTCTTTTTCGATTTTGGTAAGTAAAGCAAATTAGATTTTTTTGCATTATTTTTTGTTGAATGATAATAGCTTTATATTTGTTCAATATCACTTTATAGACATGTTACTATATCTTCTTTTTTAGATTTTCAATAAAATAAAATGGAGTAATTCCTGTTTCTTTTTTAAATACTATACTAAAAACTTCCCGAGAAGCAAATCCACATAATTCTCCCAAATAGCTAATTTTGTATTCTCTGTATTTTGGCTCTTCATACAATAGAGACACAATATAATCTATTCTTAAACCGTTGATATAAGAACTATACGATTTCTCTTTATGTAATTTGATAATTTCAGATAAGTATTTTGTATTTGTACCTAAATATGTGGCAAGACTTGCTAGGTTGACATCTTTTTTAATATATTTTTTTTGTTTTTCAAATTTTTCCAGTTTTTTTAAGATGCTGTTAACGGTTTCATTTACAATATTTGTGGTGTTATTTTGGAAATTCCCTGAATATAGGTTTGATTTTTTATTAATAGAAAAAATATTGTTCTTTATATTTTCTCCTTCTGAAATAATAGTGTTATCTAATAAATTGTTCTTGTCAAATTTGTTCTCCTGTTTTATTTTTTTCATCAGTTTTTTGTAATTGTTATGTAGTTTTTTATTATGTCTTTTCCAGGAAATGAATATAATCAGTCCACATATAAGGAAAAATATTGTACTTGTAATTAAAATATTGTTTAAAGATGTCTTATGTTTTTCATGTTCTTTTAAAGAAATAGTATCAATAATTTTGTTAATTGATTTTTTTTTTGTGTATTCAATACTGTCGCGGAGTGTGGTATAATCATCTAAAAACTTTTTGGATTTTTCAGGTTGGTTTAACTCAATATAAGATTTTGTTAGAATCCGAAAAGCCAATAGTCTGTTCAAAGGGTTGGAAGCGCCTTTTTCTAATTGTAAAGATTTTTCTAATGTTTCAGTTGCGTCTTTATATTTACCCACTTTATGATAATATTCTCCTAAAGATAACAGAGAGAAAATTTTATTTGTCAAAAGAGTTTCATATTTTTCATGAAGGTTAACACAAAGTTTGTAATATTCCCCGGCTTTTTTTATGTTTTTATGCTTTCCATCCTTCATATAGAAATCACCTAGTAAATTATAAGTATTTGCGATTGCGTCATATTTATGATTTACAGAAATGTCTATACCATCATCTTTTATCATTTTTGATTTTTCAATACTTTTTTCAAGATAATACCTAATACTGTCTTCTTTTTTTATTTCGTTTTCGTAGCAGATCGTGATATTTTCATAAATCAAAGACAGTTTGTAATGTCTAGAGTTATAAGATTCTATTTTATTTCCATATTCCAAAGCTTTTTTAAATTCTTGAAAAGCAATATCACTAAATCCTAAATACGATTTAGCTAACCCGTTCATGCGAAAGATATCTGAAAAAGGAGCATTTAGATTTTTGTTTGTTACAGGTTTTAAGTTTTTTATTTTATCTCCTGTTTTTATCACATTTTCATAATCACTCATTCTAGATGCGTTCAACATCAACAGTCTTCCACTTATAATCATTCCATCTGTATATCCTATCTTTTGTGAGATATTGAATATGTTTTCTATTTCTTCAATTCTTTTTAAAAGATTACTCTCTTTTGTTATTTCTTGTAATACTTTATCAATTTCTTGTGTTGATTTCTGAGCGTTTGTATAAAATGAAACAAAAATTGAAAAGAGTGTAAGTAAGTAATGTCGTTTCATATTATGAGATTAAATTTGTAGGAGTAAATGTAGGGATTTGAATAAAGCATACCTTAAATCAAATGTAATTAATTATGAATTACTCTCTTTATTTTTTTTAGTTAACTATTTGTATTTTAATATTTTGGGTGTTATTTCATCCTTTTTTTTAATAGATGTTTTTATTTCTTTTAAAACTTAGAATGTAATAAAAAAAGAATAAATCCCCACTGTTATTTTTTATGTAATTCCTTACGCTTTGTGATTGTAAGTAGAGTAGAGACTAATTAAATTTGTTGTATTAACTTTTAAATTACCCTATAATTATGAAGCATTTTTACTATTTTTTGTCTTTAGTTAAGACATTTAAGTTGGTTTTAACAATGGTTTTATTTGCAACTGTATATACAAATGCAAATGCACAATGTTCCATTTCAGGATGGAAAAAATTCTCACAAGGAGAAACTTTTAGTGTTGCTTTGAAAGAAGATGGAACACTTTGGATGTGGGGACAAAATATTAATGGGATTCTTGGTAATGGATCAGGAGTAACAACAATTGTACAACATCCTACACAGATAGGAACAGATACAGATTGGACGGATATTTCTGTTGGGCGTTGGTTTGTTCTAGCAAAAAAAACTAATAATGATCTTTATGGTTGGGGAGATAACCAATACGGTAATTTGGCTAACGGAAACAACATAGATCAGTATTCTCCAGTTTTGATGCAATCAAACGTATCATCTTTTTCTGCAGGTTATCATCATACAATGATTGTTAAAAATGATGGTACAATGTGGGGTTCAGGTTATAATGACTGGGGTTGTCTAGGTATGGGAACAAGTGTAGGTTGGTATAATACTTGGCAACAGGAATCTTCTCTTTCTACAGATTGGTCAAAAACATCTGCTGGATATTATAACTCATTTGGAATTAAAACAAATGGAACATTATGGTCTACAGGAACTAATATAGAAGGGCAAACAGGAACGGGTGCTATAAGTGGAGAATCTACTGTTTTTGTTCAAATAGGAACAGACACAAATTGGAGTGATGTTTCTTGTGGTGTTTATCATGTTTTAGGATTAAAAACAACAGGAAAGCTTTTTGGATGGGGATATAGTGGACATGGAAGATTAGGAATTGTTGATGCTGGAGCACAATATTTTAGAACTCCGCAAGCTATAGAATCGGCTTCTAATTATAAGCAAATTGCTACATCTTGGGATGCTTCTGCTGTTATAAAAAGTGATAATACACTTTATGCTTTTGGTGTTAATCATGGCGGTATTACAGGAGGAACTGCTGGTAATACAAATGATTTAGCTCCACAGCAAGTAGGAACAGATGATGATTGGAAAACTTTAACATTAAGAGTTGGTGGTTTTCATTTTGGAGCTGTAAAAGATGATACTTCAATCTGGGCTTGGGGAACAGATAACCTATATCAATTAGGAAATGGAGATGGTACAACAACAAATAGTAATATTCCGACTCAGGTTACTTGTGTAGATGATTTAGGAATAGATAATAATATTAAAAATGAAATCTCGTTGTATCCGAATCCTACAAAAGATGTATTAAATATTGTTAGTTCTGTAGATGTAGAAATTATTTCTGTTGTAGATATTAACGGAAGAACTGTAAAACACATAACTTCTTCTGATAATATTCCTCAAATCAATATTTCTGATTTGAATTCAGGAGTTTATTTTGTGAAAAGTTACTCTAATAACGGAGGAGTTTTTACTAAAAAAATTGTTAAGCAATAGTTAAGTTTACTTAATAAGTAGGAAAGTGTCTAACTTAATTTTAAGTTAGGCATTTTTTTGTGCTTTCTAAAATAGAAAGTAATAAAACAGGAGATTTATAAATGATAGTCTTCGAATGCTTTAAAAATTGATTCGTTGTTGATTTGTTGATTGATTTTTATGTTTCCGATTTTGTCAAGCAGAACAAAAAGAATTTTCCCGTATTCATTTTTTTTGTCAAAAGATAATAGTTTTATTATTTGTTCAATATCATTTTTATCGAATTCTATAAATGGATAGATTTCTTTTAGAACATACTTTATTTCTTGATATTCTTCTCTTGAAATAAGTTCTTTTTCATAGGAAAGAAAACTTTCCAAAATCATTCCAATGGCAATAGCTTCGCCGTGTAGTAAGGTTTTTTTGCTTTCGTTTTCAAGAAAATAACTTTCTATAGCATGACCAAGTGTATGACCAAAATTTAGTGCTTTTCTAATTCCGTTTTCGGTTGGATCTTGCATCACGATTTCGTTTTTAATTTCAACCGAACGATGAATTAATTGGTCAAAATCGGCAAAATCTTTTTGGTTTAAATCTTTGAATTCGTTCCAATATTTTTCATCAAAAATTAATCCGTGTTTCAGCATTTCTGCCAATCCTGAACGCATTTCGTTTTGGGGTAAAGTTGAAAGAAAATCGGTGTCGATGATAACCATTTTTGGCACATTAATAACGCCAATTTGGTTTTTTAAATTGCCTAAATCCACGCCGTTTTTCCCGCCAATAGACGCATCAACCATAGCTAAAAGCGTAGTTGGAATATTTATAAAATCAATTCCTCTTTTAAATGTAGAAGCAATAAATCCGCCAATATCTGTAATAACTCCGCCGCCAATATTGATTAGAAGCGATTTTCTGTCAGCACCAAGTTCAGTTAGTATAGACCAAATTTCAACACAAGTTGTGATGTTTTTTTCGGTTTCGCCTGGTTCAATTTCAATAATCTCATTGTTTTTGTCCGTTTCAAGCAAAGAAAGAAACTTAGGCAAACAATTTTCATTTGAATTGGTATCCGAAATTATAAAAATATTGGAATAGTTTCTTTGAGAGATAAAATGGTTCAAAGAAGTATATCCTTTTTCGTTAAAAAAAACGGAGTAACCGTTTGCTTCTATGTGTTGCATTATCTTTAAATTATGCTCCAAAAATAACGTAAATTTTAATTTATTATCACTTTATACTATTTATATTTGCGGCATTATTATACAAATATGGAAAAGATTTTCAATAATACCGAAGTTGCTTTTGCGCTAAAAACTGATACCGAATTAGATAGAGCTTACTTTTTGTTTAAAATGATTGCTAATGAACCGCTTGTTCGAATTGGAACTGCGGTAACTAATTTTGCTTTAAAAGCACATTTACCTGTTGAAGGATTGATTAGAGCTACGGTTTTTGATCATTTTTGTGGCGGAACGACCGAAGATGATTGTTTAACTGTTGTAGATAAAATGTTTACTAAAGGCGTTTCGTCTGTTTTGGATTATTCGGTGGAAGGAAAAGAAGAAGAAGAACAGTTTGACGCTGCTTTGGAAATGACGTTGAAAACCATTGAGTTTGCCAAAGAACGACTTGCTATTCCTTTTGCCGTGTTTAAACCTACAGGTTTTGGTCGTTTTTATCTTTATGAAAAATTAGGAGAAAAACAACCGTTAACTCCCGAAGAGCAAGTAGAATGGAATAGAGTCGTAGAACGATTTGATATTGTCTGTAAAACAGCTCACGAAAAAGATGTAGCATTATTAATTGATGGTGAAGAAAGTTGGATGCAAGATGCAGCCGATGATTTAGTAACCGATATGATGCGCAAATACAATAAAGATAAAGCTATTGTTTTCAATACATTGCAATTATATCGTTGGGATAGATTGGATTATTTGAAAAAACTACACAACATAGCTAAAACCGAGAATTTCCACATTGGAATGAAATTGGTTCGCGGTGCTTATATGGAAAAAGAAAATAAGCGTGCGGAAGAAAAAGGTTATCCAACACCAATTTGTGCCTCAAAAGAAGCAACCGATATAAATTATGACACAACCGTAATTTATATGATGGAAAACTTAGAAAAGATGTCCATTTTTGCAGGAACACACAATGAAGAAAGCTCGTATAATTTGATGGATTTAATGCAAAAAATGAATATTGCAAAAAATGATAATCGAATTTGGTTTGGACAATTATATGGAATGAGCGATAATATCAGTTACAATCTTGCTCAAAACGGTTATAATGTTGCTAAATATTTACCTTTTGGACCAGTTCGCGATGTTATGCCTTATTTAATTCGTCGTGCTGAAGAAAATACATCAGTAGCTGGACAAACCAGCAGAGAACTAAATTTGTTGAAAGCAGAACGCGATAGAAGAAAAAGCACTAAATAATGAATTTCATGAAAATTAAATTTACTTCAAAGTATTTAATAACATTATTACTTTTAATTTTTGTTAGAAATATAAACGCTCAGTGCGTTGATATTCAAACTATTTTGGTTGATGCTTGTTCTGCAACTTCCCCTTCAAATGATGAAGGTTTTAATGAGATGGTTAGGTTTAGAGTAGGACCAAACCCTTTAAATGTTGCTAATTTGAGTGTAAATTGGCCATCTAATGCATGGACAGGTGTCATTCAAAATGCAACAACTGCGGCAAAAGTAGCTTCAATAAATGCTTCTATTATTGCAGCAGGAAATTGTGGTCAAGTTTTAGAACCTACAGGTGGAGTTTTACCGGCCAACTCAACTGTTTTACTTGTTACTAGTCAAAATTTTACGATAAACTACAATTCTTTTAATTCATTAACTAGTACTTTATACATTATTTTTCAAAATAATAATTCAGTAACTGGAGGTCATTTTGGTAATTATAATCCAACACCAGGAACTAGAACATTGTCGATATCATTTGGAGGAACTTGTTCAGATACTGTAACTTATGAAAGAAGTAATTTGGTTAATATTTTTGGAGTTTCAGGAGGAACATTAGCGGAGCAAGATGGAGCTGCTGTTAATTTTAGTCCTTCGGGAGTTCCAACTTATGTAAACGAAGGATGTACTGCTCCAGTTCCGCCTTTTACAGTTAATGCTACTGCTTCTCCAACATCATGTGTTAGTCCAGGTTCTGTTGTTAATTTGACAGGAACAGCGCAAGGATATCAGTCATTACAATGGACTTCTGATTCTGGAGGAACATTTAGTGCGCCAACAGCGCTAAATTCTAATTATAATGTTCCTTCAACAGCAACTGGAACTATTACATTGACTTTGACAGCCACGAATGTTTGTAATGTTTCAATAAGTTCTTCTGTTACAATTAGTATTGGAACTTCGTTAACACCTACTGTTGTATCACCAATAACTTATTGTCAAAATGCTACAGCATCAGCATTGACAGCAACTCCATCAGCAGGAGGAACATTAAATTGGTATGGAACTAATGCTACTGGTGGAACAGTTTCAAGTACAGCGCCAACTCCATCAACTACCGCTAATGGAACAACAACTTATTATGTAAGTCAAACTATTGGAGCATGTGAAAGTCCTAGGGTAGCAATTGTTGTTATTGTTAGTAATACACCGCCTTCACAAGCACCACAATTATTTTGTGATGTAGCTAATTCTACTCCAACCAGTGTAGCATTTGATTTTAATAATATAGGGCAAACTAATTTTACCTATTCGTATTCTATAGATGGTGGAACACCTGTAATAGGAACACATGTTTCACCTTCAAATTTTTCTGTTCCAGGAGTTGCTCCAGGACAAACCGTTACTTTCTCTTTAACATGGAATGGCGTTTGCGGTGCTTCATTAACAGCATCTACAACAGTACCTACTTTTACTCAATTAGGACCATATTGTGCTGGACAAACTATACCTAACTTACCTTTAACTTCTTTGAATGGTAAAACAGGTACTTGGTCGCCAGCTGTTGTTGATAATATGAATACTGGTACCTATGTTTTTACACCAAATCCTGAGCAGTGTGCTTCAAGAACTTCAATGACAATTGTTGTTACTTCTTCACCAACCTTGGTAATCACAAATCCACCAACGATTTGTTCACCATCAACTGTAGATTTAACATTAGCTTCGGTTACAGCGGGAAGTTCTCCAGGAACATTGACTTATTGGACAAACTCGGCAGGAACGATAGTCTTGAATAATCCAACTGCAATTGCAACGGATGGAATTTACTATATTCGATTGACTAATGGAAGTTGTTCAACTATTCAACAAGTTCAGGTAACAATTAATTCAAGTCCAACTTTAGTTATTACGAATCCACCAGCGGTTTGTTCTCCTGCAACAGTAGATTTAACAGTTGCTTCTGTTACCGCAGGAAGTTCTGCAGGAACATTGACTTATTGGACAAACTCAGCAGGAACTACTGTTTTGAATAATCCAAATGCTGTTACAAGTAGTGGAACGTACTATATCAGATTGACTAATGGAAGTTGTTCTACTATTCAGCCTGTTGTTGTGACTATTAATCCAAGTTCTACTTTGGTAATCACAAATCCACCAGCGGTTTGTTCACCATCAACGGTAGATTTGACATTAGCTTCGGTTACAGCTGGAAGTTCTACGGGAACATTGTCTTATTGGACAAATGCTGCAGGAACCACTGTTTTGAATAATCCAAATGCAATTACAGCAGATGGAACTTATTATATTAAATTAACTAATGGAATTTGTTCAACTATTCAACCAGTTGTGGTAACGGTTAATCCAAATCCAACTTTGGTAATTACGAATCCTTCAACCGTTTGTTCTCCTGTAACAGTAGATTTAACAGTAGCTTCGGTTACCGCAGGAAGCTCAACAGGAACACTAACGTATTGGCAAGATTCAGCTGGAACAGTGGTTTTGAATAACCCCAATGCGGTTGATACTGATGGAACTTATTATATTCGATTGACTAATGGAAGTTGTTCAACTATTCAACCCGTTGAGGTAACAATTATACCGGAACCTGTTGTGGCTATTGATATTATCGAAAATTGTAGTGGAAACCAAGTTGTTGTAACTAGTCCTTTAGGAAATGAGTTTGTATATTCATTGGATGGTTCAACACCTCAAATTTCCCCTGTTTTTAATAATTTATCAGCAGGAAATCATACTATTGTTGCTATTCAAACTGTTGGAAATTGTACGTCAGCACCGTTTAACTTTGTGGTTAATCCATTTGTAAATGATGTTGTAGTTAACCCAAATCCGTTACCGTTAGAATTATGTGATCCAAATAATGATGGTTTTTCTGTTTTTGATTTGACAAGTGCTATTTCTTCTATAATAGGAAGTAATACTTATACAGTAACTTATCACGAAACCGAAACAGATGCTATTATCGATGGAACAATTATCCCAAGTCCAACGAGTTATCCTAATATAAATCCATGGAATCAAACAATCTATATTAGAGTAGAATCTGCTACTTCTGGTTGTTTTGAAGTTGTCGAACTAGAATTAATCGTCAACCCAACGCCAGAAGCGACCGAGCCAACAGATTACCATTTATGTGATTACACAGGTGCAGTAGGTTATGAGAGTTTCAATTTAACGACCAAAATAGCGGAGATTTTAGG